>NZ_JAXMGC010000002.1:0-612400 GCF_046347455.1 Cellvibrio sp.
GTTTAAGTGAATGATAAACAAAGGAAATATAAAGTTGGCTTGCTAACTGCAATATCTCAGTCATGTCGTTCTAGTTGGTTCGGCTACCTCAAAAACTAAATGTAGAAACATACTGAGAGGATTTACTCATGAAGATGAAAAAGTTAGTTGCTGTTAGTGCCGCCCTGTCTGCCTTAGCTGGTTTTGCAGTTCCTGCTGCTCACGCTGAAGTTGCCGCATCTGTAAGTGCATCAAACATGTACTACTGGCGTGGTTTTGATTTGGGTGGTGGTGCAGCACTCGTAGCTGACGTACATGTTAGCGAAGCCGGCTTCTACACAGGTCTTTGGGCTTCTTCTGGTGATAAGGCTAACGGCACTGAATACGATTGGTACGCAGGTTACAACTTTGATTTAGGTGCGTTAAACGTTGACCTCAACTACACCACCTATATGTACCCGACACTCGCTAAGCCTTTAGGTTTTGATGACGTATCAGACGTTGCTATTACTCTGGGCTACAAAGTGTCAGACGATTTGTCATTCAAGGCAATGTTCCGTAACGGTGTAGGCGATGTATTGGCCGATGATAATTACACCTATACCACTTTGAGTGCGACCTATGGCAAGTTCACTGCGTTGGTAGGTAGACACTCTGATGACAGCGGCGCTCTTGATGGTGTGACCCACTTGGATCTTAGCTATGCGTACAGCGACAAGTTGTCATTCACTTTGGGTAAAGTAGTTGATAAAGGAACAGCTGACGCTGCAAACGACGAATTGAAATTCATCGCTACATTGTCACTGCCAATCAAATAAGTTTGAATTGCGAATTGAAAAGGCAAGCTTCGGCTTGCCTTTTTCATTTTGGGGTAAACGCACTCTAGGATTAATTTCCTGTGTAGGAGAAACAGGTATACTGCGCGCTCGCTCAGTGTCTCAGTATGCAAGGATATTCCCATGTCTCACCCCGATTTTTCTAAACGCCCAGCCATTTTAGTTACTGGTGGTGCGGGCTTTATTGGTAGTCACGTCTGTGTAGAACTGACTGACAGCGGTTACCTCCCCATCGTCGTCGATAACCTGTGTAACTCCAAAGAAGAATCACTAAAGCGTGTTGCGCGTATTACAGGTGTCGAGCCCGTTTTTTACCAAGTTGATATCAACGACAAAGACGCACTGCGCAAAGTGTTTGCCGCACACAAAATCGAAGCGGTAATGCACTTTGCTGGATTGAAAGCGGTGGGTGAGTCCAACCAAATTCCGCTGAAATATTATCGCTACAACGTTGCAGGTACCTTGAGCTTGGCTGAGGTGATGGAAGAATTTAAGGTTTGGAAACTGATATTCAGCTCATCTGCCACGGTTTATGGTGATCCGGTTAGTGTGCCCATCGACGAAAGTTTTGCGACTTCAGCGACCAACCCTTACGGCCGCAGCAAACTCATCGTGGAAGATATTTTGCGTGATGTCGCCAAAGCACCCGGTAATCAGTGGAACATTTCCCTATTGCGCTACTTCAACCCCGTTGGTGCGCACGAAAGCGGCTTAATTGGCGAAGATCCTGCCGGTATCCCTAACAATTTACTGCCTTATATTGCGCAGGTGGCGATTGGAAAACTGCCGCAACTGTCAGTGTTTGGCAATGACTACAACACACCAGATGGCACAGGCGTGCGCGACTATATCCACGTTGTCGATTTGGCCTTGGGTCACGTAGCAGCGCTAAAAGGGCTGGATAAAGTGGGCGCTGGATGCCGTGCCTACAATTTGGGCACAGGTACGGGCTACTCAGTACTCGAGATGGTAAAAGCCTTTGAGGATGCCAGTGGCCGTAAAGTGCCGTTCAAAATTTCCCCGCGTCGCCCCGGCGATATCGCCAGCTGCTATGCCAATGCAGACTTGGCGAAATCAGAGTTGGGGTGGGAAGCAAAATTCGGCTTGGAGCGCATGATGCAAGATGCTTGGCGCTGGCAGTCGCAAAATCCGAATGGATATGAATCATACGTTGGAGACCTTTAAAAAAGGTTTAGAAAAATTTTGCACGTTATTTATGTATAACGAAATTTTAAGGTAGTGAATTTTCCGTTTCGTTTTTATCTTGATCGGCTGTCATCATATTTTTCCTGTTTTCAATTAAAGAAACGATATTGTCTAGTGTTCTTTCGTCTGACTTTTCTTGGCGGTTATTTTTTTGAGTAGCATTTTTTTTGGGCAATTGCTGTATGTGCTTTTTAAAATTCTTTTGTTGCGGATTCTCATTTTGTTTAATCGGGTTAATATTCTCCTTGAGTGAGGGCGGCTCAAGTGTATCGGATTTTCTGGATGAATAAATTTGCTTCTTATGTTCAATGTATGTCTCTAAAGAGGATGTGTCCTTAACGGGCACAAAGGCTGTATAGTTAATTGATGCAATTTTGCGCGGTTGAATAAATACGCAAACTCTCGGTGGTAGCGTCAAAATAGTATTTTTATTTATGAAATTTTCCTCAACTGAACCTACGGATCTGGTGCCTTCCCAAATCTCCCCGCCGGCTTTGCTAATTTCAGCCCTTTCCATTTTGGTGACTTCTTTGATAATTGTTCCAGATAGATTGGAAGCCCATTCTGCAGTTTCAAAATCGGCGCCACCATAAACGGCCTTTAATTGACAGTTCACGTTGATGCTTTGATGGATATAGTTACCATTTACGGAGTTATCATCTAAATTTAACAGATCATTCTGCGATTGATAGGCAAGTACAAAATTGATATTAAATCCCAGCGATGTTGCGAGTGATTGAGCTAGATCTTTAGAAACGAGAAAGCTAACTTCGTCGATTGCAACTGTAAGATGATTTTTTCGCTCTTTATGCATATTCATAGCTTCTTGAACTAGCTCGACTATGAATATTTTTGTTGCAGTCCGGAGTACGGCATCTTTCAGATGTCCTTGAATATATACAACTGCATTTTCTTTGATTGCTTTTTGAATGCTAAATCCAGAACCATTCTTTGGTACAAGGCTTTTCACTCTAGACCAGCGAGCTAGTTCTGCGTTAATTCTATTGGCATCTGTTTCTTTTAACAGATTTTTTAATGACTCTATGTTCCTGGTTTGTGCGAAGGCTTTTTGAAACTCTTTAAGTTCCTGGGACTTGTAGTAATCGGTTCCTGGATCGCCAGTGAACTCAAGGCCAAAAGCAATTTCTGCTCGAACTAGTGCGTCTCCGTCTGATCCGCCTGCAAATGGTGCCCAGCTTCCAATATCATCATCATGTAATGCGACATAATAAAACTTACGGTTATTTAACTTTGCAGCCTGATACATGATATGCGGTGCAAAAGCATCTTTTTTAGGGTCAATATAAAACACGCAATCGTCTTGGCGAATAATTTGATCCAGAATATTCCCAATAATTACACCTTTACCGTAACGTGTAGGCCCAATAATTTGCATATTAGCTTCTCGCCACAAATCAATTGGAATTAGATTTGGTCCATTGTGTTCATTCAGTCCCACAAAAATAAATCCGGGTTTGTAATGCTTTTCAGGGAGATAATCTTTTGCTCTCAGTCGGCTACTTTCTTTTCTGATATCACTAAGTTCATCGCTAGTTCGTTTGTTGGAAATTTTCCTAAGAACTGAAGAGTACAAGGGGAGTGCGTAGCGACTGAAAGAGAATCTGAGCAACCAGCCGGATAGGCAGGCGACAGCGACAAAATAAAAATGTCTGTTTGCCAAATGAGTAAACCAATCC
This sequence comes from Cellvibrio sp., assembly GCF_046347455.1. GTDB lineage: Bacteria > Pseudomonadota > Gammaproteobacteria > Pseudomonadales > Cellvibrionaceae > Cellvibrio. The sequence continues at coordinate 3,719 of NZ_JAXMGC010000002.1, forward strand.
CAATAGGCTGTGGTGGTGTTTAATGAAGCATCTGTTCCCGTGATTTCATACAAAAAGCCTGATATCGGCGGTGCTAATAAGAGCAAGAAAAACAATCCGAGCAGCGCTTTTCGTATATAAATAAACAGCAGCTGATGAAATAGATGGTCCTTGTCGTATTTGAGCGGCGTCATTCCGATTAACGATCCAATAAAAAAAATAATAGATGCAGATTGCCAATACCAATTGTTCATTATTGCCATCAATGAGTAGTTAAGTCCTGCTACCCACTCCAGAAAAAAATTCTGCGTCATCAGTATGCCTCTCGGGTACCTAATTGGTTAAAAAATGAGATCCGCGTCAAGATTTGTAATTGTCGCATTTTACATCAATGGATGATTGCGCTAACGTTATTCCTCCCAAAATTTTCATACTGTTAATCTGTTAGCAAAAACAAACAGAATAAGACCTTTGTTAACACAAAATGATTTTTTTGGTTGTTTTTTGTGTGTATTTGACGTTTTTTATTCGTTAATTTTGAATTTTTTGATGAGCCGCAATCCTGCTTCGTGGAATGCGACGGCGTAATTTCGTCAAAATTTGATTGCGCAACCTTTTGAATAGAAGGTTTCTATGGGCATCGGGCGGTTATCTTGGGCGCTTTTGGTGAGTAGTTTTTGCTGTGTAGCGGAGTCAAATTGCTGGCAGGAGGCTGGTGCCCGCTACTCTGTTGATCCGTGGTTGCTCTATGCAATAGCTCAGCAGGAAAGTGGATTGAATCCACAGGCAGTACACAGAAACACAAACGGAACTACTGATATGGGTTTAATGCAAATTAACTCAAATTGGCTTCCTTCGCTTAAGGCCTATGGAATTACAGAGCAGAAGCTCTATGAGCCATGCATCAATATACATGTCGGTGCTTGGGTGTTGGCTCAGTCCATACAGTATTTTGGAAATAATTGGCGCGCTGTAGGTGCGTATAACGCGGGAACCGGTAATGCGGAGAAAAACGAGAGTTTGCGGCAACGTTATGCCGCTGATGTGCATAGGCGCTATCGTGCTTTTAGTGAGCGCATGCGCCGCTAAGCAGCATCGTGAGCCGTACATAGAAATGGATGTGATGCAGGCGCATGCTGACTCTGACTCAGCGAAAGAAGGGGAATATATATATTGCGATGTTGGTGGGCTTGGTGCTGCTGCATGTAAAAAAAATACACCGAAAACGACAGTAAATGTAATTGACAGTAGTAATGAGAACGGCGCAGTGCTGTCTGGAGAGTCGATCAATTTGAGTGCAAAAAATGCAATTGCTTCTGCGATGAAAAGAGAAAAAATCGCCAGTGTTTTATTTGATTTTGACAGCGCTGTCTTTAAGGAGGAGCAAAAGCAGTATTTAAAAGGTGCGTTACATGGATATTCGGGTGGACAGTTGTTAGCAATTGGTTATACGGATTCGTTTGGCGCAAAAGATTTAAACGCACGGTTATCAAAAAAGCGTGCTGAGAATGTGAAAGATTTTTTGATGAAGTTATTGGGTGATGCAGGAAAAATAGAGTCGAATGGGAAAGAGTTATGTTGCTATCTCGTTCCATTTGGCGGAATTAAGGAGCAGCAATCTAATCGGCGTGTAGAAGTTTATTTGGTTCACTAAAAGAAAATAAATATGGCTGGTGGGTGGTGCCAAGGATATTTCCTTTGGGGGGAAGGTAGGCAGGTTTGTAACAACTACTCGTTATAAATTGACAGCGCTGTCTAATCGATGGGCAAAGGCACACAAAGATGTCGCGAAAATTTTTGGTTCCCAAGAGTGCAACGCGGGCTTGTCAAATGATGCGCCTAAAAATGTAAAGTTTTTTTTGATGTCATTGTATGGGTGACATTAAAAAAGAAGCTCAAATGGATGTGGGTTGAGTTGCGTTGCTATCTCGTTTTGGCTGGCGGGATTAAGGGGCGGCGACTATATCGGCGTGTAGAAGTTTATTTGGTTCACTAAAAGCAAATATGGCTGGTGGGTGGTGCCAAGGATATTTCCTTTGGGGGAAGGCAGGCAGGTTTGTAACAGCTACTCGTTACAAATTGACAGCGCTGTCTAATCGATGGGCAAAGGCACAAAGAGATGTCGCGAAAATTTTTTGGTTCCCAAGAGTGCAATGCGGGCTTGTTAAATGGTGTGCATAAAAATGTAAAGTTTTTTTTGATGTCATTGTATGGGTGGCATTAAAAAACAGCTCAAATGGATGTGAGTTGAGTTGCGTTGCTATCTCGTTTTAGCTAGCGGGATTAAGGGGCGGCGACTATATCGGCGAGTGGAAATGTATATAGCCAATTAGAACATTAACTTTAACTCAAAAATTTAGGAAATCTTATGACTAATTTATTTAGAAAAAGCTTTACTCGAGAAGAAAAAGGCAGGCTATTAATCTTGGTATCCCTAATTGTATTTTTTGCTCTTCCTGAGTATGCGTTGGCTGCAACTTCAGGTGATTCATTTAAAGCTGTTTACACATTTGTGTACGATGCCGCCACAGGGTATCTCGGGCGTTCCATCGCGATTATAGGTGGCATCATCGGCATGGGATACGCTGCGGCCAGTGGCAAAGTGTTACCGGCAATCGTCGGTGTAATGCTGGCAATTTTTGGCAGTCTGGGGCCAGCAATTATCAATTCACTGTTTGCTAGTGCACTCATATAAAAATGTGAGAGGGATTTACTCCCTCTCAATTCATTGATTAAAGGGTTGTTTCAAATGCATAGCGCGTACTGGATTCCCAGAACTTTAGACGATCCACCTCTTATGTTTGTGTGGAACATGGATAGCTTTATGCTCGTCACTTTTTGGGTACTGATGGGGGCGATGATGAATATGTTTATCTTGGGTGTGGTAATGGCTGTAATTTTTGGGCGGGGCTATGCACGTCTGCGCGAAGAAGGTGGTAGAGGGTTGATCATAAAAATAATATTTTGGTATGGACCGTCAGATGTTTGGCTTTCGCCCCACTTGGCCTCTTGCAATAGGGAGTATGTCGGTGGATAAAAATAAATACGCGTCTTATTTTGTAAATGTATCCGCCCAAAATAAATTTTGGCTGCTGATGTCATGTGGGTTGCTAATAAGTAATTTGTTGCTGTCGATCACTTTACTTTTTATAGATAAGACCCAAAAAGTTGTTGTAACCCCGCCTGATTTCGATCGACCATTTTGGATAAAAGGTGGCGAAGCGAGTGCAGAATATATTGAAAGCATGGCTAGATACTTTTCGCAATTAATGCTTAGTTATAATAAAGAAAGTGCGAAGAGTCAATTTGAAATATTTTTAAAGTTTGCTAACCCAGAAGTGTATGGGCTGTTGAAAAATAAGTTGTATGACGATGTCGACCGAATCAAATTAAAAGAGATTAGTAGTGCTTTTTACTTGATGTCTATCCATGTAAAAAAGCAAACAGCTATTGTGGGTGGCGAACAGGTTACCATGATGGGGTCACAAATAGTGGCACGAAGTCAAAAGTATTATGAATTTAAAATGCAGTACACCTCTGCGGGAATAAGTGTTCTCGGATTTTCTGAGGTTAAGCCAACTAGTGATAAATCTGACGACTATCAAAATGTGGATTATAAAAGTGAAATGCTCCTTGAAACGCAACAGACGGCCACCACCGCCGAATCTCAAGGTGTGCATAGTGAAAGTAGTGAGAGTTCTGCGCATCATGAATAATATACAGTTGTTGTCAAAGTGGCTTGTGTTACTAACAATTTTTAGTGCTGGCTCTCCGGCTCTCGCAGTACAAGAGTTCAGGGCAAAAGATGGTGCGACTCTGAGCATTACAATTTCAAAAAATGACTTGACGCGTATTGCTATTCAAAATGGCGTAACAATAGAACGCGTTTGGCAAACACAAGGTGCTCTTGATATTCAGCCGGACAAAAAACGTGGTGAAATATTTGTTAAACCGCGTCTGGGATCAGCAGAGGTAGTTAGCTTTTTTGTGCGTGACACCGCGGGAGCAACTTATACCATAATTGCAAAACAGAGTGATATTCCTTCCGAAACGGTGCTGATTACACCTTTGACGTTGTCTTCTGGAAAAGCAGGCAAAGCTGATGTGACAAAGCTGAAAAGTCAGCCTTATGTGGAGTCCATTAAGGCTCTAATGAAAGCAATGGCGCTAATAACGCCTCTGGATAGTTATGCGACCCTCGAAGTCAACAAAAATGTTTCATTGTGGACAGAGGCGGATATCGTATTAACGACACAGTATAAAAATAATTATCTGGCGGGTGAGGTGTATCGTATTACTAATAAAACTGAACAGGATATGCAGCTTGATGAGCGTGAATTTACAAAATTTGGCGATTCAGTTGCTGCGGTAGCTATAGAGAATCAGTTGCTTCGTAGTGGTGAGTCGACACGATTTTTTATTGTGCGAAAAATAGGAGAAGTTCGTTAATGGATTCCCTACGCCAGATCAAGCTCAAGCAGAGAATATTTCTCTTTGGTGGGCTCGGGTTGTTTTTAATTGTTATGGTATTTGGTATGTGGATGAGTGACCCTAACAAGGGGAAGCCATCAGTAATTGAGGTGAATCGCGAAAAAGCGAAGGAGCTAAAAAAGAACTTCGCTACAGATTCAAAATCATTAGTGTCCGCTGAAGAAGTTTGGATTCAAATGTCTGAAAAGAAAATGGCCAATCTGCAAGCTCGAAATGCTGATCTAGAAAAAACAATTGATCAGCTGAAGCTCCGCTTGGATGCGCACGATGAAGCTCAAAAGAAATCGAAAGAACAAGCACCGACTATGGCAACGCCAGTCGATCTCAAGGAGTCTTTGCCTCCACCACCCGTTCGTCAGCTAAACGAATCTAGCGGAGCATTGCGCACAAGCGAACAATCAGTGCCGCCGCCACCAGTAGGTGCGCCTCTAAAACAGGAAGACAAAATTGAAGTAATAGAATTTGACTCAAAAGAGGAGGGTGAAAAGGATGCACCTGAAAAATCGTCAAAGAACATATCACACTACTTGCCAACTGGATCTTTTGGAACAGCTGTTCTTTTGTCCGGTGTCGATGCCCCTACTGGTGGGCAAGGGAAATCAAATCCTATGCCTGTACTTTTGCGTTTGATGGATAAAGGCCAGTTACCGAATTATTTTAACTCTGATATCAGAGATTGCCATGTAATTGGTGCTACCTATGGGGATCTATCAAGTGAGCGGGCCTACGTTCGTTTGGAAACATTGACCTGCGTGCTGGCAAATGGCGATGTAATTGAGGAGAGCGTGAAGGGTTATGTTGCTGGAGAAGACGGAAAGGCGGGTTTAAGAGGCAAGTTGGTAAGTAAGCAGGGTTCCGTTATTGCCAAATCAATGTTGGCGGGTATGGCGTCTGGTGCGGCAGATGTCTTAAAGCAACAAAACCAAACGGTATCAACTTCACCTTTAGGTCAGCTTACTACATTTGACCCCAACAAAACCGGACAAACCGCGTTAGCGAGTGGGACTGCAAATGCGCTCGAAAAAATATCCGATTTTTATATCGCAAGAGCAAATGAGATGTATCCCATCATTGAGGTAGATGCTAATCGAATTGGTGAAATAATCCTGACTGGTGGAACGGATTTAAAGCGTGACTTGGTCGGAAGTGCAAAAGAGATAAAACAATGAAAATTATTCCTATTACTTTATTGCTTGCGTTATTAATGAGCTGCTCCTCGAACTACTCATGTGGAATGTTTCCCCACACTGGTTGTAAACCCGTGTCCCGGGTGTATGCGGAAAACAGCAAAGGCTTGAATGACTATAGAGGTAGTCTTACAGAGAGCAATAATAAATCTGATCATGGTTTGGATTCGAAAGCGTCTGCTGAATCAAAAGAAATCAATATAAATATTGCACCAGTCAATAGCATCCTTGAACCTGTTCGTTCAGGCACTCCGTTGTTGTCGAAACCGTTAATCATGCGCGTATATTTAACTCCTTGGGAAGATAATGACAGAGATCTTAATATGGGTAGCTTTGTGTATGTTCGAGTGAGAGATGCAGAATGGCAGCTTCCCCAGTAGATTTATTAAGAACTTCATTACGCAAGTGCACTGAATATGTTCGTAGCGCACTAGTAAACGATAATCCTCCAGGAAAACGATTGGATGAAGGAGATGTTCCGCCTACCGTTGCGGAGTTTAGATCCCTATCTGAACGACATACGCTTGCGTCACTATTTCCCTATGAGTCCTATGATCCAGACACTGGTGTTTATTACAACAAAGATACGGTAGGTTTTATGCTTGTTGCTTCACCAGCAACGGGGTTGGGGGAAATAGAATTAAATGTATTGAATGGCATTTTTAATCAGTCGCATAGGGCTAATACCGTCATCCAAGTGAGTATAATTTCAGACACAAATATCGAATATATTTTAGAAAATTGGCAGGAAGGGAAAAGCAATGTGGATGATGCTGATATCGCAAAGATATTCAGGCTCCTCGCAAAAAACAGAGTAGATTACTTACAAAAGAGTAAGTGGGACTCTCTATTTAGAGATCAGGCTTTTTTGCTTAAAAATTTTCACTTGGTTGTTTCCTACGTTATTCCAGTGCCAGCTGGTATGAATCCAATCGATGTGCACAAGGACGATATAGATTTCCTGGAAAGAACTCGAGAGTCCATGGTTGGAACCTTGAGGTCTGCAAAGATCTTCGCGCAAAATATGTGGCCGGAATTGTTCATTAATATAATGAATTCAATAGTAAATCCCGGACGCAGTAAAGCTCCGGCTCTCGTATATGACGAAAAGCAGTTAATAAACAGTCAGATAGTTGATGCAGATACAATGGCTCTATTTGACTCAGGAACGTCGAGCTTGATACATAAGGGAGAATCGTTTTCGCTTATCCCCTTTCATGTAAGGCAATTTCCATCGCAGTGGGCCGGATTCAACAACGGAAGCCTAATTGGTTCCTTTACGAATAATATTCTACGTATACCTTGTCCTTTTATCGCAACTCTAACTGTAAATGTTCCAGACCAACTCTCGGCTCGTGGCATGGTAATGCGAAAATCCGCTCGTGCTACGCAGATGGCTGACTCTCCTATTGCCAAATATGCAACTCAATGGAGAGATAGAAAAATTGATTGGGATTACACATCGAAAAAAGTAGATGACGGAAATAAATTAACCGATGCATTTTACCAAATTTTATTGATAACACCGCAAGGAAAAGAAAAAGAATCTGAGCAAGCGTTAATTTCTACGTACGGATCACTAGGATGGGTTTTGTCTCGCAGTCGCTATACTCCCGTGCATAGTTTTTTGGGTGCCTTGCCTATGGGGATGTGTCAAGAAACAAATCGAGCGCTCAAATTGTTTGGACACTACAGATCGATGCTTTCTTGGAACTGTACAAATGTCGCGCCTTGGGTTGGTGAATGGAAGGGAACTCGTACGCCTATGATGATTTTTACAGGTAGGCGTGGACAGATTACCTATTTTGATCCCTTTGATAACGATAAGGGAAACTACAATCTCTCCTGTTGTGCAACATCCGGTTCAGGTAAATCCTTTTTAACACAAGAGTGGGTATTTAGTTGCCTAGGGTCAGGTGGACGAGCATTCATTATTGATGCAGGGCACAGTTACAAGAATCTCTGTAAATTACTTAAAGGGACCTATTTAGAGTTTGGTAGCGAGGCGGGACAAATCTGTTTAAACCCGTTTAGCAGCATTAACGATGGTGATCCAAAATATTTTAAAGAACAACTTCCTTTGTTAAAAATGTTAATCGCCCAGATGGCTTCCCCTGAAACTCCTCTGAGTGCGAAGCAACGAGCAGTATTGGAAAAAGCAATTCTTTCAGCGTGGGAAGTGCATAAAAATAAAGCAACAATTTCTAAGGTAGTTGATGCGTTGCTGGCAGATCAGTCGGATGATGGTCCGATGCACGCAACCGCAAAAGACTTGGCTGTAATGCTTCATTCATATACTCGAGGCGGAATGTTTAGCGAGTATTTTGAAGGTGAATCAAATGTGGATTTAAATAATAGATTTGTTGTGCTGGAACTTGATGCTCTCAATACTATGCCTGATTTGCAATCGGTAGTCCTGCTGATTTTGATGATGAGGATTACACAGGTTATGTATTTGTCCGGCAATAAAAAGCAAAGGAAGCTTTGTATTATTGATGAAGCCTGGCGGTTGTTGGGGCGGGGTCGGGCAGGATCATTCATCGAAGAGGGCTACCGTGTAGCACGTAAACATGGTGGCAGCTTTATGACCATCACTCAAAAGATATCGGACTACTACTCTTCGGAAACGGCGAAAGCGGCATACATGAATTCTGATTTTGCAATTTTTCTGAGACAGAAACCCGAGGAATTACAAAGCGCGGAGTTTAATGGGCACATCGATAATTCAGACGGAAAAGTAGATGTGCTGAAATCTCTTGAAACGGTGCAGGGGAAATATTCGGAGTTGGCAATTAGCTCGCCAGATGGTCTATCTGTTCTACGGTTTGTTGTAGATCCTATAACAGAAAAACTCTATTCGACTAAAGCAGATGAGGTTGATTATATTCGAGATGCCGAAGCAAGAGGCATCGATATTTTTGATGCGGTGCAAGACCTGATTAAAGCGACAAAATCGCGATAGTTAAGTTATTAAATAGCGGCTTTTAAAAGGTGGGAATATGAGCAACTCGACTGAAGACGATGGTGTAGTGAAATCCGACATACATTTTTCTGCTATTGGCGGCAATTCATTATTTAAAAAAAATGACTTTAAAAACGTCCTTATCTCATTTGTTTCGGGCTTAATGGGAGCCATGATTTTTGTTGTGTTGCAAAACCATATTTACGCCAAAACCTATGGTGTTGTTCAGCTGAACAACTTACTTACTCAGCATATCAAAGAGTATTCAGAAAAAAATATGGATAAGGAAAAAATTGCTGAAGTTACCGCCAAGTACGCTGCCGCACTTGAACAATCTATCAAGGATCTAGAGTCGAAGAATATTGTGTTGTTAGTGGATGCTGCCGTAATCACTAAGCTGCCGGATTATACCGATTATTTAAAGGCTGAAATAGATCGAAAGCTGGGGGCACAATGATCGCTAACCGTAGTTTTACCTCCCAAATTTCCGCAGACGAATCTAAACAATCTCTGAAGAGATTTAGAAGAAATTTTCTATTTTCGATAGTTGGAATTTTGTTAGTAATTTTAATTGTATACATCATATCCCCAGTAGCGATTATTGGAATAAGAACAACTGAAAGCGTCCCGGGTTATGTATTCCTCATTATTAAAAATAGAATGCCGATGCGAGATGATTACGTTGCATTTATGCCGCCACCCAATAAATATTACAAAAATATTAGGTTCATAAAATATTTGGGTGGAATGCCTGGAGATAAGGTGACGCAGGAAGGCCGACATTTTTTTATAAACGGTAAATACATTGGTTATGCAAAAGAAACGGCAATGAGCGGAGACTCGCTAGAAGTAAGTGGCTCAGGAGTAATTCCCGAGAAAAAATATTTCGTTAGGGGAACGCATCCAGATAGTTTCGATAGTCGTTACAAAGACATTGGGTTGATTGATGAAAAAAATATTCTTGGCACTGCTTATCGTATCTTTTAGCACAAATGCTAAAGATTACGGTGTCATAGGTGTAGCTTATCCAATTGCAGAGCGAGATATGATCGAACTGATGCAGGAGCGTATGCGTCAAAAAGTGGAGTCAGGAGAGGTTGCTGCAACGCAAAGGGATATGGTTGATAGAGCAAGAAAAATGGTAGCTAGACCGCAAGGAATTAAATTGCCTCGTGCACAAGTTTATAAGTCTTTCGAGATGGGGGTTTCCTACAAGCTTCCAAACAACATTCTTGATTCGTCAGGTAAAGTGCTTTTTTGGGCTGGGACTACAATAAATCCTCTCGATGTAAAAAGCCTCACGCAAGCATTTTGTTTTGTTGATGGCGATGATGATCTACAAATTAGCTGGTTAAGAAATAATTGTGCTGATCCATCGCGATATCGCGTTGTATTGGTCAATGGAAATTATTTGGACGTATCAGCTCGCTTGGGTCGACGAATTTATTTTGATCAAAGGTCGTATTTAACAAATCGATTTGGATTGCAGGCATTGCCAACCATAGTTAGCCAAAAAGGTAAATCGCTCAATGTGGAAGAAATTGCAATTAAATAGAAGGCTTTTTTTTCTTACATTGTTAAGTATAAGTCTTGAATCGAATGCACAGCTCTGTAACGGAAGGTTCCCAAATCCTATAACAGATGTCTGCTGGACCTGCATGTTCCCAATAAAAATTGGCAGTATCTCTATTTCTACTGGGCAGAGAGATAATGGTGATTCATCTCCTCCGCTTATTTGCAGCTGCTATCGTCCTCCGATTCCAGTAAAAATTCCCGGTGTTGGAGTTTCTTATTGGGAACCGGCTCGTGTCGCAGAAGTTGTCAGGGAGCCAATGTGCTCCCCAACATTAGGTGGAGTGAATTTAGGTGGATCTGGAGATTCTAGTGCAGGTTCAAATTCAGGGTCAGGCTCAAGCGGAAAGCTAATAGCACCTCGTGGAACAAATAGAGCTGGGGTTAATGAGGAAAATGATGCGTTTTATCACGTTCATTGGATTCAATTTCCAGTTCTCAATTGGTTGGGAATGGTGATGGGATCTGGCTGTGGAAAGGGGGAGACATTCGATATGGCTTATATGTCGGAACTTGATCCCTTATGGGATAGTGATGAAGCGTCTTTTGTTTTAAATCCAGATGCCGTCCTATTTGCTAACCCAGTTGCGCAATTAGCTTGCGTGCCTGACAGCTTGAAGGCCCTTACAACTAATTTTGGAATCGACTCTTTATTTTGGTGTTCAGGTTCGCATGGATCTGTATTCCCTCTTACTGGAAATACTTCGGGTCATTTGGGTGGACTGGAAACAACGTTAGCTCTAGCGCATCGCATGGTTTTTAAATTGCACCGCGAAGGTTTGGGTATGGATACATCAACACCTGCCGCAATTTGTTATAACTTGCCACAGCCGGTTTTAAGAAAGAACCAGTATAAAGAACACATTCTTTATCCTATTCCTCTCACATCAAAAGCATTTGGATTTGGAGTATCCACGGGCTTATGGGGGGCGGGTAGAGAGTTTCCCTACAAAGGTGAAGATTTTACCTACATGATTTGGAGAAAGGTTCGCTGCTGCGAGCTTTAAAATATGTATATCCGATTTAAGCCGACAACCTATATCTATACGATCTTAATAAGTTTAATTCTGATTGTTGCTAATTCCTACGCTGAAAAATATATAGAGCCTGACGCGAATATTTTGGAACAGCAAAAGAAAATGGCTCAAGACGTGTTTAAAAAGGTAGAAACACCGGCGGAAAAAAAAGAGATAGATAACGTATTCGGCGCTGAAAAAAAATCTATTGATTCTGTATCGGTGCCGGATACGAATAATTCAATAAATTTTCCTGAGGCGCGAGGTTTAACTTCAAATGAATGGAAAAAATTTGAAGCGGACTCTTTCACCGCAAAAAGTAACGTAGAGAAAAAAGAACAACGTGAAAAGTACCCAATTATATTTGTGAGCTTTTCAATGCCAGAGCAACAAATAAAAGCGCTAATTGAGGAGGCGCCGCATTATGGTGCTGCTGTTGTTATCCGAGGGCTTATTAAAGATGACTTCAAAGTCACGGTATCGAAATTGCGCCAGCTCGCGGGAACACCAGAACGTGCCAGCGGCATATTAATTGACCCAACACTGTTCAAAATGTTCGATATATCTACTGTTCCAAGCTTTGTGTTACCGCTGTCTGAATTTGATGCCTGTACTCCCGGTTCATGCGCTCCACCACAACACGTTAAGTTGGCAGGTTCGGCGACCTTAGCTTATGTATTAGATTTGATTTCTCGTACGGGTTCGGCAAGAGAAAAACAAGAAGCAAACTTTTGGCTAAATCAGAAAAGCGACAAATGAATATAAATAAACACATACTACTAATTTCTTTGTTGTTAATAGGCATTGCGACAGATGCTGCCAATTTAAGTGAGAAGCAAAAGTCTGCAAATGATGAAGGTAAGTCATTAGGGTTAACCTCTAGCGCGCAATATTTAGAGGGGATGAAAAACTATGACCCCAATAAGGAAGTTCCTGGCTACGCAAAAATGGAAAAAGATAAAGCAGACGGAAAAGTTAGCTCGCCCGAGCAATATTACGACTCTGGTCAAGATTTAAGGGATGTAGGCTATCAAAAATCAGGCTCTGATGAGACGGGAAAATACTATGCGGAGTCAGCGAAATCGAGAGCTAAATCGAATATAGATCCTGTTCACGACCCACTCTTTAAACGGCAGGATGAAATCGTAAACAAATCGGCATCGTTGGTAAAAAATAGCTATTCAGGATGTGTAGATTTACCTGTAGGTACCAAGGATATAAAAACTGAAACTCCTAAGTCTTGTGGGGTAACGAGTAGTTATGTCAAACATTCGGCAGAGTGTAATACTACAGTTACGGCCGTTTGCCAAAATGGCGGCGCTTATAACCAAGCTAAAATTGAATATAAAACGATTAATATATCCTCGCGTGGGCGAGATAAGCTAGCTATTGAATACCACATGACCGACCACACATGGGAAGTGATTGCTCCGTCTGATGCGCATTTGAATTCCCCTTGGGATGGTTTTTATTCGCCTAATTCGACTCAAAAAAGCACACTCTATGCGGTGCAAGCAAATTTTCCCGCAATGGATTATGACTATTACTGCGTAAAAAACACTACGACTGTAAAGAGTTATAACGAAAGTACAGATTGGGCCGCATGGTGGGAGGGGCCTGGTTTGGTTGGCTCACAATATGCTGACGGAAGTGGCGATCACTCCTATATTGATGCATTACCTACGTGTGAAAATAATTTTCGAGTTAAGTTGCGCGAGGAAGACGGAAATCAAGGAAAAAAATATTGGTATGACACTAAATATAATTTGGGAGGAAAGTTTACATTTGTATTTACGGTAACGCCTAAATGCAACCCTTCGTTCACAGAATCAACATCCTGTAGTGTGGGAGCGGGCTATCCTGATAGTCAATTAGTGTCCTCGCAGTGTCTTGAGTCAGGCGTAAAAATAATTAATGGATTTTCAATAGCTCGGCCGTGTTGGAATACACAAAAAAAATACGAGTATCAGGAGTTGATAACTGCCCCCTCAGCTGAATGTGAAAATTTGAAAGCGCAAGGGTGCATCTACAGTAATTCGGTTTGCCTAAATAAGTCACCTTTAGGAGGGTGCTTAAATGAACAACAGAATTTCACTTGCTTTGGTCTGAAGGCGGAAAGCAGTGTTAGTTTGTGTGGCAGTCAATTAATTTGCGAGGATGGGAATTGCTCGAAAGAAATAGGCCAAACTCAAGATACAAACCCAGAGGACTTCAAACGCGCAGCCGCTAGTACTGCTGTAGCGAACGAGTTAATTAAAACTATAAAGCCAGATTCAATTGAAATTTTTAGAGGTGAACGACATGCCTGTAAAATAGGAAGTCTGAGTAACTGCTGTACAGATTCTGGACTCTTGAATAAGTTAAATCTGGACGGGTGTACTCAAGAGGAAAAGGATCTGGCAGTTGCGATAGTCCAAGGGCGAACACATAAGTTCGATGATTACCAAAAAAAATCATCGGGAGTCGTGAGCGGGGCTTTGGGGGCCAAATCTACCTTTAAACCATTCTGTGTATACCCATCAAAAATTGCGCGCATTGTTGCGGAACAAGGTAGGCCGCAAATAGGTTTTCCGTTGGGAGATGGTAAGCCTGACAGCACAGATTGCTCTGGTTTCTCGATCAGTCAATTGGAGCAATTGGATTTCGATGCGATTGACTTCAAGGACTTGTACGATGAAGTTCTACAAAGGGCAATGAACGGGACTACACCTTCAGCAGCAGAAGCACTTGAGCGCGTGTCGGAAACGCTCAAAGCTAAATCAAGTGGTGCTACGCCGTGAAGTCACTTTACCTACTCTGCATCCTTCATCTTCTTTTCTATCCGACGCTCGCAGTTGCGGATGTAGATTCGATTTTGTCGAGCGCGTTCGAGGGTGATGCTGACACTGTAAGCGACGATGATATTGATGAGCAAAAAAATAGCCCACAATTCAATACTCGGAATAAAAAAGTACTCGCGGCTGACGTGATTGAATCGCCATCAATGAATAACCAGCAAAAGCAATATTATCAAGACCGTGAGCGCGGTTGGTTTTGGTATGAGACGGAAAAACAACCAGAGAAAAAAAAGAAGCCTACTAAGAAGGCAGAACCAAGCCCAGTGGAGCCCATGCCACAGCTAACTGCCAAAGAAATATTACGAGAGCAAGGTAAAAAAATGGAGGAGGCTTTGGCAACGGCCATGCTAAACCCTACTCGTGAAAATTACTTAGAATACATGCGGCAGATGAATGCAATCCAGGAGCGATCTATGCAGTTTGCCAACGGCTTTACTCAGGTGCTATGGAGTGCACCTCAATACGATAGGAATATTCAGGCTCCTTCCTCCCCGCAAGCGCGTTTTGTGGCAGAGCAACAGTCTAGCGAGAAAAAGGCTGCGAGTTTAATCGAGATATCAAAAAAGAATGGGTTGCTGTTTTTCTTTAGAAGTGACTGTCCCTTTTGCCACAAATTTGCACCAATCTTGGCGGACTTGGCCAAAGACTTTGGGTTCGATGTTGTGCCCGTTTCTTTGGATGGTGGGGGCTTACCTGAGTTTCCAAATCCAAAGGTTAACAACGAAATGGGACGAAAGCTTAATGTCCAGTCTGTTCCAGCTTTGTATTTGGTTGACCCCAAAAATAATAGTGTCTCAGCAGTAAGTTATGGTTTTAACAATAGAGTTGCGGTGATGGACAAAATAATTGCCGCGGCATCGCAATTTTCAGTAAGTGAAACAAAGAGATTGGGAGATGTGAGATGAGGAAATTCCTAATAGTGATTGGTCTTAGTATTGCCTCACAGAATCTTAATGCGAGCGTGGGAAGTCAGCTTGATTCCTGGTTTGATAATTCTAATGTCACCAATCCTGGTGTTTATCAAGGGCAGTCGGCGCGACAGTTATCCTTAGGTGGATTCTCTGCTCGTACACCAGTGGACCAAGTGTTTCATTTTGTAGACGTAACTTCCCCAAAAATGAGCGCTGGATGCGGCGGCATAGATTTTTATGCAGGTGGAGTCTCGGGGTTAGATGCTGATGCATTCATTCAATCATTGAGAAACATTGGGCAAAACGCCAAAGGTTTAGTCTTCATGCTAGGAATTAGCATTGTCTCCCCAACCTTAAAAAATGTCATGGCACAAATGAAAGGGTATGCCGACCAAATAAACCAACTGTCTAGTGATTCATGCGAGGCGGCAGTTAGGCTTGTTGGTGGCGCGATGGAGGGAATGGGTAAAGAAGACAGTACCTGTATTGTAAGAGAAATGAATGCGGGAGGGTTAACCTGGGATCAAGCCAAAGCAATATGCCCTAAAGCACCAAAAGAATCGCCCAAATCGGGCGACGCAAATTTCGCGTTTACGGAAGGAAATTTGGTGTGGGGTGTATTAATGGAAAATGACTATTTTAAAAATGAAAAGCAGCTAGCTGAAATTGTGATGAACATTACTGGAACTCTCATTATAACTAGGCCGAATGTAGATGATAAAGATTCACCATTGACCTTTCGGTATATAACGCCTTCTCTCGGGAGTAATGGTGGCAATAAACATTTTGAGAATATAAAAAACGCCATTCTTTTTGGTAAAAATGCACCGGACGCGCTCGTGATAAGGGAGTGTGCTGACACAGATAAAAAAATATGTATCCCTGTATCAGAGCTAAAGAGCGTGACCCCCACATGGGAAGGCCTTGAAGCAAAAGTTAATGCTCAGTTAAAAAGCATTGCAGCAAAAATAAAAAATGACGAAGCACTTTCAGACTCAGAAAAGGGGTTAATTGCCTTTTCTCGGTTACCAATTTATAGATTCATTGCAGCGGCTAGTGCAGCCAATTCAGTGGTTGATTTAAATACAATGGTAAATAAATACAGTTATTTGATTGCTGAGGATATTTTGTACAGTTATTTAGATGGCTTGCTAATGACTACCAATATGGGCGTAAGAAATTTGCGTGGTGGAGCGAGCGGCGATCCTGCAGTGAAAGAATTTTCGAAAAGTTTAGATGAATCGATTGATGGTTTGGCTAGCTTACAGCGTGATGTGAATCAAAAAGCCGATGATATGGAGAAAATGGTAATTAATATTCGCAATTATGAATCACAGCTCATTGCTAGAATATCTCCTCCATTACAACGCGCAGCGATGTATAGGTAAGCACAATGGCAACTACAGCGTTTGACGTAATTACTTATGGTAATGGCGATTTCCTCCGTATGGTGTTTAACGGGGTAGCGGCACTTTTCGGTGAGGATGATTATTTCATCGCGATGAAGACCGCTGTGTTATCGGGTTTTTTGGTAATTCTGTTTAAGGCAGCGTTTGGTCGGCAGATGTTGGCAAACTTCACTGCTTTTATTGGCACAATTGCTTTTTATATGGCGGTAGTTGTACCCAAAGTAGATGTTCAAGTAGTGGATCGAATCACAGGTGAAACTTTTAATGTAAATAATGTTCCCATTGGGCTTGGTGCTACAGCCAGTATTTTTTCTATAACAGGAGATTACCTTACTAAAAAATTTGAAACCATATTCTCGCTGCCCAATGGAATCAATTACAGTCAGGCTGGCATGCTATTTCCGCAATCTACGTTGCGATCTATGCAAGATCTAAAAATTAGCGACCCTGAGCTGCGAGAAAATATGCAAAAGTATTTACTCAATTGTGTATATTTTGATGGATTGGGACAAAATAGGTTTTCCCCAACTGATTTAATCCAATCTACTGATTTGATGGATTTCTTTGAGAAAAATACCAGTAAAAATGTTACGCAGTTTATTTATACGGAGGGTGGTGTTCCCAAAGCGCCGGTAACATGCTCGAAAGCAATAACGAATTATTTTAAGGATAAACTGAATAACAAAGACCAAATTAAAAAAATGATTGCCGAGTCTGGAGCAAGCTTTGCGGGGCGATCAGATTTTAGCGATGATGCTGTAGTAGCGGCGTACAAAGCTAAGAGTGAAACGGCTCTCAAGGATCAGTATTCTGCGAATCAGAAATTCGACTCTCTCGCAATACAGTTTGGGTTAATAAACGAGTTACAACCTGTAATGGAGCGATTTGGCCAAGAAGCTGGTGATCTTGGTTATATATTTAAGAAGGCAAAAGAAGAGCGGCGGCTCAAAAACACTACTGCGTTTGCAGAGGCGCTATGGACTCTGCCGAAAATGCGAGATTTATATGAGGCATTTCTGTATGCAATTTTTCCAGTGGTTGTGCTTATATCACTAGTTATGCCATCAAAGGTTCCCGTACCTTACATTTCGATGTTGGTTTGGATAAATTTGTGGGCTCCCATATATTCTATTATCCATTTTGCTATCAGTTATTGGACGCGTATTTCAATGGCGAACAGCGGAATGAATGTCGGTGGGTTTAGTGCGTTAAATGGTCCGCAAGTGGCAGAGCACGCCGCTGACATGGCAAACATTGCTGCATGGCTTGCTGCAAGCACACCAGTAATTGCTTATATGATTGTGTCACGTTCTGGCGCAATGATGGCGCAATTAACAACACGTGCAATGCAAGGTTATGAACAAGCGGCGGCTAAAGCCAGTGATGAAATTATTACAGGTAAGGGCATGTATCATGGACAAGGTTGGCAAACGGCTCAAACTAGTGCCAATACGGGCATGACTCCAGGAAACTCAGTATCTCAAGGCTTAAATACATCTGGTTCTATGATAACGCACGCGCCTGATGGGCATGCTTATTTCCAGGCAGCCAAATCAGATTTTGGTTCTGTATCTATTTCCAGCACACAAAAAGATACGGAAACTTTAAAGCACTCCTATAACAACGCGGTTAAAAATGAGCAGGAACGCGCCAGTGAGTTAGCAAATGCAAACATATCTGCTTTAAAAGCCGTAAGTGGAGCTATGCATCAGTTAGCTGCATCTGACAGCAAAGAGTCGGGCGTGTCCGGAGCTCAAACTCGTAGTGATGAGAAGATTTTCAATACGATAAAAGCTGCAGCAGAACAGTGGGGAAAGAATCAGTCTGTTAGCCAAATTAAAGATTATGCTACACAGATTGCGCAAAAAATTTCGGCTAGTTTTGGGCTCGGTGTGGGAGCTTCTGGGGTCGGAGTAAATGCGGGTGCCGGTGTGAGTGTAGAAAACAACTATACAAGAACCGATAAAGAGTCAGTATCAATTAGTGATACTGAAATGAATAACTTTATGAAATCAAGTCAGTTTTCAGAGGCGATTAAAAGTGTAGGGCAGCACGTGTTGGCTGACGCCTCGAAGAGCGGTCTGCAATATAATAATACAACAGTAGATAATCTTCAGAGAGGGTTGGATAAGATTACCCAATCCCAAGAATCCTTTAAAATGGCGACGAAGGAAGCTGAAGAGGCTAAAAGAGAGCTATCTAATGCGTCAGAAAAATCAGATATTAAACAAATAGATTTTGCTCAACGCTTACTTGATAAGGCTGGTGCTGGCAGGGTGCAAGAAATAGTCAATGGATTAAATTCCGAAGACCCAATCCGAAGAGATCAGGCGAATAAAGCGCTGAATGAACTGAAAATCGATGCGGGGGTGAGCCGCGTGGCACCTGCGAACGACAATGAATTCAACGCAATGCTGCAGCAATATAGAGTGACGGGGTCAGCAAATATCGATCGTTTTGCAAACGAAGCGAGAGACAGAGTTGATGCAGCAGATACCACACATATAAATGAAACTGGTTCAGTGGATTACCACGCGGTTGCAAAGCTAAAACGCGACGTGCAGCAATCTCATGAAGAGGAAAAGCACAATCAGCGCAGCGTCAAAAATCACGTAGAAGTTGATGGAGATGAACTCCAGCCGAAGGTTCATAAAACATCAGGAGCGGGAGTCTTTAAACGGTAGGGGTTAAAGCTAAAGAATTGCGGCATGTGCATCTTTAGTGGAACGGATAATTTTTTGTATCAACGAGTGATCTAAGAATTGCTCTTTTTGATTGCGTATTATGTGGGCTAATTGAATGCAGAATAATTCAATAAAAACAGAAATATCTACCTACGCAGGCCGATATTGGGCTGCGATTAAAGATAACGAAATTGTTAATTTGGTGGCCATGAATAATCCACAGTCGGGAGACTTTGATGAATATCGTGCGCGTGCTATTGAATTTCTGAGCTTGCTAGGAACACCCAAGGCGGGGGTCATCGAAATTCGCAACGGAAAGCGTTTTTTCCTGCAAAGGTTAACGCACGTGAATCGCGGTAAGCACCCGCGGGAACCCAAAATATTTCCGGTTTATGATCGGCTGACTATATTAGATAGTGATTTGGCTTTGCTGGGCGATTATTGGGGGGCTGTTAGAGGAAAATCAGTAATGGCAATAATTTCGGCTGATGCCCCCGTTGGGGTGGATAAAATAGAATTCGAATGTAAGGCAAAGGCATGCTTAGGGCTTCAGGGGACGGTTATTAAAGGCGATTTGATTGAAGAAAAAGGTGCGCACTTTTTAGTTTCGAATTCGTTATCAAAAAATTCACAAAGTAGATCCGAAAAATATGTGGTAGTAAAACCTAGAAAAACATTTCTGTTGGCCTCAGTCGAGAATGAGAGGAGTTGATTGGTTTGCATGTGATTTCATTTTTCGCGTGTAACGTCTGTCACAAATTTGAGTAAATTAATTCGGCTATTCATATTGTTGTTGAATTTAAATATTTTTTTTCACAAAATGCTACTGCACATACAAGTTCGATTTATTTGAATTTGTAGTGATTCAACTTCTTTGGGTTGGGTTCCGATAACTATTTCTCGGAGCCCTCTCCGAGAATTTGACCAGGTGACATTTGTGAAGAAATTTTTTCATAAAATGTGGAAATCTTGGGCTGAAGCGACTTTTCAGGAATCTCGTCTTGCAGACTTGACTCCTATGGAAAGAGGTATGGCTCAGCTCGTGATGTTTCAACTGCTATAACAAGTTTGTGGTAGTTGAGTTTTCGCACGAGGCTTAGTTCGCCTTGTGTTCACCTGCAAGGCACTCCTTAGGGAGTGTCTTTTTTTTATGGGAAGCAGTCTTTTTGGGGCTCTAAGTCCATGCTGAGGTGCCAGCATTGTAGGCTTTAGATGAAGTTATTTTTCGATCGTGTGTTTTTGCTCAGTTACCAATATCTCCGCAGTTCAAATTTTTTCAATCATCAATTGCGACCCCTGCTTTTTTTCGATAAATTCGTCGAGCGGTTTTAATCCGTAAGCTCCAACTTTGAATAGGGTTGGTCAAGTGACTAGACAGCTAGTCGCTTGACTGGCTGTATACATAAGAGGAACCTATGGAAGGTTATGATAACGCTGCGTACCTGAATTTAATCGTAAGACCAAATGTTTTTATGATTAAAGAATTGGTGCTGTCCAACGAGTCATGCTCGCATCCGTTTGCGGAAATATTGCATGTTGCATTATTGAAGCATATAAAAGAGTCTGGGGCGCAATACAGGCGTCTTAGAGCATCTTGCGGTTGTGGTCTTATTGTAACTCGTGAGCATGTATTTGTTTCCTACCCCTTACCGCCAAAGGTAAGGTGTTTGGAAATTATTACAAGTGTTAACTTTTATAAGCCTAACAAAACACGTGTTTTTGTTAGGTGATACCGCAACCACCTTTCGGGGTGGTTTTTTTTGCCTAAAATTATATTTCTTCTCTATCAAATTACCTGTAATGAAATTAATATAGGGATGCAAGATTATTCTTGCGCAAACTAGTTGGCAGAGGAATCTGCAAACTCCATGACTGTGTGAAGCCAGTCATGGAGTGACTGGTTGTGCACCTCCTAACAGGGGTTTTATGAGTATTCAAATTAATTTTGCGCCCAACACCAGAGAGCGGAGTTTTTTGCTTAATGGTGGTTCCAGAGAGTTGTTGCTCCTTGCGGAACAATATCTCGAGGAAGTTGATTCAGTTTCACTAATGCTCTACAAGGGTTATGTGTTTTCATATGCTCAAGGCGAAAGGGTAGTTGTTTATACATCCATTGAGAACTTGAGGATTGCACTAAATTTCGTTAAAAATTTAGATGTAGTTTATGTGGAGCTCATAACAAAAAGCAGGCAATACCTATTGACCTGCGAAATGAGATTGGTGGTTCGGGATGATGCTTTGATCAAGCAAGTTCCAATCGCGAAGTACATGCCGTTATTTTTGGCGGCGGAATTTGGTGGTTGGATTAATGGTGATGTTCGAAAGAAAAACTGGGAAACATTGCGATTAGGTTTTGGACCTTTTCGTACGGTACTTATTGCGAAAGGGTGTGTCATTACATTTAACTGTTTCATACGATCAGGTAAGATTAATGGTGCGTCAATTTCTTTGAGTAGAAAATCTAGGCCGACGCTGAGATAGCGTTTTCCTCTAAAGCCACTCTTCGGAGTGGCTTTTTTATTGTCACCCCAAAAGCACCTCTATGGAGGTGCGGTTAGCTACTCTTTGCTGTGTCTGAAAGGTGTCTATGCTAAAGATGCGCAATCGTTTTTTGCCAGCAAATGATCTGTAGTAAGAATCATGAGTAGATATGAATTTGCATCACACCTTTCTATCGCTATCAGCATCGCGTTATTTGGACACCAAAATATAGGTTCAATATACTGACTCTGCATATAAGAAAAGAAATGTATCGAAGTATTTATGTGTTATGTGTAATGAAAATTATAAGGTTGTTGAGTTGGCTGTGTAGGTTGATCATGCGCATTTAGTGGTAATGATGCCATCGAGCCTAAGTGAATCGGAGTTGGGTTGAGCGGACGAAGACAAGCAGTCGAGATAGAAAGAGGTGTGCCAGCTGGGGCTATAGGCAACGGTGTTTGCATCATAGTTCTTTGTTCAAACTTTTTTAGTTCGGTGAAATCTGTCTCAGCTTTGTGATGGGTTGATTTGGCCTGATTATAAGAAAAATAATTAATTTGTGTTAGCATATGAAAACGAGAATAAAATCTCGTAAATCGAAGCATTGTTTCGGCAGTGTAATGTTCTTGGTCGGCGAGCCGATCAAGAACATTGATCGGTGGCGCCTCTTGTTATGGGGCAATTTATGAAAATATACGATGCAACTGTGAAGGAAATTATCGGCTTTTTATGGGATCACCTTCCTGAGTCTAATGAGGAAACGTTACTCCATTTCATTTCCACCAGCGAAAAGGGATTCGTTATTAATGGTTCCCTGTATTCATTAAGTGAGCTTTTGTTGCTTGGTGATGATGTAACCTGTCAGGCTGAGTCTTTTGGTTTGACTGAGAGATTCTGTCCGCCAATCATTGAAGTTGAGGGTGGGTTAAATCTTGCAGAGTACATTACTGGTAATGTCAGGGAGTTCGTATCAAAAGTGTATCTCAAGGTGGGTGGAATGCTTGATCCAGTTGACGTTGAGGCAAACCGGGACACGCCGGTCTGGCTATCACGCTTTCCAGCTGGAAATGATCGCTATCTATGTATTGCTGGTGATAATAAAAAAGCTACCATCACGGTTGAACCTTTCTCATAGTAGATTGTGTTCAAGACAGGCCACCCTTTGGGGTGGCTTTTTTATTGGCCAATCTATCAAGCATAATGAAATTTTTTGTCTGGTTTTCCGTGAGTCATCGGTCTGCCGATGCAAACCACATAATAGTAGGCTCATGAATTTATGAGTTTTTGTAAATATGTGTGATCTAGGCATCATTGCTAGGATTGTGAATAACTAATAAATAACTATAATTTTGTGCGCGAGCTCCTTTGTGTGTTTGCAATAACTGGTCGTGCAGTAGCGCGATTTTTTTGATCAGCAAAAACTGATCAAGAAAATCGATCAGTTTTTGCAACTCCTTATGGGGATACTATGAAAACATTTAAATTGAAGGCATCGTCAACAGCTCTCGTAAAAGATAAGCGTCTTTCGAACCTTGGTAATATTGATATCGACCAGCTCCATGAAGTGGCGACCTCGTTACTTCATAGGGGAATGGTGGGGTCTTGGTCAAATGCTAAGGATGGAGAAGCTGTATTTTATTTGGAGGGTAAAGAGTATTTTACCCGCTATGACTTTATAGAAGCTGCTCGGTCGTTACCGGACGGTAATCATCTGGTAATTATAGAGGTATTCTCAAAAAGAATTAGCGTGTCTCTAGAGAATATAAACGACAATAAAATTTCAATTGAAAATCGGACGATCATGGATGATATAAGTTTGCAGAAATATATTCGGCGCTTATTGGCGCTGGATTATTCTGGAAATGTTGATATTTCCCAAAAGGAAAATAACTGGAGGTTCTATGAGCGCCAACTTTTTAATTCCAGAGGTGGTGCGTCTCTTGATCCTTTTGTTTGTGTAGTCAAAGATTGGGGTCTGAGTATTGAGCTCAAACTTGATTGGATATTGGACGGTACTTACAGTTTGAATGTAATTGCCAAGCCAGATTCAGATTCTCAATTGTAGAAGTTGAATCTAAAAATCTCACTCAGCTTTGCTGAGTGAGATTTTTTTTGCCTATTTTTTGTGAATAGGTTTGCTTTTTTTATTTTCATAAGGCATGCCTGTTGTGTTAATCTTTTTTGGCGGGATTTATCCTGTAGAACCGATATATTGCAATGCAATGTATTATCTTGATCGGCTCACCGATCAAGATAATTGATCGGTGGCGCCTCCTTTTTAGGGGCTATATATGAAAATCTTAGATGCAACACCTGCTAAACTTTTGGAATTATTCTGGAAGGCAAATCCAAAAACAATCAACGGAACCTTATTAGACTTTATTTCTAATAATAATTTTGGTTTGATTGCTGATGGATGTTTTTACTCTGTTTCAGAAGTAATGAAGCTCAGTGATGAGGTGCCCCACTTTGTGGAGCGTTTTTCGCTGGAGCGTAAGTACTCAGGAGCTATAAATATTGAAGGTAATTTGGCTATCCATGATTACATCGATTGTAGTGTCAGGACTTTGTATCAAAGGTGTTTCATAAGGTCGGTGGCGTGCTTCGTCCTGAAGAGGTAGAGGCAAATCGGGATGGGCCGAATTGGCTTTCGCGATTTATAGCAGATCCAAACACTTATTTAGTGATAGAGGGTGATTGCTCTGCTATAACCATCAAGTGTGAACCTATTTCATCGTAAAATATGTTCATATCAAGCCACCTAAGGGTGGCTTTTTTTTAAGCTAAATTCTTATCTGTCGCGAAGGACAATGCAAAAGATTTTGGCCCCACATTAATCGCACCCGTCATACTCATCATGGATAGCATGGTTTTAATATCATGCTCCTTGCAAAATTCGCGGAATTCCGCCAACACGGGCTCGTCTTTAATCTCCTCCAGTAAACCGCCGTAGCTCATGGCGATCACATCGCTCGTTAAACCCTGGGTAATTTGTTTGCGAACATGGGCAAACAACTTTTCCAGTGCACCCAAAAAGCCTTTGCCAGTATCAATCTTGTCGGTTTTGCCGCGATGCAACTGCACTATAGGGCGCAAATTTAAGGCGCTCGCCAATTTAAAATTGATCCACGAAATGTTGTTGTCGCCCTTACGCAAATGGCGGCGGTCACGCATGTAAGAAAGATCGTTGGGAATCAAATAGCCGTAAACCTGGTCGCGCATGTTGTCGATTGCGCGAATAGATTTGTTCAGCGGCATATTTTCCACATGGATTTTCTTCACTAATTCATAAACCAACAAGGCGTGACCGGTGAACATGGACATGCTGTCGTACAAACGAATTCTAAAGGGCGCGCGTCCTTCGCTTTTTTCCATCTCGCGAAACTTAGGTTCGTTTACCAGAGCGGCCTCTGATACGCGTTTGTAAACATCGCTCTTTTTGCTGTTGATGGTTACAACCTGTACTAAATCGTAATTCGGCAAAAGGCGTTCCTTCAAAATATGCGTCATATCGCTGACCGATAGCGGATCAGATTGCGCCAAACCAAACTGCTCTTTTGAGTGATTTTTGTAAAAATCCAGCATGGTTTGTGGATCGCGATAATCCAGCGCCTGGCCGCCGTCATAGTTGATATAAATAGGCAGCACTTCAATGTTGTGTTGTTGGATAAATTTAGCGGGCAGATCGCAAGTTGAATCTACCGCAATGCAAGTTCTTGATGTCATGGTGTCTTCTCCGTGATCTGATCTCTCAACAGGATCTAAAACGTTTGCGCAGCCATCGAAGATTCCTTGGTGGCTTGCTGTGTTGCCATTATTGGCTTGAAGCCGCTAATTCAATAGTCGCTAAAGCGGAGTTTTGTGTAAGGAAGATGACCGACGTCGTGTAAGACATATCGCACAAGCGGCGGAATTCAGGAGGTTTTGGTTAAAGCAGATACAGGCGTTAGCTGGCGAGCGGCAAACTCAATTCAAATTGGGCGCCGCCAAAGGCTGATTGGTTTACGGTCAATTTGCCGCCATAGCTGTGAATAATATCGGCGGCTACGGCGAGGCCAATTCCTTGGCCGGGCAAGCTGGTATCGAGCCGGTGGCCGCGCTCTAAAATTCGGGTTTGTTGCTCTGGCGGAACGCCGGGGCCGTCATCGCCAATGCTAATCAGCAGATGTTTGTCTTTCGTTTGGCTGCGCAAATGTACGCGGGATTTACCGTACTTGAACGCGTTTTCGGTGATGTTGCCGATCACTTCCATCAGGTCTTGTTCGTCGCCAGCAAAAATGGAGTGAGGCGCGAGCTCGTAATCAGCGTGAATGTTTTTATCGGCATAAACTTTTTGCAGAGCGTTAAACAGGCGATGAACAATTGGCTCCAAATCGGCGCGTTGATGGCTGCCAAGCTGCTGGCTAGAAACAGCGCGTTGTAATTGATAGGTGACGACTTGATTCATGCGCGCAACTTGTTCAGCTGCCAGTTGTTGCAATTCTTCATCTGCAGATGAATGGCTGAGTTTTGCTTGCATGACTGCGAGCGGCGTTTTCAAACTGTGGGCAAGATCGCTCAAACTGTTGCGATAACGCTGCCGCAAAGCTTGTTCGCGCGCGAGCACTTGGTTGAGGTTGTCGACAATATCTTGCAGCTCGTCCGGGTGGTCGCCTTGAATGTCGCTCGTGTCGCCGCTTTGCATGGCTTTCAGTGCTACTGCTAATTTTTTCAGCGGGTTCAAACCCCAACGCAAAATAGCGGTTTGTGCAATCAGTAGCAAAACACCCACCGCGCCCAGCCATTGCCAAAGTTGATTGCGATAGGCATTGCGTTCTGCAATAAAGTCTTCGCTGTCATGCACGGCCACAAAGCGAAAAGGTACTTCGCGGTTCTTGGCAACTTCCCAAAAAATATCGGAGTAGGCGATAAAATAATTTTCGTTTTCAAACTCAAAAATAATCTCTGCTGATTGATCGGCATTGAGCTTGGGTGAAATTTGGTCGTAAGTAGGCGGCGTTTGCAGTGATGTAGAGTTGGATTGCCAGATGAGTTCTTTTTTGTCGTTAAACAAATAA
Source organism: Cellvibrio sp. (assembly GCF_046347455.1). GTDB lineage: Bacteria > Pseudomonadota > Gammaproteobacteria > Pseudomonadales > Cellvibrionaceae > Cellvibrio. Next base: position 30,305 of record NZ_JAXMGC010000002.1, read on the forward strand.
GCATACAAGCCTGAATTGATGCGTTCGAAATCCTTATCACGCAACTCTTTTGGCATCACCAAGCGCGGCTTTTCATTTTTTCTGAGCGGTTTGGTGGGGAGATCGGCTGCGCTGTAGAGTAAATAGATATTGCGTTCCAGCCGTGTTTTTTCCGCAGTAATTAAGCTGGTTTGAAAGGCGCGATCCAGAAAAAATCCGGTCACGCCCAAAAATATAGGCAGTAAGAGTGCCGACGCAAAAAACAGCCGCGCCCGAATCGAAGTCAGTTTTTTGCTTAGCACAAAAGGCTGCCCGCTTAGTCTTTACTTGCGTTGAATCGGTAACCCAAACCGCGCTGGGTGCTAATCAAATTCAAGCTGCCATCCGGGTCGAGTTTTTTGCGCAGGCGGCCGACGAACACCTCAATAACGTTGCTGTCGCGATCATAATCTTGCGCGTATAAGTGCTCGGTTAATTCGGTTTTGGAAATATTTTTTCCGGCGTGCATCGCCAAATAAGTCAGTGTGTTGTACTCAAAACTGGTGAGTTCCACTTCCTGATCGTTGCGGTGCACGCGGCGTGCGCTGGTGTCAATGGAAACAGGGCCGTAACGCAAAACCGGAGCGGCGTGGCCGCTGGCGCGGCGCAAAAGTGCATGCAGGCGAGCGCGGAGCTCTTCCGGGTGAAAAGGTTTGGTGAGGTAGTCATCTGCGCCCGCTTCCAAGCCTTCCACTTTATCCTGCCAGTTGCCGCGTGCGGTTAAAATCAAAATAGGGAAGTTGCGATCTTTTGCGCGTAGTTGTTTGATGAGTTGGGTTCCATCGAGCAAGGGCAGGCCGAGATCAATGATGGCGAGATCGTAATCGTATTCGCTGCCCAGAAATAAACCTTCACGTCCATCAGCGGCGGTGTCGCACGCGTATTTTTCGCTGACAACAATTTGCTCGATTTGCTCGCGTAAACTTTTTTCATCTTCAACAATTAATAAACGCATGATGCAATTTCCTTGTGTGTGCAATTCGCCATTATTGTGGCGTGGCTTCTACATTACTGTGGCGTGGGTTCTAGGGGTGAATCTTCAATCAGCGTGCCGCTCACCGCATCCAAATTAATGGTTTTCATGCGGCCATTTTTTTGCAGCAACTTCACCGCGTAGCGTGGTTTGTCTTCTTCTACATATTTGCGCACGTTAATGACTTGGCCTTCCGCCAAGGCTTGCGCACGCTGCGCAGCTTCCGTAGCGCTAATAGTTGGCACTTTAATCTCTTCGCTTGAGTTTGCATTTTCGCCGTTCAGTGTTTCTGTGGGTTGCGGTACAGAAGCGGCTTCTTTTTTGGTGGACTTTTTATTGTTGCCAAATAAGTCGTCTTTCGCTTCCGCTAGATTGGATTTGAAACGGGAAAATTGTTGCTCGAGGTAAGAGGGCGGTTTTTCGGCCCCTTTTGCTTTGGGTTTTGCTTTGGGTTTTGCTTCAGCAGCTTCTTTCTCTTTGTTATCGATTGTATGTTCGGCGTTTTGATTGTGAATGGATTCGGATGATACCGAGCTGCTGGAACTGGCAACCAATTGTTCAGTATGTGGTGCTTGTTTTGAGCTGGGATCATCGCCAAACAAGTCCTTTTTGGCAAAAACCTCAGGCGCAGCCAACAGCAGAGCCACCGCGATTAGCGATAGCAGGGCTTTTCCTGATTTTTGGGAAACTTGCATAGGATTCCTCGCAACTCTTTATATCTCTTAACCGCGCTGGTTATCTTTTGGCTGCACCGGAAACTGGTCATCTTCCTGTGCAGTTTTACTTCATGCATCACGCTACCGCCGCGGGCGAGTTTGCAGAACACTATCGCTTCCAAACCGCTAAAATTCAATCGCCATTTTGCGAAAAATAATAGCGCGGCAAATTAATCATCCCTTGAGCGTACTGCAACAGATACGGGGATGCGGTCGCCCGGATGGCGGTCGGTACGGGTTTGGTAAGTTCGACCGTTGTAACGGTAAGTCACATCATAGCCAACGATACGGTTTTCATATTCGGTGCGGTACTGAGTGCGGCACACTTCCTCATCGCGGTAACTTACACGACGATCGCTGGCTGCGTCGTTGCCGATGCTTGCACCAATCAATCCGCCCACAGCCGTAGCTCCACCGCGACCATTACCGATTTCGTGGCCAATAGCGGCACCCACTAAACCACCGACCACTGTGCCGGCGAAAGAGTCTCCGCTGCGGCGTTCGTGAGCAACGGTTCTTACGCGGCAAGATTCGCGCGGAACATCAATCGCAACCTGGCGATAGATCGGGCGGGCGTCTACCACTCGGCCATAGTCGCCATAATCGTAGGCGTCATAAGTCGAATACACGTAATCGTCGTGGTAATGGCGTCTGTAGCCGTGGTCGGCAGAGGCGCAGCCAGCAACGAACATGCTCATGCTTATGGCCAAGATACTGCGAGCAAACAGACGATTTTTCATGATGGTTTTCCTTGAACAAAGACGTTAACAAGAAACTAACTACCGCTTTTTAAAGCTCACTTGCAGATTAAGTCTGTGAAGCTGAATCTTTGCTGAAACCCGGCGGGACTTTTTATTGTTTTTGGATAATAAATACACAGCAATAGCCCCAAACCCGACGCTTATTCAGGGTATAATCGCCGCCCTGTTAACTTTATATTTTTGGAAGTGGATTTGCGGGTTATGGCAGAAGTAGCGAACGTAAAAGAGTATATGGCTCAGCTGGGGCGTAACGCCCGTGCGGCTTCCCGCGCAATTGCAGCAGCCTCTACTGGCGTGAAAAACAAAGCCTTATTGGCGATTGCGGATGCGTTGGACAACAACCGCATCACCCTGGTGGCAGAAAACCAAAAAGATTTGGCAGCAGCCAAGGCAAATGGTTTGGAGCCGGCCATGGTGGATCGTCTTGCCGTAAAACCCGCCACTATAGACGCCATGATCGAAGGTTTGCGTCAAGTGGCCGCTTTGCCAGACCCATGCGGTGCTATCACCGATATGAATTACCGCCCAACCGGCATTCAGGTGGGAAAAATGCGCGTGCCACTCGGCGTGGTAGGCATTATTTACGAATCTCGTCCTAACGTGACGATTGATGCGGCGAGCCTTTGCCTGAAATCGGGCAACGCAGCCATTTTGCGTGGCGGCAGCGAATCCATCCACTCAAACCGTGCCATTGCGGCTTGTTTGGCGGAAGGCTTGAAGGTGGCTGGCTTGCCAGCATCGGTTGTGCAAATCGTGGAAACGACTGATCGCGCTGCGGTGGGTGAGCTTATTGCTATGCCTGAATTTGTGGACGTCATTGTTCCTCGCGGAGGCAAAAGCTTGATTGAGCGCATCAGCAAAGACGCCAAAGTGCCTGTTATCAAGCATTTGGATGGTATCTGCCATGTGTTTATCGACAGCAAAGCTGATTTAGACAAAGCCTTTGATATCGCCATGAACGCCAAAACCCATCGTTACGGCGTGTGTAACGCTATGGAAACGCTCTTGGTTGATGAACAGGTTGCTGCTCAGATATTGCCTCGCCTTGCGGCAGCTTATGCAGAAAAAGGTGTGGAATTGCGCGGTGACGAAAAAACCCGCGCAATTATTCAGGCGAATGCCGCAACCGAAGAAGATTGGGCAACCGAATACCTTGCGCCAATTTTGTCGATTAAAGTTGTGTCTGGTTTGGATGAAGCTATTGATCACATCACTCGCTACAGCTCACAGCACACAGACGCGATTGTCACCGAAGATTTCACGCGCGCTCGTCGCTTCATTAACGAAGTGGACTCAAGTTCGGTCATGGTGAATGCGTCCACGCGTTTTGCAGATGGTTTTGAATATGGCCTCGGTGCTGAGATCGGTATTTCAACCGACAAAATCCACGCGCGCGGCCCAGTGGGCTTGGAAGGTTTAACGTCACAGAAGTGGGTTGTGTTTGGCGACGGGCACGTTCGTGTATAAGGGCAACCCCCTCTTAATCTCCCCCTTAAAAAGGGGGAGAGATAAAAGCGTCTCCCTAAAGTGGTTGGGCGTAAGCTCCTCCCCCTTTTTAAGGGGGAGGTCGGGAGGGGGGTAAGTGCGTAAAACAATCGGTATTTTTGGCGGTACTTTTGATCCCATTCATATCGGTCATTTGCGCATGGCGCTGGAGCTAAAACAGCAGCTCGGTTTGGATGAAATGCGCCTGCTGCCGTGCCACAAACCGCCACATCGTGACGCGCCGCAAGTCAGTAGTGCGCAGCGTGCAGATATGTTGCGAATTGCATTAAAAGCTTGCCCGGAATTGCAGTTGGATGAGCGCGAGTTGGCCCGCGATAAGCCTTCTTACACTTTCGATACCTTGCAGGATTTTCGTAAGGAGTTGGGGGCGGATGTCAGCTTGGTCTTATGCATGGGTGAAGATGCGTTTGCGGGCTTGTCCAGTTGGCATCGCTGGCAAGAATTAATTCAGTTCGCGCACATTGTGGTAATTGCTCGCCCTGGCTGGACGCTGCCGCAAACTGGAGAAGTACGCGATCTTATTAATCTTCACGCTGGCAAGGCTGACGCTCTGACGCAGCAACCGACGGGTTCTATTGTGTTGCAATCTCTGCGGTTGCTGCCCATTTCGGCAACGGAGATTCGCCAGCAAATATCGGCGGGTCATTCAGCGCAATTTTTAGTGCCTGAGGGTGTGTGGGATTACATCAAAGCGAATCAGTTGTATCGCTGATGTGTTCATTGCATCAGCAAGCGCAAATTGAATTTTATTTTTTTATTTTATAGGTAATTGAATGTCTGATTTAAACAACGCCATCATCGAAGCTCTGGAAAACCTCAAGGGCAAAAACATAGTGACGCTCGATGTGCGTGAACTGAGCGATGTGATGGACACCCTGATTATCGTAAGTGGTACCTCGAATCGCCACACGCGTTCGCTGGCAGAAAATTTGGTTGAAGAAACCAAAGCAAAAGGTTTTCGTGCAAACGGCATTGAAGGTATGGAAGCGGGCGACTGGGTGTTGGTGGATTACATCGATACCGTAGTTCACGTGATGCAAGAGGAAACTCGCGCCTACTACGAACTGGAAAAGCTCTGGTCACTCAAGCCAGCAAGCCGCGCAGAATAATTTTCAGGTGGGCAGAGATTTATAGGTAGATAGGTAGAGAGTGCTGTGCGTATTCGAATTATTGCCGTAGGCACCAAAATGCCCGATTGGGTTGAGGCAGGTTACGCCGAATACGCCAAGCGTATGCCGCGCGATTTGGTGGTTGAGATGGTGGAATTGCCGCTCGCGCAACGCTCAAAAAATTCCGATATTGCCGGCGCCATGAAAAAAGAAGGCGAAGCCATAATGGCGGCCATTGGTAAGGGCGAGCAAATTATTGCGCTGGAAGTCAAAGGCAAAGCCTGGAGCACCGAACAGCTGGCGGAAAACATGGCGAGCTGGAAAATGAGCGGTTCAAATTATTGTTTACTCATTGGCGGCCCCGACGGTTTGGCGCCCGAGGTGTCGGCCATGGCCTCGGTAAAATGGTCGCTCTCACCCTTAACGTTGCCGCATCCTCTGGTGAGAATTTTGGTCATTGAGCAGCTCTACCGCGCCTGTACCATTTTGCAAAACCATCCGTACCACAAATAACTGAAGCCCAATAAACTTATTTCAAAAAGCGAAGTCACAAATCGCGTATTTTCTTCAATCTTGATTTGCCTATTGGGTTTGAAAAATTTACATTGCGGTTCGCTACGACATAAAAATTTTAATATTGAGTTTTTCTTTTTAGAGTCTTCCCCCGCATGTTTGAAAGCCACCACTTTAAAGATCATCAACGCGAGGCGCGGATATTTAAATTCCGTTTAGGCGTGATGGTGGCCGTGATGGCAATACTGTTCTGCGTGTTGATTTACCGCTACTACAGTTTGCAAGTTATTAATTACCTTGAGTACGCCACCCAATCTGAGCACAACCGTGTGCATGTGGAACCTATTCCGCCCACGCGTGGCATTATTTACGACCGCAATGGTGAAGTGCTCGCTGACAACCGCGCGAGCTTTACGCTTTCATTGGTCGTCAATAAAACCATGGATTTGGATGCAACGCTCAGTGTGTTGCGCACGCTGGTGGAAATTACGCCGGCCGATTTGGAAAAATTCTACAAACTCAAAAAGCAACAAATCCATCCGCTTGAGCCCATACCGCTGCGTTACCGTTTAACTGAAGATGAAATTGCGCGGCTTGCGGTAAATGAATATCGCCTCGAAGGCGTTCAGGTTGATGCTGAATTGGTTCGCTATTATCCCTACGGTGATGCCTTCGCTCATACCATCGGTTATGTGAGCCGCATCAGCGAATCGGATTTGGAGAAATTCACTGAAGAGCAAGTGCGTCTATACAGTGGCACGCACTCCATCGGTAAATCCGGCATTGAAGCCAGTTACGAAAGCGAATTGCTCGGCCAAGTGGGCAGCAAAAACGTAGAGACCAATGCGCGCGGCCGCGAAATTCGCGTTCTGGATCGTATTGACCCGACGCCCGGTAAAAACGTCACACTCAATCTCGATTTAAAAATGCAGCAGCAAGCCGAAACGACCTTGAAGGGGCGTCGCGGCTCGGTGGTGGCGATTGAAGTCAAAACCGGTGCGGTAGTCACGGCGGTGAGTAACCCGGGCTTTGACCCCAACTTGTTTGTTACCGGAATCAGCTTTGCGGATTACAAAGCGCTGAACGAATCGCCCGAAACGCCGCTGATCAACCGCTTTATTCAAGGTCAATTTCCCTCGGGTTCAACCATTAAACCGCTGATGGGATTGATGGGGCTCCACTTGGGTTTTACCGATGTAAACCGCACCATCAGCGACCCCGGCTATTTCACCTTGGCGGGCAGTTCACACCGCTACCGCGACTGGACGCTTGCCAGCTTGGGCGGCGGCCACGGCAGTGTGAATTTGAAGAAAGCCATTTCAGAATCTTGCGATACCTACTTTTACGAGCTGGCGTGGCGTATGGGGGTGGATAACATTCATCCCTTTGGTAACCGCTTCGGTTTGGGGATTCGCACAGGTATCGACATCCCCAACGAGCGTATTGGCGTATGGCCGTCACGAGCGTGGAAGCGCGCCAAAACTAAACAGCCTTGGTACCCGGGCGATAACGTGAGTATCGGAATCGGGCAGGGTTATGTATCAGTTACGCCTTTGCAGTTGGGTGTGATGGTGGCGACCATGGCTAGCCGTGGCGACCGTTATCGCCCGCGTTTGGTGAAGGCGATTGATGGAGTTGAAACCAAACCGATCCTTGAGGATCACATCGAAATCAAAAAAGAATACTGGGATGCCGTCTTTGAGGGCATGGAAGACGCTGTGTACGGCGGCGGTTTAGCTACCTTCCGCCAATATCACCTAGGCATGGGCGCGGATTACCGAATCGCAGCCAAGTCGGGTACTGCGCAGGTGGTCAATATCGCCCAGGACGCAAAATACACCAAGGGCGCGCTCAAGGTTAATCAGCGTGACCACGTATTGTTTGTGGGCTTCGCCCCGGCAGATGACCCCAAGCTGGCTATTGCCATTATTTTGGAAAACGACGACCACCTTAAATCGTCTGAAAACCCCAGTTTGTTAGCGCGCCGCTTGTTTGATGGTTACTTGCGCGGCATTTTTGTGGGCGATGGCCCGGTGCATGGCTTCCCGGAAGACAAAACCGCGGTTGCACCTGTAGCGCCTGTACCTACAGAAACCTATGAGGCGCCGGACGAGACTGACGATGATCAAAAACCGGCGGCGCCAAGCGCGGATACCGAGCCAAAACCGGAATAAGTATGTGGATGAGTAAACTTGCATGAGTAGCCAAGATTTCCTGCGGCGTATGCCTAAAACCGGTTATGAATTTAGCCGTTCGTACCGCATTGCCCAGCGTTTCCACATAGATTTTGTGCTCTTGTTTTTGCTTCTGGGTATTGCGACTTTCGGCATGATTGTTCTGTACAGTGCGAGCAGTAGCAGCATTTTGGCGCTGCAAAAGCAAGGTAGTTTTTTCGCAATCGCCTTTTGCGCCATGTTCGTGATTGCTCAGGTACCAGTGGATTTTATGCGTAGGGCGGCGCCTTGGATGTACGCCTTGGGTGTCGTTCTCCTGCTCTTGGTGCTTGTGGTGGGGATCGGTGCAAAAGGCGCGCAACGCTGGCTGGGGGTAGGGGGAATTCGCTTTCAGCCTTCAGAAATTATGAAGCTTGCCATGCCCATCACCATTGCTGCCTTTCTCAGTCGCCAGTATTTACCGCCGCGTTTGCTGCACATTGTGATTACGCTTGCGCTCATCGCAGTGCCTACGGCGCTCATCATCAAACAGCCGGATTTGGGAACTGCGATTCTAGTGTTGGTGTCCGGCATGGTGGTGCTGTTCTACGCGGGCTTGCAGTGGTGGTACATAGGGGCGGCGGTTGCTATAGGCGGGGCGAGCTTGTGGCCAATTTGGCATTACATGATGCATGACTACCAGCAAAAGCGTGTGTTGATGCTGTTTGACCCCGAGAGCGATCCCTTGGGTGCGGGCTGGAACATCATTCAATCGAAAACCGCCATTGGGTCGGGCGGGATTTACGGCAAAGGCTGGTTGGAGGGCACGCAATCGCGTCTCGATTTCCTTCCTGAAGGTCATACGGATTTCATTATTGCGGTTATGTCGGAAGAGTTCGGTCTCATCGGTGTGATCCTGTTGATTTTGGCTTACATCCTTGTGATTGCGCGCGGAATGTATATCGCCATCAACGCCCAAGACAACTTCGGCCGCCTTTTGGCGGCGAGTATTTCCACCACCTTTTTCGTGTATGTATTCGTGAATATGGGTATGGTGGCTGGCATGTTGCCGGTGGTGGGGGTGCCTTTGCCCTTTATCAGCCAAGGCGGAACTGCGATTGTGGCACTTATGTCTGGTTTTGGAATCCTAATGGCTATAGCAACAGAACCCAAGCGGGTGATGAATCCGCAGAAGTGACCGGTGAAGTGAGAGATAAATGGTTTATTTGAGATTGGCAAAACAGCGTGGTTTTTTGATGATTAATCGGTTTTCACAAAAACTGGGTTTGTGTGCCCTGTTGTTGGCAGCGGCTGCGTTGCCCTGTAAAGCGGATTACACCCAGCACCCCGAAGCTAAAAAGTTTATGGCGGAGATGGTGTCCAAAAACGGGTTTACCCGCGCCGAATTAAATGGCTGGTTCGAAAAAGCCGAGAAAAAGCAGGCAATTTTGGATGCAATCTCTCGCCCTGCTGAAGCGTCCAAAACCTGGAAAGAATATCGCCCTATTTTCCTCATGCCGGCGCGGGTGGAAAACGGCGTTAAGTTTTGGCGAGAGAACAGTGCGGAATTGGCTCGCGCTGAAAAAGAGTATGGTGTTCCGGCAGAAATTATCGTTGCCATTATTGGCGTGGAGACGAGTTATGGCCGTATTACAGGCAACTACAACGTTATAGATGCACTTTCCACGCTCGCCTTTGATTATCCGCCCCGCGCTCCGTTTTTCCGCTCGGAATTGGAAAATTACTTGTTACTGACACGTGAGCAAAAACATAATCCATTGGAGTTTAAAGGTTCCTATGCGGGAGCAATGGGCTTCGGACAATTTATGCCGTCCAGCTATCGCAAATGGGCAGTCGATTTTAGTGGCGATGGTTTTACGGATATTTGGAAAAACCCAACAGACGCTATTGGTAGCGTAGCGAATTACTTTAAAGAGCACGGCTGGAAAACCGGCGAACCCGTGACCGTGGAAGCCCACGCAGCGGACGATATGAACGCGCCCCAGCTGAACAGCATAGTGCCACCAACATTAACCATCGACCAATGGCGCGCCCAAGGCATTAATCCCATCTCTTGGTTACCGCCCACCACGCGTGTTATCGCCTTTCAATTTGAAGGCGCAAACGGGGCTGAGTATTGGTTTGGTTTGCAAAATTTCTACACTATCACTCGCTACAACCGTAGCCCCATGTATGCCATGGCGGTTTACCAGCTGAGCCAAGCCATTAAGTTTGATATGGGGAAAAACTAGTGCGGGCACAGGGCAAATCTAACTGGGTGCTGGTGGGAGTTTTGGTGGTGTTAGCAGCGCTGCTAAACGCCTGCTCTAGCGCGAACAAGAAAGGCGACGCTGGCGATTCGTCTTCCTCGTCATCTTCCGGCGGGCGCTACAAGGGTAAAGATAAAGATTGGGGGCCGGACAAAGAAATTGACATGTCCAAAGTGCCTGATGCCGTGCCGCGCTACGAAAACCGCACCATCGCCGGTAATAAAAACCCTTATACAGTGTTGGGCAAAACCTATTACCTCATGGAAGACGAGCGCGCGTACAAAGAGCGCGGAACTGCGTCTTGGTATGGCTACAAATTCAACGGTGAGCGCACGTCGAACGGCGAGCTATACGACATGTTCGCTATGACCGGTGCCCATAAAACGCTGCCGATCCCGTCTTACGTTCGCGTTACCAATATCGATAATGGAAAAAGCGTGGTGGTTCGAATCAATGATCGCGGCCCTTTTCACGATGGTCGAATTATTGATTTGAGTTACGCCGCCGCCCAGCGCCTAGGTATTACGCGCATGGGAACGGGAAATGTCGAAGTGGAAATTGTGGTACCCGATGGCGATCCTCGTGCGCCTTTGCGTTCGCGCAAAACTGAGTTGACGGCGAGTGCGAAAGAAGCGGGTATTGTGAGCAAATCCGAAGCGGGTGTGATCGCGCAGGATACCAAAATTCCTGAAGGCACTTACCTGCAAATCGGTGCCTTTGGTGTAGAAGCCTCGGCCAAACAATTTGCGAACAGCGTGAAAAGTGCGTTGAACCTGCCGGTTGTTATCAGTGCAACCAAAGCGCCGGGCAAATTGTACCGTGTTCGCGTAGGTCCCTTTAATGACGCGCAAAGCATGCAAAACGCACGGGATCAGCTGCAAAAAATCAATATTTTACAAAGCCATGTCGTTTATCAATAAGTAATTCCGGAATTAGGGGTGGTACAATTCCGCCCAATTCCGGTTCTAAGCGACCACTACTTTTTAGCCATTTATTCTTAAGTGATTTATCTATGCTCAAAATGACTTCTTCACCTAACTCGATAGCATCGCGCCTCATCAAATCGCTCAGCTGCGCCGCGTTCGTATTTAGCTTGGGTGCAGTTGCTGCACCTCCAACACCAACGGCAGCATCAACGCCAGTACCGGGCCAAGCTGCGCCTGCGGGTGCTGCGCCAGCTCCAAAAGTCTCCATTCCCGAAGCGCCAAGCTTGGCCGCAACAGGTTACATTTTGGTAGATGGTGAAACCGGCGAGACGCTGGCGCAGTTCAATGCTGACGAACGCTTACCCCCCGCTAGTTTGACCAAAATGATGTCGAGCTATTTGGTGATCGATGAATTGGTTCGCGGTCGCATCAACGAAACCAATCTCGTGAATATCAGCGTGAAAGCCTGGAAAATGGAAGGCTCGCGCATGTACGTGAAAGAGGGCACCCAAGTTCCGGTTATTGATCTGTTGCGCGGCGAGATCATCCAATCGGGTAACGATGCCACCGTTGCCTTGGCCGAATACGTTGGCGGCAACGAAGATGCCTTCGTGGATATGATGAACAAAAAAGCCAAAGAGCTGGGCATGAACTCCACGCATTACCAAAATGCCGCCGGTTTGCCAGCGCCGGAGCACTACACTACAGCGCGTGATTTGGCGACTCTGGCGCGTGCGGTTATCTATAACCACCCACAACACTACCCGCTCTACGCGGAAAAAGAATTCAAGTACAACAATATTCGTCAGCCTAACCGCAACAAGTTGTTGTATCTCGACCCAACGGTAGATGGTTTGAAAACCGGCCACACTGAAGAAGCGGGCTATTGCTTGGTTGCTTCGTCCAAGCGTGAAAACACTCGTTTGATTGCGGTGGTGTTGGGCACCAAGAGCGATAACGCGCGCGCCGAAGAAACCCAAAAGCTGCTTGCTTATGGCTTCCGCTACTTTGAAACCGTAAACCTTTACAAAGCCAACACTGAAATCACCAAGGCACGTGTTTGGTCAGGTAAAGCACATGAAGTGTCCTTAGGTTTGGCAAAAGATGTGCGTATGTCTTTACCGCGCGGCCACTTAGATGATGTAAAGGCTAATGTTCACGTTAACGAAACTATTAAAGCGCCCATTTTGGCCGGTCAGGAATTGGGTAGTTTGACCATAGAGTTGGATGGCAAAGTCATTAACACCCAACCTTTGGTTGCTTTGCAGCCAGTTGAAGAAGCCAGTTTCTTCGCTCGCCTGTGGGACAAGATCAAACTCTTCTTCCGCGGTCTTTTTAGCTAGTCCTTCCTGAATTGAGAGCGGAATCAGCCGCTCTTATGGAGTTTCCCATGTCTGACAAACAGCCAGAACAACAACCTCCCAAAATCGAATTCCCCTGCGAGAATTACCCTATCAAAGTCTTGGGCGATGCCGACCATGAAATGCATAGCTTGGTGATTGAAGTGATGGAGCGCCATGCGCCCGGATTCGACCAAACGCGCATCACGGTCAACCAATCCAGCAAAGGTCGTTTCCAGTCGGTGACTGTTTGGATTACGGCGACTGGCATAGATCAGCTATCTGCAATTCATGACGATTTGCGCGTGAGCAAAAAAATCAAAATGGTGATTTGAGTTGGTGAGCCAACCACTTCTAGAAGTAACCAACCTTGGTCTGCAGCCCTACGAGCAAGTCTGGGCGGCCATGACCGAGTTCACCAACACCCGCACCGCGGATACGACGGACCAGCTTTGGTTGGTGGAGCATCCCCCCGTATTTACCCAAGGCCAGGCCGGTAAGGCTGAACATCTTCTGGTGCCGGGCGATATTCCAGTACTGCAGTCTGATCGTGGTGGGCAGGTGACTTATCACGGCCCCGGCCAGCTGGTGGCTTATCCTTTACTGGATTTGCGCCGCTTGAAAATGGGGGTGCGCGAGCTGGTGACAGCCATCGAGCAAACGCTGGTGGCGACCTTGGCGCATTACGATATAGAAGCTTTTCCCAAGCCGGACGCGCCCGGCGTATATGTGAATCAACAAGGGCGTGTCGATAAGATTGCGTCCCTCGGTTTGCGCGTGCGTCGCGGTTGCAGTTTCCACGGTCTAGCCTTGAACGTGGCCATGGATTTATCGCCGTTTTTGCGGATTAACCCCTGCGGTTACCAAGGTTTGGCGATGACACAAATGCGTGATCTCTTACCAAATCCACCATCGCTAGCAGAGGTACAAGAACAACTTGTTATCCAATTTGCGCAGAAATTAGGTTACGGAACCTGTACAATGCGCGCCAGCTAAGGCGTTTGCAGCCTTCACCCGATTTCCTCTGAAACATCGCAACTCAAGCGAAACAAAGAGCCTTTTATGTCTGATCTACCTCCCGTCCAAATTCAGGAATTGCAACCCGTTAAACGCACCGAACGCCACAAGCAGGGCGAAAAGCTGCGTGATGCCGACAAGGTTGAACGTATTCCGGTTAAGGTAATTGCCAGTGACCGCGATGAATTGCCGCGCAAGCCGGATTGGATTCGCGTGCGTATTCCCGCATCGCCGGAAGTGGATCGCATTAAAAATATCCTGCGCAAAAACAAGTTGTCGTCGGTGTGCGAAGAAGCTAACTGCCCAAACTTGGGTGAATGTTTTAGCGGCGGCACCGCGACTTTTATGATCATGGGCGACATCTGTACCCGTCGTTGTCCTTTCTGCGACGTTGGCCACGGCAAACCCAATCCGCTCGATGTGAACGAACCGCGCCAGTTAGCAGAAGCCATTGCTGAAATGCGTTTGAAATACGTGGTGATTACCTCGGTAGATCGCGATGACCTGCGCGATGGCGGCGCTCAGCATTTTGCCGATTGTATCCGCGAAGCGCGTGCGCTTAGCCCCAATCTACAAGTTGAAGTGCTAGTTCCAGATTTCCGCGGTCGTATGGACATTGCGTTGGATATTCTCGAACAAGAAGCCCCCGATGTGTTCAACCATAATATGGAAACCGTGAGCCGTTTGTATCGTCAGGCGCGCCCAGGCGCTAACTACAATTGGTCTTTGGAACTGCTGAAACAATACAAAGCGCGTCGCCCTGATGTGTTGACCAAATCTGGCCTCATGGTTGGCTTGGGTGAAACCAAGGAAGAAATCATCGAAGTGATGCAACACATGCGCGATCACGACATTGACATGCTGACCATCGGCCAGTATCTGCAGCCCTCAAAAGACCACTTGCCCGTTGCGCGTTACGTGCATCCGGACGAGTTTGCGGAATACACGCGTCTTGCAGAAGAAATGGGCTTTAAACATGCGGCTTGCGGCCCGCTAGTGCGTTCTTCTTACCATGCCGACAAGCAGGCGCACGGCGAAGATATCAGCAACCTCTTGCCCGCCAAAAGCGTTTAACTCGCCTAAAGCAAAACAGGTTCTGGCAGCTATGCTGTAAGAACCTGTTCTTTGGTTTATTCCTGTGACCCGAAAATCCAATATTAAGATTCGTTTGCTGCAGCAAGCACCTGAGCATTTCGCACAGGTGGCGGCGTGGCATCATCAGGAATGTGAACGACAGGGTTTGCAATCCACTCTTGCTATTCGTCAGCAGCGCTTACTGCTGCACGTCCAACAAAATGTGCTTCCTAAGACTATTGTCGCGCTCGATGGTGATCAGCTTGTCGGTTGTGTGAGTCTCGTGAACTATAGCTATCGCACCGACAGTTCCGTTTTAATTCCCTCAAACTCGGCCGCAGTTTGGTTGAGCAATCTTTACGTCACTTCTGAACAACGTCAGCGAGGTATCGGTAATCTGCTCATAGAAGCTGCGAAAAAATACGCTGCCGATTTTGGAGCAAATGAACTCTGGTTATCTGCGGCGGAGTTTACCGACTATTACCAAAAACGCGACTGGGAAATTGTGCGTAAAACACGTTTGGGCGGTCGCCCGGTAAATGTGATGCGAATTGCGCTGAAGAGTTTGGCAGTTATCGAAACGCAACCTTTAAATAAGATTGCGACAGCTTAAGTTGCGGCGAATCACGGCTTGGGTGCGGTTCTATTTAACGTATAAATAAACCCATTGTGTTGGAGATTTAGTGTTAATAGATAGGCGTATGTCTCTATTGTGTTTCCAGGAAAATGTTTGCTTTTCCGTATCTTCTTTTGCGCGGTAGTTAATCCCAAAAACCTCCACACATTTTTTCTTCACCTTTTCTAAATCTTGATACTTAAAGAAGACACGCACGTGATTTAATTTTAACTTCGGCGAATATGTAAAATATATTTCCTGTGTTGGAATACCGTACCAAGTCATTGAAATATCACTAACAACAAATGAGATGTCATTGTCTTCCGAGTGTAAAGGTCTGAAATTTCCCGTTGGAAATAGAAACTGTGCGTCATTAATGTCGCTATTCCATTGCAAGTTGAAAACACTGTTTGCAAAGTTATCTGAGTAGTCATCTGCAAAACATGAAAGCGAAAGAAAAAGCCACGATATAATAAAGTGCTTCATTTTAACTCCATTTACTTTTTGCCAATCAACTGACTATGAGTGATGCATGAATTTAATGAGCGGTGCTACTCAACAGGTAGAGTCTCAATAAAAAAAGATAACAAGCAACAAGATTTATTAAAATTGGTGCTCTAATTTTCTTAAGAGTGATCGCATCTTTCCAGCTTGAGTTAAAGGCATTCTTTAGAATCATACCAATTGCAATTGCCTGTAGTATTAATCCTATGATCGCGATTTCTTGCTCATAATTTAATAGGATATTCGTGATAGCACCCATCTAATTACCTCCGTTCCACATGCCCATGTATACCTAGCTGGTTCAACTCGTCCCAACCTAAGTCAGTTTATTAAACTCTAGCACAAGTGTCACTGTCAGAGCGTATGCCGTGCGGTAATGGACGCCTGATGTTATGAATTGAATCAGAAACCCGGCGATAAACAATTGAAAAGTTTATTCGCCATCAGTTGTTCATCGGTTTTGTACCCACTAACCATATCAGACGGTTAGTGGGTTAGCAGCTCTCAGTGGGTGAATTGACTGCTGCGTGCAAGCTCTATATCAGCCTTAACTTGGTCGCGAATCAGCGCCCAGTGGAAAAGGTTATTTTTATTTTCGTCGTATGAGTTGTGGTTATAGTGCGTCAAGGGCATATCGCGGTAGATGGGGCGTGTAATGCGAACCACTTCATCCCAGTAGGCCAATGCTTGCTCCAAGTGTTTAACGGCCTCTTGCTGGTATTCAATCTTGCCGGTAAGTCTGAATTGCTTGAGCGCCACTGCACCTTTTATTTTTTCGGCGAGATGCAACCCAAGATTTGCCCAGGTTTTAATATCGGCAACTTCATACATTAAACTCGCGTTTCCAGTTGTATCTATTCCGTTAACGAGTTGCAGTGCTTGATTGTTGTCGCGTTCAAGCATTGCAACCAGTTTGGGCGGTGTTATTTTTCCATCAGAAAATGTTTCACCTTTATTTATTTTTTCAACATAGTTGCCAATAGAAACATATTCGCTTGCCATGGTTGGTTGGTTGATAAGCCGATCAACCGAAATATATTTTGTTGTGTCACCCTGCAAAGCCAAAAAGCCTTCGCTGTATAACATAAAGTCCCAGGTTGAATCGTACAGCGATGCTAAACGTAATTGTGTATTTGAAGCCAGCGAATAGGCTTGTAACAGGTTGTCACCCTTGGCACCAAAACGACGGTTAAACTCTGCTTGAAAAACGCTATCTGGTGTATTGGCATCGTAAAGCAAACGTCCCCATAACTTGTAAAACAACCACTGCCGTTGAAATGCCCATTTCCAATTAACTTTGTCTTTGGTAGCCGTGAAATAATCTAACGCGGGAATGTAGGTTTCCGAACCAATAAAATAACCGCCGACATAATTTTGGTGGCCATTGAGTGCAATATGGCTGCGAATAAATTCGGGTACACCCCAGCGCAAAGCAAAGAAATCTTCGTTTCGTACTTGCCACACGACTTTGTAATTTTTCGGTTCGGGAAAAAAATAGGTATCGCCCAATTTACCGCCATGCACTTTTTCCAATTTGGGCGTAGAGTGGCCATGGGACCAATTAAATTTCATTTCTACCCAGATAGGGCCTGCAAAACGATCTTCCAACTTCTCCATAGCTGCACGAGTAACCTGTTCCACATTTTTACTTACGCCTGGTTCGGAGGACAAGCCGGAGGAAAAAGGCACTCGGTGAATAAGTTTTACGGGGCGCTTTACTTCTAGCATACCTGCAATCAATACATCATCCATCCATTGTTGGCGTTGCAGTGGTGTCATTTCCGCCATGCCTTCGCCGTGTGAGATGCCAATGCCATCGAGATTAGGATATTCTTCCAATGTCTGTTTGACACTCTCGCGCAAATAGCGGCGCACAATTTCCGAGGTGTCTCCCGGTACAAAATAGTGCGGGTAAAAGTTTTGTTTTGCTACGCCGTGCGCTTCAGCAAATTCTTTACTGACAAAAATACTCCAGTGAACAATATAAGTATCCAGTGCGCGCTCTTTCGCCATTTGAAAAATACCGCGATACAACTTTTGCCACTCGGCGAATTCTTTTTCTGACCAAGGGCTCGCTTCAGGAAAATTTTTGGGTTTTATCATGAATGTGTATGGATTCAAATTCCATAAACTCACCACATTAAAACGGTTCTCCACCATCATGTCTAAAAAAGCTTCCCAATATTTCAGATCGCGGACGGTGGGTGTATGTTGCGTGATGGCAGTGCTGGCGCGGTAGGTTTCCCAAGGCAAATTATATTTAATGCCGCGAAATGCTAACTGCGGTGTTTGGTTTTCTGCCGAAATTTTTGCCAGTGCAGTGTGATTGCGCACTTGCTCGGCCAGCGCCAGCGAACCATAAATCATGCCGCGATTATCGCCCCCGAGTACGGTGATTATTTTATCTTGCGGAATAATTGAAAAGGCTTCGGGTTTTAAACGTTCAGGGTGGGTGGCAATACTAATCAGATAATCATAACCGACATGTTCGTGCTGCAGTTGGTGTCCTTCGCTTTTAAGCGCCTCGGAGATTTTGCGGGCAGCGTATTTTGCTTGGGGGGAATCCTCATCATAAATAATGGCTACTTTTTCTGCCCAACTCGTAGCAGTAAAACAGCAAGCGACAGCGACCAATAATACTAATAGTTTCTTCACTCGTTTTTTCTCCGCTTTTCAATGTGATAGCAAATTCAATCTGCCAGCGAAGTATATAGCGGTCAATCAACCCAATCGCGCTACTTTACAAAACATAAATGCTTTCGATTTATTGTACATTGCGCATCAGTAACTATGTCTCTTTAATATGCAGCGAAACCTATAGCTAATATAATTTTGCAGTCTCGGTTTTGCGCTAAGAGTGGCGCGTAAAAAAGCCAGTGTTTCCACTGGCTTCTGGCGAAAATTACTTTTTCTTATCGAGCTCTGCAATTTCTTTCTGCAAACCCTTCAACGACGCTTCCACACTTTGCATGGGCGTCATACCTTCGGGATAGACTTCCTGCTCTACCGTCAACCAAAGCGTGCCGCCAATTTTACGGTTGGCATCGATCAAGGCTTTCCAATCGGTAGTGTCTTTTCCAATGATCGGATTTTCATTTTTGTCGTCGCCCGGTGCAGCGGCCTTGTAGTGAGTGGTAATCGTACGGCCGGGGAAAGCTTTAATAATATCTACCGGGTTTTTATTAGCCGCTTCTGTCCAGCCCACATCTTGCTGCAACACGACACCGGAAGATGTACTTGTGCCAATTACATCCCAAGGTGTTTTACCGGCATCGCCCAGCATTTCTGGTTTGTGGTTGTGGTAGCCCGTGTGCATGCCGTGTGGTGCCAGCTTTTTCTCGATTGCTTCTAATTCGGCAGCAACAACTTTGGCGCCTTCTGGAGTGGCGGCGCGTTTATCCATGGGGATGATTAAATAATTGCAGCCGATGGCTTTGTAGAAGGCGACAGTCTTGTCAAAATTTTCTGGCGATAATTTATCGAAAGGCACATGCGCAGCTGATGCTTTCAACCCTGTCTTGTCTAAAAATGCTTTTAGGCCTTTTGCGTCGTCCGCGTACTTACCAAAAATTCCCGCAAATTCTACGCCTTGAAAACCGTAGGCTTTCAGTTGCTTTAAGGTGCCTTCAAAGTCTGCGCTAACTGCATCTTTTACGGACCAAAGTTGAACGCTGAGTTGCGGTTGTGTTGGCGCGGCTGCAAAAGAGTAGCTTGCCATTAATGCTGCGGTTGAAATAACAGCAGCTGCTAATGTTTTTAATTTCATAAAATGATTCCTAATGGAGTTATTGATGATTATTTTTACGTTAAGAAAGTTTCAGGTTAAATTTTTCCAAGCTTCATTTGTTTCACAGCAAAATCACATGCACGAGCGGTAATTGCCATATAAGTCAGCGATGGATTTTGCCAAGCATTGGAGGTCATGCAGGCGCCGTCAGTCACAAACAGGTTTGGAATGTCGTGCGTTTGATTGTTGCCATTCAATACTGATGTCTTTGGATCGCGCCCCATGCGGGCAGTTCCCATTTCGTGGATGGATAAACCAAACGGGCGATCTTCGTTACGGCGGATTACGTGCTTTTGAATATCTTTTGCGCCAACGGCCTCTAAAATCTCAGCGGCAGTGTTAGCAATATCCTCATTCATTTTGTAATCATTTTCGGTGAAGCTGGCTTCAATATGTAATTGCGGCATGCCCCACTTATCTTTCAATGTTGGGTGCAAGCTCACTTGGTTGTCGTAACGTGGAAGCATCTCGCCCGAACCCTGTAGGCTGAAGTACCAACTACCACCTTGTTGGATTCGCTTTTTAAAATCTGCGCCCAATCCGTCTTTATAGGCAAAGCTTCCCCAGCCTTCGCGCGAAGCTCCACCAGAAAGCGAATAGCCGCGTAAAAAGTCCGGATGTTTTTCTGTCACGTTTCTAAAGTTGGGAATGTAGGGGCCTGTAGGGCGGCGGCCTGAATAATAATCTTCTTCAAAACCTTCGATTCGCCCGCTAGCTCCTGAGCCATACAAATGGTCCATTAAATAATGGCCGAGCACACCGGACGAGTTGGCAATGCCATTTGGAAACCGTTCGCTTTTTGAATTCAACATAATTTGCGTTGTAGCTAGCGTGGACGCGCATAAGAAAACCATTTTTCCGAAATACTCGGTTGTCTCCATGGTTTCGCTATCAATTACATTAACCCCTTTGGCGCGATTTGTTTTTGGATCATAAATTACACTGTGAACGATCGCGTTAGTGGCGATGCTCAAATTGTTAGTTTTGAGCGCAGCAGGCAGCGTTGAACTTTGTGTAGTGAAGTTTGCGCCGAAAGAACAGCCTTTGTGACATTCGCTACGCGCTTGGCATTGCAAACGGCCTTGCTCTAAATGGTGCGGTGCAGGTTGAGTCAAATGCGCGCAGCGCCCCATAATCATTTTGCGATCAGGAAAAGTAGCTTCAATTTTTTTCTTAATCGCTAACTCAACGGTGTTGAATTCAAATGGCGGTAAGAATTCACTGTCAGGTAATACGGGAATATTTTCTTTTGAACCGCTGATGCCTGCGTGGCGTTCAACATAGGAATACCATGGTTCCAGATCTTTGTAACGAATCGGCCAATCTACACCGTGACCGTCTTTGAGGTTTGCTGTGAAATCATAATCGCTCAAGCGATAAGACTGGCGAGCCCATAACAAAGATTTACCGCCCAATTGATTACCGCGAATCCAGCTAAAGGGTTTTCCCTCTGGCGTGCTGTAGGGGTAATCGCGGTCATTCATAAAGAAGTTTTTAGAGGTATCACCAAATGCATAACATTGGCGCTGTATAAAATACTGATCTTCCACCAGTTGGTAATTCATGGCGTTACGAAAGGGGAGTTTCCAAGTGGGTACGCCTTCGCCAACATAATCTTTGCGGTGCTCAACGGGTCTGCCGCGTTCGACCATCAATACTTTCAAACCTTTTTCGGTAAGTTCTTTGGCTGCCCAGCCGCCAGTAATACCGGAACCTACGACGATCGCATCAAATATTTTTGCGGATTTTTTAATATAAACGTTGTTATCCATTATTTTTTCTCGCTCTACACAGCTGATTAATTGAGTGCCCAGGGTTTGCCAATTTTGGCGAAGGGGACGTTGCCTTTGTAACCGCCGGGAACAGCAAGGTAGGCTAGCTCTTGGGTTGCGCCAACTTCAGAGGTGTAATAACCAAACAAGGTGAGTGACTTAAATTTTTTGAAAAAATCTTTATCGTCTTTGGTGAAGCCCAACTCATTTTTTTCGATAGCGGTAAGCAGTTGAACCTGTTGCTTTTGGTTGATACTTAAAAATACTTTTCCGAATTTTTCTTTCGCCACCTTATTGATGCGATCCAAGCCTGCTAAGAAATTTTTCTGGTCATCTTTACTGACGCATTCCGCGAGGTAAGCATCCATAAAGCCGTGAACATTTACCGCTAAAGCGCCCGGAGTATCTGTGGTGGGAATAATAATGTCCGCCATAAGACCGGTCATTTGCAGCTGATCTGGCGAAAGGAATTTCGTCGTGTGCGGCATAGTCGCTTTTACGGTTGTTGCCAAGGCGTCCAGCGACTGAGCTGAGAGCGTTAGGCCAAACATAAGCGCCATGTGTTTGAGCGCTGTGCGGCGAGGATTGTCGGTCTCAGCCTCGGCGCTGTGGTTGATTTTATCTTTCTGAAGCATAGATATTCTCCGGTTTGAAAAGAGAGGCTTGGTAGTTATGTGTGGAGCTTATTAGAGTTGATTTCGGCAGAATCTGGCTGTTAAGCAGTGCAAAGCAGCATTGGTTATTGTAAAGCCCAAAACTAGCGATTTAATCGAATGTAAACGGTTACATTTGCGCATAACTATATAGAGATTTGTAGGGGTAGGGAAGCATGAATGATGTTTACCTTTGTTGGGTTGGTTGTGCTGATTAACGAAAGAGCGAAAAGAGCGGATTTTTTATGGTTTGGTGAAAAAGGAGTTCAACGCCGATTCATTCCGATCTCTAGTACTGGCGTTATTGAAGCGAACGCCTGAGAAGCTTAAATGCTAACTCAGGCGAGGACGCTTTTAATCTGAATTTACAAAACATTAAACACTGATGAACCGCGGTGGGTTTTAAATAAATGCATCCAAAATCAACACGCCGATAATGCCCATGACGCCGATAACAGTTTCCATGAGCGACCATGACTTAAAGGTGTCTTTCAGGCTTAGGTTGAAATATTCCTTGTACATCCAAAAGCCGGAATCGTTAACGTGAGAGCACATCAAGCTACCCGCACCTACAGCCAATACCATGAGGTTGGGGTTGGCACCAGAGCTAACGACCAAGGGGGCAACGATACCGGCGGCGGTAATGCCTGCAACTGTGGCTGAACCGAGCGCGATGCGAATAACCGTCGCAATTAACCACGCGAGAACGAGTGGGTTTAGTGGAATTTGTTGCAGCATTGAGCCCAATTCATTGCTTACACCACTGGTGACAAACACTTGCTTGAGCGCACCCGCGCCTGCAAGGATTAATACAATAATTGAAATATCTTTCAGGCCATCAGTGAAAGACTGCATGATTTTTTCAATACTCACTCCACGCGCTATACCCAAGCTGTAAGTGGCAACGATCAATCCCAGCAACAACACAATTGAAGGATTGCTTAAAAAAATCACCCAAGAATTTTTTGCAACACCGGGTGCAATTACCGGTAATAAACTTGCTGCCGCAATTAACAAAACAGGTAGCAGCGCGCAGAAAAAACTGGTGAATGGGGTAGGTAGTGATTCTTCAGGTAATGGTTGTGCGCAAAAGGTTTTGAGAGGATTTACTTGAATATGTTTGAGACGAGTTGCTAATAAAGGGCCCGCAATAATCACGGTAGGAATTGCGATTATCAATCCATAAAGCAAGGTTGCACCAATGCTTGCACCGAATTGTGGAATTAAAGCCACGGGGGATGGGTGTGGTGGCAAAAAGCCGTGAGTTGTTGAGAGGCCGGCAAGCAAAGGAATTGCAAGATACACACCGGGTAACTTGGATTGGTACATCACGGAAAATACCAAGGGAACCAGCAACACAAATCCCACGTTGTAATACAGCGGAATACCAACGATAAAGCCGGTGATCATGAGCGCCCAAGTAATATTTTTTTGACCGAAAGCGGCAATGAGGGTGCGGCTAATTTGTTGCGCGGCACCGCTTTCGGAAATTAATTTTCCAAACATGGCGCCAACACACAAAATAATAGCAAGCGAACCCAGCATTGAACCTATGCCCGCTTCCAATACACCGGGAATTTGCTCTGGTGGTATGCCGGATATACAAGCGGCGACTATGGCTGCAGCTAAAAATCCTAAAAAGGGATTGGTTTTAAGCCATCCCACCAAGACAACTAATAAAAAAATTGCCACGAGAATTGCGAAAATTGCCATGATACAACTGTCCTCGCTAGATTTATTATGGACAAGCAGAACTATTATTTTTGTGAGACGGCTAGAAGTTCAGGTTGAATAATACTTGCTTAAGAATGTGAAATTTATGTGTCGCGCGCGTGAAACATTATTATCCTCACAGGCCTGTGAGGATAATAATCTTGATGCTTACTTATCTCTTAGGCGACCTTATTGGTTAAAGTTCCAATAGCCGCTACGTGAATAACAATTTCATCACCAGATTGCAGTGTAAAGCTGCTGTCTGGAACTATGCCTGTGCCAGTCATTAAGAGCGCACCATTCGGGAATGAGCATTCACGGAACAGGAAGCCCGCCAACTCTTCAAAGCCGCGTTTGATTTGATTGATTTCAATATCGCCCGCAAAAACGTTTTTCCCGCCGCGATTAATTTGCAATTCGATTTTGGTGTCTTTTGGCAAAGGTTGTTCGGCCACCAAAATGCATGGGCCAACAGCGGCGCAACCGTCGTAGGTTTTTGCTTGTGGCAAATAGAGTGGGTTTTCGCCCTCAATACTGCGCGAGCTCATATCATTGCCAATGCTGTAGCCGATAATTTTGCCGCTGCTGCTCATGACCAACACTAATTCAGGTTCTGGTACATCCCAAGTCGAGTCTTTGCGGATGCGAACTAAACCGCCGCTACCAACGGTGCGGTTGCGAGTTGCTTTAAAAAATAATTCGGGGCGTTCTGCTTCGTAAACGCGACCGTAAAAATCAGCACCGCCTGCGCTTTTGCTTTCTTCCTGGCGGCCTTGTTTGCTGCGGAAATAGGTTACACCGCTCGCCCATAATTCTTGGCCAGACATGGGGGCATCTAATTGAGTGGTCAATAAATCTTGTGCGTTAGAAATAGGTGTCAAGCTAGCAATAGTGCGTAATGCTTTTGCGTGCAGCTCATCGTCGTTGATAAAGCTATCCCAATTGCTGCCGTCCGCTTTGAAAAATTGGTTGTCGTTTTCAATGAGGATGCTGTTGGTTAATTTATAAATTCTCATGTCTCTCACCTGCAATTTTAAATTGTTGTTTGTTTTTAACCCACTCTAGCTCTCCCTTGGAAAGGGGGAGAACTGGAGCATCGCATCAATGCAAATGTCTCTAATTGAATGGAGCAACTTCCAATTCATTGCTCCTAAATTAAGAGCGGCTACCCAGCTCCTCATTATTGTTCGGAGTGGCTTCCAATCCCTCCCCCTTTCCAAGGGGGAGGTTAGGAGGGGGTTAGTTTTATTTAGTGCAAATCGCGCTCTACAACCGATCCAGATTTACCAACAAGCACATCCATATCTGCACCCAAATGCGCTTGCTCAACGTGGTCTATATAAAGCTTCACGTAACCGCGGTCGGCCAAAGGTTCGGGTGCTTGCCATGCGGCGCGGCGTTTTGCGAGCTCTTCGTCACTCACATGTAAATGCAGTAAACGGCGTTCAACATCCAATTCAATTTCGTCACCGTCTTGAACGAATGCGAGTGTTCCGCCTACTGAAGATTCAGGAGAAACGTGCAAAATCACTGTGCCGTATGCGGTACCGCTCATGCGACCATCTGAAATACGCACCATGTCTTTTACGCCTTGCAGCACTAATTTTTTCGGCAGATCAACGTTGCCAACTTCTGGCATGCCTGGGTAGCCTTTAGGGCCAACGCCTTGTAAAACAATTACGCTGTCTTTATCGATATCCAGATCCGGCAAATCAATACGCGCGTGGTAGTCTTCCATGCTGGAGAACACAACTGCGCGGCCGCGATGCTTCATCAACGCAGGTGTTGCCGCTGATGGTTTGATCACTGCGCCGTTTTCACACAAGTTACCTTTCAGAACCGCAATGCCTGCAGCTGGGTTCAACGGATTTGCGCGAGTACGAATCACTTCGGGGTTGTAGCAAACGGCTTTTGCGTAACTTTCTGCAAAGGTTTTGCCGTTGATGGTCATAATATTTTGATGCAACAAATCGCCGAGCTCTTTAATCACTACGCCTAAACCGCCTGCGTAGTAATAATCTTCCATCAAATATTTTCCGGAAGGCATGAGGTTAAGCAGTAGAGGAATTTGGCTGCCTAATTTATCGAAATCGTCCAGCTCCAATTGCACGCCAATACGGCCTGCAATTGCTTGAAGATGGATAATAAAGTTAGTGGAACCACCAACCGCTGCGTTTACCTTAATCGCGTTTTCGAAGGCTTCGCGGGTTAAAATTTGGGACAGCTTCATATCTTCGCGCACCATTTCCACGATGCGACGGCCAGATAATTGCGCCATAACTTTTTTGCGTGCGTCTACCGCAGGAATCGAAGAGGCGCCAGCCAAGGTTAAGCCCAACACTTCGGCCATGGTGGCCATGGTAGAAGCGGTGCCCATGGTGTTGCAGTGACCGGCACTGCGTGCTGCGCCAATTTCCGCTTCCTGTAAATCGGCATCAGAAAATTCACCAGTATCTTGTTTGGCTTTGATTTGCCAGTTGAACGAACCAGAACCAATTTCCCCACCGCGGAATTTACCGTTGAGCATTGGGCCGCCGGGTACAACGAGTGTGGGCAGGTCTACCGAACAAGCACCCATGATGAGCGATGGGGTGGTCTTATCGCAGCCGGTGAGCAGCACAATGCCGTCTAAGGGGTTAGCGCGAATGCTTTCTTCCACATCCATACTCGCTAGGTTGCGGAACAACATGGATGTTGGCTTCATGATGGTTTCGCCGAGCGACATCACGGGAAACTCAAAGGGAACGCCGCCCGCTTCCAACACACCGCGTTTTACAATTTCGGCAACGTCGCGGAAGTGGCCATTACAAGGGGTCAGTTCAGACCAGGTGTTACAAATACCGATAACGGGCTTTCCTTCGAAATAATCGTTGGGGTAGCCTTGGTTGCGCAACCATGAGCGATGCACAAACCCCATTTTATCTTTGCCACCGAACCACTCCTGGCTGCGCAGCTTTACTGGTTTTTTCATGTTGAAATCCGACGTTGGTTGAATCGATTTGCTTGTTATTTTAGAGCCGCTTGTTGGTAAGGCGGCTCATCATATCGCGTTGCTCAGCTTATTAGGTCAGTGCCGCGTCAGATGGCGCGCCGTTAACTAAACGGTTGAGTTTAAGCGGGTTACTGTTTTTGAGCGCGTCGGGCAGAAGCGCATCGGGGAAGTTCTGGTAGCACACGGGGCGCTGGAAGCGTTGGATTGCTGCCGTACCCACTGCGGTAAAGCGCATGTCAGACGATGCGGGGAAAGGACCGCCGTGAACCATCGAAGGACAAACCTCTACGCCGGTTGGGAATCCATTGATAACCAAGCGGCCTGCTTTTGCGGTCAATGCATCAATAATTTCGACGTGTTGCCCGAGTTCGCTTTCAGTGCCGTGAACGGTGCCAGTCAATTGACCGCCCAGCACAGATAAGGCCTGTGGAATTTCGTCGATGCTTTTGCATTTTACGAGCATGGATGCTGGGCCAAAGACTTCTTCATGGATATCCGGCTGGGCCACAAAGTTTTGGCCGCTGGTGCCCAACAGATAAGCTTGTGCTCTGAAGCCTGCAGCGTCAGAAACCGCTTGACCTTGAGCCAGAACGTCCACGCCGGGAACTTGTTTAAAGTGGTTTACGCCGTTGGAATATGAGTGGCAAATACGTTCGTTCAGCATAACGCCAGCGCCCACAGCGCCCAGCTCGGCTTGTACGGCGGTAATGAATTCCTGCAATTCCGGACCATCAACAGCGATTACCAAGCCCGGGTTTACGCAGAATTGGCCGGTGCCCAGTGTGAGCGATGCTACAAAACCTTTCGCAATGGTAGCCGCTTGGGTTTTTAAGGCTTCGGGCAGGAGAACAACAGGGTTGATGCTACCCATTTCGGCAAAGACAGGGATAGGTTCTGGTCGAGCGTTAGCCATTTTCATCAAGGCGGTGCCGCCAGCGATAGAGCCAGTGAAGCCAACTGCTTTAACGGCAGGCGCTTTTACCAATGTTGCACCAACCTCCGCATCATCACCCATCAAATAAGCAAAAATTCCCTTAGGCATTTTGCAGATTTCGATGGCTTTAATGATTGCGCTAGCAACGAGTTCGCCGGTGCCAGGATGCGAGTTGTGACCCTTGGCTAATACTGGGCAACCTGCCGCAAGTGCAGCTGCGCTATCACCACCGGCGGTTGAATAGGCTAAAGGAAAATTGCTGACGCTGAATACCGCAACCGGGCCAATGGCTTGTTGCATAAAGCGAATATCGGGTTTGGGAACCGGTTTGCGATCGGGTTGTGCTGTGTCGATACGAGCATCAACAAACTCGCCATTATCGAGCGAGGTCGCGAACATACGCAGTTGGCCGCAGGTGCGGGCGCGCTCGCCCTCGCCGCGGGCCTTGGGATAGCCGGTTTCTGCGCTAATGCGGTCAACCAGCTCATCGCCCAAGGCTTCAATCTGAGTGGCGCATTCGCGCAGGAAGTTTGCGCGTTGGGCAGCAGAGGTTTTGGCGAAGGCCAGTGAGTCGCGTTGAGCGGCGGCTACCGCTAATTCAACTTGCGCTTTGGTGGCTTTGGTCATGACAGGTTCAAGGAGTTGGGCGGTGGCAGGGTTAACGGCTTGGTAGGTACCGCCCATGCCTTGATGCCAGGCTCCATCAAAATACAGTTTGCCGGAAATACTCATCTCATCTCCAAAAGATAGCGCAATCATAAGACATAAAAGTATATGCCTGTGGGGAATCTATGGGAAGTCTTTTGTCGCGTCCAAAGGACATCTGACCACCGAAATTAACCTGGCATTTGATGAATTTTCCAGCAATCGTTCCTCTTTAGGCAATCTTCAGGCAATAAAAAAGCCCGATCTGCGCAAACAGACCGGGCTTTTGACGTGCATTTAAACGCTTAAACGTTGTAGGTCGATGACGAGGTATTGCCGCCGCGACCTGTCCAGTTAGTGTGGAAGAACTCACCGCGTGGCTTGTCAGTGCGCTCGTAGGTGTGCGCACCGAAGTAGTCGCGCTGGGCTTGCAGCAGGTTAGCTGGCAAGCGGGCAGTGCGGTAACCGTCGAAATAGGTCAATGCAGAGGTGATGGTTGGGGCGGGAATCCCGTTCACAATGGCCGCTGCAGAAACACGACGCCAGCCAGCTTGAGCTGCATCGACAGTTTTCGCAAAGTAGTCATCCAGCAAGAGGTTTTTGAGGTCAGGATTCTTGTCGAACGCTTCTTTAATGTTGCCCAAGAATGATGAGCGAATGATACAACCACCGCGCCACATCAATGCGATACCGCCGTAGTTGAGGTTCCAGCCGTATTCTTTCGCGGCTTCACGCATCAACAAATAACCTTGCGCGTAAGAAATGATTTTTGATGCGAACACAGCATTGCG
Source organism: Cellvibrio sp. (assembly GCF_046347455.1). Taxonomy (GTDB): domain Bacteria; phylum Pseudomonadota; class Gammaproteobacteria; order Pseudomonadales; family Cellvibrionaceae; genus Cellvibrio. The sequence continues at coordinate 59,088 of NZ_JAXMGC010000002.1, forward strand.
CAAATCATTGATAAAGGCTTGCTTGTCGCCGGTGAAATTCACTGCTGGGCCTTTCAATACTTTAGCGGCTTCAACGCGCTCGGCTTTTTGCGAAGACAAGCAACGGGCGAATACTGCTTCAGAGATCAGGGTAAGCGGTACGCCCAAATCCAAGGCGATTACACCTGTCCACTTACCTGTGCCTTTTTGGCCAGCGGTGTCGAGGATTTTTTCTACCAGCGGAGAGCCGTCTTCATCTTTATAGGCAAGGATGTCGCGGGTAATCTCGATCAGGTAAGAATCGAGTTCGCCCTTGTTCCAATCGGCGAAGACTTCGTGCATTTCATCTGCGCTCAAACCAACTACTTCTTTCAACAATTGGTAGGCTTCGCAAATCAGCTGCATATCGCCGTATTCAATACCGTTGTGAACCATTTTGACAAAGTGGCCAGCGCCGTTCTCGCCAACCCAATCACAGCATGGGCTGCCGTCGTCAACTTTAGCGGCGATGCTTTGGAAAATATCTTTCACATAAGGCCATGCTTCCGGTGAACCGCCGGGCATGATGGATGGGCCAGTCAAGGCGCCTTCTTCACCGCCGGAAACGCCTGTGCCGATGAAACGCAGACCTTTGCTCGCCAAATAAGCGGTGCGACGGTCAGTGTCTGGGAAGTGTGTGTTGCCGCCGTCGATGATGATATCGCCAGCTTCCAAGTGCGGAATCAATTGCTCAATAAAGTCATCAACCGGCTTGCCTGCTTTAACCATCAGCATAATTTTGCGTGGTTTAGAGAGTGAGGCAACCAGCTCATCAATGGAGTGCGCGCCGCGAATTGTCTTGCCAGCAGCGCGGCCAGCCAAGAAATTGTCAACCTTGTCAACGGAACGGTTGTACGCGGTAACGGTGTAGCCTTTGCTGGCCATATTCAGGATGAGGTTTTCGCCCATTACGGCGAGGCCAACCAAGCCTATATCGGAAAGAGGTTTCATAAAATTTGTAGCCTATCGTCTGTGGTTGATACGTCAGGGTTTAACTTGGGTGCGACCGAAGCTTAATTCTTGCGCGTCAATCTTTGTGTTTTGGCAAGGTTTTAAACACCCTTTTGTATGCGGCCTCGCTACCTTGAAACTCTCTTGTGCGGCGCGATGCTCTTGTGGGGGCGCTATTATTCACGTTTAGAGGGTAAATTCCTAGTAACAATTCTGTGACTTATGGCTATGCGGGCGATTGTTTTTCGCAATTTATATATGGTCTAAACGACATTTAGTTGTTTAGGTTGATGGCAGCCTTGCGGGATTTTGAATTTTTCGTTTTCGGCGATGATTAATTTTGGCTTGCTGGGCCAGCGCCCAGTCGATGTGTTCTCTGACCAAATCAGAACAGCTTTCGCGCTTTGAGTTCAGCGCAGCAATGATGTTTTCGTCATGCGGGGCATTCCCCAATCCCACCGCAATATTGCGCAGCCAGCCCTCGTAGCCAATGCGGCGGATTGCTGAGCCTTCGGTATTGTCCAAGTATTCCTGCTCCGTCCAATTAAAGAGCGTGACTAGGTCGCTATCGGCCAAGCCGTGGCGTGGTAAAAAATCGGTTTCGCCGGTGAATTGCGCGTATTTATTCCAGGGGCAAATGGCTTGGCAATCATCGCAACCAAAAATGCGGTTGCCTATAGGTTCGCGGAACTCCTCGGGAATTGCCCCTTTGTTTTCAATGGTGAGGTAGGAAATGCAGCGGCGCGCATCTAATTTGTAGGGTTCGATAAACGCATCGGTTGGGCAGACTTTTAAGCAAGCTGAACACTCGCCGCATTGATTGGGTTGGTTGGGGGTATCTATCGGCAAGGGGACGAAAGTAAAAATTTCGCCGAGAAAAAACCAGCTGCCAGCGCTGCTATTAATGATGAGTGTATGTTTACCTTGCCAGCCCAAGCCCGCTTTCTCTGCAAGTGGGCGCTCCATGACCGGCGCGCTATCGACAAAGGCGCGGTTTTGGCCTTTGAATTCATAATCCTCGGGTAATGCATCATCAATTTGTTTGGCGAGAATGCTCAAGCGTTTGCGAATTAATTTGTGATAATCGCGCCCCAAGGTGTAACGCGATACGTAAGCTTTGGTTGGATCTTTGAGAGTGGCGATTTGATTGGTGTCTCCCGGTAAATAATCCATTCGAACGGAAATGACGCGAACTGTGCCGGGTAATAACTCATTCGGCCGAGAGCGTTTATTGCCATGTGCGGCCATCCATTCCATCGAGCCTTGATAACCTTTTGCCAGCCATTCTTTCAAGCGAACTTCCGCCTGCGATAAATCAATATCGGCAATACCAACTTGCTGGAAACCCAATTCACGGCCCCACACTTTGATGTCGGTGGCGAGTTGGTTTAGGTTGATGGGAGTATGCATGGTGAAATTCAATAATTAACCAGCGCCTATTTTGCCAGAAATGCTTGGAGCTTAGTGAGCGCGAGGGAAACATTTAGTTACAAACGCTGTCTTCTTATTAAGTTACAGTGTTTAAGTAAAAGTAGTTAATTAATGATGGAGAGTAATGGGATGAAAAAGTTAATCGCACTTGTGGGCGTATGTGTGTTAAGTCAATTAGCGGCGGCATCGCCATTACCGGATAAGCCACATGTTTATGTAGAGGGCTCAGCTGAAGTTGAAGTGACTCCAGATTTAATGACGTTTAGCCTGTTAATTGAGAAGAGCGATTTAGATCTTGCCACTGCTAAAGCGGATGTTGATGCGCGTTCCACCTTGCTTATCAATACCTGCAAAAAATTAGGCATCAAACCCGATGCCATTGCCACTACCGCTTTATCCATTTTTCCCGAATACGATTATAGAGATCAGCAGCGTGTGTTCAGTGGCAATCGCGTTTCACGTCAGGTGGACATAAAACTGAAAGATCTCAGTAAATACGCACAGGTGATGAAAGCCTTTGTAGATGCCAAAATTACGCAAACGATTACGACCAAATTATCGTTAGCCGACGAAAAGACTTTGGAAGATAAAGTGTTGATAAGTGCAATGGCTGATGCAAAGGCGCGCGCAGAACGTTTGGCTGCCTCTCAAGGCAAAACTTTGGGTGAACCTTTTTCGATCTCTGAATTTAATACGCGCGCGGAAGAGACTTACAGCTTGCGCGTCAGTCGCGCCATTGTTGGGGATTCTGCGGCCGATGCATCTCCCCAAGTGCGGCTGTCAAAAATGGAATCTGGCGAGCCCTTTGAACCGGGCGTTATGAAAGCTAAAGCGCAAGTTTATGTGGTTTATCTTTTGAAATAATTCTTAGACTTCAAGTCGCTGCTTTAAGTCTCGCGCTTGTCGGCGCGAGACTTCCACTTCTGTTCCGTCCGTTAACTTGATGAGTAATCCTTCATTGAGCCAAGGTTCAATCGAGGCGACGTAATCCATATTAATAATTTGCTGACGATTTGCGCGAAAAAATAGTTTAGGGTCAAGTCGTTCTTCCACGTAACTGACTGAGCGTGCCAACATCGCCTTCTTATTGAGAAAAAATAGCCGCACGTAATTTCCCTCAACATTAATCAAACGTAAATCACTCAAACGAATAAAATGGCAATGCTCTCCGTCGCGCACAAAAATCTGATCATTACGTGTTTTAAAGACGGGTTCTGTTTGCTCTGGTTGTGGTGTTTGCTTTTTGCTTTGGCAGCGTTGAATAGCCGCCTCCAATCGTTCACGCGTAACGGGTTTTAATAAGTAGTCCAGCGCGTTGACTTCAAATGCGCGCAACGCGTGTTGCTCGTAAGCAGTGGTGAAAATCACCTGTGGTGTGAAGTCGCAGTTTTCAAGAACGTCGAAGCCGTCGCCATCGGGTAAATGAATATCCAATAGTACCAAGTCAGGTTTGTGTGAGTTTATAGCGGCAACGGCGGAGCTTACATCAATGGCTTCAGCAATGACGTGTGTGTCGGGTATTTCACTTAAGAGTTCAACCAGCTCCTTTCGTGCCAAACGCGAGTCATCCACAATTAATAAATTCACAAAGGTATCTCCACAGTTGCGGTAACTTGCTGGGCAATGTCCAAATTCATGCTGGCTTTATCGCCGTAGGCCAGCTGCAAGCGTTCGCGTACATTGCGCAAACCAATTTTGTTGCCTTGGTGGGTTGGCTGAAATTCTGGTAAAGGATTAGTGACTTTTATTTGCCAGTGAGTCGCGCTTATTTTTTGAATGTTAATCTCTAAATGGCCACCGGAACGACGAGCCGCTATGCCGTGTTTGATCGCGTTTTCAACCAATGTCTGCAAAACAAGTGGCGGTATTTTAGCTGTGAGAAGGTCATCATCAATATGTATAGAAGTTGTAAGGCGGTTCTCAAACTGAAGTGACTCAAGTGAAAGGTAGCCTTTTACCCATTCCATCTCATCGCGCATACATACAAGCTGCTGATTATCGCTTTGTAAGAGCCCCCGCAATAACACAGAGAGATTTGCCAAGCCGTCGCGCGCAGCTTTCGGATCTTCGTTAATCAAGCTCCGTAAGTTGTTAATGGCGTTAAACAAAAAATGTGAATTGATTTGGCTGCGTAAAAACTGCAATTCATTTTCTTTAAGTTGAGCCTGCAGTTGCCAATAAGCAATTTCTGAATTACGGCGCTTGTTAAATTCGGCGCGGAGCAAATAAATTGTGCACCATAAGCTGAACAAAATGCAGTAGTTAATTGTGTAGCCGAGTAGTCCGCCTGCGCTTACAGGTTGCGCACCTGATGTAATGCTTGGGAATAAATCACCGATCAAAAAAATAAACCCGCTGATAATTGCTTGTGCACATAAAGCGGTGATAGGTATGAGCCATATAAGATGCAAGCTGGTTTTTAATAACGACCAATGCGTGGCATAGGTTTTGTAGAGATAGCGAAATCCGTGGCTTGTAAAACCCAGCACGAGCGAGAGCCAAAAAAACATCCCCACCAAAAACAGTGTTAAATGCGCGCCCCATAAACGCATGAAGAGCAAATTCAAAATAAAATAAGCTCCCCAGAATAGGAACTGGGCGCGAAGGTAGTAAGCAGATGATTTTTCCATAATCTCGTTATTCGTGGATTTGTTAACTTAGTGTAAGTTTATCTAAAGCGCGTTCTAAAGAGCTGCGCGCTGCACATCCTTGTGCTTCGTTTTTTATTTTTTAAGCGCAGCAGCAATTTGTTTATTTACCCAATCCGCATCATCCCACATCAGGAAATGGTAGCCCGTTTCCGACATTTGAATGTCAGTTTGTTTGAGCGCCGCATATTGATTGGCAAATATCGCTTTGGTGGATTCTTTGGTTGCGCCGAAATTTTTATAGGCTGCCCAAGATCCTAACACCAGCGTCGGTGCTTTAATGGTTGCAATCGATTGGCGCAAATCTGTGACCATCATACTGTACATGGCTGCTGCGGTGGTGGCGCGATCGCTGGTTTTAAACCATTCGCTTAACAACTTAACGCGCTCTGGGTTGTTGCTCATACCGTTTAAATTTTGCGTGCCGTATTTCAAGTAGTCATCCATGGGTTGACTCAACATCATGGCGCGCATTTGCGTTGCTTGTGGCTTCATTATTTCTGGAGTGGCTGCTGGATTTTGAATGGCAGCATAGTAGGGCAGTGCGTCAATAATAACGAGACTGCGTACTTTATCCGGTGCGTGTTGCGCAATCATCAAGCTAAGAGTACCGCCCAAACTGTGGCCAACCAAGGTTACATTTTTTAAATGTTTTGCTTGCAGGTAGTGCTCAATGCGGTCGCGCATGTTTGCCAGGAAATCTGTGTCATCAGCGGCTAAAGGAGCTGCTCCCGCAAAACCGGGCAGGGTTAATAAATGACATTCGTTGTTTGCTTTAACGGCGTTACAAGTATCGGTAAAAACGCTTGAGTTGCTGTTTAAACCAGGAATGAAAAGAACGGCCGCTCCCTTTCCTTCGACTTTTACATCCAAAGCTTCAAAGGTTTCTGCATGAGATTTATAGGAAACCCAAAACGATATTAATACACCAATAAAAATTGCTATATACCCACCATTTTTTTTGCAAAACATGATCTTCTCCTCGCGCCCGCAGGCCTGTTAAGTGAGGTTGTAGAATAAGGGTGTGCTTTGCGATGGACTTGATAATTCGTGAGAACGGTCGCTACCGGCGGCGAATGGCGGAAACCTGTGGCGAGTGGCGGAATGTTTTTGCGGCTATTGCTCTATTTGCGCATCCATTTGGTGGAGTAACTGCGGCCAATGATTGATCCAGCAGCAGTTATGGTCTGCGTTTGGGATTATCACCATTGCCAAGCCCAGGCGACTCAACACTGGTTGCGCCAGCGCAGGTGGGATATTCGTATCTTTGTCTCCCCCAATATGCAGCTGATGGCGCGGCAATTGGTCGATTGAAAGGTTTACAGGGTTAAGGGATTCTTTGAGCGGTGTGTAGCGGTGCAGCCTTGTCCATGCATCGGTATCGAGATTGCCTGCAATAGTCACGACCTGATCGACCTCCGGCATGCGTGCCGCCATCAACATTGCCAAGGTTCCGCCGCCACTGTGCCCGATCAGGGTGATGCCCCTTGCGGGGTGCGACACCAAATGATTGCGCAACGCCTTGGTCATGCTTTCGACTACTTCATCGGAATAGCGAGCGCTCGTCCAAATACGGGGATTGCAGCGATCATCGGCAAGTTGGGGCAGCGAGCGATTGAAGTAGCAGGGACGTCCTAGATAAAGGCTTTGGGTCTTATCCAGCCCCATGAGTTGCAGCATTAACGGGCGCACGGGCGTGGGATCTTGGGCAATCACGAACCTGCTTTCAAAGGGGATCCCATCGCCCTCAACGTAAACATGCAGCCGCGTTGTTATGCCCGCTTTGCTGACCATCGCGTGGTTAAAGTTGGCGGTAGTTACGGTGGCTTCGGCTGGCAAGCTCACAGGTTGGCGCAGCTGTGTGCTTTGGCAGGCGCTGATCAAAAGCGTCTGAACAATCATTAAAAGCCGATATTTTTTTACAGATAAAAATAACCAGCTTTTCCCTAAAAAAGGGTTGCAGCTTTTATCCAAAAATTTGAACCAGGTCATAATGATAGCGCTGTCATAAAATAAGGTTTTTGTTTAACATTTGATCAGGCGAAATAATGCGCGCCAAAAAAATCAATAATAAACGTTAGCAAAGGTAATTAAATGGAATCGGTTCTTAAAGGAAGAACGCTTTTAGCGGGATCTTTCACAGCTATTGGTTTGGGGTTGTTGCTTTCAGCATGCAGTTCATCCCAAGTGTCAAAAACACCTTCAACATCATCCACACCAGCTCTTGCCGATCTGTATGTGGTGGATTGCCTTCTACCCGGCCAAGTACGGCAGTTGGGGGGAGGGGCATACCTTACACCACGGCGTCCGATTATGACGACCGCAGCGGATTGTCGCATTCGCGGTGGCGAGTATGTTGCTTACGACCGCGCCAACTACAAAACGGCACTGCAAGTGTGGCTTCCAACCGCCGAGCAAGGCGATGCTGAAGCCCAGACCAATGTCGGCGAAATTTTTGAGCGTGGCTTAGGTGGTGAACCTAATTATCAGGCGGCCTTGATTTGGTACCAAAAAGCTGCGGAGCAAGGTAACGCACGAGCACAGTTCAATTTGGGTACGCTTTACGAACAAGGCTTGGGGGTGACCAAAGATAAAATGCAAGCACTCAACTGGTACCGTAAAGCCTGGGGTATGCCGCAAGATGATTTGATTTATCAATCGGCCGCGAATCGCGCGCAGGCTGAAACGCGCGAACAACTGCAAAAAGTGCTCGATGAAAAAAGCGCGCAAATCAGTTTGCTGAATAAACAATTACAAGCCTTAGCGGTAAATTCAAAAAAAGCGGAAGAAGAAGCGAAGCGCCAGGCGGAAGTTGCGCAACTCAAAAAATGGATCACCGGTATAGATGCTGAGCGAGCAGGGGTCATTAAAGAGCTAAACACGCTTGCTCAGATTCGTGAGCCGCAAATCAATCCCGCCGCCGTCACAGCTAGCAAAACAACAGCGCCAGACATTAAAAAAGGCAACTTGCAGTTTGGGAAATATTACGCGCTTATTATTGCGAATCAGGAGTATCAACACATCGATAGCCTGAAAACACCTCATGCCGATGCCAAGCGTGCGAAGCAAATTCTGGAAAATGATTACGGCTTTGAAGTCACTATGGTGCTGGATGGAAATAACAGCACTGTGATGCGTGCGATTAACGACATGGATGCACGTTTAGGTGATGCCGATAATTTATTAATTTTCTATGCGGGTCACGGTAGTCGCGTACAGGCCGGCGGAATTGAAACAGGTTACTGGCTGCCGAGTAATGCCACGCCACCGCCAGATGATACATTCTGGGTTTCGAACGAATTTGTGAACCGCCATTTAGCCCGTTTAAAAGCAAAACGTGTTCTGGTTGTGGCGGATTCTTGTTATGCGGGTCTGCTGTCATCTGAACCCGGCTATTTGTTTATGGGCGACAAGCAAACATTTTCCGAAGATTACATCCGTTACAAACTTCCCAAAAAATCACGCTTACTTTTATCGTCTGGCGGCGATCTGCCCGTGCTCGATAACGCAGGCAACGGACACTCAGTGTTCGCGCGCGCGTTCCTTGATGCATTGGAATCTGCCAAAGGTGTTGTCAGTGGCCCAGAACTCTTTTTGAAAATAAAAGATCAAGTTACTGAGCGTGCCAAGAGCGTTAACTTCGTACAACTTCCGGAGTTTAAAGCCATTAAAGGCACAGGCCATGAGGTTGGTGATTTCTTTTTTGTTCACAAATAAGACATCGACTCAACATTAACGACCTTAACAGACAAATGTGAAATTAAAAGATTGCTATGAAAAAGATAACGGGATTCTTGTGTCTCGCGACGAGCGGGCTATTTTTACCATCCACATCGCACGCCGGAATGGCGCAGCTCATTAATACGTTTTCCAATGAATTGGAGAATCGAAGTGCGCGAGCGGCGTTGCAAACCTACCAAGATCTAATTGCCAATGCGGGCTGTTTTGATGCAATGCGCGCCCCCGCAATCGTGAGCGCAAGCGGTAACACAACACCGACAGCGAGCTGTACTGGGCAAACCTATCAATTATTTAAAAACGTGCGTGCCATTGTGCATACGGCCAACGAATTAACAAACGATGGCCCAACTCAATTTAGTTTAGGCTTGGATAAGCGCGGCTTGGGGTTTGCGTTGCGTTGGGATGCGGCGGAGGAATATTCGGCGCAAGGATCTCTTGCGGGTGATTATTTGCGTGGGCAAATTTCTAATTTGGGTTCTCGTTTAACGGCGTTGCGTTTTGGTGCGCAAGGTTTTCATTTAAACGCTATGGGTCTTTACAATGATGGCTCCTCCATCGTGCAGAATGATGAGGTGATTCAAGGTGGTGGCGCGGGTGATGAGCGCGAGGAATATAGCCCTTGGGGTGGATTTATTAATTACTCTGGCGCTAAAGGCAATAAAGCACCAACGAGTTTAGAAGATGCTTTTAGCTTTAGGGGTAACCAATTCAATGGCGGCTTTGATTATCGTTTTAACCCGCGTTGGGTTGCAGGTAGCTTAGTCAGTTACATTGACCAACGTGTGGATTTTGATAGCTCAAAAAGTATTGTGTCCGGCCATGTTGATGCAACCGGATTTAGCATTTTTCCGTTTGTGATGTATCAGCGTGAACATTTTTACGCGAGTGGGTCTGTAGGCTATCAGGAGTTAAGTTTTGACAGCTTGCGCGCAATTCGATACCCGTCGTTAAATCCCGACATCCCAAGTCCCAATACCCAGACACTTGCATCCACAACAGCAAAAAATCTTTCTGCGTTTTTATCGGCAGGTTATAACCTTTCCTACAAAAAAATAAGCCTAGAGCCGTTTGTGAACATCAACGCAACGCAGGTAAAAATTGATAGCTTTGTCGAGCGAGATGCAAATAAAGCGGCGTTTGATTTAGTGGTTGACGCACAAAATATACATTCCGCAACAGCAACAGTAGGTGCGAGTTTAAGGTACACCTTCACGCCGAGTTTTGCCGTTATAACGCCTTATGCAAATTACGAACTCGTCAAGCAACGCCAAGACGATCCACACGCAATTGCGGCTCGATATCTCTATGCTCCGAGTGAAACCAACGCTTTTTCAATTCCCACTGACATAACAGATGATGCCTACAACATAAATACTCTCGGTGTATCTGCGGTGCTAATGGGTGGGCACCAAAAAGCAGTGGGTGGCGATGTGGCGGGAGGGCTACAAGCCTTTGCGCAATATAAGCAAATAAAAAATCTAGCGAACTATGAGATCAGTATGGTTGAGCTTGGTTTGCGTTACGAATTTTAACTTGGGCTTCAGAAAAAGATTAAAGGTTTGATGTTGTGATGGTCAGTCAAAAGATTCAAGTCAGTTGTGTGTTAAGTGCATGCTTTTTTTTATTGGTAGCGTGTGGTGGAGGTGCCGGTGGTAAAGCTGATTTACCGGTGGATGCAGCACCGGTAGCGGTGGCAGAAGTTCTTGGTGCGAGCGTAAATGCGGGTGTTGTGAATGTGCGTGCCGGCTCGGAAGTGGTGCTCACTGGTGTCAATAGCAAGGGGTTCGATGATCCTATATTGCAGTATCAGTGGCAGCAGATAGATGAGTCGGGATTTAAAGTGGAGCTGTATGAGCGTTCAACCAACTCAGCAGCATTTACCGCCCCCTCAATTCCTATGGGTAACACGGATGGCGTAAAGCTTAAATTCCGGCTAACAATAACTGATGCCGATGGAGTGAAAGCTACCAATGATATTGAAACGCTAGTGCAAGCAATAAAAGACTCCAACCATTTTCTTACCTTGCCGGGTGTTGAAAATAAGTTGCAAGCATTTATTACAACCCAGAAAGATGACCTAATTACTAGTGATATTCCTGTCACTCTAATCGTAAACGGTATTGCAAAGTGGATGGGGCGCGACGGTAACGCCCATGAAGCCACGATTATGGAAAAGCGTTTGAGTGGGACGGTGCCAGCCGGAAAGGTTGAAGCCATTAATAGCAGCAATAACCTATCTTTTACTATTCCTATTCCGGAATTAAATCTCGATGAGATCAACAAGCAATTCAAAGGCGCGCTACGTTTGGCTCGCCTGGAGTTCGAAAACCTTCAGGATGCTCAGGTTTCGCTGAGCTTTCAATTGCAGCAATCCAATGGTTCGCCATTGAATGTTTACTTGACGGACATGGAAGGTGATGAGGTTTTTGGTGCAAATACCAATAAGCAAAAGCTCGTTGAATTCCCCGCGAAATTCAGTAAGCCGATTGTGCAATCCGGTGCAGCACCGACTTTTGTTGATGTGGAAAATATACGACAAGCGCTAGCGCTCGAGTCAAAACTAAGTGCAACCAACTATTACAAATGCATCGATCCAGCCGAAAAAGCCAAAACGTTTGCAGGTTGGCTAGCAAGCGCAGGTTTTACCGGAAAAGATGATGGCGATGTAAACACCAAATATATCAACAATTATGATCTCGGCTTTGGGCGCGATATGCACATGCGCCAGGATGCAAACGGAAATGTTTATTCCTACGTAACTAATTACACGACGCTGGACAATACTTTAAGTAACCGCAATGAATTTGCGATAGTTGTCATGGAGTATAGCCCTGCGCCTACTGGCGCGTGCGGTGATGCCGCGGCAGTTCCTTCGGATAAAAAAATCGTTAAATTTTACGCTTATGTTCCCGATCAAAAAAATGGTGGATATATTCGCGCAGAGTCAATGAATTTTGATGGTCGTGGTGAAAAATATCTTCCGGGCGTATGCACAGCCTGTCACTCAGGAAATAACCACACAAAAGAATTTAATTCGATGGGAGTAATTCCTGCCGAAAATGCAGATTTAGACGCGGGCTTTATGCCATGGGATTTGGATGCGTTTTTATATACCCAAGCGAGCAATACAAAATTAATAGACCCAGCCTACGCAGCTTTAGCGAAGTCGAACGGCGTGCCCACGGCGGAGCAAAGCAAATACAGTCGCGAAAATCAGGAACCTCTGTTTAAACTGCAAAACCAAATGGTGTTGCATACATTAACGGAAAATTCCAATCGCCTCCTAAGTCACACGCAAGCGATCAAGCAACTTCACGGGTGGTACGGTAGCGCCAGCGAGCGTGCTGCAATGGAATCCTTGGATTTTGGGGGCGACACACGCAACCTACCTGTGGAAAAAATCGCGCTTTTACAACAAACGCTAAAAACCTTACCGTCCGGTAAATTTGACGGAAGTTATATTCCTTTGGGGTGGAGGGGGAATAGCTCGCAAGAATCGCTTTACACTAACGTGTACGAGCGCAACTGTCGTATGTGCCATTTATTCACCGCTAATGTGAAATTTGATTTCGATAATTACGCTGAATTTGTTAATCATCCATCGTTAAAAAATTATGTTTATGAACGTGGCCTCATGCCAATGTCTCGTTTAACAATGGATCGGTTTTGGTTAAGTTTTAATGGCGGTGATTCTGCCGCAAAACTGTTGCGCGACCATTTAAATTCAGATGCTAATCCGGCGAATGATGTACCCGTTACATTAATTCCCGGTGCTCCTATTGCAATTATCCTCCCTGCCCAAACGGCTGACACACCGTCGGAATTGAAGCTTGATTTTGATGAAACGGTCACCTTTGACGGAGGTATGAGTTTATTTGCAGATAATTATAAATGGATGTTGGATGATCGCTCAGTTAGTGCCGGTAGAAAATACACCTTTAAACCCGCTGCACCGGGTGAGAGTCACAAAGTCGGTTTGCTGGTATCGAATAGCGACGGAGAATCACCTGTGACTAACAGGCAAATATCAGTTGCTAACTACAAGCCCAGTCTTTCGGATCTTCCGTCGCAATCTGTTATTGAAGGTGGTGAGGTTAGCATGAATTTGTTTTTGTCCTTGTGCCCCAATGCGCCGGTTGATGATAAAGCTTGTCGATCAATATTCGGTGATATCCAAAAAGGCAAAACACCGCAAATTATTATTGGTGATAGGGTCAAACACGGCGTGGTAAAAAATGTTGATACGGTAAATGGAAATATTACCTTTCAGTCGACTGAAGCCAAGGCTGCGGGAGACGGTGAGTTCTCTGTTGCAATCAAGGATTCGTTTGGTGAACAATCTGAATTTAAAACCGTAAATATTGTTATCAATTCATTGGCTGCGCCTACGATTGGTGGGCCAGATGTTTGCGTTTTGTCGGCACGTACTTCCGTAAACACTAGTCAATTCCCAATTCAAATGAATAGTGTTAATTGCCCAGACCCAACCGCAAATGACTCTGCGGCCCCGGGTTTGGCTTTCAAGTTGGATTCGGTTGATAAAACTTCAGCGAAGGGCGGTACGCTCAGCGTGAGCAATGGAGTTATTTCCTATACACCACCCTTCGGTCTTGTCGGTAATGATTCTTTCTCTTACCGTATTCGCGACAACTCCTTAACCGGAAGAGTGAGCGAGGGCACAGTACAGGTTACGCTGAATGCTAAAGCGAGTTTCGCAACAATCAGTAGTGGTATTACCACATCGTGCCCATCGTGCCACAGAGTAAACACCAACGCGTTTGGCCCTAATTGGCGAGTCTATTCGGTGCTCTCCTCTAAGGCTGGAGGTTTAGGGTCGCCGTTTATGGCTTATGCATGTGGTGATCCAAATCATTCGGGTGGTAATCGGTTGTGTAACACCGATTTGGAAGGTGTGCCTCCGTCCTCGGCTGATCAATTAAATGCTTTTGGTCAAACCATTTTGACCTGGTTCGAAGAAGGCGCGCTTAATAATTAGCGCGCCTCGATTCTGGCAAATGCGGGATAGGATTTGAGTTGAGCTAGCTGTTGCTCGTAAAAATGGCGTGAGGCTTCTGAATCAGCGTTGTTGATATTGTGTTTAAGAATGGCGACAACGCGATCCCGTAGTTTTAGCAACCGATTTTCGGTTTGATGAATTTTAAACGCTTGGTCAATATTCACTACAGCACCTTGTAAGTCATTAAAATTTAAGGCTAGCTCCGCTTCTTGCAAAAATTGATTAAAGGATTTTTGTGCACTCACGGGCAAATCATTAAAGGCGACTTCGTGTTTGCCAAAGTAATGCCAGTAACTGAAGTTTGCCGCTAAGGCGATTAAAATAACTGCGGCCGCGCTTGCCAAGGTTTTAATTCCCCGTCGCGCAAATTTCAGTTGTTTTAAAAATTCGTTTGCAGTTTGAATACGATCTTCGCGTTTTATTGCGATGGATTTTATCAACAACTTACGTAGAAAAGGATTCTTAAGTGGCGGCAGTTCGGGTGTTATCGCGTCGTGCAAAACTTGCTGTGCATTAATGCGTTGATAGGGGTGTTTGTTACCTAATAGTTCACACGCAATAATCCCAAGTGCATAAATATCATCACTGGGGTGCGGCGGCTCAAAGTTCAGCATTTCCAAGCTGCCATATGCAAAGGTTACTGCACCAAGTCGCCCTGCATCAAAGTTGTCTTCATACATCTCCTGATTAGCTGCACGAGCAATACCAAAGTCCAATAACTTTACGGTGTTTTTTTCTGTAATAAAAACATTTGCGGGTTTTAAATCTGAGTGGACGATTCCTTTTGAATGTGCATAGGCCAAGCCTTGTGCAATTTGCTGAAGTACATCTAATTTTTGTTTGAGCGATAAAGTGTCGCGCGAGTTTTCAATCAATTCGTCCAAGGATTGGCCGCGCAATTCCTCCATGGTGAGATAAATCAAATCACCGTCGCGATCAAAATCATACACGGTCACAATATTCGGGTGTGCAAGCTCTTGGGTTTTGCGAGCCTCTCGCTGCAAGGTAACTAGCGCATGCGGGTGGTGTTTAAATTCATCACCCAATAATTTAATCGCAACATAAGGTTTGTTATCGCCCGCTTCCTTTTTGCGTAAATCTAATGCGCGATAAACAGAACCCATGCCGCCTTTGCCCAAGAGTTCATCGAGCACAAAGCGCGATTTTATGGTGTCGCCTGGTTGTGGATCTTTGTGTTTTGCTGAGGTGCTTGTTAAATCAGAGGTTGGGTGATGCGCGGGTAGTATGTCCAGCGTGAGATTTTCAATATTGGGGGAATTAGGGTTAATGGCGGTAAGATCAGATGCTGCG
Organism: Cellvibrio sp.; assembly: GCF_046347455.1. Classification (GTDB taxonomy): domain Bacteria; phylum Pseudomonadota; class Gammaproteobacteria; order Pseudomonadales; family Cellvibrionaceae; genus Cellvibrio. The sequence continues at coordinate 74,205 of NZ_JAXMGC010000002.1, forward strand.
CCGTTTACGATAGTCGGATCAGTGCTCATTATTATTGATGGTCCTTTGCTGTTATCGAGTCAGTGTAATCACCTGGTTGCCCATTATCCACCAAGCCCGCTTCGGGTTACCGGAACAAAATCCCAGCTTCGATAGCTCCACCAACTTGCGTATAATCGCCGCCATTGCCTGCGCATCAGCGCCAACAAACCCATTTGAGTGCTCTATGAAAATTACCGCTCCCGATTCCAATTTATACACAAGCGCGCAAGTTTACGCGCTGGATGCAGCCGCCATCGCCAGCGGAATTCCCGGCATTCAGCTGATGAAGCGCGCAGGGCGCGCCGCTTTTGAATTGCTGGTTGAGCGTTACCCATCACCGGAATTAATTACGGTTTATTGTGGCGCGGGTAAAAACGGTGGCGATGGCCTAATCGTGGCGGCATTGGCGGCGCAAAAGAAAGTCCCGGTTCAGGTGATTTTATTGGCTTCGCCAGACAAGTATGAGGGCGAAGCGCGCTTGGCCTACGACTACTCCCTACAAGAAGGTGTAAAAATCACCCGTGCAGCCGAAACGCAGCCCCCTCAAGTTGGTGTGGTAGTGGATGCTCTGGTTGGGCTTGGTCTGAATGTTCAAGTGCGCCCCGAGTGCGCTCATCTCATTGAACAAATTAACCAAACTGGTTTGCCTGTTTTGGCCATCGACCTACCGTCTGGATTGGACGCTGATACAGGCGCTGATCACGGAGCAGTAGTCAAAGCAGATATCACCATAACCTTTATCGGCGTTAAACGCGGGCTTCTTACAGGTCGTGGTCCTGCGGTGTGTGGTCAGGTTGTGTTGGCGGATTTGGATATTCCTGCCGATCTTTATGCGCAACAAGATGTAAGTTATGAGCAGCTGCATTTGATCGATTTGCTGGAACTTTTACCTCCACGCAGTGCAGATGCGCACAAAGGCAACTTTGGTCACGTGTTAGTGATTGGCGGTGATCATGGTTATGGCGGCGCGGTGATTATGGCTGCCGAGGCTGCGGCGCGTTCCGGCGCCGGATTGGTGAGTGTTGCCACTCGCCCTGAACACATTCCTGCGATTCTTACTCGCAGCCCAGAAATTATCGCGCGCGGTGTAGCCTCCGGGCAGGAACTTGAATTGCTATTGAGCCGTGCCACTGTGTTGGTTGTTGGCCCCGGCCTTGGTCGTTCACCCTGGTCAGAGCAACTCCTGCAAGTCGCCGCAAAGTCTGGCTTGCCCATGGTGGTGGATGCCGACGCGCTCAATATTATTGCCGAAGGCCGCGTACTTCCCGATTGGCCAAGCCATGCCAATTGCATTTACACGCCGCACCCAACCGAAGCAGGCCGCTTGCTCGGCTCAACCAATGTGATAGTCAATCAAAACCGTTTTGATGCCATCGCACAGCTGCAACAAAAACTGGGTGGCACTGTGATTTTAAAAGGTGCAGGCAGTTTGGTATTAGGCGAATCTGGCGTGACAGGTGTGGTGACTGCGGGTAACCCCGGCATGGCAACCGGCGGTATGGGCGATGTGCTGAGCGGAATTTTAGGCGCGCTTATCGCACAAGGTTTGGCGGTTGAAGATGCCGCACAACTCGGTGCTGTGTTGCATGCGAGTGCCGCCGATTTAGCTGCAGAAAAAATCGGTCAACGCGGATTAATGGCGACCGATATCATTCCTTACGTTGCACAATTACTGAGTGAATAACGTGTCTTCTGTACAAGAATTTTATATCGACAACGAAGCTGATATGGTTGTCTTTGGTGAACGTATTGGCCGCAGCTTGCGTGCGCAATCTGCTTTTCAGTGCGTATTTTTAAATGGCGATTTGGGCGCAGGAAAAACCACATTATCGCGCGGTATTTTGCGCGCCTTTGGTCATCAAGGTGCGGTTAAAAGCCCGACCTATACGCTGGTGGAAATTTACGAATTCGCCGATCGTCGGTTGTACCATTTTGATTTGTATCGCTTAGGTGATCCCGAAGAATTGGAATACATGGGCATTCGCGATTATTTCACCGAAGGCAGTGTTTGCTTGATGGAATGGCCTGAGCGTGGGCAGGGCGTATTACCCAAGCCCAACGTGCTTATCGATATAAAGGTTGAAGGCGCAGGGCGCAAAGTTTTAATTACTGGTTTGGATGATATTAAAGCCTAATGCACAAATAAATATATCTCAGTGCAATTTGCTCCACGCCTTTTCACCTCGCCACTGTGCGCACCAATTAGGAAATTGATTGGCAGGCATAGGCTTCGCAATGCCATAGCCTTGTACCTGCGGGCAGCCCATTTCAATTAGCATTTTTCCGTGATCCATAGTTTCAACACCTTCTGCAATGACCTTGCGATTAAACGCAGCGGCGAGTTGAATCACGCCCCGTACGATGCCCATATCATCGTTATCCACTAACATATCGCGCACAAAGCTCTGGTCAATTTTGAGCGTGTCTACAGGTAACCTGCGTAAGTGTGTGAGTGACGAATAACCTGTTCCGAAATCGTCGAGTGAGAGTTGCACGCCGAGATCGCGGCAGTATTGGAGAATGCCAATTGCCTGATCAATATCGGCAATTGCAGCGGATTCCAAAATTTCCAATTCAAGACTATTTTCCGGCAAATCCGGGTAACGCATGAGCGCGCTGTAGAGCTGTTCTTTAAAGCCGGGTTTTAATAAATGGTTAGCAGTAATATTGACGCTGATGTGATTATTAATGCCCAAACGATGCCACTGATCTGATTGCGCGAGTGCAGTATTGATAACCCACTGGCCAAATGCGCTTTCGAGTTCACTGCCGTTGATATAGGAAAGAAAATGAACGGGCGATAACAAGCCGCGCTCTGGGTGTTGCCAGCGAATCAAGGCTTCTGAACCCGTCACAGCGCCCGTCGTTAAATCAACTTTGGGTTGATAGAAAAGCACAAACTCTTCGCGCGAAAGCGCGTGCTCAAGCACTTCTACAAATTGACGATGTTGTTGCGCTTTGCGGTCATTTTCGGGGTCGAATAATTGGTAGCGGTTTTTACCTGCTTTTTTGGCGAGATACATAGCCTGATCTGCGTGGCGCAACAAAGTATCGGGGTCGGCATTGTCTTCGGGGTAGAGGCTCACACCGATACTCGCCGTAGTAGAAAGGCGCAAATCATCGATGTGCATGTCTCTGTTTATCGTGCGCAAGATACGGTTGAGAATGAGCGCGCATTCTTCAGTCGAATTGATGTCTGCCAAGAGCAACACAAATTCGTCGCCGCCCAAGCGTGCAATTGTGTCTTCGTCGCGCAACACGGTTTTTAAATTGTCGCTAACGCCTATCAAAAGTCGATCGCCGACATTGTGACCATATTGATCGTTAATCGCTTTAAAATTATCCAAATCCAAAAAACACACTGCCACAGATTTTCCGTTGCGCTGCGCATGTCTGAGTGTTTGTTGTAAGCGATCTGCCAATAAGCGGCGATTGGGAATGCCTGTCAACGTATCGTAGTGGGCGATGCGTTCCAGTTCTGCCTCATGTGCTTTCACTTGGCTAATATCCGTGAACACACCAACGTAATGTTGAATGTCCCCAAGGCTATTGCGAACAACGGAAATAGATAACATTTCAATATACATTTCGCCATCGCGACGGCGATTCCAAATCTCGCCGCGCCAAAAATTTTGTGTGTTGATCGCATGCCACATGTCGCGATAAAAATGTTCGTCATGTAAACCAGACGACAATATATTTGGCTTTTGTCCAAGCACTTCATCGCTTTGGTAACCAGTAATGCGAATGAATGCGGGGTTCACTTTGGTAATGGATAAATCAGGGCCCACAATCATGATGCCCTCGTAACAATTATTAAACACCACGGCGGCTTGTGCCTGTTCAAGTTCAAGTTGTTTTCGGTCACTCACGTCCGATACAGTGCCCGCAATACGTAATACGCGGTTGGTCGCTCTGTCCCATTCCACTGCACGACCGTTAATACGCAGCCAGCGCGCAGGTTCACCGGCTAGTTGAATATCGCACTCCATGTGCGTGCTTAAACCGCGCAAATGTAAGCGTGTGGCTTCTTGAACAGCGGCAAATTCTTCTTGTGACAAAAGTGATGCAAAGAACTCCGGTGAATTCAATTCCGCTGCTGCTGGCTGGTTAATCACTTGCAAAAGTTTTGGCGATGAATAAATCGTGTTTTTCGTTAAATCCCAATCCCAAAAGCCATCACTGGTGGCGCTGATAACGGAGTGCAGGCGTGCTTCATTAAGCAACATTTTGCTTTCATTTTTTTTGAGCTGCGTAATGTCACGCGCAATTCCAAACAGCCCAATAATTTTTCCGCTGCTATCCGTAATGGGGCCTTTAGTCGTGTGGAATACAACCAGTTCTCCCTTAGGATCTATAACTGGATCCTCCAATGTTTGTACTTGCTGCGAGGCGAGTATGGCTCTGTCTCTTTCCATAACAATCTTGGCAGTACTGCTATCAAAAAGTGAATTGTCATCTTTGCCAATAATGTCGTCAGCCGTTTTCCCTAAAAAAGCCGCACCTGCTGCATTAATTAATTGATATTGGCCGTTCAAATCTTTAACAAAAATTGAATCAGATGTACTTGAAACAATCGATTCCAAAAGTTGGCGTTTGTGTTGTAGGTGCGTTACCGCGCTCCGTAACATTTCACCGAAAGCACTGATTGCAATGCCATTAACAATCAGGAAAGCCCATTCCAACTTTACCGAAAGCGGTGCGGCAGCATTACCTAAATGTGATTGATAAAACGCACCCGCACTTGCCACTAAGGTTGCAATTAAGCCTGCGCCCCAACCGCCGTAGAGCGCGCTGAGGATTATAGGAAGCATATAAATGGTGAATATGTCTTGATCTATATTCGACGGTAAAAAATGGCGCAACCAAAAGGTACAAAAGGTAGTTGCTAATGCCAAACCGTAACCGCGCCAGCGCGACCTTTGTGTTTGATGCAGGCTTACCGTTAGGGTGTCGAAAATGGGCGTGCCGGGATTTGTTGTTTCTGGCGGCACAGCGCGTAAGGCAAAAAAGAAAAAAGTGCCGGTAATTGCAATAAAGAAAATGCCTTTGGCGGTAGATAGCCAATAAATTTCCTCTAAATTCACCAAGGCGGTTAACAACTTATCGGAAAAAAATATCCATGCGGTTGCGAGTAGCACGTAGCTGATCACAGTGGTCAAAATAAATCGCTGTCGAAGACGGGTCATGGGAAGGCTTCTGGCAGATGAATGTAAGAGTATTTTATAGCACAGCGAGTTAGCTAAGGCCTGCCTTTACGTTTTTTACAATTTGAATTGTTTATTGAGGTGACAAAAGTTGATAATTGTCCGCTGCATAGCGCACTAACAATTGCTTACTGGGAGAATCTTCCCTGTTTTGGTATAACACGCAACAAAAACGACTAACGAGTAAATCTATGAATATTCTTGAATTTCAATCCCTTGCTAACTCGATTGCTGATGAAGTAGGACGCTTGTTGCCTGGCGTTTTAGCAGTGCCAGAGGAAATGCAAATTGCCAATGGTAATTGCGTGTTGTGTGTGATGAACGCGGCGGGTGATTCCATTGTGCGCATGTACGGAAGTAATCCGGTTCGTCAACGCCAAATAGCGCAAGTCGCGACCAAAAAAGCCTTACAAGTGTGGCGCACTGGTTACGCTACAGGTGCTTACGAAAAGCGTGTTTATAACGATGAAGTCAATGCTGAAGAATTTGGTATTCCGCACCCGGAATTTATTGGTTGGTTGGGTGGATTAGAAGCAAAAACCGCGAGCGGCGAACGTTTAATTGTGGCCTTTAGCGGTGTGCGCGGCGAACAAGATCAAGGCATTTTGCGCGCGGCGGCAACGAACTTAAAAACTTTTTCCATCGTTGAGCAATGATTGGAAAATTAAGACAAAAAACGCAGCCTAGGCTGCGTTTTCGTTTTGGCGTGACTTACGAAAATTACTCTTCGCTTTCAATCAATTCGCGGTAATCGGCAGCATCAAGTGCTTCATCCAATTCTGCCAAATCGTCTGGCTTAACGCGGAAGAACCAGCCGTCGTCGTAAGGTGACGCGTTTACAGTTTCAGGTGCATCTTGAAGAGCTTCGTTTACAGCGATCACTTCGCCCGAAACCAATGAGTAAATATCAGAAGCGGCTTTAACAGATTCAACTACGCCGGCCTCTTCGCCCACGGATACGCGGCTGCCCACCTCTGGGGTTTCAACGTAAACCACATCGCCCAAGGCTTCTTGTGCGTGATCGGTAATGCCGATAGTGACGGTGCCGTCTTCTTCAATGCGTGCCCACTCGTGGCTGCTGAGGTATTTCAGTTCTTTGCGGATGTCGCTCATGATGTTTTCCTGTGCTTCAAAAAGTGTTCTGATCTTTAAATGGTTTAAACAAGAGGTTTGCCGTTGCGCACAAAGTTGGGAGCAACCACATCCACTAAAACTTGCTTGCCGCGCATCTCAACATGGCACTGTTTACCAATGTTCGTCGGTACGCGGGCGAGGGCAATAGAATAGCCTAAAGTTGGCGAAAAAGTCCCACTGGTAATAAGGCCTTTTTGATCGCTACCGTCTACCGACACCACTTGCTCAGCGCGCATTACGCCGCGCTCACGCAGTACCAAACCGACTAACTTAAAGGCGGGGCCGGCGTTCTTTTCGGCTTCAATGGCGCTGCGGCCAATAAAATTGCGCTCGGCGGGTTGCCAGGCAATGGTCCAACCCATGTTGGCGGCCAGCGGGGAAACGCTGTCATCCATTTCGTGACCGTAAAGGTTCATCCCGGCTTCCAAGCGCAGAGTATCGCGCGCGGCCAAGCCGCAGGCGGGAACACCTGCTTGGTTCAACGCAGTCCAAAAGCTTTCCACTTCGGCGTTAGGCAACATAATCTCCAGACCGTCTTCACCGGTGTAGCCGGTGCGGGCAATAAACCAGTCGCCTTCCGGTAAACCTTGGAATACTTTCAAACCGTCAATCAACGCAGCGCGGGCAGGGCTAACCACGGTTTTGGTGAGTTCAATAGCTTTGGGGCCTTGAATGGCCACCATCGCCAAGTCGTCGCGCTCGGTCAGTTCTACTTTGAAATCGGCAGCGATTTTATTCATCCACGCGAGATCTTTTTCACGGGTGCCGCAGTTCACAACGGTTCTAAACCAGGCTCCTGATGAATCTTGCATGTTGTACACGATCAAATCGTCAATCACGCCGCCTTCTGGGTTCAGCATGCCGCTGTACAGCGCTTTGCCGGGAACGGCGTCAATTTTGGCAACATCGTTTGCCAGCAAATATTGCAGGTAAGCCTTGGCATCAGCGCCTTTCACGTCCACTACGGTCATGTGGGAAACATCGAACATACCGGCGTTTTGGCGCACGTGGTTATGTTCTTCAATTTGCGAGCCGTAGTGCAAGGGCATATCCCAGCCGCCAAAGTCGACCAGCTTGCCGCCCATAGCTTGGTGGGTGGCGTAGAGCGCGGTTTTAAAACCCATGAGGTGCCTCGAGAGTAAATGTAATTGGGATGGGGAGAGGAAAGGCCGCTATTCTAACGGCGCGACCTTCGTTTCACCAGTTCAGCTTAGGGGTTTGGCCTGAAGTGCTAATGCGGAGCCGGGTGTGTGGTATCCCAAGTTTCTGGATTGAACCAGAAGTGTTCAAAGCGGCGATAGGTTTCTTCGCTCATATAGGGGTTTTTTACGCGAATTAGGTGGCGGTTTTTAAGGTTGGCTTTGGCGATGAGCTCGCCGTTGTATTGCATAAACAGGCGGTCAAAACTGCCGTCATGCATCATGGCTTCCAAGCCGCGTTGAATATCCTCGGCGAGCACCTTGTTGGTTTTTGTTACGTGGTAAAAGTAGGCGATGGGGTAGTGCAGAACTAGATTTTGCTCAATCACCACGTCATTCAGCATCGACTTTTGATTCTCCTGCTCTGACCAAATCTCCGCCACAGAGCGTGGAAAAAAGTTGAAGCGTTTAGACATGAGCATTTTGAAGGTGCCAGTGTAAGAGGGCGTCTCCACAATATTAAATTTATTGGCGCGCAGAATAGAGGTGTCATGCCAATACTTAACTTGCCCAAGGGGGATTTTCTTGAGTTCTTCTTCGGTCGTCACCTTGGAAAACATCGGCTGGTCTTCAGCATTGATAAAAAAAATCCGCCAGCCAATAAGACCCTTGTCGATGGGAATTTCAATGGGCATTAAGCGTTTATCTACCTCCGGGCCGGGTGCATCCCAGAGCACGTCGATCAAACCATCCACCACCATTTGCATTTGGCGGGCATGAGTTGCGCCGCGAACTTTCATCACCGCTTTATAAGGTTTGCCCGAGCGGGCCAGTGCTTGTTTAAGCAGCTCGATAAAAAAAAGATTGCGGTCGTCCTGAATACCAACAGAGTCTGTGCCCGTATAACCCACTTCAATTGAGTTGTCTGCTTTACACGGCAATGCTATCGCGCATAGCAAGGCGGTAACCAAGCTTAATCGCTTAAGCGAGCAAAAATGTAAGAATGAAATGTGTAGAAGTTGCAAACTTCTCATTGAGGTTTCCCGCGTCATATTATCCGTTATTTGGAAAGTATAGCCGCGATTAGCAACTAGGTGATTGGGAGTGATGGCGTTTGGCTTGAGAGCTGTAGGGCACTTAACGTTGCGTTAAGGTGTCATAACATAGCCTGAGCAACCTAGCGCAGTGAACCGGTCTTTGCAGTATCAACAGGTTATACTGCCCGCCCAACTGATTGAAGGAGTATGCCAATGAGTGTGAAATCTGTATTAAAAATAACCGGATTTGTGTGCGCAACAATAGTTAGCGCGATCATTATTTTGATACTTGTTGTTGACGCCAATACCTTCAAGCCACGCATACAAGCCCTAGCCGCCGACCATGGTGTTGCGCTCAATATGCGCGGAGATTTGCGTTGGGCATTTTGGCCGTCCATCGGTCTTGCGGTAAAAGATGTATCCGTTGCGCCGCAAGAAAACCCGCAAGCTATTTTGGCGGATGTAAAAAGCGCGAGCCTACTAGTGGCATTCATTCCATTATTGAAAGGCGATGTACAAGTAAAACATGTGCTGGTTGATGGCGCTGTTGTAAATCTTTCTGTAAACGAACAAGGCGTTGGAAATTGGGAAACGCTTGTTAAGAAAAAAGAATTAACAACACCCACAGCTTCAGCGCCCGCGCCTGCAGCGAATGATAAGGTGAATGGTAAAAAGGATCTGCAGCTTTCAATCGAAAAAATCAGCATTCATGACACGCGAATTAACTATGAAGATCTCGCAAAACATTCAAAGTTAACGCTCAACAAGATTAATCTGGATGTAAAAGACGTAAACCTCAAAAACAAGCCTTTCGAGCTTAATGCAGAGTGGCAAACGCTTATCGAGAAAGCCGCCAACCCTTTGGAAATCAACAGCAAGCTGAAAACTGAAATTGCGGTAGATGAAAATTTCAGCGCGCTCAATCTGGATAAGGGTGAGTTGAGCTTGGATATTCGCGCAAAAGACTCTACCGCCCTAAAACTGCAATACTCGCTGAACTTAAAAGACCTCAAAAATAACCTGAGCTACAACGGGAAGCTGATCGTTTCATCGCTCAACGCAAAAGAGTTTATGACAGCCTTTGGCGTTCACTACAAAACAGCCAACGAAAAAGCGCTTACCGATATTAGCCTCACAACCGATCTTGCGGGTGATAAGAAACAACTAGCCTTAACCAACACCAATGTGAAGGTGGATAAAACCAACCTCAACGGCAGCATTGCAGTTACTGATTTTTCAACGCAAAAGCTCGTCATTAATTTAAAGGGTGATGACATCAATGCAGACGATTACCTGCCACCACCTTTACCCACGCCAGTCCCTGCTCAGAACCAAACCGCAACCGCCAACACTGCTACCCCTGTGCCCGCAGCGGTAGCTAAAACCACCGGAGATGAACCCCTCGTTCCCGTGGAATTGCTGCGCAAATTAAATGGTGACGCCAAGCTTGCGCTCAACAGTCTTGTGTTTTCAAAAATTCGCATGGAAAAAGTGTTATTAGATGTGGACGCAAAACAAGGCGTGGTTCAACAAAGCCTTAATGCCAATGTTTATTCAGGCAGCCTTCACACCAAAAATAGTGTGGACGCGCGCTCTGCTAATCCTCAGCTGCATTTTGACGTGATTCTCAAAGGTGTGGATATTGCGCCCATCCTAAAAGAAAAAGGTTTCGATAAAAAAATGCAACTCACTGGAATTCTGCATGCTAATGCAAGCGGTCAGGCGAGTGGTGTGAGTATTAATCAAATTATGGACTCGCTCGTCGGCAGCTTTAATTTCTCTGGCGATAAAATGCGTTTAGCTCCCTTAAATGTTGAGCAACAATTCTGTAAAGCCGTCACTTTGGTTACGCAAGAAGATTTATCGCAAACCACATGGAATGCTTATACAGAATTGCAAAAGCTCTCCGGCAAGGCGAGCATTGCGAAACGCATCATTACTGTTGAAAGCGTGAGTGGTAATGTAGAAAAACTAAACCTCGGTACAACGGGTACAATCAATCTTGTGAGCGGCAGTTACGACTTCCTTCTGCCGCTTAAGCTTAATCGTGACGCTAATGACACGCCCACTAGCATCACCACCAGTGCGCAAGGTTGTAAGGTCAATAGCAACTATTGGGTAGAACGCAGTATGACGCTCCTGCGTTGCAAAGGTGCCTACGCACAAATGGAGCCTACAAAAGATTGCCGCCCAGACAAAGATCAACTCAACGGTTTAATTAAAGATTTCGCAGCCTATAAACTAAAAGAAAAGCACGGCGCAAAAATTGAAGAGAAAAAGTCAGAGCTGCTGAAAAAGCTGGATGAAAAACTCGGTGGTGAAGGCAAAGCCGAAAAAACCAAAGATTTATTAAAAAGTCTATTTAAGAAAAAAGAAGATAAACCAAAAGATGCCCAATAATTTTTCGCAAGCAGTTTTAAAGTGGTTTGATAAAAACGGTCGCAAACATTTGCCTTGGCAACAAAACATCACGCCGTACCGCGTGTGGTTGTCAGAAATTATGTTGCAACAAACGCAGGTGGCGACCGTGATTCCTTACTTCGAGCGCTTCACCCAAAAATTCCCCACGGTACAAGCGCTCGCCGCTGCACCTATAGATGAAGTTCTGCATTTATGGACAGGCCTGGGCTACTACGCACGTGCGCGCAATTTGCACCGCTGCGCAAAAACCGTGGTTGAGCAATATGGCGGCGAATTTCCCAGTACGGTGGAAGAACTCGCAGAATTAACTGGCATTGGCCGTTCAACCGCTGGCGCTATCGTCAGCATCGCCTTTCAAAAGCGTGCAGCGATTTTAGATGGCAACGTGAAACGCGTGCTCGCACGCTATCGCGCAATCGATGGCTGGCCGGGGCAAACGGATACGCTCGCGCAGCTATGGGAAATCGCCGAAGAATACACGCCTAAAAAGCGAACCAACGATTACACCCAAGCCATGATGGATATGGGCGCAACACTCTGTACGCGCAGCAAACCCAAGTGCGATATTTGCCCGCTGCAATCGGGCTGCCTCGCTTACGCGCAAGGCGAACAAACGCGCTACCCCGGCAAAAAGCCTAAAAAAGAATTACCGGAAAAATCCGTTCAGCTACTTATGTTTCGCAACCCCAACGGCGAGATTTTCCTGCAGCAGCGCCCGCCGCAAGGGATATGGGGCGGGCTTTGGAGCTTCCCCGAACTCGCCATAGACGCAGACCCGCTCGCCCACGCGCAAGACCAGTTCGGCAAAGTCCTGCACACCGAAACCTGGAACAGCTACAGGCACACCTTTAGCCACTATCATTTAGACATTACGCCCGTGCTCATCCAACTCGCCAAAACACCGGGCGCCGTCGCCAGCGGCGGCAGCCATTGGTACAGCCTGCACGCGCCAGAAGCTTTGGGTTTGGCGGCGCCGGTAAAGAAACTGCTGGAAAAACTCAGCCAGCTAGATCCCCTAAGGTGATCGCTATCAATCCCTAATCGCCCTACAATAGCCGCCTACCTTTCTTGTCCCCCCTTAGAAAAAGGGGGTTAGGGGGATTTAAAGTGGTAAGTAGGTCTTTCAAATCTCCCCTAACCCCTCTTTGATAAAGAGGGGAATTACCGTCTATTAGGAATCCCCATGGCTCGACTCGTTTTTTGCCGAAAATATAAAGAAGAACTCGAAGGTCTGGATCAACCGCCATACCCCGGCGCCAAAGGTCAGGATATTTTCGACAACGTCTCCAAAAAAGCCTGGCAAGAGTGGATGGCCCACCAAACCATGCTCATCAACGAAAAGCGTCTGAACATGATGGACATGGGCACCCGCGTATACCTGAACGAGCAAATGCTAAAGTTCCTCTCGGGCGACAATTACGACCAAGCCGACGGCTACGTTCCCCCTCCAAAAGCCTAAGCGCACAGCGCCCATAAAGAATTGCGCAATAAATGCCCAATCGGTTCAGCAATTAATTAACCCTTGATAAAAAAGGACTTTTTTTACCAGCGAGTATTGACTCAAAACCTTTCAACGGGTTTAATACGCGCCTCTTGCAGCTAGCGCCAACGGCCTTCTTAGTAGCAAGAAAGACGACACGCCCAGATAGCTCAGTCGGTAGAGCAGTGGATTGAAAATCCTCGTGTCCCTGGTTCGATTCCGGGTCTGGGCACCATATTCAAAACCCGAAGTTCGCAAGAACTTCGGGTTTTTTATTGCCTGTGATTTTGTTTCTGTTTATTCATTTCTTAGCGCACTACGGCCTGGTAGTGTCTATGCAAGTCATTTGTATTTTTAAAATCTCCGAACGGTAGTTTTTAACGCCTGAGTTCGTTAGCATCCTGCTCTTATAACAACGTGGCAGCCGGGTAGGAAGCATGGCAGATACAACTAATTTTGATTACCTCAAAGAGCACGATCCCATATTTCATCAATTGGCGGCTGCTGCGGAACGATCATTCATCAGTGACCCCAATACAACGCTCATTAAGTTGCGTCAGTTAGGCGAAGCTATTGCCCAAGATCTAGCCTCTCGTTGCGGTCTTAAGTTTGATGAGCGCACCAGTCAGTTGGATCTACTTCACCAAATCCACCAAGAAATTCGCCTTGAACAAAGCACGCTAGAGTTATTTCATGTATTGCGTGTGGAAGGGAATAAAGCCACTCATCGCTTTAGAACGCAACACAAAGAAGCAATATCAGGATTGATCGTCGCGCGCGAGTTAACGGTGTGGTATCACCGCGCTTTTGGTAAGCAGGGTGCGAGTTTTAAACCTGGGCCATATTTGCCGCCGCAAGATCCATCTAAAGAATTGCGAGATTTACAAGCGCAAATCGAAAACTTAAAAATTGAATTACAAGAAACCAGCCAACAGGTAAATAGCAATTCACAGCTTTCCGATTTAATTCAACGCGAAAAAGAAGAATACGAAGTACTTGCGCACCAAATGGATGTGGAAGCCCGCAAGTTTGAGCAACAAGCCAAGGAAAACGAACAAAAATTAATTGCGCAACAACAAGCATTTGATGAACAACTAAAAAAAATACAAACAGAACTTGCCAAGCAAACAGAAGAAAATAAAAAAATATTGCAACTACAAGTTGCGCAACTTGGCCAGAAAACACAAAAAGCCAGTTCTCAAATAACGCTAAATGAAGAACTCACTCGAATTATTATCGACCAGCATTTAGTGGATGCAGGTTGGGAAGCTGATACACAAGAGCTCACTTACAAAAAAGGCGCTCGCCCAGAGAAAGGCAAAAACAAAGCAATCGCCGAGTGGCCCACAATTGGTAAGCAAGCTGCTGATTATGTGTTGTTTGTCGGATTAACCCCAATTGCAGTGGTAGAAGCAAAACGCGAAAACGAAAATGTTGCCGGCAAAATTCACCAAGCCGAACGTTACTCTCGCGGCTTTAAAGTCATTGAACCCATGCAAGCAGCTTGGGTTGTGCAGGGCAGAACCATCGCTTGGGCCGATGCCGAAGACGGCCACTTCCATATTCCCTTTGTGTATTCCTGCAATGGCCGCCCTTTTGTAAAACAACTGAAAGAGCAATCGGGCACCTGGTTTCGTGATGTACGCGAGCCATCCAATACTGCCGAGCCCAATGAAAAATTTCACTCACCAGAAGGCTTGCTCGATAGATTAAAACGCAGCCGTGAACTTGCAGAACAAAAATTAAAGGCAGAAGGCTTTGATTATTTAAAGCTGCGCGACTATCAACAAAAAGCCATTGCAGCTGTTGAAGCGGCGCTCGCCAATAATCAAAAAAATTGTTTGCTTGCCATGGCGACGGGTACAGGTAAAACGCGCACCATTATTGGTTTAATGTATCGCTTCTTAAAAGCCGAGCGTTTCAAACGAATTTTATTTTTAGTGGATAGAACCTCACTCGGTAATCAAGCTCTGGATTCTTTTAAAGAAGCCCAGTTGGAAGAAAACAAAACTCTTTGGGTTAATTACAATATTGCCGAGTTGGGCGATATGGCTGCTGAGGCCGAAACTCGTGTTCAAGTTGCAACAGTCCAAGCAATGGTTAAACGCTTGTTTGTATCCGATAACCCACAAAACATCGACACTTACGATTGCATTATCGTAGACGAAGCCCACCGTGGTTACACACTCGATCAAGAGATGACAGAAGGGGAGCTTCAGCATCGCGATGCGGCACAGTATTTATCAAGCTATCGCCGTGTGTTGGATTATTTTGATGCAGTAAAAATAGGCCTAACCGCAACACCTGCAAAACATACCACTGAAATTTTTGGCAAACCGGTTTACACCTATTCCTATCGTGAAGCCGTTGCAGATGATTGGCTGATCGACCACGAGCCGCCCATTCGCTATCAAACCTTGCTCAGCAAAAATGGTATCAAATTTGATAAGGGTGAAACCGTAAGTGCTATTAATACGCTGACAGGTGAAATTGAGTCAGCTGAGCTGGATGATGAAATTAATTACGATGTGGAGTCTTTCAATCGCGCAGTAATTACCGAAGGTTTCAACAAAGTTATTTGCGAGCAACTTGCAAAAGAGTTAGATCCCTTCGGCGACGAAAAAACCATGATCTTCTGCGCAACCGATTTGCATGCAGATATGGTCAAACGATTACTCGATGAAGCCTTTAAAGAAATATATAACGGTAGCTACAACGAAGCCGCAGTGCGCAAAATTACCGGCAAAAGCGATAAGGTTGATCAACTCATTCGCAACTACAAAAACGAACGCTACCCCAGCATTGCCATCACCGTAGATTTATTAACAACGGGTATTGATGTTCCAAAAATTTGCCACTTGGTATTTTTGCGCCGCGTAAAATCGCGCATTCTTTACGAACAAATGATTGGTCGCGCCACGCGCCGTTGCGATGAAATTGGTAAAACTGTATTTAAAATTTACGACCCTGTGGATATTTACGCCGCCCTGCAAGACGTAAGTACCATGAAGTCTTTGGTGCGCGATCCCAATATTACCATTGAACAACTTGTTGAAGAATTAAGTGATCCCAACGTATTAGAGGGCAGCTTAAATACGGCAGGCGTACAAGCAGGTACAAGTCATGCAGATGATGTGCTCGCGGAACTCAGCCAAATAGTCATGCGCGTAATGCGTAAGGCCACCAAGCTTGCAGAAAATAAACCGGCACTAAAACAAAAGTTAGATGAGTTGGAAAGCATATGGGGCGTAGCACCTGCAAAGTTACATCAACATTTGCATGAGATGGGGCCTAAACAAGCGGTGCACTTTATTCAGCGAATCGGCGGATTAATTAATCACGTCAATGAAATAAAACTCATTGTTGGCTCAGAACGCATGCCGCTGATTTATGAAGGTGCCGATGAATTTTTAGATCGCCAGCAAAACTTTGGTGTAAACGAAAAGCCCGCCGATTATTTACTCAGCTTTAATGATTTTATAAAAAATAATCTTAACCAATCGGCCGCGCTCGCCGTGGTGATTAACAAACCCAAAGATTTAACCCGCGAGCAATTAAAAGAAATTAAATTGCTGCTCGACAACAACGGCTACACCGAAACCAAGCTCAAAGCCGCGTGGCGCAACAGCACCAACCAAGAAATTGCCGCCAGCATTATCGGCCACATTCGCCAAGCGGCATTGGGCGAGCCGCTTATTCCATTCGAACAACGTGTACACAACGCCCTGCAAAAAATTCTCGCCTCCCACGCGTGGCTGCCGCCCCAGCGTAAATGCCTTGAGCGTTTAGGTAAACAGTTAGTGCATGAAGTCATTATTGACCACAACTTCGTCAATACTGCCTTTGCGCAAGAGGGCGGCGCCAAACGGGTAGATAGGCTGCTGGATAACCAGTTAGATGAAGTGCTAAACACCTTGGCCGATGGGCTTTGGGGGTAGTAAATCCCTCCTCAGCCCTCCCTTTTTCACGACTGCATGGATGCAGGGGGTAGTAACCCACTTTGAAAAGGGGGTCGCCAAAGGCGGGGGGATTTGCTTTTCAAAGGGAGGGTTGGAGAGAGATTTATACACAAAACCCCGTTTTCTATACATGAAGGTAGCGATATGTATATTTTTTTAAGTTTTCTATACATGTAGCTGATGATATGTATAGATTTTTGCGGTTTTCTATACATAATGGCTCCCATATACATAAAGAAAAGCCATTTTTATGCATGGCGCCCAACCTAAGAGCTTGATAAATGACCAGCTTCCCCCTGCGCGATTTACCTTTTGCCGATATAGACCAAATCGAGACTCGCGCGGTGCTTAAAAAAGTAGCCGAGGCAAACCGCTACCTTGCTGAGTTAAAGGGTGTCGGCAGTACTATTCCTAACGAAGCAATTTTAATCAGCACCTTGTCGCTACAAGAGGCCAAACATAGCTCGGCGATTGAAAATATCGTCACCACCCACGATGAAATGTACAAAGCAGAGCTATTTAACGACATGCCCATAAACCCTGCCGCCAAAGAGGTTCAAGATTACGCTCTTGCATTGCGTGAAGGTTTTGTCGCTGTGCGTTCTACAGGCCTAATTCGTTTGGCCGACATTTTATTTGTTCAGCAAACCTTAGAAAAAAATAACGCCGGTTTTCGTAAATTGCCCGGCACAGAATTAAAAAATGCAGTAACGGGGCAAGTAGTTTACACACCACCACAACACCCAGCCGATATTGAACGCCTAATGCAAAACCTCGTGAATTATATAAACGATAATGCAATGTGCGATGCAGATCCCTTGGTAAAAATGGCCTTGATTCATCATCAATTCGAAAGCATCCATCCCTTTTACGATGGCAATGGCCGCACGGGGCGCATCATCAATATGCTTTACCTTGTCTCTCAAGGTCTATTAGATTTACCTATTCTTTATCTCAGCCGTTACTTAATTAACACCAAATCTGAATACTATCGCCAGCTACAAGCCGTGCGCGAAACCAACAACTGGGAAGCATGGGTGCTTTACATGTTAGAAGGCGTAGTTCAAACAGCGCAAGAAACCATTGAGTTAGTCAAAGCCATTAAAATGCTTATGCAAGACTA
Source organism: Cellvibrio sp. (assembly GCF_046347455.1). GTDB lineage: Bacteria > Pseudomonadota > Gammaproteobacteria > Pseudomonadales > Cellvibrionaceae > Cellvibrio. The sequence continues at coordinate 91,726 of NZ_JAXMGC010000002.1, forward strand.
TAAAAATACGCTGCGTGAAAAATTACCCAAAATTTATAGCCAAGAATTATTAAATAACTTGTTTAGTCACCCCTACACAAAAATAGAATTTGTGATGAATGATTTACAAGTAAGCCGTTTAACCGCAACCAAATATTTAGATCAGCTAGTGGCCATTGGGCTCATTAAAAAAGAAAAAATTGGCCGAGCCAATTACTACATTAACCAACCCTTATTCACGCTATTTACCGCGTAAATCCCTCCCCAGCCCTCCCTTTTTCTAAGGGAGGGAGTAGTAACCCACTTTGAACGACTGCATGGATGCAGGAGGTAGAGCAACGCAGGAGCAGTTGCCGAAAAGGGGGTCGCCAAAGGCGGGGGGATTTGTCCCCCCTTTGAAACGGGGCGCGCAGCCAGGGGGCTAGGGGGATTTGTTCCCCCTTTGAAAAAGGGGGCTAGGGGGATTTGCTTTTAGCGTTTAAACAGAATCACAACAGCGAGCAATAACATGACCAACAACGATATAGTCCAAAAACTCTGGAACCTCTGCGACGTACTGCGCGACGACGGCATTAACTACAGCGACTACGTAACCGAATTAGTTTTATTGCTATTTATTAAAATGGAATTTGAAAACACCGAAGCGGGTTTGCTCAACAAACACAAATTGCCCGAAGGCTGCCGTTGGGGCGATTTAAATGCAAAGTCTGGTTTAAATTTATTAAACGACTACAAACGCATTTTACTCACGCTCTCAACGGGAAAAGATTTAGAAGGCAACCCCGTTGTTACAGACCCATTAATTTTAGCGATATATAACGATGCCCAAACCCGCCTGCGCGAGCCGCGCCATTTAGAGCAACTCATAAAAACGCTCGATGGCATCGACTGGTTCAGCGCACAAAAAGATGGCCTTGGCGATTTATACGAAGGCTTATTAGAAAAAAACGCTAACGAAACCAAGTCGGGCGCAGGGCAATATTTTACCCCGCGCGCACTTATCGATAGCATCGTCCGCTGCATAAAACCCCAAGCGGGCGAAACCATACAAGACCCAGCCGCAGGCACCGCAGGCTTTTTAATTGCTGCTGATCAATATATTCGGAATGAAACCGACAACTTAATGCTCCTTTCGCAAAAAGATCGAGAGTTTCAATGGCACCAAGCATATGTTGGTATCGAACTAGTACCCAGCACCCGCCGCCTTGCGTTAATGAATTGTCTCTTGCATGGCATGGAAGGCGATGACGAAGGTGTAGTGCATTTAGGCAACGCACTGGGCGATGTCGGCAAAAGTTTAGATAAGGTGGATGTAGTACTCGCCAACCCACCTTTCGGCACCGCAAAGGGCGGCGAAGCCTCCATTACGCGCGACGATTTAACCTACAAAACCAGCAACAAACAGCTTGCGTTTTTACAACACATTTACCGCACCCTAAAACCCGGTGGCCGCGCTGCCGTGGTATTGCCAGACAATGTATTATTTGAAGCAGGCCAAGGCACCGACATTCGCCGCGACCTAATGGACAAATGCAACCTGCACACCATTTTGCGTTTACCCACCGGCATTTTTTACGCGGCGGGTGTAAAAACCAACGTATTATTTTTCACCAAAGGCACAACCCAAAACCCCAAACAAGAAGAAGGCTGTACCAAAAATGTATGGGTTTATGACCTACGCACCAACATGCCCAGCTTCGGCAAGCGTACCCCTTTTGGTGAACAACATTTAAAACCTTTTGAAGCCGCCGCTTTTCCCCCCTCTCCCCTTGGGGGAGAGGGCTGGGGTGAGGGGAAAAGGATAGAAGGCGAATGGTCTTTCACTGAAGAAACCACAGAAAAAACGCTAGAAAATTCCCGCTGGCGCATGTTCACCCGCGATTACATCCGCGATACCAAAGGCGACTCGCTGGATATTTCATGGTTAAAAGATAATGACTCGGTAGATGCCGCGAGTTTGCCCGAGCCAGATGTATTGGCTGCAGAGGCGATGAGTGAATTAACGGAAGCCTTGAGAGAGTTAGATGGTTTGCTTGCGGCCTTGGGTGCGGGGGATCAAGCTAAGGTGCAGAAGGATTTGTTGGCAGAGGTGTTGGGGTTGGGGGATAAGGTGTGACAAATTTTTCGGGAAAAAATTTGGACAACGCTGAAAGCGTTGGTCGTAAGACCGAGCATCAGGATGATGCGAGTCAGCGAGTTGGGTTGCCGGAAGGGTGGATTGAAACATCTCTCGATAGTATTTCGAGTGATGTTAGCTATGGTTACACCGCTAAATCTACAACTGAGAAAGTTGGCCCACATTTACTTCGAATTACCGATATTCAAGATAATCAAGTTGATTGGAAAGCTGTGCCTTTTTGTGAGATAGAAAAGGGAAAAACTGATCAGTATCTATTGAAAGCAGACGATTTGGTTTTTGCGAGAACTGGTGCAACTGTTGGAAAGAGTTTTTTAATCAAAGGCAATATTCCTGAGTCAGTATTTGCTTCGTATTTAATTCGAGTAAGAAGCGTCAAGCAAATAGGCATTAAATACTTGGCTCATTTCTTTAACAGTGCATCTTACTGGAATCAAATTACTGAATTCAGTTCTGGTATTGGTCAGCCGAATGTTAATGGAACAAAACTAAAAGAGTTAAATCTTCCGCTCGCCCCCCTCGCCGAACAAAAACAAATCGCCCAAAAACTCGATGAACTACTCGCGCAGGTAGACACCCTAAAAACCCGCCTCGACGCCATCCCCAACATCCTAAAACGCTTCCGCCAATCGGTGCTAGCGGCTGCGGTTAGTGGGAGGTTGACGGAGGAGTGGAGACGGCCACGAAAGATTAAGTTGACTGTTGAAGAATATGAGTGCGCAATCTCAGTTGATAAATTTAAAGTTAAATTTACTTCTGACAATCCAGTTGTTGAAACTGAAAATGACTGGTTGAAGCTTGCTTTAGGGCAGCTATTAACAGTTAGTTCTGGTGATGGTTTAACATCGAAGGAGATGCAGAAAGGAAATATTCCTGTTTACGGTGGTAATGGAATTAACGGCTATCACAATAAAGCAAATTTTACTGAGCAAAAAGTCGTTATAGGTAGGGTCGGCTTTTATTGTGGTTCTGTCCATTTTACGCAAGAGCGATCATGGGTTACTGATAATGCATTGGTTGTAAACTTCCCCAAATCCTTGGTCGATATAAAGTTTATTTATAACTTATTGCGCGCTACAAACTTACGTGAGGATTCAGCTTCAACAGCTCAACCGGTAATAAGTGGTTCGAAAATCTATCCAATAGAGTTGATGTTGCCACCACTTGAAGAACAAACCGAAATCGTCCGCCGAGTAGAACAACTTTTCACCTACGCCGACCAAATCGAACAACGCGTAAAAGACGCCCAAGCCCGCGTAAACCACCTAACCCAAAGCATCCTAGCCAAAGCCTTCCGCGGCGAACTCACCGCCGACTGGCGCGCGCAGAATCCAGAATTAATTTCTGGCGAAAATTCTGCAGCGGCGTTGTTGGAGAGGATTAAGGCGGAGCGGGAGGTGGTGGGTAAGGCGAAAAAGAAAAAGGCGTAGAGCAAATCCCCCTAACCCCCTGGCTACGCGCCCCGTTTCAAAGGGGGAACGACTCCCCCTTGTAGCAGAGTGAGATGCGGCTCCCTCCCTTTCGGCAACTGCTCCTGCGTTGCTCTGCCTCCTGCATCCATGCAGTCGTGAAAAAGGGAGGGTTGGGGAGGGATTTATACCCACTTTGAAAAAGGGGGTCGCCGCAGGCGGGGGGATTTGCTTTTAGGCATTTGCAGTTGAGGTATTTGCTTTTAACATTACAAGGAGAATGTATGTTGCCTTACAAGCCCACACTTAAACCTTTTGCGCGTAAGTTGCGCAGCAATATGACTAACGCAGAAATAATTTTATGGTCACGGTTGCGGCGTAAACAAATAATGGGCGTTCAGTTTTACAGACAAAAACCCATAGCCGGTTACGTAGCGGATTTTTATTGCGCGTCTTGCTCCTTAGTTATTGAGCTTGATGGTGACAGTCATTATCAAGATGATGCACAAGAGTACGATCGCGTTCGTGACGAATTGATGCGTTCAATGGGGTTAAGTATTTTGCGTTTTACAAATCAAGATGTTGAACAAAATCTTGATGCAGTGTTACTGAAAATAATTGAGAACTTAAAATCCCCCTAGGCTTTCGCTAACCCGCCCTACAAAATAAGGATAATTAAATGAAAATCATCGTTGACGATTTAAATGGTGAGGAAATCTTTAATTTACTCAATGAGCATTTAAAGGATATGTATGCTGTTTCTCCCGCTGAAAGTGTTCATGCATTAGATATTGATGAACTCAAACATCCGAACATTACCTTTTGGTCTATTTGGGAAAATGAAAAGCTCGCAGGCTGCGGTGCGATTAAAGAGCTTTCAAACACAGAGGCTGAAATAAAATCCATGCGGACATCTGCTGAATTTCGTCGCAGGGGCGTGGCCTCAACAATGTTAAGTCACATTGTGGGTGAAGCGAGCAAACGCAATTACCAAACTCTCTATTTAGAAACTGGCCCAGTGGATTACTTTCGCCCGGCGGTAGAGCTCTATAAGCGTTTTGGTTTTGAAGAATGCGGGCCTTTTGCGGATTATGAGCTTGATCCTTTTAGTTTGTTTATGAAGAAAGATCTTCAGTAAGTTTGTTATATCTCATCTTAAAGCTAGCCACTTTTGCACGAGTGTCGTTTTTATGAAAATTTCCTCCCGCGATCTTTATAAAAAAAATGAATGAGCACTTGTCTGCGGAACTTAAAAACCGTGGTTACCAACGTGCTAAAGGCGGTGTGTTAGGTTGGTACAAACCATGTGGAAATAATTACATTGTATTTTGGTTTCAGTGCGACAAATGGGGTTGGGATGAAGGCTGGGGCTCAAGCTTCACCATTGAGTTTCAAATTTCCTTATCTAAAGAAATTGCCGCAGGCAGCTTCACCGAAAGAGAAAGAATGACTCGCATGCTCGGCGACCATGACCTCGAATTAATGCGGCAACGAAATGACGCGGTCATTAAATCTACCGATGGTTTCAAAGAGAATTCTTTAAAAACCATGGAAATGGACGGGCTTATTATTCCAATCAGTGGAAAAATGGTTTCTACAGAACCTTATCAACGCAACTGTGATTACTGGTTTAATTATTATACTTACGACGATGTGGGGTTTTGGTCAAAGTTCTTTATAGAGCGTGTTGATCTATGTGAAGCAAAAATAATGCAGCTCAAGGGAGCTGGTCATTGAGTGTTCTAATCAAAAACCTTGAATCAAAGGCCCACCCCAAAAACTTGCGCAAAAGGATGAATTAATTTAACGCTTTAATTATTGCCCCACGCGCAAATTTACTTGAACTTGGTAATGCAACTTTTCATTCTCTGATCGCGTTTCCAATATTTCTACTGTGTCTACCACGGGATCTTTTTCTAATGCTTGGATAGTGCTGTTTGCTTGAGCGCTATTGCTACTCGTGAAGCCGATAAGTATCGAAGCCCGTGTGCAAGCCCCGTCTTTTATCGTACTTCGGTTAAGTGAAAATCGTTCGATTGTTAGTCCGCTATGAATCAAGTTCTGGTTTAAATTGAGTATGCCATTTTCGGATAAATGGCATTCATTTGCATCGTGAACAGGTTTTGTTATGGTCGGTAAATCCGCTTCAGTCCATGTCGTTGTAAAGTTTGCATCTGAGGCTTTTTTAATTTTATCCCATTGGTCGTTAATGCGAATTAATCGAGTGCCTGCGCCGCCAGCCGCCCAAAATGTCCAACCAGGTTTTTGTTGGTAGCTAATGGTGCGAATTAACAAATTACCGTATTTGTCCCGCGCTAACCAAACATCGTCCTGTTTAATAAAAGATTGTTCGCTTTTGGTATCTGTTGCGCTTGTTTCTATCTCCTGAATTTTTACCCATCCTTTGCTGCATCCATAAACGTGAAATTGCCCCTGCTGCTCGTAAGCTGAACCATATTGCAGAACATCAGCAAGATTTTTAGCGGAGTAAGTCTTGCTTAGCCGCACAGCATTTTCACGCCAGTGAAAATACTTTTCCGGGTCGCTATTCTTTAGCTCTTGTGCTTTGCTAATAAAATGATTTCTATCCATGCGTAGCGAGTAGTTATAGGCCTGATCTGCGACTAATGAGCTGATAATAAAGTAGCTATAATCTTTTCCATTTGTAGGCTCCTTGAGTAGTCTATTATGTTCCTGAGCCGAGCTGAGGCGATAAGTATCTATCAGATTAGGGCAGCCCAGTCGCATAGGGTCTTGTTCAGCTGGTTCGACAGCTTCAAAACCTGAAGGCGGCGCCTGTTCAAAGCAACCGGATATGCATAAACTCATCGCTAACAATAAATACATATTCAAATGGGCGCGATTCATGGAGTGTCCTGAGTGATGAAAAACGTGATGCTATTCTAGCCTATGGGCTTTGCGTTTGTTGCCGCGCTTAATGATGGCTTTCTACAATGGGAGCCGGGCCACATAATTTAGCTGAGGGAATAAGTTGATGACTTGCTGAAGCTAATAGTGATTAATTGCTTTTTAATAATGATGATAAAGAGAGACTTCTATGAACAAATGGCTAACCACAACTACTGCAGTTTGCTTAATGGCATTTGCTTCTCTTGCTGTTAACGCGGCAGAAAAAAATACCAAGGCCGCACCTGAGCAAAAAACAGAAAAGCCGGCGAATGACCCGTCTTATTTTTTCCCGCCAAAAATGCAGAGCTTTAAATTATACGGCGATGCTGCAGTTCCAAATTCAAAACCTGCGCCTGATGAAGAAACCGGTGCCGATAAAGGCTGGATTCAAAAAGTTTCTCAGCCGCAAATTCAGGTTTACTTGCCTGCAAAAGTAAAAACGACTGGCGCGAGCGTGGTGATATTTCCGGGTGGGGCTTATTGGGGATTAACCTTTGATTACGAAGGTGTGCAGCAAGCAACTTATTTTGTAGACCACGGCATTGCGGCCTTTGTTGTTAAATACCGTATTCCAAACGATGCGTGGATGGTGGATAAATCTGTCGGCCCAATTCAAGATGCGCAACAGGCAATGAAGTTTGCGCGTCAACACGCAAGCGAGTGGGGTTTGGATCCAAATCGCATGGGCGCAGTGGGTTTCTCTGCGGGCGGTCACCTTGCATCAACCTTGGCAACGCATTTCGATAAGCTGCAAATAGAAAATCCTGACAATGTTAATTTGCGCCCAGATTTTCTTGTGCTTGTGTATCCTGTTATCAGCATGGATTCAAAAGTGACGCATTTAGATTCGCGCAAAGCCTTGCTGGGCGAAAAGCCAACTGCTGAGCGCATTAATTACTTCTCCAACGAATTACAAGTCACCGCAAATACTCCACCTACTTTGTTGCTTCATGCTGTGGATGACAAATTGGTGGATGTAAAAAATTCCATTTTATTTTTGGAAGCGCTTAAAAAAGAAAAAGTTCCGGTAGAGGCGCGATTCTTTGAAAAAGGCGACCACGGTTTCTTTTTGCTCCCGCGCGACCGTTGGCAATCGCCCATTATGGAATGGCTTACCACAAACGGTTGGCTGAATCTGAAGAAGAGCTAACTTTTACGTGCGAGCGGGTCATTGATCCGCTCGCAGGCGCAATTCCTTTTCAATTGTTTCTTTCCCGCTCTATTGCTTGAACGCGGCTTTACCCTTAGGCTCTGCAAATCCATATTTGAATAAGATTAGAGATTTGATATGAGCCCTGTTCACCTAAAAGCAAAATCCATTTTTGGATTGACCGCTCGCACCAATAACGCCGCGGAAATGAATCCGAGTACGGGCAAGATTGGCCCCTTGGTTCATAAATTCGATAGTCAGGTTGAAGTGAATTATCGCGAAGGGGCCAGAGTTTATAGCGTTTATTACAACTACGAATCTGACGTGACGGGTGATTACTCAGTGCTTGTCGGCGCTGATGCAGTTGCATCTTCCTCCGTAGAATTAAGCGAAATAAAAATACAGGAAGGTGATTACCTTGTGTTCTCGGGCAGCGGGCAGGTTCCGCAAATGGTTATCGAGACTTGGCAGAAAATATGGAGCTACTTTGCCAGCCCTGGTTGCCCCCATACCAGAGCCTATGAAACTGATTTTGAGTTTTACAAAAGCCAAAACCATATCGAGATCTATATTGGCGTAAAACAATAACTGTCTGGCGAGCATCTTCTCGCGCACTTAATTAATCCTGTAGAGGCATTTATGAAAATTACTGTAGAAACTGTTGTAAACGCACCCATTGAAACTGTATGGAATGCTTACAATTCTCCCGAACATATCGTGAAGTGGAATGCCGCATCTGACGATTGGCATACAACCGCATCAACTGTTGATTTGCGAGTGGGTGGAAATTTTTCATCACGCATGGAGGCAAAAGACGGAAGCTTTGGTTTTGATTTTGCTGGGACTTACACCAAGGTTGAAGAAAATAAGCTGATTGAATACGCCTTTGGTGACCGTACCGCCCAAGTAGAATTTTCTGCAGCGCCAGATGGCGTTAAGGTGCGCGTATCCTTTGACAGCGAAGAAACTCATTCCATTGAGCAGCAAGAGCAAGGCTGGCAGGCGATTCTTAATAACTTTAAACGTCATGTTGAACATCTGGGCTGAATAGTTAACCGATTTATTTATTCGCCACAAATCTTAGCCACAGGTATCCCGCCAAGCCCGCGCAAAGCGACGCCAGTAATACTGCAATTTTGGATGCTGTAATTTCGTGGGCATTGCCGGTGAAGGCTAAGTTGGTGATGAAAATCGACATGGTAAAACCGATCCCCCCTAACATTCCAGCACCAAAAATATGCCTCCAGTTTAATCCTGATGGCAACTTACAAATGCCTATAGCAACTGCGATAAAACTCAGCAGTGTAATCCCAATTGGTTTGCCGATTATCAGCCCGCCCATAATCCCCAAGCTGTTATTGTGTGTTAGTTCTTGCGCCCAATTTGCACCAATCACTATTCCTGTGTTTGCCAGTGCAAAAATCGGCAGAATAATAAAGGCAACCGGTTTGTGAAGCAGGTGTTCGAGTCGATGGGATGGAGATTCTTCATCGTCATCTTTGCTCGAGAACGGAATGGCGAGAGCGAGCAGAACACCGGCAATGGTGGCGTGAATTCCGGATTGCAGCATGCAGAACCAGAGCAATGCTCCACCGATTAAATAAGGGAAAAGTTTTTTGATGCGGAAAATTCGATTGAAAACCAATAGCGCTAGAAAAACCAGCGCGGCACCCATGAGGTAAATTAACGAAAGTTTGGCTGTATAGAAAACAGCGATCACTATAATGGCTGCGAGATCATCCATAACGGCGAGTGCCGCTAAAAAAATCTTGAGTGTGGAGGGAACGCGATTTCCTAAAAGCGCCAAGGCTCCCAGTGCAAAGGCTATATCGGTTGCCATTGGAATGCCAATACCGTTTTGCGTTGGGGTGCCTGCGTTAAACGAAAAATGAATAGCAGCTGGAACACAAACGCCGCCAGCCGCCGCAATGATCGGCAAAAGTGCATTTTTTATATTGGAAAGCTCGCCAATATAAAGTTCGCGTTTAAGCTCAAGGCCAATCAATAAAAAGAAAATTGCCATTAACCCATCGTTAATCCAATGCTCAACACTCAAGCCGCCAAGATAGGCGTGAAAAAAATTCAAGTAACCCGTGCCCAGCGCAGAATTTGCGATTAGCAATGAAACAATCGTGCAAGCAATGAGCATAATTCCGCTGGCTTTTTCTGATTCAAAAAATTGTGTGAAAGTTTTCGACAATGTATTTGTTTGAAGGGACATGTTAATCCACGCTGCAGTGTTTTTTTGGGCTATTCATTGGAAATTGGGTATCCCAAGGTGCAATTGATCTATTGGCTGTTGCCATGCAAGGTCAGGCTCGAGATACAAAGCCGGAGGTATCGAGTCAGTATAGTGGTTTGCGCTTAATGTTTCTATTCGGGTTGAGGTGTGCTAACGAACAGACCTTTGCATCGCCTTTAGCGGATGCTCGTTCGGACTTGTGACTTGTTTTCGTTTAATGCGAAACAAATTGTAAGTTCAAGCGCTTAAAAATATGAGGAGGAAACACACATGAAAATGAAGAAACGGTTAAATATTTTAGTTTGTGCTTTGCTGGCCGCGTCTGCTGCTCAGGTTGCTGTTGCAGATGAACCGCGCTGGTATTTGGGTGCCAATGTTGGCGAAACTGAAAGCGATCTCGATGTGGAGCGTCAAGCGCGCGACCTGACCGATGTTGGTGCGAATCATACGCTTATTAATTTGGACGACACCGATCGCGGCTTTAAGTTGTACGGTGGTTATGAATTTAATCGATGGTTCGCTGTGGAAGCGGGGATTTTTGATTTAGGTGATTTTGTTTACAACACCGCTGTTGCTACACCAGATGGATCGTTTAACGGCTTGCTGAAACTGCGCGGTATTAATGTGGATTTAGTGGCTTCTGTGCCTTTTACCGAAAGACTGTCGGGTTTTGCCAAGGTGGGTGTGAATTATGCTGAAGCAAGAAATTCATTTGGCAGCACCGGTGCGGTAACGCTTGCGCGAGCGAGCGAAAAAGAGCGCGATTTAAATGGCAAAATCGGTGCCGGTTTGCAATACGCGTTTAACGATAATTGGGCGCTGCGCGTTGAGGCAGAAAGATATCGCTTTAATGATGGCGTGAGCCAAATGGCCGACGCCAATATGTACTCGGTCGGTGTTGTTTACAAGTTTGGTGCAGCACCTGCACCAGCACCGGTTGTGGTTGCCCCTGCGCCAGTGCCTGCTCCCGTTGTTGAGCCACCGCCGCCACCTGCCCCCAAGTTTGAAAAATTCACTATGTCAGCCACGGAGCTTTTTTCGTTTGATAGTGATGCCGTGAATATGCCACAGCCGAAACTACAAGAGCTTGCCACTGCAATAAAAGGCCCCGGTGCTCCAGAGCGAATTGTCATTACAGGTTATACAGATCGCTTGGGTTCCGAGCAGTACAATCAAAAATTATCTGAACGCAGAGCCCAAGCTGTTAAAAATTATATTGTTGAGCAAGGCGTTACTGCCGATCGCTTGGTTGCTGAAGGCAAGGGTGAGGCAGATCCTATTGTGCAATGTAACGACAAAAACAAAGCCGATCTTATTAAATGCCTCGCGCCTAATCGTCGCGTTGAAATTGATGAGGTAAAAATTGTGCGTCAAGTTGCACCTTAAATTTGCAGATGTTTATGTTTAAAAATGGGCGCCATGTGCGCTCATTTTTTTGCGGTTTAATCAACAAAGCGAAGTGCATATTTGCCCGGATACTTGAAAGGAAAATTTTCGGGAGAGCGCTGTGTGGGCAAGCTAACGGAAGAGCTATATGCCATGCGCTAGGCTGATGAACTTTGCGTGATTGGTTCAGCTCGATATGAGGATTTACTTGAATGCTGTGCCCCGAGATTTTTCCCAACGAAGCGGAACGTTTAAAAGCCTTAAGCGAATATGGGCTTGATAGTGAACATTTGCTCAACAGCCTTGATCCCGTGGTTCGCATTGCAGCGCGTATGTTTGGTGTGCCCATAGCTGCGGTAAATATGATTGGCGACGATCACGTTTTTTTTGCAGCGAGCCATGGGGTGCAAAAAGTCGACATGCGGCGCGATGTCTCTTTTTGCGCGCATGCCATTAACCAGCAGAGCGTTATGTGTGTACCTGATGCACGAGCCGATGTGCGATTTCACGATAATCCGCTTGTCATTGGAAATCCCCATATTCGGTTTTACGCGGGCGTACCGCTGCGCTCGCCAGACGGATTAGCCTTAGGTGTTTTGTGTATTTTGGATGAAAAACTTCACCCCGATTTTGCGAAAGAAGATTGCGAGCGTTTACTCGAGCTCGCAAAAATGGCTTCTGATCGCCTCGAATTGCGGCGCATAGATATTTCGTCCCAACGCACACGCCCGGCGTTTGATGTTTATGCCGGCGGATCGCAAATCCCCGTTATTTGGTTTGATGGAACTTTGCAGATCGTGGAGTGGAATAGCGCGGCGGCGGCAACCTACGGTTATCCGTCAGAGGATAAAAATCGATTAAGTTTCGATAGGTTATTGGCTGAATCTGAGCGCGCGCGTTTTAGTGCAATCATCACGCAAGCTATAGCAACCAACTCATTGGAAAACATCGAGCTGCCTTCACGTAGTGTCGGTCAGCGTAAGGACGGCAGCTTGTTTCAATTTGGCTTTGCGCTATTTGGTTGGATAGACACTGGTGGTATGAAATTTGAAGTGGTGCTGAAAGATTTATCGCAGCAAAAGCTGGCGGAAGATGAGTTGCGTCGACAGGCCAATCAAGATGCGCTGACGGGGCTTGCAAATCGCGCGAGATTTTATCGCTGTGTAGAAGAATCCATCGTGGAAGGGCAGGCGCTTGCGGTGCTGGTGATTGATCTGGATGCGTTTAAGGATACCAATGACACACTCGGACACACCTTCGGTGATGCAATCCTGAAAGAGGTGGCGAAACGCTTGCAAGAGAGTGTGCGGAGCTTTGATCTGGCGGCGCGTATGGGCGGGGATGAATTTGCGGTATTGCTTAGGGATGTCGGCGATCCGCAGTTTGCCTTAAGTCAGGCTAGTGCGCTCATCGATGCCATAGGTCGGCCTATTGATATTGAGGGGCAACAGTTGCGTGTGGCGGCCAGCTGCGGTTTAGCGCTGGCGCCCGCTCAGGCGCAAGAGCCGTTGGAATTGGTTGGTAACGCCGACCTCGCGCTGTTTAAGGCAAAAAGCTTGGGGCGCGGCCGCATAGCCTTGTTCTCTCCTGAGCTACGCGCGAATGCTCTTACGCGTCGTCGCAATGGGCTTGAGTTGCACAGGGCTGTCGATCAAGGCGAGTTTCTGTTGTTTTATCAGCCCCAGGTTAACTTGCGTACGGGGGCTATCACCGGGGCAGAGGCGCTGATTCGCTGGCATCACCCCGAGCGCGGTTTGCTAGCGCCCGCTGCGTTTTTGTCATCGCTTGAAGGTGGGACGCTTGCTGCGACTGTAGGCTCGTGGGCGCTCGATCAGGCGTGTGCCCAAGCGTCGTACTGGCGGCGCAAAGGCGCCACAGATTTTCGTATAGGCGTTAATTTGTTTGGGGCGCAATTTCGCGTGGGCGACTTGGCCGGTGAGGTCATAGCGCTTTTACAGCGCCACGGTTTGCCGCCTGCCGCGCTCGAACTCGAGATTACCGAAAACATCGTATTGGACAACGATAGCATTGTGCTTGAGGTTGTCGATCGCCTGCGCAAGCTAGGTGTTGGTGTCGCTTTTGACGATTTTGGTACGGGTTACGCCTCCCTGAGTCTGTTAAAAACCTACCCGCTTACGCGCATCAAAATCGATCAATCCTTTGTGCGTGGCATATTGGAATCCCGGCGGGATGCTTCAGTCATACGCGCTATTCTGGATATGGCGCGCGGCTTTGAGCTCGAAACCATCGCAGAAGGCATAGAGGCTGAAGATGTTAAGAATTACCTGAAACGCGAGCGTTGTGACGAAGGACAGGGGTATTTGTTTGGAGCGGCCATGCCCGCCCATGAATTTGAGGCGCTGCTCGGGTTAGATGTTGCGGTGGAGCCCCAGCGGTCGCAGGGGTGAGCGATTGCTCAACGGGAACGCAGAGATTGCACAAAGCTTACACATTCCAAGCTTGATCCGCAGTTGTCATATAATATAACTTGTTGCCGTCTCACAGGCAGCGCAGCTGCTTGGCGTGGCCATATTCCAACAATAAATCAGGTTCTGGACTCTCCGTTCATTTCGCAGAATTAACCTAAACAACGATAAAAACCCAACCGGAGATTTACTATGCAGCGGCAAATTAAACACTTAACAACTCTTGTGGCGGCAGGCTGTATTTGGCTTGGCGGTGCTGTGGCTTGGGCGCAAGACGGCAAAATGTACCCGATGGACGCACCTAAAGAGCCAAACGCTATTCCGCTCAATACCGGGGGCGTTGCCAACCAGCCTGCGAAGGAATCCTGGTTCCGTCAATGGGGCGACCCAATGGCGCGCAACATTTCCAAGGCAACCCTTACTCCTTTCTTAGCGGACCCCAAAAAAGCTAATGGCACCAGCGTGATCGTTGCGCCGGGTGGTGGCTTTATGTGGTTGTCTATGGGTAATGAAGGTTGGGAAGTCGCCGAAGCGCTCGCTGCCCGTGGTATTAACGCCTTCGTATTAAAGTATCGCCTGCAACCCACGGTAGATTCGTTGGAAGCTTTTGAAGTGCAAATGAGCCAGCGTACGCCAGCTCCAGCAAATGCCGCTACAGCTACTCCGCCACCAAAACCAAGTAACGATTTCACCAATCAACTCCAAGACGTCGAAGCTGCCTATGAGATGATTAAAGCGCGCGCCAAAGAGTGGAATGTAAACACCGATAAAATCGGCATGATGGGCTTCTCTGCCGGTGCACGTTTAACTCTGCAAACCGTGCTTAAATCGCAGAAAGCCAAGCTGGCGTTTATCTCCCCGATTTACGGCAGTTTAGACGCGGTAGACGTCCCCAAAAATGCGCCGCCGATGTTCTTTGTTATAGCTTCGGACGATTTTCGTTTTCAGGGTGATACCGCACTTATCAAATCTTGGTACGACGCAAAAATTCCGGTTGAATTTCATCTCTACCAAAATGGTGGTCATGGGTTCGGTTTAGGCAACCCCAATCGCACCAGTAATAAATGGTTTGATTCCTATATGTACTGGCTAGAAATAAATGGATTTGTGAACGCCAAATAAAGTTTTTTTAAAACCCTTGCTTTGAAAATAAAAAAGCCCGCATCAAACAATGCGGGCTTTTTCTTGCAAATTTTTCACGCTCATTATGAGAGCGGAAAGCAATGGCGCGTTACTTATTTCGCTTTTAAACCTTTACCGGTCGCAGCCCAATAAATACCGCCGTACACGTGCTCAAGGAATAATGGATCAGAATAATCTGCTGCGACGTGGCCAAGTGCTGTGTAGAACGAGCGGCCGCCATCGTATTCGTGGTACCAGGCAATGGGGTGGAATTTGCCCATGCCTTTACCTTGCTTCACTTTCCAATCGGTTACTGGGTCATAAGTTTTTTCATCAACAGCCAAAATGTAATTCAAGCCTTTGATATTTTCTGGGCCAAACTCATACCATTCTTCCGTCCACAACAAACGATCTGGCATGCGTTCCAAGCCTGGGAATTTGCGGTCGGTAACTTGTAATTCCGCCGTTTGAATAACCGGGTGAATATGGAAGCTGCGACCAACCAATTTGGTATACCACTCCCATTGATATTCAGTATCAGACGCACTGTGAATGCCCACAAAGCCTTTGCCAGATTTGATAAAGCGCTCCATAGCGGCTTTTTGTTCTGGGTTCAGAATGTCGCCCGTTGTAGAAAGGAAAACAATGGCCTGAAACTTCTCTAAATTTTTGTCATTGAATACCGCGGGGTCTTCTTGCCAATCCACTTTAAAAAAGTGTTTGTCAGCCAATTGGCGCATGGCGGCAACACCTTCCAGTTGCGATTGGTGGTGGAAACCTTGGGTCATGGTAAAGAGTAGAACATTGAATTGTTCCGCGTAGCTGCTAAGGCTCACACCGAGCAGGCAAATGCAAAGAGAGACTTTTGATAAGGCGCGTTTCAACATAATCAACCTCGTTATTGGTATGTGGTAAATGAAAGCCGCGAATAGACTATAGCAGTCGCGACTAGTGTGAGGATAATTTTTGTAAAGCTAAACCTAATGTTGCGGCTTTCGATTTGACGGGATAGTTATTTTGTAAAGGCGCTAATTAATGCAAAAAAAGAGAATGTGTTTCTCTAAAGGCGGCATATATCAACCTGGTGTTTGAATTTAGACTTTATTCATGGCGCTCCAGGGATATCTTTCTCTGGTCGGTACACCGTGATAACAACGAATAATTCAAATGAGGTCGATACAAATGAAATTTTTACAACGGAGCTTTATCAGTAGCATTGCTGCATTTGTGTGTGGATGTTCAAGCATGCCTAAGTCAGTAGAACAGTGGCGTACAGGTTTACAATATCAAAAAGTAGGTGGCGAAACTATGGCCTACAGATGCTACGGAGATAAAACAAAACCTGTGGTTGTGTTACTGCACGGGTTGCCCACTTCAAGTTATCTTTATCGCAGGATTGCGCCCAAAATAGCAGAGCAGGGCTTTTACGTAATTACCCCCGATTTTATTGGATTTGGCGCTAGTACAAAGCCAGTAGATGATGCCGCTTATAATATGGATTTACAGGCAAAGCGTTTAAGCCAACTACTATTAAATTTAAATATTCAGCATTACAGTGTGGTTGCTCATGATATGGGCGGATTAGTAGGCTTCGAGCTTTTAATAAGTCATTCAGATCAAATTCAATCGTTTTTTGTTTTAAATACTACGGCGTATGTCGACGGTTTCACCCCTCCGCCTGAAATGAGCATGATAGCGGGAAGTATGGGAGGCGTCATGACATCGATGATGTCAAATCCTGTGACGGGAGAGCTTCTGACTGCAAAATTTATCAAAGACAATATGGGGCATCCGGAGCGCTTAACTAAAGAAGCCAAAGAAAATTATTGGTGGCCCATGCATGAAGGTGCTACTAAACCTATGCGCGCTACCGCTAAAAACTTTAGTAGCATCATGGCGCGTTACCCTGTTTATCAGGCAGCATTAACTGCCTATCGGGGGCCAAGTCGTATTTTGTGGGGAGCAAAAGATAAAGTGCTCAATTTTGAAAAGCTTAGTGCGCAATTTTCGCGTGATTTGAAACTGACTTCTGCTAAGGTTCAGCGTATTGATGATGCAGGTCATTTTTTGCAGGAAGATTATCCGGATTTAGTTGCATCAAATATTTTATACTTATTGGGCGATATTTAGAGAGAACACAGAGTACCTATTTAAATAAATCTGCAGATCCCATTTTGGCAACTACCTTTATTAACGCATCTTCAATAAGCCGTAGACGGGGGTCGTCCTTTTTTTCTTTTGCTTTTACGCACCAAACTGAAATAAAGGGCAGGGTGTAGTCGGGTAGTACTCGCACTAGTTTCCCCTCTTCGGCTTTCTTTTTCACTTCCGCAATAGGAAGGGCTCCAACTCCTAACCCCGCGTACACCGCAGCTGCTCGTGTTCGTACATCATTTGACTGAAAACGAGATTGAGGTGTGATTTGAGTTATATCGCCATTTTTGTGTCTCAAGCTTAGGCGAAAATCTAATTTCTTTTGCCACGGCAATATGTAGTTGTAGTGCGTAAGCTGCTCGGGTGTGGTGATGCTGGTTGAAGCTGCCAGATATTTGGGCGCGGCACATAAACAGAAAACCACCTCACCAATTTTTTTTGCAACTAGCAGAGAGTCGGGAAGTTCTCCTATAAGCAATGCTAAATCTATCCCTTCACCAACAATATCGCGTGGAGTATCTGAAACGATTAATTGAATTTCTAACGATGAATGTTCTGTTAATAAGTGGGTAATTGCGTCCAGTAGGCCAAATTCTACAGTAGTAGTTCGCACGGCTATTCGAATGGTTCCGCAAATGTCGGTTTGTGTTTTCGATAGTTCTTGTGCTAGAGAATCAAAGTGTTGTAATAGCTCTATTGAACGATTAAACAACAGATCCCCTTCAGATGTTAATGATATCTTTCGAGTGGTTCGATTTAATAATTTGACGCCAAGTTGATTTTCCAGCGCCGCAACTTTTCTACTGACTATATTGGTGGGTATGCGCAATATCTCAGATGCGGCACTAAACCCCTTTGATAACACAACCTGATTAAAAATTCTGATCTCTTCAAGATTATTAAAGCCCATTGGATCCCCCTTAACGGCTTAGAAATTCCTTTGTCCCAAATTGCATCCAAAAATGAGAAAGTCTTTCCCATTGGGTGCGATATATCCATCTTACACACATCTATACAATAGTTTTTCTTATTTATACTCAAGGGATAACATCTATGTCAGCAAATAACTCCATTATTCTAGTTATGCTTGTATCTATTAAATCAGGGCAAGAATCGGTGTTTGCCGATTTCGCAAAACAGAACGCACCTTTATTACAACAATATCAAATTCAACCGGTTAAAAGTATTGCGGTAAAAATGAAAGGCCAAATTGTGGGGCAAAATGAAATTCCGCAGCCGGATTTTATTACCCTTTTTAGCATATCGTCTATGGAGCAATTTATGGCTTATATGGCGGATTTTCGCTATGCAAAAATTAGTGCGCTGCGCGCTCAATCCACAACCAGTGTTATAGGGTATTTTACGTACGAGCAAAATATTCCAGCGCAATTTATATCTGAGTCACCTGCCGCCGATCGCCTATACATGGTTGGCCTGGCTAATTTTAAAAATCAGGATGCTGAAGGTTTGGAAAAGTTTAATAAAGCCGCAATTGAAAATGGCTTATTTAGTAAGCATGGTATGCATATCGAATATCAATTAGTACCTTTTAAAGTGGCGACTGTGGTGGGAGATACAACAGCGGTTATTCCGGAAAGAATACAAGTCTTCTTTATTGATAAGGCGGAAAGTTTTAGGGAGTATGTATCGGATCCCGTATATAAAAATCTATCGCCCTTACGGGATAACACGCTGACTAAATATGATTTTTTCGCAGGAGGGATTAAACCGTAATAGAGAGTGGCGCCCGCTCCCTATTACAGTTGGTGACTTTTACTCAGTGACAACCAAATCGCCAGAAATAGAAACGCCTGATTTCAACATGCCAGAATCGCATGCATAAATTTCTTTGCTAGAAACAGCCTTTCCTTTAGCGTTGGATTTAATATTGATAACCGCTGTTGCACCTTCTTTTTTTGCTGCTTCACGGAATTCTTTTAGGGCCACAACGAGTGCCGAATGGCAGGCAGAAATTTGTGACTTTAATGAAGCGTTAATTTCGCGGTCAAAGGTGTAGGTACCAATGGTTTTGGTGACTGTGCCGGTAGGTGCAGCATCGCCAAAATAAAATTTAACGTCGTCGGGTAAACCTAATTTTGCGTCGTCTGAATTGAGCGCATCTTGAATGGAAATGTTTTTTAATTCGCGCGCTTCAGCTTGGAAAGCGAAAGCACACAGGGTTGTCATCAGAACAATAAATACCTTTTTCATAAGCACCTCATGGTTAAGTATCAAAAATAAATCCGGCTTAAGCTTACTTCTTCTTCATGGCCTGTTGCAATAACGCACCCATGCTGCCCATGGCGGCTGGAGCTGGGTTATTGCGTTGTGCATTGCGCTGTTGGTTTTGCGATTGTGGGCGCTCGCCCCCTTTCTTGCCTTCTACCTTTTCACCGGGTGTGTCATCCAAGCGCAATGAGAGTGCGATACGCTTGCGCGGCACGTCCACTTCCATAACTTTTGCTTTGACAATATCGCCAGCTTTAACTGCTTCGCGTGGATCTTTCACGAAGGTGTGCGACAAGGCAGAGATATGCACTAAGCCATCTTGATGCACGCCAATATCCACGAATGCACCAAAGTTGGTTACGTTGGTTACTGTGCCTTCCAGAATCATGCCGGGAACCAAATCGGTAATTTCATTTACGCCATCTTGGAAATTTGCCGTTTTGAATTCAGGGCGCGGGTCACGGCCTGGTTTGTCCAGTTCCTTAATAATGTCAGTAACGGTAGGAACACCAAATTTTTCATCGGTGTAATCAGCTGGTTTTAATCCACGCAAAAAGCTCGAATCACCAATTAAGCCTTTTACTTCGCGTGCATGTTTTTCAGCGATTTTTTCTACCACTGAATAAGCCTCTGGGTGAACGCCCGATGCATCCAATGGGTTATTGCCACCTGCGACACGTAAAAATCCTGCTGCTTGTTCAAAGGTTTTTTCGCCGAAGCGCGGTACTTTCTTCAAAGCAGCGCGTGAGGGAAATGCGCCGTTTTGGTTGCGGAATTCCACAATATTGTTAGCGATGGTGGTGTTTAAACCGGAAACGCGCGCGAGCAATGCAGCAGATGCGGTGTTCACTTCTACACCCACCGCGTTCACACAGTCTTCTACCACCGCATCAAGCGAGCGAGCCAATTGGGATTGAGAAACGTCGTGTTGATATTGGCCCACACCAATGGATTTAGGATCAATTTTTACCAATTCAGCGAGTGGGTCTTGCAAGCGACGCGCAATAGAAATGGCGCCACGAATAGTTACGTCTAGATCAGGAAATTCTTTTGCCGCATATTCAGAAGCAGAGTAAACCGACGCACCGGCTTCACTCACAATCACTGTGGTAGCAGTAATATCTTTGTGCGCTTTGAGTACATCTTTCGCAAATTTTTCTGTCTCGCGTGACGCTGTGCCGTTACCAATAGCAATTAAACCCACGTTATATTTTTTGCATAGGTGAACCAGAATGGCTTCTGACTCGGCAATTTTGTTGAGTGGGGGTGTGGGGTACATTACGGTGTGATCGAGCACTTTGCCGGTTGCATCCACCACGGCGACTTTTACACCGGTACGCATGCCGGGGTCTAAGCCTATTGTCGCTTTTTGACCAGCAGGTGCGGCGAGCAACAAATCTTTTAAATTCGATGCGAACACTTTGATCGCACCGTCTTCCGCTTTTTCACGCAATTCGCTGAGCAAATCCGTTTCAAGATGCGTTAATAATTTAACGCGCCATGTCCAGCGCACAACTTCGGCAAGCCATGCATCGGCTGCGCGACCTTTGTCCTGAATTTGCCAATGTTCGCCAATCATGGTTTCGCAAGGGTGACCTGCTTGCTTATTGAGGGCGAGGACGGTTGTTTCATCGCCCACTTTAATGGCGAGGGTTAACACGCCTTCGTTGCGGCCACGGAACATAGCGAGTGCACGGTGTGAGGGAACTGATTTAAGGGGTTCGTCGTGCTCAAAATAGTCGCGGAATTTTTGTACTTCTTGTGTGGTGTCTGTTTCTTTACCTGCAACAGCGCGCGCACTTAAGGTGCCTTCTTGAGTGAGGAAGTTGCGTAAGCGGCCCAACAATTCAGCATCTTCACTGAATTTTTCCATAAGGATGTATTTAGCGCCGTCGAGCGCTGCTTTAGTGTCATCAATTTTATGTTCTGCGTTGAGGTATTTAGCGGCTTCAACTTCTGGGTTGAGTGTTGGGTCGGCCATCAGCGCTTCAGCCAAAGGTTCCAATCCAGCTTCTTTGGCGATTTGGCCTTTGGTGCGACGTTTAGGTTTGTAGGGGAGGTAGAGGTCTTCCAATCGGTTTTTGGTGTCGGCCAGGTTAATGTCGCGCTCAAGCTCGGGCGTTAATTTTTCTTGCTCGATGATGGATTTCAGAATGCTCGCGCGGCGCTCCTCCAGCTCGCGCAAATAACGCAAGCGCTCTTCCAACACACGCATTTGGCCGTCGTCCAAGCCGCCCGTCACTTCCTTACGGTAGCGCGAGATAAAGGGAACCGTTGCGCCTTCATCCAAGAGCGCCACGGCAGCGCTAACTTGTTGTTCCTGAACGGTTAATTCATCGGCAATGCGTTTAAAAATGCTGGGTAAGCTGGTCGGGCTGGTCATAAAGCGAACTCGTGTTGCGGTGGAAAGAGAAGGCAAGCATTATCCCTAAATTAGCGATGTTCGCCAGTCTTGCTTTTTAGCTTCGCGGGGTATTTTTTGAAAATGTGAATGCTATTTTTAAAAGCCTGAATCCAAATGTTGGCTATCTGTGTCTTAGAGGTATCGATTAACAAAACTACATTGAACAGGAAAGGCTATGAAAACTTTATCTATACCTTCGTTTACCACCTTGACCTTGGTTGCGCTCATGCTGTCTACCGAAGCCGCTTATTCCGCCGAAACGGTGGCGCGCTCATACGATATAAAAAATGTGTCTGAAGTTGTGGTAGGTGACGGCGGCCAAATTCAAATTACCCAAGGCGATTCCGAAAGCTTGCGTGTTGAAGCAGCTGCGGATGTTATCGATCGAGTAAAAGTGGATTTGAACGGAAACCGTCTTTCCCTCAGCATGAAAAGAGGTGCTGGTAGTGGCGGCTTGTTGAGCTTCCTTTACCACAAAAATGAAGAAGTACATTACATACTGCAAGTTAAACGTTTGAAGTATTTAGGGCTCTCAGGCGCGTCGCGAGCGAACTTGAGTGACTGGAAAGATAACAATATGGTTGTGAGTGTGAGTGGTGCAGGTGTTGCAAATTTCGCCAGTCTTTCTGTGGATGAGTTGTTTGTTGATTTGTCTGGCGCAAGTAATAGCAACATCCAAAGCTTGGGGGCAAACAAATTAAAGTTCGAGCTTTCCGGTGCAGCTAACGCGAATATCAAGGGTCAAAGTCAGGCGAAATTTTTACAGGTGGGCTGTAGCGGTGCCAGTAATTTCCGCGGAAAATTGTTAGGCGTTAATCAAGCAGATGTTAATGCGAGTGGCGCTTCAAATATTGAAGTGAACGCCACGGAATTTTTAAAGGCAATCGCTAGCGGTGCATCCAACGTTCGTTACATGGGCCAACCAAGATTGGAGAGCAACTCCAGTGGCGCGAGCAACATTAACTCCATCAAGTAGGGATTCCGAAAGATTCATTTACATTGTGAGCTGGTAGCCTGTCGCAGGAGCTGGATGGCTGCTATAGTTTTGAGCGCGGTTAATGCCGCGCTTTTTTTGTTTTTTAACTCTGATTACTTCACCCATTTAAAGGAAATACAGGATGCAATTTCCACTGGTTAAAACCTGTCAATCCCTCTTTGTGATTGCACTGCTTACCGCTTGTGGCGGTGGGGGTGGCGGTTCATCAAATACTTTTGGTGGCAATAGCTCGTCAAACTCTAGTGGTACACCCGCTGACGGAATATTCCGCCCCGCTGTGGCCGATTCACCCTACAAGGCCGATATTGTTAATTGTTCGAAGATTGTTAACGACCGGCCGGTAACATCGTGCAAGTTAGGTACTCTACCTTTTATCGGCCAAAAAAATTCTACTCCCACCAAAGCGGATGTTCTCGCGCAAACGGTGGTGTCCCATCCGTGGATGGCAACGCGCTTCGAACAATTATTGGATCAAATGCCGCAAGATATTTTCTTGTTGTTTCGCGGCGTAACAGCCGTGGTCATTGGTGCCGATATTCGTCCATCACATTATCGTTCTGACAGCGGCGCAATTTATTTAGACCCCGCCGATTTGTGGCTTAATGCCACTGAGCGAGCAACTATTTCGAAAGCGGAAGATTTTCGCAGTGGTTTTTCAAATGGCTTGGCGTTCCGCAGTTTGTGGCGATATGTGCAAGGTAAAGCAGACGCTTTTGGCTATTTCCCGTTAGATGGCCCTATTAGTTCCCGTTCGATTAATGACATTGTTCGCCCTATGGCTGATTTGCTTTTTCATGAGTTAGCGCATGCCAACGACTTTATGCCTCCAGCTTATGTTGGGCAGGCAAATCCTCAATCAACGCCGCAGTCGGCCATCGACGCCTTGTCCAGTGTGCGCATCTCCACCGGTTTAAGGGCACAGGCGCCGCTTAACTCGCAAATGCAATTTGATTTAGCCAACGTAATGTTTCGCGGTGTAAAAGCCACAGATGCACAAAAGCAATTGTCGGCAGAGCAAGTTGGTTTGGATTTTTCGATTGACGGTGCTAACGATTCCTACAACTACTCCAGCCAATACGAAGACGTTGCCATGTTGTTCGAAGAAGTCATGATGAAAGCTCATTACAATGTAGATCGCGAATTAGCCTTTACCGATGCACCGCCCGCAACCGGGGCGACCTGTGCAAACTATGTGGTGCGTTGGGGGGTGAGAAATCGCATCGGCAATCCGCTGGTGAAATCGCGTGCGCAAATTATTGTGCAGAAGCTACTGGGTGTAACTGACACCACTGCTTACTTTGCAACCTTACCCCCACCCAGTTCAATGCAAATCGGTGTGGATTGGTGCACAAACCTAATTGCTATGAGTCGCGATGGTGCTATGCAAAAGATGTCGTTTGAGCGTTTACCAGAACGAAATTTATTGCCCATAGATTAACGGCTGTGGGTTAGGTTTATGCAATGGCCGCCAAGTATTTTTGGCGGCTTTTTTTTGCAACCTGATTGTGTGATAACCTGCGCAGAATATTTTCATCTTGGGTCTGTCCATGCTGTTCAATAAATTCAAATTTGGAGTTGCCATTTTTTTTCTATCGGTGCTGAGCGCAGTGCTTGCTGCACAAGAACCCGCTACCGTCACGGAAAGCACGCCCGCAAGTTCGGGTAACGAGGTGGAAGAAGTGCTGGTTGTAGGTGAACAACCCGGCCCGAGTATGTGGCGGGTCTACAAGGGCGAACACGTGCTGTGGATTTTGGGAACCATCTCGCCGCTTCCAAAAAATATGCAGTGGCATTCCAAGCAAGTTGAAACGGTTGTTGCCAACTCACAGGAGTTTTTGTTACCACCGAGAGTGAGGATGGAAGTTGGCTTTTGGAGCAAAATGAGCTTACTGCCTTCGCTGATTGGCGTAAAACATAATCCAGATGGAAAAAAACTGGTAGATATTTTACCGCCGGAGATCTACGCGCGCTGGGCCACATTAAAAGAAAAGTATATTGGTAAAGATACGGATATCGAAAAAAACCGCCCCATATTTGTTGCCACCGAATTGTTTAAGAAGTCTATCGATAAATCAGACATGGCGCCGGATGACAGCATTCGTTGGGCTATCGAAAATATAGTACGCGTCCACAACATCAAAACAACAAAACCGACGTTGATGCACGAGTTAAAAAATGCACGCGCCACAGTTAAAAAATTCAAAAAATCTTCTGTGGATGACACCGAATGTTTTGCGCGAACTATTGAACGTTTAGAAACTGATCTGGGTGCGATGCGCGTGCGCGCAAATGCATGGGCAAAAGGTGATTTAGAAACCCTGCGCAATTTGCCCTACCACAACGAGCGAGAGGACTGCGAAACCGCGGTGCTTAACTCCGAAATTGCGCAGGATTTGGGCATGCAGAATCTCAAACAAGTTTTAAAAGAACAATGGTTGGCAGCCGCTGAACTCGCGTTGGCAAATAACGAGTCCACCTTCGCCATGCTGCCCATGGCTGAAATTTACAAATCAGACGGTTACTTGGCGGCTCTGGCTGCTAAGGGTTACTCAATCGAACACCCCGAATAACATCAAGTTTCTGATAAGCACACTCAACGGTTCCTTAGCAGAAGCACGAGCCGACCTTCCTCTTCGTCTTTACCTTCTCGTCGCTGAATAAAAAATAGACCGGACTCGCTTGCAAGGGGTTGCGTTTCGTTGTTTTAGTGTTATAGTTATGTATAACAGTAAGTCAGTGATGATTTGAGCTGACTTTAGGGTTCTATTAACAGGGGTGGTAGAGCGATGAGTGAAGTAGGTTCTGATGCGGTTTTGGTAGAGCGGGTTTTGGTTTTCAAGGATCAGCAAGCGTTTACACGGTTGGTTTTGCGTCATCAACTTTTGGTACGTAGTGTTATTGCTCGTCACTGCCGCAAGGATTTCCACTGTGTAGATGATTTGGTGCAAGAAACCTTTTTGCGTGCTTACTTATCCTTGGCGAGTTTTCGGCAAGAATCAAAATTCTCCACGTGGCTTTATCGCATTGCGCTCAATCTGGTAACCGATAAGTTTCGTCGTAAATCCTTGGACTATTGCGATTTGGATTCCATTGAAAGTATCGCGGCTAGTTGCGGCATGTTGAACCAAAGTGACTTACGCGGTGATCTTGCCAAAGCACTAAACCATATTAGTGCGCAGCAAAAAATTGCTGTGCGTTTGTGCTTGCAAGAGGGGTATACGCATATAGATGCGGCGGCCGAAATGAAAATTCCTTTGGGTACGGTTAAATCGCATGTGTCTCGTGGCCGAGCGCAACTTCAACAACTCTTGGCACACTGGGCCGAGGTTGCCTAATGGCAGACATTAATTATTTTTTTTCACGCGATTTCATTTCCTGTGCAGGTAATTTATGACTCATTCGTGGAATGACGATCAACCTATTTACCGACAACTGCGCGAGCGGATTGTCAGCTTGATGCTGGAAGGTGTTTTTAAAGAAGGTGATGCATTGCCTTCGGTGCGCCAAGTAGCAAGTGATTATCAAATTAATCATCTCACCGTAAGCAAGGCTTATCAGGAGTTGGTGGATATGCAATTAGTTGAAAGCAGGCGCGGTATGGGTATGTATGTGGTGCCGGGTGCACAAGAAAAATTACATAGCATTGAGAAGGATAAATTTCTGAACAGCGAACTTCCAGCGTTGCTAGCGCGCATTAAAAATTTAGGTATTAGTGCAAATGAACTTTTTGCTGCCATTATGAAAGCCGACGAGGAAAAATAGATGAATGCGGTTATCAATGCGAAAGGACTGTATAAATCCTACGGTAAAAAAGTGGCACTCGATCATATTGATTTGCAAATTCCGGCGGGCCGTATTGTTGGGCTTATAGGTCCCAATGGCGCAGGCAAAACAACGTTGCTTAAAGGGATTTTAGGTTTGGCCACCGTGGGCGGAGATTTGCAGGTGTTGGATCTCAATCCGTTTACGGATCGTGTGAAATTGCTGGAGGATGTCTCGTTTATTGCAGACACTGCAATTTTACCGCGTTGGCTAAAAGTGAGTGAAGCGTTGGATTATGTGGAGGGCGTACATCCAAAATTTAGTCGCGAAAAAGCCATGGGATTTTTGGCAAAAACTCAAATTCAGTTAAACCACAAGGTGAAAGATCTTTCCAAGGGCATGGTTACTCAGTTGCACCTTGCGTTAATTATGGCGATTGATAGCAAATTACTGGTGTTGGAT
The DNA here is from genome assembly GCF_046347455.1 of Cellvibrio sp. Taxonomy (GTDB): domain Bacteria; phylum Pseudomonadota; class Gammaproteobacteria; order Pseudomonadales; family Cellvibrionaceae; genus Cellvibrio. The sequence goes on from NZ_JAXMGC010000002.1 coordinate 118,495, forward strand.
GAGCCTACGTTGGGTTTGGATATTCTCTATCGCAAGCAATTTTATGAGGCTTTGCTCAACGATTATTACGATGCGCAAAAAACCATACTTATTACAACGCATCAAGTAGAGGAGATCGAGGGAATACTGACCGATCTAATTTTTATCAATAATGGAAAAATTTTATTGGAAACTCCCATGGATAACGTGCCGGAAAAATTTGTTGAATTGCAGGTCGACCTCGCCCAAAAAGATGCGGCCTTAGCCTTAAAACCCATTCACACCAAAACCATATTGGGTGGATTTAAGATGATTTTTGAAAATGTTGATGCGGCGCAGCTGAAAACTTTGGGCAGGGTTTCCACTCCAAGCGTTGCTGATTTGTTTGTGGCAAAAATGCAATCTACGGTGCAACAGTGAGGCGAGCAGCATGAATATTTATAAAGTCTTAATTAAAAGAGAGCTATGGGAAAACAAAGTTAGTTTTATTTATGCGCCTGTGGTTGTTTCGTTGTTGATTTTAGCCTTGGTTGCCAGTGCAGCCCTTTACACCAAAGGCGTTATTAATGGTAACGGCGTGCATTTCAATACCACCTCCAACGGAGTGCCCATAGAGGCGGGTGTTAGTGTGGATGGCGGTGCAGGGCTACGCCCAATCACTGGTGAAAAAGCGACTAGCGATCAGATTGATATGAAAGCGGCAGTGCTCGCAAATCCCGCCTACTTTAGTGGCATTGTCACCGGTGTTATGTATGCAAACTGCGTGATGTTGTACTTGGTGTTCTCAATTGTTCTGGGTGCTTATGCGTTGAGGTGCTTGTTCGATGATCGAAAAAATAAAGACATCTTATTTTGGCGATCTATGCCTGTAAGCGAAAGCGCGAATGTATTAACCAAGCTGGTAATGATATTTTTGGTGGGGCCAAGTGTCATTTTAGTGCTCAACACCTTGGTCGCACTGGTCGTATTTCTGGCTGCTATTGTCTATTTCACTTTACATGGGGTTGGCTTTGGCTATCTTATAGCCTCTGTGATTAACGGCGGTGCTTATTACATCCCTTTGCAAATATTCTATGAGTTAATTTTTAGTTTGTTGATGCTCGCACCGGTTATTGGGCTTGCGCTAGTGTCCTCTGCCTTTGCGAAAAAAACTCCGTTCTATCTTTTTATGGTGCCGTTTTTATTGGTGGGTGCCGATAAAGTCATGGGTGCAACTTTTGGCATAACCTTGGGGTTGTCGAAGCTGACAAAAATGTACGGCGATGCGCTTGAGCTCACGCAAGATGCATTTATGCTGCAGCACCCACTTCACTTTACCTCGGCGATGATTCTACCGCTGTTGACCTGCATTGCCGTAGGCGCAGCCTTAATTGCGGGTGCAGTTTGGTTGCGAAATAATCGGTACGAGATTTAAAAAGGTCGTTCGAGATGATAGGGGAGTTGATCTAAGTTCCAAAACCTTTGGCCCAAAAAGTTCGGACAGAACAGCAATGAATACTGAGCCAAAATTTAGAGACTTAAGAAAATCTGTTGTTGATTCAAAACTGGCGGGGTGTATGCGGGGGCTTTGGCGAATACACGCCTTTGCCTTCATTGTTATGGCGCGTCATTTTTTTGGTATCACTCTTTATTGGCGGCTTGGGATTAATCACCTATATTATTCTGTGGGTATGCATGCCAGCAGCTGTAACGCCATCGCGATCCGAGCGGGTTATTAATCCGTAGAAGGTTATCCTGCGGGTGTTATTTGCTAGGGATGGGTAGATAAAGGCTCCGCGCAAAATACCGGAGTCATTTTGCATTTTGGGCTGGAGTATCTTTGCAACATAAAGAAGATTTGCATGTCTAAGCACAACCGATAAATTCGTCGCGTTGTTTACACCTTAAAAGAATACTTTATGAAATTGAACAAGCCAGGTTGGTTGTCTGCAATTTTCTTTGCTGGATTATTGCTGAGCTCCTGCCAACACGAACCAAAGATCAAAACGGGTAGTGTCACTGGTCAAGCGGCTGCAATCAATACTGCAGTGATTCAAAAAAGCCCTAACGATAACCGCAACTATGCTGCGATGATGCTGGCCAATAACCTGCAAGTGGTGCTGGTGTCTGACCGTGGCTTGGAAAATTCCGCTGCATCCCTTGCAGTGGGAGTAGGTAGCGCGCAAGATCCGGTGGAGCACCAAGGGTTAGCTCACTACCTAGAGCACATGTTGTTTTTAGGAACCAAAAAGTTTCCTGAGCCAGATGGTTTTATGAAGTTCACGCAGGCGAACGGTGGTATGACCAACGCCTTTACGGCCTACGATAAAACCAACTTTTTATTCCAAGTGAATGCCCGCAAGTTTGATGAAGCCTTGGATAGATTTAGCGATTATTTCAAATCGCCAACCTTTGATGCGCACTATTCAGATAAGGAAAGGCAAGCGGTAAATAACGAATGGTCTATGCAAAAGCAGCAAGATGGTTGGATTCTGAACAGGTTGGATGCCATCACGGGCAATCCACAAAGCCCGCGCGCAAAATTTAATATCGGCAATTTGGATACGCTGGTAGATACACCAACATCCAAGTTGAATGATGCGATGAAGGCTTTCTACAACCAGTACTATTCGTCAAACATTATGCGTTTGACACTTGTGGGCAAACAATCAATTCCTGAGTTAAAGGTCTTGGCCGAAAAATATTTTTCAGACATCCCCAATAAAAAAATTCAACGGCCAGAGGTAAAAATTCCAGGTTTAACTGAGGCGGAGACCGGAAAAAGTATTTACTACAAACCCAATAAAAATATTAAAGCCCTCTATGTGGATTTCCCGTTAAAGTCCAATAAGGATCAATGGCGTTTGAAGCCAAATGAATATGTGCGAAATTTGCTGACCACAGAAGAAGCAGGAACTTTGTGCGAACAATTGCGTAAAAAAGGCTTGGCGGTAAATACAACGGCATATTTTGCGTCAGATGTTTATGGTCCTGATGGCTATATGCGAGTTCAGGTGGAGCTAAGTGATCTTGGTCTAAAACGTCAGGACGATGTTGTGGCCGCAATTTTTTCCTATGTAGATTTGATCAAGCGTGAAGGGTTAAACGAAAACTACTTCCGCGAATTGCAAGCCATGCGCACAAAAGATTTTTTGAATGCGAGCAAGCCTAATCCGCTTCAGCAGGCTGTGCAGCTCACAAGTTTGCAATTCGATTTTCCGGTTGAAAATTTGCTCAACGCTAATTATGTCTATGAGCGCTATGACGAAACGGCTATTAAAGCTGTATTGGAACAATTGGATACAAAGCGTGTACGAATTTGGCATGTCAGCCAACAGGAAAAAGTAACCAAACCGATTAGCTATTTCGATGGAAACTATGAAATTCAAGCTATAAATGAAGAAAAATATGCCGAGCTTTCCAAGCTTGCAAAGAGCTTTAGTTTCAACTTGCCCCCCTTGAATGATTTGTTTACCGACAAAGCTGCCCCAATTGTAGATAGCAAATATTTAAAGCCGCATTCGATCATTAGCGCAGCAGGGGTAGAGGCGTTTTTGCAACATCCGGAATTCTACCGTGAAGATAAAGGGCAAATCTCCATCGAAATAAATTCTGGTTACGGCGTGAAAAGTGCGAAAAATGCGGTATTGGCTAATTTGTTATTGGAGATGTATAAAAAACAAAATACGTCTTTGATGGATAGGGCGCACAACGCTTCTTTGGGAATCACTCTTTCCTTGAGCGGTTCCAATTCTCCGGCTATTACTATTTCTGGTTATACAACAAAACACCCACTTCTGACTGAGCAACTGTTAAAAAGTTTTGCAAAGCTTGATTTCATCCAGTCTGAGTTTGACGAGGCTCTTGCATCTTATAAACAGGATCTTGCCAACAAAGCTAAAGATCATGTGTACCGGCAGATGTTTGGTCAACTGGGGCGTCTTACTAACAAAGTGCAGTGGACTGATAAGGAATATTTAGATGCAGCGCAAACCGTCTCGCTAAAAGATGTTATTGCATACTATAAATTGGTCAAAGCGGATCCACTCATTCGTTTGCTTGTGGTAGGTAATTACAGCGAAGAAACGGTGAAGCAAATAGCGCAATCAGCCACAAGTATTTTGCCGGGTAAACGTTTACCGAAAGATCGCGTGGTATCGCAGTTCGTAACGCCTTCCTCTGGCAAAGCCTTTGAATTTAAAGAAGCGCATGATTTGGCTGACAATGGAATACTTATCGTCAGATTCCGCGACAAAAAATCAGATGATGAACAAGCGCAGTTAACGGTATTGAATGCGTTTATGGATAAAGTATTTTTTGCGCAGTTGCGTACGCAAGATCAATTGGGTTATGTGGTGCAGAGTTTCCCTTATGCGGTGGATGAAGTGCCCGCTTATGCGATGATGGTGCAAAGTTCGAACACAGATTTGGAAAAAATTAAAGCGCGCATGGATAAGTTCCGTCAGGATTATTACGCAGAATTAAAGTCGCTTGATCCGGCCACGCTTGAAGCAACCAAACAAGCCATTATTGCCAATATTATGCAGAAACCAACCGACTTCTATCGTGAAGCGAGCCTCTACGCCGGTGAGTTCTGGCAAGGAAAATATGAATTCGACAAACGTGATCGCCAACTAACGGCGTTGAAAATGGTAACCAAGGACGACCTGATTAAAATGTACGAACAACTGATATTGAGTGATGCCGTACCAAGTGCGGTTGTTCAAATGAAAGGCGCCAATTTTAAAGATTCAGGTTTCGCGCCCTTAAAGCCTTAACTCTCGCTGATTTATCGTTATAATTAAGCACCGCCTACAGCGCGGTGCTTTTTTCTTGCCGTGAGTAAATTATGAATAAGACTGAAGAAGGTCAATTTTGGGATTTGGTGGATGCTTTTATCGAACAGGCTAACAATGCTTGTGATGAGGCAGACCCCGGAATGGTGAGTGCAGCATTACTTAATGCAGCGGCGAGGTTCAACGCGTTTGTAGTGGCGAGTTCCTCGCTCGATCGCAAAGAATTTATCGACGAAATTGAAAGTGCTCAGAAGTACCTCACCGGCCGCTACGCCGAATTGGTGCGCGATAATTTAGACGACTACCGCGACAACTTTAAAGTCTATATCCGCCCTGATGAAGAAGAGTCTAATACCTAACCAGCCAAGCGCTGGTTTTTTTACCTCTCTAGTTTGCGAAAGTGTAAAAGTGTGCATATCTTGTATGCAAGTCTGGATTGCTATTGCAAAATCAACCTTAAAAACCAGATTAGTTAAATTGGATCAATAATAAAGAGAGCTGAGAATGAAAATACTACTACGTGTTATGTGTGCTTCCCTTGCGGCTTTCGCCGTTGGGGCAACCGCAGATGTAAAACTGCCAAGATTAGTTAGCGATGGAATGGTTTTGCAGCGTGATAAACCCGCTACCCTCTGGGGTTGGGCTGACGAGGGCGAGCAAGTTACCGTTGCTATCGGCAAACAAAAAGTAACCGCAACAACCCAGGATGGTCGTTGGCAGGTGAAATTGAAACCTCTAGCTGCTGGCGGCCCTTATGTTTTGGATATTCAAGGCAAAAATCATATTCAAGTAAAAGATGTGTTGATGGGCGATGTGTGGATTGCATCGGGTCAGTCAAATATGGAGCTGCCTTTAAGACGCGTTCAATATCAATATCCCAATTTAATTGAATCAACATACCTGCCGCAAATTCGCGAATTTAATGTTCCTACTATTTATAATTTCAAAGGCCCTGCGGATGATTTTGCTGTGGGTGCTTGGAAAAAGGCTGAGCCAGAAAATCTTGCAGGATTTTCTGCGGTCGGTTTTTTCTTCTCGCGTTACCTTCACGAAAAGCAAAACACGCCCATAGGTTTAATTACGCTTCCTGTAGGTGGTTCACCTGCTGAAGCATGGGTGAGTGAAGCGGGCTTGGCAAAATATCCTCATTACCTCGCGCAGCTTCAGCCGTTTAAAAGTGATGATTACGTGGCAAAAACTATCGCCACAGATAAAGCTGCGAGCGCAGCTTGGTATTCAGATTTGGCGGCAAAAGATGAAGGTTTGAAAGGTAATTGGTCCAATGAAACCTTGGATACTAAAGATTGGAAAAACTTCACTGTGCCCGGCTATTTAAAAGAGCAGGGTAGCGATTTTGTTCAAGGTGCCGTGTGGTTTCGCAAAACCTTTGACCTTACTGCAGAGCAAGCGAGTAAAACAGCAACGCTGTGGTTAGGCGTGATTGTGGATGGCGACCAAGTCTTTTTAAACGGAAAAGAAATTGGACAAACCGGCTACAAATATCCGCCACGAATTTATAGCGTTCCCGCGGGCTTATTAAAAGCGGGTAAAAATACCATCAGCATTCGCGTAACCAGTTACACCGCCAACGCAGGCTTCGTAAAAGAAAAACGCTACGAGTTGGATTTGGGTAAAGAATCAATTCCATTAGCGGGTGAATGGCAATATAAAATTGCAGCACGCACCGGCGATATGCCAAAAACCACAACCTTGCATTATCAACCAGCCTCTTTGTTTAACGCTAAGTTAGCGCCGACCTTGGGCATTGCGATGAAAGGCGTAATTTGGTACCAAGGTGAATCCAATACGGATCGCGCTAAAGAATATGAAAGCCTAATGGCAGATTTGGTTGCGGATTGGCGCGGCCAATATAAGCAAGGCGATTTCCCATTCATTTTTGTTCAGCTCGCAAACTTTATGGATGCTTACCCAGAGCCACGTGAAAGTAACTGGGCGGCAACCCGTGAAGCACAACGTAAACTATTGAATATTAAAAATACCGCTATGGCTGTTGCTATTGATGTAGGTGAGTGGAATGACATTCACCCCTTGAACAAGCAAGCGGTTGGTGAACGTCTGGCTTTAGGTGCGCAGCGTATTGCTTACGGCAATAAGAAAATAGTTGCGTCTGGCCCTAACGCCATTAGCATCAAGCGCGACAAGAACAGTTTGATTATTGGTTTTGATAAAGCCGGTGGTGAATTATCCATTGCGAAAGACGGTGTTCTTCACCATATAGCGATTGCTGGTGCAGATAAAAAGTACGTGTGGGCCAAGGCCAAGATTCAAGGTAACAAACTCGTGGTGTGGAGTGACGATATCGCTGAACCTGTGAGCGTTCGTTATGCGTGGGCAGATAACCCAGAAGGCGCAAACCTGTATAATAAAGCTGGTTTGCCTGCATCGCCGTTCGAGTTGTCTCTCCAATAAACTTTCGGCTGGGCATTAACAATTAAAAAGGTAATGCCCTTGCCCCGTTTAAAAAATACATCTACCTCTTCTTCGCAGGTCGCCATTGTTGGTGGCGGCCCTGCGGGTTTAATGGCAGCAGAAATTATTGCCAGCGCTGGTTTCTCCGTTTCAATTTACGATGCAATGCCATCCGTTGGGCGAAAATTTTTGCTCGCAGGTGTTGGCGGAATGAATATCACCCATTCCGAATCCCATGAAAAATTAATACAGCGATACAGCCATTCTTCAAAACATCTAAAACCCTATCTCGATCAATTTTGTGCAAATGATTTACGCGAATGGATTCACGGCTTGGGTATAGAAACCTTTGTGGGTTCATCTGGTCGCGTTTTTCCGCGCGATATGAAAGCGGCTCCTTTGCTACGTGCATGGTTGCACAGGCTGCGTGAATTGGGTGTACAGATTTATCCTCGTCACCGTTGGTTAGGTTGGGGTGATAAAGGCACATTGAAACTCATTGAAAAAAGAGAACAGCAGGAAACTGAAAAGTGGGTTAATGCCGATGCGGTTGTTTTAGCTCTCGGCGGTGCAAGTTGGCAGCGTCTGGGGTCAGATGGTGCTTGGGTTGAAATCCTGCGCGAAAAATCTATAGAAGTCGCAGAACTTGTGCCCAGCAATTGTGGCTTTGAGTTTTCCTGGAGTGACTATTTTCGTGAACATTTTGGCGGCGCGCCTTTACAAACTATTAATTTGACCGTAACAGATGAAGACGGAAAACACCATTCTGTTCGCGGCGAAGCTATGATTGCGAAAACCGGTATTGAAGGTACGAGTGTCTATGCGCTTTCCAGTGTGTTGCGCAACAATATTCTTACGGGTAAGAAAGCCGAGCTAGTGATTGATCTCTTGCCGGATTTGTCAGAAGAAAAAATCATTACTTTGCTCAATAAGCCGCGCGGTAAAAATTCCATCAGCAATTTTTTGCGAAAGCAATTTAATCTTCCTCCAGTAAAAATGGCGCTGCTTCGTGAATTGACATCACCCAGTATTTGGCAAGACAACAAAGCAATTTCACAAGCACTAAAAGCTCTTTGCTTGCCTTTAACAGGCTTTCGCCCGATTGATGAAGCCATCAGCTCTGCTGGTGGTGTTAAATTCTCTGAGATTGATACTCGTTTTATGCTGAAAAATTTACCCGGTGTATTTTGCGCAGGTGAAATGTTGGATTGGGAAGCGCCAACGGGCGGCTACTTATTAACAGCATGCTTCGCAACTGGGCGAGCGACCGGTTTGGGTGTAATTGATTATTTGCGAGAGTGTCATGCGTAAATTATTAGTGATTGGTTATGTATGGCCAGAACCAAAATCATCCGCCGCCGGTAGCCGTATGCTGGAGCTTATCCATGTGTTTCTTTCGCAACATTGGGAAGTTGTGTTTGCATCTGCCGCTGCGCTCTCCGAACATAGATTTAATTTGGAAACCATAGGTGTTCAAGAAAAATCAATCCAATTAAATGATTCCGGTTTTAATGAATATTTGGCAAACCTGAAACCTGATGCCGTTTTATTTGATCGTTTTTTTACAGAAGAACAATTTGGTTGGCGTGTGGAGCAAGAGTGCCCCGGCGCGCTGCGGATTTTAGATACAGAAGATTTACACAGCTTACGGCATGCGCGCCATCATTTACTTAGGGCTTCCCAAAAAAAATGTGAAACTGAAGTAGATCGTCATAAGCTTGGCCCTGTTTTGGCTAGTGCGGAACAGCTTTATGAGTGCATGTCGAATGATGACATGGCCAAGCGCGAAATTGCGTCGATTTTTCGTTGTGATCTCACGCTTATGATTTCTACATTCGAGATTGAACTTCTCACCCAATTTTTTTCTGTGCCAGCACAACTTTTACATTACTGCCCGTTTCTAACAATCGATAAAACAACAACGCCAAAAAGCTTTGATGAACGCCAGCATTTTATTAGCATCGGAAATTTCCGCCACGAACCTAATTGGGACGCGGTGCTTTATTTAAAGCATGCAATCTGGCCGTTAATTCGAGCGCAGCTTCCGCAAGCGGAACTGCACATCTACGGCGCGTATCCACCACCCAAGGCAACGCAATTACATAATCCCAAACAGGGGTTTTATATAAAGGGTTGGGCAGATGACGCGCTTGAGGTGATGGGGCAAGCCAGAGTGTGCCTTGCCCCCTTGCGCTTTGGCGCAGGCATAAAAGGAAAGTTGATGGATGCAATGTTGTGCGGCACTCCTAGCATCACCACGAGCATAGGCGCGGAAGCAATGTGTGACGGAAATGTGTGGGGTGGTTCAATTGAAAATAACGCAGAAGATTTCGTAGCGGCCGCCATTAGTTTCTATACGCGCGAGGATGCATGGGCCAAAGCGCAAAAAAATGGATTCCATGTTTTGGAAAGTTATTTCCAAAACACCGATTACCAAGAGCAGCTGGTTAAAAGGCTGAACGAATTGCAGGAAAAGCTTGAGCTTGAGCGAAAACAGAATTTCATTGGGGCGATGTTGCGCCATCATTCACTAAAAAGCACACAATACATGTCGCAATGGATAGAAGCGAAGAATAGCACCAGAAGTTAAATCAGAAAATTCTAGACAAATCGCAAAATTGAGATTAAAAAATCAGCCACGCCTGTGTGCTTTCATGCGTATTGTTGAAGTCAAGTTAGATTTAATTAATGCTAATAACTAAATAAGAAGGAATATCATGATGAATGTATCAAAAATAGCACTCCGGTTAGCGGCTTTTTCTTTAATTGGCTTTTGTGCGTTAAGTTTTGCTAAGGAAAAACATCAGCCTCTCACCAATTGCGCGAGTATCAATTGGGCGGATAAGGGTAAAGAAGACGCCATCGCCGGATTACCATTTACCAAAATCGATGAGTACACGGTTGATTGCAAAGCAGAAAATGTTGTACCTGGCGATAAGCTCTACGTGTCTGGTTACTTAAAAGGGCTTGAAATTTATTGTACGGCCGATAGAGGTTATCAACTCGGACGAACTGGCGGAGCATCAGATCGGTACTGTGCTAAAACCGAAGTTTATATGACTGCTTTTGAGAAAGGACAAAAGGAATTTACTGAACGAGTGGAGCGCGAAAAAATTGAGCGTCTAACCCGCCCTCGTTCTGGTGGCGGTTTCGGCCCAAATGTTGCCACGCCTAATGGAACCCCAAACTAATTGATAATAGTGGTTAAACAATCGGGGCCAGTGTAAAGCAAGGTGTCTGCCCGTCCAGAGGTTTCGTTCTTTGATTTACTCTGACCCCGATTAATTCTACTTCTGGATACGGAAACGCTTTTGTTCACAAAGGCTTAACTGAAGGCTGGTATACAGAGAATGAGGATCTCGCTCTTACAATTGATGGCAACCATATGCGATCCGGGCTTAGTATTGGGATTTCATCAGGAGTTGACATTGGGAGTTATACAAATTGGTAAGCAATAAAAAAATAGTCTTTCTTATAATTGCTCTATTGGTATTTATTGCTTCGCTTGTAATATCGCAAAAATTTACCGCCACCTCTCCCAGTTTTAAGCTGGCATCCGAATTTATTTCAACAAACGAAGATTTGTCAGCAAAATTCGGGGAAATTAAAGGTATAACTCCCATCAAAACATTAAATTATATGGGGGCCGCCAATGAAAAACCATATGTGAGATATACACTGAAAGTCAGTGGGACTAAGGCGGAAGCATATATTACAATACGGATTGTAAACTTTGATCAAAATACCAATAGATATCAAAGTATTTATATTGAGGATTTAGATATTCGCTAGCCTTGTAGGACGGGCTAACGAAAAGTGTAACTCTAATATTTCATTCGCTGTGACTATTAAAAATTTTAATTAATGGCGAAAAAGTAGCGGGTTAGGTTGCGCTGCAAGTAACCCGCACTACGTATCTTATGAATTCCCGCAACATTAAACTCTTACCGCGTATTAAGCTTCGCTTATAAATACGCCTCACCTTTTTCATCCATATCCAACCGTAAATTTTCGTAAGTTATCCCCAAAAATATCTCGCCTAAACCTACACTGCCTCTCTTAATCAAATCTGTGAGGAAGTTTTATGGGTAATAAAATGCTTTTAGGGTTTGTATTGTTTGTAACGGGAGCCATTTCTGCATGGGCTGACAATTACAAACCCTTTGTCATCAACAACACGCAAATAGTGCCAATACATTCCAAATTTACCGGCCGCGATCACGAGCTGGTTGTGGTGCTGCCGTCCAGCTACGCGAGTAACCCCGATAAAAAATATCCTGTGCTTTATTATCTGGATGCTTATTGGGATACGCCTTTGTTAGCTTCTACCTACGGCAATTTGGTTTACGACAATGTGGTGCCAGAATTTATTATGGTGGGATTATCCTATCCCTCCAATGCCAACTACGATAAGGAGCGCCGTATTGATTACACAATTACTGCGGAGGAAGAAAACTCGGGTAAAGCGGACTTGTTTTTGAATTTCATTCAAAAGGAAGTAGCCCCCTTGGTGGAATCAAAATTTCGTGGCTTGGCGACCGATCGCGTGCTCTCTGGTAATTCTCTCGGCGGACTTTTTACAGTGGCCGCCGCATACAAAGCGCCAGATTTCTTTGCGGGTTTTGTTGCCCTTAGCCCTGCGGCCAGTTGGGATAAGGGTGCGCTGTTAAAATTAGATGAAGATTACGCGAAGCAACATAAACGATTAAATGGCCGCATGTTTATTTCTTATGGCTCGACCGAATATCCATCGTTTCGTGACCCTATTATTAAATTACAAAAGCAGCTCGCCGCGCGCCAGTACCAAGGTTTTGACTTGTTAAACTATGCGATGGAAGGTCTTGACCACACTAGCGTAAAAGGCGATGGCTACGTGCGTGGTTTGATGTGGGTATGGAAACCGAAAAAGCCCGCCGGTCCCAGTGGTTTGGAAAAGGCCATTACGGGCGCAAAATAATTGCCTGCCGTTAACAAACGTTTACCTGAATTAAGTTTTGTGATTTTTCATAAAGATTGCCCATAGCAGCTATACCGAAAGGTCTAGCTGCTTATAATTTCCGCGCTCCATTGCATGTGAAGGATCTAGCTTGCACCTCCGCTTTATCCCTCATTTCCATAAACTCCCCAAAAAAGATGATCATCATGTTAAAAATAAATCACGTGATCTTGGCTTTTATGCTTGTGGTTATTGGCTTGCCAGCACAAGCACAACAATATAAAAATTTTAAAGTGGCCATCTATTCGCGGTCATACGAAACCAAGCTTATGGCTGACGAGCAATGGTTGGACAAAACCTGGACTGAAGTTACCAACCAACTTAAGGTCGATAAAATTTATCTCGAAACCCATCGGGATTTGGTGATGGTGGATCAAAAAACACTAGATATCGCCAAAGCCTATTTCAAGAAAAAAGGCGTTGAGGTAGCAGGTGGTATTACTTGGACCATTGACGAAAGTAATAATTTTGAAACCTTTTGCTACAGCAATCCGGAGCATCGCAAAAAAGTACAAGACATTATTGAATTCACCGCAAAGAATTTCGATGAAGTCATTTTTGACGATTTCTTTTTTACCAGTTGCAAATCCGATATTGAAATTAAAGCCAAAGGCAACAAAAGTTGGACTCAGTACCGTTTGGATCTAATGACGGAAGTGGCCAAAAACGTGATGATTGCGTCTGCAAAAAAGGTTAACCCCAATGTTAAAGTAATTGTGAAATATCCGAACTGGTACGAGCACTTCCAAGGCCTAGGTTTTAATTTAGAAACTGAACCCAAATTATTTGATGGTATTTATACCGGCACTGAAACGCGCGATGCCACTTTGAGTGCGCAGCATTTGCAGGAATATCTTGGTTACGAAGTTATTCGCTATTTCGAAAATATCGCTCCCGGTCGCAACGGAGGTGGATGGGTTGATCCTTTTGGCAGCAAAACTTATGACCGTTATGGAGAGCAGTTGTGGTTAACTCTTTTTGCGAAGGCTAAACAAGTCGCCTTGTTTGATTTGAAAAATATCCAGACGCCACTGGACGAAAAATATAAAGCGCCATGGCAAGGCACGGGCACTAGTTTTGACTACGCCCAAATGATGAAGCCTGTTCAAGTGAACGGAAAATCCGTTAAGCCCACCACTATTGCGAGAGTGGCTGGTGTGACTTTTGAGGAGGTGGATAAATTCCTTGGCGAATTAGGTAAACCTGTTGGGTTGAAGAGTTACAAGCCATTCCATTCCACGGGTGAAGACTTTTTACAAAATTTCTTGGGCAACGCGGGCATCCCAATCGAAATGGTGCCTTACTTTCCAAAAGACGACAGCATTATTTTGCTGACCGAGTCCGCTAAGTCTGACCCGCAACTTGTCCCGCAAATTAAAGCGCAGTTAACGGCGGGTAAAAAAGTGGTGATTACGTCTGGCTTGCTTAAAGCTATTCAAGACAAGTTGAACGATATTGTTGAGTTACAATACACCGATAGGAAAGCGCTGGTTAAAGATTTTTTCTTTAACGGAAAATCCTATCATGGCAATAAAGCTATTTTGATTCCTCAAATTCAATACTTGACCAACGATTCCTGGGAAGTTATTTCCAGCTACGATGGCCCCAATGGTTGGCCACTTTTGCACGGAGCAGATTATTCCAAAGGCCGGTTGTTGGTGTTGGCTGTTCCAGAAAATTTTGCTGATATATCGCAGTTACCGGTTGAGGTTCTAACAAAACTTAAACGTGAATTAAGCGATGATAAAACGGTATTGGAAGCCCCGGGTCAAATGAGTTTGTTCCTGTACGATAACAATACACTCATTGTGCAAAGTTATCGCGATGAACCCGTTGATGTAAAAATATCAACCTTGAAAGAATTTACGCAATTAAAAGATTTGCGCACCAGTGAGGTATTGAAAGCTGAAATACGCAATCCTGATATGCATTGGGGTAAGGCTGTTGGTAATGAGAAAAGTGTATTCTCTTTGAGCCTAAAGCCGCATTCTTATAGGGTATTTAAGTTGCAGTAAATTTTATCCTGTAAAAAGGCAGCATTTACCATGCTGCTTTTTTCTTTTTGTATGTTTATTCTTTTAGCGGTTCAAGTTTTAAAACTAACCGCTTTTTATGGGCTATTTCTTCGTAGCCGCGTTTATGCCCGGGGACGCTATAAAATAATTTGTCGAAGCTTCCGTCCGCAATGGCTATGCGTAAGCCGCGTTCAATTCTCTCGGCGAGTTTTGGATTGTTTTTGTTAACAAAGAAATATCTAGCCGTTTCATAGTTCAGCATCAGGTGTTGTTCAATCACAATACCTTTGGGCTCAAACATTTCCGCTTCACTCCATATTTCATCTAATCCGCGTGGAAAATAATCAAATCGCTTCCCCAATAACATATTAAATAGAGGCTCAAACAACGGCGAGGTTGTAACCGGTAGATGATTAGCGGTTAAAACCTCGGTGTCAGTCCAGCGCGCGCCTTGACCGGCTTTAAATGTGCTCAGGTCATTCAGGCTTTTAACGCGGCTAAATTTTTCCTGATCTCCCTTGCGGATTAAAAAAACCCGATAGTTGGTTAAATCTTTTAGTAAAGAAATACGAATGGGTATAAGTGCCGATTCCAGATCCTTGTTGGTGTTTGACCATATAACATTAATCAAGCCATTATTCTTACGCTTTACTTCGGCTTCGAAGCGCGCTTTGGTTAGCATTTGGCTGAGCTGCACAACTTCAAAGGGGCCGTCGGTTTTTTCTGTTTTACTGAGTGCCAGCTGCAAAACCTGCGGGTAGTACACCGCGGTTGGAGCGCTTTGCTCAATGTGTGGAATGGTGATTCTCAGGGTTTCTGCGTAGCTGCAACTGGCTATTGTCGCGCTGGTGATAAATGTTAAGAGTGCACCAGCTCGAGCGAGTAATTGGGTAGATTGTGCAAGGAATGCTTTAGTTGTCTGCATGGGCGCCTGAATGTGGAGAAACGACTTGCTAATCTCATCAGTTTAGCTGTGCTGGTGGTTATGTTGTAAGAAACGCCGAGAAAAAGTTTATCCACACAAAATCAACTCCCGATGCATGCATTAAGGGCAATTGCCGCTCGATTTCAGTAGAATGGCCGCCCTTATTCTGTGTCCCGGCTTTTCCATCATTTATTTAGGTAGTCTCCCTCGTGATCTCCACCGCAAATATCACCATGCAATTCGGCGCCAAGCCGCTCTTTGAAAACGTTTCAGTCAAATTTAACAACGGTAACCGCTACGGCTTAATTGGTGCCAACGGCTGTGGAAAGTCTACCTTTATGAAGATTTTGGGCGGCGATCTTGTGCCATCTGCCGGCCAAGTCATGCTGGAACCCAATGTTCGCCTTGGTAAATTGAAGCAAGATCAATTCGCCTACGAGGAATTCACGGTACTGGATACGGTTATCATGGGGCACGCCGAACTGTGGAAAGTAAAGGCTGAGCGCGACCGTATTTATAGCTTGCCGGAGATGAGCGAAGCGGACGGTATGGCAGTTGCTGAGCTGGAAGTCCAGTTTGCCGAAATGGATGGCTATACCGCCGAAGCGCGTGCTGGCGAACTTCTGTTGGGGCTGGAGATTCCCATCGAACAGCACACCGGCCTTATGAGTGCGGTTGCACCGGGCTGGAAGCTGCGCGTTTTGCTGGCGCAAGCCTTGTTTGCCGACCCGGATGTGCTTCTCCTCGACGAACCTACCAACAACTTGGATATCAACACCATTCGCTGGCTGGAAAACGTGCTCAACCAGCGCAATAGCACCATCATTATCATCTCGCACGACCGTCACTTCTTGAACGCGGTCTGCACCCACATGGCAGATTTGGATTACGGCGAGCTGCGCGTTTACCCCGGCAACTATGATGACTACATGATGGCCTCAACGCAGGCGCGCGAAAAACTCCTGTCTGAAAACGCCAAAAAGAAAGCGCAAATTGCCGAGCTGCAAACCTTCGTTAGCCGTTTCTCTGCCAACGCGTCCAAAGCCAAGCAGGCAACGTCTCGAGCTCGCCAAATTGAGAAAATTCAACTTGATGACATCAAGCCTTCTAGCCGTGTAAGCCCTTACATCAAGTTTGTGCAAAACAAAAAACTGCATCGCCAAGCCGTTACGGTTGAAGGCATCAGCAAGGCGTTTGATCGTCCACTGTTTACTAACCTGAGTATGCAGGTCGAGGCAGGCGAGCGCATCGCCATCATCGGCCCTAACGGCGCCGGTAAAACGACTTTGTTGCGCTGTTTATACGGCGACTTGGCGCCTGATACCGGAACCGTCAAATGGGCGGAACAAGCCGAGATCGGCTACTTCGCGCAAGATCACGCCGATGATTTCGCGACCGACGAAAACCTGTTTGATTGGATGAAGCAATGGACTAAAGGCGACGAGCAGCTTGTGCGCGGCGCGCTCGGCAGAATGCTGTTCTCCAACGATGAAGTTAAAAAATCTGTGAAAGTAATTTCTGGTGGCGAACAAGGCCGTATGTTGTTCGGCAAACTTAGTTTGATCAATCCTAACGTTATGTTGATGGACGAACCAACAAACCACTTGGATATGGAATCTATTGAAGCGCTTAACCTCGCTTTGGAAAACTATCCCGGCACCTTGATCTTCGTGAGCCATGACCGGGAATTTGTATCCTCGCTGGCCACCCGAATTATCGACATGCAACCAACCGGCTTAGTGGATTTCAGTGGAACCTACGAAGAGTATTTGCGCTCGCAGGGTATTTTCACCAATTAATTTTAAAGTCTCCCTCAGCCCCTCTTTTTCTAAAGAGGGGCTGCACCCTCTCTCGCATTTCCTTTCTAAAAATTTCTGCCTTTTGCATTTGATCTAACTCAACTTCTATCTCATCTGTAGCTCTTCGCTTCTATACTCATGCTCGCTGCGCTTGAAATGTACTCACGCGCCCCCACGTCTGTACCAACTGTTAATTCATTCCAGAGGTTTTCATGCGTATAGATCGTTTAACCAATCAATTGCAGCTGGTGCTTGCCGATGCTCAATCGCTTGCGGTTGGGCGCGATCATAGTCAGCTCGAACCTATTCATTTGCTCGCTGCCATGATCGATCAAAAAGGTGCGGGCAGCGTACGCTTGCTACTCAATCAAGCCGGTTTCGATGTGGCTGGGTTGCGCGATGCGCTTAGCAAAAAATTGGACGATCTTCCCAGTATTAAAAATCCTACGGGTGAAGTGGCAATGTCGCCAGATATGGGGCGCTTATTAAACTTGGCAGATCGTTACGCGCAAAAAATCGGCGACAAATTTGTTTCCAGTGATGCGGTTCTAATTGTTGCCATGAAAGATCCGCAAAGCAGCATCAATGAATTGCTTAAACAATTTGGTAATGAACAGCGGTTGCAACAAGCCATCGATAAAATTCGTGGCGGCGAATCTGTGGATGATGCGGATTCAGAAGGTAATCGCCAAGCACTGGAAAAATACACGGTCGATTTAACCGCACGCGCGGAATCGGGCAAGCTCGATCCAGTCATTGGGCGCGATGATGAAATTCGGCGAACCATTCAAGTATTGCAACGTCGCACCAAAAATAACCCTGTGTTAATTGGGGAACCTGGCGTAGGTAAAACCGCCATTGTTGAAGGCTTAGCTCAGCGTATTGTGAATGGAGAAGTTCCAGAAGGGTTGAAGAACAAGCGCTTGCTTGCACTGGATTTGGGCGCTTTATTAGCGGGCGCAAAATTCCGTGGCGATTTTGAAGAGCGCTTAAAATCTGTGATTAACGAGTTGGGTAAACAAGAAGGCAAAATCATTTTATTTATCGACGAAATCCACACCATGGTTGGCGCTGGTAAAGCCGAAGGTGCTATGGATGCAGGTAACATGTTGAAGCCTGCACTTGCGCGTGGCGAGTTGCATTGCGTGGGCGCAACTACCTTGGATGAATACCGCAAATTTATTGAAAAAGATGCAGCGCTTGAACGCCGCTTCCAAAAAGTTCAGGTTGATGAACCTAATGAATCAGACACCATTGCGATTCTGCGCGGTTTAAAAGAGCGCTATGAAGTTCACCACGGCGTGGATATTACCGACTCAGCGATTATCGCTGCAGCAAAGCTGTCGCAGCGCTATATCACTGATCGTCAATTACCGGACAAGGCGATCGATTTAATCGATGAGGCCGCAAGCCGTATTCGCATGGAAATCGATTCCAAACCGGAAGAAATGGATCGTCTTGAACGTCGCCTCATTCAGTTAAAAATTGAGCGCGAAGCGGTTAAAAAAGACGAAGACGAAGGCAGTAAAAAACGCCTCGCCAAAATCGATTTAGATATTGATAAGTATGAGCGCGAGCTCAATGACTTGGAGGAAATCTGGCGCGCAGAAAAAGCCGCGTTGCACGGTTCGCAAGAAATTAAAAGTCAGTTGGAGCAAGCGCGCTTAGAGCTTGAAGAAAAACGCCGTAAAGGTGACTTGGCGCGCATGAGTGAATTGCAATACGGTGTTATTCCGCAACTGGAAAAGCAACTCGATATGGCGAGCCAAGCGGAAATGATGGAGATGAAATTACTCCGCAATAAAGTAACCGATGAAGAAATTGCAGAAGTCGTTTCCAAGTGGACTGGAATCCCTGTCTCCAAAATGCTAGAAGGCGAACGCGAAAAATTGCTGCGTATGGAAGAGGCTTTGCATAAACGCGTTATCGGCCAGCATGAAGCTGTTGTTGCCGTTGCTAACGCGGTGCGTCGTTCGCGTGCGGGCTTGAGTGATGCAAATCGCCCTAACGGTTCATTTTTATTTTTAGGCCCAACCGGTGTTGGTAAAACAGAACTCTGTAAATCACTGGCGGAATTTTTGTTTGATTCCAGCGATGCCATGGTTCGTATCGACATGTCCGAGTTTATGGAGAAACATTCCGTCGCTCGTTTGATTGGCGCACCACCAGGCTATGTAGGTTACGAAGAGGGCGGTTACCTCACCGAAGCTGTTCGTCGTAAGCCTTACTCGGTACTTTTGCTGGACGAAGTTGAAAAGGCGCACCCAGATGTTTTCAACATTTTGTTGCAAGTGTTGGAAGATGGTCGCTTAACGGATGGCCAAGGCCGCACAGTGGATTTCCGTAATACGGTGATAGTGATGACGTCCAACTTGGGCTCAGATCGCATTCAGGAATTGGCGGAAGACAAGTCTTTCGATACCGTGAGTTTCGATTCATTCGTCACCGGCGACATGAATAACTCGCTGAACAACGAGAACCGTTACAACGCCATGAAAGACGCTGTGATGGAAGTGGTCGGAGCCCATTTCCGCCCAGAGTTCATCAACCGTATCGACGAGGTGGTGGTATTCCATCCATTGGGTCGTGAGCAAATCCGAGGTATTGCGGATATCCAACTTGAGCTGCTACGTAAACGCTTAGCTGAACGTGATTTGAGCTTGGAGCTGGATGAGGCGGTAATGAACAAGTTGGCAGCGGTAGGCTTTGACCCTGTTTACGGGGCTCGTCCGTTAAAACGAGCCATACAGCAGTTAGTTGAGAACCCGCTAGCCAACGACATACTGTCAGGTAAATTTATGCCAGGTTCGATCATCCATGGCACCCTGCAAGGCGACAAGTTAATCTTTGAGCCTAAACGTTTGCAGTAAAAACAAAAAGGCCGTCAATTGACGGCCTTTTTTATCGATTCAGTACTTATCTACTCGCAACTCTCTTCAATCGCTTTGTTAGCTTCCGCGAGCTTCTGGCTATGTTCTTCTTGGGTTATGAAGCGAAACTCCCCGTCATCTCCCTTCACTCTTATACGAGCATAGGTCTTAAGTGTTTCAACATTCTTCCGAGCATTTTCACAGCGTTCTTTATCTTTGGTCGGACCGGCCTGAGCAGTATCTGCTTTTTTCTCCGCATTAGCTGACGACGCAGAGTAAGTGACTGGATCGCTATGTCCAGTCTGGGGCTTAAGCACTTCGGTGTCTGTGTTGTAGGGAGGATTTTGCGCGTAGTGCGTCTGCCCTTTGCTATCTGTCCATTTATACACCTTGCTTGGAGCCGCAAGTGCAGCCACAGAGATGGAAAACGCAACACAGACTGTTAAAACTGACTTTAAATTCATAGCTCAAGCTCGTGAATAACCTGTAGTTAGTCAACTATAGCGTCAATATTGGATTGGTAAAACATCGAGAAAAATGTAACCGGTGCAATTGTCGACTATAACTGTTTTTGTGTTGAAAGAAGTGACATATTTTTTTACAATATGAAATAAATTCCATTAATAAACAAATTTACAAAAATTTACAAAGTCGCCTTTTGTCTAATCATTTCTTTACTTGAGCCTTTGTTGAACCTCGCCAAGGACACCTATAACATGGAAAAGTTGCGAGAAGTTTCAAACTTCTTGCATCAAATGGCTTAAATAAAATCAATAAATCGTCATTTAAGTCATTCGAAAGACACAAATAATTACCTAAATCATAATGTTAACAAAGGGGTTGGCTATGGATTACAAGAGACGTAATCAGGGCGAAGCATTCAAAAGCGTGAGATTCAAACGATCAGTGCTTGCAATGTGTGTGATGGCTATAAGTGCACCATCATTAGCTCAAGATGCAAAAAAAGACGAAACGTCTGTTGATGAAGTTGTTATCACCGGACAACGTGCAAACCTGCAAAACGCGCAAGAAATCAAAAAGAACGCAAGCACCTTCGTGGACTCAGTGTCTTCTGAGGATATTGGCTCGCTTCCTGATCGCAGTGTTCTTGAAGCTATGCAACGCATTCCCGGTGTATCTATCGAACGTTTTGCTGCGGCTAACGACCCAGACCACTTTGGTGTGGAAGGTTCGGGTGCAACAATCCGTGGTATGAGTCAAACTCGCTCGGAGTTCAACGGCCGTGATTCATTCACTGCTAACTCAGGTCGTGGCTTGAGCTTCCAAGACGTTCCACCAGAGCTGATGGCTGGTGTGGATATTTATAAAAACCAATCTGCCGACATGATCGAAGGTGGTATCGGTGGTACCGTGAGTTTGCGGACTCGTAAGCCTTTCGATCAACCTGGCCGCAAATTGGCATTTACTGCTGACGTGTCTTACGGCGACATGGTGGATAAATACTCTCCAACAGGTTCGCTGTTGTATAGCGATCGTTGGGAGACAGATGCGGGTGAATTCGGCGTTTTGGTTAACCTCACTAACTCTGAATTGAAGGGGCAATCTAACGGTATCCAATCTGACGCATACGTTGAGTATCGTGATGATTACACTGGTTTCTACAGACCATTAACGGGTGGAAATGCGGCGGCCGCCGGTCCAAACGACATCAAAGGTGCAGAGGCGTTTATAGGTAAATCAATTTGGATGCCGAACGGTTCCAACTTGACGATGAAGACCGACGACCGTACACGTAAGGGTTATTACACTGACATTCAATGGGAAAGCTCTGATCAAACGCTGAGTAACAACTTCCAATTCTTGCGTTCTGATGCGTTGCTGTCTTGGAAAGAGAACGCTGTTAAATACCAATCAGGTTATGACAGAAGACAATCTATTCCGTTGAAGGGAACAGAGTTTACCTTCAATGATAAAGGCTTGTTCCAAAGCGGTATCATTACTCAAGACGGTAGTTTCAGTGATGGTGGTTGGCGTTCTGCGGATCCTGATAATCCAAACTTCTTGCGCTTACCTCATGCAGCAAGCTGGGCGAACCCATACGTTCAGCAATATGGTAATCGCTTCCAAACTGATACCCGTGTAAAAGACACCCGTACTCTTATCGATGACTTCAGTGATACCTTCAAATGGTCTCCGAACGAGAAGTGGGATTTCAGCCTTGATTTGCAATACATCAAAGCGAAGACTGACGATGATGACGTAACTGTAATGATGGCGACTCACGCTATTCAGCAGTTCGATCTTACTCATGGCACTCCAAAGCTTACCCTTATAGAGCCATGGCACGGTATTCGTGATCAGAACATGGATAACAATGGTGTAGCTGGCAAAGGTCCTTATGGTAAAGCCGGTACTGGAACTAAGGTAAACGGTAAGCTGTTACCAGGCTTCTCGGATGATCCGGCGGGCGATTCTAACTACTTCCAAGACGTGACTTCGTATTGGTGGCAGTCAGCGATGGACCACTATGAACGTTCTCAGGGTACCTCTAAAGCGGGCCGTTTCGACGTTGTTTATCACTTCGATGATGATGCCGGCTTGCTTAAAGCGGTTAAAGCTGGTGTTCGCTATGCGGATCGTGAGCAAACTGTGAAAAAAAGTACTTACAACTGGGGTCAGTTGGCACCAATTTGGGCTCAACCTTATGACCAAATTGGTTGGTTGGATACGCCAGTTGTAAAAGATATTGCCGACCAGTATGAGCAAGTGGACTGGAGTAAGTTCTACCGTGGCGATGGTGTGTTGAATGTACCTGGCAATTACATGTTGCATCCAAAAACATCTTTGGTTCAGTCAATTATCGATACCCAGCGTAAACTACCAACCGGCGGTAGCGGCAACCTTTGGGAGAACGTACAAGATCGTCCTGGTGTAATTCCAGGTACCAAATTCCTGCCTTCTGAAGTGTTTGTGACCAAAGAAGTCAACGAAGCAGCATATGTTCGTTTCGATTTCGAGTCGGATATTGGCGAGCGTACCTTGAAGGGTAACGTTGGTTTGCGTGTAGTGCAGTTGGATCGTACTGCTACAGGTTCTGTACAGTATCCAGATCTGGCTGCTCGTACACCTGTGCCAGCTGGTGCTCCAGATCCACGTAATACAGCGGCTCACTTGGCGTATCTGCAAGCTAAGCGTGACTCTCTGTTAGCTGCTGCCAAAACTCAGCCAACTTATGCTAGCGGCTTGGCTGCTGAGCTGGCTAAGTTACCTGCAACAGCGACGCAAGCTGAAAAAGATACTGCTACTAACAACTACAATGATTCAGTTATCAAAACTGATTACGATGCATTTGCTAAGTATGCTGGCGATATGGGTAACTTCTTGTCCCAGACTGAGCTTGGTTTTGGTAACAACGCTGCATCAGTTGAATCAGCAGAAAGCAGCTATACCAAGGTGTTACCAAGCTTGAACTTGGCATACAACATTACTGATGATTTGATTGGTCGTTTTGCTTGGTCGAAAGCACTCGCTAACCCAGATATGAGTGATGTGAGAAACACAACAAGTTTGAGTGCGCTGCAGATGAACCAAACCTTTGTGCGTGATCTCAGCGTTAACCCACCAAGAAGTACGTTGATTGGAGCTAAGGTAGATAGTTGGGCTGGTTCAGCAGGTAACCCATACTTGAAGCCAATGGAGTCCAAGCAAATGGACGCCGCGTTGGAATGGTATTTTGCTAAGAGCAGTTCTTTGACCTTTACTGTGTTCAAGAAAGATCTTAGTGATTTCTGGATTCAGGGTGCATTCGATCGTACCTATACCAACCCAACATCAGGCATAACGCAAACGGCTTTGGTTACAGGTACAATCAACAACGGTGAAGGTACTCTGAAAGGCTTCGAATTGGCGTATCAACAATTCTTCGACTTCTTGCCAGCTCCATTTGATGGTTTAGGTGCACAGTTCAACTATAGTTATATTAAGTCTGAATCCTTCCCCAATTCTGGGGCGGTTGCAGGAACAACAAACGATACAGGTGCTCCGGTAGATTTGGCAGCGACGGCAGGATTGCCGCTGCAAGGTCAATCCAAAAACACCTACAACGTAACTGCAATGTATGAGAAGGGTGATTGGTCTGCGCGTTTGGCTTACAACTGGCGTTCACGTTATTTGCTGACTACACGCGATGTAATTAGTAAATATCCATTGTGGAATGACGAAAACGGCTTCCTTGATGGTAGTGTGAACTACAAAATCAATGACAACTTCACAGTCGGTTTGCAATTTACCAACCTGTTGAACACCCAAACCAAAACTATCATGATTCTTGATGGCAAAGGTTTGGAGGCAGGCCGCTCGTGGTTCGAGAACGATCGCCGTGCTGCGTTGACATTGAAAGGCAATTTCTAATAGTTTAAAACCTATTAGAATCGAAATGCGCGCCACGAAAGTGGCGCGCATTTTTTTTGCGAAAAATGCAAATTATTGCAATAAATCAATTCTGCGTGTTTGTGTTATCGGATATGCTTTATCCACTATAAAAATTAATACATGAGAGTGCTTATGCCATCCACTCAAATTAAAACAATAACAATTGTTGGTGGGGGTACTGCGGGCTGGATGACAGCTGCGGCCTTGATACGCTTTTTCCCCAAAGACCACTACCGAATTAAATTAATAGAATCTGATCTTATAGGCACTGTGGGTGTCGGTGAGGCTACGGTTCCTCACATCCGCTTTTTTAACAATATGCTCGGAATAGACGAGCGAGATTTCATTCAGGCAACTCAGGCAACTTATAAGCTTGGTATCCAATTTGAGAATTGGGGGGAAATTGGTGACTCCTACATCCATCCTTTTGGTAGCCACGGTTATTCGCTCGGCGGTATAGGATTTCATCATTACTGGATTAAACTGAAACAGGAAAACCGAGCAATACCTTTTGATAAATTTTCCATGGCAGTAGCTGCCGCGGAAGGTGGAAAATTTGCTTACCCTTCTGCGGATTTAAATTCGCCACTCTCGACTTACACCTATGCCTTCCACATCAATGCGAGCGCTTACGCACGTTACCTACGCGAATATGCAGAGGCCAGAGGCATAATTCGCATTGAAGGAAAAATTGATCAGGTAACGACTAATCCGTGTGGTGAAATAAGAGGCTTGATGCTGGGCTCGGGGCAAAAAATTGAGAGCGATTTCTTTATTGACTGTTCAGGTTTCACCGGCCTATTGATTGAAAAAACTTTGGGCACTGGATACGAAAATTGGAGTCAGTGGTTGTTGTGTGATAGGGCGGTCGCAATACCAAGTGAGTCAACGCAGGATATTAAACTCTACACGCGCTCTATTGCGCGCGAATGCGGTTGGCAATGGCAGATTCCATTGCAAAATAGAACCGGTAACGGTTATGTCTATTCCAGTCAGTTGTTGACGGAGGATGCAGCCTACCAAGGTCTGCTTTCTAATTTGGAAGGAGCGCCTTTGGCAGAGCCAAACTTTTTACGTTTTACGCCTGGGCGCAGGTTAAAAAGCTGGAATAAAAACTGTGTGGCTATTGGCTTGTCCAGTGGTTTTTTGGAGCCGCTTGAATCAACCAGTATTTATCTTATTCAAGTTGCAATCCTAAAACTTATAGAGTTTTTTCCACATGATTCTGATTCGGTTGCACAGCAAACTGAATTTAATCGTCAAATTAAAAACGAATACGAAAAAGTTCGTGACTTTATAGTGCTTCACTACCATCTAAATCGCCGAACTGATTCAGATCTTTGGACTCATTGTGCTCATATGACGCTGCCGGATGAGTTGGAAAGAAAAAAGCAATTGTTCTACGCATCGGGCCATGTGGAGAAATATCAACACGGTCTCTTCATGGAGCCAAGCTGGTTGGCTGTGTATTTAGGACAAGCCAAACCACCTACGAATTATGATGTAAGGGTTGATCGATTTAATACGGACCAGCTGGACGCACATTTTGTGCGGCTCGCACGCGAATTGGCGAATGCGGTGCAGGCTATGCCGACTATAACGAGGGATTCTTATTCAATGCTGAGCTCGTTCTCCCAAGAAGATGCGGCAGCAACCATGTCACTATACGGTGGGGCATTCCGATGAATTCTCCTTTGAACAAAGTCGTTATTGTGGGTGGTGGGTTGATTGCTTGGTGGGCGAGTATTTTTATAAAAAAAACCAATCCTCAGATTGAAATTATTCTGGTTAACACCGGTAAAGAGTTGGACTGCGTAACGACAGTGGAGGAAGACTTTCCGTATTTGCTAAAGCTTATTGGTGTTTCAGTTAAAGATTTATTTCGTTATGCCGACGGAAACTACGCCATTGCTCAAGCCTATTTTAATTGGTCGCCCCAAGTTGAGCATTATTTTCACTCCTCTTTTGTGGCAGAGATGGATTATGAGCTCGCACCATACAATCAATGGCTACTCAAGTTAAAGCAAGCTGGAAATTCAATTCAGCTTGATGACTATTTGCCTGCGTCCGCTGCTGCCAAACAGGGGAAGGTGGCACTTACAAGCAACCAAGATATTGTTAATGGCAACTTGAGCTTTGATTCTGAAAAATTTTTAGGATTCCTCAAGTCCTATGCGCAACAGCTTTTGATAAGCAAAATTGATGGTTGCTTGAGTCGCGTCTGTTTAACTGAGGATGGTTTCATTGAGTCACTAGAGCTCAAGGATGGAAGCTGTATTCATGGTGATTTTTTCATAGACGCAACTGGCGGTGATTCCTTACTGCTTGGCTCAGCACTGAATATTGCCTATGAATCTTGGTCCGAGTATTTACCCTTTGACTGCAAAAAAACACTGACGACCGCGCCGAGAAGTCAGCGGCGCATTCCCTTTGTCGCCATTCAACCTGAAGAATATGGCTGGATTAAAAATATTCCCCTCGGTTCGCAATTAGTAGCTGAGTTTAGGTTTAGTAGCGCCGTTGAAAAAATGGGTGAACGCGATGCACTTGAACGAATGTTTTCATCCTCTGAGTCGCATCCATATTCGCCCGGCATGCGTAAAAAATCATGGACTAAGAATTGCCTTGCGCTTGGTGAAGCGGCTGTCACTTTTGATGGATTTAGCCATTCCTCGCTCTACATGGCGGCGGTAAGTCTTAAGCGGTTTACTGAGTTTTGGCCGAGCACTTCAAAGGCAGCTTTAGTCGCGGATGAGTATAACCGGCTTATGAAAATAGAATATGAGGTTATCCGCGACTTTCATTGCTTGCATTATTTTTTGGCAAAAAAAACAGATTCTCCCGTGGGCAGATTATTGGGTGATCTAAAAATATCGAGTTCATTGCAGTACCGTGTTGATTTATTTTGCGACACGGGGCATTTGTGTACCGATGAGTCAACCTTGGTGACACCATCGCAATGGACGAATTTATTTTTAGGGTTAGGATGCTGGCCAAAAAAATACGATTATTTGTTAAGCCATGTGCCGCTTCAATCATTGGAAAGCTGGCGGTCAAAAGTTAAAGAGAAACTAAACCAAGAGCTCAATAAAGCCCCTGAATACACACCGTACATTACACGTGTGATCTTAGGTTCATAAAAATCTATCCGGTATTAAGAGATAAGAATGAATCCAGATGCGATAAAAAGAATAGTGATCGTTGGCGGCGGAACGGCTGGTTGGATGACTGCTGCGGCTTGTGCCAAAAAATTCGGTCAAGCTATGGAAGTTGTTTTGGTCGAAAGCGAATCTATTGGCACAGTGGGGGTTGGCGAATCTACCATTCCAAGCATCAGAGACTTCAATAGATTCTTAGGTATAGATGAAAATGTTTTTGTTGCTGAGACTAAGGCAACATTTAAATTAGGCATAGCGTTTAAAAACTGGGGGTATCTCGGCAGCGATTATATTCACCCCTTTGGTCCACTCGGGCATGATATAAACGGTACTGAATTCCATCACTTCTGGTTGCGTATGCAGCAGGAAGGTGTTCAGGTTCCATTAGACGAATATTCTGTTGCCGCTACTGCAGCACGAGCTGGAAAATTTCAGCACCCATCTTCCGATAGCGAAAATTTACTGTCCAACTATAGCTACGCGTTTCATTTTGATGCAGCCTTGTATGCAAAATATTTGCGTCAATATTCAGAAGCAAGAGGCGTTTTGCGGTATGAAGGAATTCTAGTAGAAACGAATCAGGATCCAACAACCGGATTTATAAATTCCATATGCATGGATTCTGGTTTGGTCATTGAAGGTGATGTATTCATTGACTGTATGGGCTTTAAAGGTTTGCTGATTGATAAAGTACTTGGTGCCGAGTTTGAAGACTGGAGTCACTGGCTCGCGTGCGATCGCGCTGTTGCGGTGCCGTGTGCATCTGGCGGTGAAGCATTAACACCCTACACAATTTCTACAGCACATAGCGCAGGCTGGCAATGGCGTATTCCCTTGCAACACCGCACGGGTAATGGGCATGTCTATGCCAGCGAGTATATGAGCGATGATGAGGCGATTGCGATTTTGCTCGGTAATTTGGATGGTGAGCCGCTTGCTGATCCAAAACCATTTCGCTTTAAGGCTGGAAAGCGTAAGCAGAATTGGAGAAAAAATTGTGTAGCCATAGGTCTGGCGAGTGGCTTTTTAGAACCCTTGGAATCTACAAGTATCTATTTAATTCAGGTGGGTATCCAAAAATTTCTGGAACTATTTCCCGACAAAAATTTTTGTGAGGCCAATACGCGCGAATTCAATCGTCAATTAGATGCTGAATATGTCCGTATTCGCGATTTTATTATTATGCATTACAAAGAAACTCAGCGCGAAGACTCACCATTTTGGCGGCGGTGTAAGAATATGACTGTGCCGACAGAGCTTGAACACAGGCAAAAACTTTTTGGTAGTTCAGGCCATGTTGATCGCGAACAATACGGTGTTTATGAATCTGTTTGCATTGGTCAAGGTTTAATTCCAACTAATTACGATTTTAGAATAGCTCGTTTTTCAAGTCAGGATATTGAAAAATACTTGCAGAAAATTCGTACCGATATTCGTGCAGTGGTTTCCACTATGCCCTCTGCCAGGCAAACGATTGATGCCATGATTGCAGCTGGTTTAAATCCAGCACAAAAGGGGCAATGAGAGTGAAAAAGAAGATTATTGTGTTGGGTGATGGCGTTGCCGGTGTGTCAGTGGCTTGTTTATTGGCCAAACAACTCCCGCGGGATTCAGTGTCAATACAAGTGATTCGTGACAGAGAAGCAAACGCTGAATTACCGGAATTTGCGCGCTCCACAATTCACCGCTTTCACGATCTGATAGGTCTGCCGGAAAGGAATGTTGTTTTCAATTCAAATGCAAATTTCGGTTTTGGGGTTTGGTATCAGTCGGATAAACGTAATTACATTCTTGCAGAGGGAATATACGGTTCTCCTTTAGATGGTGCGGATTTTCTTTCCGCATTTTTCACAGGTTTAGAATTGGGGATTCCTTACCGTCTCGATGATTTTTCGTTGAATGCTGTGGCGGCGCGTAGCGGCCGTTTCGGGCACCCCATAGCAGATCCAGCATCCATTTACTCAGTTATTCAGTATGGCTTACATTTGGAGCCAATTTCTTACGCGCATTTACTGAAGCATCACGCGCTTTCGCTGGGTGTGCAATTTTTAGCAAGTGAATCAAAGTCTATTAAATTCTCTGGCGATGAATTGATGTCCATCGAGCTTGCTGACGGAGAAGTCATCGAAGGTGACCTTTACATCAATTGCTCACGCCACATGAGTCAACAATCGCAAAATTTGATGGTTGGTGAGTCCGGTAGCATTGAAACTATTTTTGATTCAATCGCTTATGGACATCGTCCGCTGTCTCGCGATACTAAAAGAACGGTTCAATTACAAGAAGATGAAAATGGATTTTTACAGTCTATCCCATTAAGGAATACTGAGTATCTGGCTTATGCTTACTCAAGCCGCCACACAGACTCAGTTGCCGTACATAAAAAGTTGAATCTTATGGGGGCTGATAGTGTTGCTGTTAAACAGCTGGCGCAGATTCCGATTTCGCAGCGCTGGATAAGAAATTGTGTAGATCTTATTGTAGAGCCAAGTTTATACGATCTATTTATGTCGCCATTGAGCCGAGTTAGAGATGGAGCCGTTCGCTTGTTGGATTTGCTCACCAGCTTTGAAGATTATTCAGACGCTGCGTATGAATTCAATCGCTTAACTAATAGAGATAATAATCAAGTGCGGGAGTTTGTAGAGTTGAATCTATACAGTGTGAGAAACACGGTGATTGCGGCCGGAGATTATTTTCAAGCCAACGCGTTATCCGAATCTGCGCAGCATAGATTGGATCTATTCGCTGCTTATGGGCGGCACCCGCAGCACGCTGGCGCAATCTTGAGTGACGTTGAATGGTCTGTGTTTTGGTCGGG
This sequence comes from Cellvibrio sp., assembly GCF_046347455.1. GTDB lineage: Bacteria > Pseudomonadota > Gammaproteobacteria > Pseudomonadales > Cellvibrionaceae > Cellvibrio. Next base: position 148,655 of record NZ_JAXMGC010000002.1, read on the forward strand.
TAATCAATTTCTCCCCAAAACAACAAATCCTGGTTTGTTCAAGCCTGAGCCTGAGTCGGTGAAAAATCATTTATATCAATTAAAAGAATTTATTTATAAAGCAGTCGACAAAATGCCTATGCATGTCGATTACCTGTCACGTGTAACTCATTCATAATAAATTAGGGTAGAGAGAAATGGCTGATAATAGTATTAAAAATGTGGTTATTGTTGGTGGCGGAACATCTGGTTGGATGGCAGCTGCAGGCTTATCAAAAATAGTTAAAAAAAATAACTTTTGTAATGTTCGCCTTATCGAATCTGAAGATATTGGAACCGTTGGTGTGGGTGAAGCAACCATTCCACAAATTCAATTATTTAATAAGTTTTTGGATTTGGACGAAAACGAATTTGTTCGAAAAACCCAAGGTACTTTTAAGTTAGGCATTCAATTTGTTAACTGGCATAGAATTGGCGAGAAATATATTCATGCCTTCGGCGACGTTGGCAAAGATATAGAGTCTATTCAGTTTTACCATTATTGGTTGAAAATGTCACAACAAGGAAAAGCCGCAAATCTGGGAGACTACACCATAAGTGGTTTAGCCTCTGACAAAGGCAAATTCATGCGGCCAATCGATGCTGGTAATTCACCTCTGTCAAATATCGCCTACGCGTTTCATTTTGATGCGGGTCTTTACGCGCGTTTTTTGCGTGAATATGCAGAAAAGCGCGGTGTTATTCGCACCGAAGGAAAAGTGGTAAGTACACAGATCAATGTACAGACGGGTTTTATTGAAGCCGTTGTTCTTGAAAGCGGTGAGCGCGTAGAAGCAGATTTGTTTGTAGACTGCTCCGGCTTTCGCGGTTTGCTTATTGAGCAGGCGTTGCACACGGGTTATGAGGATTGGACGCATTGGTTGCCCTGTGACAGAGCTTGGGCAGTCCCCTGCGAGAGCGTTTCGCCGCTGACACCATACACGCGCTCAACGGCACACAGTGCCGGCTGGCAATGGCGAATTCCGTTGCAGCACCGTATCGGAAATGGTCACGTATTTTCCAGCAAGTTTATGAGCGAAGATGAAGCGCGCAGTATTCTGCTTAATAATCTGGACGGCAAACCTTTGGCTGAACCACGCATGTTAAAGTTCGTGACAGGAAAACGTAAACAATTCTGGAATAAAAACTGTGTTGCTATTGGTTTAGCAAGCGGTTTCATGGAACCGCTCGAATCAACTAGTATTCATTTGGTGCAATCTGCTGTCGCACGTTTGTTAAATTTCTTTCCCAATAAAAATTTTGATCAAGAGGATATTGATGAATTTAATCGTCAATCCCATTTTGAGTTCGACCGAATTCGTGATTTCCTGATTTTGCATTATCACGCCACCGAGCGTACGGATTCAGATTTCTGGAATTACTGCAGAACCATGTCAATTCCCGATACGCTCACACAAAAGATTGAGCAGTTCAAACGCAACGGTCGAATCTTCCGTACCAATAACGAAATGTTTAATGATTTAAGTTGGTTGGAAGTGATGCACGGGCAGGGCATTCGCCCGGCGGCTTATCATCCGTTGGTTGATGTCTTGTCAGAAGAAGAGATAGAAAAGCGTCTTGCATCTGTGCAAGCCGTTATTGAACGTTCCGTAGAAGTCATGCCCACTCATGAGGAATTTATTGCGGAAAATTGTGCTGCTGAGAAAATAATGTAAATTCTGCTTCGGGTTGCGCAAATAAAAACGGGGCCAATGATAGCCCCGTTTTTATTTGCATCTACTTACTGTCGCTTACTGGGTTTTAGCGCAACCTTTTTCGCCCTCAGGTAACTTTTGCAAACGCACATTGGCGATGGTAAGTCCCAGCTTTCCATCTGTGCCAATGCTAATTGGTCCGCTTACCTTTTTAATATCAAGCCCTTCTTTGGTAAAGCAGTTCAGTGGAATGGGTAGTGTTGTCCATTCATCTTTCTTTAAATCTTTTAAGATTTTTGAAACGTGCATTTCACCATGACAGGGATATCCGCAATCCATGGCGAAGGTAACGTCTTTATCGGGCTTCATGTCCATTCTCATATCGAACACAATTGCACCTTCGTTTTCAAACTTGCTTAAATCGATAGGCGCGCCGGATACTGCAAAAGTTCCTTTGGCTGGGTTGCGTGGTGACCAGGATATTTTTAATGCGTCGCCTTTATCGGCACGATCAGCGGGTTCAATGGAGACTTTACCAGAGGCTGACTTGCCTTTTCTGCTTGCATCCATGGGTAAAGACCAATTTTCAGGATCACCCAATTGAATTCCCCAACCAGTGACAGCTTGGCCATCGTTAACATAAACAAAGTTGGGATTGATATTGGGCTTTGCACCGTCTGCGGCTATAACTGCTTGCGAAGATAAAACAGCAAGTGCGCAACACAAAAAGCGTTTAAGGGATTGATTGTTTACACGTGACATTTTTGCTACCTCTCTTGTTATTAGTTATTAATGAGATTTATCCATAAATCAATTCTCATATTTGCAAGAAGGGTGACAATTGTCAAATCAAGAAGTTTACCCTGTGCTTTTTTGTAAGGTTAAAAAATGTAAAAGCCCAGCTTACTAGGCTGGGCTCTTCATGTTTTTATCAGGCTTATTTGCTTGTAATTGGATCGATGATTACCAATTCCAAAGAGTGCCATCCTCCAAACGGTTTACCGGTAAGCAGGCGCGTTTGTAGGGGTATTTCGCGGCCAATGCCTCGTCAATATCCACACCGTGTCCCGGCGTTTCACCCGGGGTAAAAAATCCGTCTTTAAATTCGTAGGCGTGTGTGAATACCTGTTCGGTTAATTCGTTGTGCGCCATGTGCTCCTGAATACCAAAGTTCGGCACCCAGTAATCAAAATGCAAAGCGGCGCCCATGCACACGGGCGATAAATCGGTTGCGCCGTGGAATCCGGTACGAACATTAAACAAGCTTGCAAAATCGGCAATGCGACGTACATGCGTAATACCACCTGCATGAACTATAGTCGTGCGAATATAGTCAATCAGTTGGTTTTGAATCAGCTCTCTACAATCGTGAATGCTGTTAAACACTTCACCCACCGCGATGGGGGTGGTGGTGTGCTGACGAATTAGTTTAAAGGATTCCTGATTTTCCGCTGGCACTGCATCTTCCATCCAAAACAGGCGATAGGGTTCCAAATCTTTTCCTAAGCGCGCAGCTTCTATCGGAGTTAAGCGATGATGCACGTCGTGCAGCAAATGGAGTTCACTGCCAAACTCTTTGCGAACCGCTGCAAAAAGCTCCGGTACGAAGTTTAAATATTTTTCGGTAGACCAGACTTCAGTTGAGGGTAAATCTGCATCCGCAGGCTCGTAATTTTTTTGCGTTGTGGATACGCCATAAGTTTTTGCAATGCCTGGAATACCGGATTGCACACGAATAGCTTTGTAGCCTTTTGCTTTCGCTTTTGCGACGGCCTCTAGAGTGCTTTCCAAATCTTTCCCATTGGCGTGGGTGTAGGCCATGATGCGATCGCGGCTGCGGCCGCCCAGCAATTGATAAAGCGGCATATTGGCGGCTTTGGCTTTGATGTCCCAAAGCGCAACGTCGATAGCAGCTAAAGCGGTCATGCCCACTGGGCCGCGTCGCCAATAAGCGCCGCGATAAAAAAACTGCCAGATGTCTTCAATTTGATGTGGATCGCGACCAATCAGTGCGGGAATTAAATAGTCTTCCAAGTAGGAAACCACGGATTTTTCACGGCCATTTAGCGTTGCGTCACCTATGCCGTAAATACCTTGATCGGTAACAATTTTAAGGGTTACAAAATTTCTGCCGGGGCAGGTGACAATTACCTTAGCTTCAATAATTTTCATCGGTACTACTCAATCGTGTTCAAAAATTATGTAAAAGGGGTATTGAATAGCTACCCCTGTGACGGCGTAAGGATAACGCCGCCCAAGACGAACAGCCGGGTGGCAAACTTACTCTCAACGCCGTATGAGTCTGTCGTACACATCAATCGTGCACTTCAGAAAGAGATGCTGTTAATGGCTCTTTCTGAGTTCGGCTATCTTGTATACTAGTGTATCCAATTTTTGCCCGAGGGTCGCTAGTTTTTGCGTAAAACGTGAAAGATTCAGTCCTTTGTTGATCTCGTTGTGTGTATCTCTGAACCCAGTAAGCGCCAAACCAGTGCCGCTCACGAGCGAGCGGCACTGGCCATTTCAGTCTATTTGGGCTCAGTACGTGCGTGCATCCCCAAATAAGTTCCGGTAAAGCCGCCAGCGATCTCTGTGCTTAGCAATTTGGCATCCGCTCCTTCCACGATATTGATGCGTTTCCCTGCTTTGTTTTGATAATAAAAATCAATTTTGCCAGCATCGCCTTCGGTACCGAGAACAATATTTTTATCCACATCTTTTTTAGCGAGCGTAGCGCTTGCAATAATTTTAGGCGGGTTTTGTTTGCTAGTTTGCTCAACAAACAAGGTGTACTTGTCTGCTTGTCGTTGAATGGCTAAATAGTAATTAGCTTCATGACTTTGGAATGCGGCTATACCCGCAGAGATGCCATCTTCATCGGGTAACTTTAAGGTAGTGCGTGCATCAAAGTGCATGTGTTGTTGGCGACGACCAATAAACGCCGGTTGCGCCAAACCTGAAAGGCGATTTTCTCCCGCATTGATGGTTATATTTTTCTTATCGGGATTTAACTTGTACCAATCGGTTTCAACAGTTCCCAGCGTGTTCCAGTCACTTAGCAGTTTGTTGGTGGTGAATTTATCTTTCCAGACAAAATTGCCGGTAGTCGGTTGAGAGGCAGCAGTTGATTTTTCCGTACGTGGTGCGGGTAAACGGTAGGAAACTTCTTTGCCATTTTCCAAGATAATGGGCCATTCGTTTTTCCACGTTACAGGCAATAAGAATGTCTCGCGGCCGGTGTTGAAATATTTTTTCTCGTAAGAACGGGTACCTAAAAATACCGCCCACCATTCGCCTTCTTTTGTTTGTACTAAGTCGGCGTGACCAACGGTTGTAATCGGATTTGGACGTGCGTCATCCAAACCGCGCTGAGTGAGAATCGGGTTATTTTCGTAAGGAACAAATTTATCTTTCAATGTGCGTGCTCGGAAAATTACCGCGGAGTGATCAAACGAGGTGCCGCCTTCTGCGCACAACAAATAATACCAACCGTTAATTTTGTAAATGTGCGGGCCTTCAATCCAAACTGGCTTCTTGGAAATATCGGTTCCGCCGTTGACGATGACGTGACCAGAACCTTTGACAACAGTTTTGGTTTTTAAATCGAACTCCCACTGCCAAATTGCGCGATGACCTGAGTAAAGCGGTTCGCCGATGGGTGCTTCATTGTGGGTGATATAGGCGCGGCCATCGTCGTCAAAGAAAATGTCGGGATCAATGCCGCCAATCTCTGGCAATTCAATAGGGTCTGACCATGGGCCAGCGGGGTTGGTTGCGGTGACTAAAAAATTTCCGCGCACATCCACCAGTGTCGTGATCATGTAAAACACACCATCGTGATAGCGAATGGTGGGTGCATAAATGCCGCGCGATACACGTTGGTTTTTAAGCGGCAATTGTTTGGGGGTGACGAGTACGTGGCCGAGAGATTCCCAGTGCACTAAATCTTTACTGTGGAAAATGGGTACACCGGGCGAATAGGAAAAAGATGAGTTTACGAGGTAATAATCATCACCCGCGCGCGTAATGCTTGGGTCAGGAAAAAAGCCCGCAAGAATCGGGTTTTGGTATTCGCCTTTCGCTAAAGGTTGAGAAAAAATGGCGTCTTTACCTTCATAGGTAAAGTCTAAAAAGGTGGCAGATTTTTCGGCTGAACAAAAACTGCTGAGAGTTAAAACGAAGCCACCGATCAGTGATGATAAAGGAGATAATTTCATAGGCATGTCCTGATATTTTTATGAAATAAAAATCGCAGGCTTCTCCAAATAATCTTCAGAGAAGCCTGCGATTCAGGTACAGCCTTTTACGAATTACAAATTAGTACAGGCTGTACCGATTAAACCATCCGCAAAACCGCGCAGAGCGGGCTTGTCGTTATAGTTATTGTCAAACAACAATGGCCACGCAAGTGCCTGACCGTTGTATTGCGAGGTCGCAGTCGTCAACCAGGTGCCTGCGTCCGTTGTGCCCCACACGGTAATGCCGCCGCGTTGTGCTTCTGGCACCACTTCTTTGTAGCCAGCAACTATGTCGCAATAACGTTTTTTCTGAGCCAGTGCAGAGGTGTTGTTGTACTGGGTCGCAGTACTCACAGACCAACCGCTGCTGTACGGATTGTTAATCGCAACATCCAGCTCTGAAATTTTTACTTTCAAGCCTTTGTCGGCAATCTTTTTCATCGCCGCTTTAATATTCTCAATGCTTGGGTAATCCATGAATACGTGCATTTGGAAGCCCACGCCAGTAATCGGAATATTGCGTGCTTGGAAGTCCGCTACCATTTCCACCAGTTTGGTGGTTTTGGCGTTGTTCTGGTCGATGTTGTAGTCATTGTAGTAAAGATCTACGTTTGCATCGGCCAATCTCGCGGCTTTAAAAGCGCGCTCGATATACACGGCGCTGTTTCCACTTTTTACGTAGAAGGTGGAATCGGTTGAGCGGAAAGTGGATGGCGAACCATCAGTAAGCGCTTCGTTGACCACATCCCAACTTACAACATTGCCCAAGTCTTTGTAGTGCGTGACTATGGTGGTCACGTGATTGTCGAGCATGGTTAGAAACTCTTCGGAGGTTCCTGCCCAATTTTTCATAAAGTTAGGGACTTGGTAGCTTGCATGCCAAATAAGTGCGTGGCCGTGCACTTTTATATCTTTCGATTTTGCGTAGTCCACAAATGCATCTGCATTGGCGAAGGTAAAGTCATTTGCATTGCCGTTATTGTTCGGATGCAAGTAACTCACTTTCATGATGTTGCCAGCCGTCATTTGGCTGAAGTGCTTCTCAACCACAGCTTGTTCAGAGGTGTTGGTAAGAATGTTGTAGGTCGGAGAATCGGTATTGGATACGGCCGCGCCTATGGGGAAGGTCGCCAAATCTCTCAAGCGTGCAACGTTAGCCGAATAGGAAGATGTACTGCCTGAGCTGGTGGAGCTTGAGCTTGACTGAGTTTGAGCCAAGGTGATTTTGGCACTTTTAATGGTAACAGTACCTGCCGGTGTGCCCTTGGCTTGAATCCCCACCTGAACGTCATTAGCTGATTGGTTAAAGCGGTTGTCAGCCTCGCTGATCGTACAGGTAACTTTACTATCAGTGCCTGCGGTTAAGTCGCCATTACTGCTCCAACAATCCCACTCGCCGGCCCAAGTATTTTTAACTTGAGCGTAAATTTGAAGGTTGGCGCCGCTCGCTTTGAACTCACTGCTCACGTTTACCACCATATCGACCACCGCTTTTTCAAGCTGGGTTGGTTTGAGTACATCAAACACAGCGCCAACACCGTCGCCACTCGCGGTAAACACTACACCGTTGTTGTAGGTTACGCCGGAGTTCGCGTTGCTGCCGGTTGAGTTACCGCGCCAGCCGGCAGTCATATCGATAGTGAGTACTTGCGGTGCCACGGAGCTTGAAGAGCTGGTTGCTACCGAGCTGGAGCTGCTGCTAACAGACACCGAGCTGGAAGACGAGCTCGTCGTCACACTGGAGCTTGAAGAACTGGTGGTTGAAGTGCTGGATGATGAGCTACTGCTCACAACAGCAGTTGAACTTGAAGTGGTTGGAGGATTGCTGGAACTCCCGCCCCCACCGCCGCCGCAGGCGGACATAATTAAACCGAGAACAACTAAGGATGATAGGTTACGCATTTTTGTTAACTCCCATTATTTTTATGTGGATGCGATCTTCTGGTCGATCGCACTATAAGGGTGTCAGTTTGTATGCGAAGATGAAAGTGTGAAAGTGTAAGGATTTATTAAAATAAACGTCTTAGCAGGGTTTAGCGACAACAATAAAAAAGCCGCCCCACTGTTTAAGCTGGGGCGCTTTTCGCTATGACTCGGTGAAAATGGAAGCGCGAATTAGCCTTCCATTTTTTCCAGTTCCACACCTTTGGTTTCTTTTACCCACCAGATGACGAAAAACACTGAGAACAACGAGCAGCCCGCATAGATGCTATAAGCGCCCGCCAAACCGAGAGCAGAGGCCAACAGCATCGGGAAGGTCCAAGTGATTAGGAAGTTAGCTGCCCATTGCGCCAAGCCCGCAATCGCCAAACCTGTACCGCGAATTTGGTTGGGGAACATTTCGCCCAACATAATCCACACCACCGGGCCCCAAGACATGTTGAAGAAAATCACATAAAGGTTTGCTGCAACCAAGGCGGTAATACCCATGGTGCCGCTCAATATCAATGCGCCTTTGTCATCCAAAGGTGCGCCCGCAAAGGCGTAGGCCACTATAGCCAAGGTAATGGTCATGCCCACAGAGCCAATCAGCAAAAGTGGTTTACGGCCAATTTTATCCACCAGGAAGAAGGTGATAAAACATGCGCCAATAGATACCGCACCTGACACAACGCTAATCGCCAATGAATCGCTTTCAGAGAAGCCAGCCGCGCGCCAAAGTACAGAGCCGTAATAGAACACCACGTTAATACCAACAAACTGTTGCAGTACGGCCAAACCAATACCCACCCAAACAATCGGGCGAACGCGGTTTTTGGCTTTATCGATCAAGTCTGCAAAACGTGGTTTATGGTCGTGTTCGAGAGAAGCATAAATATCGGCAACGGTTTTTTCCGCCGCTCTTGCACCGTATAACTTGGTCAATACGCTCAAGGCTTTGTCTTTTTTACCGCTAGCAACCAGGAAGCGAGGGCTTTCTGGAATGGTCAGCAAGGTCAAGAGGAAGATAACACCGGGGATGGCGCCTACCCAGAACATCCAACGCCATGAAGCATGACCCAACCATAATTCATTGATGGCGGAGCCAGCAGCGGTAGCCAAGCAGTAGTTACTCAGTGCGGCAGCAGTTAAGCCGGTGATAATGGCGATTTGCTGCATAGAGCTAAGCTTGCCGCGGTACTCCGCAGGTACCAGCTCACTGATATAGGCAGGGCAAATGATACTGGCCGCACCAATCGCCAAACCACCAATCAAACGATAAATCACAAATTCTGTTGAAGAGGTTGCAACACCCGCGCCCCAAGCGGACAAAACGAACAGCACGGAGGCCATAATCAAAATGCCACGGCGGCCATAAGTGTCTGCCCATGAACCCGCGAAGAAAGCACCTACCGCGCAACCCAACAAAATGGATGCAACGTTAAAACCGGTACCGGCGGATTCAGATTTAAAGGCAAGTTGAAGACCTTCTACAGTGCCGTTGATTACACCACTGTCAAAACCAAACAAGAATCCGCCGATGGTGGCGATAATGCTGATGATGACGATGGAGGTCATATTTCTTTCGCTGGCGTCGAGCGAAATACCGACCTCATTGTTGGAGGATGAAGAGTGCATGTTGATGTACCTATTATGGGTTTATTGAAATTATGAGTAACAAGCTGTCAGTTGGAGTCCTCTCGGCGACACGGCCAAAAAAGGATGCGCGACCATACCATAAGGCGGCTTTTTAGCATACGGGTGACACCAGACATGGCCGCTGAATTTAGTCTGAAATTGCGGCCAAATCAGATGTCGAAATCATGGTAAACCAATATGGTTTTAGTGACTATATGACGAAGTGTTAAGGAGAGTGAAAATAGAAATGTTTGAACAAAGGGAGCGCTACCGCTCCCTGTAAGTGCGTTAAATCTCGAACGAAAACCCGCTCTCGGTAAGTTGCTTATAGGCATCTGCGTCAAAGCGATAGAGATTGGCGGCGCGGTGGGGTACGCCTTGTTGTTTTTCATTGCATGGGGTTAATAAATCCATTTTCATAATTTTGCGGCGGAAGTTGGGTTTATCCAGCTTGGTATTGAGGATTGCCTCATAGAGCGCCTGCAGCTGCAACAAGGTGAATTTTTCCGGCAAAAGATTGAAACCAATAGGTTGGTGGCAAACCTGGTGACGCAAAAATTTCATACCGTAGTCGATGATTTCGGCGTGGTCATAAATAAGCTCAGGAAGGTTATTAACACTTTGCCAACTCACATCGGCAGCGCTTTGTCCTGCGACCAGTGAATAATGTTCTGCGCTCACCAAAGCGTAATAGGCAATGGTCACCACGCGCTCGGTTGGGAAACGGTCAACGCGACCAAAGGTCTTCAGTTGTTCCAGGTACAGCTGCTTTACGCCAGTAAGCTCTTCAAGCAAACGATAAGCTGCATCGCGCAGGTTCTCGTCATAGCGAATCCAACCGCCGGGTAGGGCCCACTTGCCTTGGTGCATGGGGTCGGTTTGCTTAACCAGCAGGATTTTTAGCTGGTCGTTATCCAAACCAAAAATAAGGTTATCAATGGAAAGGGCCTTAATCACATTTTGGGGCGACTGAACGGGCTCCACATGACTATTGGGTGGCGTCGCGATGTTTGTCACAGTGAATTCCTGAGCGAATTATTATTAAACGGCTATTCTAGAACCCATGGGTAATATTTTGTAAAAATGGCGTGGAAATTCTTTTTACATCAGGCCAGAAGCCTCATTGTAACCATGCTCATGTTTTTGTCCATAAAAAATAAAGGGTTAAGATTTTTAGATAAAATAACTTGTGGTCATTAAGACAATAAGCTAAGCTTGTGGTCAATGAGACAATAAGATATGCTATCAGCATCAAAAATAATAAGTATCCAAAGCTCTGTTGTTTTTGCTGGCGAATGGAATTTATTGCTCCCTACATTATTTCACTGAAAGAGATTCATTATGTTGTTTCTAGGCATTGACGTTGGAAGCTCCTCCACCAAGTTATCTGTACTCGACGGTAAGACAGGAAAATGCGTGGGCGCATTGTCTTACCCAGAATCTGAGTTGGCGATCGAAAGCCCTGAAGTAGGCTTTGCGGAGCAGGACCCGGAAGTGTGGTGGGACTGTATCCAAAAGGGTGCAGCCAAGTTATTTGCTAGCGGCAAGTTCGATAGCAAACAAATCCAAGCTATTGGTATTTCTTACCAAATGCACGGCTTGGTGGTAGTAGATGCCGATCAGAAAGTATTGCGTCCATCGATTATTTGGTGCGACAGCCGCGCCGTTCCGCTAGGTAACGCCGCTTTGGCTGAAATGGGCACTGATTACTGCTTTGGTCACTTGTTGAATTCGCCCGGTAACTTTACTGCGGCAAAACTGCGCTGGGTACAGCAAAACCAGCCAGAGATTTTCAGTAAAATCCATAAAATTATGTTGCCGGGTGACTTTATTGCCATGAAGTTGACCGGTGAAATCACCACAACAGCCTCGGGTTTGTCTGAAGGCACCTTGTGGGATTTTAAAGAGCAACGCGTTGCGACTGAGTTGCTGAGCCATTGGGGTATAGACGCTGGCCTTATTCCTAATTTGGTTCCAAGCTTTGGCGAGCAAGGCACCGTACGTGCTGACGTAGCCGCTGCCTTGGGCTTAGGTCCGAACGTGAAAGTGTGCTATCGCGGTGGCGATCAACCAAACAATGCATTCAGCTTGAACGTGTTGGAGCCGGGTGAAGTTGCTGCAACGGCGGGAACTTCTGGCGTTATTTATGGTGTAACAGATAAGCCTGCGGCCGACGTTGAATCACGCGTGAACACGTTCTTGCACGTAACCAGCACAGCTGAGAAAAACCGCAATGGCGTACTGGTGTGCGTGAATGGTTGTGGACGTTTGTACTCGTGGTTGCGTCAAACCATCAGCGCTGCTGGCGCAACACCGTCTTACCCAGTGTTGAACGGTTTGGCCGAACAAGTTGCTGTGGGCAGCGATGGCTTGGTTTTCCATCCCTTCGGTAACGGCGCTGAACGTATTTTCCAAAATAGAAATTTGGGTGCGCAATTGCGCAATCTGGATTTTAACCGTCACGGTTTGGGTCACATGGTTCGCGCAGCGCAAGAAGGTATTGTGTTCTCCTTGAACCAAGGTTTCGATGTATTGAAATCTTTGGGCGGTAGTTGCGATGTGGTGCGTGCAGGCAAAGGCAACATGTTCCTGAGTGATGTGTTCACGCAAGCCTTTGCAAATACTACGCAAGCGGCCGTGGAATTATATGAAACAGATGGTGCCGAAGGTGCAGCCCGTGCCGCGGCTTTAGGTGTTGGTTTTTACGCTTCCCAAAAAGAAGCGTTTGGTGGCTTGACCCGTTTAGGTGTTATTGAACCTAATGCTGGTTTGTTGGCGCAGTATCAAGATGCTTACAAGCATTGGGTAGATTTGTTGCCTGCACAATAATCAATAAATGCTAAGAAATTGAATGGTTAAGTGTTTTAAAAAATAGCTTTATAGAAAATCAATTGTTGTTTAAATATTTAAAGAAAACGAAGAGGTTAAAATTATGAGTATTGTTCTTGGTAGCAAAGAATATTTTCCCGGTATCGGAAAAATCGGTTATGAAGGCCCAGATTCCGATAACCCATTAGCATTCAAATACTACGACGAAAACCGCGTAGTTGCTGGCAAAACCTTGAAAGAGCATTTCAAGTTTGCAACTTGTTACTGGCACAGCTTCTGCGGCGCTGGTCACGATCCATTCGGTCCAGGCACCAAAATTTTCCCATGGTCTGCAACTCAAGATCCAATCGCTCGCGCTCGTGAAAAAATGGACGCTGCGTTTGAATTCATCACCAAAATCGGCACTCCATACTACTGCTTCCATGACGTAGATTTGGTTGACGAAGGTTCATCACGTGCAGAAACGTCTTCACGTTTGCAATCTATTGTTGAGTACGCAAAAGAGAAACAAAAAGCATCTGGCGTGAAATTGTTGTGGGGTACTGCAAACCTCTTCTCTAACCCACGTTACATGAACGGTGCTTCTACTAACCCAGATTTCAACGTAGTTGCTTACGCTGGTGCGCAGTTGAAAGATGCAATTGATGCAACTATCGCTTTGAACGGTGAAAACTATGTGTTCTGGGGCGGTCGTGAAGGTTACATGAGCTTGCTCAACACTGACATGAAGCGCGAACAAGAGCACATGGCTCGCTTCTTGACCATGGCTCGCGATTACGCTCGTGGCCAAGGCTTTAAAGGTGTGTTCTTCATTGAACCAAAACCAATGGAGCCTTCAAAGCACCAATACGACTTCGATGCTGAAACTGTAATTGGCTTCTTGCGTCACCACGGTTTGGACAAAGACTTCAAGCTTAATCTAGAGACCAACCACGCTACTTTGGCTGGCCACACCATGTGCCACGATATGCAAGCTGCTGCAAACGCTGGCATGTTGGGTTCATTGGACGCTAACCGCGGCGACTACCAAAACGCATGGGATACCGACCAGTTCCCATACAACCTGAACGAAACTGTTGAGATGATGTTGGTATTCTTGCGCGCTGGTGGCTTGCAAGGTGGTGGTGTTAACTTCGATGCGAAAGTTCGTCGTAACTCTCCAGATCCAGTAGACATGTTCTACGGCCACATCGGTGGTATGGATACATTTGCTCGTGCGTTGATTATCGCTGACAACTTGATTCAAAAATCTAAGTTGGAAGGTATGCGTAAAGAGCGTTATGCAACTTTCGATGCGGGCAACGGTGCTGCTTATGAAGCTGGCAAGTTGACTCTGCAACAATTGGCTGACATCGGTAACAACGGTGGTGAAGTGACTTTGCAAAGCGGTCGTCAAGAGTTGTACGAAAACATCATCAACCAATACATTCGTTAATTGAACTAGCTTAAATCTGGCCGGCGGCTGGCTTATTTGCCGATGCTTGCTAGATTATCCTAAGCAATTAGCGCTGGTGTATAGCGTTTAAAAGCTGCTGATCGGGAGGGCACTCAAGCCCAAGCGATCGGCAGTTTTTATTTGTAGATCTCGTTTTATTTGGAGATCTCGTTTTATTTGTAAGTCCCGTTTTAATAATAATCAGCCGTTGCGGGGATGTATGAGAGCCGCGGTTGCAAATTTCAGCTACTAACATCAGTAGAGACTCAATATGAAAAAAAATCCCTCCAAGCTCATTCTTTCCGTTGCCATAGGACTCGTGAGTGCAAGCCTCAGTGTATTTGCCTTAGCTGATGCTAGTGTCGGCAAAGACGCCCTTTATAAAGACGCTAAACAACCTACCGAAGCTCGCGTAAAAGATCTTTTGGCGCGCATGACGCTGGAAGAAAAAGTTGCTCAGTTGACCACAGTTTGGGAAAAGAGAAAGTTGCTGGAGACGGATGGGGGTGAATTCACCACCGAGCACGCCAAAGAATTATTGAATCTGGGCATAGGTGAAATTGCCCGGCCTGCCGAAAATAAAACTGCACCCAGCAAATCGCCTGCGCAAACAGCAGCGTTTACTAACGCGATTCAGAAATGGGTTGTGGAAAATACCCGTTTGGGTATTCCTGTGATTTTTCACGAAGAGGCGTTGCACGGTCACGCAGGCCGTTATTCCACGAGTTTCCCGCAGGCAATTGGTTTAGCAAGTACTTGGGACCCGGATTTACTTCGTAATGTGTTTTCAGTTGTTGGTCAGGAAGTGCGTGTGCGTGGTGCTCAGCAAGCCTTGGCGCCTGTGCTTGATGTGGCACGTGATCCGCGCTGGGGACGTATAGAAGAAACCATGGGTGAAGACCCTTACCTGATTGCTTCGCTCGGTGTGTCTGTCATTAAAGGCTTTCAAGGTGGTGAAAACGGTGTTGCACAAAACCACGTCGGTACAACCCTAAAACATTTAGCGGGTCACGGTGAGCCTACAGGTGGTTTAAATACAGCGCCTGCACCGGTGGGCGAACGCGGTTTGCGCGAGACATTTTTATTTCCGTTCGAAGCAGCGGTGAAGCTATCTCATCCACGCAGCGTGATGGCGTCTTACAACGAAGTTGATGGCGTTCCTTCGCATGCAAACGGAAAAATGCTCAACGGGATTTTGCGCGGTGAGTGGGGCTTCGATGGTTTGTTGGTGAGCGATTATTTTGCGATTGGTGAGTTGGTAAATCGCCATCACCTTGCAGCTAATCACAAAGATGCAGCGTTGATTGCGTTTAACGCGGGTGTAGATGTTGAAACGCCTGATCGCGAAACTTATCCATTTTTGATTGATTGGGTGAAAGAAGGAAAAATTACCAACACACAACTCGATGTTGCTGTTGCACGTGTATTGCGCGAGAAATTTAGTTTGGGTTTGTTTGAAAATCCGTACGTAAAAACCCAAGGTGTTGATCAATTTGTGGGTAATGCAAAACATCGCGCACTGGCACAGGAAGCTGCAGAAAAAACTGTGGTTCTGTTAAAGAACGATAAAAATATTCTGCCGTTGGATGTTAAAAAATTAAAATCTATTGCGGTAATTGGTCCTCATGTTAATGAAACCTTGTTAGGTGGTTATAGTGATATCCCCAAACAAACTGTGACGATTTTGCAAGGCATTAAAGAATACGTAGGAAGCAAGGTTCAAGTTAACTATGCAAAGGGCACTTTGCTGACTTTAGATAACTGGACACCAAGCGCGGATTCCATCGCGGCGAATAGCCTTTCTAAAGAGCGTTGGAATACCGATAAAATTAGTTTGGCTACACCCGCTGATACCAAAGGGATGATTGAAGAAGCCGTTGCCGCAGCGCAAAAAAGTGATGTGGCTTTAGTTGTGGTTGGCGATAACGAAGCAACTTCACGCGAAGCTTGGTCTGATGGTCATTTGGGTGATCGCACTGATTTAAATCTCATGGGGCAACAACAAGAATTGGTTGATGCGGTGCTCGCTACCGGTAAGCCAACGATTGTGTTGTTGATTAACGGTCGTCCACTTTCGATTACAAAAATTGCTGAAACCGCTCCCGCAATTTTGGAAGGTTGGTATCTTGGCCAAGAAACCGGCCGCGCTGTTGCGCGCGTTGTGTTTGGCGATGTTAACCCTGGTGGCAAACTCCCTGTGAGTATTGCGCGTTCGGTCGGCCATCTGCCGGTTTACTATAACTACAAACCAGCGGCAAAACGCGGATATGCGTTTACCGAAACCACTTCGCTTTATCCGTTTGGTTATGGTTTGAGTTACACCACGTTCAGCTATTCTGATTTCGCGATTAAAAAGTCAGATGCAAAAGTGGGTGAGACAGTTGATGTGAGCGTAAAAGTGACCAACACCGGAGCGCGTACAGGTGATGAAGTTGTTCAGCTGTACACGCATGATGCTGTTGCAAGCTTGACGCGCCCCGTACAAGAGTTGAAAGGCTTTAAGCGCATTACCTTAAAGCCAAAAGAATCTGCCGTTGTTACTTTTGGGCTTGCTGTTAACCAGCTCGGTTTTTACAACACTGATATGAATTACGTTGTTGAGCCTGGCAAGTTTGAAGTTATGGTGGGTTCATCCTCACGTGATATTCAAGCCAAGGGCGAGTTCAATGTGGTGGGTGAAATAACAGATATTAGTAAGCAAAAAGTGTTCTTTAGCGATGTAAAAGTCGCGAAGAAATAATCACGAAAGAAACCTATTAAGACATAAAAAAACCGCAGCATAGCTGCGGTTTTTTTATGAGTCGGTATTTTACTTTACAAAGATTATGCGGATTTTTTCTTCCAACCAGTCGAGATTAAAACGCCCGTTAGTACTAGCACTAGCCCCATAATTTGCGCAGTGTTTGGAATTGAGCCAAACGCCAAACTCACTAAAAGTGTAAAAACGGGAACCAAGTTAAATGCAATCGCAGACTTATCTGGCCCAAGGAAAAACACACCTTTCAACCAATAGATGTACGCGAGCACTGAGCCGCATACACCCATATACATAAGAATTGCATGGGTTGTTAATGACAATTGCGGAATGCTCAGCAGCGGTTGTTCAATTAGCAAGGCTGCGATAATCAATGCAACTGAACCAACGCTTACCGTCCAGCGCGCAAATTGCAGTGGCGGAATTCGCGGCGCAAACTTTTTCGAGCCGACGCTATAAAGGCTCCATACACCGCAGGCGAGCAGCATCCATAAATCACCAACTGCCGCATGCAACACGCTAAAGTGCCCGCCGGTGATCACGAAGGTCACGCCAATAAACGCGATAAGCATGCCTGTGTATTGGAAAAGGCGAATTTTTGCGTTCAATAAAATAATGGATAAAAGTGTGGAAACCATTGGCGACAAAGCCATAATCAAAGCGGCGTTTAGTGCGGATGTGGTATGAAGCGCCGTAAAAAATGCATAATTAAAACCGAATACACCCACAAGTCCTAAGGGGATAAGCACACAAAAATCGCGTAGACTAAGTTGCGACTCTGCTTTCCCAAAACTAAATCTTATCGCCCAAAATAATACCAAAGCTATCGCAAATCGCTCCGCTGCTGCGGTTAATGGCGTAACATCACCTGCCACAGCGTGGCCAGCGTTGAAATTACTGCCCCAAAAAAATGTGCTGATAACAACCATTAGCCAAATAAGGCCGACATTAGTTTTCATAGATAGACTCTACTGGTACAAATTCGCGCGAAGTGAAAGCGGTTGAGCGAATGCGGGGGAGCCATTATAGGGTAAGGTCTCGCACAAAAAGTAGTGACGTTTGTCTCCAGTTAACGCTTATTAGGATTTTAAGATGTATGTTGAGAATTTTATTTTTGAAGATTATTGCAAACGAATTGGATTTACGGGTGATGCACAGGCAACTGAGCAAACACTAAACGCACTGATGCGCGCGCATTTGTTTAGCATAGCCTTTGAAAATTTGGATGTTCAGGCAGGCAAGCTCGTATCTATTGCGCCGCAGGATATAGTCAACAAAATTGTCTATCAGCCGCGTGGCGGTTACTGCTATGAGGTGAATAGCTTGTTTGCTATGGCCTTGGCGCATCTCAACATTGATTATGATTTAATCGGCGCTCGTCCTATGTTTTACGCCACGCGTTGGGCGAAAACACATATGGTGGTGCTGGCCAAACTCGGCGGTGATTCTTATTTGTGCGATGTTGGCTTCGGTAGTTTTGGCTTGCGCGCGCCATATCCGCTCAGCAAAGTGAATCAAATAGTTCAGCAGGACGACGATTATTTTCAATTGCTGTCATCAGATGGGAAAAACTTTATTTTGCAAGCCAAAGTGGATGGTGAATGGGTAAATCAGTTTGAGTTTGATTTATATCCGCACGATTTGGTGGATTTTATTCCCGCTAACTTTTTCAATTCCAAAAATCCCGATACGGTTTTCGTACAAAAGCTTTTGGTGGTTAAGCACAATCCGCGCGGTCGAAAGATTTTATTGGGAGATCGTTTGAAAATCATTGAAGCAGGCGTCACTACTCTTAAAGATTATCCTCCTCACGAGATCCCGAAACTGCTGAAAGACGAGTTCGGTTTAGTTCAAGAATCTTAATTTAATTAGGGTAGCTATGAAAAGATTTACTGAAGTTGATCCATTTTTGCCCGAGCTGGTTGCAGCCCGAAAACGCGCCAAACTTTTATGTCAGCAGTTAAATGCATTGCGGGCTGATCAACATAAGGCGCGCAAGCCCATCTATAAAGAATTATTCGGCAAAGTATCTACTGCCTACATAGAACCTAATTTCTTTTGTGATTATGGGAGCAATATTTTTTTAGGCGAAAATTTTTACGCTAACCACAATTGCGTGATTTTAGATGTTGGCGAAGTACACATTGGGGACAGGGTGTTGTTGGGGCCGAATGTACAAATTTATGGCACTACGCATCCGCTAGACCCAGTTGAGCGGGCCAGCGGGAAAGAGTTTCATGCTCCCATTGTGATTGGTGATGACTGCTGGATCGGCGGGGGAGCTATCATCATGGCGGGCGTCACTATAGGTAAGGGGGCGGTGATTGGTGCCGGTAGCGTGGTAACGGGCGATATACCCGAAGGCATGGTTGCGGTGGGGAATCCTTGTCGGGTCATAAAACCTGCAAAGTGAGGGCTGTATTAAAAAACATTTCTTAATAACGACAACTTGTATGCAAGTGCTATAGTTAGTGTCTGAAATAAAAACATTAGTATCAAAGTCAACTAACCATGGCGAGCTTTACCGCTGGCCTTTGAATATGCAGTGGGATTCTTATGCGTAAATTCAGTCTGCTCATCCTTTTGGGTTGCTTTTTAACCTCTTTTTCCCATGCAGAAGATGGCTACGATATGTGGCTACGTTATCAGCCAGTCGCCAACGAGAGTTTGCGACAGGATTACCAATCAAAAATTCGCCAGGTTATTGCGGAGGGAAATTCTCAAACTATTAAGATTGCTGCTAGCGAATTGCAGCGTGGATTATCCGGCCTTTTGGCAACTTCCGTTAACCGAGCATCAACTTCTAACTCCGGCGTGCCCGGCGTTGTGATAGGTACTCCCGCAAACTCCAAGCTCATTGCATCGTTAAATTTAAAAAAGCGTTTGGCGTCTTTGGGCGATGAAGGTTTCCTCATCGAAAAAACCCGCGTTGCTAACACCGAGCAAATTGTAATTGCCGCCAACACAGATGTTGGTGTGCTTTACGGCAGTTTTCATTTGTTGCGTTTGCTGCAAACCGAACAATCATTAAATAAGCTATCAATCGCTAGCTCACCAAAATTGCAATACCGGGTGGTGAACCATTGGGATAACGTGAATCGTTTGGTAGAACGCGGTTACGCCGGTTTGTCCTTGTGGGATTGGGGCACTTTACCTGAGCTGAAAAGTCCGCGTTACGCCGATTACGCGCGCATCAACGCATCGCTCGGTATCAATGGTACGGTAATCAATAACGTAAATGCCGATCCACGTTTAATGAGCGATCAATTCTTGAAAAAGATCGCGGCGCTTGCAGATGTGTTTCGCCCTTACGGCATTAAATTATATTTGTCGATTAACTATAACGCGCCGCGTGCCTACGGCGATTTAGATACGGCTGATCCGCTCGATCCACGCGTTCAAGCTTGGTGGAAGGCGCGCGCAGAAAAAATTTATTCTTACATTCCTGATTTTGGTGGCTATTTAGTTAAAGCCGACTCAGAAGGGCAGCCCGGCCCGCAAGGTTATGGTCGCAATCACGCCGATGGCGCCAACATGCTTGCCGATACTTTAAAACCCTTTAAAGGCGTGGTGTTTTGGCGCGCATTTGTTTATCACCCCGATATAGGCGATCGCTTCCGCGGTGCTTACGATGAATTCACCCCGCTCGACGGAAAATTCAAAGAAAACGTCATTTTGCAAATCAAAAATGGTCCTATAGATTTCCAGCCACGCGAACCCGTATCGCCACTTTTTGCCTCGTTGAAAAAAACCAACATGATGATGGAGGTACAGGTCACTCAGGAATATTTTGGTTTTGCGACGCATCTTGCTTACCAAGGCCCTTTATTTGAAGAGGCTTTAAAAACAGATTTGCTCGTTAAAGGAAAAGGTTCAACGCTCGCGAATATTTTGAGTGGAGAATTGAATAAGGCGACTAATAAAAATCCGCGTACAGGTATGGCAGCCGTTATTAACCCGGGCACAGATCGTAACTGGACGGGGCATCCGTTTGTACAATCTAGCTGGTACGCGTTTGGTCGTATGGCGTGGGATTATTCCTTAATGTCTGATGCGATTGCTGATGAATGGTTGCGCATGACTTTTTCCAATCAGGAAAAATTTATTGCACCGGTTAAAAAGATCATGATGGATTCGCGCGAAGCAGGTGTGAATTATCGTTCGCCATTAGGTTTGACCCATTTATATTCGCAAGGTGATCATTATGGTCCGGCGCCTTGGACAGCGGACATGGGGCGCGCTGATTGGAACGCTGTTTATTATCACCGTGCAGCGGAAGATGGTATTGGCTTTAACCGTACCGCAACTGGCTCAAATGCATTAGCGCAATACCCCGCGGAGCTTGCAAAGCAATACGCCGATCTCAATACAGTGCCAGAAGATTTAATCTTGTGGTTCCACCATTTACCATGGGATTACAAAATGAAATCCGGTAAAACTTTGTGGGTGGAGTTGGTTGATAAATATTATTCAGGTGTTGCGCAAGTACGCAACATGCAAGCTGAATGGAATAAAATGGAAGGTCAAATCGACACAGAACGTTTTGAGCAAGTCAAAGCATTACTGGCTGTTCAAGAGCGCGATGCGGTTCGTTGGCGCGATTCCTGTGTTGTATATTTCCAAAGTATTTCAAAACTGCCAATTCCTGATGCTTACGAAAAACCCGCTCACGATTTGGAATATTATAAAATGTTAGCGCGTACAACCTATGTTCCTGATCCGTGGCATCCGGCGGGCGCGAGTCGTGTTCTAAAATAAACAAAAAATGATAGGTCAAACACAAGGTAAATAAAATGAACAAAAACAAAATCATGTTAAGTGTTTTATTAAGTGGCATTTTGGGTGCTTCAAGCGTTTACGCTGCTGATGGCGATACATCTTTTAAATGGCCAAAAGGTCAAAAGGCTGCGGTAAGTTTGTCTTACGACGACGCGCTGGATTCGCAATTAGATCACGCGATCCCAACGCTGAATAAGTATGGATTGAAAGGCACTTTTTATTTGCAGTTAAATAGCCCCGCAATTGATAAGCGTCTACCAGAATGGCGGGCCGCTGCAAAAAAAGGCCATGAGTTGGGTAACCACAGTTTGTTTCACCAATGTTCTAAATCAAAAGCCGGACGCGACTGGGTGGAGCCGGGGCACGATCTCGATAAACTCACCGTTGCACAAATGAAAGAGCAAGTTGTCTTGGCGAACACAGTGCTTTATGCAATAGATGGTAAACGTGAGCGAACCTTCACTGCTCCTTGTGTTGATAAAGAGGCCGGTGGCCAAAATTATATTGATGCAGTCAAATCAGAATTTGTGGCAATTAAAGTGGAGAGCGGTGGCGTTACGCCCGACATGAACAAGCTTGACCCATACGGAGTTGGCGTTGCTTTTCCAACTAACGTAACCGGCCAACAACTAATTGATATTGTCAAAGAAGCCGCCGAAAAGGGCACCATGGCCAACTTTACCTTTCATGGTGTTGGTGGCGATCACTTGTCTACGTCGGTAGAGGCGCATGAAGAGCTGATTAAATATTTGGCTGCGCATAAAGATATCTATTGGGTAGATACCTTTGTAAACGAAATGAAGTATGTAAAAGCGAACCAGAAAAAATAACTATTGGTACGTGATAAAAGAGCAGCTTTGGCTGCTCTTTTTTTAATTTTTAGCTAAACACTTAATTGCGATCGCTGCGGCTGAGGTTCTATTTTCCACACCGAGTTTTCGAAAAATTTGCTCAAGATGTTTATTTACCGTGCGCGGGCTCATCTCAAGAATTTGACCAATTTCGCGATTGGTTTTTCCGTTAGCAATCCATAACAACACATCGGCCTCACGCCCCGTTACGCCAAATTGATCTCTTAACGCGGTTGTATCATCAGCGGGTTTGTGGGGATTGGATAATCGCAAAAGATATTCGCGATTATCAATAAAGTTCAGCATTTCTATGGTGAGTGGCTGGGTGAGTTTTGGTAATTTGAGTTGATGCCCTGTCTCAGGTTTGTGCTTTAACCATTCCAATAAAAGCACCGGCAGCCGCGAACTTAGTGGCTCTGTATCCGTTTCACTCTGCGCATAGCCGAGTAATTGATTAACCTGTGGTGTTGCCCACAACAATTGCCCATTTAAATCAACCGTAAATAAAAATTGGCCGGCCGTATCTAGCGCCATACGCGCGCTTTGAGTCATACGCGCGTTGGTGAGGTGCACGCGCATGCGTGCAATAAGTTCTTCGGCGTTAATTGGTTTTGTTACGTAATCCACACCGCCTGCTGTTAAACCCATAACGACGTGTTCGGTATCACTCAAGCCCGTCATAAAAATAATGGGGACATCGATAAGTTGTGGGTTTTGCTTTAAATGTTTGCAGGTTTCAAAGCCGTCCATATTGGGCATTATGGCATCCAGCAAAATAATATCAGGCGTAATATTTTTGGTAATCGTAAGCGCTTGCGAGCCTTCCAGTGCTACCAGTACGGTAAATCCTGCTTCTTCAAGCACATCGTTCAGCATGTGAATGCTGGCAATACTGTCGTCTACAACGAGTACTACGTTGCGTTGTGCTTTCGTATTCATCTCAAGCTACTCTATCTATAGGGTTAATAGTCGCGCCTATCCTGTTGGCAATAACTCATCATTTTCTTCAACAAACTCTCCGTCAATCCATTGAATAATTTTGTCAAATTGAAAATTGTTGGTGAACTTTTTCAGTTGTGTTAAAAATTCGGCAGAAGCTGCACCATTGGCTTCCATTTGAGTGATTTTTTCCTGCAAGCCTTTTTTATGCCCGATGCGCGCCAGTTCTACAATTTGGTCTAAATAATCATCATTTGGGAAAGTAAAGTCGGTTGCTGCTCGCTCTTCATGTTTGACTGATTGCTGATAGCGCCACTGCAAATTTAATAATTCCTGCACTTTATCGAGTACAACTTGGAGTTGAATAGGTTTTGTTATGTAGGCATCGTGAACCTTGGGTGCGTCTTGCGACTGCAATTGATTACGGCCTTCGCTGGCATCAGCGGAAATCATCATGATGGGAGAGTTGTAACCGTGCTCGCGTAATTGTTTGGCGACTTGCCATCCGTTTAATTCGGGCATGGATACATCCAGCATAACCAAATCGGGGCCGTTATTATTGTTGGTGTGTAATTGAAGTGTCTCTAAAGCCAATAAAGGATTTCC
This sequence comes from Cellvibrio sp., assembly GCF_046347455.1. Classification (GTDB taxonomy): domain Bacteria; phylum Pseudomonadota; class Gammaproteobacteria; order Pseudomonadales; family Cellvibrionaceae; genus Cellvibrio. Next base: position 172,318 of record NZ_JAXMGC010000002.1, read on the forward strand.
TACTTCAATAATATTGAATCCTAGTGGTGACAACAGTGTATTCATTAGCTGGCGATGGGTTTGTTCATCGTCAACAATCATGATGGTTTTGGGCGCACCCTCATAACCATAAATAGTTTGGGTGGGCTGATGAATGGGTTCCACTAATGCGGTGGTAAGGCTTGGCAACATTAGGCTTACTTTAAAGGTGCTGCCTTCGCTGGGAGCGCTGGTTACGGCTATATCGCCGCCCATAATTTCGGTAAGTAAACGAGTGATGGTTAGACCTAGCCCCGTGCCCGTTGCCGTGGAGCCGGGGCGACGAACGCGTTCAAATGGCCGAAATATTTTTTCTAAATTTTCAGGTGCAATGCCTTCGCCAGTATCCTTTACAGTAAATTCCGCAACTTCACTGCGGTAGCGTAACTTCAGGCTAACGCTGCCTTTTTCGGTATATTTAATCGCGTTGGACAAAACATTAATTAAAATTTGCCGTAAACGTTTTTCGTCGGTGCGAATAAATTCAGGTAGCCGATCTTTACATTCGTAGATAAATTCTAATCCTTTGGTTTCTGCCTGAATGCGAAACATATTGACTAGCTGGTTCATTAGCGCAGGTAACCTGACTTGATCTTTATGCAAATCAAATTTACCGGCTTCTATTTTGGATATATCTAACAAACCTTCAATTAAATCAGCGAGGTGTTCACTGCTGCGACGAATAACACCCAATGCATCTTTTCGGTTCGCTGGCATGTCAGGATCTTTTTCAAGCAGCTGGGCGTAACCTAAAACGGCATTAAGAGGCGAGCGCAGTTCATGACTAATACCCGTTAAATAACGGCTCTTGGCTTGGTTGGCAGCTTCCGCCTGCTCTTTGGCAAGTTGCAGTGCTTTGTCAGTGCGTTCGTGCGCTTCAATTTCTTCCATAAGCAAACGCGTTTGGCGCTGGGATTCTTCTTGTGCAACGTGTCTGCTTTCATGTGCGAGCACAAATAGCCAGCTCACAACGCCCGTAATAATGACCAACAAGAAAAATACTTTCCATAAAGTGTTTTCGAGTAGCAGAGCTGTTTGGCTATCGTTTATGGGTGTTTGAAAATAGATAAGCGATAAGAGCAGGGCGGATAGGCCGTTGATAACCACAACTAAACCGATAAATTGCCCGATCTGCGAGCTGATTTTTGATGTAACAAAATCTGGCAGGATTCGTATAAATATTTTTTGCAACTGCTCCCGATAATTGGCACCGGGTTTGCAATGATCGTGACAGCGCGCATCGAGTGAGCAACACAGCGAGCAAATATCGCCGGCATAAGCAGGGCAGTAGGTAACATCTTCCCGCTCAAATTTATGTTCGCAGATGCAACAGGTGAGCGTGCTATGAGCGTGGTCATAGTTTCCAAAGCGTAAAACTTTCGCATCCAGACTTGGGCGAGCGATATAAAATCGTCCACGAGTAAAAAAGGCAATGAGGGGCGCGGTGATAAGAGCGCAGGCAAGCGCGATAAAATGTGAGAGTGCTTGCGCCACATCACCCAGCAAACCTGCGTGGCACACAATACCGAGGAGCGATGCCATCAGCATTGCACCGAATCCCACGGGATTAATATCGTAAAGGTGTGCGCGTTTAAATTCGATATGTTTCGGGCTAAGCCCCAGTGGTTTGTTAATCACAAGATCGGCGACTAAAGCGCCCAGCCACGCAACCGCTACGATTCCGTAAAATCCAAGTGTTTGTTCCAGCGCGTGATAAACACCAAGTTCCATGAGCAGTAGCGCAATGGCTACGTTAAAAACCAACCACACAACGCGGCCGGGGTGGCTATGCGTTAGGCGCGAGAAAAAATTTGACCACGCGATTGAGCCAGCATAAGCATTGGTAACATTAATTTTTAACTGACTCAAAATAACAAATATGCCCGCAAAGGCTAAGGCAATTTCCGGCGAGTGTGTGAGATAACCAAACGCGACCATGTACATGCGTGTAGGGTCAGCTGCTTCACTGGCGGGAACACTGTGGTTTAACGCCAGTACAGCAAGGAAAGAACCCGCCATAATTTTTATAGCACCAATTACAATCCAACCTGGCCCACCAGCAATGAGCGCGGCCCACCATCGCCATTCTTTTCCTTTTTTTGCGGGCGGTAAAAAGCGCAGAAAATCAACCTGCTCGCCAATTTGTGCAATCAGTGAAAACACCACTGCCGATGCAGCGCCAAAAAATAAAATATTGGTCGCCTTTTGTGTGTTGGGCGCAATTGAATTTCCTGCAAAGCTTGTCCAGTTTTCTACCGCACTCGCATCGGTGTAAATGATGAAAATAAATGGAATTAACTGAAGCGCCACCCACAGTGGTTGGCTCCACAATTGAAAGCGGCTGATAACGGTTATACCGTGTGTGACAAGGGGAATGATGGCAACGGAACTTAATAAATAGCCAAGCGCCAAGGGAATATGAAAAAGTAATTCTAGGGCCATAGCCATAATGGCCGCTTCAAGTGCAAAGAAAATAAAGGTAAATGAGGCGTATATCAGCGACGTGATCGTTGAGCCTATATAACCAAAGCCGGCACCTCGCGTCAGCAAATCAATATCTACCCCATATTTTGCCGCATAGTAGCTTATGGGGATGGCGCTCAAAAAAATAATCAAACTCACAATGCAAATAGCGGCAATCGCATTATTAAAACCGTAGTGCAAAGTGATGGCGCCGCCAATTGCTTCTAAAGCAAGAAATGAAATTGCGCCTAGAGCAGTTGTAGCGACACGCGCATAGCTCCAACGACGCGCGCTTTTTGCGGTAAAGCGTAATGCGTAGTCCTCCAGTGTTTGGTTGGCCACCCATTGATTGTAATTTCGCCTAACTCTAAATATATGTTGCTTGGCGGTCATTCTGTATCTGCTGTTTTGGTTTCAATGTAAGTTTGTGGTGCTTGGGTGTAAAAACTTGTCTCTATTTGGTGCGCGGTTAATTTTTCCAACTTCTCCGACTGAGTTGTTTCAGGCAAGCCCAGTGTTTGCATGCTCCACCAAAGTTCCATTTTTTATCCTTACAACTCCTGTGCCAGCTCATGGAGCACTTATAGTTGCTGTTTATTTCTATGCCCTTCGTTTGAAGAAACTGTCTCCCTTCTTTATTTCAAGATGAAAATACGTGCGCCAGAAAAAGTGCGCTATGCGTTAAATGACGTAGTGGTCTGCGCTATTTATCGAATGGGTTAACGGGAGTGATGTGCGTAGATTGCAGGCTGTGGGTAGAACTCAAATCGGTTGAAAGATTTTACCCAGCGGGAATGTTCGAGCACTTCAATAGCCTGAAAAATTTATTTGAGGATAGACCATGAAGACACTATTTTTTAAAGGCGAGCAATCGCACGCGACAAAAGCCAGCGTAGCTGGCTGGAAAGCTTGTTTATTCACCTTGGCTGCCTCATTTGCATTCAGCAATGTACACGCCGCTGATGCAGTGAACACCACCGGCCTTGCAGTTACCGATAAAACAGTAAAGGTCGGTATTCTGCACTCAGTGACAGGCACCATGGCAATCAGTGAAACAGGTTCGGTTCAAGCCGAGAAACTTGCGATTGAGCAAATTAACGCAATGGGCGGCGTACTGGGACGCAAAATTGAATTTATTCAGGAAGACGGCGCGAGTGACTGGCCGACATTCGCGGAGAAATCAAAAAAATTATTGGTAAATGATAAAGCAGCTGCTGTATTTGGTTGCTGGACATCTGCATCGCGCAAAGCGGTGTTACCTATCTTTGAACAATACAACGGCATGTTGTACTACCCAACTTTCTACGAAGGTTTGGAACAATCTCCTAACGTTATTTACACCGGTCAAGAAGCAACGCAACAAATTCTTGCGGGTATTGATTGGGTAACAAAAGCCAAGGGCGCCAAGTCATTTTACCTGTTAGGCTCCGATTATATTTGGCCACGTACCTCAAACAAAATTGCGCGCAAGCACATTGAAAAATTGGGCTTGAAAGTCGTGGGTGAGGAATACTATCCACTCGGTCACACGCAATTTAACTCTGTGATTAACAAAATCAAATTGACCAAACCCGACGTAATTTACGCGATTGTTGTGGGTGGTTCTAACGTGGCCTTCTACAAACAATTGAAAGCGGCGGGTATTGATATGACCAAAGAGAAGCCACTTGTATTAACCATCTCCGTAACAGAAGACGAAGTTCTTGGTATTGGTGGTGAGAACATGCAAGGTGCTTATGCGTCAATGAAATACTTCCAAAGTTTAACCAACGACAACAACAAGAAATTTGTTGAAGCCTTCAAAGCGCGTTGGGGCAAAGACGTGGTTATCGGTGACGTAACTCAAGCAGCTTACCTCGGCCCATGGTTGTGGAAAGCAGCGGTAGAAAAAGCAGGCTCATTTGATATCGACAAAGTGAAAGCAGCTTCGCCTGGTATTGAATTGAAAACTGCACCAGAAGGTTATGTGAAAGTTCACCCCAACCACCACCTCTGGTCAAAAACTCGTATCGGTCACGCCCGTGCTGACGGTCAATACGATGTGATCTACGAAACCAAAGACTTGATTGAACCTAATCCGTTCCCTGCGGGTTATCAATAAAGTGAGTAAGAAGGGCCGCTTCGCGGCTCTTCTTTTCTTCAGCTAATCAAGGTTGTTGCTAATCAAAGTTGTTTCGTAAACGCGTTTGTCACCTAAGAGGATTACGCAATGTTCGCAGAATATAGCACCTCAGATTTACTCTCCATCTTCGCCATGCAAGGCGTTGCCGGTTTAATTCTGTTTTCCGTATTTGTGTTAATGGCGCTTGGCCTTGCAATTATTTTTGGTCAAATGGGCGTGATTAATATGGCGCACGGTGAATTTATGATTCTCGGTGCCTACGTAACTTATTTAACGTCTCATGTATTTGAAACTTATCTACCAAGTCTGTTCAGTATTTATTTTATTCTCGCGATGATTCTCGCCTTTATTGCCGCAGGCGCACTTGGGGCGCTAGTTGAATGGGCGATGATACGACATCTCTACAACCGCCCCTTGGATACTTTGTTGGCAACCTGGGGTTTAAGTTTAATTCTGCAACAAACGTATCGCAGCGTGTTTGGTGCGCGCGAAGTGGGTGTGACATTGCCGGATTGGTTAATGGGTTCGGTAAAAGTGAGTGAGACAATCGAACTACCTATTAACGGGTTGTTTGTTATGTGCCTTGCGCTGGGCATTTCGACTGCCGTGGGAATTTTAATGTATCGCTCGCGTTGGGGCACACGTGTGCGCGCTGTTGTGCAGAACCGCCCTATGGCTGGCGCTGTGGGTATTAACACCGCGAAGGTTGACCGCATTACTTTTGCATTGGGCTGTGGCATTGCCGGTGTTGCAGGTAGCGCCTTTACCATGATTGGTTCTACTGGCCCAACATCTGGTCAACTTTATATTGTGGATACCTTCCTCGTGGTTGTGTTCGGTGGCGCAACGAGTTTGCTCGGCACCATTGCATCCGCATTCAGTATTTCGCAAGCGCAATCGACAATGGAATTCTTTATGAGCGGTTCCATGGCAAAAGTTTTAACACTCTTGTTTGTGGTGTTCATCTTAATGTTGCGCCCACAAGGTTTGTTCACGCTGAAAGTTCGCCGTTGAGGAGTTCATCATGTCTTATCAAGGCTTGGCATCACTGTTTCCCAAAAAAGAAATTTCCGGTTTTGTGGTACTGGCAGTTCTATTAATTCTGGTGCTGCCTTTATCGCTGGATATTTTTCGTTTGAACTTAATGGGTAAGTATTTAACTTACGCCTTTGTCGCCATAGGTTTGGTGTTGTGCTGGGGGTACGGAGGAATTTTAAGTCTCGGACAGGGAATATTTTTTGGATTGGGTGGCTACGCGATGGCGATGTTTCTGAAATTAGAAGCGTCTGATCCCGTGACCACAAAAATCCAGTCAACACCGGGCATTCCTGATTTTATGGATTGGAACCAGATAACGGCGCTGCCGTTTTTTTGGAAACCCTTTTATAGCTTTCCTTTTACCATTGCTGCAATTTTTATCTTGCCCGCGTTAATTGCGTACGTGCTTGGTGCCGCTATGTTTAAGCGTCGCGTAGGTGGTGTTTACTTCGCGATTATTACGCAAGCAATTGCAGCAATTTTGACGATTCTAATTATCGGGCAACAAGGTTACACCGGTGGTGTGAACGGTATGACCGACTTGCGCACATTACTGGGTTGGGATATTCGTACCGATCAAGCGAAATATATTCTTTACTTTGTGTGTGTAGGCATGTTGTTTCTGTGTTTGTTTACAGCGCAATTTGTTCGCAAAAGCAAATTTGGTCGTTTGCTCGTTGCTATGCGTGATAAGGAAGATCGCGTTAGGTTTTCCGGATACGACGTTTCTAACTTCAAAATCTTTGTGTTCTGTTTAGGTGCGGTTTTCTCAGCGATTGGCGGTGCGTTGTTTACGCTGCAAGTAGGTTTTATGTCACCTACGCTGGTCGGTATTGTGCCTTCGATTGAAATGGTGATCTTCTGCGCAGTTGGCGGCCGCATGTCAATCATAGGCGCTGTTTACGGTGCTGTATTGGTTAACTGGGCAAAATCAAGCTTGTCAGAAAACTTCCCGGAATTGTGGTTGTTCGCTTTGGGTGGATTGTTTATCGCGGTAGTTATGGCATTCCCTAATGGACTAGCCGGTCTCTACGCAACTTATATTGCGCCTAAAATTTCCAAGTGGATTGCAGACCTAAAAGCGCCAAAAAAAATTGAACCTGTAGTAACAGAACCGCAAAAAAAAATGGACGTTAAACCTGTAAGTAAACCAGAAAGTTCCGGCAATGTTGGCGTGTCACCTTTGACCCAAGGAGTTGTCCATGAGTAACAACACAGATTTTTTGTTGGCGGTGGAAGGCTTGACCGTTTCTTTTGACGGATTTAAAGCGGTTAACGACCTCACCTTTTATGTGGATGAAAATGAAATTCGCGTCATCATAGGTCCTAATGGCGCGGGTAAAACGACTGTTCTGGATTTAATTTGTGGAAGAACAAAAGCCACGGAAGGTTCTATCAAGTTCCGCAATGAAGAGCTCACCAAAAAGAAAGAGCACGATATTGTAAAAGCCGGTGTAGGCCGTAAATTTCAAACGCCTTCTATTTATGGCGACCTTACCGTATTTGAAAATTTGGAAATTTCATTCCCGCGCGGGCGTTCCGTATTTGGCGCGCTCGCTTTCAAGCGCGATGCCGAAGTCATCAGCAAAGTGCACGAAATTGCGGACATGATTTTCCTCACTGAATTTTTGGATAAACAGGCCGAATTATTAAGTCACGGACAGAAGCAGTGGCTGGAAATTGGGATGTTGCTTATTCAAGACCCCGAGTTATTAATGTTGGATGAACCTGTGGCGGGTATGTCCGTAGCAGAGCGCCAACAAACAGCGGAATTGTTGCGGCGTATCACCAAAGACAGATCAGTCATTGTGATCGAGCACGATATGCAATTTGTTGCGCAAATTGCTGACCGAGTTACGGTGCTGCATCAAGGCAAAATTCTGGCCGAAGGCTCCATCGACAAAGTTAAAGCTGATCCCCATGTAATTGAAGTTTACCTGGGGCACTAAGTATATTGAGAAGAGGGCATTATCATGCTAGCAGTTTCCGATTACCGCGTATGTTATGGGCAAAGTGAAGTCTTGCATGGCTTGAATTTTAAAATACAGCCCAACGAAATTGTGGCCATCATGGGGCGCAACGGCATGGGTAAAACCACGCTCATGAAATCCTTGATGGGTGTTATCCCTAGTGCGTCAGGTAGCGTTAAGTTGAACGAAACGGAAGTGAGTAATTTAAAAAGCTATCAACGTGTGGCCAATGGTTTTGGGTTTGTACCACAAGGCCGAATGATTTTTTCGAGTATGACCGTTAAAGAAAATATAGAAACGGGATTAACCTCCACCAATAAAAAATCCGTTCCACAAGAACTTTACGATATGTTCCCTGTGTTACACGAAATGCGCAGCAGACGTGGCGGCAACCTATCGGGTGGACAGCAGCAACAATTGGCTATTGCACGTGCCTTGGCAAGCGATCCTAAATTGTTGTTACTTGATGAGCCTACAGAGGGTATACAGCCGTCTATTATTCGCGAGATGGGGCGCACCTTAAAAGCAATTCGTGATAAGCGCGGCTTATCCATTATTGTTTCAGAGCAAGTACTGAGTTTTGCGCTGGATATTGCGGATAGAATTCTGGTAATAGAAAAAGGTGAAATCGTGCATGAAGAGCTACGTTCTTCTGTAGACGAAGCCAAGGTCGCTTCTTATCTATCTGTTTAGCAATTATCTATCGATTTAATATTTATCTATCGGTTTAACACTTTATTGAAATATGGGCGTTGCTCTTCCAACCCTTAATGCTCCGATTAATGGTTGGTTTTTTCATTGCCCAAAAAAAGCCCTCGTTAAATGAGGGCTTGAAATGTTATTTATTGCGATTCTGCTTGGCTTAATACCAACTGACCATCCTTCACCGGAATTTTTTCACCCGGGTCATAAGACATGCGCGTGGTAGATTCCTTGCCTTTTAGACGATAAGTAACATCGTAGCCTTCAATATCTTCACGCGTTGTGTATTTAGTGGTACACACATTTTCCACTGTGGTGTAAGTATCCTTTTTCTGCATGTTATTTTGCACGCGATCACCGGCGTAACCACCCGCAACGGCTCCGGCAACAGTCGCTACTTTTTTTCCGTCGCCACCACCTACTTGATGACCCAATACACCGCCTAAAACAGCACCAATTGCTTTACCCGCAACGCGATTTTCATCTTTTACAGGGCGTTGGTGTACAACCGTTTTATCTTCACACTCTTTGTGAGGAATTTTAACTTGTTTGGTAACCGGTTGGACTTTAAGTACGTCAGCGGAATCTGGTTCTTTAAAAATTTTGTAGCCCGCTATGGCTCCGCCCGCAGTCGCAACGCCAGCACCTAAAACCACACCTATAATCATTGATTTGTTCATAAATTTATCCTCTTGCGTGTTGTTCGCGAGCCCAGTGTAAACAATTTCTGTATTAACAAATCCTTAACAAGTGCGAACAACCACCCTGTTTGAGAACTAGGTTTTGAAATAGGTTTTTAAACGAAAACTTTGTCGACTAGCTAACATAAATGACGAATTCCCACTTGTCAGTGCGCTTGCGTACCTACTTATCGTTTATCAAAGTGCATGCGCATATTCGCTGAATTCAACGTCTATACGTCAAATAACGCAGTTGTCTTGGCTATTTATCGTATGGTTTGACCGTAAGGCTAAATAGATACTGATCCTGACCGCTAGCTTAGGCTTTTTCAAAAAGCTTCAGCGTTTGTTAGCACTTAGCCACTAATAGCAGGAGTCAGTTATGACAGAAACGATTATTAAAGTAGATTTAAAAAAATCGCCTTACGAAAACGACATGATTCATAACCGTTGGCATCCCGATATCCCCATGGTGAAAACCGTAAAGCCGGGTGATGATTTTATTATTGAATGCTACGACTGGACCGGCGGACAAATTGCTAACAATGACAGTGCAGATGACGTGCGCGATGTGGATTTATCTCAAGTGCATTTTCTCTCCGGCCCAGTGGGCGTTGAAGGCGCTGAGCCTGGCGACTTACTGGTGGTTGATATTTTAGATATAGGTGCCTTCCAGGAAAGTTTATGGGGCTTTAATGGATTTTTCTCCAAACAAAATGGCGGCGGTTTTTTAACAGAGCATTTCCCTGAAGCCCAAAAATCTATTTGGGATATTAACGGCATGTTTACGAGTTCACGCCATGTTCCTAATGTTGAATTCGCAGGCTTGGTTCACCCGGGGTTGATCGGTTGCTTACCATCCAAAGAAATGTTGCTTGAATGGAACAAGCGTGAAAAAGAACTCTACGAAACAGAACCTGATCGTGTTCCTGCGCTCGCAACACTTCCCTACGCAGATACAGCACACATGGGACGCATGGCTCCCGACGCTGCCAAGATAGCAGCGGCCGAAGGCGCGCGCACAGTGCCGCCGCGCGAACACGGCGGTAACTGCGACATTAAGGATTTATCGCGCGGCTCCAAAATTTATTTTCCTGTTTACGTGAAAGGCGGCGGTTTATCCGTAGGTGATTTGCACTTCAGTCAGGGCGACGGTGAGATTACTTTCTGTGGTGCAATTGAAATGGCGGGTTGGATTCACTTGCGTGTGAATTTAATTAAAGATGGTATGGCGAAGTACGCAATCAAAAATCCAATCTTCAAGCCTAGCCCCATCACACCCAAGTATGACGACTACCTGATCTTTGAAGGTATTTCTGTCGACGAATACGGTGAACAACATTATCTCGACGTTCACGTCGCTTATCGTCAAGCATGCTTGAATGCCATTAATTATTTAACCAAGTTTGGCTACAGCAAAGCACAAGCTTACGCCATTTTGGGTTGTGCTCCGGTGCAAGGGCATATCAGTGGCGTCGTGGATATACCAAACGCGTGCGCGACCTTGTGGCTGCCCACAGATATTTTCGACTTCGATGTGAACCCGAGTGCAGAAGGCCCAACGAAGAAAGTTACACCGGGGATAGATATTCCTTTATCGAAAGATAAATAGTTCGTTTAATTTTGGTTACCCCTGCGAGCCCCCGAGCATTGGAAGAAATTTTCCGTAAAACAAACAGGAAGTTTGTTTTAGTGACGATGCGACATGGATGTCGCACCGGAACGACGGGAAATTTCTGAAACGCGGAGGAAATAGGGCGAGAGGGGTGTCTTTTCTTTTGGTTACTTTTGTTCATGAAAGCCATCCTTGGCTTTCACCCCGCTGGGGCAGTTTCGTTGTGCAAAATTGCTCTCCTGCAATTTTGTGGACAAGCAACGAAAAGTGACTCGCCAACAGGCGAAAAAGATATGAAATTATATTTATTGGAATTGGGAAAATAATCATGCCAGTCTACGATTACAAATGCACAGAACATGGTTTATTTCACGAGTTAAACACCTTGGAAAACTCCAGCCAACCCTGCGCTTGCCCAACTTGCGGTGCTTTATCGGCGCGTGTCATTATGGTTGCGCCAGAATTTTTGGATATGAAAAAAGAAAATCGGGCAGCACATGCGCGTAATGAAAAGGCGATGAATGAGCCAGTCTTTTCCACGCCGGAATACCGCGCAGAGCAAAAAGCTCGGCATCAGCATAAGCATGGGAAAGGATGCGGTTGTGGTGATAAGCCAATCCGTAAATCAGCCTTAATGTATACGGCAGAGGGAAATAAAATGTTTCCCTCTATGAGACCTTGGATGATTAGCCACTAAATTTATTCTGCTGGCTTTTCGGTTTGCTCGACATAGACCAACTTGTTTGTGTCAAAACCGAGTGCAGCCGCTTTTGCGAGCATGCTGGCTTTAACTTCACCAGAGATACTAGGGGTTCTAGCCAGCAGCCATAGATTAGATTTACTAGAGCTTGTGACTAAAGCGTACTGATAGTTTTCATCCAAATCGAAAACAATGTAGGAACTATAGAAAGGGCCCCAGAAAGATACTTTTAAATAAGCGGTATTTCTGTCTTCAACAAAGTAGGCTTTCCCTTCGGCTTCGCGCCAACGGCCTTTCTCCGCAAGATAACCACGATTTAATACTTTAATCCCACCATCTTCCCGCAAGCTGTAATTGGCGGTTACGTGGGTCATGCCTTTTTCGTGGTAAAAATCCAGTCGCGCAATTTCATACCAAGTTCCCAAATAGCGGTCAGCCTGAAATTTGGTTACAGGTACAATTTTCTCAGGTTTACCCAAACAACTTGTTAGGGAAACGGTGATCAACATTAAAATAAAAAGGCCGATGCTTTTCATGATTTGTTCTCCCTTAACCCTTTTTAATTATATTGCGCTGAGGTTGCTGGTAATTCTGTGGGGTGCCGTACTTATTTTGGCAAAGCCCATTGTGTCGCTGTAGTGCGTGCTTATACGTCTTAAAGCAGCCCTCGGACCAAATAAATAGGTGATTCAGATATGACTGCTGTCTTTAGCAAATTTCCATCCCGGTCATATATTTTTTGCGGCTCAAAATTTGGCAAAGTGGTTGATTCACCTTTTTTACACCACAGCATCAGTATTTGCTGGGTGTCGTTCTGAAATTCCATGACATAAGTGTCTTTTGCTGACGGCCAGCGCTTGATAAAGGTGGAATCACCCAACCGAACAAAAAAGTATTGTAAGGCGGAATAGGCGAGACGCGGTTTAAATTGATTTTGATCGTCAACTAAACCATAACCTTTTGCGGATAAACGCCACCAGAATACTTGATCTATATGGCCTGAGCAGATTGCAATCACCATGTAGCGCAACATGTAATTAGCGTAATCTGAATCGGATTCGCCAGAGGGCTTGTCTTTCCATTTTGGTGTGACATAGGGGCAAACAATCGGAGACCAAATATCCGTATGTTCGATTGGCCAATTCACTTCAGAGATAATTACCTTGTCTTCACAGTTCGGCGTTACCTTGGTCAATGCTTTTAATAAGATACATTTTTCTAAGGTAGAAAAAGGGCCTTGCGGATTCTCCGGTGCGCCACGTCTATCTACGTATAAAAGATGTGACAGCGCTGAAAATCTTTGCCCTGCTTTTAAAGATTTGAGCGCTCCTATAACAGGCATATATTCAAAATCGATACATGTGGGGCCTGTCAGTTTTATTTGCGGAAATTGCTTTTGTAATTCAAATACGGGGTCAACAAGTTGCTGCCACTCAGCTAAATTCCATACCCCCCATTTTATGCGATTAAATGCATGGGTAATTTCAATGTGTTGGGTGTAATTGGCAATGGATGGAATTATTTTATGCAAGAATTCAGACCAAAGTTCCGGTTGCAAAACAGCTTGGCGGTCTTGCAGCAACGCAACCATGATCTCCACATCTTGATTGTGAAGTTGCTGGATTAAAGCAATGGTTTGATCCCAAATGGTTGGAGATTCGTGTCTACAAAAACGAATAAGCACCGGCGGGTTGCCCAAATCACTAAGTAACGTGAGTTCGTGATTGATGTATTCACTGTGCGGATGTAGCGCCACGCCGATGCGGTTCTTCAATACAACAGGCTGTTTAAAGCTGTGCTTCTTCAAAGCGTAATAGCGCGAAATAATCTTGGGCAGGGCACTAAGTGTGCTGCCAATAATTCTTAATGAGTTCAGAAAAAAGCGCTGTTGATTTTTTTCTTTGCGAGAAAGCGCAATCATAGGTTGAGCTGTTTTTTCATCCCATAACCAATAATCTTTCGGGTCAGGATAAGAGTGCGCCGGTTTTTTATGGCGATTTTTCAAAAAGCGAATAGGGTGACGAAAGTGCTTGGATTTTCGATGAAATGCAAACCGCTTGCGATAAGTTGTTTCACTTTCCTCAAGCGTTTTTGACGGCATTTGGTGATTACAATAAATGTATTTGAAAAAATTTAAGTAATTCCCGGGCAATATCGGGCGAGACAAATCAAATGCACGCTCTTTATCGGTGAGTGGTCGCCCGGGTATGGTACAACGATTCAAATCAATAAATTGTGGCTGCCCCCAAGATCCGTCTGCATTTTTAGGCAACAGGATATTTTGGTTGCCCAAGTCACCATGCATAAATTGGTTGTCATGCATTTGCTTTATTGCTGGTGCGACCAGATGCAAGAGCTCCATCAAAAGCGCGTTATCACGTGGGCCGTTATATAGCTCAGTGAGTGCGTCCCTAAAACAAATTGCAGGTTGGAAAACACTTAAAAAGTAGCTTTCGATCAAACGGTTATTTTCCCAACGATCTAGCCAGGCAATAGGTGCCGGAGTTCCGATTCCATGTGCTTTTAAATAAATTGCCGCATTAAACGAGCGCTCAGCTTTGGATTTGTTCTTGCGGTCAAAACGATCCTTGAGCAGCCCTTGGCGCTTAAAGACCTTGAGCGCAACCATTTGTTCAACGGAAGTGCCGCCTTTATTAAGACCTCTAATGGGCACCTTGACCACGTAGTCCACACCATTTGATAGGCGCACAGCGTGTGGGCTTTTTAACAAATCAACAACACGAACCAAATTAGCTCGCAAAGTTTCGTTGTCATATTCAGGTGCAATATTTCCCTGATAAGGGCCTATGTTAAGCGTGGTATAAGGTAGATGCGTCAAGCTGGTGACCCTTGGTGCTGGAATGTTGGGCTTTGGGGTATAATCGGTTTTATTATGAAGATGTAAGTCGTGAAATTATAACGATTAATCATTCGCTAGCCTAGTTTGCAGTCATTCCCCTATATTAGTAGAAGCCGTTTCAGGAAATTGAAAATGATAAAGATAATCGGTGCAATAAAGCAGCGACTTGCTAAATTTGCTGCGGGCATTTCATCCGTCACCGCTTGGGCTGGCCCTTACGCGACAATTGTGCAGATGTTGATGATAGGCTTGATTGTTCTGTCTGTTTCGCGCATAGGCCTTATGGCATGGCAGTGGGATCGTGTCAGTGCTGCCGGTATCCTCAGCGATATGATCTTACAAGGCGTCCGTGCGGATCTAATCTTGCTGGGTTATTTTGTTGCAATAGTGGTGTTAGTTGCTCCTTTTCTTGCGCACCGAATAACGGCTCGTGCATGGCGCTTGTTCAACGTATGTTGGGCGACATTTGCGTTGGTTTTTGTGATTTTTTTGGAGTTGTCAACGCCGCCATTTATGGCTCAATTTGATTTGCGCCCCAATCGCTTGTTTATTGAATACCTCTCCTATCCAAAAGAAGTTTTATCGACTTTGTGGAACGGCTTTCGTTTGGCGCTTATTTTAGGTGTCGGCTTTACCATCTTGTTGGGTTTGGGGATTTACAATATTTTTAAAATGGCATCGGCGGATGTAAAGCTTTGGTCGTCGAAGAAACTTTTGTTGTCTTGGCCATTAATTTTTATCATCGTATTTTTTCAGGTGAGATCTACCACCGATCATCGCCCTGCCAACCCGGCGTTGTTCGCTTTATCCGGCGACGCTCTGGTTAATTCGTTGATTATTAATTCCGGTTGGTCTGTGTTTGATGCCCTAATAGGTATGCGTCGCGAGGCAAATTCCTCAGAGATTTATGGCGCATTCCCTCGCGAAAAGGTATTTCAGCAAGTTAAAGCAGCGCCTTGGTTAAGCGGATACGAATTTACATCAAAAGATTACCCGACCTTGCATCGTCAAGTTCCCGCAGTACAACGCGAAAAGCCTTTGAATCTTGTTATTATTTTGCAAGAAAGTTTAGGGGCAACTTTTGTAGAATCCCTTGGAGGTTTACCCGTTACGCCGGAGCTTGAAAAACTTAAAAATGAAGGCTGGTGGTTTGAACAACTCTACGCGACGGGTACACGCTCTGTACGCGGCATTGAAGCCGTTGTGTCCGGTTATGCCCCAACGCCAGCGCGTAGCGTGGTTAAGCTCTCGCTCGCACAACACAATTTTTATACCTTGGCGCTTGGGTTGGGTGAGCAAGGTTATCACACGGAATTTGTTTACGGCGGCGAAGCGCATTTCGATAACATGCGTGGATTTTTTACGGGCAACGGTTTTCAACAAGTGGTTGATCGTGACGATATAAAGAACCCCGTATTTGTGGGCAGCTGGGGCGCGAGCGATGAAGATTTATTTAACAAATCACTTGAGCGGTTGCAGCAACTCCATTCAGAAGGAAAACCGTTTTTCAGTTTAATTTTTAGCTCATCAAACCACGAGCCTTTTGAATTTCCTGATGGCCGTATAGAGTTGCACGACTCTACTAAGCAAACGGTTAACAACGCCGTAAAATACGCGGACTACGCGCTGGGCAAGTTTATTAGCGAAGCGAAAAAGCAACCTTACTGGAAAGACACTGTGTTCTTAATTGTTGCGGATCATGATAACCGTGTTTACGGAGATAGCTTGGTGCCCATCAAAAAATTCCACATCCCCGGTTTGATTATGGGTGCAGATGTACAACCTAAGCGCATAGCAAATCTGGCCAGTCAAATTGATTTGGCGCCGACACTTTTATCATTAATGGGTATTACTAGCGATCATCCTATGATTGGGCGCGATTTCGCTAAAGACAGCGAAACGCCGGGGCGTGCATTAATGCAATTTGATAATTACTTTGCGTGGCTTGAAGGGGATGCAGCTACCATTCTTCGTCCGAACAAAAGTCCGCTCCTTGGTCGCTACGATGCATCCAAGGGCGAACTGACGATGGAAAAAGAAAGTCCATCCCAAGCACAAGTTGATAAGGCAATGGCGCACGTTATATTGCCGTCCGTGTTGTATCGTGAACAAAGATACAAAATTCCGATGCAAACGCGAGAGTAGAAAACCTAAAAATGAATCCCGTCAGTTCCACAAATATTCAGGATAAGTCAGCGATGGAAAATCATCGCGCAGCGCAGCGCTGCACTTGGATCAGTGTTGCGGTAAATCTTGTTTTAAGTGTATTGCAAGTTGCTGTAGGTCTCTTCGCAAGTTCACAAGCCTTAATCGCTGATGGCATTCATTCGCTCTCTGATTTAGTTTCAGATTTTGTTGTGTTGTTTGCTGGGCACCACAGCAAAGCGGGCCCGGATGAGGATCATCATTACGGCCATTACCGTTACGAAAATGCAGCATCACTCGTGTTAGGGATGATATTGCTCGGCGTGGGTTTAAGCATGTTATGGGCTGCAGTTCATAAGTTGTCAGATCCGGCAGCAATTCCATCCGTGCACATGATTGCGCTTTACGTTGCAGCAATTGCGCTTATGGTGAAGGAATTATTATTTCGCTACATGTTTGCCGTTGGGCAACGCCTTCGTTCCACGTTGCTAATTGCTAACGCGTGGCATGCGCGCTCTGACGCGGCGTCCTCCCTTGTTGTAGCTTTGGGTATTGGTGGTAATTTATTAGGATTTCCGCTGCTTGATCCTATCGCTGCTCTGGTGGTGGGATTGATGGTTATTAAAATGGGGTGGAGTTTCGCGTGGAATTCACTACATGATCTGATGGATCGCGCCGCAGATATGGAAGAGATCGAAAAAATTCGGGCGATTATTTTGGAGACACCCGGTGTCCAAGGATTGCACGAGTTG
This sequence comes from Cellvibrio sp., assembly GCF_046347455.1. Taxonomy (GTDB): domain Bacteria; phylum Pseudomonadota; class Gammaproteobacteria; order Pseudomonadales; family Cellvibrionaceae; genus Cellvibrio. The sequence continues at coordinate 189,383 of NZ_JAXMGC010000002.1, forward strand.
CGCACACGTAAAACGGGCGACTTGATTATGGTGGACGTTCACCTCGAAATTCTCGGCCATATAAGCGTTACAGAAGGCCATGCTATTGCTGTTGAAGCTCGACGGCGAGTGATGGAGGAGTTGCCTGTATTGGATGTTATGACACATGTAGATCCTGTCGAAGCCGCTTAGCTCCCGCTATCAAGATATAAATTTACAGGTTATGCTAGGCCAACATGTTTTTGATGCTAACTATGTCAGGGATGGCAACAAATAGAGCTTTCTTAAGATGTTTAGATGCCAATTGCATAGTTATTTATTGGATAGATTGATTTCCCTCGATTTCTTTTCGCGCCACCTGCTCTTCCGATTGTCATGGTTGTTGGTTCTGGTTTTGTTAGGCGGCGAAAGCGCAGCACAAGCCCAGCAAGCTAACAAACAACGCATCACCGCTTCCTACATTTATAATTTTGCCAAAAATATCGAGTGGCCCAATGAAGCGGCCATATCCTCATTCAACATTGCGGTTTATGGTGGTGAAAAAACACCTGTTTATGCAGAACTGCAATTGCTCGCTGAAAAAGTCACGCTCAGGAATCTGCCTATTAGTGTTTCAACTGTGAGCACACCAAAAGCCTTGGGTAAATACCAACTTTTGTATGTGGAAAATGCGGACAGCCAAACCATAACCGATATCTACAGCGCCATCGAAGGTAAACCCGTTTTGCTAGTCACCTTCGATGCTTCCAACAAGCAATTAGTCATGATTAATTTGCTAACCGCTGCCAATGATCGATTGCGGTTCGAGGTGAACAAATCCAATCTTATTAATCAAGGGCTAAAGCCATTGCCGGAATTAATCCTGAATGGCGGTACCGAAATTGACGTAGCGAAATTGTTTCGAGAGGGACAAACATCTCTGGTTAATTTGCAAAAGCAATTGCAGTTGCGTGAAAAAAATTTGCAGGAGTTGACGGCGAATATCCAAAATCAGGAAGCCATAACTGCGCGCTTGGAAAAGCAAATGGCTGATTTGAACAAAGATATTCAAAAAAGTGACGCGCTGATTGCTGCACAGAATGAACAGCTGGAAAAAAGTCGGCAGGAACGATTATCCTTAGTCAATGAGGTTGAGCAGCGCACTAAAGAGCTAAGTGTTCAACAGCAAGAGTTAAGCAAAATTGTAAAAGAAATTGATGCTCGCGAGAAACGCGTGCTGGAGTTGGACTGGACGATAAAAAATCAGGAAGTGGAACTTAAAAATCAGAAAGATGCTATCGCGAGTTTGGATGAAACCGTAGTGGCTCAGAAAAAAGCGCTCATGTATGCATGGGGGCTGGTCATTCTTGGGTTGGCGTTAGTGGTAACCATTTGGATAGCCTACAACATAAAACGGCGCGATAACAAAAGGCTGGCTGCGCACGCGCTAGAATTGCAATTTGCAAAAGATCGATTGGCAATTGCAAAACGTAAGGCGGAAGATGCAAGCCAGGCCAAGGGTGAATTTTTGTCACTCATGAGCCATGAATTGCGCACACCGCTGCAAGCAATCATTGGCTATACCGAAGTTGTAATTGAAGATTTGAAATTACATAACGACGAAATCCATATTAAAGATCTATTACGTGTTATTAATAACTCGGAGCGATTATTAAAACTTATTAACGGCGTACTGGATTTGGCGAAAATTGAATCCGGCCGCATGCGCTTGGATTTAACCGACGTAAAACTTTCTAGCTTGGTTGATGATGCAGTAGGCACAGTAATGCCTCTTTTGGAAAAAAACGCAACGCAGCTAAAGCTTGACGTGGATGATGGCGCAACTTTACCCGTAGCAGACCCTGAAAAGCTTTTGCATATCATGATTAATTTGCTCGGCAATGCGAGTAAATTTTCACCGGGAGGTATAGTTACATTGCGTGCGCATCATGAGCCGCAACGAATTTATATTGCCGTTAGTGATACAGGAATAGGAATATCGGCAGATCAACAAGAACATATTTTCGATCCATTCAGGCAGGCAGATAGCGGCTCCACACGGAAATATCAAGGTAGTGGACTCGGACTGTCCATCACGCGTCAACTCTGTGAGTTAATGGGCGGAACCATAGCGGTGGAAAGCCAATTAGGAAATGGGTCTACTTTTACTGTGGATATCCCGCTACCTATTAATTCAGGCGCAGCTTTTGACAGCAGTTCTGCAGAAAATAGTTCGGATATAAAAGAGCCGGAGCAGAATTTGGAGTTGAACGGCAATCATATTGTTATGATCGACGATGACCCCGCATTTCTGGATATTATGGCTCGCACTATGCGTCAAGAGGGCTATCTTGTGCATACTGCATATGACGCAGAATCGGGCTTTGATTTGCTCAAGAAAATCAAGCCGCAGGTTATGACTCTTGATTTACTTTTACCTGACCAGCACGGATGGCAATTGTTCGAACGAATCAAAGAGGAACCAGCTTTAAAAGATATTCCTGTGATAATTATTTCAATTGCCGATGATCGCAAATATGGCAATAGAGATAAGGCAGAAGAATATTTAACCAAACCTATAAGACGCGAAACCTTGAAGTTGGCGGTACAACGATTAGTACCTGTGGATAAAAACGCTAAATCCTAGTTGCGACTATCCTATGCCAATTAAATCAAGTTTCGGTTATAGATTGCACAGACTTGCTTGCACCGAGATATCGCAGGTGCTTTTGTTTAATAGTGAAAACAAAAAGCACCCTATTTATAAGTAGCTTATGCGATGATTTTTATCGGGATATTAGTTTGCTTTCATGGAAACTTAGGCTATCTTAAAGGGCGTTTCGCGCAAAAATGGCGATGCGTATTTATACCTATCTGTTGAGCCAATACCGACGATTTGGCATTCAAAAAGTAGATGTAGTAGATAAATATCACCTTAGTAAAAATATAAACAGGAGTAAGGTTTTTACTAAATTTACGGATTGTTGCTATGAATGCTCCTGCAATGAAAGCTTCTGTAATAAAAGCTTCTGTAATGAAAGCTCCGTACCGCCGCGCCTTACTCCCCGCACTTGTTTGCGCCATCTCTGCTACAACCCACGCGGAAAATAAATCTGCAGCTCCATTGGATGTTTACAACCTATCACTTGCCGAGTTAGGGCAAGTGCAAATTTCAATCGCTACGGGTAACAGTACATCTCTTGAAAAAGCTCCAGCGACAGCGTCAGTCATATACGCTGCGGAAATTGAGGCAATGGGAGCTCGCAACCTCGATGAAATACTTGAAACTGTGCCCGGTCTGCATGTGGGTCTTTCCGCTCTTAGCCGATTGGATTCGGTCTATTCCATTCGCGGAATACATACCGGATTTAATTCTCAGGTTTTGCTGCTATTAAATGGTGTGCCCGTGCAATCCACTTTGCAGGGAGGCCACCCCACTATGTTTCGTTTACCCGTATCGAGCATTGCACGTGTTGAAGTTATGCGTGGTCCGGGTTCTGCAATTTACGGTGCTGATGCCTATGCGGGCGTTATCAACGTTATTACGAAGGACGCAGCTGCCATAGACGCCCCACAAATGAGTGTGCGCACTGGATCTTTTGGTTACCGCGAAGCGTCTTTACAGGGAGCATCCAATTGGCAAGGGTTGGGCGTAGCGCTGGATATGTCCTATCAAGAGTCGGATGGAGATCCTAGCCGTCGTGTTGAAGCAGATTTTCAGTCTAGCTTGGATGCCAGTTTAAAGACTAAAGCTTCGCTTGCTCCTGGTCATCTTTCTACTCGTTATCACGTATGGGATACGCATTTGGCTTTGAGCAGCGAACACTGGCGCATTAATTTATGGAATTGGTTGTCAAAGGATGCCGGAGTGGGTGCTGGCGCTGCACAAGCACTGGATATGGATGGTTATGATGATAACCACCTCATCATGGGTGACGCGACTTATCAGTTTGGCGCCGACAGCGGCAATTGGGATAACAGTGTTCGGCTAAGTCATCTCTTCTCTGATCATACGACTAAATTTAATTTGTTGCCTCCTGGTGTGAAGGTGCCCATTGGCAGTGACGGTAATATCAATTTTGCCAAGCCTTCGGGCTTGGTGACTTTTCCCGAGGGACTGAAAGGTCATCCCGGTCAAACTACCAATGATACCCAATTGGAACTTGTTTCCATCTATAACGGTTTTGAATCCCATCGTATTCGTTTTTCGGTTGGTTCTCGTCGACAATCATTCGAGGGTAGCGAGCAAAAAAATTTCGGGCCTGGTGTTATTGATGGAACACAACCGGTTGTCAGCGGGGCTCTTACAGATGTGACCGGCACTCCTTTTGTATATTTAAACGATGGATCCCGCAATGTAAGCTTTCTATCTTTGCAGGATGAATGGAAATTAAACAAGGATTTAACCCTGACCTCTGGTGTACGTTATGATAAATATTCAGATTTTGGCGGTACTACTAACCCCCGCTTGGCATTGGTCTATGCGTTAAACGAAAATTTAACGACGAAGCTTTTATTCGGCAGCGCCTTCCGTGCACCGTCTATCTCTGAATTGTATTTTAAGAACAATCCTGTCTCTTTGGGTAATCCGGATTTAAATCCAGAGACAATTAATACAATTGAGTGGTCGTTCAATTATCGTTTTAATCCTAATTTGCAAACCACGCTGACGTTGTTCCGTTATCAGTCAAAAGACATGATTGAATTTTTAGCTGATGCGAATGGTGTTACCAAAACTGCGCAGAATGCGAGAGATCAAGATGGTCATGGATACGAGCTAGAAGTTAGCTGGAAACCCCTTTCGCAATTCCGCATGGGCACGAGTTATTCGTTTAATAATCCTACAGATGCGAAAACGGGGGCAACAGTCCCTGATGCTCCTGGTCGGCAGCTCAAATTGAATGCGGACTGGGAATTCACCAAAAACTGGTTTTTCAATACGCAAGTGGAACTTGTTGCAGATCGTGTGCGTGCCCCAATTGATAATCGCCCTGAAATTCAAGACTACACCTGGGTTAATTTTACATTGAGAGCAAAAGATTTATTCCAGGATTTGGATTTGTCGCTCGCTGTTCGTAACGCCGCAAATGCAAATGCGCGTGAACCCAGTAGTGGTCGAATCGCAAGAGATTATCCACTGGAGTCGCGCAGTGGATGGGTGGAGTTCAAGTATTCATTTAAATAACCGGCTTTTGTCCGCTTTAACAGTAGCTAGAGATTTTTCATGACAGATCAAGCCCCGTTTGATGAAGCCAATTCAAGCTCATTGGATTTATCAGCGCCAAAGCGCATAAAGGTGCAGAGCCGCAACGAACCTTTTAGCAAACGCGCCAGCACGCGTATATGGTCGGAAGAACCCAGTAGCGATAACCCCTACATCGCGCAAGCAGCACTTTGCCATGGCTACGATTTATTTGAGCTTATGGAAAAACGTTCGTTTGTCGATGTGTTCTATCTTTTATTTCGCGGAGAGCTTCCCTCACAAGCGCAAGCACAATTGTTGCAGACATTGATGGTGGCATTGATAAATCCAGGCCCTCGTCATCCAGCGACACGCGCGGCTATGAATGTTGGTGTTGGCAAAACCAATCCTCTGCATATTTTACCGATTGCGTCATCCGTTTTGGGTGGCGAATATTTGGGTGGCGGAGAAATAGAAAACGCGATGCGTTTTTTTCGAAAATATCAACACACGGATCCCGCGCAGCTGAGTGAATTATCGGCTCGTGACGAGGAATTATTAACGCCCGGCTTTGGCAGGCGTCACGGTGGTGTTGATTTACTTGCAAAAGGTATAGCAGATCGTTTGGTTGCCATGGCCGGAGCAGGGGACGCACTTAAATGGGGAAATCAATTTGCGCGACTGCAAGAACTGAACGGGATAGGTTGGTTCACTACAGGAATTGCTGCTGCTGTTTTTGCAGACCTTGGTTTTCAACCCAAATATGGTGGTGCGTTATTTCAATTGCTGGGTGCTCCGGGTTTGATAGCTCATGGGATGGAAGTAGCCAATAAACCGATTACAGCAATGCCTTATGTGAGCGATGATAATTATGTCCTTGAACGATGATATTTTAAAAAATATTGTGGCAACGAATAGTGATACAGCTGTTGTCGATTATCTTGATCAGCACAGAGGCAAGGTGTTCAGTAGTACGGGCGGTTGGTTTCCAGGTAAAGGAGTTTTTAGCCACGGTTATTCCATGTTGGAAGAATTGGTGGGCGAAAAATCTTATTTTCAAATACTCATTTTAAATGCGACCGGAAAAATGGTGGACCGTCCGCTGGCAGATTGGGTGGAGGCAATTTACGGCTGTATGAGTTGGCCTGATCCGCGCATCTGGTGCAATCAAATTGGTGCGCTTGCTGGTGCTGCGCGTACATCTGTAATTGCCGCGACCACAATTGGTGCTATGGCAGCAGATTCGCGTACATACGGCCCTCGCACTCGTTTGGAAGGCGTAAAGTTCATACAAGGCGCACTCAAACAATACAAGATGGGCGCAACGCCAGAGGAAATTGTCGCCGCTGCGGCTGAAAAAACACGGGGTAAACCCTATATTGTTGGTTATATTCGCCCCATTGCTAAAGGTGATGAACGCATTGAAGCAATGGAAAAAATCAGCAAAAAATTAAATTTAACTGCCGGCGAACATTTAGAACTTGCTTACAAAATCGAACAGGTTTTGATTGATAAATATGACGAGCGTATGAATATCAATGGCTATGTGTGTGCATTTTTATCGGATTACGGTTTTACGGGACAAGAGATGTATCAAATGTTTGCAGCTATGGTAGCCAGTGGTGTGACAGCTTGTTATGTGGATACCTATAAACGTCCACCAGATACTTTCTTACCCTTGCGTTGCGATGATATTGACTACCAAGGACCCGCAAGGCGCGCTGTTCCAGATTAATTTAGCTTTTTACTGTTGAATATGGTCTAGTGAATTTTTCCTAGGCCATTGTTTTTTTTGCGAGTATCTTTTCCACGGGAATTGGTCGGCCAATGTGGTAACCCTGAACAAAATCTATTCCCATTTTTTTTAAAATATTCAATATTTCTTCATTTTCAACATATTCCGCAACAGCTTTTTTTCCGAGTGCTTGAATGACTTGAATCATGGCTTTTACGAGTGCTTGGTCAATGCTGTCTTTGTGAAGGTTTTTAATGAAGGAGCCATCAAGCTTTATGTAATCGGCGGGCAAATCTTTTAAGTAGGCGAAGCTGCTGAATCCTGAGCCGAAATCATCTACTGAAAAACTGCAGCCCAAACGGTGTAGCTCCGCGATTACCCGCTGGGTAATATGTAAATTGAACAAGCTCGCGCTTTCGGTGAGTTCGAATGTGAGTCGCTGTGGATTTACGCCGGTGTTTTTCAGGCTCTCTAGAATGGTTGGTACTAAAGTTTCATCTTTAAATGCTTGAGCGGAAAGGTTGATGGCAATGTGGTTGAGTTCCGGATGATCCCGCAGTGTGCGCGTGGCTAATTTAATAATCCAGCGATCGAGCAAATGCATTTCACCGGCGGCTTCAAGTGCAGGAATAAATTCAGCGGGCGTGATGATAGTACCGTCTGGCTCGCGTAAACGAATCAAGGATTCGTAATAGGAAATTTTATCTTTACTGACGTCATAAATCGGTTGGAAATAAAGCACCATTCGGTCTTCTGAAATGGCTTTACGAACTTTTTGTGAGACATTGATGCGCAGGCGTAGCTCGTCGCTTTCGTTATCTTTGGCATCGTACAAATGAATCAGGTTACGACCGCGACCTTTGGCAACGTAAAGTGCAATATCGGCGCGCATGAAATGTTCTTCTGCGGTGTGTGCGCTGCCATCAATGACAGTTACGCCAATACTGCAACCGAGATTGATGCGCTGCTCCTGAAGTTGAAAACTGAATTCACCAATTGTTTTTTGGATGTCGCGCGCAAAATCTTGCGCGTTTTGTGCTGTAACGTTGCGCAAGAGCACGGCGAACTCATCTCCACCTAAACGACATAAAGTGTCAGGCTTACGGACACGGCGTCCCAGCATAGCCGACATTTCCCGCAGCACTTCGTCGCCTTTTTGGTGGCCGAAGGTGTCGTTAATGACTTTAAAGTGATCCAGATCCAAATATACCAGACCATGTTGTCGCTGGTTACGCGCGGCATCTTTGTAGAGTTGTTCGAGCGTCAATTCAAAATGGTGGCGGTTGTATAATCCGGTTAGCGAGTCGTGCATCGCCAAATATTGCAACTGCTCTTGCGATTTGCGGCGTTCGGTAATGTTGTCCAGGCATACAGTGAATGTTGAAAATTCTTCGCTGCGGGTGGAGCGGCTGATTTTAAGCTGCGTCCAAATTTTTTGATGATGCACATCGCGCAAACAAAGTTCAATTTCGGTGTTCGTTTTCTTTTCGCGAATCGCTGCGGTGATTTTTTCTTTAAAGGCTGCAAATTGGTTCGCGTCCTCGGACGAGGTGAAATCTTCCAGCGGACGTCCGATAGAGTCTTCGATGGGGTAACCCATTAAGGTTTCCCAAGTGCGGTTTAGGAACGCGATATTTAAATTTTCATCCAGTTCCATGACAACGGATTGAAGGTCATCCAGCAATTGGTGATGGCTTTCATAGAGTTGACGAAACTCACGTTCGCGCGCTTCGAGTGTTTTTACGCGTTCGGCGAATTGTGCATTGCTGACGAGGTAGTCTTCGCGGTGAATGGCGATATCACATACTTTACGTAGCTGCTCGGCGCGAAATGGTTTGGGCAGAAAATCCACTGCCCCCGATAACATGAGTTCTTCGGCATGCTCGATGGAAGCATGTGCTGTCATAATTACCACGGGTTGGTTGGGCTCTATGCGTGTTATCTCAAGCAAAATGTCGTGGCCGTTCATGGTTGGAAGTGCAACGTCTAGCAATACTAGGTCGTGGCGCTTTTCTTGCCAGATTGCCAAGCCCAAAGCGCCATCAGCGGCAACTTCAATGTTGAAATGTGCACTTAGTACGCGTTGGATTAAATCGGAGGTATCGGGGGAGTCTTCTACTACGAGTAAACGCGGCTTTGGTGGTTCATCACTCGTTTGCTGCATCAGGTTTTGAATCAGGTTGGGCAGCTTGTTTAAGTGATTTAGCGGTAGTAAATAGTTGATGCCGTACTCTTTTGCGGTGACTTCTGCAATTCGCTCGCACCACGTTTTGGCCAGGATAACAATGGGCAGGTCAGATCGGCATTTTAGAATTCCACTGCGAACAAGGCGTGAGAGCCGCCAACCGTCCAGATCAGGAATATCAATGTCAACAATAATGAGATCTATAGGGTGGTTGCGTAAAAACCGGAGGGCGTTTTGTGCGTCGTCCACAATGGTGAAGTGATTATAGCCAGACGTTGTCAGGCAATCTCTGATTTTCCGCTGTGCCGCCTCGTCGCTATTAACAACAAGAATGCGGGTCGCAGCAGCAGATGGAATAGTCTTGTTAGTATTTGATAACACGCATGGCTCTCCAATTTAGAGTTCATGCTAGCTCAATAAACACAGCGGCGCCATTTTCTAACTTAAAAAACTGAATATCGAGGCCGTTTTAAATCCACCTTAGGCATAAAGGTAAGTTGCATCCTATCCACCTGGTGTGGCCGAGTCGAGCATAGCAAGACCCCGCACTCGATCCTGCATGGGGGGAACTTCGTTACGGTCAATTCGTATATCAACCAAGGTCGGCCCGCTTTTGCTGAAGAGGTGATCAAAATCGAGTTTATCCAGCTCGTGTGGTGATTGAATGACAATACCATCCACGCCCATGGCATGAGCAAGTGCGGCGTAGTCAATCGTGTTTAGTTCCCACCCGATAGATTCTTGATTGCCCAGACGTTGACCGTGCATGACCATGCCCATGGCAGCATCGTTCAATACAAGAAATACGACTGGGAGTTGATGCTGGGCGGCGACAGTTATTTCTTGTGCGCTCATGAGGTAAGAGCCATCTCCCACAATGCAAAGGGTTGGTGCCTCGCGATTACCCAAGGCAGAACCTATAGCTGCGCCTATGGACCAAGCCATTGAACCGTAGCCCATAGCGATACGGTACAGCCCCTCGTTATTAGCTCGTTCAAGATAATGTGTTGCCCAGGACCAACTGTTACCGGCGTCGATGAATATGCGAGTCTTCTCAGGCAACTTTTGTGATAAATGAGCCATTAGGCGCTGGGGTTTGACAGGGCTGTCATTCGAAAAACATTTTTCGGGCTCGCGCAGGGTTGCATAGCCGCCATTGAAATTAGGTATGGCAATGGGGTCCAAGGTATCCCAGCTCTTGCCCTGCGCGCGGGCATTGCGAACGTAGACAAGTAACTGCTCAAAGGTTGCGTCTATGTTACCGAAGACATGGAGGTTGGCCATGGGGGAGCGAGTAAAGTGCTCAATGGAGGAATCTATGTGCACTAACTTGGTATTTAACAAATCACCTTTCCAACCACTGGTACCGAGTTCGCCTAAATCGGTTCCTATAGCCACAATCAAGTTCACATTAGGATCTTGTAGCAAAGCGGTGGCGCTCTCGTGACCGGCAAATCCATACACGCCGCGGTAGAGTGGATGGGTCTCGTCCACCCAGCCTTTTCCTGTGGGGCTGGTAACAAAGTTTGCGCAGGTAAGTTCAATAAATTCCATGATCTGTTTGCTAGCTTTGCCTACGCCGCTACCTATATAGAGCACTAGATTATCCACACGAGCCAATTTTTCGCACAGGCGGGCGATGGATTGTGCGTCTGACATGGAAAAATCGTGAACTAACAAATCGCTGTGGATGCGGGCTTTCATTTTGGCTGGAGCGCGCAAAATGTCGGACGGAATGCTTATATGGGCCGGTCCGTGAGGTTTGCGGTGCGCAGCCATGATGGCTGATACCAATTTGCTTTCCAGCTGTTCCTGATGCGAAACCAGCGTGTTGAAATGGGTAACGTAGCGAAAAATGCCCACAGTATCTGTCGCTGTACAGCTGGACTCTTGCAGCGCGCACTTACCAAATTTGGGTAAGGGCGTTTGCGCGGTGATGACCAGCATGGGGGTCTCGTCGGCGAGGGCGGAGGCAACGCCGGTCAGCAGATTGGTCGCGCCGGGGCCAGTGGTGCTGCATACCGCCCCCATCTTGCCGGTTTCACGGTAATAACCATCGGCCATAAAAGCCGCGCCACATTCGTGGCGTGCCACCACCAAGCGAGGGCCGCCTTCACGTTCGCTGCGTGCGAGTGCATTTAACAGGGGTTCGATTGCGCCACCCGGAACACCGAAGACCTTGTCGATTCCCAATTTGGCAAGATAACTTACGATTAAATCCGCGCTCGTATCTTGAAAGGACTTTTCGCCGCTACTCTTTGCGAGATATGACGAAGGTTCAGTAGAAACAACGTTTAGCATGAAGGGCGCCTTGGCTGTTAAGTGATCCTTCACTTGGAGATTGGAATTTTGTCACAGAAGGTAACATGACTCTGGTGAGTGTGCCAGAGCTAGTCGCATGTAGGGTTTTTAAAGCTTAGTGGCTCAGTGGGGATCCGCGCCTTTTTCGCAGGGCCTGCAAGCCAGCCGTCTTTGCTCACGTGCTTGCTGGTGGGATTTAGGTAACCGAAAGCGGTTGTACTCCCATTGGTATTGCGCCGGAGCAAGGTGAACACAATTTTCCACGCTCGCGTTTAAACCGTGAAGAGAAGCGATCTGATCCTGGCTATAAATGCGTTCATCGGCGGGCAAAACTACCATACTAAAACCACCCGCTACGCGCTTGGCAAAAACAGCCACGCAGCGCGCTTCGGTTCGGGATATCAGCGAATGCACAAGGCTCATGGTCAATGTTTCATGGCCGAAGAAGGGAGCCATTTCTGCGCCGGCATCTTTTTTGGGAAGCTGGTCTGGGAGGATTCCTACGATATTGCCCTGCTGCAACGCCTTAAGCAGCATGGCAACACCCTTGCGGTTGGTGGGTGCCATGGTGATGTTATTCTTGCTGCGCCCATCTAAGACTATTTTATCCATAGCTGGGATGGCGAGTGGTTGATACATAGCCGTAAGCGGTGCGATGCTTGCAAGATAAGGTGCAACCACTTCCCAATTACCGAGGTGCGGAGCCAGCACGATCAGGCCTTTGCCTTTTGCCAATTCTGCCCGAAGTAAATCTTCGCCTTCTACCGAAAGGATTTTGCCACTAAGCCAGGACCAAGGGCGGCGCCATATCAAACCCACTTCAGCAGCTGTTTTCGCTGTTTCGATAAGACTCTCCCGCGCTAGCTTATTAACGTCACTTGGTGAAAGTTGCGGAAAGCACGCGCGAATATTTTTGAGTGTAATTCGACGACCGCGTGAACGGGTAAACCACATGCAGTGGCCAATAAACACGCCTAACGCGCGTGCGACTTTCAAGGGTAAGCAGGAAAGGCATTTAAAAAGCTGAGGAACAATAATGTTTCTCATAAAATCACCTTGTTAAAACGGGAAGCTATGCCTCGATTGGCATGCGGTTTAATTATTATGAGCGCTCGCTGGGGCGCCAAATTTGCCGGCATTGTATAGGCGACGTGCGTTTAATGTCTGCATATTTTCGGCGGCGGTCTTGTATTTTGTGAATCCGAATCTTGCGACCTGTTTTTGGTTTCAGAAGTTCCCACCTGAGAGGGCGAGATGAAAGAAGTGTTACCGCACGCCAAACTGACTGCTTGAGTGCAGTCAGTTTGGAATAATAGAAGGGGATGGATTCAAAAAGAGCAGCCTAGCTTGCCGCGTTAGGATTGTTGCTATCTGCTATTTTCATCATCACCAGCGCCAAGCTTGTCATTGTCAGAAATCCGAGTGTCATAGGTATCAGGGTGTTGTTATACATTTGGCCAATGAAAGTGCCAATTACCATGGAAATAATAGACGATACGGAGCCAATAACAGCAGATGCAATACCCGCAACATGTCCCATGGGTTCCATCGCCATAGCATTAACGTTACCGAAAATGAGGCCGAACGCAAAAAACAGCAGCGCGATGTAGGTCATAAACATCCACAGTTGTATATCGCAAAGCGCGTTTATCCCCAAAAACAACGCGGAACTGAGCACAACACCCTGTACCGCGCGCTGACTAATAAAATGCATACCCCACTTCTCGACAAAGCGAGAATTAATTAACGACGACACACCAAACACCAGCGCAAGCACACCAAAGTAAACGGTAAACATTTTGCCCGTGTTAAACAGCCCCTGAAAAATTTGTTGTGACGAGTTGAGGTAGCCGATAAAACTGCCAAAAAACAAACCCATGCAAAGCGTGTAGCCCATGGTGACGCGATTGCCGATCACCTCCTTAAAGCCTTCGTAAAACCCTTTCGCACTCAGCGGAATTCGGTTTTCAATGGGAAGCGTTTCTTCCAGTCGTAGAAAAATCCAAAGTCCTATGGTCAGTGCGTAAGCGATATAAAGTACAAATACGTAACGCCAGGATGCTAACCATAAAATTGATTGGCCAAGGCTCGGTGCAATTGCAGGAACCAAAATAAAAATCATCATCACCAGCGACATAACCTTCGCCATCTCGCGACCCACATACTTGTCGCGCACAATTGAAATGGCCGAGACGTAAGGGCCGGATACGCCGAGCCCCTGAATGAAGCGGCCAACCAGCAAGGTGTTAATGTCTTGCGCAAAAAAACACAAAGTGCTGCCAATCAAAAAAAGCAAAATACCGCTGTATAACACCTTTTTGCGTCCCGTTGCGTCGGACATAGGGCCGCAGACTAATTGACCGAACGCCATTCCCAAAAAAAGCGCGCTGATAATAAGTTGTGCCTGATTGGGATAGGCGAGAGGGATATCGCGTGGGATGACCCCTAAGGCTGGCAGTAAAGCGTCAATGGATATAGCGACGATTGACATGAGTAGGGCTACGAGCAGCGTGAATTCTCCGCTGGAAATGCGAGATACCTGAGAAGAGCTTGACGTCATTGAATTAAATCCGCTGGGAAATTAAAGGTGGGAAAGTGGCGCTGCAAAAACTCACCATAACCAAAATTACACGAATTAGTCGAGCCAAACAGGCCCCAATCGACGGGAACGGGAAAATAAATTCGCGGGTACGAAGTTGGCGGTTAGGTAAAGAATTCGAGAGGTGGGAATAATTGGCTATACTGCTCACTTATTAACCCATTAGTCAGCATAGGTTGCAATTGGGATAAATGGTCATCGGAGAGTTCACAGGCTATTCGGCATACGGAACTGGCGCAAACTATGCGCAGCGTTCACAGGTGCAGGCTCGTCCTGCCGTTACCTTGGAGGCTGAGCGAGACCCCCAAATTCCTCACCAATATCGAGTTGCGGCTACTGCGCAAGTGATTCCGCCTGTGGAACCAGCAACTGAAGCGAAATCCGGTGGAAAAAAAGCCCCTCAAAATAACGACCCGGTGAGCCGCGCATTTCTTGCAGTTGCAAACTATCAACCCAGTCGCTCGCGTATTGATATAAAGGTCTGAGAAAACTTAGAGGCGTTCGAGTTGCCCGCCTCGTAGTTTTACGCGATCACCTACGCGCAAATCCTCGATGTGTTCGTAATCGAAATATTCTCTACTTCCGTCTTCAAATGCGACGGTTATGCGATAGATTTCATCGCCAGAAGCGCGCTGCTTTTCAATGCGGTTACCGGCAATAGCCCCACCTACTACCCCCGCACCTGTCGCCAAATCGCGTCCGTTTCCACTACCGATCTGATGTCCCAATACACCGCCGATAACGGCTCCCAAAGCGGCACCTCCGCCCGACGTGCGCGATTTGCGGGACACAACTTCAATATCCGTAACTCGCCCGTACTGCTCGGCAGCAACGCGCGATGACACGTGGGAGCGAGGTAGTGAATCCTGACGAGAAGAATAGCTGGAGCAAGCCGTTAGGCTTGTAGCCAAAACCAAACACATAGCAGTCGTTAAGATTTTCATAGCACTTCTCCGATTTATTTGCGTGTGAACCCTCTGCCTATGAATCTCACAAGCCCCAACCCCCAGCGCAGTGCGCGAAAGGTTTGCAGCCCCAAGGCGGCGTTAGCTGCTTTATGGAGTATTTCACGAGTGCTGTGATTGGAAATAAAACGCATGGCAGCGCTTCGTGGAAACTGATCGTGGCGGTCTGAACCAACCAGTTGTAATGCGAGAGCTTGGCGGTTTTCACGCAGTTTCTCGCAAATTTCTTGCCGCCTGAACTCCAAGGAGCTCGTGGCATCACTTGAGAGATGAACGCGGGCGGAGGTGTTTTTTTCGTGCGCAGTGTTCATGTTGAATTCCCCTATTTATTTCAAAGGGCGCTTTTAAGCAAAGCAATGTCGGAAGCAATTTCAGCCCGCGTTGCAGCGAAACTATGTTTGCTTAATGCGGTGAATTTTTTGACGCAAAATACCGCCCACACCAATCCTAAAAAATGAAGCAAGGTCACACCGATGAATGCGTGGATGCGGTAAGGCGTGTCCCAACACGAGGCGATTATCAGAGCGCTCGCGAAGGTGACGAAGCTTAAAAAAAAGATAAAGCCCAGCACGCCAGCTAACGCCAATTTAACGAGGCGTTGTTTTTCTTCTTGCCACTCAACTTGGGCTAACTCAAGGTGTAAAGCTGCTTGCGAAAACAAAGCTGCTTTAGCTGAGCGAAATATCTTGATCCATTCCCAAAGCCCTGGAGATCCGGGATCCTTCCCGTGGCTTCCGCTGTTTGCAATTGCCATAATCAACTTCCACATAGCGCTAATCGCGGCGTGAAACCAACAGGCCAATTAGTAAACCAATCGCCGCTCCAGCTCCCACTGCAGTCCAAGGTTGTTCGTGTACATAGTTATTGGTCGCTACTGCGCCTTTACGTGCCTTATCAACCAAACTGGTGCTGAGTTGATTCAGAGACGTTTTCGCCAAACTAATGCGTTCATTTAGCGAGTTTTTTAACTTGGCTAAGTCGTCTCCGGTTAAGGAAGTTGCTTGCGACAGGAGATCTTCTATATCCGTTAAGAAGCGCTGAAACTCCAATGAAATACTGCTTGGTTTTTCCAATGATTCGAAAGGTTCCGTCTGTTCATAAGTTTGTGCGTTTTGGCTATCGGCGTTCATAGTTTTAGCTCCTGTTTTAAAGTTGGTCACACGTATCAAAATGGTCTTACGTCATCTTTAAATTGTTGCTTCTCGAGTTTAAAGAAATATGGAAATTTGCTTGGTTGCGCATGTTCGTACAATCTTGGTCGCAATCAATCGCATCATCTGTACGTCACCCCACACAAAAAATTTTGCCAGCTTTAGTAATTCGGTAATTAGAATTCAGCTGCCACGAATTCTAATTGTCTCGCTTAAAAAAGGTGCGTTAACGCACCGAAAAGTCAGTAGCGCTTAACCAAGATAGACTCGCCTCCTAAGTTTTCTGAATCTGTGTTTACGTCAGGAGTTTTTCATTTGGGCGAATTACGCGAGGACTACCATGATGTGGAATATCAAGTTTAACAATGCGAATACATTAAAGACCTTCTGTGCAGCTGGGACATTAATTTTTATTTCCGGTTGTGCTTCAACACCACCGCCAGATAGTCAGATCACAGCCGCTGAAACAGCAATAAAGCTCGCCGAGCAAGCGCAGGTGACTGACTATGCGTCGCCAGAATTGGTTGAGGCGCGCAAATATCTTGCTGATGCTAGAACTGAAATATCTGAAAAAAATATGACGCGCGCAGCACGCTTTGCACAGCGAGCCCAACTAAATGCTGAGCTTGCAACGGCGAAAACAGCCGCTGTAAAAGCGAAGGAAGTGAATGATGAGTTACAAAAAGGCACGAGCGTTATCAAACAAGAGTTACAACGTAATGAAGGAGCTCAATAATGAACAGACTCAATAACGCCGTTAAGTTTTATCTTGTAATCACACTGAGTGTGCTGGCTTTTTCAGGTTGCGCAACTTCATCAAAAATTCCACCGGAAGTCGCTGCCGTGCGCAGCAAATTAAGCAGTTTACAAGCGGATCCGCAGTTGGCTGGTCGTGCACCCGTTGCGTTCAAAGACGCGGAAGCTGCGGTTCAAGCCGCAGAGAAAGTACCTAAAGATGAAGCGCATCTTGAGCAGTTAGTATGGGTTGCGGACCACAAAATTGATATTGCTGCTGCACAAGCGCAAACGCGCTATCTGGAAGATCAACGTAAAGAACTGGCAGATGCCCGCGAAAGAGCTCGACTGGATTCGCGCACGCGTGAGGCAGATGCCGCAAAAGCAGACGCAGAGCAAGCGCGTCGCCAAGCGGAAGAACTTCAACGTCAAATTGCGGAACTCAATGCTAAATCGACCGAACGTGGCCTGGTCGTAACCTTGGGTGATGTTTTGTTTGAAACTGCAAAATCGGATTTGAAAGCAGGTGCGATCGCAAATATTTCCAAGCTTGCTGTGTTTTTAAATCAGTATCCAGATCGCACAGTAACTATCGAAGGTCATACAGATAACGTTGGCAATGAAGATTACAACCTCGGCTTATCGCAACGCCGCGCAAACGCAGTGCAACAATATTTAATTTCGCAGGGAATTGCTTCCAATCGTTTAACGGCAACGGGCAAAGGCGAAAACTTTCCGGTAGCCGGTAATGAAACACCCTCCGGTCGTCAAATGAATCGGCGAGTGGAAGTCATTATTTCCAATAACAAAGCGGTTACACAATAGCAGAGGTAAATTCTAATGACCTTCGGAACAATTTTATTAGTTGTGCTAATTCTTGCGCTCATTGGCGCTATTCCAAGCTGGCCACACAGCCGGGGTTGGGGTTATGGCCCCAGCGGTGGCATAGGGCTGGTCATTGTGATTTTGATCATTCTGTTATTAACCGGCAATGTGTAAATTTTTCGGCGACGCTGCGGTACTGCCTTCGGTCGCCGAGAGATTTTCCATATTTATTCGCGCTTGGAAATGACTAGCGGAATAGTTTAATGGGGGTTGGTTTATGAATACTCGTGTCAATAACTATGAGCATTCTCAGCAAACGCAGGCGGTGAATGAGGTGGATTTGTCTAGCATTTATCCATCACCTGAGGATGTGCCTATGAGCAAAATTTTCCTTAAGGCTTTGCTAATAAACGTACCGCTTTTTTTGGTGACTTTGTGCCTTATATTGTTATTGTCCAGTGCTTCATAGGCTCTGTTAGTTAAGAGTGAAGCTTTTTGAACCAAGACTACATCGAGGATTTCAGCTCCAAGGAGAAGATCATGAAACTAAACGGTAAATTCAATATCTCTTTCGCTACACTTAAACCCTATTTACTAATGCTGATTTTTATCTTGTGTATTTTGAATGCAGGCATAGTGCGCGCAGACGAAGGCGGCGGATCTTGCGATTTTTTTGCACAAATCCATTGCAACTAAGCACTTAATTGCGTGTCCTACAAGCGGTGTTGGAGTTGCCAACAGAAGAATAATTTATTTCAACGCAGGGCTAAGACCATGGTTGATTACTTGGTCACTCATGACAACAGTAGTAATAATCGTTCAGTAACAGGCTACTGTGAGGCGCAGTTTGTTCCGAATGCCAAGGCAGCTAAGCAATCTTCGGCTGCTCGTGTAATTATGGGGTTACGTATGGAATACGGGCTTGATCAATCAGATATTGCTGAAAAATATTATTCAGAATTAAACCGCGTTGGAAAATTTCTTAATAGCAACCCTGAAGTGACCGCGACTATTCAGGCTCCTGCTGACAATGCCACACCAAATGATGCACAGAAAATTTCTTTGGAGCGAGCTCAGAGCCTCGTCGATTATTTGGTTGATAGAACCGGGGTAAGCCGATCGCGCTTAAGAGCACAGGAAATCGGGTTATTTCACGGCTATCCGTGCAACACTATTGACGATGCGCGTGTGCGTAACCGCAGGGTTAACATCATTATCAATTACCCAAACCTTAGCTAATTAAGTTTCTGCTTGATTCTTAAATATTCAAGCGTGAATTTTGCTGAGCAAAGCTGGATAATGGCGAGGCTTTTATGACAGCACGTAAATTATCAGGAATGGCACTTGCTGCGTTTTGTTTATTCTTTGTTAGCGTATATGTTTACGCCTTATTTCATCTTGCGTGAATCATGGACTGTTTGTCAGTAGCGCAGGGTTTAATAAACGTTCTAGTTCTTCGCGGCTAATATTCGTTTCTGCTTGCGCCACATCTATGATCGGTTTTCCTTCCTGATACGCTTTTTTCGCAATAGCGGCCGCTTTTTCGTAGCCGATGATGGAGTTAAGCGCAGTGATTAATATCGGGTTCTTGGCCAGCGCATGTTCGATATTGTTGTGGTTCACGGTGAAGCCGCTAATAACCTCGGCTAGCCGATTACAGCCGTTGCTTAAAAGCTGAATAGATTGCAGCAGGTTATGAGCAACCAGCGGCAACATTACATTCAATTGAAAGTTTCCCGACTGACCCGCGAGCGTGATGCTTGCGTCATTTCCTATAACTTGTGCGCAGGCCATGCACAAAGCTTCTGGTATAACTGGATTTACCTTTCCCGGCATAATTGATGAGCCCGGTTGTAAAGCCGGCAGGTTAATTTCTGCAATCCCGGCCAAAGGGCCTGAGTTCATCCAGCGCAAGTCATTTGCAATTTTCATTAAACTGACGGCGAGTGTTTTGAGTTGCCCTGAGGCTGCTACTGCAGTGTCTTGCGCGCTCATCAATGCAAAAAAATTATCCGACGGAATAAACGTTAATCCTGTGTTATCGCTTAGGTGTTGCGCAAAGAGAATAGCAAATTGTGGATGCGCATTTACGCCGGTGCCTACCGCAGTGCCGCCTTGCACTAAATGCAAAAGTTGAGGAAATAAAGTTTTCAGCCGTACGTAGTTGCTTTCAATTTGACTTGCCCAACCGCTAATTTCTTGTCCGAAGGTAAGCGGCATTGCATCCATCAAATGTGTGCGGCCGGTTTTAACAACATGATTCAGCTGTTCTGCTTTTCCGAGCAAATGTGTATGCAGGTTTTCCAGCGCTGGAAATAATAGATGTTCAAAGGCTATTGCCGCACTGATGTGAATGGCGCTTGGGATAGTATCGTTACTGCTTTGGCTCATGTTCACATGGTCGTTAGGGTGCACCTGAGTTCCAGCCGCCGCGCTTGCCAAGTGTGCAATAACTTCATTCACATTCATGTTGGTGCTCGTACCAGATCCCGTTTGAAAAACATCAACAGGAAATTGGTCTGCATGCTGCCCAGCAATAATGACATCACTCGCATTCAAGATGCCCTTGGCAATTTCTGCATCCAGTAAACCCAATTGCAGATTCGTTTGTGCAGCTGCCTTTTTAATGTGAGCAATCGCACGAATAAATTCATTCGGCAATTGCAAACTGCTCAGCTGAAAGTTGTTCACGGCTCGTTGCGTTTGCGCACCATAAAGTGCTTCCACTGGAACCTGAAGTTCACCCATGGTGTCGCGCTCGGTACGAAATTGAGACATGGTGTTTTCCTGATGCGTGGCTTAGTGATGAAACGAAAGGTAATGATGGTGTGACGGATTTTACGGCGAGAAGTTCTATGGAAGTCAACGAGACTGAAGGAGCTTGAAAACAAAAAGCCCCGAT
Organism: Cellvibrio sp.; assembly: GCF_046347455.1. GTDB lineage: Bacteria > Pseudomonadota > Gammaproteobacteria > Pseudomonadales > Cellvibrionaceae > Cellvibrio. Next base: position 209,921 of record NZ_JAXMGC010000002.1, read on the forward strand.
GCATTTGCATCGAGGCTTTTTGAGGAGGCCTTAAAGGCCAATTTGAATTTGGTGCCCAGGGTCGGACTCGAACCGACACAGCTTGCGCCACCAACACCTGAAGCTGGCGTGTCTACCAATTTCACCACCTGGGCAGCTCGGCTAGCGCCTGAATCTCTGGCGTTTGCTGAGGCCGCGAACTATAAATAGCGACTCAAGGCTTGTCAACGCGCAAACTGGATATATTTGTGGGTTTGTCATAATGACTACCCTATAATTGGATGCAGATGGCATCCAGCCAATGATAGGCAGCCAGATGGTTGCTTTTTTCACTACAGGACAATTCCTTTGACCAAACGTAAAGCCCCGCATCAAGACGCTTTTGCCGCTCGCGAAGCTGAGAAATACGAAAATCCCATTCCCAGCCGCGAGTACATTTTGGATCTGCTCGATAGCGCTTCAGAGCCTATCACCCACCCGCAAATGTGCGAGATTCTCAACCTTACGGATGAAGACCAGATTGAAGCGCTGCGCCGTCGCCTTATCGCCATGGCACGCGATGGTCAGCTGATTAGCAACCGCAAAGATGCTTATCTCCGTCTCGATAAAATTGATGTGATTCGCGGGCGTGTTCAAGGCCATAAAGATGGTTATGGTTTCGTGATTCCAGCAAATGGCGGCGAAGATATTTATTTGCACAATCGCCAAATGCGACGCGTATTTGATGGCGATGAAGTCTTGGTGCGTTTGTCCGGAGAGCAATATCGCGGTAAAGAAGAGGGTGCGATAGTTGAGGTCTTAGCGCGTAATACCACGCAATTGGCGGGGCGCTTTTTTAATGAAGATGGCGTGCAGTTTGTGCGGCCGGAAAATGCGCGCATCACGCAAGATATTATGATTCCATTCGGTGCCTACGGTGGCGCCATTCACGGCCAAATCGTGGTGGCGGAAATCACCCAGCAACCCGATAAAAATCGTTTGCCTATGGGGCGCGTCATTCAAGTGCTCGGCGATCACATGGCGCCGGGTATGGAAATCGAATTAGCGATTCAAGCGCATGGTATTCCCCACGTATGGCCGCAGGATGTAGCGGCAGAAGCTTCCGTTCTTCCGGCCGAAGTTGATGAAGGCGATAAATTGCATCGCATTGATGTTCGCCACTTACCTTTTGTCACTATCGACGGCGAAGATGCGCGCGACTTTGACGACGCAGTTCTGTGTGAGCGTCGCCGCGGCGGCTGGCGTTTGTATGTTGCTATTGCCGATGTATCGCATTACGTGAAAGTAAATAGCGCGCTTGATATGGAAGCGCGCAGTCGCGGCAACTCCGTTTATTTTCCAGACTACGTTGTGCCCATGCTGCCAGAAGCACTTTCAAACGGATTGTGTTCGTTGAACCCGCAGGTAGATCGTCTTTGCATGGTATGCGAAATGACAATCACCGATGCAGGAAAAATTACGGGTTATGAATTTTACGAAGGCGTAATGTATTCCCACGCGCGTTTAACCTATACCAAAGTTGGAAAAATTCTCACTGAAACTGATGATGAATCAAAAGTTCTGCGTGAAGAGTACAAACATGTAGTGCCGCAGTTGGAGTTGTTGCATAAGTTGTATCAATGTTTGCGTATTGCACGCGATGAACGCGGCGCAATTGATTTTGATACGGTAGAAACGCGCATTCAATTTAATGAAGATCGCAAAATTGAACGCATTGTTCCGGTAAAGCGCAATGATGCGCATAAACTTATTGAAGAATGTATGTTGTGCGCCAACGTGTGTGCAGCAAGATTTTTGGAAAAGCATAACCTTGTAGGACTCTATCGCGTACATGAAGGTCCAACCGAGCAAAAGCTTACTAACCTGCGTGAATTTTTGGCAGAACTTGGCTTAGGTTTGGGTGGCGGAGCAGATCCAACGTCAGGCGATTACCAACAACTAATGCAATACATTGAAGGTCGCAGCGATTCAAACATGATTCAAACCGTCATGCTGCGCAGCTTGCGTCAGGCAATGTACCAAGTGGAAAATCGTGGGCATTTTGGTTTGGGTTACGATGCTTATACACACTTCACATCGCCTATTCGCCGCTATCCTGATCTGTTGGTGCATCGTGCTATTCGCTCAGTAATTCGTAGCGAGACACCCACCACTCATGTTCGACGCGCCGCTGGCGCAATGCCAATTCCAACTCGCCAAATTTATCCCTACAACGCTAACGACATGGTGGTATTTGGTGAGCAATGTTCAATGACCGAGCGCCGCGCCGATGAAGCAACGCGTGATGTGGTGAGCTGGTTGAAGTGCGAATACCTGCGCGACCAAGTGGGCGCTGTATTTGAAGGTCATGTAAGTGCGGTGACCGGATTTGGTTTGTTTGTTGAATTAAAAGATCTGTATGTAGATGGCTTGGTGCACATCACAGCCTTGCCCCATGATTACTATCGCTTTGAGGCTGCGCAACACAGATTGGTGGGGGATCGTACCCGTCGCGTGTTTGGTTTAGGTGATGAGCTTGTAGTACGTGTTGTTCGTGTCGATTTGGAAAATCGCAAAATTGATTTCGAATTGGAATCGGATAACGCTATTCGTCGCCCTAAAAAGTCCATCGTTCCTATTGTGGTTAAAAAGGCCGAGAAGAAAAAAGCGCGCGCTGAAGATGCTAAGTCTGCGGCTGGCAAATCAAACAGCGCAAAATCGGCAACAAAAAAAGCTGCGACAGAGAAAGCAGCTACAAAAAAGTCGACTGGCCTATCCAAGGCGGAAAAGCCCACAAAGGCGCCCAAAAAATCCGCAGGTAAAAACCCAACAGCTAAAACTCCCTCCGGTAAATCTTTAGTCAGTAAAATTGCATCTGCAAAAACGGGCGCTGCTAAAAAAGCCACGAGCAAATCTCCTGCACAGACCAAAGCGGAGAAAATAGCGGCAGCCAAGAAAGCGGCTGAGGCTTTGGCTCCAGAAAAATCGCGGTCAACCGCAAAAGCGGTTAGTAAATCATTGGATAAAAGCGGTGGAGTAAAATCTGCACCGGCTAAAGCGAAAAAATCCAGCGAGGCAGAAAATGGTGAGCAAACAAAAAAAGCTTCACGCAAGAAGGCGGTACCACCAGTTCAAGAATCTTCCCCAAGCGCGGCTTCGTCACTCGTTGCTAAGGCGAAAGCTGCTGTTAAAAAAGCGCTGGGCAAATCTAACGACAAGGCTTAACCGTTGGCTGAAAGACGACGAACATATTAAAACTCAGCAAGAGTTATTTTAAAGAGTAAATTTTTTGAAAAACGAACATATTTTTGGCCTGCATTCGGTGCAGGCACTTTTAAAAAGCGCACCGCAGCGCGTGTTAGAAATTTTTATGGTGCAGGGCAGAAATGACCAGCGCCTAACCAAAATTTTGAACCTTGCTCAAAGTAATGACATCAGCTGCAAAGTCGTCGAGCGTAAAAAGCTGGATGAACTGGTTGGCGATGAAAACCACCAAGGCGTTGTTGCGGTGTGTACTCCCGGCGAAGTCCACGATGAAAAATTTCTGTTCGAGCTTATCGATAAGCTCAGCGAACCCGCCTTTATTTTAATTTTGGATGGCGTGACCGATCCTCATAATCTCGGTGCCTGTATGCGCACGGCAGAGGCCGCCGGTGTCCACGTGGTGGTTGTGCCCAAAGATAAATCTGTTGGTCTTACCCCGGTTGCTCGTAAAGTTGCGTGCGGCGCGGCGGAAGTATTGCCACTGGTACCAGTAACTAACCTTGCCCGCACGTTAAAAAAACTGCAGGAAAAAGGCGTGTGGTTATTTGGTGCTGCGGGCGAAGCTGAGCAATCCGTCTACCAAGCAAATCTAACCGGAAATGTAGGGATTCTTATGGGAGCAGAAGGCGATGGGTTGCGTCGATTAACCCAAGAAACTTGCGATCATCTCGTTAATATCCCAATGGCAGGTACTGTAAGTAGTTTGAATGTTTCTGTGGCAACAGGTGTCGTGCTTTTTGAAGCGGTTCGTCAGCGTTCAAAATAGTTGGGCTTGCTGTCAACAACAGAGTAAAAAAAGCCGGAGACAATATCTCCGGCTTTTTTTTACTATCTCAGTAAATTGATATTTACTTTTTGGCTCTTAGAAAAAGCAATTTTTGCTTCATTGTAAGTGGGTGGCGCCAACTCTTTACTGCTACCGCTCGATCCAAACGATTCACTAGGCGCACCTGTATTGCTGAAGTCTAATCTGCCGTTGTCGTTCTCATCGTGGTAAGCCTTTAGAGCATATTCTCCTGAAGGTAAATCACCCAAGCTGACATTCATAGTAGTTGCATCGACATTCACTTTTTTGCGAGTCACTGGATTTTCATTGCGTTGAAAATTAGCCTCATTGTTGTAAAGGGATACGTACAAGCTGCCTTTGACTTCTTTAATATTGGTTATTACGGCAACGAGCTCTTCTGCGAAGATGCTTGGGCTAGCTAGGCTAGTTAAAAGGGTTGTTAGTGCAACTAAGTGTTTAGTGTTTTTCATGGTGATTCCTTAAGAATATATTGTGTAGTGGATTTTTTGGGAATGAGTGTTAAATGTTTTGATGTTTTATAAAAGTGGATTTTGTACGCAAAGCTAGGCTAATGAGTCCTGCAATCAAACCGATGATGGCGGTAATATAGGCAAATACGAAGAACGCAAATTTTAACGCTGCAAAGCTTGAGTACACATAAGCGAGCCCGCCAAAGAAATGAGTTGGATTCATAAGCATCACGTAGGAAATTACGTTTTCCAATTGATCGCTAATTGGCGCTAAAGCCGAAATCAAAGCGCATACCACCATGATCTTTCTGCCTTTTGAATACTTACTAAAAAGGCGTGATAACATCACTAAGCCTAAACCGTGAAGCAGTAGAGTAGAAATAATAAATAGCGTATCTATGTGTTGAGTTCTCAAATAAATATCGAGCGTCCCTTCGTTGATTAAAAAGCTATACCAGCCTTTCAGTTTTTCTGGATTGAAAGATAATTGAGCAACAAAATAAGGTACGGGGAATTTGGATTCTATATAACTCGCCATTAAGATCTTTGATGCCCAATAATTAAACATAAAAGAAATGGCAGTGAAGGCAACAAGCATTCTGGTTGTTGGTCTTTCGAGAAGGTAACGATAAAGCGTTTTCATGTTTGGATCCTCGCTGTGTTGTCTCGGTTAACGTGATTTGAAAAAGTGTTTTTGTTGAGTTCATTGTGGTTGGAGAGGGCTTCTCCAACAATATCGAAAGTGGCATAGGAGCTATGCAAAATTGGATAACTCGAATCGGTTAAATTTTGACTGGGGCTTGATTCAGGCTTTTCTTGCAGTTGTAGAGCATGGAGCTGTTGCGCGCGCAGCGGAGGCTATAGGTGCAACTCAGCCAACTTTAAGTCGGCAAATCGCGGCCCTTGAAGCGGAGATAGGCGCTGCACTATTTACTCGTGGTGCCCGTGGTAGCGTGCTCACTGCAGCGGGGGAGGCGCTGGTTTATCCCGCCAGACAAATGCAGCAGGCAGCACATGCATTGCAATTGGCAGCATCGGGACAAAGCCAATCTCTTAAGGGGACTGTACGAATTACAGCGAGTGAAAACACAAGTGTGTATCTCTTGCCACCAATATTGGCGAGTTTGCGAATTAAGTACCCTGACATTCAGCTAGAAATTGTGGCCAACAATGCGGTAGATAATTTGTTAGAAAGAGAGGCCGATATCGCTATACGTATGTCCAAGCCTCAGCAGGACACTTTGGTAGCCCGTCATTTGGGCGGATTAAAAATGGGTGGCTATGCGAGCAAAGAGTATCTGGCGAGAAAAGAAGTGCCTTTTTCTCCAGCGACAATGGGCGAGTTTGATTGGATTGGCTACGATAAAAACCCAGCGATTGTGAACAGTACGCGAGCGCTGGGAATTGAACTTACGCGCGAATCCTTTGCGATTCGTTGCGATAATCAGTTGGTGTGTTGGCAGGCCATGTTAGATGGCATGGGTATTGGATTTGGCTTCGCGTTATTAGCCGAGCGATATTCTCAGCTAGTGAGAGTATTACCCGAAAATTGGATTCCAGACACGCAAGTGTGGTTAACAGCTCCATTGGAATTACGTTCAAATCCGCGTATTCGCGCTGTCTACGATCATTTGGCAGAACATCTCATTCAGTTGATTCAAGGTCAAAACAAAGTCTGAAAATAAACATTATCGGTTGATTTAAAAGTATTTGTAGACAGACAGGGTGGCAAGGACGCATTGCTCCTCTTTTTTGCTTTAGCGAGAGCCCAGTTTGAAAGAAATGGCTTGTAAGCTCCGTGTATAAGAACGGAATACAAGATATTAATCCCTGCATAAATTTTATCTTCAGCTACTTGTGTTTACAGACGACTGGTCATATTATTATCCCATGAGCAAACGCGAACTTAAAAAAGACTATCTACTGGAAGCCGGTATTAAGGTTATGGCCACTCGTGGTTATAACGGCACCAGTATTCAGGACATAGTCGATGCTGCCTCGGTGCCCAAAGGTTCCTTTTACACCTATTTCAAAAGCAAAGAGGATTTTGCCCTTGCTGCAATTGAAATGGTGGCAGATGAGCGCATGTCAGCGACCAAAAAATTAGTGGGTGACCGCAAGGTTCCGCCACTTGAGCGTTTGAAAAACTTCTTTGAAAACAGTATTCCGGGGTGCGAATCCAACCTTAATGGCGGCTGCTTTATTGGCAATATGTGCCAGGAGATGTCGGATTCCAACGAAGCTATTCGAATCAAGGTGCGGCAAATGATGCGCAACAAGACTCAAATAGTGGAAGACCTGCTCGAAGAAGCGCGGCTTGACGGAAGCCTTAAAAACTCAATTTCTGCCAGCTTGCTTGCAGAATTCTTGTTTAACGCGTGGGAAGGCACCTTGATGCGCATGAAAGCCACCAAGTGTCGCGAGCCTCTCGACGCGTTTTTAGCAGCCTTGCCCAGTATTTTGGGTAACAACTAAGTCATTCAGCGTACTTAGTTATTTTTTTAAGACCTATATCCTTCGTCCTAATGGATGTTCCCTAAACATCGTGGCCAAAAGCCGCGTTCGTTTTGGTTCAAAAAGAAGACGACTGGTCATTTAATGGTGGTTTTATGAATGGTTTGATTGACTCCAAGGAATACACCCTTGCATCAGCCGGATTCTCCGCAGCGCATACCCAGTCGCGACCAGAATTCAGCACAACATCGCCCGATGCGTCTGCAAAAGCGTCACCTCTAAGCAAGACGCGTTTGGGTTTCTTATCAGATAGTCTGTTTTACCTGCGCGCCGTGTTGGTTCAGGTATTCGCGGCTGTACTGCTGATCTCCACCGCCCATTACGCCAAGGCGGATACCAGCGATTATTTGGCGACTAAGCCGCACAATCAATGGTTGCAACTAGCCGCTTTGGTTGAGGATGAAAAGCGCCCTTTGTTAACAGCAGAAGTGAAAAAATCCAAAACCAGTTGGGCCTTGTCTTTTGATAACGACCTGTTGGCTCCTGGCCATCGCGATCGCGATTACACCTACGGTACCAATCTCACTTATTCAGGTGAAAGTGCGGTGGATGCGCCCATTTCGCTGAAAGCACCGCTCGCCGCAATTGATTCACTGCTGGGCGTGCAAAAGCTTTCCGGCGCTGGCGCAATTGACAACTACAGTGTCGAAATTGGTTTGTACGGTTTCACACCAAAAGAGTTAGATCGCACCACTATTAACGAAACAGATCGCCCCTATGCGAGCCTCGTTTATTTCTCCAGTTCTCATGAACAGATTGATACGGACAAAAACCTAGCGTGGAATACGACGCTTACTTTGGGTGTTTTGGGTTTAGGAATCGTGGGTGATTTGCAAAACGCGGCGCACCGTGAAACTCAAAGTAGTGACGCGCGCGGTTGGAATCATCAAATCAGCGACGGGGGCGAATTAACCGGGCGCTATGTGATTGCACGGCAGTCATACATCGCAACAGGTTCTGATTCGGTTGAATTAAAAAGTACGGTGCAGGCATCCGTCGGTTATTTAACGGAAACCAGCTGGGGCTTGAGTTTGCGCACGGGAAAAATTATTAGCCCTTGGGCAAGCTTCAATCCCGATTTAATCAGCTACGGCGAAAAATCCACCTACAGCAACAATACAGCGAGTACGAACGAACATTATTTTTGGGCAGGCTTTAGCCTAAAGGCGCGTTTTTATAACGCTTTTCTGCAAGGGCAATTCAGAGATTCCGATTTCTCGTATCACTATTCTGATTTGCGCCCCCTTATCGTAGAAGGCTGGGCAGGTTACACCTACGCATTTCGCCAAGGTTATCGCGTGAGTTATGTTTTGCGCGCGCAATCCTCGGAAATTAGAGAGGGCGATGGCGACAGGAATGTCGTCTGGGGTGGATTAATATTTGCGAAGACAATTTAAACCAAAACAAGCCGCTGAGAATTTCAAGCGGCTTTTTTGTTTATGCTTTAAGTTTTAAAGCCACAAATGCGATAAATGGAAAAACAAATGCAAGGAAGGTGAATACCGCGTCGAACCGATTAAATTCTTTGCCTATAGCTCGCTGACGCCAAACATGTAAGCCTCCCAAAATAAATACGGCAGGTGCTAGGTACATCCAATAAGCCACCAGGTTCCAGCCGCGCCCCCAACCTTCACCTGTGGGTTTTATAAAAATGAGAGATATGTAGGCGCAGAGGATGAGAAGCCTGAATATCAATAAAGCAATATCAATAAATGGCTTTGTTTTCAGAGACATGTTTTACTAATCTCTTTGGTATGAGGGGGCTAATGGCAACTGACTTTTGTTTTAAATCTAATAAACAAAATTAATTCATCGATTGCTACCCGTTCCCACTCAACACGCCCTGTAAGTCCATCAGATTCAGTAGAGCAATTTGATCCAAAGGTTTCTTTGAGTTTGGTATTTTCTTTTGCAATGAGTGATAAAACTTCATACCGATATTGCTCAGGATTAACAATGCTCAATCCAATATCACCTTTTTCTTCAAGTAATGTTCTTCCTACCAAATTAGCATTTTTCAAGAATTTCTTTAGTTCGTCTATTTTTTCTTTTGCTATTTCCTTTGCTGTTATTGCTATTTTAATCGATATATTTATCCGGCTAGTGTCGCTAGATTTTTTGTCTTCCATGATTTTTAACGCATCATCATTAATGTTGATTGGAGTTAAAAATCCTTCGCCATAGGAAAGTTCAATTCCTTTGATTTTTTTTGAGGCTATTATCAAGTTTTTAATCGTATTGGTTATTTCGCTTTTTCTAAGCTCTGGCGATCTGCTGTCATTGATCAATTGAACGCTTTGAACAAGAAAGTCAGCTTTTTTCTTAAAAGTAACTGAGGGTATTTCGGTGTACTCTCCGGCGCGTTCGCCGGTAACGACGATCTCTTCAACGGCCTGAGAAAAGCAGTTGATTGAGATACTTGCGGCCAATCCCAAAAATGCGATTTTAACTACTTTCATTGTGGCTCCTATTTGTGATTACGAATATTCGTTTTTTTTCAGGTACAAAGTACGCTTTTTGACTCGATATTTCGTTATCTGTCTTAAGCTTTCACGCAGAGCCAATATACAGCTGTTTAGAGGGGGATATCCTTGAGCCGCTTCGAAATTCTTGCTGGATTAGTTTTGAAAACCAGAATTCTCTCTAAGCATAAACAAATACCCATCAACCATAGTCTCCGCGTACTTATCCAAATCAAAACTGCCGGGTAGGAATAGCCAGTTGCTAATTAAGCCGGTGATGAGCGCATGGTTGGCAGTGGCGGCTTGGTGTACGTTAAGGTTGGCGGGGAGCTGACCTTTGTCTATAGCGTTTTTCAGGCATTGCTCAATGCCTTGAATGTATTCGAGGGTTGCGGTCTGGCGGCGAATTTCCAGCTGCTTGGCTTCGCTGTTTAGCTCGCATTTAAAGAACAGAATACTGAGGACGCGTTTGCGGCGTGGGTTGCGGGTGGTTTCTTTGAGTACTTGAACCCAGAAGTCACGTAGCTTGCCTAGAGGGTTAGGTTCCTTTTCGTCTGCACAAGCGTCGGTCAGGTTTTCCAAGGGGAGGCGAATACGGTCTGCCATGGCTTCGAATAAATCGCTCTTGTTTTTAAAGTGCCAATAAATGGCGCCGCGCGAGAGTCCAGCCGCTTCGGCGATGTCCATGAGGCTGGTTAGGCTAAAGCCTTTGTCAAAAAATACCCTTTCCGCCGCATCTAAGAGCTGGTTGCGGGTTTCGAGAGCATCTTCTTTGGTTTTTCGTGCCACAAAGTTTCCTTCGATCAATAACAAATCTAAACATTCATTGGTGCATGTATTTTACAGGTGTAGACTATAATTTCGTCAATACTACTGACAATCTGTCGCCCATTTAAACTGAGTTAATATGTGCAAAGATTGTTAAGTTTGTGAATATATTCATCGTTTTTGTTGAAAACGGCGTACTTATTGGCTGTAATACAAAATACATTCATAGATGTATGTTTACCTGATTTTTATTGTTCTTGTCTCAATAGTTGATGCTGGGGTTGTGTGATCGGCATTGTTATAGGGATCGCGTTTTTGGAAGAGGTGTACCATGTCGCGCAGCAAATATTTAACCCTTTCGGTTGCAGTATCCATCGGGCTTTTAACGGCATGTGGACCCAAGGCTCCCGCCGGGGGCGACGTACCACCAATTGAAGTCGGCGTAGTCGTGGTAAGCGAATCGACCGCGGCTATTACATCTGAACTACCTGGACGTACATCTGCCTTCCGCAAAGCTGAGGTTCGCCCGCAAGTGAGCGGGATTATCCAGAAGCGTTTATTTACCGAGGGCGCCGAAGTCAAAGCAGGCACGCCTTTGTACCAAATTGATCCAGCCCCGTTTGAAGCCGCGCTAACGAGTGCCCAAGCGGAGCAATCCCGCGCTGAAGCTAACTATGCGACCGCGAAAGCACGCAACGCGCGCTTCCAAAGTTTGATTGCCTCTAAAGCGATTAGCCAACAGGATTTCGATGATGTGCAAGCTGCCTTCTCCCAAGCGCGGGCGAATCTGGAGATTGGCAAAGCGGCGGTAGAGAACGCACGCATTAATCTTAAATACACCAAAGTTCTCGCGCCGATTAGCGGCGTGATCGGTAAATCCAGCGTGACCGAAGGCGCTTTGGTGAGTGCTGGCCAATCGCAAGTCTTGGCAACTATTCAACAACTCGACCCAATCTATGTCGATGTTTCCCAATCGGTTGATGAAATGCTAAAGCTGCGTCGCCAAATGATGAGCGGCAAGTTGTCCGCACCTGGCGAGACCAAAGTGAAGCTCGTGTTGAGCGATGGCTCTCGTTATGCGCAGGAAGGTCGCTTGCAGTTCTCAGAAGTCGGCGTTAGCGAATCCACGGGAACGGTAGTGCTGCGCGCACTTTTTCCCAATCCCGATAAATTGCTTCTACCAGGCATGTTCGTGCGCACTGAATTGCAAGATGGTGTGCACGCAAAAGCCATCTTAATTCCGCAACAAGGCGTAACGCGTGATCGTTCCGGCGGGGCAACAACGCTGGTGGTAAATAAAGAAAACAAAGTGGAACTTCGCCCCATAAAAACGAGCACCGCCGTTGGCGACAAATGGTTGGTGGATGAAGGTTTGGCGGTCGGCGATCAGGTCATTGTGGACGGTTTGCAAAAAGCAAAACCGGGTGCGACTGTGAAAGCGGTTCCTGCAAAAATCGCGACTAAGACCGGGGAGTAACCAGCATGGCGAAGTTCTTTATTGATCGCCCGGTGTTCGCTTGGGTAATCGCAATTTTAATTATGCTGGCCGGTGCGCTGTCGATTTTTAAATTGCCCATCGCCCAGTACCCGGAAGTAGCGCCACCGTCCGTAAGTATTAACGCGAATTATCCCGGCGCTTCCGCACAGACTGTTCAAGATACTGTGATTCAAATTATCGAACAGGGTCTAACGGGAATCGACAATGTGCAATACATGTCGTCTACCAGTGAATCCAGCGGGTCGGGTAGTGTGACGCTAACTTTTTTGGCGGGCACCAATCCTGATATCGCACAAGTTCAAGTGCAAAATAAATTGCAAACCGTAATGCCTTTGTTGCCGCAAGAGGTGCAACAGCAAGGTATTCGCGTAACAAAATCTTCTGCGGGCTTTTTATTGATTATCGGTTTTGTATCTGCCGATGGTCGCATGGATAAATACGATATTGCCGATTACGTTGCCGCCAATGTGCAAGATCAACTGAGCCGCGTAAACGGTGTTGGGCAAATCACTTTGTTTGGTTCGCAATACGCCATGCGCGTGTGGTTGGACGCCAATAAACTCGCCACCTTCAATTTAACCGCAACCGATGTTACCGCTGCGATTAAAGCGCAAAACGCGCAAATTGCCGCGGGTGAGTTAGGTGGCACACCAGCGCTTCCTGGCCAACAAGTCAACGCGAGCATTGTTGTGCAAACACGCTTGTCCACGCCGGAACAATTTAAAAATATTTTGTTGCGTGTGAATAACGATGGTTCGCAAATTCGCTTGGGTGATGTGGCACGTGTTGAGCTTGGTGGTGAGAATTATCAATTCGAAACCGAGTACAACAATCGCCCCGCAACGGGTATGGCAATTACCCTCGCTGCTGGTGCAAACGCATTAGAAACTGCGGATGCGGTGCGTGCGCGTATCACGGAACTCTCGCAATTTTTTCCGCAGGGAATGGAAGTGGTTTATCCCATGGATACCACACCTTTCGTTCGTCTTTCTATTAAAGCCGTAGTTGAAACGCTGGTTGAAGCGATCATCCTTGTGTTTTTGGTGATGTATTTATTCCTGCAAAATTTCCGCGCGACTTTAATTCCTACGATTGCTGTGCCTGTGGTTTTGTTGGGTACTTTTGGTGTGCTTTCTGTGTGCGGGTTTTCCATCAATACGCTAACTATGTTTGCCATGGTGCTCGCCATTGGTTTGCTGGTGGATGATGCGATTGTGGTGGTGGAGAACGTCGAGCGGGTCATGGCGGAAGAAGGCTTATCACCGCGCGAAGCCACGCGAAAATCCATGGGACAAATTACCAGTGCGCTGATTGGAATTGCGTTGGTGTTAGCGGCGGTGTTCGTACCTATGGCATTTTTTGGTGGATCAACCGGCGTTATTTATCGCCAATTTTCTATCACCATTGTGTCGGCCATGTTGTTGTCTGTTGTTGTGGCTCTAACGCTCACACCTGCGCTTTGCGCCACCTTGTTAAAACCTGTTGATCACGATCATTACGAGAAAAAAGGTTTCTTCGGTTGGTTTAATCGCAACTTCAACAAAGCAACAACGCGCTATCAATCTACCGTGCGCGGCATGCTCGGTCGCACCAGTCGTTTTATGGTGATTTATGTTGCGATTGTGATTGTGTTGGGGCTGTTGTTCACGCGTTTGCCGTCATCGTTTTTGCCCGACGAAGACCAAGGCTACATGTATACGCAAATGTCTCTGCCAGTAGGCTCCACCAAAGAGCGCTCGATTGCTGTGATGAACCAAATTGAAAAACATTATTTGGAAACAGAAAAAGACAATATACGTTCTGTGTTTTCGGTAATTGGTTTTAGCTTTAGTGGTCGTGGTCAAAATAACGGTATCGCTTTTGTCAGTTTAAAAGATTGGAGCGAGCGCACGCATTCAGGTCAGGATGTGCAAAGCGTTGCCAAGCGCGCCATGGGAACCTTCTCCAAAATTAAAGAAGCCATGGTATTCCCCTTTGTGCCCCCAGCCATTACGCAGTTGGGCACATCAACGGGTTTCAATTTGCAGTTACAAGATCTCGGTGGTATTGGGCACGATGCGATGATTGAAGCGCGCAATCAATTTTTGGGCATGGCTTCAAAAGATGCGCGCTTGGTCAATGTTCGCCCCAACGGTCAGGACGATACGCCGCAATTTAAATTGGATGTGAATCAAGAAAAGGCAGCGGCTTTGGGTGTTTCGCTCAGTGATATCAACAGCATTTTCAACACCGCTTGGGCCGCATCTTATGTGAATGATTTTATCGACCGCGGGCGCGTCAAAAAGGTGTTCGTGCAGGGAGATGCGCAATTCCGTATGTTGCCGGAGGATGTTAGCAACTGGTATGCGCGTAACAACAAAGGCGAGATGGTTCCTTTCTCGGCCTTTACGACGGGACGCTGGATTTTCGGTTCACCGCGTTTAGAGCGTTACAACGGTGTTGCTTCCATCAATATCAACGGGCAGGGCGCTCCCGGTGTAAGCTCCGGCGATGCCATGCTAGCGGTGGAAGAAATCATTAAAAAGCTTCCGGCGGGTGTGGGCTACCAATGGACGGGCATGTCATTTCAAGAGCGCCAGTCCGGCAATCAAGCACCTATGCTTTACGCGGTATCCATCTTGGTGGTGTTCCTTTGCCTTGCTGCGCTCTATGAGAGTTGGTCGGTGCCCTTTGCGGTTATGTTGGTGGTTCCGCTCGGTGTGCTCGGCGCGGTACTGTTTGCAATTGGGCGCGGGCTTTCCAATGACGTTTATTTCCAAGTTGGTTTGCTAACGACGATTGGTCTCGCCTCCAAAAACGCGATTTTAATTGTGGAGTTTGCCAAGTCCCTGAATGAACAAGGTATGAGTTTGTTTGATGCCACCATGGACGCCGTGCGCATGCGCTTGCGTCCTATCATCATGACATCGCTCGCGTTTATGCTGGGTGTAACTCCTCTGGTGATTGCCCATGGGGCAGGTTCCGGTAGCCAAAATGCAATCGGTACGGGCGTGTTCGGGGGAATGCTATCGGCAACAGTTTTGGCGATTTTCTTCGTGCCGGTGTTCTTTGTGGTGGTGTTTCAGTTGGCGAAGAAGTGGTTTCCGAAGAAGGGTGAATGACCCTTAACCCCAATCCTCCCCTTGAAAAAGGGAGGGGGCTAGCTGTACCTCGTAATTAAACAGGGAGTACAGCTCCTCCCTCTTTTCAAGGGGGGAGGTTGGGAGGGGGTTATGCTCTCTACCTTTGCAGGAGCAGTTACTGAGGGGGTTGCCGTTACCGTAAATCCTGCCCCAAAAGCCTGCTTTTTATCCTCCATCCCGCTTTTATCCTTGCATCTCCCCCACTAAATCCCTAGTATACGCACCCCCAACCGGCCCGAAGTGTTTTGATAGATAAGTCGGGCTACTCCTTGTCTCACCGCATCCAGTGGGAGACTTAACCCGTAAGGAGCTATACATGCGTCATTACGAAATCGTTTTTTTGGTTCACCCGGACCAAAGCGAACAAGTTCCAGCAATGGTAGAGCGTTACACCTCTGCTGTTAAATCTAGCGGTGGTCAAGTTCACCGTTTGGAAGACTGGGGCCGTCGCCAATTGGCTTACTCCATCAACAAAATCCACAAAGCTCACTACGTTTTGATGAACATCGAAGCTAGCGAAACCGTGTTGGAAGAGTTGACCACCAACTTCCGTTACAACGATGCGATCCTGCGCAGCTTGGTAATCCGCGAAGACGCGGCTATCACTGAAGAATCGTTCATCCTCAAGGCTGAGAAAGAAGGCCGTGAGCGTAAAGCACGTCCACCACGCGCAGAGCGTCGTGACGACCTGGATGCAGATGACTTGTCTGATGAAGACGATGTTGATGCTGATGAACTTGATGAAGAGCAGGAGGTTTAACCATGGCACGTTTTTTCCGTCGTCGTAAATTCTGCCGTTTCACTGCTGAAGGCACCAAGCAAATCGACTACAAAGATGTTGAAACCTTGAAAGCCTACATCACCGAAACCGGTAAAATCGTTCCAAGCCGTATCACTGGCACTAAAGCTAAATACCAACGTCAGTTGGCTACTGCTATCAAGCGTGCTCGTTACTTGGCTTTGATTCCATACACTGACAGCCACGAGTAAGGGGTAATAGAGATGGAAGTTATTCTGCTCGATAAAGTAGGTAAATTAGGCGCTATCGGTGACAAAGTTACCGTTAAGTCTGGTTACGGCCGTAACTACCTCTTGCCACAAGGCAAAGCGGTTGCTGCTACTGCAAAAAACGTTGCTGATTTTGAAGCTCGTCGCGCTGAATTAGAAGCCGCTGCTGCTGCCAAAATCGCTGAAGCAACTGCTCGCGCTGAGAAGTTGGCTGAGTTGACTGTAACTATCGCTGCTAACGCTGGTGACGAAGGCCGTTTGTTCGGTTCTATCGGTACTCGCGATATTGCTGAAGCTATCACCGCTGCTGGTGTTGCTGTTGCGAAATCAGAAGTACGTTTGCCACAAGGCGTTCTGCGTGAAACTGGTGCGTACGAAATCGACGTTCAGTTGCACGCTGAAGTGTTACAAGCTGTTAAATTGAACGTAATCGCTGAGTAATTAGCGGGTCTCAATAGCAGTTTTGTTTGTCGCAGTTTGCTGACAAGCAAGTGAAAATCGGGCACTATCGACAACCTTTCGGTTGACGTTAGCGCCCGATTTTTTTTGCCCATATAAAACCAATATCTATGTCCGACACCACTTTCGAAGAGACGCTCGCCAGCGAGCTGTCAGGAAAATCCACCTTACCCCATTCGGTAGAAGCCGAGCAGTCAGTGCTTGGCGGGTTAATGCTGGACAACAATCGTCTGGACGCGGTTTTGGAGGTCGTGAGTGAATCCGATTTCTTCCGCGAAGACCACCGCCTGATCTTCCGTATGATGGTTCACTTGCAAGAAGCCGGTGAACCGCTGGACGTTATCACCCTCTCCGAAGAGCTCCACAAACACAATGAGTTGGAGCGCGTTGGTGGCTTGGGCTATTTGGTGGAAATGGCCAACAACACGCCAAGCTCCGCAAATATAGTTGCCTACGCCAAGATCGTGCGCGAGCGTTCCACGCTGCGCCAACTGATTGCAGCCACATCGGAAATCAGCAAATCGAGTTTTAATCCCGCCGGTTTGGATTCCGACGATCTTTTGCAAATTGCTGAAAAACGCATTGCCGATATCGCGGAAGATCGCCCCAAAGAAGGTGGTTTGGTAGGCGTAAACGATCTGCTGAAAGCCACCGTTCAGCGTATCGACGAACTTTTTCGTTCGGGCAGCGACATTACCGGCGTGCCCTCCGGCATCACCGATTTGGATACGCGTACCTCCGGCTGGCAACCAGGCGAACTCATTATTCTCGCAGCGCGTCCTTCTATGGGTAAAACCGCACTCGCGCTTAACTTTGTAGAAGGCGCGCTCTTTAGTCAGCCAAAACCCGTACTCATCTTCAGTATGGAAATGCCCTCAGCGGCTTTGATTATGAGGATGATGTCGTCCCTCGGTCGCATCGACCAAGGCAAAATGCGTAACGGAAAATTAACCGAAGAAGACTGGCCGAAACTTTCCGCCGCCGTGCAAAAAATGAAAGACAAGCTGCTGTTTATCGACGATACCGGCGGTTTGAATCCGCAGGAAATGCGCGCCCGCATTCGCCGCATCGCACGCGAACACGGCAACCCCGGCATGATCATGGTCGACTATTTACAGTTGATGACCGTCGCTGGCGGTGGTGAAGGCCGTACGCAAGAAATTTCAGAAATTTCGCGCTCGCTCAAAGGTATCGCCAAAGAATTTGAATGCCCGGTGATCGCACTTTCACAGTTAAACCGCGGCGTGGAACAACGCCCCAACAAACGCCCCATGAACTCCGACTTGCGTGAATCGGGTGCGATTGAACAGGACGCCGACGTAATTCTGTTTATCTACCGCGATGAATACTACAACGAAGACAGCCCCGACAAAGGCACCGCCGAATTAATTATCGGCAAGCAACGTAACGGCGAAATCGGCACCTGCCGCGCCGCGTTTATCGGAAAATACACGCGCTTTGATAATTTGGCGCCAGAGTATTTCCAGAACAGTGATTATTAATGGGTTGAAGAAATTTAAATCTTTTTCGTTGAGCAGTAATCCAGTTATGAATATTGAAATTTGCGCAGCGAAAAATGAAAACGTTGCAGAAATATCCAGCTTAACGGCTGAACTTGGTTACACGACTAATGAAACGCACACAAAAGAATGGTTAGGTTATTTATTAGATTCAGAAAATCACGGTGTGTTTGTTGCAATTAATAGCGGTAAATCAGTGTGTGGTTGGGTTGTCGTAGAAAAGCGAATTTCATTGGAGACTGGATTTAAGGCGGAAATTACCGGCCTTATTGTAGGTCAGAAATATCGGCGTCTAGGTATTGGCCAACAATTAATTACGGCCGCAGTGCGTTGGGCAAGGGATGCAAAACTTACAAAATTAGTTGTTCGCTCCAATATTCAAAGAGAAGAGTCTCACGTGTTTTATCAGTGCATTGGTTTTAAATTTAAAAAAACAGCACATAACTATGAGTTGAGTCTTTAGAAAGTATCTTTCATCTCCACTTCATTGCTCCGTCCTCAGGTAACAATATTTTCATGGACCGTGATACCCGATTCCTAGAAAAACTTCGCCGAGAAATTGCGCCGGGAACGCTCGAGTGGATTGGTTTACGTACGGAACGTCGCGGTGAAATTAAAATTGTTGAATCCGTTCAGGCGTTAGTTGGTTTGGGTTTGGAAGGTGATCATCGCTGTTTAAAATCCCCCGGTTCTGCGCGACAAGTAACTATTATCAGCAGCGAATATATTCATCAAATCGCACAGCAATTAGGTAAAGATTTTATCGACCCAACACTCTTGCGCCGCAATCTTGTTATTTCAGGAATGAATTTAAATCTGCTGCGTTTTCAGCGTTTGCAAATCGGTGAGGCCATTTTGGAAACCTCCGCGCTCTGCGACCCTTGTTCGCGGATGGATGAAAATTTAGGAACGGGCGGCGCGGCTGCTATGTTTGGTTATGGTGGTTTGTGTGCGAAAGTGGTGAAAGGCGGCTTGATTAAATTGGGGGATGCAGTCGTGCGATTGGAATCCGAAAAATCATCTAACCCAAGATCACTTAATCTCTTCGACAATTAAAAAGGCGCCCTAAGGCGCCTTTTAAACATCATCAATCTGCCGCCGCAGCCGGTGGCTTCCCACCTTGCGGTCTGCGCGTGAACAAGACCAATCCTGCAATTCCCCAGCACAACCAACCCGCAATCCAGAAGAAATCCAATGCGGACATTAAATGCGCCTGATTTCCCAGCTCGCGGCTAAGTACCGCGAGTGATTGGGTTTGGTTGAGTCCAGTTGCAGCGAGCTGGTTCAAGGATTCGCGCACGTTGGAGTCGTAAATGCTGGACATCTCGGCCAATCGGGTTTGATGTAGCGCTGCGTGGTCATCCCAAAAGGTGGTGGTGATGGAGGTTGCGAAGCTTCCGGTCACAATCCTCAAAAAGTTGGACAGGCCGGAGGCTGCGGGGATTTGGTGAGGTGGAACCCCATCCAAAATAATCGTCAGTAACGCGATAAAGAAGATAGCCATAGCGATTCCCTGTACGAGTAAAGGCATTATGTAAGCGCTGTAGCTCGCATCGGCGGTGTAGCCGGCACGCATAAAATAGGAGACACCGAACACGAAGAAAGCAAAGAGCGCAAAGAGTCGAGTATCAAATTTGCTGATGTATTTCCCCACAAAGGGCGAGATAAACACCGCAACCATACCGCTGGGCGCGGCGATTAAACCTGCCCAGGTAGCGTTGTAACCAAGCCAGGTTTGCATCCACAAAGGCTGCAGCACCACAGCGCCGAAGAACACGCCGTAACCAAGGCACAGGGCGAGTGTCCCAATGCTGAAGTTACGGTTTTTGAACAACGAAAGATCGATGATGGGATGCTTTTGGCTAAACTCCCAAATCAAAAAGGTAATGAAGCCAACCAGCGCAACCAAGCCCATAACGATGATGAAGCTGGAGTGGAACCAGTCGGCGTCTTTCCCTTTATCCAGCATGATTTGCAACGCGCCAACCCAAACCACCAGCAGGCCGAGGCCGATACCGTCCACCGGCAATTTGCGGGTGGGGGTTTCTTTGTGTTTCATGCCCTGCCAGCAAATGAATGCGCAGAACAAACCCACAGGCACGTTAATCAGGAAGATCCAGGGCCACGCGTAGTTGTCGGAAATAAACCCGCCCAAAATGGGGCCGCAGATGGGGGCAACTAGCGTTGTCATAGACCATACAGCCAGCGCCGCGCCTTTCTTTTCGGGCGGAAATAGCGCCAGTAACAGTGCTTGCGAGCCGGGGATCATGGGGCCGGAAACAGCGCCTTGTAACACCCGGAAAGCGATGAGCGATGGCAAACTCCAAGCAATACCGCACAGGAATGACGCCAGCGTAAACAGGAGCACGGAGGCAACGAAGGTACGTACCACGCCGAACCGTTGCATCAGCCAGCCAGTCAGCGGAACGGAAATACCATTCGCCACTGCGAAAGAGGTAATTACCCATGTGCCTTGGTCGGGCGAAACGCCCAAATTACCGGCGATGGTTGGAATGGACACGTTAGCGATGGTGGTATCCAGCACCTGCATAAAGGTGCCGAGCGCCAGCGCGGTTGCCACCAAACCCATAGGTAGCCCGGCGCCAGATGTACTTGGTGCGCCGGAAGTTGGTTGTGCCGCAGCGGTGCTCATTAGAGAACTCCGCTCGCGGTTTTAGGTTCACGGCTGTTGCGTTTGATGATGTCCGCAATTTTGAGGTCGAGCTGGCTGTCATGCTCGCCGCTCACGACGACCTGTTGCGGCGCTGTGCGAACCTGAGTGGCAACCAGTGAGCCGTCGGTGTTGTGCATATCCACGCTCACACGCATGGAAAGACCAATACGCAGCGGGTTTTTGGCCAGTTCTTGCGGATCAAGCGCGATGCGCACAGGTACGCGTTGTACGATTTTAATCCAGTTACCTGAGGCGTTCTGCGGCGGAAGCAAGGCGAAAGCCGCGCCACTGCCAGCGCCTAAGCCAGCAATTTTTCCGTGATATTTCACGTCCTTTCCATAAATGTCAGAGTAAACCTCTACCGGCTGGCCGACACGCATGTGTTCCAATTGCACCTCTTTGAAGTTTGCATCAACCCAAGCGTTTTCCAGCGGAACCACAGCCAGCAAGGGCGTGCCCGCCGCAATGCGGCTGCCAATTTCCACGTTGCGACGTGCGACTGCGCCACTTACAGGAGCTACCACGTGGGTACGCTTCAACGCCAAAGAGGCTTGGCGCAAATTCGCGATAGCGGCCAATACTTGTGGGTGATTGGCGATGGTGGTGTTTTCCACTTGGGCATTATTGGTTTCCAGCTCTTCTGTGCTGGTTGCCAAAGCGGCTTCCAATTGCGCGACCTGATCTTTGGAATGTTGCAACTCTTCCGCAGAGACACCACCTTCGTTAGCCACTTTCAAACGGCGTTGCAAATCTTCACGGGCACTTTGCAAGGCGATTTGACGTGCATTAATCACTGCTTTTAAACCGCTGGATTTCGAAAAAAGCCCGCGTACGGTACGTACCGTGCGTGCAAGTTCAGCCTCGGCAGCGGCCACGGCGATCTGTGCATCGGCAGGGTCTAGCTCAAGCAAAACTTGGCCGCGCTCTACGTGCTGGGTGTTATCCACGTTTACCGACAATACGGTGCCGGAAACTTCGCTGGTGATTTGCACCATGTCAGAGGCAACGTAGGCGTCGTCGGTTTCTTCGAAGTAACGTGAATGCAAAAAGTAGTAAGCCGAATAGGCAACTGCACTCAGGGCGACAACCGCGCCGAGGATTAACAAGCGTTGGTTGCGTTTGCCGGTTGCGGCAGCGTTGGATGAATCAGTAGCGGGATTATTCATGTTGGCCTCCCTGTGCGAGAACAAAGTGGGTATCGGGATCAAAGCTGCCACCAAAGGTGAGGAGGAGCGTGACCCGGGTAATCAGTAATTGGGTATTGATGGTGATTAGCTCGCGGCGTGCGTTAATCACTTGGGTTTCGGCGTTCAGCAAGCTGAGTTGCGAACTTAAACCCGCCTTGTAGCGATCTTGCGCCAACTTGTAAGCAGCCTCGGTTGCGGTTGCGAATTGGTTGGTTTGCGCTAATTGGCGTTTGAGCGAGTCGTAGCGGGTCAGCTGGTCTGCCACGTCGCGAATCGCTTTAAGCAGGGTTTCGTTGTAGCTCGCCACTGCGCCGTCCAACTCAGCGGTTGCACCTATGTAGCCAGCTTTCAAGCGTTGGGAATCAAAGACTGGCAAATGCAAGGCTGGACCCGCGCCGTAAATGGTGCTGCCAGAATCGCTCAACTTATCCAAACCTACGGCTTGTAAACCCACAAAGGCTTTGAGGTTGATATCGGGGTAGAAAGCCGCTTTTGCTGCAGCACGGCCAGCCGTTGCGGCTTCTACGCGGGCTTTAGCCGCCAAAATATCAGGGCGACGTGACAGCAAATCCAGCGTAAGTTCACTAGGCAAAGGCAAGGTTGCATCGGGCGTAATGTGCGGGCGACCGATCTTGTCGTAAGCATCGGCACCGCGACCAGACAGCGCGGCCAAATTGTGGATAGCTATATCGCGCTGAACTTCTGCCTGCAAACGAGAGTTGCGCGCTTGGGGCAGGGCGGCTTCGGCCAGTTTGAGTTCAAGCTGCGTGTCCAAACCAGCCCGCAAGCGGCTCTTGGTGATATTGAGCATGGTTTCGCGCTGGCGCTCGTTCTGCTCAGCCAAATCGGCCAGCGCGTAAGCGCGGAACAAAGCCACGTAGGATTGCGCCATAGCGCCGGACAAGGCTAAGCGTGCGGTTGCACTATCCAGTTCGGCAGCGAGCACTTTGTTGCGTGCTTGCTTAAACAGGTTCGCTTGCGCACCCCAAAAATCCAAATCCCACGACAAGCCCAGAGTTGCTTGACCCATCCAGGCCATATCGCCACCGGCTACACCCAAGCCCGCCTCTTTAGGTGGGTAGATGTAGTTTTCAGACAGGCGCTGATAGGTTTCATCGGCATCAATCGCAAAACCAGGGCGCAACTTGGCACCGGCGGCTACCGCTTGTGCTTGCGCGCCGCGCACGCGAATCAGCGCTTCACCCAAGCTTGGGCTATTGGCCAGCGAGTCATCAATCAGTTGGTTGAGCTGTGCATCGCCAAAGACCTTCCACCAACCTTCAGCCGCGCGGGGTGATGCGGTTTGACTTAGGCCCAAGGTCTTGGTGTCAATGGGGGTGATGCGTGTTTCTTCTTTAGGTGGCGATACGCAGCTGGACAGGCTAATCGCCAGCGCCAGCGGCAGATAGAGGTGCTTTATCCTTGAATTCATAGTTCTTCCTCTTCGGAGGTAAAGGCTTGTTCAAAGCAGGTTTTTAGCTTGCCGAGCATGCGGTTTAACTCTGCAAACTCCTCAGCGCTAAAGGGTGAAAGGGCTTCATTCAGGCTCATGATGAAAGGCGGTGTCAGGTCTGCCAATTTGGCGCGGCCAGCTTCGGTAATAAGCAACTTGACCACGCGGCGATCCTGCTGGCTACGCTCGCGCTCAACAAATCCGCGGTTTTCCAGCTGATCGACCATACGCGTAATAGCGCCGTTGTCGTGTGAGAGAGTGCGGCACAAATCGCTTGCGGTTTCCGCATAACCGTCCTTCAGCTTCACCAGCGCGAGCCACTGCATAAAGGTGATGTCGTGGTTGGCAAACACGCGGTCTGCGCATTCGTGCATCAGCTGATGGTTGGTTTTCAGCAAATAGCCCAGGCTGTTCTTGGGGCTAAAGTTGAAGGGGTCGTAATGTTGGACCATAAATTCTTGCCTCGCCAAAATTTGTCGCGTCAAATATTGTTTTGGCAATATCTGCCTTAACAATGTCTGCTTTGGCAGATATTAGTGATCAAGCCGAATAGGGTCAAGCCTAAGGGCAGGCGTAAGGAGCGAATGTTTACAAATGTCATTCTGGACGAGGCTTATTTGCAGGCTAAAATTTGAGCAATCAAAAATGTACTTGGCTAAGGCAAAGGTGTATTATCCGCGCCCGTTTTAAACTCCCGAAAAAGGCCACTGAATGCAGGTTTTTCACCATATCCAAAGTCTTCGCGATGCCTTGGCCAAAGAACGTGCCGCCGGTAAACGCATTGGTTTTGTGCCGACTATGGGCAACTTGCACGATGCACACATAGAGCTGGTGAAAATCGCTAAGCGCAATTGCGACGTGGTGGTAACGAGCATTTTCGTGAACCCGCTACAGTTCGGGCTCAATGAGGATTGGGATAAGTATCCACGCACGCTTGCGGCGGATAGCGCCAAGTTGGAAGCCGCCCACTGCGATTACTTGTTCTGCCCCAATGATAAAGAAATCTATCCCAACGGCATGGCCGAGCAGACACGTGTAATCGTACCGACCATGACCGATGTGCTCTGCGGCGCAAGTCGCCCCGGCCATTTTGAGGGCGTGACTACCGTTGTTACCAAGCTGTTCAATATCGTTCAGCCCGATGAAGCCGTTTTTGGCGTTAAGGATTTTCAGCAATTGGCGGTTATTCGCCGCATGGTGGAAGACCTGTGTATTCCCATCAAGATTGTGGCGGGCGACATAGTACGTGAGGCCGATGGCTTGGCCATGAGTTCGCGCAACGGTTTTATTACGGCCGACGAACGCCCCCGCGTGGCGCAGCTGAGCCGCAGCTTGAACTGGGTGAAGCAGGAAATCACCAACGGCCGTCGCGATTTCAGCACCTTGGTGGAAACCGCCAAAGAACAAATTTTGAATGCAGGTTTTAAGGTTGATTACCTGAGTATTTGCAACAGCCGCACTTTGGAAATGGCGGCGCACGACGATAAGGAAATTACCATTCTGGGCGCCATGTATACACAAGGCGCGCGCTTGATAGATAATGTGTCACTCGTTTTGAGCTAAGCTCAAAGCGAATTTTAGGGCGGGATAGTAGAGATCCCGAGTGTGCGCTGAGGCGGCACTCAAACCGGGGCGCTGGCAATTCATTGACCAGCGATGGAAGTCGATGAAGGACTATGGTTGCGCGGCAATCATCCCGATTGAACAGCAACCTCCTTGTACTCTTAGCAATTGATTATTCGGCTTCTGGAGATTGTTATGTTAACTCACATGCTCAAAGCAAAATTACACATGGCCAAAGTCACCCAAGCGGAACTTTGGTATGACGGCTCCTGCGCGATTGATGCTGATTTGGTGAAATTGGCTGGTATGCGCGAGTTCGAACAAATTGATATTTACAACGTGAGCAATGGTGAGCGTTTCCACACTTACATCATTCTCGCGGAAGCGGGTTCGGGCACTTTTTCAATGAATGGTGCAGCTGCGCGTAAAGTATCCGTAGGTGACCGCGTGATTATCGCCACCTATGGTTACTTTAACGATGAAGAGTTAGCGGCGCATAAACCCAAATTGGTTTACCTCAATGAAGACAACACAGTAAACCGCACCTCTGATTCGATTCCGACGCAAAACCAAGATACAAAACCGCTCAAATAAGCAGAGCAGTTGTTCTAAAAAGCCGCAAACGCGGCTTTTTTTGTTTTTGATTCTCGCAAAAAAATTAAGCTGCGGAGGCACGCTTATTTTTGGTCAGGTTTGGCGCTTTCTCTGTTAAGTATTTCCAATAGCGGCGTGGCATGTGGCGAAGATGTAAGCGCGGGTTATCGCGTTCTTTAATGTTTACGCTATTAAAATAAGCCCCCCACAAATCCTGAAACTTCATTTCCTGTTCGTCTAGGGCGAGAAGATTTTTATCTTGCTTATTGAGTTCGCTCGCGGATATAAACGCACAATCTTCCAAATCATACATGAGCCCATAACCGCGCTTGCAATCCAGAATTAACCAAGGTTGATCGGCGTAACGGCTTTTAAAATGCGAACCTAATAGAGGCAACACATTGAAGTCGGGTTCAACGGTGGCGAAAAACAGCCCGCTTTGCGTTTTTTGAAAACGCACGAAGGCGTGCATGCGGTGAACTTCGCGTCCAATCATGCGGTCAATTTGTGCAGCTTGCAGCACAGTGGCGTTGGCAAAATTGTTTAAGACGTCGGCGTCTTTTGCATCCATGATGATTTTTATTAGCCGGTAAATAGTCATCTCAACCTCTGTGATTTCGGAGAGAAATAGATGGTAAATCAACTGACCTCCGCGACTGTCAGAATAATTATCCACGGCGGTAATAACGCGTTCTGCCTGTTCCGTATTGGTGGTGATATGGCAAACCTCATCCAGCAAACTGGTTTGTAAAAGATCGGGCAAAGCAATTTGCGTGGGTGGTGTTTTGGTGGCGTAAATGTGAAACACGCAGCTAAGCAAACCTTCAAAACTGCCATCGTAGGTGTAGGTTTTCATGGCAAGCTCCTAGGCGAACAAGGGCAACTGATTTTTCTGGCTGAATTTATCAGCGACCAAAAATTGCTTTAGCTCGTGCATTTGGTAATCTTTTCGAGGCGAAAATAATCCCGGGCATTGAATGAAAAACCGCGCACGTTTGAGCGCAACGCCCATTTGTTGCAAGTGATCCAAATGTAAGCGCTGATAAATTCGCGCGCTCACAATTTTCTTCGCTGATTTAATGCCAATACCCGGCACGCGCAAAATCATTTGATAGTCGGCACGGTTGATATCGACCGGAAAAAGCTCCGGGTTGCGTAAGGCGTAGCTGACTTTAGGGTCAACTTCTAAATCCAGATTCGGATTTTTATCGTTTACTATGTCGTTGATATTAAATTCATAAAACCGCAGCAACCAATCGGCTTGGTAAATTCTGTTCTCTCGAACCAAAGGTGGCGAGGGCAGCAATGGAACGCGGTTGTCAGTTTTAATGGGCACATAACCCGAGTAATAAACGCGCTTTAACTTTTGCTTCTCGTAAAGGTTGTTGGCCAGCTGCAGAATTTGCTGATCGCTTTCCGGTGTTGCACCCACAATCAATTGCGTGCTTTGGCCCGCGGGTAAAAACAACGGAGTTTTGCGCAGATGTTTTTTCTCATCGGTGTAACGTATTTTTTCGTCCGAGAGGTAATTCATGGGCGTAATGATGTCGGCGTAGTTTTTCTCCGGCGCCACTTTCTTTAAATTCATCTCCGAAGGAATTTCAATATTTACGCTCAAGCGATCAGCGTAAAGGCCGGCTTCGTGTAACAACTCCGGGCTTGCGCCGGGAATCGCTTTTAAATGAATGTAACCGTTGAAATTGTGCTCAGTGCGTAAGGTTTTTGCGACGCGTACCAAGCGCTCCATAGTGTTGTCCGCACTTTTGAATATCCCCGAACTTAAAAACAAGCCTTCAATGTAATTGCGGCGGTAGAAGTTGATGGTCAATTCAACGACCTCTGCGACCGTAAAGCCAGCGCGTTTTACATCGTTGCTGCGGCGGCTTACGCAGTAGGCGCAGTCGTAAATGCAGTGGTTGGTCAGCAAAATTTTCAGCAGGGAAACGCAGCGACCATCCTCGGTGTAACTATGGCAAATCCCCATTCCCGTTGCGTCACCCAGCCCCTTGTTATGATTGGCGCGCTTGCTGCCGCTGGAGGAGCAGGACGCATCGTATTTGGCGGCGTCTGACAAAATCGTCAGTTTTTCCAGTAAGTTGCTCATGGTTGGGACCCTCGGTTAACTATTGCTAACTGTATATTTAACCAGTTGTTAAGGGCAAGCAATAAATGCGCGTTTGGAACTGCGATGTAGGTTTAAAAACGCATAAATTTTTGTTTAGAGCTGAAAATCCTCTAAGCGAACTGTTAAGCTAAACGCCGACTTTTGGCGTGCTACGGGGGGTGAAACCTGTTACATGGCGCGCATCTGTAAAACAAAATAACAGTAGTGAGAATCAACCATGTCAGACGTGCAGCTTTACCCTGTTCCCGATCATTTTAAAAAAATGGATACGCTCAATTTCGAGCAGTATCAAGCCATGTACCAGCAGTCAGTTACAGATCCAGATGCTTTTTGGGCAGAGCAGGCCAAGCAGTTTTTGACATGGCAAGCACCTTGGTCGCAGGTGACCAAGAGTGATTTGAAAAAAGGTGAGGTGGCTTGGTTTATCGACGGCAAGCTTAATGTGTCGGTTAACTGTATTGATCGACACCTTCCCGCCCGCGCAGACCAAGTGGCGATTATTTGGGAAGGTGACGACCCGGACGAAGATCAATTTATTTCCTACCAAGAGCTACATGACGAAGTTTGCCAGCTCGCCAATGCCTTACGCGCCCGCGGCGTGAAGAAGGGCGACCGCGTTTGTATTTACATGCCCATGATTCCCGAGGCGACCTATGCCATGCTGGCTTGCGCCCGCGTTGGTGCGATTCATTCAGTGGTGTTCGGTGGCTTTTCTCCTGAAGCCCTGAAAGACCGTATTTTGGATGCAGATTGCCAAGTGGTGATCACCGCAGATGAGGGTTTACGCGGTGGCAAGCGCGTTCCCTTAAAAGCAAACACAGATACAGCGCTAGCGAGCTGCCCGAATGTTCATACCTGCATCGTGGTTCGCCGTACCGCAGGTTCAATTAGTTGGGATAACGCGCGCGATTTCTGGTACCACGACCTTATCGCCAAACAACCTACAAGTTGTGAACCAGAGGTCATGGATGCGGAAGACCCACTGTTTATCCTCTACACCTCGGGTTCAACCGGCAAACCCAAAGGCGTATTGCACACAACCGGCGGTTATTTGCTGCAAGCAGCCATGACCCACAAATACGTATTCGACTATCAAGAAGGCGATACCTATTGGTGTACGGCGGATGTGGGTTGGGTGACCGGCCACAGCTATATCGTTTACGGCCCGCTGACCAACGGCGCGACTACCTTGGTATTTGAAGGTGTTCCAACTTACCCGGATGCATCGCGCTTATGGCAAGTCATCGACAAGCATCAAGTCAACATTTTCTACACTGCTCCAACCGCCATTCGTGCGCTTATGGGTGCGGGCGATGACTGGGTGAAAAAGACTGCCCGTTCCAGCTTGCGTGTGCTCGGCACCGTAGGCGAACCAATCAATCCTGAAGCTTGGGAATGGTACTACCGCGTAATTGGCGATAGCCGCTGCCCGATTGTAGATACTTGGTGGCAAACCGAAACCGGTGCACACATGCTCACTCCGTTGCCCGGCGCCATTGCCTTGAAACCCGGTTCAGCGACTCTTCCCTTCTTCGGCGTACAGCCAGCGCTCTTGGATGCAGAAGGAAAAGAAGTGCTCGGTGCGGGCGAGGGCAACCTCGTAATCAAAGCTGCATGGCCAAGCCAAATTCGCAGCGTTTACGGCGATCACCAACGCTGCATCGACACCTACTACAGCACATACCCCGGTTACTACTTCACTGGTGACGGCGCACGCCGCGATGAAGATGGCTACTACTGGATTACCGGCCGCGTAGACGACGTACTTAACGTATCCGGCCATCGCATGGGTACTGCCGAAGTTGAATCTGCATTAGTGTTGCACGAAAAAGTTGCCGAGGCTGCTGTGGTCGGTTACCCGCACGACATCAAAGGCCAAGGCATTTACGCCTACGTGACTTTGATGAGCGGCGAAGAACCCAGCGATGAATTGAAAAAAGAATTGCTGTCGTTAGTGGTAAAAGAAATCGGCGCAATCGCACGCCCCGATATTATCCAATGGGCACCGGGTTTACCCAAAACTCGCTCCGGCAAAATCATGCGCCGCATTCTGCGCAAAATCGCCGCCAACGAAATTGATTCATTGGGCGATACCTCAACGCTTGCAGATCCATCCGTAGTGACGCAGTTGATTGAGAATCGGGCGAATAAATAATTGTGTTTGAGTGATGAAAAGGGGTGCAGTATTTGCACCCCTTTTTTTGTGGATTTAATGTTGCATATGGATGAATATATGAAAATGCTTAGCAAAAAATTTTTATCGTTTTCTGCCCTTTTGGCTATAGCGTTGAGCACAAATTCGTTTGCAGGAATTTCGGTGCAGGAACAATCGGAAAATAAACAAATTCCGGAAACCCAAACCAAACTTTCTCCTCTTGATCGATCAATTATAAAGCCTGTTTTAAAACCTAATTCTTGTGGCGAACCTGTTTATCCAGCAACTTCACGCAGGGATAACGAAGAAGGAAAAGTTGGTGTGGAATTAAGGATTAATGAATCCGGTAATGTAGTAGATGCCAGAGTTGCGGTGTCATCCGGCTTTGCAGCATTGGATGAAGGGGCAATTAAATTTTTGTCGAATTGCAAATTTGAACCTGCGATTAAAAACGGCGGACCTGTTGCTGTTTGGTACCCTGTCTATCACCGCTGGCGTCTAGCCGATAGTCCAGAACAAAAACTTCCTTCGGAGGGAAATTATTCGTTTGAAGATAAGACTCCGCCCGCTACATTTATGAGTCAATTTAAAGAAAGTTGCAGTCTTTATGTTTCCTCATTTAATAATAGCGAAACAGAAAGTTTTGAATCTGTTAATTTTAAAAAAATTACCGAAGCAGAAGTTTGCAGTTGCGCAGAAACGCTTATTAAAGCCGATAAATATTTAAAACCTTTCACCGTTGAAAATGCGCCCGACGTTGAAAAAACAATGGATATCGAGATTTTTACGGCTTATACCGCAAGGAAAACAACGGCCGTAATTTTTGAATGCACGGCAAAAGCACTTGAGGAGTCAATCGGTAGGCTCGATCCTCCTAAAAATAAAAGGGCGACTCACAGTCGCATCTTAGAGAAGACTAATTGGTATTAGTTGGGTCGAATTTGGCGCCATTACTGCTTCGTTTGATACTGAATGTAACGGTGATAGTCTTGATCTCACTCTCGTTGTTGGAATTTTAGTCATGTTTGTCATAATGCACCCGGCATAAGGTAATTTGCCGTTAATTGAAATTTAATAAAGAGGAATTTATTGTGAAATTAAATATATTGTTAGTCGCGCTAACTTTTCTAATATGTTCCTTTGCTAATGCTTTAGATATAAAGGACTACAGACCGGCTCCAAAGTATATCAATACCACCTATAAAGACGCTTATATCAATATGAATGGGTCGGTTTGTATCCAGCATATTCAGTTTGACAATTACCTTGGTAGCCCACCGATGATCAACTGGTGGATTGAATGCCCTAACTCACCTCTAAGTAGTGGTGGCCAATATGCCAATCTGGCCTTGAGAATTAACTCTTTGGTCTAGTTAAAGTAAACGGCTACTAGCGAGCAATCAGTAGTCGTTTATCGATCTCTGCTTCAATTTTTATCGTTTGATTTTATAAGAGTATTTTTATGTCAAAAATCACTTGGTTTAGTGTAATTGTAGCCGCGATAGCTATATTTATCACCGGGTGGAATCAGGCGTCTCTATCTTCGAACCTCAACTCGAACATCGCTTTAAAAGCAGATCATAATCTTGAAATACAGAGCTTGGAAGCTGAGTTAAATTTATTAAAAGCAGAAGAGTCGGAACTTCAGGCAAAAAAAAATAGGGTGGTAAAGATGGCCGAAGAAACGTATGCCTCTAGCGCCAGTTCAATAGCCCAACCTGGTGTAGATCCTAAAAGTTATCCACTATACGCAGAATCTCTGGCCGAAATAAATCGCATCAATGCGCTTTACAAAAATAATCCTGACTTTGATATGGATGCTGAGCGCGACAAAATTTTTATGGCTGAACCTATAGATAAAACATGGGCGGGAGTGAGGGAAGAAAGCCTTCTTAAAGCATTTCAAACAGATCCACAATTGCAGGGCAAGGCTATAAAGGCGATTGAATGCCGTTCAAAGCATTGCCGTATCGAAATTTTCTATCAAGATTTAGCTGAAACAGGTGCGATAGCTCAATATGTTTATGGAGTTATGGGGAAGAAGCAATATAACGAGCTTTTTGTGGGCGGAGGTGAAATGAAAATATCCCAAAAGGATAAAGTCTTAGGGATCTATGTTTCTTCTGATCCTAAAGTACGTTTTTTCTGACATCTAGATAGCAAAGTGAGAAAAATGAAATTAATTAAATTACCTCTTATTATCATTGTTTTGGCTGTAAGTTGGCTTCTTGGGTGGGCACTAAGTGCCGCGTTTAATTCCAGTGTAGGCACACAACAAATAAATGTTGCAGACGACAACCGTATTTCAGAACTGAATCATCAAATTGCTGAATTAAGAAATAAACTAATCATTATAAAAGCTGACTGGTTGCAGCAAGCGAAAAACGATAGCCCTGTCAGTGAGCTTACTAGTACAAAAGTGCCAGTTCAACACCTGAGCCGTGCACAAACGGCTGATAATTCGGCAGCACAAGAGTTCACTACCTCCGCTCCTGATAATTCAAGTGAAACTAAATCCTCCGTCGAACAGTCTGCGTACGAAAAATTTTTAACAGAGCGAGTTGATTATGATTGGGCAGTTAGTAATGAAAAAAAATTAAAAGAAGCTTTTTATACAGATGTGAATTTGCAGGCAAAAGAACTTAAGTCGGTAGTTTGTAAAGCTACAGCATGCGAAATAAAAATTCACCTCGAAAACAAAGATGAGTTGTCGAATATAAGTGGGAAAATTATGTCTCGGCTCAAGCAAAAAGATTTAGATGTATTTGCTCCTATTATATGGAATGGGTATTCCGAGAAAGAAAATTCCGCAGCTTTTTATATTGAGAAAAAATAAGTTTTTTAGCTCGTGGCTCCCCCTTTTATCCCCCAGCTACAGCTTGGAGGTATATATCATAAGCTGAGGCGGTTTCTCTCTCCGTAGCTCAAACGGGTTAATAAACATTGCCGCTAGGGCGAAATTACAAGTCGGTAATCGACATACTATTAATTGCTGTAATGCTTCGTAAATATGAGTAAAAAGAGCCCACGCCCCAACATTTTTCGCCAACAATCATAGCCCCTGAGCGATATACCACATAAACAGAGGGCTCTATGACTATAAAAAAACTTAAGTTCGGCATGGCAGGGTTATTGGCAATGGCATATTCACTAACAGCTGGGGCAGAAGCCGTTGGTCAGTTTTCAAATCACGCGGATGTAGGCGCCGTAAAAACACCGGGCAAGGTGGTTTACGATGCCAACCAGCAAATCTACAAAATCAGTGCCTCAGGAAAAAATATGTGGGGCGCGGAAGATCAATTGCATTACCTCTACAACCAAATGACGGGCGATTTTATCGTGCAAGCGCAGGTTGCGTTTGAGGGTGAAGGTGTAGATCCGCATCGCAAAATTGGTTGGAATGTTCGCAGCGCATTGGACACATCTTCCCCGAACGTTAATACAGCAATTCATGGTGATGGTTTAGTCTCGTTACAATTCCGCGAAAAATCGGGCGGCGAAACTGATCAATATCCACTGCAAATCAAAGCTGCTAACGTAATTCAACTTGAACGTCGCGGTGATGTTTATATTTTTAGTGCCGCAAAAAAAGGCGAGCCTTTTCAGGTTACCTCTGTTTCTCACGTGAAACTGGGCGAAAAAGTGTTTGTTGGTTTGGCGTTGACTGCACACAATGCTGATGTGGTGGAAACCGCTACGGTTTCTAATGTGCGAATTACCGTTCCCGCCGCAAAAGATTTTAAACCTTACAAAGACTACATTGGCAGCAATTTGGAAATTTTGGATTTAACGACGGGTAATAGCCGAATTGTGTTCCGTGCGCCAGATTCCATTCAAGCGCCCAATTGGACGCGTGATGGCAAATCACTGATTTATAACTCTAACGGTTTGCTGTACAACTTTGATATCGCCAGCGGCAAACCTAGCGTTATTAATACTGGTTATGCATCGCATAACAATAATGATCACGTGTTGTCGTGGGATGGAAAGCAAATTGGTATTAGCAGCCACGTAAAAGAAGATAACAACAACTCCACGCTTTATGTGTTGCCGATAAAAGGCAGCAGCAAACCTGTGCAAATTAATGCAACTGGCGCGGGTCACTCTTACTTACACGGTTTCTCGCCCGACAATAAAAAACTGATCTTTACCGGTCAGCGCAACGGGTCATTTAATATTTTTACCATTGATTTGAAAACGCGCGAGGAAACAAAGCTCACGTCAACACGTGCTCCGTCGCTGGATGATGGTGCGGAGTATTCGCCCGATGGTAAATACATTTACTTCAATTCAAACCGCACGGGCTTGATGCAGTTGTGGCGTATGTTGCCTGATGGCACCAAGCAAGAGCAGCTGACCTTTGATAACCACAACAACTGGTTCCCACATGTGTCGCCCGATGGTAAGAAGATTGTGTTTTTGTCTTACATGACGGACATTGACCCCAATGAGCACCCGTTTTATCGCCACGTTTACTTGCGTGAAATGCCGGTTGATGGCGGCGAAGCAAAAATCATTGCTTATGTTTATGGCGGGCAGGGAACTATCAATGTTCCAAGCTGGTCGCCAGACGGAACCAAAATTGCGTTTGTAAGCAATACCCAGTTGTAAGTTGTACTTGTTGGAAAATCATGTGTTTGGGCGCCTTGTGCGCCCTTTTTTATTTCCGTTAAAAATGTTGATTGCGCGTGTAAACCTTTTTAAACCTGGTTCGTTATACCTTCAACTAACAACGAACGAGGGCTTGGGGATGTGTAAAAAAACCGTTAAATATTGCTTTGGCTTTGCTGGATTAGTTGTTGCTATGGTAAGCGCGACAGCAAGTGCGGCATCTACAAATGTGGCGACAAGTATGCGTGCCTACGCGGCAACACAGACCGCCATTCGCAATCCGGCGTGTGTTGCGATCAAACCCTTTTATTGGGAAATTGGTGATCAAACGCAATCGCTTGTATCGGGTTCAACGGGGGACAGGAGTTATCAGGCTGATACGCTAATGCCTATAGCATCTGCGTCTAAATGGATTTTCGGCGCCTATGTGGTTCAGGCTCGTCAAGGTCAGGTGAGTGACGAAGATGTGGCGGCATTGACTATGTCTTCTGGCTATACAAACTTCGGCGTGACATCCTGCATCAAAATTTTGCCGGGCGTAAGAAATTCGCAAACTGTTGCCCAATGTTTTCAAGAAGAAAATAACCGCGGCGGACATAACGACGATTTCAATGCAGATGCCGTGGGCAAGTTTTATTACAACGGCGGCCACTTTCAAAAACTCGCAGTTGATATGGGCCTAGGTGCAGACAATAAAGCCGCCCTGCAACGCGATATGCAAATGTATTTGGGAACCGATTTCGTATTCACCTTTGGTTCACCACAATTAGCGGGTGGTGTGAATACATCGGCGGCTAATTACGCTGTCTTCTTGCGTAAAATTTTAAGCAAACAGCTGTTCATCAACGATCTGCTGGGTGCGCACGCGGTATGCACCAATCCACAAACCTGTGCGACTGCGTTACACACGCCTGTACCGAGTAATTTGAGCTGGGATTATTCGCTCGGCCACTGGGTTGAAACAGATCCTGTTTCTGGAGATGGAGCATTCAGTAGTGCCGGTGCCTTTGGTTTCTACCCGTGGATTGATAAAACCAAAACCTTCTACGGAATTGTTGCACGCAAAGGCGAGCCCGGTAGCGGTAAAGATTCCGCGCAATGCGGCGGCTTGATTCGCAAAGCGTGGATGACGGGGCGCGTGCAATAAATTTCTAATTTGCTAGCTAAAAAGGCTGCAGTGAAACCTGCGGCCTTTTTATATCAACTTATCCAATAAGTTCTTAGATAAAAGGAAAAGATTTAAATATAATGTCTGCTCGATCTTTTCTTTATTTTTTTGATATTCCCATGGCCGACCAAGACGACGATTTTTTCCTTCAGCAAATGAAAGGCGTTAAGCCTATTCAAGTAGAAGCCAAGGTTGACCTAGCCAAAGCTGCGCTTGATAAGGCGACAGCGGAACGCCGTCGGAAGGCTGCCACTGAAGAATTGG
Organism: Cellvibrio sp.; assembly: GCF_046347455.1. Classification (GTDB taxonomy): domain Bacteria; phylum Pseudomonadota; class Gammaproteobacteria; order Pseudomonadales; family Cellvibrionaceae; genus Cellvibrio. Next base: position 245,545 of record NZ_JAXMGC010000002.1, read on the forward strand.
CAAAGGATAAGAACTTCCTTTCTGGTGAATATATTGAGCCGGTCGATCCCTTGGCAGTCATTGAGTTTAAACGCGATGGTGTGCAAACCGGCGTTTACCGTAATTTGCGTTTGGGTAAATACCAAATAGATGCGCGTTTGGATTTGCACCACATGACCATCGATCAAGCGCGCCGTGCGGTTTTTCAATTTATCCAAGATTGTATGACCAACGATATTCGCTGCGCGCTAATCACCCATGGCAAAGGTGAAGGCCGTAGTTTACCCGCGCAATTAAAAAGCTGCCTAAATCACTGGCTCCCTCAATTCGATCAAGTTCTTGCCTTTCACTCTGCCCAAAAGCAACACGGTTGGGTGGGTGCGACTTATGTACTCTTGCGAAAAAGTGAAAAGAAAAAGTTAGAAACGTGGGAAATGCACAATAAAAAATAATTAAGTCTACATATTGCGGTGACAAAAATGCAGGAAAGCATTTTTGCACAGCCGAAGGCTGCCCAAAGGGCGAACGCCATGGATGGCGTGAGTGAAATGCATAATAAAAGATAGGTTTGTGAGTTTTTATGCTTACCGAAGATTAGTTTTCGATCTCATCCACATCAACTTGCCCGGACCAGCGCAAACTAATGTGAGACCAGCACATTCCTATCGCAAGTAAGATTGCCAATAAAATTTCCACTACCCACGCAACCGCAGATGTGTTGTGAACATCCAAAATTTTCCAGTAAATAAATAGCCAAATCAGGCAACCAAAAAGTGCGCTTGCTAACAAAATTCCAGCAATGCCAAGTGAATTTAGGGTTGCTTTAATGTAAATCGCCCAACCAATAATTAGCACTAGCCCGGCAATGGCAATATAAGGCGTAATTGTATGAAGGTTCTGATAAACCCAGTGAAAATAGGAATAGCCGCTGGGGTTATAGCTGAGTAAAACGAGCAAGATGGAAAACAAAAAACGTAACGCAATGCCAGAACTGGTGAGTCGCATAGTGTTTTCTCCGATTACATTATTTTATCAGGGTGAGCCAAGTGAATGTGGAAACAGCTCAAGCCTTCGTGGGTTCGTTCGTAGGTAAGCAGTGCTTGATTGCTCTCGCATAATTCCTTACAGATATACAAGCCCAAACCCGAGCCAGTGTTTTCCGTAGTGAAGAATGGCTCAAACAAGTGCTCCAGATTTTCTTTGCTAATCCCGTCGCCAAAATCAATGACTTTGATAAAGGGTTGTTGAGTATTTGCATCAATTCCCGCTTCCAAAACCAAGTGTGGGCAGTTGGCGGGTGGGTGGCTGTAACGTAACCCGTTGTCGCAAAGATTAGTAAGCACTTGTTGCAATTGGCCAACATCAAACTTGGCCAGAATAGGATCGGCTGCAATGCAATCGATAAGCGGTTTATCTTTCGGATTTTTCGCTGCCAAGTAGTCGCTAATAAATTTGGGGAGCCACTCGTCTAAGCGAATAGCTTGCGGGTTGGATATGCGACGGCGCGATAGCTGCAAAATATTTTCGATAATTTGATTTACCCGCTTTGTGTGCGAACCAATAATTTCGACAAGGCGTTTATCGCTAGCAGGTAATTCGCTATCCTCCGATAGCAATTGGCTGGCGTGACTAATAGCGGCAAGGGGATTGCGAATCTCATGCGCGATGCTCGCGGTCAATCGACCTAAAGAAGCGAGTTTCAGTTGTTGCGCTTGCTGGGTGATTGCGCGGTTATCTTCCAGAAAGATCAGCGTGTTTTCGCCTTGGTCGAGTTTGGCGAAGTTTACTTTTACCTCGTCATTGCTGTCGCTATCTGCATGCAAAATCGGCGAGGGGTTTTTACGGGTACGTTGCCAATGTTCCACTTTTTCTTGCAGTTCTGGAGAGCCGGAAAGTTGCGGTGAATTATTGTTTGCCAACCCCAAAAGTTTGGATGCAGCATTGTTAAACATGGTGATGTTGTTTTCTTTGTCCAACACCATAATGCCGGTACGCATGCGTTCAACGATTTGTTGTGCCATCTTTTGCAGGTTTTCCGCATGATGGGCTTGCGATAAAGCTTCTTGATTGCTCGTTAAAATTTTCTTGGTAAGGTATTGGAAAATAATCACGCTGATAAAAATCAACGCGCCGAGAATTCCAGCAGAGAAAAACGCATTGGAATTTGTGGGTAAGGTATCGGTTATCGCCCGATAAACGGTTTCAGAAATAACAATAAGGCTGGCAAGCGCCGCCAGAAAAAAAGCAATCTGTCCGCGTAGCAACATACCGCCTGCTGCGGCCGCTACCAATAATAAATAGCCAAGCGCACTCGAAGCGCCGCCGCTGCTGTGCATAAGTGCAACAACCGCGATGATTTCGATAAAAAATAAACTAAAGAGTATTTTTTGTGAGGGGGAAAATCTTACTTTCCATAACAGCAGTACAGTGCTGATGTTAAAAATCGTATAGCCAACTACCGCGTATAAAAACAAGGTTGGGTTGGTCATGCCCAACACGTTGGGCGTGAGTTGCCCTTGGAACATAATCAGCAACACTATGCCGAGTAGGGTGCGGTAGAAGGTATAAACGCGGAGCAATTCGAACGGGTTGTAACTGGAGGCTATGGGTGTAAATGATTTCATGGGATAAAAGTTCTTTCTAACAAAACGTGAGTCATTATTTTGCGTTAGCGGCAACTATCGCTACAGTGAATTTCAAAGAGGCTTATGTTTTGATTTCGGGGACAGGCAAACTCGCTATTTTACAGGTTCGCCTTTGCTTCTAAGGGCGGATTAGCAGACAATGCGCTCCTTTTTTGCGCTCTCTTATTGTGAGCTGGCAGCCTTCATCCGAGGCAAGCCACCAAAGCCGCTAGTTTACGCTGGTTTTTGCAGGTCTTGGTTACCTGTTTCACAGCGCAACCAAATTTTCGTAAACCTTAGAGATTTTCTGCCATGTCGTTAATCACGATCGCCCTCGCGCAGTTGAATACCTACGTTGGTGATATTCCGGGCAACACCCAAAAAGTCATTGAGTTTGCTCGTCGGGCGGAAGCCGAATTACAGGCTGATGCAGTCATTTTCCCCGAGCTGACCTTAACGGGTTACCCACCAGAAGACCTGTTGCTGCGCCCAAGTTTGGATTTACGCATTGAGCGTGCGCTGGCGGAGATCACAAACGCAAACCTGTCTTTGGCGATTATTCTTGGCTATCCCAAACGTATCGACGGCAAATTGTTCAACATGGCGGGCGTGATTCAGGGAGGTAAGTTGGTGGCGGAATATGCCAAGCAATGTCTGCCTAATTATCAGGTCTTTGATGAGAAGCGTTATTTTCTACCGGGTGAAAAGGCATGCGTGTTTGACTTAAAAGGTCTGACTGCTGCCATTACCATCTGTGAAGATATTTGGCACCCAGAACCTATGGCCCAAGCCAAGGCGGCTGGTGCCAAGATTATGCTCAACCTCAATGCATCGCCTTACCACCAAGGCAAGCAGAGCGAACGCGAAGCCATAGTTGCAGCCCGCGCGCAGGAAGGCGCAATGCCGGTTGTTTATGTGAATTTGGTTGGCGGTCAAGATGAGCTGGTTTTTGACGGTGGTTCTGTTGTAGTGGATGCGTCTGGTCAGACCCAATTCCGCGCGCCGGCTTACGATGAAGATCTGTTCTCGGCCAAGATTCAAATCAATAACGACCAAGTTTACGTACCCGCTCAGACGCTAGAGCCTATTCCCAGTAACCACGAAGCCGTTTACCAAGCCTTGGTACTTGGCATGCGCGACTATGTGAACAAAAATCGCTTCAAAGGTGTGGTGCTGGGCTTGTCGGGCGGCATTGATTCGGCGCTTACGCTGGCCATGGCAGTTGATGCTCTGGGGGCAGATCGCGTCGAAGCGGTAATGATGCCGTTCCGCTACACATCGGATTTGAGTAAAAACGACGCCGCCGAGCAAGCGCGTCGCATGGGGGTCAAATACAGCTCCATCAGCATAGAACCTATGTACGAAGCCTTTATGGCCCAGCTTGCACACGAGTTTGAAGGCACCAAGCGCGATACCACCGAAGAAAACCTGCAGGCTCGTTGCCGTGGTGTGCTCTTGATGGCGATTTCTAACAAGAAGGGCTATTTAGTACTGACTACAGGCAACAAATCAGAAATGGCGGTAGGTTATTCCACGCTCTATGGCGATATGGCCGGTGGTTTCGATGCACTCAAAGACGTGCCCAAAACGCTGGTGTTCGCCCTAGCCAAATACCGTAACACCTTGGGCGAAGTTATCCCCGAAACTGTTATTACCCGTCCGCCCTCAGCCGAATTAGCGCCCGACCAAAAGGACGAAGACAGCTTGCCGCCTTATGAAATCCTCGACCAGATTCTTTACTGGTATGTGGAACAGGACTTAAGTGCAGAAGCAATTATCGCCAAAGGCTTTGCTCGCGATCAGGTTGAACGTGCGGTGCGGTTGGTAGACGTCAACGAATACAAACGCCGCCAAGCGCCGGTAGGGATTCGGATTAGCCAGCGCGGGTTTGGACGGGATCGCAGATACCCGATTACGTCGGGTTGGAAAATGGGTGTTTAACCCCCTCCCAACCTCCCCCTTGAAAAGAGGGGAGGAGCCAACTCCCTATTAAATTAGTGTGAGTGGTAAATTTGATAGGGTTGAGTCTCGCCCATTGTGGGGACGAAGTGATATTCAGCCCCTCCACCTTTTCAAGGGGGAGGTTGGGAGGGGGTTGAGTGTCTTTCAAAAAGTTACGGGTACAAAAAAGGCGGGTAAAAACCCGCCTTTTTCATCCGCACGACTTACTTAACCAGTCGTGGTGCCTTTTTGTACTGAGCGTCATAGAGCTCGCGGGTATCAAAACCTATGGTTTCTTGCTTGGTAAACAAGCCCAAGGTAATGGTTCCTAAGAAGTTGCGCTCGTGGTCTTGGAAGGCGTAATCGTAGTCAAACTCGCCTTTTTTGTTCAGCGCTGGGAAGTTTGGGTAATTAGTGCGTAGCACTTGAAGAACCTCGTCCGCACGATCTTGCATGCCGATCAGGTGATAACCCTGTACCATAACGGCCAGTGCATCGGGTACCGCCGGCGCTTGTGGGTAGTTTTCAATTACATAGCGGCCACGGCTGATAGCAGCCACGTACGCTTGGCGCTTGAAATAGTAGTTGGCAACGTGGATTTCGTAGCGGGCAAGGCCGTTACGCAGGAACAGCATACGCTTCTTGGCATCCGCCGCGTAAGGGCTATCGGGGAAGCGGTTAAGCAATTGGGTAAAGTTAGCCAAAGATTCGCGCGCAGCACCCGGGTCACGCTTGGTCATGTCGGTGGGCATAATGCGCTCAAACATGCCTTTGTCTTTGGTGAATGAACTCAAGCCCATCATGTAATAGGCGTAGTCCACGTTGCGGTGTTGGGGGTGAAGGCGGATAAAGCGGTTTGCGGTGGCGATGGCTTCATCAGGCTTGTTGTAGTTGTAGTAAGCGTAGATCAGCTCAAGTTGGCCTTGCTCGGCATAGGCGCCGAAGGGGAAGTTCTCTTCCAGCTTTTGCAGGTTTTTAATGGCGACTTCCCATTGTTCGTGCTCCAGCTGCTCTTCGGCGGCGTTGTAAAGATCGGCCTCGCTGGTGAATTTTTCCTCTTTCTTACTGGAAGAACATGCAGTCAGCAGCGCAAGTGAGCCAATCAGAGCAAGGGTCAATAATCGCTTAAGCATAAAAAGTTAACTCAAATAGTTTGGGTGACAGAGTTTTTCGTCGGATTTTAACGGGTAACCGATTTAAAATAGGGGCGTATTTAAACACAGAGCATGCCGATACCAAAGCGGCATTCGTTTCTAAACTGAGGTTTTACTTCTAAATGAAAGATGTTTTTGAACTGAGTGTGCAAGTGCCATTCTCCATGGGTGGGTTGCGCTTCGACCAAGCGGCCTCAGAGTTGTTCCCTGATTTTTCGCGCTCGCGCCTGCAAAGTTGGATTAAAGATGGCCAGCTGCGTGTTAACGGCAAAATCGGCAAGCCAAAAGATAAGCTAATCGGCGGTGAATCATTGGATTTAAACGCCGAGTTAGAAGCTCAGGGCGATTGGCAACCGGAAGAGATTACCCTGGATATAGTCCACGAAGACGACGACTTGTTGATCATCAACAAGCAGGCCGGTTTGGTAGTTCACCCGGCAGCGGGCAACTATACCGGCACCTTGGTAAATGCCTTGCTCAACCATATTCCTGAGCTGATTAATTTGCCACGTGCGGGGATTGTGCATCGCCTTGATAAAGAAACCACCGGCTTGATGGTCGTTGCCAAAACCTTGGAAGCTCACACAGATCTGGTTGCGCAATTGGCGGATCGCACCGTAAGCCGTGAATATGAGGCGGTTGCGGTTGGTGCTATGACCGGCGGCGGTACCGTAAACGCGCCCATGGGGCGTCATCCTATCCACCGTAAATTGATGGCCGTTTTAAGTCAGGGCGGTAAACGTGCCGTGACACATTATCGTGTTGCCACGCGTTTCCCTCATCACACCCATATCAAAGTAAAACTGGAAACCGGCCGTACTCACCAAATCCGTGTACATATGGCGCATATAGGTTTTGCGTTGGTGGGCGATAAAACCTACGGCAAAAGCTTCAAAATTCCCAAAGGTGCCAACGAACATTTAGTGGAAACCCTTAAAGCTTTCCCGCGTCAGGCGCTGCATGCTGCCAAGTTAGGTTTGGAGCATCCCGGAACGGGCGAATACACCGAGTGGACCGCTCCGCTGCCTGAAGATTTTAAAAATCTGTTAGAAGCGCTTAAACATGGTTATGAGCACGAGGCGAAGGAGTAATCGCCACCTCATGGAAAATACCCACCACATCATCCCTAAGTGGCCAGCCCCTGCGAATGTTCGCGCATGTATTACAACGCGCGAGGGCGGCGCGAGTGTTGCGCCCTATGCGAGTAATAATATGGGGCTGCATGTGGGCGATGATCCGCAAACCGTCGAAAAAAATCGCGCTGCTTTATGTGAAGAATTAGGGCTAGCTAAAAATCCCCAATGGCTTGAGCAAATTCACGGCGTAAAAGTTGTAAATGCGAAGGGCGACGGTTTAGTACGCACCGCAGATGGCAGCTATAGCAATGAGGTTGGTCAAGCTTGCTTGGTGATGACAGCCGATTGCCTACCTATTTTGTTATGCGACGAACAGGGCAAAGAAGTTGCGGCTATTCATTGTGGATGGCGCAGCTTGGCAAAAGGCATTACGGCTCGTGCGTTGGATAAATTTTTGTGCAAGCCTGAAAAAATTCTTGCCTATTTAGGCCCTGCCATTTCTCAGCCGAATTTTGAGGTGGGTGTGGATGTGCTCGAGGCATTTTTCAAAGCAGCCAGAAACCCTACGCATGCCGATGCGATTGCTAAAGCGTTTGTCTCTGCCAAAAGACCGTTGCATTTTTATGCGGATATCTATGCTTTAGCGCGTGCTGAATTAAATGCTTTGGGAGTAACACAGATTTACGGCGGAGATTTCTGTACCTACGCGCAAGCCGATAAATTTTATTCGTTCCGCCGCGATAAAATGACCGGTCGTATGGCGAGTCTTATTTGGTTGGAATAATGTTTTTATGTGGCTGGCAAAATATAAGAAGAGTTTAATAGTCGCCAGTTGTATTTTAGTCGCCCTAGGTGCTTTGTATTTGTTAAGCATTTACTATCTGTTGACCAACGGCTTTAGACATTACGACACATTTTGTTCCCGCTACATTCCGCAAATTGAAGCCTTTAAAACGGCCCACGGCGTTTTCCCCAAAACCATTCTCGATTTTGAAAAGCCATCCTTTTCATGGCGATATGATCCAGCAGAGTGCAATTACATCGCTGACACTGATGGATTTAGTTTTCAAGTATCTGACGGTTTTATTGGAATAGGTATTTATCTCTCAAACGAAAAGCGCTGGGTTTACGATTAATGATACTGATGTTGATCAGGAAGATTAATGACTGCTGCATCTAAATCTTCTGCTTCTGTCGGGCGCGCAAAATAATAACCTTGGTATGCGTCGCAACCCATTTCCGCTAACACGTTTCGTTGCTCAGCTGTTTCAACACCTTCTGCAATAACACTTAAGCCAAGACTATGGCCAAGTGCCACAATTGTGCGCGCGATAGTCGCGTCGTTTGGGTCTGTCAGTAAATCGCGTACAAAGGATTGATCGATTTTTAATTGGTCCAAAGGCAGGCGTTTTAAATAAGAAAGCGATGAGTAACCGGTGCCGAAATCATCGAGCGAAAATGTCACGCCGAGTGATTTGATTTCTACCATTTTTACAATCACTTCCTCCACATCTTTCGCCAGCATGCTTTCGGTTAATTCAAGTTTCAGATAGTGAGGATTTGCGCCGGTTTTTTGCAGCGCGGTTTTTACGTTTGCGACAAAATCCGGGTGCGAAAATTGAATAATGCTCACGTTAACGGACATACACCAAGTGGCGGTTTCTGGTGATCGAGCCCACTCTACCAACTGCATACATGCTGTTTCTAAAACCCATTGGCCTATAGGCAAAATCATCCCGGTTTCTTCGGCGAGCGGAATAAATGCAGCGGGTGAAATCATTCCATGTTCAGAATGCTTCCAGCGCAAAAGTGCTTCCACACCTATAGTTTTTCCTGTGCGATCAACTTGCAGTTGGTAGTGCAATAAAAATTCCTGTTTGGTTAATGCCATACGCATATTTTTTTCCAGTTCAACACGAACTGAAACGGCTGCTTGCATGGTGGGGTCAAAAAAGCGCGCCGTGTTGCGGCCAGCCGTTTTAGCTTGGTACATGGCAACGTCAGCTTTTTTGAGAAGCTCTTCAATAGAATCGGTTTGGTGCCAGAACAGCACAATGCCAATACTCGGTGTAATAAGGTAAGAATATTCACGCAACTTGTATGGCTCTGATAAAGCATGCAGGACTTTATCTGCGATCATTTCGGCTTGCGAGGCTGCTTCATTCGGGTAAGGGCTGAGCGCTTCCATTAACATTACAAATTCGTCGCCGCCCATGCGTGCAACGCTGTCGCCTTCGCGCACACAACTTTGCAAACGAGAGGCCACTTGTTGCAACAAAATATCGCCGAGGTCGTGGCCGAGGCTGTCGTTGAGTTGTTTGAAATAGTCCAAATCCAAAAACATCAATGCGCCGTGTTGGTCGGTACGGCTTGAGGTAATCATCGCTTGTTGTAAGCGATCATATAACAAGCGGCGATTCGGTAAATTGGTAAGCGGATCGTAGAACGCCAAGCGGTAAATTTCTTCTTCATCCTGACGCTGCTGGCTAATATCGCGAACCAATCCTACAAAAGTTGTTCTATCGGCACGCAACACTTTGGTAATGGAAAGGCTCATGGGGAAGATTTCACCGTTCTTGCGTAAACCCTCCACTTCGCGAAGGGTGTTGAGGACGGGGCCACCTTCTGTTTCGTGTCGTTGAAGATAGGCTTCATGCCTTGCTCTGAAATGGCCAGGCATTAGCAGGCTGACGTTTTTTCCCATGACTTCTTCCGGTGCGTAGCCAAATATCCGGCTCGCCGCCACGTTGAATGACTCTATTTGCCCACCGGTATTGATCGTAATAACGCCGTCAAACATGTTGTCCAGAATTGCCTGAGTGTGCAGCACGGATTCTTGCAGGGCTAACTCCGCGTGCTTGCGTTTGGTGATGTCCGTTGCAACCAGAAACAGGCCTTCGACCTTACCGTTTTCTATATCTGGAATGTACTGGCTCCACACGTATTTTCCGTCCACCATGTTCTCAGTACTTTGAGCCATGCCCGCGAGAGCTGCTTTTACGTATGGTTCACTCTCACTAAACACCGATTCACCCAAAACTTCATGCATGGGCGAACGGTAGACATCGTCGGGTGTTTTGCCATACCAGTTAGCATAGGCTTTGGTTGCGAAGTTGCACAGAAGGTCTGTTGTCCAGTGGGACACCATGCCAGGAATGTTGTGTGCCAAGGTGGCGATAAAACGCTCGTTCTGCCGCACTGCTTCTTCGGCAAGTTTAAGGTCGGTGATGTCGTGTGCGGTGCCGAGCAGAAGCGGCTCCGGGTCGGCCGTGAGATAGCGAGCGGACAATTGCATGATGCGAATACTGCCGTCGCGGCGTCGCAGTTGCATCTCGAATTTGTCGATCCGCCCCTCCGCCAATAACCGTTGCCGCATTGTTTCCCGTTCGGGGCCATCGACCCATATACCGAGATCCGCAGTGTTTCGCCCTATGATTTCAGCGCGACTAAAGCCGGTGATATCGCAGAAAGCATCGCTGCAATCAATCATTACCCCTTGAGGATCCTGTAAGGTGAGGGGATTGGGGATTAGCTTGAATGTGCGGCGAAGGCGTTCATCGGCACGACGCACAGCCGCTTCGGATTCGTACCTCGCCGTAACATCGCTGAATACAAGCACTACACCTACAATCTTGCCTTCGGCATCGCGAATAGGGGCGGCACTATCCGCAATTTGGTATTCAGAACCATCGCGTGCATGCAGCTTTGTACCGTTGGCCAAACCCACAATCTTGCCTTGGGCTATAACCAATTCAACGGGATTGGTGGCTGGGTTACCGGTTTGCGCGTTTCTAATCCTGAATACCTCTATCAGCGGCTTACCGCGCGCTTCAGTAAGTGGCCAGCCGGTCAATCGCTCGGCGGTAGGGTTCATCCGCGTGATGGCGCCGCTTGTGTCGGTCACTATGACCGCGTCGCCGATGGATTGCAGAGTGATTGCGAGGTTTTGCTCGCTGGCCCTAAGCTTTTCTTCAGCAATTTTGCGCGCACTAATGTCGCGCACCATAGACATCATGGTACCGTCGGGCATCTTGGTTGAAAGTACTTCAGCGGTGAATAGGGAGCCATCCTTACGTTTAAGTAGCCATTCGCGGAACAGATCGTTGGTTTTGATTGAGTCTATGGCGGGCTCAACGTCTTGGTGCTGGGCTTCTGCCACTACGTCTTTTGGAAGCAGGTTGGAAATCTCATCTCGGCTGTAGCCGAGCATGTCGCAAAAACACTCGTTGGCGTCTACCAGAGCCTTTTCCGGGTCGGCCACAAAGATGACAATTCCTATCTGAATATTGGCAAATAAAGCTTTGTAGCGGGCGTCACTGTTGCTTCTGGCTATTTCGGCCAGTTCGCGTTTTTCCTGGGCGTTTAGGAGGTTCCGCTGGGTTTCTTCCAGCCACCCCAAAATGCTGTTCTTTTTATCATCATCGACTTCTAATGAGCCGGTGAAATCACCTTTCCCCAAGCGCGAAATTTGCTCGTAAACCTGATAGACAGACCCACCAAGGGTGGTTCTGATACCTGAACTGATTCGCCATAGTATGGCAGCCACACTTGCGGCGAGCGAAATCACCAAGAGCCTCATCAAGTAAGCAGTACGCTTGGATTCCTCGAGCTCACGCAAGGTACGGGTTTCAACTAAGTTATAGAAGTTGTCTATGGGGATAATGATGTTGGCTTTAGCGCGGTCGTATGCCTCGCCGTGCAAAATATCGAGGGCTTTGCTTTGCTCCGTTGGACTGATTGTTGCATTGTTCGCAACCATATCAATGACCTGGCTCTCGAGGCTATTCAGGGTGTCTGAATTGGTTTTGGCTTCATTGAGCAGACGAAGCTCCATATCGCTCGCGCCCGATTCACGCATGAGTTCCAGTAAAGACACCTTGCGTCCGTTGAAGGAGGGCTTAAAGCTCCCGTTCGCCAGGGCGACATGCCAATAATTGTTGTGATATCCCTTTGGGCGCGGTAGTTTGCCATCCCTAATAGCGATGATGTCCTGATAGAATTCTTTATAGATGGGGTTGCCGGTTGCCGCGTAACTGCGCACCATTCGCGTAAGATCATCGGACGATTGGCGCAGTTCATCGGCGTAGAGCAACAGCTGATGACGTTGGGCACCCAGCCGATCCACCTGTTTTTCAGAAAGAACGTATAGGGTAAAGCTTGCGATTAGTGCAGCAATCAGACCAAGAGCGAGCCAGCTACTCCACGAAATTTCTGCAGAAGATTTGGTAACAGGCATGTCGATTTCCGTTCTTTCAGTCTGGGAGATGGATAGTTTGCAACTTAATCGTTACGGTAATGTAATCCGGCCGGAACTGAAGCAATAAGTTGTCAGGATAAAATCTCAGGGGCGAAGACTAATCATTCCTTAGTGTAGGTTAAAAAAATAAAATGTCAGATCGGCGCAAGGGCTTGGCCACACAATATTCATTCTTTTTAAATAAAAATCCAGTGTCCAAAGGGCTTAAAAAATGACGGAGAATAAAATGGCGCATAGCTCGTTTTTAAATGCGTTGCTGCGCAAAAAAGCGGTAATGGACGATGTCGATAATATAGGTTTAAAGCGCTGTTTGAGTGCATTTGACCTGACGCTGATGGGGATTGGCGCCATTATAGGTACGGGTATTTTTGTATTGACCGGCGTTGCGGCTGCTACAACTTCCGGCCCCGCCGTTATCATTTCATTTATTCTCGCCGGCTTAGCCTGCGCCTTTGCTGCGCTGGCCTACGCGGAATTGGCGGCAAGCGTTGGTGGAGCAGGCAGTGCTTATGGTTATTCCTATGCCGCCTTCGGTGAATTTATTGCGTGGATTATTGGTTGGGATTTAATTCTTGAATACGGTGTTGCGACGGCTGCTGTTGCGAATGGTTGGGCGGGGTATTTCAATAACGCACTCCATGCGATTGGTTTAGGTTTGCCAGATTACTTAACCAAAGGTCCATTTGCAGTTAACGCGGTGACAGGTTTGCCTGATGGCGGTATTGTAAATTTACCTGCGTTCAGCATTATTTTTGTCTTGATGCTTATGCTTATTGTGGGTGTAAAGGAAAGCGCCAAATTAAATACCGCAATGGTGTTTGTAAAATTGTTGGCCATCGTAATTTTCTTGTCTGTGGGTATCTTTCATATTAATCCAGAAAACTGGAGTCCATTTATTCCTTTCGGGTGGTTCTCGCACGATGAGTTGGGCAAACCGCTGGGTATCTTTGCTGGTGCATCAGTCGTATTTTTTGCTTATGTAGGTTTTGATGCGGTGTCAACCGCAACGGCTGAGGCAAACAAACCGCAGCGCGACATTCCAATCGGTATTCTCGCCTCGTTAATTTTTTGTACGCTTATTTACATCATTGTTTCCGGTGTATTAACGGGCATGGTTTCTTATAAAGAATTAAACGTGTCCTCTCCCGTGGCTTTTGGTTTAGAACGAGTGGGGGTGAGTTGGGCATCGGCCTTGGTGGCTACGGGTGTTATTGCTGGCCTCACTACAGTAATGCTAGTTCTTTATTACGCACTGACTCGTATTCTCACCGCAATGTCGCGCGATGGTTTGGTGTCACCATTTTTCGCGACGGTTAATTCCAAGACCAAAACACCAGTGAAAAATACGGTTATATGCGGGCTAATCATGGCGGTTATGGCAGGTTTTATTCCGTTGAATGCGCTGGCAGAGCTCGTAAATATAGGCACGCTCACTGCGTTTGTCTTGGTGTGTATTGGTGTAATTGTGTTGCGGTATACGCATCCTGATCTGCCTCGCCCGTTTAAAATGCCCTATGGAATTGTGTTGTCATCCTTAGGTGTTATTTCTTGCGCGGCTTTAATTATTCCCTTGCCATGGCAAACGCATTTACGCTTTGTGCTATGGCTTGCTGTTGGTTTAGTGATTTATTTCTTATATGGAATCCGAAAAAGCAAACTTAGGCAGCAGCCCTAAATTTCAGTTACAAGGCGCACTCAATGCGCCTTTTTTTATGTTTTTTTTTGACAAAAGTCATCCTTAATTCCTGATTAAACGCCTTTAGAAAGCAGGTATATTGATTTAGGCTTACTTGATTTCAAATCACCATTCAATCCAGCTAAGGAGTTTTTATGGCAGCGCACTTTGCAGCAATTATCACTTTGCTTTCGTTATTGTTATTTACCGCTACTGTGGTGTGGGTTGGTGCCGCACGCATTAAATACGGTGTGAAAGCGCCTGCTACTACGGGCAACGAAAACTTTGAGCGTATTTTTCGCGTTCAAATGAATACGCTCGAAAACCTCGTATTATTTTTACCAGCACTTTGGTTGTTTAACGAATACGTGAGTTTCTTGTGGGCTGGTATCTTAGGGTTAATTTGGTTGATAGGGCGGGTAGATTACGCACTGAGTTACGCACGCGCTGCCGAAGCTCGCAGCCGAGGCTACGGTGTTAGCGCTGCGGCGTCTCTGGTCTTGCTTATAGGTGCTGCTATAGGTATTGCTATGCGAATTTTGGCGGGCCTTTGAAAAATTCAATAGAACGAATTTTTAAATTGGTTGCAATCAACTGGAATAATTTATGCCCGAGCCATCTACATTGCCCGTTCCAAAAAAGCTAACACCTTTGTTGGGGTTGCTACCCTTTTTAAAACCTTACATTAGCCGCTGGCTTTGGACGCTTATAGCGTTAAGCATTGCGTCTGCTACAACGCTGGCCTTACCTGTTGCATTTCGGTATTTAATTGATGCAGGTTTTTCTTCCGGTCAAACGGAACACATTAATCGTTACTTCGTTTTGCTTTTCGCTTTGGCGATTGTCTTGGCGATTGCAACTGCGCTGCGTTTTTATTGCGTTTCTTGGCTAGGGGAGCGCGTTACTGCAGATATTCGCCGAAAGATCTATTCACATATTTTGCAAATGAGCCCGCAGTTTTTTGAAGTCACCAAAACCGGTGAAGTCTTATCGCGCTTAACAACAGACACAACGCTGATTCAGGCCGTGGTGGGCACCAGTTTTTCTATGGGCTTGCGCAATTTATTTATGTTAGTGGGCGGCATAGCCATGCTGGTTTTTACCAGTCCGCGTCTTGCGAGTTTTATTCTTATTACGTTGGTCGTTGTGATTGCACCCATTTTATTTTTTGGTAGGCGAGTGCGAAAGCTCTCACGCGATAGTCAAGATCGCATCGCAGATTCCAGCGCGGTAGCTGGCGAAGTTCTCAATGCAATGCCCACGGTACAATCCTACAACCAAGAAACGCGCGAAAGTGCGCGCTTTAATGATGCGGTCGAAAATGCATTTAAAACCGCTATCTCACGTATTGCTGCACGCTCCTTGCTGACCGTTGTTGGAATCGTATTGGTATTTGGCGCAATTACGTTTGTCTTGTGGTTAGGCGCGCACGCTGTGCTGTCCGGGCAAATGACGGGTGGTGAGTTATCACAATTTATTATTTATGCCGTGTTAACAGCGGGCGCGATTGGTGCAATAACGGAGGTCTGGGGCGATTTGCAGCGAGCTGAAGGTGCTACTGAACGCTTGATGGAATTATTGCAATTAAATTCACCCGTGGTTGAGCCAGCTTATCCAAAACAATTACCAACTGAAGGTGAGGGCATTGAATTTGACCAAGTTAATTTCGCTTATCCTTCACGACCAGAAACACTCGCGTTAAAAAACTTTTCATTAAAAATTCGCCACGGTGAACATGTTGCTTTGGTCGGTCCTTCTGGTGCAGGTAAGACCACATTGTTTCAGCTCTTGTTTCGCTTTTACGATCCGCAATCGGGCGCCGTGCGTTTTAATGGTGTAGACCTGCGCGATCTAACCTTTAAAGATGCACGCGAACCTTTCAGCGCTGTACTGCAAGAAACAGTTATTTTTGCGGGCAGCGTGCTGGACAATATTCGTTACGGAAACCCGAATGCAAGTTTGGATGAAGTGAAGCGCGCTGCTGAGATGGCCGCTGCCAGTGAGTTTATTGAAGCGCTTCCGCAAGGCTATGATACGTTTTTAGGTGAGCGCGGTGTGCGTTTATCCGGCGGCCAACGCCAACGAATTTCTATCGCGCGCGCTATTTTAAGTAATCCACCGATTTTGCTATTGGATGAAGCGACGAGCGCACTCGATGCTGAAAGTGAACGCCAAGTTCAACAAGCGCTCGACAATGCCGCGCACAACCGTACAACACTTGTGATTGCTCACCGATTGGCAACTGTACTGGCAGCAGATCGTATTATTGTTATGGAAGCGGGCGAAATTGTTGCCGAGGGAACACACGCGCAATTGTTGGAAGAAAGCACCTTGTACGCGCGTTTGGCTAAGTTACAGTTTACGGATTAAAGCGCTGCGCTTATTTAAATAGCTTTACGCGCGCCATTAACACAGATACCACCATTAATCCGAGCGCAATTAACACGCCTAAAAATTCGCGGCATTCTTCAATGTAAGGTTTCTGTGGGTTCATCCCTTGCATTAAGGGTTCTTCCGCCATGTGCAAATAATATTGGTAGGCACCCGGCGCGCTGTTCAATATCTCTAAGCTGCAAATTGCTACCGCGAACCAAAACATGGGGCGGTAAAATTTATTTGCTATCAGCAGCAAGGGAACTAAAGCGCAAATAACGTAGAAGCTCACCCAAATTACTGGGTCGGGATCGTTGAATTGCAAACTGGCGAAGGCTAATAGAATAAAACCAAAAACGCCGTAAATTGCTTTGAGGAAGATATTCATACTGGAACGCCTATAAATGGAATTGGTCAGAACAACTGCGCGCTATTGTATCCACTTATAGGCTTTCTGCTAGAAAAAATTAGGCCGCATCTTTTTCGGCAGCGTTCAATAAAGATCTTAGGGCGATACCGCCAAGAATTGTCCAGTTAAATAGCTTGAGCTGTTGATAACACCAACGCTGTGTGATGGGTAAACCTCACGCAGTTCAATCGCAGCATTACGATTCACTAAGCGCACTTGATGCTTGTCGTAATCTGTTTCTGAACCCTGCACAACTAATTGATAAAGCGCCAGCGTATCGCCGGAGCGTAAACCGTTGTTGGCTCCGCCTTGCAATAAAATTTGATTTTGACCAGGGCGCGCATCAATTTGGGCGATGTAAGGTTGGCATTGAATAACGGCACCCACTTCTTTAGATGCCATTTTTACCAAGCCTTTAATTTGCTGGCCGTAGTCTGTATTCCAAAACAAAGGCGAGCCGAAACCAACCTCTTTAGTTAATCCCCAAATGCCGTAAGTGTCGTAGCGTTTGTTAAAGAGCGTTTGGCCAGTAAAACCGTCACGCAAATTCACTTGAAAACTGAACACGCGCTCGCGTTTATCAAATCGGTTTTTCACTTCAATAAAATCAAACAAGCCATTCAAAAACCGTGTGTACAAACCCGGGTTGTAGGTCGCCTCCGGGTGAGTCATCGCCATATCCATAATTTCGCCCGTTAACACGAGCTGAGTGTGTTGGTTGCGCGCGAGTTTTTGAATTTGCTGTGCTAGGAGAGTGTCATCGCTTGCGGAGGGAGATGGCAGACTTTCGGTTAATTGAATGGGTGTAATTGCTTTGTGCTTTGCAACTAATTGTTCACCGAGCATTTGCGGTAACTGATGTTCCGCATCGTTCAACGCCCCAGCGTTTGAACTATTAGGGGTTAAGCGGGGAAAAGCGGTCAGCAACAAGGATTTTTGCAACGAATTATTTTCATTACTACTGCATTGGTTGTTGCCGCGTTGATAGGATTCCGCTTTGGATTCCACAACAATGGCCGCAGGCTTAGCTACTGGAGCCGGAGCTGGGCTTTGACCTGATGTTATCTCTTCGGTCGGCGCAGCGCTGGTGGCTTTCGGAACACTTTGGTTGTCGAATGGCAAACTTGTATTGGCGCTTTCACTGGCGGCCGCGGTAGGTTTCGGCTTCACAGGTTTAAAATCGCTCATCGCCCAAGTCGTGGACGCAAGCGCTAACGCGGAAGGAATAATCAATAAACGCAGTAGCCGAGATCGAATAGGCATGACAAACTCCCGCCACAATGAAATTCAACGCCAAAATGGTTGTCTTAAAGACCCTGTCAGGGTTATCGGCCAGAATTGCCGCTTCTTAAATGTGAATTGCTCAAGCTAGGGAGAAAATATGTCGTTAGCGAAAGTCTTTTGCGCCTTGATGGCGATGGGCTTAGTCGTTGCTTGTGAAAGCCCCGGTCGCAACTACACCGATACCAAATTGGTGGAAACGCTGGAAATTGAAATCATGCCCAATACCAGCAAAATGTTCGTGTACCGTCTGCGTCTTCCCGAAGAGCACATGAACAATGGCGTGCGCATTGAGCGCGGTGGTTTCTCGGGCGGAGGCGGCGAGCGCAGCGGCATCGCGGTCAGCAGCTCCACGCCCAAGCGTTTGCTGGAAAACACCGGTTTCGTGGTACAAAAAATGGGTTATTGCCGCGAGGGTTTTTTAGAAATTGATTCCAGCGTAGCGCCCTACAATTTGTGGGTAAAAGGCGAATGCAAAGAAGGCGCTACAGATGATGACATCAAAAAGTTCGGCACCAAGCAAACACTACCGGTAACACTGGCCAAATAGGGCGCAATCAAACTTGGCTGCCATATTCGCCTTGGTCGATTTCCGCTAAACGGGCCTGAGCCGGGTCTTTAAGGTGGTTATAGATCATCGCGACCCACAACAAGCCCGCAAAGCCCGCCGCCAAGTAGAACCCGTAATTCACTGCACCGAATAGATCCCCAATAATACCCATCAGAAGCGGCCCAACGGCTGCTGAAATGGCCGTGAAGAACAGAATCACGCCCGCAATTGTGCCGTGCTCATGTTTGGGAAAGCAGTTGATGCCTTTGGAGTTAAGCGTGGGGTAAATCATTGACATAAACAGACCCGAAAGCGGCAGCAAGAAAACGGCGCAACTAACACCGAAGGCGATGCTTCCCAAAAAGCACAGAAATATGGCGCCGCTAAAGCACATCATTACCAACGTCCAGGAAAAACGCGTGAGCACCCAATGCCCCAGAAAGCGGCCAGCGGCGCGCAATACGAAGAAAATCGATAAGGCATAGGTCGCTAACCAAACCACAGACCCCGTATAGGTTTTGAGCAGGCTGGGCATCCAAACGTAAATGGCCACTTCCGTCGCCACGTATAAACCTATGGCGGCAGAGAAACCCAGCGCATAAGGGTTGCCGAGCATTTTGAAAGTCCGCTTCAAATCAATAGACTCGGTTTGTTGCGCTTTGGGCTGCGGGTATTTCACGAGCGCCGCCGTAGTCAGCAACACCAAACTCAGGAACCCCGCGAAAATATACAGATACTTCCAGGAAACCTGCGCTGCCAGCAGGTAAGCCACAATCGCCGGGCCGATTATCGCGCCCACACCAAAAAAGCCTTCCACCAAATTCATGGTGCGCGTATGGTTTTGCGAAGAGGTGGAAATATCGCCAATCAACGCCAGTGCGCCGGTTTTAAAAATACCTATGGCGCAGCCGGAAATGACCAACAAGACCACAAAAACCTCGAACTGATTGCCGAGCGAAAACAGCAGGCACGCCAATGCAAACAGGCCCAAACCAATAATAATCGTCCGCTTGCGCCCTAATTTATCGGCAAGAAAGCCAAACAGAATTCCGCTCAGTGCAATGGCAGCCATAGATGCGTAGTGGAAGGCGCCTGCTTGGGTAAGGCTCAAGTTAAATTCCTTGATGATTTCCGGAATGATCACGCCTACCGCATCGGTGGTCATGGCGAACATAGTGAACATTAGGAAGGTCAACCAGCGAATGAGGCCAAGGTTGGTGTTTGCGGCCATGTTCGGTACTCCGATGTGTGTCTGCAAGGTTGCAATGGGTTGCGCGAGCAGGAATTGTCGTTGATTATAGAAAACGCCTTGACTTAATTATTCACAGTGGTTTAATTAAGTCAAATTCATTTGGTAAATATTCTTCAGTTTGGGTTCTTTAAAGCCAGTCCGAGTAAAGAGGTGGTATGAGCAAAGGCAGTAATTCCAGTGGATTGCGTCGCTACAACGAACGTGTGCTAATCAATTCCATTCGCAAGCTGGGTCAGGCGTCAAAGCTAGAGCTGGCGAGGCTTTCCAATCTCACGCCACAAGCTGTAACCCGCATTATTGATGATTTGGATGCAGCTGGGCTGGTTATTCAAAGAGGCAAAGTTCAGCGCGGCTTGGGCCAGCCTTCCACCATGTACAGCTTGAATCCATCGGGTGCCTATTCGATTGGTGTCAACGTAGGCCGCAGCGATATTCAACTGTTGCTGATGGATTTTGTGGGTACAGTGGTGGGAAAAATTGCTCACGAATTTGAAACGCCCAACCCCGATTTTCTGTTAGACAAAATCGAGCAAGGCATTGCCTATTTAGAATCTTCTCTATCCTCCGAAAACAAATCGCGTTTGGTTGGCGTTGGTCTTGCCATGCCTTGGTTTATGGGCGCATGGAAAAAAGAAGTGAATATGGACGATGCTCTGGCTGAACGCTGGGCGACAATTAAGTTCGATAAAGAAGTCGCAGCGCGCACCCATTTACCCGTATTCATTGAGAACGATTGTTCAGCGGCGGCTATTGCAGAATTGAAATTTGGTAATGGGTTAGCGCTCGATAATTTCCTCTACGTTTTTATCGGCACTTTTGTCGGCGGCGGGTTGGTGTTGAAAGGAAACCTAGAAAGCGGTGTGCATGGAAACGCGGGCGCATTGGCGTCTATGCCGGTAACGCCTTCGCTCTTATCTTCCGCGCCGCCAAACCCAGGCAAATTTGAAACCTTAGCTAACCGTGCCTCCATTTTTGTATTGCGTCGTCATCTCAACGCAAACGGTTTTCCCATCAAAAATATTTCCGAACTACCAGACTTAATGCCCGCCGCAAAACCTTTTGTAGATGAGTGGTTGGATGATTGTGCTGAGGCTTTAACCTTCAGCATTTTGTCGTCACTCAGTGTTGTGGATTTTGAAGGCGTGGTTATTGATGGCTATTTGCCACGCGAACTTGTGCAAGCGCTGGTTACTCGCGTCGAACAAAAAGTTAATCAACATTGCCCGCAAGGTGTGTTTTTGCCGCAAGTTCATGTAGGCAAAATCGGGCCGGATGCACGCGCTATTGGCGGCGCAATTCTTCCGCTTTATATCAATTTTTCGCCCGATAAAAACGTCATGTTGACCGGCGCAGATGAGTAATTATTTAATCGTTTTGGAGGCTTGCCATGCTGCAGCTTGAACATAAATGGGTGTGGGATTTTTGGTTTGCAGTGGACGGCTCCGACTATCACATGTTTTATCTACAAGCGGATAAATCACTCGGAAACCCCGATCTGCGCCACTGGAATGTCTCCATCGGCCACGCTGTATCGCAAGATCTTAAACATTGGAAAGTGTTGCCAGATGCGTTGGCACCAACACCAAACAATGACGAAGCACCTGATTCCTTTACGACTTGGACGGGTTGCGTCATCAAGCATGCCGATGAATGGATAATGTATTACACCGGCACCAAGCGCGCTGAAAGAGGTTTGGTGCAACGCGTGTGCATGGCTAGATCTCCCGATTTAATTCACTGGACTACATCAGCAGATAACCCCGTTACTCAATTGGATGAGCGTTGGTACGACGGGTTGAAATTAGAATATTGGCACGATGCCTCCTGGCGCGATCCTTGGGTCGTGAAAGATCCGCACCAAAATCTTTACCACATGTTCATCACTTGCCGCGTGAATTCTGGCGAACCTGATGGGCGCGGCGCTGTAGGTTACGCATCATCAACTGATTTAAATCACTGGACGGTTGGCGAACCCTTTTTTGCTCCGGGATGGTTTGGTGAAATGGAAGTGCCACAAATTGAAAAAATTGGCGAACGCTATTATTTGTTCTGCTCCGTGTCCAAACGCTTTCATTCAAAGGCGCACTTGGCGAGCGCTGCTTATGAACCTCAAACCGGCGTTAAGTATTTTGTTTCGGATTCCATGCTCGGGCCCTATGAGTGCGTTGGTAATGGCTTTTTAACAGGGCCAAAGCAAGAAGGATTGTATTCGGGGCGCTTAATTAAAGATGCGCAAGGCAATTGGCAGCTAATGGCGTTTATGGGGAATGATAGCGAAGGACACTTTGCTGGAAATATCATAGATCCGATCCCGGTTGTGCAGATGCCCGATGGACAGCTACGTCTTAATGACTAGCTGTCGCCCTGATCTCAAATACAAAGGCGGCACCTTCGGGGTGCCTTTTTTATTTCTCGCAAATAGGCGTGCTTAAGCAGCACTCGTATTTCACTGGCAATAAGCACCAAAATAATTTACGTCGTAAAGCTCGCTGCTATTGTTTTCTTTTCTGCCAACCGTGGCTAAGAGCAAAGGGTGGTGTCACGGGTGCAAGTTTAAATGTTCGTAAGGCAGGCCAAAAATCGTCATTTCACTCTTTGAGAACAAAGCTCACGCATCAAAAAGAATAAAAAACAGGCTTTGATCGAAAAAAGATTTAAAAACCATGTTGAGATTATTAATTCACAGTGCTTTAATTAGTTTAACGGCATATTTAGATGCCATTACATTAAATAGATAGTTACTGGGGGTTTAACATGTTAGCGAGAAGAATGGTTCCCAATAGTTTGGCATTGGCAGTTGCAGCAATTACTTGGGGCGCAATGCCAGCCACGGCTGAAGAAGTGCCGGCCGTGGACGAAGTGGTTGTCACAGGTACAGTCAAGGCTGTTACCAAGTTAGAAGCAAGTGTTTCTGTAAGTGCTTTAGGCGCAGTGGATATCGCCCAATCAGCCCCTCGCTCTATTGGCGAAGTGTTCCGGAGCTTGCCAGGCATTCGCTCAGAGTCATCCGGCGGTGGCGGTAACGCCAATATCACAATTCGCGGTATTCCCTTGGCAACCGGCGGCTCCAAATACATGCAAATCCATGAAGATGGTTTGCCCGTTCTTGAATATGGCGATATCAATTTTGCCAACACCGATAACTTTATCCGCTTTGATAGCACGGTTGATCGCGTTGAATCTATCCGCGGTGGTTCAGCATCAACTCTGGCGAGCAACTCTCCCGGCGGCATCATTAATATTCTGAGTAAAACCGGTAAAGAAGAAGGCGGCAGTGTAGGTGCGTCTTTTGGTGTGAACTACGACGAATTCAGAACTGATTTTGAATACGGTGGCCGCTTGAGCGACACAATCTATTATCACATCGGCGGTTTTTATCGTGATGGCGAAGGCGTTCGCGAAACCGGGTTTAATGGTGATAGCGGTGGCCAGTTAAAGCTGAATATCACCAAAGAATTGGATAAGGGCTTCCTGCGTTTCTACGTCAAAGATCTTGATGACAAGATGACCACTTATCTGCCAGCGCCCGTGAAAGTTACCGGCAATGGAAAATTTGGCCCTGTTCCCGGGTTCGACGCCAGCACACAAGCCTTAATGAGCGCAGAAACCAGCCGCATTACAACTTACGATGCTTTTGGAAACCCAGTTTCACGTTCAGTGAGCGATGGTATTCAGTCCAAGGTTAAAGCTTTCGGTTTTGAGTTTGAAAAAGAAGTTGCAGATGGCGTAACTATTAATGACAAATTTAGAAAATCTAGCATCACCGGTGGATTTATTTCTCCCTTTACCGATGGTTGGGCGGGCGGAACCAACTCCATTGCAGCTAAGGGCGCAGCCTTGTGTGCAGACGCGAAAGTTGGCGGCATTAGTTTGAATTGCGCGGGTGGCGTGAAAGCAACTATTGATGGAAAACCTGCAGATTCAAATCAACTGGCGTTTACGAATTTAATGTTTGATACCAACTTCAAAGATGTTGGTTTGGCCGTAAACGATTTGAAAATTACCAAAGATTTTGGTGGTGTAGAAGTAACAGGCGGTTATTACGTTTCCAAACAAAATATCGACATCTCCTGGAACAGCTGGCATGGCCGTACGCAAACCGTTGCTGGTGGCAAAACCCAAAACATTCAATTCGAAGCAATCAATGCAGGCATAGATTCAACGGGTAAACCGGTGAATGTGTTGTTAACTAATAACGGTGCTTTATCTGAAAGTTTCCTTGCGTGGAATTGGGATTTGGAATACACCACATCTGCGCCCTATTTGAATGTGAACTTCAAGCCCACCGATAAATTATCGGTTGATGTCAGTGCACGCTACGATCAAGTCAAAGCGCGCGGCATGCGTCTTGATGGTTGCTGTGGTGGCAATGTTTCTACTGATTTGAACGGCAACGGCAGCATTGGTACCTTCACCATTGTGAACGGAAAATTCACGCGCTTAGATAGCGATGCGCTCTTAGAAAATGTTCAAGGCGTTTCAGCTGGTTTTGTTAACGGTGGTGTACGTGTGTTGAACGAGCAAAATGCTGGTGCGAGAAAACTTGTTAATTATGACGCGAACAATTTTTCTTACTCATTGGGTGGAACTTATATCCTGACAGACGATTCATCCATGTTTGCCCGTTATAGCAGCGGTGGCCGCGCAATTGCTGATCGCTTAACGCAAGTAGGTGGCACATTGAATCCTAATGGTTCATTGACCAGCACAACTGACGGTTTTGATAACGTTAAACAAGCGGAGTTGGGTTACAAATACATGACCAATGATTGGTCGTTCTTCGCCACCTATTTCAACACTAAAGTTCAAGAAACCAATGCAGAAATTACATCCGGTTTAACTTTTGTGCGCGATTACACCGCTAATGGTGTTGAGTTGGAAGGCAAATATGTATTCAACGAAGCTTGGTCTTTGCGCGGCAATGCCACATGGTCTGATGCAGAAATTAGTTCAGATCAAAACGACAAATCTGTTGTAGGTAATGTTCCTCGTCGTCAGGCTGATTTCATTTGGACCATCACTCCTGAGTATCGCGTGAGCAACCTTGTGTTGGGTGCAACATTACAAGGATCAACCGCGTTTTACCTTGGCGACAATAATAGCTTGAAGCAAGGTGCGTACAACATCATCAACCTCAATGCGAGTTGGGCGTTTACCGATAGTTTGTCAGCCAGCCTCAGTGTCAACAATCTTACTAATGAATTTGTTGTCACCGAGTCTGAGGAGTCAACAGCAAAAATTGGCGATATAGTTCGGGCAAGACCACTCAGCGGACGTTCAATTTCTGCCGGTGTGCGTTATCAGTTCTAAGTGGGTTTTAGGCACTCGCCCGTTTGTAAGGGTGAGTGTCTAACAATGTTGTGGTGGTAAGTTCTGATTATTGTGGTGTCCTATGAATTCAATTAGCACAGCAAAATTATTGGGTGCCATTGAGGCTGGTGGTACAAAATTTATTTGTGTTATTGCGAATGAGGCTGGCGAAATTTTAATGCGGCGAACTATTCCCACTGAGCAGCCGCAAAAAACTTTGTCAGCATGTGACGATTTTTTTGTAGAAGCAAAATTGCGTTGCGGTTCAATCAGTGCGTTGGGTATTGGTAGTTTTGGCCCGATTGAATTGAATCCTAATGCCAATGATTACGGCTACATTAAACAAACACCCAAACCCGGTTGGTCAGGTACAAATCTTGTTGGCTTTTTTTCGCAAAAATTAGGTGTGCCTGTTGCATTTGATACGGATGTAAATGCTGCTGCTCTTGGTGAACACACCCACGGCGTAACTCAGGGTTGTGATAACTTTGTCTACGTTACTGTGGGTACAGGTATTGGTGCCGGAGTGATAAGTGGCGGTCTTTTGGTTCAAGGTTTGGGACATTTGGAGTTTGGTCACATTTTAATTCCTCGGCATGCCCATGATGTAAATGCTGTTTCAAATTGCCCTTTTCACGAAAATTGTTTGGAGGGATTAGCCTCTGGTGCATCCTTAAATTTGCGAGCGCCGAGTGGGGTGAGTGAATTATCACTTGATCATCCTATTTGGATTGCTGAAATTTATTACCTTGCGCTTATGTGTGCCAACCTAACGCAAATCTACGCGCCTGAGAAAATTGTGTTGGGCGGCGGTGTGATGTTGAAGCAGGGTTTGCTTCCCAAAATTCACGCGGAATTTTTGCGGTTGGTAAATGGTTACGCGCACGAAAGAATTTTGGAAAAGGTTGAAAGTTATATTGTGCCATCCGCATTGGATGGTGTGGCTGGCGTTGTGGGTGCTTTAGCCCTCGCTCGTTCGGTTAGTTAAATGTTTTTGCTCTAGCTAAGTTTTCCGCTGTGGTGCATTGCTTTGCTCCCGCCAAGAAATTGGACGGGGGCATTTTTTTATTTAAGGATTGAATCTCATGTTAAAAAATGATCTTATTCTTAAAAGCTACCGATCTGCAGAAACGGAATAATAAATGAGTAATAAATATGTACTGGCGTTTTTGTGCCTCAGTTTTAGTTTGAGTGTGTCTGCGTCTCCTTACATTCCTTTATCAGAAAAATGCGATGGATATCCGAAGGTGCCATTGGGAACAAGCAATGACCTTTGTTTAGGGTTATTGGCACAGCGTAGCTCCGAGCTGCCGCTTCAAATGCCGCGTACAGCTGTTGAAACACAAGCAGGAGAGATGTTGGTTGTCGATATGGGAGGGTGGGTAGAAAACAAGGGGAAGTTATGGCTTGTTAACTATCGAAGCCGCCCAATTGTTGGAAAGCAATTAATGTCTGATTTAAATTTGCCACATAAAATTCTACGCGGTGCTGATGGAAGATTTTATGTAGGTGAGGCTCATCGGATTATTCGATTTGAATTGGTGGGTGGTTCAATCGCCAATGTGAAAACGATTATTGATTCGCTACCTTATCGTCAAGGCTATTTGCATCCTCTTAAAAATTTTGTATTCGATAATAAAAATAACATTGTTGTTAATATTGGTTCATCATCCGACCGATGTTTAGATCAATCTACTCAGTGTTTAGCGGGTGATCAGGCGGCTCTTTG
The DNA here is from genome assembly GCF_046347455.1 of Cellvibrio sp. Taxonomy (GTDB): domain Bacteria; phylum Pseudomonadota; class Gammaproteobacteria; order Pseudomonadales; family Cellvibrionaceae; genus Cellvibrio. The sequence goes on from NZ_JAXMGC010000002.1 coordinate 272,155, forward strand.
GCAGTTTGATTATGATGTGAAAAGCGATAGCTGGAGTAAAGAATATAAAATTCTGGCAAGCGGCCTTCGCAACTCAATGGCACTTGCTGTACATGCCAGTGATACTCTTCTTCAAGCAGAAAATAGCATGGATTTTGCATCTGCAGATGAGCCCTATGAAGAAATTAACATTATCGAACCTGGCGTATTTTATGGTTGGCCCAACTGCTACAATCGCAACGCCAATATCAATGAAAACAAAATGTCCTGCGATGTAAAAAATTATCGCGAGCCTTGGACGTTAATGCCTCCTCATGTTGCACCAATGGATGCGTTCTATTACCAACACACAAAAATTCCATCACTCGCTGGCAAATTACTAATGAGCTGGCATGGTTATAAAATTGTTGGGCATCGATTGGTCGCTTTTGATGTGGATGATAAAGGGCGACCTATTCGCCAAGAAACAGCACAGTATTTTAATGATCCACTTCCATCCGAAGAGATTTTTAATACCAAAAGCTTTTCTGCAAAAGGTGGCTTGGGAATGGTATCGCAGCACAGTGAAATTATTTCGCGTGCCAATCAAGTGAATGGCGTGCGTCCAAAAAGTGCGTTCGCTGGCATCAGTGTTATGAATGACGGCAGTATTTTAATTGTTGATGATAAAAATGCAGCAATTTTGCGGTTATCGAATGGCGTACCCTATAGGGAAGGGCAATTGCGCCCACAAGCGTCTAGCGATGTGAAAGTCTGGGTTGCGCCAGCTAAGGTTCAAGCGATATTGGTGAGTCGGTGCAGTAAATGCCACGACGCATTGCAAAAAAATCCAGCACAACTATTGAATGATCAGCAATGGCTAAGAAAGGTAGACGGCAAAACACGCATGGAATTTAAATTATTTGATGACAAAGTTATGCCTATGCCCCCGGATAATAGCCTTTTGCCTGACGAGCGCCAGCAATTGAGAGACTGGATTCGTTCGCTGGATAAAATCAATTAAATTCTCATAGGCGGGGTCTTTAAGAGCGATTCCCGCTATAATTCGCGCCTTTTCCGCCTTCCCTTGGATTGCCTCATGCCTTTACCTACCTTAATTCTCAATGCCCAAGCCGACCGTCGCCTTAAATTAGGTCACCTATGGATTTACAGCAACGAAGTCGATGTTGCCCGTTCGCCGCTCAAGCAATTTGAGCTGGGCCAGCAAGCTTTGGTCACAACCCACTCAGGCAAGCCTTTGGGTATCGCTTTGATGAATCCTACGGGTTTGATTTGCGGGCGCATTATTAACCGCGATGAAAATCATCCGCTCAATAAATCGCTCTTGGTTCATCGCTTCAAGCAAGCTTTGGCCTTGCGCGAACTAACGTTTGATGAGCCTTTTTATCGTTTGGTTTACGGCGATTCAGATTTGCTCCCCGGTTTGGTGGTGGATCGTTTTGGGGATTACTTGGTAGTTCAAATTGCCAGTGCCGGTATGGAATTGGTTAAGGCAGAGATCGTTGAAGCCTTGGTGCAAGTTATCAAACCCTTGGGTATTTTATTGAGCAATGACCACAGCGCCCGCGCCTTGGAAAATTTGCCCGAGTACACCGAAGTTGCTTATGGCGAAGTGCCCGACATGGTTGAGCTGGTGGAAAACGGTACACGTTTCCTAGCGCCGGTTCAAGGCGGCCAAAAAACCGGTTGGTTTTACGATCACCGCGTTAACCGCGCGCAGCTTCAGCAATACGTAAAGGGTAAGCGTGTACTGGATGTTTTCTCCTACATTGGCGGCTGGGGTGTTCAGGCGGCGGTAGCGGGTGCGAGTGAAGTTTATTGTGTGGATGTTTCTGAAGCCGCGCTGGATTACGTAGAAAAAAATGCGGCGCTCAATGGTGTTCAAGACAAGGTGACTTGCTTTGAAGGAAAAGCCATTGATGTGCTCAAGCATTTGATTGCTGAGGATGAGCGCTTTGATGTTGTGGTGCTCGACCCGCCAGCGTTCATCAAAAAACGTAAAGACCAAAAAGCAGGCGAAGCCGCATACCGTCACATCAATGAATTGGGAATGCGCTTATTAGGGCGCGATGGTTTGCTGGTTGCCGGTTCCTGTTCCATGCATTTGGGCAAAGATACTTTGGTCGAAATCGTTCGCGCTGCTGGTCGCCATTTGGACCGTCATGTGCAAATTATCGGGCAAGGTGGGCAGGGGCCGGATCACCCTGTTCATCCGGCCATTCCAGAAACGGATTATCTGAAAGCAGTATTTGCGCGGGTTTATCTGGCATAAATCAAAACGACAAAGCCGCTTTTAAAGCGGCTTTTTTTAATCTCTCAAACTCAGTATTTTCCACCCACGTTCTTGGGCGGCTGCTCTCAAACGATCATCCGGATCGACAGCGACGGGGTTGGGGACTTTTTCCAAGAGCGGTAAATCGTTAATCGAATCGCTGTAGAAATAGGCATCCGTCAAATCGTAATTCTTTTCCTTTAACCATTCATTTAAGCGCACGACCTTTCCGCCCTGAAAACATGGCGTGCCCGTCCCATTACCCGTGTAACGACCGTCCACAATTTCGGCATCGCTCGCCAAAATGTCATCCACACCCAAATGCTTGGCAATAGGGTGGGTCACGAAACTGTTGGTTGCTGTGATGATTAATAAATAGTCGCCTTGGGCGCGATGCTCTTGCAAAAGTGCCTTTGCCTTGGGGAGCATCATAGGCTCAATAAAATCGCGCATAAATTCAGCGTGCAGCACGGCCAGATCATCAAGGCTGTAGCGAGTCAAAGGCGCGAGCGAGAAGCGCAGGTATTCGTGAATGTCTAAAGTTGCCGCTTTGTATTGTTGGTAAAAACGATCGTTGGCTTCGGCGTAGGTTTGGGCATCAACCAATTTTTTTTGGACGAGAAATTCGCCCCAGGAGTAATCGCTGTCGCCAGCTAAAAGCGTGTTATCAAGATCAAAAATAGCGAGGCGCACGGGTTACCTTCTTGAGCAAAATGAGGGGCTTGGATAAGGGCGCCTAGCATAACCAGTGCGTTCTGGCGGCTCAACAAAGATTTACTTACAGCCGTTGTTTCACAAGGACTTGCGGCTTTACAGAAGCCTGTTATAGTGCGGAAAAAGCTGTTCCACAGCCCAACATTTTTTAGGGATGACTCCCGTGATAGATAGCGATGGTTTTCGCCCCAACGTGGGCATTGTATTGACGAATGACCAAGGCCAATTGCTTTGGGCGCGTCGGGTAGGCGGGCAAGATGCCTGGCAGTTTCCGCAAGGTGGTATTAACGAGCGCGAGTCCGCCGAGCAAGCGCTCTACCGCGAACTTCATGAAGAAGTTGGCCTGCACCCACAGGATGTAGAGATTTTGGCTTGCACCCGTGGCTGGTTGCGGTATCGCTTGCCAGATCGGCTGGTTCGCCACAACTCCCAACCGCTTTGCGTCGGCCAAAAACAAAAATGGTTTTTGCTGCGTCTGCGCAGCGATGATTCGCGTATTTCCCTGAATAATGGCGGCCGCCCCGAGTTCGACGCATGGCGCTGGGTAAGCTACTGGTATCCGCTGGGCAAGGTTGTGTCATTTAAGAAAGACGTTTATCGCCGTGCCCTGAAAGAGTTGTCTTTGGTTCATGCCCAAATGGAGTTTGAGTTAATCGCCGAGACCAAATAAAAATTACATGGGCGAAACCCATCGCCCATGTTGTTCGCTCGTACAAACATGTGCTTAAGCTACTCATAAGATAGATGCTCGCAAAATAAATGTTCGCACAATAAATAGGTCTGATGGTTTCTATGCTGAATTCGCTCCGTTCGATTGTCCAGGAAGTAAATGCCGCGCGTGACTTGCCGTCGGCATTGGGCATTATTGTAACCAGCGTTAAAGAAGCCATGCGTACCCATGTATGCTCGGTTTACATGCGCGATGACGACGGTGGCTATGTGCTCATGGCTACCGACGGTTTGAATCAGGATGCCGTAGGTAATGTTCGTCTCGCAGCAGGTGAAGGTTTGGTCGGCCGTGTGGTTGCGCGCGAAGAACCCATAAACCTTGAGCAAGCCGAAGCTCACCCCAATTACCAATATTTCCCCGAAACCGGTGAAGAGCGCTACAGCTCCTTCCTCGGTGTTCCCATCATCCATCAACGTAAAGTGCTTGGTGTACTGGTTGTACAGCAAGTGGAACAACGTCGTTTTGATGAAGGTGATGAAGCGTTTTTAGTCACCATGTCTGCCCAATTGGCAGGTGTTATTGCTCACGCCGAAGCAACAGGCGGCGTAAATCGCGGCAAAAACGAAATTGCCACTCAAGCCCGTTTTATGGGTGTCGCGGGCGCGCCCGGTATCGCTATAGGTGAGGCTGTTGTAATCGCGCCAGAAGCCGATCTTCGTTCCGTTCCCTATAAGCCGTGTGAAGATGTAGAAGCCGAGATTGCTTTTTTCCAGCGCTGCCTTATGGCGGTGCGGGAAGACATCAAGGGCTTGGGTGCCCAGCTTAAAGAGCGCCTGAACCGCGAAGAGCGTGCCCTGTTCGATGCCTATTTGGCGATGTTGGACGATGCGTCTCTCGGTGGTGAAGTGACCGAACGTATCCGTAAAGGTACCAACGCATCCTTCGCGTGGAGCGAGGTTATCCTCGAGCACGAACAAACCTTCAACAGCATGCACGATCCCTATTTGCGTGAGCGTGCTACTGACTTACGTGACCTTGGACGTCGTGTGTTGGCCTATTTGCAGGAATCTAACCGCAAGAAACGTGTATTCCCTGAGAAAACAATCCTGATAGGCGAAGAGCTTACGGCCTCCATGTTGGGTGAAATTCCCAAGGAGAAGTTGGTAGGTTTAGTTTCCGTGGAGGGTTCAAGTAACTCCCACGTAGCGATTCTCGCCCGCGCTATGGATATTCCCACAGTGATGGGTGCGGTAGACCTGCCATTTATGCAAATGGATGGTCGCCCCGTAATCGTGGATGGATATCGCGGTGCTGTTTATAGCGACCCCAACGAACACGTTCGCAAGCACTACACCGCTATCGATATTGAAGAGCAAGCGCTTTTCAAAGGTTTGGAGGCGCTTAAAGATTTGCCCTGCGAAACCAGCGATCATTACCGTTTGCCTCTTTGGGTAAATACCGGATTGATGGCTGACGTGGTGCGTTCACTTGAGCGTGGTGCTGAAGGTGTTGGCCTGTACCGCACCGAAGTTCCATTTTTAATGCGTGATCGCTTCCCCACAGAAGAAGAGCAGCGTGCAATTTACCGCGAGCAATTAGCCGCCTTCGCGCCTTTGCCTGTGACAATTCGTACGCTTGATATCGGTGGTGATAAAGCATTGCCTTACTTCCCCATCGAGGAAGATAACCCTTTCCTCGGCTGGCGCGGCATCCGCGTAACACTTGATCACCCCGAGATTTTCCTCGCGCAAGTTCGCGCCATGATTAAAGCGAGTGAGGGTTTAGACAACCTCCGTATACTCCTGCCGATGATCACCAACGTGCCGGAGATGGAGGCGTCCAAAGCCTTGATTACCCGCGTTTACAAAGAGTTGGTGGAAGAAGGTTACAAGGTCAAAATGCCGCCCGTGGGCGCCATGATCGAAGTACCTGCTGCGGTTTACCAAGCGCGTGAACTTGCGGCTTTATCTGAATTCTTGTCGGTCGGTAGTAACGACCTTACCCAGTATCTTCTTGCTGTTGACCGTAACAATGCGCGCGTAGCGGATTTGTATCAAGCCTTTCATCCATCTGTTCTACGCGCTTTGCAGCATATCGTCAACGAAGCGCACGCTCAGGGCATTAGTGTCAGTATCTGTGGCGAGTTGGCAGGCGACCCTGGTGCAGCCATTCTATTGATGGCCATGGGCTTTGACATGCTCTCGATGAGCGCCACCAACTTGCCCAAAGTGAAATCCGTTATTCGCGGCATCAGCTTGGATCTCGCCAAAAACTTGCTCGCCGAAGTCATGACCATGAGCAACGCCGACCAAATTCGCGAACGTGTGGAGCAGGCCTTGAACGACGCCGACGTAACCCGCCTCATACGCCCGATGGGCTCGGATGATTTTGAGGAATAAAACTTTATAGCGTTATTGAAGCAGGAATATTTCTTAGGAATATTCCTGCTTTTTGCATTGAAGGATGTTTAATGGAAAAGTTTTCTGCCTCAGTAATTTCATATTTTGTGGTTTTTGTTTTACTTATCGTTTCAGGTTTGCAGGTTATTCCTCACACTCCTTTTGGTGCGGCAATGAGCATGGATTCATTGTCTTATTTGAGTGTGGCGCAACAAATTTTGCTTGGGCATGGACTATCTTTGCCCGACTATTCGCTAAATGGACATGGGTTTTATCCGCTCACATTGTGGCCTCCGTTATATCCGCTCGTATTATCTGCAGTTCTTCCACATGATCAGGTCTTGGGCGTAAAAGCGGGCCATTTTATCGTATTGATCAATGTCATTTCTCTCTGGCTTCTGCTAATTCTGTTTTTCCATCTCGTGAAAAATACTTGGAATTACAAGGCGGCTGTTGGGTCTGTTCTGCTATTGGCTTTTCTGCCAAGTATGCAGGTGACTTATTTGTACGCATGGAGTGAAACAATTTTTATTCCTGTCGTTTTTGCTGCGTTCTTTGTATTTATATATTCGCTCCAATCTGGAAAACTAAAATTATTACCCGTGATGCTTAGCACATGCCTTCTTGTGATAGCTTTTTATCTTCGCTATGCAGCATTAGGTTTTCTGGCTGCATTAATTTGCAATGTAGCATTGATTAATTCTGCTCCTTATAAAGATCGACTGCGATTGATAGGAGTTGCGGTTGGTTTATTTGGGGTTTTGATATCACCGTTGTTGATTCGTAATTATGTGTTGACTGGCTTACCTATAGGCGGTAGAAGTGGGTCTACAGCTGTATTGAGTAGTGATTTAAAGACGTTGGTTGTATTGCTGCGCGAGGAGTTTTTCTCATCTTCTATTTTTCTATGGCCTCTGGCGACTCTGGGTGTTTTGGCATTGTTAGCTTTTGTTGTTCGCCATAAAAATAAAACCAATGTTGGCTATGGGTCGACTGTTGCCTTTTGTGCATCTATTTGGGTATTGGTTTACCTGCTGTTCTTAGTCGTTAATCGGCTTGTATCTCATATGGATTTAGATACTCGGATGATCGCTCCTGCAGCTCCTCTCATGGTTATTTCATTAATCGGATTATTTTTCAGTTCGTTTCGTGCAGTTAAACCGGTTTTGGTTATTGGGGTTTTAGTTGTATTTACCGTCCCTTTGGTAACCAAAGTTTTTGATATTTATCGAGATATTATCTTCTCATGGAGTGCAACGGGCACTCCCGGTCAAGTTGTGGGAATTCAGTACAACAGCACCACAAATCACGAATTCATAGCTTATAAAAAGCTAGGTGAAGTTGTTCGGTTGTCAAAAGGGAGCATTGTCCTTACTGATTTGGATCGACCACAAATTGTGCATTATTTTTTCCCCGCCAATACGATTCAGCAGCTCCCTGAAAACTTTAAATCTGTAGATATTCCTAAGTTGCTAAACGAAAAAAATAGAGAAGGGCTAATTGTCATCACTAAAAACAGCACATTGAGTACATTTGCTGAGTCAGTTAGCGAAGAATCATTTATGCAAATTCAGGACGACAAAGGTGGCGTGTATGATCAATTTATGCTGCTTAAATTACCGCTAAATCTGGCCGCGAGCCCTTAGCTAGCGCCTATTGCAATATTAGGAATAGCGTGGCCTTATAGCGCTCTAATGTAAGTAAGTGATGATTAGCCATGCTCCAATTTCCCAACTTCGACCCCGTTGCCGTTTCTCTTGGCCCATTCGATTTAATGGGTAAAACCCTTGGACCGCTTGAGGTTCATTGGTACGGCATTATGTACATGTTCGCGTTTTTATCGGCGTGGTTGTTAGCCTTGTACCGTAGCGGCAAGCCGCATTCGCCTATCACCAAAGTGGAAGTAGAGAACCTCATCACCTACGGAGCCTTTGGGGTGATTCTGGGTGGCCGCGTGGGTTACGTGATTTTCTATAACTTTGATCGGTGGATGAGTGATCCGCTGTGGTTGTTCCGTATTTGGGAGGGGGGGATGTCCTTCCACGGCGGCTTGATTGGTGTGTTATTGGCCATGTATGTGTACGCCCACCGAATTCGTGTTCCTTACTTGGCGTTGATGGATTTTGTTGCCCCGCTGGTTCCGCTGGGGTTAGGGTTTGGGCGCTTGGGGAATTTTATTGGTCAAGAATTGTGGGGGCGTGTAACGGATGTTCCTTGGGCCATGGTCTTCCCCAAAGCCGGTGACCCTGCGGGAATTGCCCGTCATCCATCCCAACTTTACCAAGCAACATTAGAAGGCTTGGTGATGTTTATTGTGCTGTTTTGGTTCTCCGCTAAGCCCAGACCCCGTGGTGCTGTTGGAGGCCTATTTCTGGTGCTCTACGCGTGCTTCCGTTCCCTGGTCGAAAACTTCCGCGAGCCAGATGCAGATATAGGTTTCGATCTTTTGGGTTTCATTACCCGCGGTCAGCTTCTCTCCTTGCCCATGTTTATTGCCGGTTTTGGGCTATTGGGTTACGCCTACTACACTGAGCGCAAAAAGCAATTAGCCCAAAAAAAAGCTGCGGAAACTGCTAGCATAGCGCCCCAATAAAATTGTTCGTGGATTTGGTTTATGAAGCAATATCTTGAGCTTATGCGCGATGTGGTGGATAACGGCATCACTCGCGGCGACCGCACAGGTACAGGAACGCGCTCCGTATTTGGCCGCCAGATGCGTTTTGATTTGAACGAGGGTTTCCCCTTGGTAACCACCAAAACCGTCCATTTAAAAAGTGTGATTGTGGAATTGCTGTGGTTCTTACAAGGTCGCACTGATGTGAATTGGTTGAAGGAGCGCGGTTGCAGCATTTGGAACGAATGGGCAACTGAGTCTGGCGATTTAGGACCCGTGTACGGTAAGCAATGGCGCAGCTGGGCATGTCCCGACGGTTCTACCATCGACCAAATCAGCGAAGTTATCGAGCAAATTAAAACTCGCCCCAATTCACGTCGCCTAATTGTGAGCGCTTGGAACCCAGCCGACTTGCCGAACGAATCTAAAAGCCCGCAGGAAAACGTTGAGCAAGGGCGCATGGCGCTAGCGGCTTGTCATACTCTATTCCAATTTTATGTGGCGGAAGGAAAACTTTCTTGCCAGCTTTACCAGCGTAGTGCAGATTTCTTTTTGGGCGTGCCATTTAATATTGCAAGCTACGCATTGCTTACGCACATGATTGCGCAGCAATGTGATCTCGGCGTAGGTGATTTTGTGCATACCTTCGGCGATTGCCACTTGTATAACAATCACATTACAGACGAGATTGTTTACGAGCAATTGCGCCGTGAGCCGCGCGCGCTGCCAAAGCTGGTTATCAAACGCAAACCCGCGTCTATTTTTGATTACGAGCTGGATGATTTTGCGTTCGAGGGTTATGAGCCGCATCCACGTATAGTTGCACCCATCGCGATTTAATATAAAGGTCTGCTAAGAGCGCAGCTTATGTGCGCCAGCGCCTTTATTTTTAAATCTAATTTGATTATTCATACTCCTATATCGCGCAGAGCCAATAAGGCTCCGCAGGTTTATTTTGGCAAAACAGTTTAATCGTTCGAGCAAATCGCTATGAAACTTTCCCTTATAGTTGCTACAGCAAAAAATAATGCGATCGGTCGCAACAACGAGCTGCCTTGGCATTTGCCGCAAGATTTAAAATATTTTAAATCGGTGACCTTGGGTAAGCCCGTCATCATGGGGCGCAAAACTTTCGAATCTATTGGTAAGCCGTTACCAGGCCGAACCAATATCGTAGTCACTCGCCAAAAAAATTGGAGTGTTGCAGGCGTGTTAGTGGCAAAAAGTGTTGAAGAGGCGTTAGAAATCGCCCAACAATTTCGCGGTGAGCAATCGAGCCTTGCTGAAGAAGTGATGGTAATTGGTGGTGCGGAAATTTATCGTCACGCACTACCAATTGCCGATCGCGTTTACCTCACCAAAATAGATATTGATGTAGAAGGTGCAGATGCATTTTTTCCTAGGCTATCTCCTGAGCAATGGGCTTTGGTTTCTGAGCTGGCGGGCGAGGAAGATGCTAAATTTAAACACACGTTTTTAATATTCGAGAAACAAAAGTAATTTCGTTAATTTCGCGCAATTACCAACTGAACACTTCCCACCTTAAAACCAAATTTAGACAGTGTTGATTCGTTCAGCACTGTTTTGTCGTCAACGCGCCACATCCAGTCGTCTACTTTTACATTGATGGTTGAGTTGTTGTATTTCACTGCCAGTACGTAATTTAAATTTATTGAATTGCCCGCAAATTTGCCTTTGCCCGTGCCAATTACGTCGCCAGCGGTGGCATTAAAGTATGTGGGTTGAGTTGGGGTTAAGGTCCATGTGCGGTATTGAATTTCACCATCATTAAAAATAAATTTCTCCTCTAGCGTACCAATGTTGTTTTGCCAGGAGGCTTTTATGGTGGCGGTGAAATGGCGAATCACTTTTCCGCTACGATTTTTAACCACGCCTTTTGCGGTTAAATCACCTAAGAAAAATTCCTGCGGGTTGAGTTTTGGTGTGTTATTCGAGTAATCGTTGACGGTGATATTGGAACAACCGGTTAACGCCAGTAGTGCGCCAAGAAATAAAACAAGGGAGGTGCGTTTCATAAAAGACCTAGTGTTGTTGAGGTTATCTTTTGAGAATACGTTGCCTAGCCCTGAATGGATGAAATTGAAGGCACTTAAATAATGAGAATAAAAAAAGCCAACACGAGGTTGGCTTTTTTAGTGAGTGAAAGTGCGCAGATTAATCCAACTTGCTTAAATCTCTCACTGCACCTTTATCCGCGCTAGTTGCCAGCATGGCATAGGCTTTCAAAGACGCAGAGACTTTGCGTGGGCGAACTTCTGTTGGTTTCCACGCAGCTGCCCCTTTGGCATTTTCGGCCGCGCGGCGTGCATCTAACTCGGCTTCCGTTAGCGCAACGTTAATGCTGCGGTTGGGGATGTCGATTTTGATGATGTCGCCAGTTTGTACCAAGCCAATGGCGCCACCTGCAGCCGCTTCGGGTGAGGCGTGGCCAATCGATAGGCCTGAAGTCCCTCCGGAGAAACGTCCATCGGTTAACAGCGCGCAAGCTTTGCCCAAACCTTGCGATTTGAGGTAGCTGGTGGGGTACAGCATTTCTTGCATACCCGGGCCGCCTTTGGGGCCTTCGTAGCGAATTACTACTACGTCACCTGCTTTTACCTTGCCTTCAAGAATGTCGGCAACGGCTTTATCTTGGCTTTCCACTACATAAGCAGGGCCTTCAAATACCCAGCAGCTTTCGTCCACGCCTGAGGTTTTCACCACACAGCCGTCTTCTGCGATGTTGCCTTTTAACACCGCCAAGCCGCCTTCTTTGGAGTAGGCATGTTCAACGGAACGGATGCATCCTTCAACGCGGTCTGCGTCCAAAGTTGGCCAGCGAGTCGCTTGGCTGAAGGCGACTTGTGTAGGAATGCCTGCTGGACCTGCGCGGAAGAAATTAGCAACTTCTTCGGACGAGGTGCTGACGATGTCCCACTTATCCAAGCCTTCTTGCAGGGTTTTGCTATGAACGGTGGGGACGTGGTTGTGGATTAAGCCACCGCGATTCAATTCGGCCAGAATGCCGAATACGCCGCCAGCGCGGTGAACATCTTCCATATGGTATTTGGGCGTGTTGGGCGCAACTTTACACAGTTGTGGTACCTTGCGGCTCAAGCGGTCGATGTCCGTCATGGTGAAAGGCACTTCGCCTTCTTGCGCGGCAGCCAACAAGTGAAGAATGGTGTTGGTTGAACCGCCCATGGCGATATCCAGAGCCATGGCATTTTCAAAAGCTTCGAATGTGGCGATAGAGCGCGGCAGAACGCTGTAATCGTCTTGCTCGTAATGGCGCTTGGTAATCTCAACGATGCGACGGCCAGCTTCTAGGAACAGGCGTTCACGGTCAGCGTGGGTTGCAAGGGTAGAGCCGTTACCTGGCAGGGATAAGCCCAATGCTTCGGTCAAACAGTTCATGGAGTTGGCGGTAAACATACCCGAGCAAGAGCCGCAGGTAGGGCAAGCGGAGCGCTCGTAGGCTTCCACTTTTTCGTCGCTGGCATTTTTGTCGGTGCCGATAACAATGGCATCAACCAAGTCGAGTTTATGGTCGGCGAGTTTGGTTTTACCGGCTTCCATTGGGCCACCGGAGACGAAAATCACCGGAATGTTCAGGCGCATTGCGGCCATCAACATCCCGGGGGTGATTTTGTCGCAGTTGGAAATACACACGATCGCGTCGGCGCAGTGCGCATTCACCATATATTCTACGGAGTCGGCGATGATGTCGCGGCTGGGCAAGCTGTAGAGCATACCGTCGTGACCCATGGCGATACCGTCATCCACGGCAATGGTGTTGAATTCTTTAGCAACGCCACCGGCTTTTTCGATTTCACGCGCTACCAATTGGCCGAGGTCTTTCAAATGCACATGGCCGGGGACGAATTGAGTGAAAGAGTTGGCAACGGCAATGATGGGTTTTTGGAAATCGTCATCTTTCATGCCCGTTGCACGCCAGAGGGCGCGGGCACCGGCCATATTGCGGCCTGATGTGGTGGTTTTGGAACGATAAACCGGCATAACTAACCTCGATAATAGCGGCTAACAGATAGTCGGCCATCTTACCAGATGCGCGCTACCAGCCGCAGTAAGAATAGTTAGTAATCCAGTCTCATAATAGTGACGGGAGTGTCGCGATAAGTCTCTTCAACCAGCGTTTGCCAACCCAGTTTCGCGTAAAACGGCGCTTGGTCTGGCGTGAAAAGGTACAAACGCGGTAAGTGTTGCTGACCTGCAAAATCCATCAGTGCTTTCACCAACTTTTTGCCCAAACCGCGGCCACGTTGATCTTCACGAATGTAAACGCTCGCCAGCCAAGGTGTTAACTCAGGATGGCTATCCATATCTGATTCAACTAAAGCGGCGGTGCCCAGAACTTCATCGCCTTCCACCGCAATTAACATGCTGGGGATTGGGGTATCGCTTAAGTATCGCTGCATGCGCTCAATGCGATACTCAAGCGTTTTCCCCGGGTTCAAATAACCCCACTCATCAAAATGCCAGCGCGCAATCACGGGAATATGTTGCGGAGCTTCGCGCAGATTAATAATGTCCATAGCGGCTAAATCTATATCAGTGGTTTGATAAAAATTTTGGAGTTGCGTTGATAGTTATAAAGCACTTGCTTGGCAATAGGCAGGTCTTCTAACTTGCCTTGTTCAAAACCTTGTTCGATAAACCAGTGAGCCGTTTGCGTGGTGAGCAAAAATAATTGCTTGATATTTTGCTTACGCGCTTGGGTTTCCATTTGCTGCAAAAGCGCAGCGGCGCGCCCACCGTTACGATAATCCGGGTGAGTTGCCACGCAGGATAACTCCGCCATATCGCCGTAAGGATAAAGTGCCGCGCAGGCGACAATGGTTCCGTCTTTATCCATTACGTGGAATTTATTGATTTCGGTTTCCAATAATTCCCGCGAGCGGCGAACCAAAATGCCTGCTTCTTCCAAAGGCCGAATCAAATTTAAAATGCCCGCAACATCATCAATCGTCGCTTTGCGCAATTGCTCGTATTGGCCGGAATAAATCATGGTGCCCAAGCCATCACGCGTAAACAGTTCTGTAAGCAGCGCACCGTCAGTGGTGTAGCTCATGAGTTGCGCGCGTTGCACGCCCTGCAAACAACTCAAATAACAGGCGCTGAGTGCTTGTTGTAAATCGTGGTTCAAGTGTTCGCCGTTAGTGGTGAGATAATCTTGGCATTCTCTCAATGATAACTGACGAACCAAATTGCCGTCTTCATCGGTAACGCCGTTACCTTCTACAAACGCGAGTAATTTGTCTGCTTTCAATGCGCTGGCAACATGAGTTGCTACATCACTAAACGATAAATTAAAAATTTCACCGGTAGGTGAATAACCCATAGGTGATAGCAGCACAACCGCGCCTGGGTTCAATACGCTTTGCAGCGATTGCACATTCACTTTGCGCACTTTTCCAGTGTGTTGCAAATCAACACCGTCAATCACACCGTAAGGCATAGCCACAACAAAATTGCCGCTAATCACTTGCATGTCGGCATCGTGCATGGGGGAATTCGGCAGACCGGTAGAAAGCGCCGCTTCAACCGTTGTGCGCGCTTCGCCAATGGCTTGAATCACCAGCTTCAAACTTTCGGAATCGGTAATCCGCAAGCGCTCATGAAATTCGCTGTAGGTATCTGCCATTTGCAAACGCTCGTCAATTTGCGGGCGTGCGCCGTGAACCAATACCAGCTTCACATCCAAACTGCACAGCAATGCGATGTCGTGAACGATGTTGTGGAAATTTGCGTGGCTAATAGCTTCGCCAGGCAACATAATCACAAAGGTTTTGTCGCTGTGCCGATTGATGTAAGGCGTCGAATGGCGAAACCACTTTACATATTCTTGTGTTTTTGAAGCTTGAGTGTCAGACACGATAGTTCTCTTCTAAACTGAAATTGTTTTTTGCAGGCGGTTGCTTTCATCTGCCGCGAGTAGCATTTCAACGGCTAATAATGCCTGTTGCGCAGGAAAACGCAATGTATCTTTGCCGTAAATAGCATCGGCGATGTTGTGATAAAAAAGCTCATAGCAGCCTCGTTCACTTTCGATCTGCGCTTTATGCGCACCTGATTCCTGCTGGATTACCAGTGTGCCAATATTGTCAGTACCGTGGTTGGCCCATCCAGTTTGATAAGGACGAATGCCATTCATCAGTTGTTGTTCTTGTACATCTTGCCCAAATTTTAAGAAGGAGCCCTTGTCGCCGTGAATGCTAACCGTTGCGCCTTTAGCGCTGACAAATGTGCTTGAACGCAAAAGCACGCGCGTATCTGGATAATGAAAACACACGTTGAAGTAATCGGTAGATCCTTCTGCGCGGCGCAAGCTGCGCATATCCGCATTCACCGCTTGAGGCCTGCCCAATAAGGTCAGCATGGAATCCAGCATGTGCACGCCTAAATCCCACCAAGTGCCCGCGCCGGGTAACTTATCTTCCTTCCACAATTTATGAGTGATGTTGTTGCGGTAGCGATCATAATGCCATTCAATTTCTACCACTCTACCCAGTGAACCTGATGTAAGAATTTTCTGTACGGTTAAATGGTCTGTTTCCAAACGCTTGTTGTGAAAAACCGCCAGAATTTTTTGTTGCTGTTGTGCAAGCGCAATTAACTCTTCGCCTTCGTGAAGTGAGAGCGTGAAGGGTTTTTCGGTAACAACATGTTTTCCCGCAAGCAGGGCGGCTTTCGTCATAGAAAAATGAAATTCGTTAGGCGTATTTACTACCACAATATGAATGTCGGGATTCGAAAGAATTTCATCGAAGCTTTTTGCAATTATCGCATCGGGGAAATCCGCAAGCGCAGAGTCACTCGAGCGCTGCAAAATAGTGTGTAAATGCAATTGCGGTTCAGCTGCAATCAGCGGTGCATGAAATACTTTTCCGGACATGCCGTAGGAGCAAAGGGCGACGTTTAACATAGCTTTCAATGTCTTAGTTTTGCGATGTCATCGCATTGAATAAAGAGTCTGTCGCAGAGTTTATAAATTCGACAGTTAAGTGTTTATTGTCTCTAAATATTACTTGGTTGTCTTTTTCCAGCTCACATATACCATTTGGGCAAATATGATTGTTGAGGTCCAGCATTCGCACATTGGGAAAATCTTTTGTTGCTTCTGTTAACCAGGTAAAAACATCTGAATTATACGAGTTATTGACTGTAGGTTCGCACAGCGAGTTATTTCTAATAAAGTTAGCTACTGATTTTTTTCTTATTAAACAGTCTATAGCGTTATAAGGTAACTCTGGTGTGCTTCTAAAGATAAAAATTTGCTCACTTTGATGAGCTAATTTATTAATAATTCGACGGGTGCCATTTTGCCATTGATCTTGAGTTAGCACTTGTAATGCTGAACCTATAAAGATCACATCAGGGTGCAAAGATGCGATTGAATCTACCGCTGAATTTCGCCATTTTTCGCATTCTGTGTATTCCCTGCCAATTCGCGTATAAAAGATTTTTTCGTCCACAATGGGGCATGATGATTTGGTGAATACATAAATTTTCCAATCGGGTACGTTATAAATGTTAAATATAGCAGGGAACCATTGGGCACCTATGCTATCCCCAAACAGGACGACAGAATGTGTTGAGTCGCTTTTTCCGATAACACAAGGGCGCACTTCAGCAGACGAGTACCATTGATCGCAACCGAATGCATATATATCTGGTTTTGTATCTCTTATTTTTTCGTATTTTACGATATCGGTGATCTGCATTTCTCTGCGCGCACTTTTTTCCAGCAGAATGCAGATTGAAAATACTACAAGGCCTGTAAAAATAGCGCCGAGTAGTACGGCAACAGGCTTTGATTTGAGTGATTGGCTTCTGCGAATAGGTGATTCGATGAGTACAAAAGATAGGACAGATAAAATCGCCGTTGCAATCAATGCGATAATTAGCTGCTTCATTTTTTGGTCAGAAAAGAACAGGCCCGATAAAACCCATGCTGGCCAATGCCAGAGATAAATTGAGTAAGAAATATCCCCTAGCTTTCTGAAGATATACGAGCCAAGTATTTTGTGTGTGAAGGATGAGCCACTGTAACCGATTAATAAAAGTAGAGCCGCCAGCGAAGGTAGTAGTGCTAAATATCCTGGGTATTGTTTGTCTGGCGCGATAAAAAAGGCAGATGCAACGAATAGCCCTATGCCTACAAAAGTTACCAAATTTTCTAAGCTTGGGGTGATCTTAATGCTTTGTAACGATGGGGATGAAAAAATAAAATAGCCCGCTGCGCCCAGGCAGAATTGCCATAGCCGAGAGGGCATCATGTAGTATGCCAAATTGGGGTGATTGAAACTTAAGTAAATACAATAGCCAAGGCTAAGGATGGGGATCGCAAAAAGCAGAAATTTATGAAGTAACTGGCTCGCTATTGATGCTCTTTTAGTCAACGTAAAAGCTAGAAGGAAAATTGCCGGCCAAAATAAATAGAATTGCTCTTCTACTCCGAGTGACCATGTGTGCAAAAACGGACTGCTTGAAAGGGAGTTGTCGAAATAATTAATTGAGGTCAGTGCAAAATAAAAATTACTAAGCCAAAAGGAAGCGTAGATTGCAACATGCGAATTAAAAATTTGTTCATTTGGTGTGAGCAGCAACGCCCCTAAACCTAATACGACAAGAATCATAAAAATCAGGTTGGGTAATAACCTTAATATTCGGCGCGCGTAGAACGATAAAAAGCTAAAGTTCCCCTCGTTCTTTATTTCGCTATAGATTAAACCTGTAATCAGGTATCCGGATATTACAAAAAATACATCGACCCCGACAAAGCCCCAAGAAAAACCAGGAATACCAAAGTGAGCAGCAATTACTAATAAAATTGCAATAGCTCTTAGTCCTTGGATGTCATTTCTGTACTGCATTATTAATCCTTAGCTTTCATTATTATTAACAACAAAACTTCCTAATCAATTCCTGCACAATTTTCACCGCAGGTTCGACCTGATCAATGCTAATAAACTCATCAGGTTGATGAGCTTGGTTGATGGAGCCGGGGCCGAGGATGACGGTTTGCATGCCCAGTTGCTGCATAAAAGGTGCTTCGGTGGCGAAGGCAACGCTTTCTGAGCTGTGGCCAGTTAATTGTTCGCACACTTTTACCAATTCAGATTCTGCGGGTTCATCAAAGGGTTCTACGCCTTCAAAGAGCGAAGAGAAAACAATATCGGTACCACTTTTTTCTGCGATGGGATTTAAACGATTTTGAATAGCTTGGCGAAGTTCTTCGTTATCCATTCCGGGTAATAAGCGTAAATCGAAATGCAATTCGCATTCGCCGCAAATTCTATTGGCACCATCACCGCCGTGAATACAACCTAGATTTAGAGTTGGTGTTTGCACAGCAAAGCCGGGGTTGCGGTATTTAAATTCCAGCTCGCTACGCAAGCCTATTAACTCGTTCATAACATGCGTCATGGCATCTAGTGCGCTTTTCCCCAATGCGGGGTTTGATGAATGCCCCGCTTGGCCGCGTACGCGAATGGATTCCATCATAATGCCTTTGTGCATGCGGATTGGTTTGAGTTCGGTGGGTTCGCCGATAACGGCATAACGCGCTTTTGGTTTTCCGCTCGCGGCTAAGGCGCGCGCGCCGCTCATGCTGCTTTCTTCGTCTGCTGTGGCGAGAATGATCAGCGGGTGTTTTAACGGTGTATCTAAAAATGGTTTTACTGCAGCTAAAATGACGGGAAAAAATCCTTTCATGTCGGTAGCGCCTAAACCAAATAGCTTTCCGTCTTTTTCGGTGAGGGTAAACGGATCACTGTTCCAACGGTTGGCATCGTAAGGCACTGTGTCGCTGTGGCCAGCCAAAACCAAGCCACCGTCGCCGCTGCCGAGCGTGGCAATCAGGTTAGCTTTGCCCGATTGCGCGAGCGGAATAATCTGCGTATTAAATCCCAAATCCTTGAACCAATTGGCGAGTAATTCAATAACTGGAAGGTTTGGCATATCCCAACTTGCAACGCCGCAACTTACTGAAGGCAGTGCTACCAGTTGTGCGAGTTGGGTTTGGTAATTTTTAAGGTCTAGTGTCATCTTTTATTCCGTTGCCGTATTTTGAACAAAAGGCGTTCATTGCGGCTTTAATGCAGGACATATGGGGAAAGCCATTATAGGTAGACAATCGCCCAATGCGCCCTTAAATGCAAGCTTTGATCGGGTGAGCATGTGAAACGCGACCTGGCTAGTGTCCCTAATCCGCTAGACTAGCTACAATCTCTTTAATAAAGAAAAGATCAGGATTGCTGTTATGGCTTTTGACCGTGTGTTGGATTTGCGTGGTGTGCTAATGGATTTGGTGGCTGATGGCCGCCTGTCGCAAGAGGATGCGAATGTGTTGCTCGGTTCGTCGCGCACCCGTGAACAGGCAATTATGCATCCGCTTGTCTATATCGCCTCGCAAAATCTGGATGACCAAAAGCGCCCCGGAAAAATGTTGGATGGTGACACCTTAACCGATTGGCTTGCTGAAAAATCCAAACATCCTCTTTTTCATATCGATCCCATGAAAATCAACACCGCTAAGGTGACCGAAGTCATGGGCTACGCCTTTGCCAAACGCCACGGTATTTTGTGCGTTGAGGTGACGCCGGATGAAGTCGTGATCGCCTGTACCCAACCCTTTGTTGCCGGTTGGGAGCCGCAGCTTGAGCATGTTGCGCGCCGCCGTGTTAAACGCGTAATTGCAAATCCCGCGGACATTGAACGCTACATGGTGGAGTTCTACACGCTTGCGCGCTCGGTGAGTGGTGCGAGTGGGGGTGCTTCTGCTTCAGCGATTACCAATTTTGAACAGCTGGTGGAGTTAGGCAAAGCAACTGACCCGGATGCCAATGACCAGCACATCGTCAAAATTGTGGATTGGCTGCTGCAATATGCCTACGACCAGCGTGCGAGCGATATTCATATTGAACCGCGTCGTGACGTGGGCCGTATTCGTTTTCGTATTGATGGCGTTCTGCATTACGTGTACGAGTTGCCAGCGAACGTAGCAACGGCAGTAACGGCACGTTTTAAAGTCTTGGGGCGAATGGATATTTCCGAGCGCCGCAAACCGCAAGATGGTCGCATAAAAACGCGCCGCAATGATGGTAGCGAAATTGAATTGCGGATGAGCACATTGCCAACGGCTTTTGGCGAAAAGTTGGTGATGCGTATTTTCGACCCGGAAGTATTGCTGCGCAGTTTTACCGATTTAGGTTTGGTGGGCGATGACTACACGCGTTGGCGCACAATGTTAGATCGCCCAAACGGAATTTTGTTGGTAACAGGGCCAACGGGTTCGGGTAAAACAACAACGCTCTATTCATCGCTTCGCCAAGTTGCAACTGCAGAGGTGAACGTAAGCACTATTGAAGACCCCATTGAAATGGTTGAAGAGAGTTTTAACCAAACTCAGGTGCATCACAAAATAGGTTTAGATTTCGCGGCGGGTATTCGCAGCCTAATGCGGCAAGATCCAGACATTATTATGGTGGGCGAAATTCGCGATTTAGAAACTGCGCAAATGGCGGTGCAATCCGCGCTCACGGGCCACTTGGTGTTATCAACTGTGCACACAAACGACGCCCCATCAACGGTTGCGCGTATGCTCGACTTAGGAATTCCTTCGTATTTAATCAATGCCACCTTATTGGGAGTAATGGCGCAGCGTTTGGTACGTACGCTTTGTCCACACTGTAAAGAAGAGGGACATATCAGTGCAGACGACTGGCAACAATTGGTTGCACCTTGGAAGGTAAATGTTCCCGCAAAAATTTATCGCCCTGTGGGTTGTTTGGAATGCCGCAACACAGGTTATTTAGGTCGCCAAGGTTTGTACGAAATTTTGGTAATGTCCGAAACGCTTAAAGAAAAAGTAACCAGCGATTGCAATATTATCGATATGCGTAAGCAAGCCATGAAAGAGGGAATGCGTACGTTGCGTTTGTCTGGTGCGCAAAAAATTGCGGCGGGTTTAACAACGCTTGAAGAAGTGTTACGCGTTGCTCCACCAGCGGAAAAAGCGGGTTGAATTCAATCGGGTAATCATTTCTTAGCAAACTAAAATCTCTTGCCTTATAAACTTGGGCGCTTGGGTGCCCTCTGTTGCTACAGATTGTAGCTTCTAAAGACATCCTTTCTTGTCATCCAAGTGACCCAAAAGTCACTTAGTCTCACTTGGTTCGGTTATTGCCTTAATCCAACTAAAGCCGTTAAAACACAACTAGCTTCCATAAAATCTAGTTGTGCGCACTTTTAGGGCGCATTTAAAAATCGTTTGCACGCTTTTGTGTCTTTGTGCCGGTTTTGTCTTTGCCGGTGGTAGTTGATCCACCTATTCAATAACGAGGAAGGTAAGCTCTATGGCCATTCGTGTTGCCATTCATCACGTCACTGAATATAAGTTTGATCGCTTAACGTCGCTCTTTCCGCATGTATTACGTTTGCGCCCGGCGCCACACTCCCGTACAAAAATTCACAGCTACTCCCTCAAAATAGAGCCCGAAAAACATTTTATTAATTGGCAACAGGACCCCTTTGGAAACTTTCAAGCACGTTTGGTTTTCCCTGATCAATGCGAGAAATTGAAAATATCTGTTGAAGTCATTGCTGAAATGACATCCATCAATCCTTTTGATTTTTTTGTTGAAGACTACGCAGAGTTTGTTCCCTTTGATTATGACGAGCAGTTAAAACGTGAGCTTGTGCCTTACCTTGAAGTGGTAGAGCAGGGGCCGCAATTGCTAGATTTAGTGAATGACATTAAAGCGGAAATGCGCCATCGCGTTGTGTCTGAAAAGCCTTGGCATGTGAACGATTTTTTAGTACAGGTTAACCAAAAGCTGCAGCAAATGATTGGCTATGGCGTTCGGCTTGAACCGGGTATACAAACCTGCGAGGAAACGCTCACGCTTGCAAAGGGCTCTTGCCGCGATACAGCGTGGTTGTTGGTTCAAGTGTTCAGGCATTTAGGTTACGCCGCGCGTTTTGCATCGGGTTATTTGGTGCAATTAACAGCGGATATAAAAGCCTTGGATGGCCCGAGCGGGCCCGAAGAAGATTTTACGGATTTACACGCGTGGACAGAAATATTTATTCCCGGTGCCGGCTGGATTGGTTTAGATCCAACGTCTGGTTTACTTGCTACGGAAGGTCATATTCCCTTGGCCTGTACACCCGATCCAATTTCGGCGGCACCCATTACCGGCGCCACCAGCAAATGCGAGGTGGAGTTTAATTACTCCAATGAAGTCTTCCGTATATTGGAAGATCCGCGTGTTACAAAACCTTATACCGAAGAGCAATGGGCAACCATCAATGCTTTAGGTGCGGCGGTCGATAAAGAATTAATGGATCAAGATGTTCGTCTTACCACTGGCGGCGAGCCTACGTTCGTCTCCATTGATGACATGGAGTCTGAACAATGGAACACAGGGGCCTTGGGTGCCGACAAATTAAAACTCGCCAAAGATTTATTGCTGCGCATGCGCAACACGTTTGCACCTTCCGGTTTGCTGCATTACGGTCAAGGTAAATGGTACCCGGGTGAAGAAGTTCCGCGTTGGGCGCTGGGCTGTTTTTGGCGAACGGACGGTCAGCCCCTGTGGCGTGATGAACAATATTTAGCGCGCGTTGATAAGTCCTACGGTTTTAATCACGAGAGCGCGAAAAAATTCGCACAGGCTTTTTGTAAAAAAATCGTTGTTAACAGCGAACATTTAATTCCTGCCTACGAAGATGTGCTTTATTACCTGTGGGCGGAAAAGAATTTACCCGTTGGTGTTGACCCGCTAAAAGCAGATTTGAAAGATGATTTGGAGCGCAGGCGTTTAGCCGCGTTATTAACGCGTGGTTTAAACGTAGAAACTGGTTATGTGCTTCCCATCGAGTGGAATTATGCTCACAGCACTTGGCTTACTGGACGTTGGAAATTCCGCACCGGAAATTTAATGCTGATTCCGGGTGATTCACCCCTTGGTTTACGGTTGCCGTTAAATTCCGTGGGCTTCCCTGAAAAAGAATATGATCGTTATCAACCTGAAAATGACCCCATTGAACAAAAGCCCTCGTTAGAGCCTGCCGGTAAAACTCAAGCTGCGGTACGAGTCAGTTCCTTGGAAATGCTACTCGATAAATATTCCACCAAACGAAAAAATCGGCAGGCACAAAATATTCAGGAGCAAAACGCAGGTACGCAAAACGCGCAGCAAGAAACGAAACCCAATTATCTGGAAGCGGGTTATGTGATTCGTACTGCTATTTGTTTTGAGACACGAGAAGGTCGCTTGCATGTGTTTATGCCGCCGCTTACTTATCTTGAGCACTATGTTGCGTTGATTGAAGCGATCGAAGATGTCGCGAAAGAATTGAATATGCCAGTGGTGATTGAAGGATATGAGCCACCAAAAGATTATCGCCTTAAAAAATTCCTCATCACACCAGACCCGGGTGTGATTGAAGTTAATATTCATCCCGTAGAAACTTGGCCAGAACTGGTGAGAAATACCGAGGCGCTCTACGAAGATGCTCGCCAAACGCGTTTGGGAACAGAAAAATTTATGTTGGATGGTCGCCATTCCGGAACCGGCGGTGGCAACCACGTAACCTTCGGTGGATGGACTCCTGCGAATAGCCCGTTTTTGCGCAGACCAGATTTGTTGCGCAGTCTTGTCACATTTTGGCAGCATCACCCGGCGCTTTCTTATTTGTTTTCGGGTTTATTTATTGGGCCTACCAGTCAATCGCCGCGCGTGGACGAAGGTCGCGACGAAATGCTGTACGAGTTAGAAATTGCATTCAAGGAAATGCCTGATGGCTTAGTGGATCAGCCATGGCTAACAGATCGCTTAATGCGAAATTTGTTAGTCGATATCACGGGTAATACTCACCGCGCCGAATTTTGTATCGACAAACTTTATTCGCCGGGCAGCGCGAGTGGTCGTCAGGGGATTTTGGAATTTCGTGGTTTTGAAATGCCACCCCATGCACGTATGTCGTTGGTACAAATTTTATTGTTACGCTGCTTGATTAGCCGCTTTTGGAAAGAGCCTTACAAAAAGCCGCTCGTACGTTGGGGAACGGCGCTGCATGACAAATTTATGCTACCGCATTACGTGTGGGAGGATATGCGCGATGTGGTGCGTGATTTAAATGAGCACGGTTATCCGTTTCAGCTTGAATGGCTTGCAGCCTTTGAAGAGTTCCGATTCCCGCATTACGGGCGAGTACAATTAGATGATATTCAAATTGAGTTGCGTTGGGCCATTGAACCGTGGCATGTATTGGGCGAAGAAATTTCCAGCTTTGGAACATCTCGCTATGTGGATTCTTCCATCGAGCGTATGCAAGTAAAAGTCACCGGCCTAACACCGGGGCGCTATGTACTTGCGTGTAATGGTCGCCGCGTTTGTTTAAATGCAACTGGAAAACACGGTGAGTATGTGGGTGGCGTTCGCTACCGCGCATGGCAACCACCATCGGCCTTGCATCCTACGATTGGAATTCATTCACCCTTGGTGTTCGATTTAATAGACACTTGGAATGGTAAGTCGATTGGTGGTTGTACTTATCACGTTAGTCATCCCGGTGGCCGTAGTTATGATCGCTTCCCGGTGAATGCGAACGAAGCTGAATCGCGTCGCGGCAATCGCTTCTTCGATTTCAATCATACGCCGGGTGCTCTACCGGTATCGCCTGCTGGGAAAATTTTGCGCGAATTTTTTGAACACAAGCATCCACCAAGACCTATGGCGCCACCGCCAGAAGAACCCGCTGATGAATATCCCCATACATTAGATTTGCGAAGATAAGTGTTGCTTAGAACAAATTAGCTTTGGGCTGTTTTAGAAAACATAGGAGTGTAAAAAGGCGCTAAAATGATTTTATTCCTTTTTGTAAATGACACTATAAATCATGAACCCTTATTCCGCGCAGATGGAAAATCAACCTTTAACTCGTGACTTCAGTTATCAGCCAGCCTTGGATGGTGTTGATGAGGCCTATGCCAGTAATGGCGATGTACGCGCTCATTGGAAATATTTGTTAGAGAGCCTGCACAGTCTTGGTGCCGACGCGATTGATGAGCGGCAGAAGAAAGTTCGCCGCATTCTGCGCGATGATGGTGCGACTTATAAAATCTATGACGAGCCCAACGCGAATCAAACCTGGCAATTAAACCCTGTTCCTTTGCTCATTAGCAGCGATGAGTGGAGCCAAACAGAAAGTGCGCTAGTGGAACGGGCAGAATTATTCAACGCGATTCTGCTCGACATCTACGGCGATCGAAAATTGATTCAACAGGGAATTATTCCGCCAGAATTATTATTTTCCCACGCAGGCTATTTACGCCCTTGCTACCAAGTCAAAATGCAAGGCGACCACCAATTAATTTTGCACGGTGTTGATTTGGTTCGCGCAGCCGATGGCAAAATGAAAATCATGTCTGACCGTACTCAAGCACCATCGGGCGCAGGGTATGCGTTGGAAAACCGCACGGTGATGAATCGTGTGTTCCCGAGTCTATTTCGCGATAGCCACGTTCACCGCCTTTCGTTATTTTTCTCGCGCATGCGCCAAAAACTTCACGAATTAAATCCCAATGGCGGCATTGCCCGCATTGTTGTGTTGACCCCCGGCGCCTATAACGAAACCTATTTCGAGCACGCATACCTCGCCAACTATTTAGGGTTTCAACTCGTGCAAGGCAGTGATCTTACCGTGCGCAACGGATATGTATGGATGAAATCTCTCGATGGTTTAAAACGAGTTGATGTAATTCTGCGCCGCGTTGACGATATTTATTGCGACCCGGTGGAGCTAAAGGGAAATTCCCAATTAGGTGTTCCTGGGTTGTTAGAAGTTGCACGCATGGGGAATGTGGCAATCGCAAACCCATTGGGCTCGAGCGTGTTGGAAAACCCCGCGTTGTTGCGTTATTTGCCTGAAATCGCCAAAGCCTTGCTTGGACGTGAATTGCAAATGGAGTCGGTAAAAACCTGGTGGTGTGGTAACAAACAAGATTTGGAATACGTGTGTGCAAATTTAAAGAATTTGCTCATCAAACCAACCTATCGCAAACCCGGTTTGTACGAAGTTTATGGTGCTGAGCTGGACGACACCAAACTACAAGCATGGCAAAACCGTATTCGCAAGCACCCTTACCAATTTGCAGCGCAAGAATATATCACCAGCTCAAAAACACCCACGTGGCATCAAGGCTGTTTTGTGCCGCGAGCATCGATCTTGCGTACTTTTGCGGTGGCGAGTGAATCTTCCTATGCAGTTTTGCCCGGCGGATTAACGCGCGTGAACTTGGATGCAGACAAAAAAATTATTTCCAACCAGCGTGGCTCTGTTTCAAAAGATACCTGGGTATTAGCGTCTGAACCAGAAAAGCAAATCAGCTTGAGAACACTGGACTCGCAGCAATCACAAGAAACTGTGGGTGAGTTGCCGAGCCGCGTTGTAGAAAATTTATTCTGGATGGGGCGCTACGCCGAGCGTGCAGAATCTGCATTGCGTATGTTACGCACTGTATTTATTCAGCTCAACAAAACCGAAGCGTTACCCGAAGCGGTTTGCCGCACCTTATTAAAAGCCGTTACCGATGTAACGTCCACCTATCCCGGTTTTTCCAGTTTTGATAAAACGCTCCTGAGCAACCCCGAGCCTGAAATGATTTCCATTATTTTGGATCAAAATCGCATCGGCAGTGTTGCCAATAATTTGGTTGCTATGATCAAAGCTGCGGAACAAGTGAAGGAACAACTGTCGAGCGATACCCAACGTATCATCAACAATATTGGTGATGAACTGGACGCACTCAAAGCACATCTGCAACCTGCAGGCCTCTCAGCACCAGAAGAAGCTCTTGCGCCTCTTGTTACTGCTTTGCTCGCCTTCGCCGGCTTAATTCACGAAAGTATGATTCGCGGAAACGGCTGGCACTTTATGGAAATGGGGCGACGCATGGAACGCGCGCTGCAAATTGTGAGCGGCTTGCGTTCAATGCTTACCAGCAAGTTTGATGATATTGAACAAGAAGTTTTGGTAGAAACAGCGCTTTTGTGTGGCGAGGCGTTAATATCTTATCGCCGACGCTACCAAAGTGGTGTCAATATCGAAAACGGTTTAGAAATGATTTTGCTCAACGCTAATAATCCGCGTTCTTTGCTATTCCAAGTGGAAGAACTCGCCATGCATTTCGCCGATTTGCCTGGCAACAAAGAAACCTTGAATGCGGAAAATAAATTTTTACTCGAGGCGATCACTGCGCTCAAATTAAGCGAAGTGAAAGATTTAGCCAAAGCAGAAACAGGTGTTCGGCAAGATTTAGATCAGCTTCTTGCGCGTGTTCAATATTTAATTACTAGCGCCGCAAAAGCGATTAGTCAGCGCTACTTTGATCACGCTCAAGGGCCGCAACTCTTGGTAAAAAATACAGAATGGCAAGACAACTTGTAATGTAGTTTACGGCAGGAGCCAATCTTTTTTATGAAATATATCGTTCGTCATAGCACCCGTTACCAATATGGTTTGTCAGTAAGCAATTGTTACAACGTTGCTTACGTATTACCGCGCAACACTTCACGGCAACAGGTGGACGCAATTGATATAAAAATAACACCGACCGCAACTACGCATAACACGCGGACAGATTGCTTTGGCAATAAATTTTTGCAGTTCTCGATTGAAAAAGATCACAACGAATTAGAGCTTGCTATTACCAGTACCATTAGCGTTCAAGATAAAGAGGCGAACATCAATTTAGATTTCGGTAGCCCCTGCAGTTATGTGAAATACCTTTTGGAAAATACCAAAACTATTGATTGTGTTAATGCTCGCGAATTTATGTTGGACTCGCCTATGGTGCAAGCGCAACAATATCTTGCGGATTACGCCACCTCATCGTTCAGCGACGAACGACCATTTCTTTCCGCAGTTATGGAATTAACTCAGCGTATTTACACTGATTTTACCTACGACCCCACTTTTTCTGATGTGGCCACACCACTAGCAGATGTATTCAAACACAAACGCGGTGTCTGCCAAGATTTCGCTCACCTTGCCATTGGCTGCTTGCGCTCTCTAGGTTATCCGGCACGTTACGTGAGCGGTTATTTAGAAACCTTACCTCCACCCGGAAAAGAAAAGCTCGTCGGTGCAGACGCAACACATGCATGGTTTGCCGTATATTCTCCTGGCGAAGGTTGGTTTGAATTCGACCCAACCAATAACACCGTGACTAGTGAACAACACATAACAACTGCATGGGGCAGGGATTATTCAGACGTAACCCCACTAAAAGGTGTTATTTTCGGCGGCGGCCATTCGCCGCAGTTATTTGTATCTGTTGATGTTCAGCGCGTCAACGAATGACCAGACATTAAACTCCTTTATTTTAACAGCTGCCAAATTTCAGTTTTTCGTATCTACAATTTCGTACATAAAGCAAACGAAAAGTTAGCTGCCATAGGAACACCTCCCTATGAGGGTTTACTTTGCTGTGAGCGTATGTCTTTTTTATTAGGCACACTTTTATTCAGTATTTCCCTGCCCCGAAAATTTTCTGTTTTTTACAAATCTTATTGTCGGAAAAAATTGCAAAAAAGCTTTAAATTTTTGAAATTAATTGGAAAATTGCCAATAGTTAAGGTTCTCACCCCGTGAGTTGTCTAGGCTACGCAAAACTATAGAGAGCTTAAAGCTCCGGCTTTTTTATTACATCCTAAAAATA
This sequence comes from Cellvibrio sp., assembly GCF_046347455.1. Classification (GTDB taxonomy): domain Bacteria; phylum Pseudomonadota; class Gammaproteobacteria; order Pseudomonadales; family Cellvibrionaceae; genus Cellvibrio. The sequence goes on from NZ_JAXMGC010000002.1 coordinate 300,556, forward strand.
CATTATAAAAATAATGATTAAGGCCCGAACACGCCTAAACCCCATAATCTATAACTATTCAGGAATTAGCTATGAAAATGCTGATCAAAATTTCTGCTGTGTTCGGAATGCTGATGTGCTGGTCTGCTGCACCCGTAATGGCCGGACCGAGCCTCGGGTTACCGCAAGACATTATTTCCACCAAGTCCGCAACAGGTGCCTTCGCTTTGGTAACGCAAAAAGCAACTGCGCCACTGTGGTATGACGAACAGGATTACCCGGGCGTAAAGCGCGCTTTGAGTGATCTGCAAAATGATATTGAGCGCGTCACTACGCAAAAGCCTCTGCTAGCTTGGGAGCAACCCAAAACCAAAACGGTTGTAATTGTGGGTACCCTAGGGCACAACAACACCATTGATAAGCTTGTTAGTGCTGGCAAATTATCCACACAAGATATTCAAGGAAAATGGGAGAGCTTTGTTATCACTAGCGTTGCAAATCCTCTTCCGGGTATTGATCAAGCGTTGGTGATTGTAGGGAGCGATAAACGCGGGACCATCTACGGAATTTATGAACTTTCTGAACAATTAGGCGTTTCACCTTGGTATTGGTGGGCAGATGTGCCACCAAAAAAGCTCGACCAAGCCTATGTGCTTAAAGGGCGTTATGCATCTGGCGAACCGGCCGTGCGTTATCGCGGCATTTTCCTAAACGACGAGCGCCCCTGTTTAACGGGTTGGGCGCAAGAGAAGTTTGGCGGATTAAATTCTAAGTTTTACACCAAGGTGTTTGAGCTCTTATTGCGCCTGCGTGCCAACTACTTATGGCCTGCAATGTGGGACAACGCTTTTAATGAAGATGACCCTGAGAACCCACGCCTTGCTGACGAGTACGGCATTGTTATGGGTACCTCTCACCACGAGCCCATGATGCGCGCACATAAAGAGTGGACGACGCGCAAAGATAAAATCGGCAATGGTAAATGGAATTATCAAACCAATGGCGATGCACTGAAAGAATTCTTTCGCGAAGGTATCGCCAAAAGTAAGAACTATGAAAACCTGGTGACTGTGGGCATGCGTGGTGATGGCGATGAAGGAATGGCGTCATCCGGTAGTATGGAATCGGACATTAAATTGTTGGAAAAAATATTTGCCGATCAGCGCCAAATTATTGCAGAGGAGATGAAAACAGATCCCGCCAAGGTTCCGCAGCTCTGGGCATTGTTTACTGAAGTGCAAAAATTTTATGAGCACGGTTTGCGCCCACCGGAAGATGTAACCCTGTTGTGGACCGATGACAACACCGGCAATTTGCGCCGCTTGCCTACCGACGACGAGCGCAAACGGTCCGGCGGCGCGGGTATTTATTATCATATCGATATGCACGGTGGCCCTTTCGCATACCAATGGATTAATACCAGTCCCTTCACCAAGATGTGGGAACAAATGAATTTGGCGGCGGAATACGATGCCAAGAAAATTTGGATCGTCAACGTGGGTGATTTAAAACCGCTTGAATTACCCATTGAATTTTTTATTCGCATGGCCTGGAATCCAAAGGCCATGAACAAAGACAGCATTGGTGCTTATACCAAACGTTTGGCGGAGCGTGATTTTGGTCCTGAGTATGCAGCAGATATTGCTGACGTGATTTCACGCTTCACAAAATATAATGGTTGGAGAAAACCAGAGCTTATCGAACCTTCAACATTCAGCCTTGTAAATTACGGCGAGGCGGAACGTGTTGAGGCCGCTTGGAATGATGTGATTGAGAAGGCCGAAAAAATTTACGCGAAGCTGCCTAAAGAACAGCAAGCTGCGTTTTATCAGTTGGTTCTTCATCCTGCAAAAGCATCTGGGTTGGTGACGCAAATGAATATCGCTGCCGGTAAAAATCAACTCTACGCAAGACAAGGCCGTTTGCATGGTACTACTGAGCAAGCAGCGCGCGTGCGCGAATTGTTTAAGCAAGATCAAGCGATGAGTGATTATTACAACCAAACACTGTCAGACGGAAAATGGAATCACTTAATGGATCAGCCGCACTTGGGCCAATTTGATTGGCAGCCGCCGCGAGTCAATTCCATGCCGTTAATTTCTGAAGTCTTACCTATTAAAAATGCGAATTTTGGTGTTGCGATTGAAGGTGATGTTAACGCATGGCCCGAGCACTTCGGTGATGCCGTAATGACAACGTTCGAATCCTTTTATCCGCGTCGTTCTTACGTTGATATTTTTGCCGAAGGCACTTTGCCTTTTGAGTATGCGATTAAATCGTCGTCGCCTTGGGTCCTTCTCAAGAAAGACCCTGACTATGCGCCAGACCATCGCTACTGGGTTGACATAGATTGGAACAAAGCGCCTGAGGGCAAATCAACAGCGACGATTGAAGTGTCTGGCAACAGGGAAACGGTGAAAATTAAGGTGCCTGTTGTGAAAGCGACCAAAGCACAAGCGAACGAAGCCAAAGGTCACTTTGCAAGCTTGGATGGCCCAATCGCTATACGTGCTGTAGATGCACCGGTGAATAAAACAATTAAAGGTATTAGCTGGCAAACAATTCCCGATTACGGTCGAGAAGCGGCTGCTATGGAAATTTTCCCAGTCACCGCGGCGAGTATTTTACCCCCTAACCCTGCACCGCAATTGGAGTATCCCGTTTATCTCCCACGTAGCGGCAACTATGAAATTACCCTTCTATTAGGCCCGGTAATGGATTTAGTTCCAGATCGCGGTATGCGAATCGCCACTGCGATGGATAACGACGACTTCCATGTGTTGGATATTTTTGAAAACCGTCAGGCAGAAACTTTTGTGAGCCAGAACTGGTGGAATGTTTTTACCAAAGATAATGCGCGCTATTTGCGTACATCTTACAAAGTGGATACGGCAGGCGCTCACAGGCTGAAAATCGCAATGGTCGACCCAGCCATTGTTGTTCAAAAAATAATCCTGAGCGACAAGCCACTCGCTAAGAGCTATTTTGGTCCGGAACCTCGTAAACAATTGGGTAAATAGTTGTAGCGACTAATCTTCTGCCAAAGCCACAAGCTAAACGCACTGTATTTGTATAAAATGCAGTGCGTTTTTATTTTAGACCGGCCGCTCTACAAGGTCGGCGCTCTACCTGTAGCTCTCCACTATAATTCCAACAATACTAATCATCACCAAACGCAGGTCTTCCCTATGAATAAATTGAACACAAAACTCAGCTATTTGCTGCTTATCCTCAGCTTGAGCTTTTGCCAATGGGTTAAAGCCGAGCATGCGCTAATCGAGCATAAAGATGTCCAATGGTCTGAGGCCAAAGGTTTTAAATTGACGGCAGATATTTATGTGCCAGACGTCAAGAAAAAGAATTTACCGGTGTTGGTTGTTTATCACGGTGGCGGCTGGTTGCTCAATTCAAAATCCATCATGACTGATATGTCCAAATACATGGCGACTAAGGCCGATTTGGTGGTGGTAAACGTGAATTACCGTTTGCTGGTTGATAACAACAACACAACCACACTCAATGAAATGGTTGAAGACGCACTCGGCGCGGTGCTTTGGGTGAAAGACAACATCAAGCAATACGGCGGTAACCCCAATAAAATCGCCGTAACTGGTGATAGTGCAGGTGGTCAGTTAGCGGCGATGGTTGTTCTGGCTGGGCACAAACTCGAATCCGATGGGTTTGCGGGCGACACTCTCGGCTTCAAACCCAGTTATCTCCCTAAAAACAAAACCGCCGAACAAGTCGCTAAAAAAGACGGCGCACGAGTACAAGCGGCGGTGTTGAGCTATGCAGCATATGATTTGTACGCGGCGGGCAAAGGCGGCTTTGAAGCACCTAACAACAAATTCTGGGAATGGGCGAAAGCCACTCCTCGTGGCATGTTCGGCGTAGGTATTAGCGCTGACAACCACCCCGAATTCTACAAAGCGGTGTCCCCCATCTATTCCGTACCGACCCGCAAAGAACGCAAGCTGCCGCCTCAATTCGTTTATGTGGGCAGCAAAGACGGTTTGACTCCACCAGATGTAGCAACTCGTTTTGTAGATTTGTTGAAGCAAGCCGACCAGCCGGTAGAATTTAAAATCTACGAAGGCAAAGGTCATGGCTTCCTTGATAGCGGCTGTAATGAATACAACCACGGCTGCTTCAAAGAATTGGCAACACCTGTTCTCGATGATGCGATTGTGTTCCTGAACAAAACATTTAAATAGAGTTAAACGTCCCGAACAAAAAAGCCGCTCACTGGAGCGGCTTTTTTTTAACCAATATTTTTAGAATTGAATGGCCGAAAATAAAAAACCCCTGCAAAGCAGGGGTGAGAACTCCCGCAAGCGGGAGATAATGCTACCCCTGATAATCAGGGGGGAGTTAGCAAATCGATGGGTGAAAGATATAGAAAAAGAGAGGTTCAACTTTTAACTATTCAATGTGTTTTATTGAACATTGAGAAAGTTAAAAGATTTTTGCGATTTTTTCGGTATAAAAATTCGCCGTGTTTTTAAAGGGTTAAAAGCTTGTTATTGATGATCAACCTGAATAAAAACTTATGCGAATAAATGATCGGCCTTTGGCCAAAAATTATGAATTCAGAAAAAGAAAAACCCCCTGTGTTAAGCAGGGGGTTTTAGTTTCAACTTAGCTCAAAACAACTCTTAGAAAGACGCGTTCACACCCAAGGTTGCGATGTAACCGGTTTTAAAGGAGCTGTAAGTCGCGTTGTCGTAGGCGAACGTCATACGCAATGGTTCGTTGGTGATGTTAGATACGCTGAAGCTCACTTTTGGTTTGCCCATCACGTTATCAAACTCATAACTGGTAGAGAGATCCAGCTGGCCACGCGCATCAGTCATGAGCTCTGCACCCAACACGCCGTTTTGGTTTGGACCGGATGAAACTTGTTTATCGTTCCACACGTAGGTCAAACGAATAGACGCACCAAAATCTTCCCAATACGCGGTGAAGTTGTAGCTTTCAGGCGATACACCTATGGCTTTCGCCGGAGCACCAGCACCTTCGCCGCGTTGGTAAATGTGCGTGTAGTTCGCGTTAAAGCCAAAGCCGTGCAGTACCATGTCTAAAGGTTGTACCCAGGTCAACTCCGCACCTTCGATTTCCAGGTTACCCGGAGCGTTTACCTGCTGGGTTACGAGGATTGGTGCTAAATCTGGTCCGCCACGGGCATTGATTGCGGCTTGACGGCTTTCACCAATACTGTTGAACGGAATGGTTTGATCGCTACCAATACCAACAACCAGCTTGCTAAACGGAACGTTGAAAGTGTTGGATACGGTGAAGCCAGTCATTTGCTTACCGAAGAATGTAGCACCTACGTAACCTTCATCGCCGGTATACCACTCGCCACCGAAATCGATGTTAGTGGAGAGGTATGGAGACAACTCTGGGTTACCGTAGCTCGCGTTCTGCGCAGAAGGGTCACTGAAGTTAGTACCTGGCAGCATCGCACTTGGGTTAGGGCGAGTCATAGTGCGTGACGCGGCAAAACGTAAAACTACGTCGTCAGTTGCTTTAAAGGTCGCGTTGAACGACGGCAGCAAATAGTTGTAATTGACTGGCTTAGATACATAGAAGCGCTGCTCAGCAATAGCTGGAGTTGTTGCTGTTGCTGGTTGTGCTGCAATGGTTACTGGGCCAGAGATGGTTTGATCGGTATCTATGTAACGGCCACCCAAGTTGAAGTGCATTTCATGACCAACGACTTCCGCGGTGGTGTTGAATTCCAAATATGCACCTTGAGTTTTTTCTTCCATCAACGCCGTTGAAGCACCAGTCGATGAACCACCACCTTCTGGAGCTGAGTCTCTCAGGTTGTAGTAGTTAGTATCTGCTTTGAACTTGTCGAACTGAACAGTGATAAAACCAGGGCCTTTAGCCAGATAAGAGCTCAACTGGCTGAGCGGTACGCGTGAGTTAGGGTTCAAACCGTTACAGGCTTTGCGACCCGAAGTCGGTGTATTGCCATTTGCGTCCAAACCATCGCGGCAGACCACGTCTTCCCAGCGACCGCTGTTGTCGTAACCAGCGATTTTACGAGACGCTTTATCGTAGGCCAAACCAAACTTGATGTTATTTTGATCATCACCAAAGCGGTAGTCAGCGTGAGCGCCATCAGTCTCGGTGTGACGTTTTTCGTTAGAGATATTCAAACGGCCGCCGCTCCACCCCCAGCCTAACTCTGGGTTGTTGAAGTCAACTTTGCCATTAGCATCCTTCACATCAAAGGTTGGAACCTCACCGTTGGTGTAGTCAACGTAAATACCTTTGTTTAGTTGAGTAGCAACCATAACAGTAGGTGCTTCACGGAACCAATCACTGCGGCTACGGTTTGCTTGAACATCCAAGGTATGAGCTTCGCCAAACTCGAAATGCGCACCGGGGTTGATGTTGTAGAACTGAGCGCTTTCTTTATAAGGTCTTGCTTCCTGGAAGAACTGAACGTTTGCGAAGGTACCAGATTGCACCACGTTGTTGTCATCCACTTTCATGTTCAGTGGAATCATGGAGCCGTTACGACCAACCATGGTCATAGCCAAACGATCCACATCTTTTTTCACGTTGGTAGACATCACATCCAAATAGAATTTGGTTTGATCGTTTGGGCGCCATTCCAAAGATGCCAAGCCCGTTGTACGGCCGTCGGTACCGCTCATGTAGGCTTGACGACCCAAGCGTGGCATCAAAGCTTCAGAGATTTGAGTGACGTTTAAGCCTGGGTTTTTAGCCAATAAAAAAGCTTGGTCAATGATAGTTCCATCAACCAAGCCAGCGCCTGCGTTCACGGGAACCTTGCCGTTACCAAAGTTCGGGCTGGATGCATTTTGATCGAGACCTGCGAGTAACCAGTTGTTACTTCCAGATGGGTTACAACCGCCGGTAGTTGCCAAGGTTTGGTTTGCACCGGGTGTGGTGCCACAGATGCGGTGTGATGTGTTCAAGTTGCTGTAGCCGATTGTTTCATAACCTTCGGTTGCCAACTTCTTATCTACGTGAGAGACGCCGAGCAATACACCAAACTCATCGTTACGCCAGCTTCCGCTTGCGGAAATTTTGGGGCTGTTAGTGGATTGCAGTTCGGTATAGACGTCCTGAGCGCTAATGTTTGCGCGGAAACCGTCCTCTTTATAGTCGAATGGGCGTGCAGCGCGGATATTCACAATACCGGAAATACCACCTTCCAACATGCTCGCGGTAGGCGTTTTCTGGATGTCAAAACGGGTGAACAATTCGGTTGGAAAGAGATTTAAGTCCACTTCGCGGTTTTGGTTTTGAGTATCGATGGTACCTGAAGTCGCTACTGCGATTTGTGAGCCGTTCAACAGTACCTTGGTGAAGCTGGTGCCCAAACCACGCACCGATACGTTAACGCCTTCACCGAATGGATCGCGATTGATTTGTACACCGGGCATACGATTGATGGCTTCAGCGATGTTGGAATCCGCGAACTTACCGATATCTTCAGCAAACACAGATTCCACCAATGCGGTAGATTCACGTTTTGCGTTGGTGGCGCTTTGCAAACTGCCTTTATAGCCCGTGACAACGATCTCCTCAGCCTCAGCTGTAGTCGACTCCGCGGCATTAGCCATAGCGGCAATAACACTCAAGCTCAGCAGGCTTAGGTGAAATATGGGATTTTTTTTCATAGGAAACTCCAATTTATTATTGATTATCGTAAGTAAAACGAACCGCTGACCCGTAGACGTAATAAAGGTAGGGTTTGTTGCTCATGGACTGGATGAACCAATTTGGCCATCAACCGATGTCTGATGAGAAACCCGGTCAGTCGCTATCTGGCAACCGTGTTCATTATATAGCGACTACTAGAAGACTTGTATACTAGTCAGCATGATTAAAATATAGAATGATGCGGAAAGCCGTTTCAATTTTTTTACGGTTTTCTTGGAATTTTAAAAAGTTAAAGGAATTTTGCGTTTTTTTTGCTGATGAAAATTGGTTGATAAATAATCTTTTGGGGCTGACGTAGGTAGACCGACAGGTTTGTGCGGAGCAGGAGGAATTGTGATGTATGAACAGCGCTAATACGGCAATATCGCAGATGAAGGATCCAGGCTTAGGCGTCTGGCTTTTCGGAAAGGCTAAAGTCCTTGAAGGTTTTGGGGGCGCAATTGTAGGTGGCTTTGAAGAGCTTGTTAAAATAACTTACGTTGTTATAACCCACTGCATAAGCAATTTCGGAAACGTTCGCATCTTTACTTTCAGATAGCAACCGAGCTGCCTCGGTGAGGCGCAACTTATTGAGATAGCTGCTAAAAGTCAGCCCCAGCTCTTCTTTCAGAATGTCATTAATCTTCGCTCGGTTGATTCCCAAGCTAGTGGTTAAAGTATCGATACTGAGTTCAGGGTTGACGTACTCGGTTGCGATGTAGTTTAGAACAGCGAGTTTTTCCTTATCTTTCTGCGGCTCAATAGAAAGCTTTTTGTAAGCAATAAGTGGTTGATCTTGCTTAAGTTTTTCTTTCAGATCTTCAATGAGTACCGTGGTATAGCGACGGAATAGCCAAATGAATCCCAATATCCAGATAACCGCGATTAAGGCGCTGGTTGCGTATATATGTCCGTAGTCCCGCCCCTGCAATTTGACGTCCGACAACTTCACATGAATCTTGGTGTTTGACGGCGTGTAAAGTGAGTTTGTCCAGGCGAAACCTAGGACTTTGTCCTGATGGTAACCTGTATCACCTAACTGATAATGGTTTCTTCCCAACCACCAATCTGGGGTGAATATTTCGTCAAGCGGGATGTTGACTGTCGTCCAATCGTCGTTACACACAAATGCCTTTGAAGATACGCGACGAGTCACTGGATCATTCAAATCGGTAACTTTGTCGTCAAAGCTAAACAAAGTAAAAACCAGCACGTTTCGCGGGTCGCACATAATTTTGAAGGATATGTTGCGATATTTGGACAGGTCTACAATTTTGTACGGCTGGACTGCATCAGTGAACGCCATGGAATAGTGAACGTAAGGGAAGGATTGCTGTGGATCGAGCGAAAACTCGAACTCAATCGTCCCGAGTTCTTCCTTCAAACTTAAGCTTGTTTGGCCATTAGGTGCTCGAGGTTCTGTGGATGTTCGCCACATGAAGTCTTTATCTCTGGCGGGGAAAAGAGATGTGTCCAAGCGGGACTTGATGATGCCTGCATAGATCAGCGCCCCAGAGATGACGAGTAGGGCTAGCAATAAGATGGATGCATTTCGGTAAAACTTGAGCATCTAGGGCGAAACCTTAAAAACGAGATTATTATTGTTGTCCTGAGCGACGTGTAGTTTAATCACAGTACGCGATGGTAGCGCTACCATGTATACAAGGTAATCGTCATATATTACGTCATTATGTTGTCCGATCCAATGACGGCTTGTGGTTTTAACGATCAACTCTAAAATTATCGCCATAAAAAAGGCGAACTAGCAACCTAGTTCGCCTTATTAGATTTATTAGGCTCAAACGAAGCGACTTTAAAGCGCCAGTTTGCTGCCCGCATAGAACATCATCAACGCAAGCGCAGGACGGAGATACTTTTCAGCGGCGCGATGGGCAAGGTGACTACCCAGATAAATGCCCGGCAAAGAGCCAATCAGCAGGTTAACCAACAATCCCCAATCGACATTGCCGAAGCTGGCGTGGCCTATGCCTGCGACTAAGGTCAAGGGTACCGCGTGAGCAATTTCAGTTCCTACCAAGCGCACTACAGGGAGCAGAGGATAGAGTAGGAATAAAGCAACTGTACCCAGCGCGCCCGCGCCAATTGACGTGAGGGTAACTATTACGCCCATAATTAGACCTACGATAACCGTCGCAATATCCTGTTGTTTGCGATTCATGCGAGTGATCCAGACATTGTTGTTGTGGCTGAAATCCATGATTTTCTGTTTGAACAGAATCGCCAATGCTGTCAAAAGCATTGCCCAACCTAAGGACTTTTTAATCACTTTGTTAACGGTGGCGGTATCGAGCCCGCTGGCGTGGAGTGCCCAAAGCGTAATCAAGGCTGCGGGAACGCTACCCAATGCGAGCATGAACGTAATGTGCCAATCGATGTTGCGCTTCTTGTTGTGAACATGGATTCCGCCTGATTTGGTGATGGCCGCATACAGCAAATCTGTGCCTACTGCGCTTGCTGGGCTAACGCCGAAGTAAAGCAAAATGGGGGTCATCAAAGAGCCGCCGCCCACGCCCGTCAAACCAACCACGAATCCAACAAATAAACCGGCGAGCGCATAGGGATACTGAAAATCCATAAAAAGAAAAGCCTTAATGTTTGTTTTCGGTCATTTTCTGTTGATATTTCAACAGGGTGCGCAGGGTAACAGCAAGGCTTAAATTTTTAAAAGGCCAAAAAGTTTGGAGGTTATGCATTTGAGATATATGACGAATTGAACAGAGCTAAGGCCTGGGAGGCGAGTTTTGTATGTCGTTAGAGTGAGTTGCCACAACAAAGATAAACGGCCCTGAATTACAGTCGACCGTTTAGTCATGCAGCGTTAAATGAACCAACAACTAATCGTTAAGAATTACGTTTATCGCGTAAGTATCAAATGTGTCCATTGCGTTGGAATAAATTTGCAGTTGATGGATGTTTTTTAACATTAGATTAAATACACCTGCAGTAGGGCTATCACTGTTAGGTGATCTAACCACAAATGATGCAACATCGGTTAGTCCCTGCGCGGTAAGGGTTTTTGCTTTGACGGTAATATCCAATTGACCTGCGCCGCCGTCACGACTGATCGATATTGAGCTCAAATCAAAAGAACTATTAGTAACAGCCGTCATTTGAAACCCAACGCCGCTGATTGCTTTAGCTGCTGGTATGGCCGTCGCGGATCCGGTGAAAGTTTCATCAAGGCCATAGCCGGTCCAATTAAATCCTTTGTAGGTTGCAGGAATATCGACCTGGCCAGAGGTTCCTAAATCAGAAAAATCAATAACGATTGGAGTTGGCATAATTAAATCCTTCTATATATTGAGTATGTAAAATCGACAAAACTCTACGCCTTAACAGCAGCAGTCGCAAGTCGACCGCGCGTTCTATTTGCGTTTGTCGCATGAATCATTTTGAGAAGTATTTATGAGCACCGATTTTAATTTCAGGCCCGTTTTGAAGGGATCGTCTATTTATTTACGCCCCTTAAAAGCAGATGATTTTGAGGCGCTTTACGCGGCGGCTTCAGACCCCAATATTTGGACTCAGCACCCTGAGCCTACGCGTTACCAACGCGATGTTTTTGAACATGGCTTTTTCAAAAGCGCGGTGGAATCGGGCAGTGCTTTCGTTGTTGTGGATAAGGCCAATGAGCGCATTATAGGTTCGTCGCGTTTTTACGAATGGGATAGGGAAAAAGCAGAAGTTGCTATAGGATTTACATTTTTAGCGTGTGATTATTGGGGCGGAGCGACTAACGCAGAAATGAAACAACTCATGCTGCATCACGCTTTTAAATGGGCACGCTTAGTGTGGTTGCATATAGGTGTCGATAACTGGCGGTCACGCAAAGCGGCTGAGAAAATCGGCGCAGAGTTTTCCCATGAAGAGCGAAAAGAAATTAACGGTCGTATCCGCGAAACAGCATTTTATAAAATATTGCCGCTATCAAACTTATAAACGAATATCTGAAAAAACTAACAAGGCTTACCGAATGAAAAAGATTATTTTATGGTTTATGAGTTGTCTATTTTTCATGGCACCTCTCAGCTACGCAGACAGCCAGTTCAAATTGCTAGTGCTCGCCATTCCCAATAAATACCACTACGAATATATTCCAGTCGCTCGTGAAAGTTTGGAAAAGCTGTCCAAGTTGCATTCATTTGAATTTACCTGGACGAATAAACCAGAAGTGTTTGAAGGTGATCTGTCGCAATATGCTGCGGTGGTATTTTTAAATACACCGGGCGAAGAATTGAACGAAACCCAGCGCAAAAAATTTGAAGACTATATGCGCGCAGGCGGTAATGCGGTGATTGTGCACCGGGCGATGATTACAGCGGCGGGGGCTTGGCCATGGTATGAGCAACTGGTAGGGCGTACATTTAAAACACACCCCATCTTGCAAACGGCGGTGGTGAATACTGCTGATAAAAAGTTTCCTGCTACCTTCGGTATTCCAGAGCGTTGGATTTGGAGTGATGAATGGTACGAATTTACTAACCCCTACAACATAAAAATTAACGCCATCTTAAATGTGGATGAAAACTCTTACGATCCAACCAAAATTTGGCCGGGTCAAGTTGCAACGGGCATGGGGAAAAATCATCCGGTAAGTTGGTATCACCTGTACGAGCGTGGGCGCGTTTTTACCTCGGCGCTTGGGCACAATGTGGAAATGTACAAGGATCCGCAATACCTCAACCATTTGTGGGGCGGCATTTATTGGGCAGCAACAGGAAAAGGCATTCAGCCGTAACCGTTGAAAATAGCCACACCTGCACCTGAGCAGGCTACACTAAGGCTATCTTACTAAAGGTAGCTTTTTTATGTTCGATCTCGCTCAGGTTCCACAACCCCTGCATGTCTCTGCTGCCCGTTTTTGGGAGCAATTCGAAGAAAACCGCATTAAACAAAATCTGCCCGAGTTATTCAGTTTGTTGGCGGATAAAGTAGATGCCTCCGCATTTGACCGCCAGTTAACCCGTGCATTTGCTGCTAGTGAATTTATCGGAAAAACCTGTGCAATTAATCCTTCGTTTTTAATTGAGCTCGTGGAAAGTGGCGCGCTCTTTGATCCTATGGGCGACGATGCTTTGACGCCGTTCGAGTTGGCGATCAATGCATGTAATACCGACGCGGAACTAGATAAAACCCTGCGCCAGTATCGCAACAAAGCCATGATTAGAATTATCTGGCGCGATCTCAATCGCTGCGCACCCATGCGCGATATTACAGCGGAGTTATCGCGCTTTGCTGATGCGGCAATTCAATTCACCGCCAATTATCACTACCGCCAGCTTGAAAAAATGTACGGCACGCCAGTCGGTCGTGAGTCTAGCGAACCTCAGCCTCTTCTCGTGCTGGGTATGGGGAAGTTGGGCGCGCGTGAACTCAATGTTTCTTCCGACATAGATTTAATTTTTACCTTTCCAGAATCTGGCAACACCAATCATGACTCCCGCGTGTTGAGCAACCAGGAATTTTTTACCAAGCTCGGGCAAAAACTAATTAATAGTTTGGATAAAGTCACTGCCGATGGTTTTGTATTTCGTGTGGATATGCGCTTGCGTCCGCACGGGCAAAGCGGCGCTTTGGTGTTGAATTTTGCGGGTATGGAGGATTACTACCAAACCCAAGGGCGCGATTGGGAACGTTACGCCATGATTAAAGCGCGCACTGTTGCCGCCGCAGTCGGTACATCGCACAGCGATGATTACATCAAAAACGAAAAAAAATATTTACGCACAATGTTGCGTCCATTTACCTACCGCCAATACATCGACTTCAGTGCAATAGAATCGCTGCGTGAAATGAAAGCCTTGATCGCTCGCCAAGTGCAGCGGAAAGGAATGAATTTAGATGTAAAACTCGGCGAAGGCGGCATTCGTGAAGTGGAATTTGTGGTGCAAGTATTTCAACTTATTCGCGGCGGCCGTGACGCACGTTTGCGCAAACGCCAAGTAATGGTCCTGTTGCCGATTTTAGAACAAGAGAATTATTTACCGGCAGGCGCAGGTGCTGCTTTGAGCGAGGCTTACGAATTTTTGCGCAACACTGAGCACGCAATTCAAGGCTATCAAGATCGTCAAACTCAAGCCTTACCAACGGACGAAGTAGGGCAATTACGTTTAGCCTGGGCGATGGGTTTTGAAACCTGGGATGCATTTATTGAAACGCTTAACCGTTATCGCAACCGCGTAAATCAAGAATTCAAAGCGGTAATTGCTGATCCAGAAAATCGTGAAGCCGTGAATATAACTGCCTTGGATATTTGGCGTGGCATGTGGGACGCGAGTGTGCAATCGGGCGCTATGAGCGCAGAAGATGCAAAAGCACTTCTGCAAGGTGAGCAATTAGAAAATCCCGAAGAACTCGTCAAATTATTACATGATCTGCGAGAAAACCGTTCAGTTGTAAACATGCAAGCGAGTAGCCGCAGTCGGCTAGATGATTTTGTGCCGCGTCTGTTGCTGATGATTAGTGAGCACGCAGAGCGCGGTGAGTTGATGATTTCGTTCACTGATACGCTGAAACGAATTTTGCCACTGGTGGAATCCGTCGTACGGCGCAGCGCTTACTTGGTGTTGCTCATCGAAAATCCCATTGCCTTGCATCAACTCGTGAAACTTTGTGCGGCGAGCACAATGATTGCGGAACAAGTGGCGAAATATCCCGCACTGCTGGATGAATTACTTACGCCGGTGAATCTGTATTTCACCGCTGAAGACGATCACCAAAAAATTAAAGCTAACTTGCAAGACGAGCTGCGCCGAGAAGTTTTACGTTTGGAATGGGATGATCTTGAAGGCCATATGGAAGTCTTGCGTTACTTCCGCTCCGCTCACGCTTTGCGTGTTGCAGCTGGCGAGGTAAGCGAAACGCTGCCGCTGATGAAAGTGAGCGACTACCTTACCTTTATTGCTGAAGCAATTTTGGAGCACGTACTGCGGCTTTCTTGGGAGCATATGGTTTCCAAGCACGGTCGCCCTTTGCGCGCCGACGGAACGGCGGAGCATGAGCCCAATTTTGTGATCGTTGGGTACGGCAAACTCGGCGGTATCGAGCTTGGTCACGGTTCAGATTTGGACTTGGTCTTTATCCATAATGCGGATACGGCGCTTTCAACAGAGGGGTTAGCGGACGGAAAAGGTTCTATCGACAACCTGACGTTTTATGCTCGTCTGGGGCAACGCATTATCTTTATCCTCAATACGCAAACAGCGTCTGGCAAGCTTTATGAGGTGGATATGCGCCTGCGTCCATCCGGCAATTCGGGCATGTTGGTGTCTACCTTGTCGGCGTTCGAGCGTTATCAAATGAAGGAGGCTTGGACCTGGGAGCATCAAGCGCTGGTGCGCGCTCGGGTGGTCGCTGGTTCCCCTGAGTTGGCAGCGCGTTTTGACGATGTACGGCTGGCAGTTTTGCACCAAGAGCGGGATTTGCCCAAATTGCGGCAGGAAGTGCGCGACATGCGCCTGAAAATGCGGGATCAGCTGGGTAGCGAGGCCAAATCCAAGCGTGAAAACACCCCATTATTTAATTTGAAACAGGATGCCGGTGGTATCGTGGATATTGAATTTATGGTTCAATACGCGGCTTTGGCTTGGGCCCATCAAGCGCCCAAGATTGTCCAATACACGGATAACATTCGCATACTTGGATCTTTGGAAGAGGCCGGCTTACTCGATGCCACTTCCGTCGCCCAACTGATCGCCGCTTACAAAGCCTACCGATCCATCGGGCACCGCCTTGCGCTGCAGCAACAAGAAGCGGTTTTGGCTGGTGAACATCTCTTTGACGTTGAACGCGAGCAGGTTAGTCACATCTGGCACCAGCTTATTGATGTCGATTCGGACTCACAGCAGTAGCAGCAAAAAATTTCGAACTGTGGCACCGATTGTAGAGTGGGTGCGGCAGTCTAATCGACAACAGTATTTTGATTTAGGAGTTGGCTATGTCTTTTGCCGATCGTGATGGCGTAATTTGGTTGGATGGCGAATTGATTCCGTGGCGCGATGCCAAGGTTCACGTTCTGACCCACACCTTGCACTATGGTATGGGGGTGTTCGAAGGTGTTCGCGCCTACAACAGTGCCAGCATGGGCACTAGCATTTTCCGTCTGCAAGAGCACACCGATCGTTTGTTCCGATCAGCGCACATCATGCGCATGAAACTGCCCTTCAGCAAAGAACAAATTAACGACGCACAAAAACAAGTGGTACGCGAAAACAAACTCACCGAAGCCTATTTGCGCCCAATGGCGTTTTACGGTTCAGAAGGTATGGGTTTGCGTGCAGACAACTTGAAAGCTCACGTCATGGTTGCCGCGTGGAATTGGCCTTCATACATGTCACCCGAAGCGCGTGATATAGGTATCAAGGTTCGCACCTCAAGCTACACTCGCCATCACGTGAATATTTCCATGTGTAAAGCCAAGGCCAACGGTCACTACATCAACTCGTTGTTGGCCTTGCAAGAAGCTTTGGACTGCGGCTGTGAAGAAGCGTTGTTGTTGGATAACGAAGGCTACGTTGCAGAAGGCAGTGGTGAAAACTTCTTCTTGGTGCGCGATGGCATCATCTACACACCAGAGTTGACTTCATGCTTGGACGGTATTACCCGCAACACGATTTTCCAATTAGCAGCTGATTGCGGTTACACCATCAAAGAAAAACGCATTACGCGCGACGAAGTATATGTTGCTGACGAGTGTTTCTTTACGGGGACAGCGGCAGAAGTATTGCCAATCCGCGAACTGGATGGTCGCCAAATCGGTGAAGGTCGCCGTGGTCCCATCACCACACGCTTGCAAGATCTTTATTTCAAAGCCGTACGCGGTGAATTGGCCGATCACACGCAGTGGTTGGCACCTGTCGCAAAATAAGGTGTTACTGAAAACAGGGAGCTTCGGCTCCTTTGTTTTTTCTGACAATTAATTTTCGTTGTACAAAAAATTACAAGATGCAATGACGGTGCAGTGGATGATTTGTAGTTGCTCCATGAGGTTGGAATATAGATGCCCACGATTTCCGCAGTATTGATTGTTAATAATGAAGCAAGCACATTGCCGGATTGTCTCAAGTCAATTTCCTGGGTGGATGAGATTATTATTTTGGATTCAGGTAGCACAGATAATACGGTGACAGTTGCGCAAGAGTTTTCAGCAAAAATTTTTACCAATACAGATTGGCAGGGGTTTGGTGTGCAGCGCGAGCGAGCGGCGAGCTACGCAACGAGCGATTGGATTTTTATGATCGATGCGGATGAGCGTGTAACACCGGAATTAAAAACAGCTATTCAGTCTGCAGTCACCCAAGGTGATGCAATATGGCAAATTAATCGACTTGCGTGGTGCTTTGGTCGTTTTATTAAACATTCAGGAATGCATCCTGATTGGATTCCCCGATTGTATCCACGCAACAAAGCTAAGTTTGACGCAACCCGTGTGCATGAGCGATTAACCAATCATTTAAATTTGCCGGTGCGTCGTTTAGACGGCGTTTTGTTGCATTATCCTTTTGACAGTATTCGTCATCAGCAACAAAAGGCGGCGCATTACGCAGAGGAGTGGGCGCTGCAACGCGCAGCAGTTGGAAAAAAAACATCCATGACATCAGCCGTCTTGCACGCGCTTGCGTGTTTCATACGAATGTATATTTTTCGTTTGGGCTTTTTGGATGGCAGGCAGGGTCTGCTTTTGGCTTTGTTGTTGTCGCAATCTACGTTTGTTAAATATGCCGAATTATGGCAATTAACTCATAATGGAAATGTTCGGAGCTAATTGCTGCGACGCTTAGGTAATTTATGTCACAAACAACAAGTTCTCCAAGTGCATCAGCCTTTAAAATTTATTTGCGGTTGCTGACCTATCTTAAACCGTACAAATTGACATTTGTTTTAGGCCTGATGGGTTTTGTAGCCTATGCGGCCTCAAATTACGCGTTTCTCGAAATTCTAGATAATCTCCTCACTGTTTTACAAAAGAACGATTCCATTGATCGTTACTTAATTCCATTGGCGGTGATAGCGACCACTGCGGTGCGTAGTTTGGGTGCATTTATGGGAAGTTACTACCTCGGTAAGGTTGCTAACGGCATAGTTCACGCCATGCGTGTGCAGGTTTTTAACCATATGACAAAGCTACCAACCAATGTGTTCGATAAACGTAATTCAGGGCATTTAATTTCTGTCATCACTTACAACATAAACGGGGTGGCGGCTGCTGCAACTGATGCCATGAAAATCTCCTTGCGTGAAGGTGCAACCGTGGTGGGTTTGCTGATATATATCTTCATAAAGGATTGGCAGCTTACTTTAGTATTTCTTGCAATCGCTCCTATTATCGGGTGGTTGGTGAGCACGGTCGGTAAACGCTTACGCCGTCTTAGTAATAAAGTTCAGACGAGTGTAGGCGACATTACGCAAGTGTCTGGTGAAATGGTTAACGGCTATAAAGTGATGCGCAGCTTTGGTGGTGAGTCTTATGAAACCAAGCGCTTCGAGAGCGTCAGCAAGAAAAATTACACGCAGAATATGAAAATCATAATCACTTCTGCGGCCAACACGCCGGTGATTCAAATGTTAGTTGCTGTTGCAATGGCAGTGCTCATATTTGTCGCAATGAGCGTAACAAAAATGCGTGAACCAGCAGAATTTGTAACTTACATCGGTGCTGTTGCAGGTATGACTCAACCTATGCGACGTTTAGGTGAGGTGGCGCCGTTAATTTTAAAAGGCGTCGCCGCTGCTGAAAGTGTTTTTCAATTGTTGGATGAGCCGGCTGAAAAAGATGAGGGTACTTACGAAACCGCGCGCGCTGCAGGTGCAGTTACCTTTGAACAAGTTCAATTCGCTTACTCCGAACAAGACTCTGCAGCTCTCAAAAGCATTTCTCTAAAAGTTGCACCTGGAGAAGTTGTTGCACTCGTGGGACGTTCTGGCAGTGGCAAATCTACTTTGGTAAATCTGCTTCCCCGCTTTTACGATCTTCAAAGTGGTGTGATATCGATCGATGATGTACCTATTACGGACTACAAACTTTCTAATTTACGTGAGCAAATTGCTTTCGTTAATCAACAAGTCACTCTGTTTGAGGGTAGTGTTGCTGACAACATTGCTTATGGTCGAATCGACAAGGTCAGTCGTGAAGATATAAAACGTGCAGCCGATCTTGCCTATGCCACAGAATTTATCGAGCAGTTACCCCACGGTTTTGATACTCAAATCGGCGAAGGCGGGGCTCGTCTCTCCGGTGGTCAGCGCCAACGTCTCGCCATTGCACGGGCTATTTTGAAGGACGCGCCAATCTTAATCCTGGATGAGGCAACTTCAGCTTTGGATAACGAATCTGAACGTTACATTCAGGCAGCTATGGAACAAGTGATGAAAGGTCGTACAACCTTTGTTATTGCGCACCGTCTCTCAACCATCGAGCATGCCGATCGTATTGTTGTCATGGAAAGTGGAAAAATTGTGGAACAGGGTACTCACAAAGAGTTACTTGATCGCAACGGGGCCTATACGAAGTTGCACGCTGCTCAATTTCATGGTGAGATGAGCGAATCGGAAAGTTTTAAGGTATAGGACTTATGGAAATGTTAGCTATTCCCCACTTCGCTTCCGCACATGTGTTGATTGTGGGCGATGTCATGTTAGATAGGTATTGGCACGGCTCAAGTAATCGTGTTTCGCCGGAAGCTCCGGTTCCTATTATTAATGTATCTGAAGAAGAAGATCGTCCGGGCGGTGCTGGTAACGTCGCTATTAACATCGCGGCTTTAGGTGGCCAAGTTTCTTTGGTTGGTGTTGTGGGGGATGATGATGCAGGAGCCTTACTCAAGCGAAGGTTGGATATCGCGGGTATTCGTTCTGACTTTCACATTGCTAAGTTCAAGCCAACCATAACGAAGCTTCGTGTGATGAGTCGCCATCAACAACTTTTGCGCATCGATTTTGAAGAGCAATTTGATGCCGATGACAACCTTAACTTGGAAGACAAGGTTTTTCCGGTACTGCCTAAAGCTAAGATTCTGGTTCTTTCTGATTATGCAAAAGGTACGCTTCAGGACTGTCAGACCCTTATTCAACGGGCGAAGTCTTTTGGTATACCGGTCTTGGTAGACCCCAAAGGAGGCGACTTCTCACGGTATCAAGGCGCAAGTTTACTTACCCCCAACATCAACGAATTTGAGGCTGTGGTAGGCCACTGCACCAGCGAGCAGGACTTGATCAGCAAAGGTCTTCAGTTGATTGCAAAATTGGAGTTGGGAGCATTGTTGGTAACGCGCGGTGAAATGGGGATGACACTTATTCGAGCTCGTCAACCGGCAATACATTTACCGGCGCGTGCGCGTGAGGTTTACGATGTTACGGGCGCGGGCGATACGGTTATTGCTGTTTTGGCGTCTATGCTCGGTGCCGGACAGTCTATGCCGGAGGCCGTTGCACTGGCAAATTTAGCGGCTGGAGTGGTAGTTGGCAAAATGGGTGCTGCGACCGTTAGCGTGTCCGAATTGCGTCGCGCAATTCACAGCGAGCAGACCTATGATCGCGGAATTGTCTCAGAAGAGCAGTTGATGCATGTAGTTGAGGTCGCTCGAGCTAACGGAGAGCGTATCGTCTTTACAAATGGTTGTTTCGATATTATCCATGCAGGGCACGTTAGATATTTGAATGATGCTCGCAAGCAGGGTGATCGATTGATCGTAGCCTTGAATACAGACGCGTCGGTAACTCGTTTGAAAGGGCCTAACAGACCTATCAATCCTATTGACAGGCGTATGGCGGTGCTTGAGGGATTAGAATCGGTAGATTGGGTAGTGAGTTTCGATGATGATACACCCGAGCGTTTATTGAGCCGCGTCAAACCTGACGTGCTTGTCAAAGGTGGCGACTATAACGCTGACCAAATAGTGGGAAGTGAGATTGTAAAAGCCTATGGGGGCAAGGTTAAAGTTCTCCGTTTTTTTGAAAATTGCTCAACTACCTCAATCGTAAATCGCATTCGCCAGCAGTAAATTGCTGCGATAAAAAAGCCCTGCGGATTTTAATGCGCAGGGCTTTTTTATTTGTGTTTTACTTGGGTGGAAATTGCTGTATCAGATTGATCAGAACTTTGTTAAGGTCGGTTTGATTCTTAAGCGAGAAATAAGAAAGTGGAACCTCGTCCACACTACCGCGCCATATAACTTCATTGCTATCTTTTGCGGTTATATCCAAAATTATGAGTCCCGCCAGCTGATCACCTCTATTTAATAAGTTATTGGTTCCAATCCCGACACCCCCGTGTCGACCAAGAGGTATACCGATTGAAAGTCCTACACCGGTTGATGAGGGAGTCGCTACATGCTTAATAATATTTAAGTCCAAAACCATATCGGGCATTTCATTCACAAGCTTGAAGCCTTGCAATGCTAATTGTTGTTCAATGGAATGCTGAACGGCAATTTGATTACTTGTAGTAATTTCAGATGAAAAGTTGTGCCAGGCAAACGTCTTGTAGGCTTTGAAATCGGTGCCCGGTTTGAAATCCTGAGTCACCTTGCTGCTAGTGGCACAGCCGCTCAGTGCGCAGGCCAACAGAAGAAACAAGAAAACTGTGTATTTATGTGTATGCTTCGTAAACATGGATTCTCCTAGACGATCTGCTCATGGCGTAATGCATCATAAGCTTATTGGATATGAATGCAAATGTGGACGAAGATTGGTAACTTTCTGGAAACGGTACACATTAATTGCCGTTTAAGCTCTATCTCGCTAGTATGCGCGCTGCATTTTTTATTGGTGTTTCTATGGAAAATATTTTGCAAGTTATTTTGTTGGGGGTAATTGAAGGTATTACCGAGTTTCTTCCAATCTCAAGCACGGGTCACTTGTTAATTGCAGAAAAGTTGGGTTTGGGTGCTCGCTCGGATGTTTTTAATATAGTTATTCAAGCGGGCGCGATTTTGGCGGTAACCGTTATTTACTGGCAGCGCATTTGGCAATTGTTAATCAACATTGGTAAACCTGAAAATAAAGATTACGCTTTGAAGCTAGCGGTCGCCTTTTTAATTACCGCTGTTTTGGGTGCCATTGCGTCTAAGATGGGACTTAAATTACCAAAAGAAATTACGCCTATTGCGTGGGCTTTGGTTATTGGCGGGATTTGGATTATTGCTGCTGAATGGCTTGCTGAAAAAAAGCCTGACTCCTCTGTCATTACGTGGCCGGTAGCCATAGTTGTGGGTATTGCGCAGATTGTGGCAGGTATTTTTCCGGGAACCTCTCGCTCAGGTGCAACTATTTTCGCGGCCATGTTAACCGGTACAAGTAATCGCGCTGCAGCTACAGAATTTGCATTTTTGATTGGTATCCCGACTATGTATGCCGCCAGCGCAAAGGAAATATATGTTGCATATAAAGCAGCTGAGTTGGGTGTGCATGAAAACTGGACTGATCTTGGAATTGGTTTTGTGGTGTCAACCGTTACAGCGTTTATTGCCGTCAAATGGTTGCTCAAATACATTCAAACGCACAAGTTCACCGCCTTTGCGATATACAGAATTATTTTGGGGGCGGGCCTATTATTGTGGCTACCAAGCGGAGCCTAGCTTCAGGTTGCTTGGCTTCGGTTAGCTTGTGTTAGCTGAAGCCAGTAATTTTTTGTATGTTTAGCACTAAACAAATTTGACAATAGACGTATCTTTTTCCCGCGTTTTACCAGCGTTCATTAAGGCTTCCAAATAATCCTGCCACAGCTTTTCTTTCGTTGCGCCCAGCTCGTAAAGGTAAGTCCAGGTAAAGATGCCTGAGTCATGACCATCATCAAAAAATAATTTTATAGCGTAATTGCCCGCACGTTCTATTTTGGTAATACGCACATCCTTTTTACCGAACTGTAGCACCGCTTGGTTGGGGCCATGCCCCATAACTTCTGCGCTTGGGGAATGAACCCGCAGAAATTCAGCGCTTAGCGAAAATTGTTCAGTTCCAAAATGCAACTCCAACTGTTGCGACTGTTTATGGAGTTGAATTTTAGTTGGTGCTTTTTGCATTCTGAAACTCTCAAAATATTCCGGCATTGATGGATTGATCTAGTCAATCCATCAATGCCGTAGTTAAGAATGTATAACCGGTTCTAAAGAATGTAACGGCTCAAATCTTCATTCTTCGCCAACTCACCCAAATGTTGCTCCACGTAAGCCGCATCAATCTCAATGTGAGTTTTGTCTGTGCCGGCGTCAAACGAAATGTCTTCAAGCAAACGCTCTAAAATAGTGTGAAGACGACGCGCGCCAATATTTTCAGTGCGCTCGTTGACCTCGTACGCTGTTTCGGCGATGCGCCTAATACCATCTTTGGTAAAACTGATATCGAGATTTTCCGTTTTTAAAAGCGCAATTTGTTGTTCGGTTAAAGAAGCTTTGGGTTCGGTAAGAATGCGTTCGAAATCATCGGGTGTTAGAGCTTGTAGCTCAACGCGAATTGGCAAACGCCCTTGCAGTTCTGGAATCAAATCCGAAGGTTTACTCAAGTGGAATGCGCCAGAGGTGATAAACAAAATGTGATCAGTTTTGATCATGCCGTGCTTGGTAGACACGGTGCAGCCTTCGATTAACGGCAGCAAATCACGTTGAACACCTTCACGGGATACATCGGCACCGCTTAAATTGCCGCGACGTGCAACCTTGTCAATTTCGTCGATAAACACTATTCCGTTCTGTTCAACGGCTTCTACAGCTTGTGTTTTAATATCTTCTTCGCTCACCAGTTTTGCGGCTTCTTCGTCTTGCAATTGTTTAAAAGCTTTTTTTACCGTCATCTTGGCTTTTTTGGTTTTGTCGCGGCCTAAAGACGAAAACATGTTTTGCAATTGATTGGTCATATCTTCCATGCCGGGCGGAGCCATAATTTCTACACCCACACTGGTGGCGGCCACATCAATTTCAATTTCTTTGTCGTTCAATTCGCCTTCGCGTAATTTTTTGCGGAAGATTTGGCGGGTGGCCGATTCGTGTTTTGATTCTTCGCCCGATAAATCCCGCGCTGGTGGTAAGAGTGCATCGAGTATGCGCTCTTCTGCTGCTTCTGCCGCACGGAACTCAACACTCTTCACCGCTTGCTCGCGGCGCATTTTGATCGCAACATCAACGAGGTCGCGGATAATGGATTCCACATCACGGCCCACATAACCCACTTCCGTAAATTTGGTCGCTTCTACTTTGATAAATGGCGCGTTGGCTAATTTTGCCAAGCGACGCGCAATTTCAGTTTTACCTACGCCGGTTGGGCCAATCATCAAAATATTTTTAGGTGTAATTTCGTTGCGCATATCAGCCGCAACTTGCATCCGCCGCCAACGGTTACGCAAAGCAATCGCCACAGCGCGCTTGGCATTTTGTTGACCGACAATATGTTTATCTAATTCATGCACGATTTCGCGCGGAGTCATGGAAGACATAAAAAGCTCTTAAAATAAAAATTAAATGTGAGGTTTATGGAGGGAGAAACCCTATTAATAATCCAACACCTCAATCGTGTGATTATTATTCGTAAACACACAAATATCCCCGGCAATCTTCAAACCCTTCTCAACAATCGAGCGCGCATCCAACTGCGTATTCTCAATCAACGCACGCGCTGCCGCTTGGGCGTAATTTCCGCCAGAGCCAATCGCGATCAAATCATCTTCCGGCTGAATCACATCGCCATTGCCGGTAATGATGAGCGAGGCTTCTTTATCCGCAACTGCAAGCAGGGCTTCCAACCGTCGCAAGCTGCGATCCGTTCGCCAATCTTTAGCGAGTTCAACCGCGGCTCGCGTGAGTTGGCCGTTGTGAGCCTCAAGCTTGGCTTCGAAGCGTTCAAAAAGAGTAAAGGCGTCGGCAGTGCCGCCCGCAAAGCCGGCTAGAACTTGGTTTTTGTACAAGCGGCGCACTTTGCGCGCATTGCCTTTCATTACGGTATTGCCAAGGGAAACCTGGCCGTCGCCGCCGATAACGACTTGGTTGTCGCGGCGAACACAGAGAATGGTAGTCACGAAAAATCCTTACAAATAAGCTGACTTGAACTGACGAGGTGGGGGCAAGCGGGAGGATTTCAAGCGGATGAGTCAAGTAGGCGTCTCAACAGGGCGTTGCCTGTTGAGACGGCGAGAACTACTTCTTCCCGCCTTTAGCGCGTTTTAAAACCAGCGCTGTGTACTGGTTAGAAACGAGGGATGAGCGCGCAGTTGCGAGTTTTTCTTGCGAATCGAAAGGCCCCACCACAACGCGGTGCCATACTTCACCTTTGTGAATTTCCACAGATTCAATGTGCGCATCTAAATTCAACAAAATCAGCTGGGCGCGTAATTTGTCTGCTTCTGCTTGGTTGGGGAATGAGCCAACTTGCAGAATGTATTCGATATTACTTTCTGGCCGTGCAGCGGATTTTTCAGCATCGCCCATGGTTTCGGTCGCGGGAACAATTTGCTCGCTTTCTTGCAGTAATTTGTAGAAGTCAAACCGAGGTTTCGGGGTTTTTGATTCATTCGCCGCGGGCTTTTGTTCTTCTGCGGGCGCTTCTGGTTGCGGTTTGTGAAAGGTAAACACCAATGCCATGGCGAAAGCGCCACAAATCGCGCCAATAATGAACCATACCCACGCGGGTGCCTGTTTACCTTTTGAAGAAGATGCGCGGCGATTAGGGCCGGCGTTGCGTCTGGCGAAATCTTTGCTCATCGTGATTATTGTCTAAAAAGTAATCGGCCAAAGAAAAAGTTTGCGCGATTGTAAAGGGATTAGCGGGGCGAGTCACTAAATCGGGACAAAAGCAGCTTACAACGCCTGCAATGCGTGCTTCAGTGTGCTGGTGTACTTATCGAAATTGTGGATGTCGCCGTGACCCGCGCCTTCAATTTCGACCAGTCGCGCCTTGGGGTTGAGGGCGAGCAAATGTTTGCTGTGTTCGATGGATATTAACTTATCTTGATCGCCATGTAACAGCAAAATGGGGGAGTGAATTTGCGGTAAAAGCTCGTCCGTTTTTAAGGGGTAACGCAGCACAAAGGTTGGCACCCAGCGATAATATTCACGCGCCATTTGCGTCATGCTTTCGTAAGGCGAAACCAACACCAACAAATCTGCTGGAACTTGGGTGGCCAGCTTTGCAGCCAAACCTGTACCGAGCGAGCGCCCGTAAAATACGACTTTTTTATTTTTGTAATTTGGCGCTACCGAATTCCACAAGTGCATCACGTCATCATTGAGTTGTGCTTCGCTTTCAATTTTGCCTGTGCTTTTTCCGTAACCGCGGTAATCGGGCATAAGTACATCAAAACCCGTGTCCAACCAAAAATCGGCGCTGGTAAACCAGGTTTCCAAATTGCCGGCATTGCCGTGTAGAAATAGCACTATGCCTTTGCTTTTTTCAGCGGGTTGTCGCAAATAAAGCGCATGAATTTTTGCGCCGGGGACATCCACAAATACTTCAGATGTATAGGGCAAATTAAATTTAAATTTGGGCGCGAGCGGCTCCGGGTGGAACAGTAATTTTTCCTGCTGAAACCAGATAAACGCGATGGCAAGACTCCAAAGCACTACCACTAAGATGAGCAATGACAGCATGCGGCGGGCTAATCTCCGTAAAAAGCTGGGTGGCGCTTGGTAGGCGGGTATGGTTTCGGTAATGGGTTGATGCATAACGAATCCGTGCGATGGTGATTTTTTATACGCAATGATCAGTCGCCTAGACTACTCGGGAGTGGCACGCGTTTCCGCTACTTGGCTAACACCCCGTGTGAGACCTAAGGCAAAGGATCAGCCGATCCTCGCCTCACATAAATCAGGGTAATGCATAAGCCATGATGCTACCCGCCGGCTTACCCTTGGGATTTTTGCCGCCGCTCGCACCAATCACTACAAACTGTTTGCCCTTTATGCTGTAAGTCGAGGGCGTTGCAATCCCTGCGGCAGGCAAGGTGGTTTGCCAGAGCAGTTTTCCGGTGGCTTTATCAAACGCGCGGAACTGGTTGTCGTACACCGTTGCGGCGATAAACAAAAGCCCGCCCGCTGTAATCACCGCGCCGCCATAATTCTCGCTGCCCGTGTTTGTCATGCCTTGCGCAGCCAGTTCCGGGTATTCGCCGAGCGGTTGCTTCCACACATATTCGCCCGTATTCACATTCAAGGCACTCAGCGTTCCCCAGGGTGGGCTAATGGCCGGGTAGCCATCTGGGTCGAGGAATTTTTTATAGCCGTCAAATGCATAAGGGTCGTTTTTAGTAGAGGGGTAAGCTGGCACCGGCTCCTTGCTCGCCTTCAGCGTTTGGCTGGCATCACCCATTAAAAACGCGGTGAGATTCGTCAGCTGCGTATCGCTCAATTGGCTTTTGAAACCGGGCATGCGGCCTGAACCATTGGCTATTTGCTTGCGCGTTTGCTCGGCGGATAAGCGTTGCGCTACCGCTTCCAAATTCGGGAATTCTGGTGGGCTGCCTTTACGATCTAATCCGTGGCAAGACGAACAAAAGTTTTGGTACATGGCCTCGCCACTGTCGCCGCCAAGCTTGGGCTGCTGCTTTCTGAGTTTAATCGTCCACGCCATTTCGTTAGCGTTGATGTACAGCAAACCCGTTTGCGGATCGAAGGCACTGCCACCCCATTCGGCACCGCCATCCATACCGGGTAATAGCACAGTACCGCCCTCTGATGGAGGATCAAACGGCCCGCGCGAACTGAGCGTTGAAAAAGTCGCCGCTACAGCCGCATGAGCTTCGGGCGTGCGTTGGGTCAGCATATCCGCAGTGAGTTTTTGTCGTGCAAAAGGCGCAGGCGCTAAGGGCATAATTTGCGTAGGTGA
This sequence comes from Cellvibrio sp., assembly GCF_046347455.1. Lineage (GTDB taxonomy): Bacteria > Pseudomonadota > Gammaproteobacteria > Pseudomonadales > Cellvibrionaceae > Cellvibrio. The sequence goes on from NZ_JAXMGC010000002.1 coordinate 328,045, forward strand.
TGTAATTTCCCCCGGAATATTCGATGCGGGAACACTGATTTCCTGTAGCGGATAAAGCGATTCACCCGTCAAACGATTGAGGATAAACACCAAACCCGCTTTGGTAGCTTGCGCCAGTGCGGGGATATTTTTGTTATCGCGTTTTACGGTAATGAGTGTGGGCGGTGTTGGCGGGTCACGATCCCACACATCGTGTTTCACCAGCTGGAAATGCCACGCACGCTTTCCGGTTGCGGCTTCCAGCGCGACTATCGACGTTCCAAATAAGTTATCGCCTGCGCGGTCACCGCCATAAAAATCTTTGTCGCCCATACCCGCAGATGCCAGCGGCACAAACACTAAACCGTTCTCTGGATCAAGCGTTAAACCCGACCAGGCGTTAGCGCCCATGGCAGTTTTCCATGCGTCTTTCGGCCAGCTCTCGTAACCAAATTCGCCGGGCCAGGGAATAGTGTGGAATATCCACTGCATCTTGCCGGTGCGAACATCGTAAGCGCGAATATGGCCCGGCGTATTGCCGGTGCTGCCCATAATAATCAGGTCTTTGTAAACCACGCCGGGCGATACTTCGGCCACATAAACGGTGTCTATATCGCGCCCCAAGCCTTCACGTAAATCAATTTTTCCTTCCTGACCAAAGCTTTTAATCAGTTCGCCTGTTTGTGCGTTTACGGCTAAGAGATGCTTTTTAAAACTAAATAAAATTCGTTCTTCTTTACTATTGCTTCCTTCTTTCGTGCCACTCCAGTAAGAAACTCCACGCAAGCGCTGCTTGGTATTGATAGCTTCACCAAAGGCCGGGTCGAAAACCCATTGCTGTTTTCCGGTTGCGGCATCCAAACAAAACAAACGACCCTTGGGCGATACAAAAAATAATTTGCCGCGCACAATTAAGGGGTTGCCTTCCATATCCGACTGGTTTCCGCCTTCGCCGAATGCATCACCCGAATCAAAACTCCAGGCGAGCTTAAGTTTGCTCACGTTTTGCGTGTTGATTTGGTTGAGCGTGGAGTAATGAGTGCCGTGTGGATTGCCATGATAGAAAGGCCAGTCAACACTGGATTGGAATGCACTAGTATCTACGGGTTTTTGTAAGTGTTGACAGGCAACCAGCGCGCTAAGGGCAAGCCCACCTACTGCTGTGGCGAGAATTTTCACCGAGTGCTTTTTTACGGTTTTCATGGGCACAACACCTCTGCGTCGCTATGACTTTATTGTTGGTTCGCGATGTGCCACAAGCATAGTGGAGCTGTTAAGCAGGAACAATTCACCCCCCAATGAAGCCTAAGCGTGAATCAACAAATATTTACCGGGCGTGTGAAAAGTAAAGCGCTGTGTTTGTAGGGATTTTTCCGATTAACACAGATGTAAAAGGGTAAAAAAATTTGAAAGGTAAACTTTTGCAAATGCTGGCGGAGATCTAATTAACCCATCTCCGATGGATCAACATCTACTGCCCAACGTACACGTTTACTCAGCGCGTTTGCTTCCAGCCTTTCAACCAACAAGGTCAACAAATGTTGCAAGGTTTTGCGCTGCGCGCTGTTGATTTGCAGTTGAAAGCGAAAGCGGTCGCCGCGTTTTTCAATCATCGCGGGCAAAGGGCCAAGATAATTTAATTGTGGGCTGGAGGGATAAATTGACTCTGCCTCGTGGCGAGCAAGCTTCAAAAAATCCAGCGCAATTTCGGGCCGCTTGGTTTCTGCGCGCAGCAAAGCAAGGTAACGATAAGGAGGCAAGAGCGTGATTTGTCGCTCCTGCAAAATTAAATCTGCAAAGGCTTGGTAACCTTGGAAGAAAAGTGTTTGGACGAGTGGGTGGTCGGTGTGGTGACTTTGTAAAATCACGCGTCCGGATTTTTCAGCACGACCAGCGCGACCTGCCACTTGCAACAAGAGTTGTCCCATACGCTCCGGGCCGCGAAAATCGGTGCTGAATAAACCTGCGTCTGCATCAATAATGACTACCAAAGTTACGTCTGCAAAATGGTGACCTTTTGCTAGCATTTGAGTGCCAATCAAAATGCACGGCTCGCCTTGGTGAACTTCGTTAAGAATTTTATCCATGGCGTTTTTGTTGCGCGTGGAATCGCGGTCTACACGAATGATCGGTGTAGTGGGAAACCAATCACGCAACGCAATTTCGCTCCGTTCTGTGCCTTGCCCAAGCGGTTGTAATCGGCTGCTTTTACAGCTCGGGCATTTATGCGGAACGGCGCGCTGGTGGCCGCAGTGATGACAATGCAAATGGCGCGGCGTTTGGTGCACGGTCATACGTACATCGCAGTGCGCGCAATTGGCTAGCCAGCCGCAATCGTGGCACTCCAGCGTGGGTGCGTAGCCGCGACGATTCAGAAAAACCAGCACTTGGTTGCCCGCTGCTATTTCTTTTCCAATCGCTAGTTTTGTTTCCAGCGCAAAGCCTTCGGTAAGAGTTTGGCCGCGAATATCCAACAATTGAATTTCTGGCGGTTTGGCGTTGCCTGCACGAGCGTGTAATCGTAAATGCTGATAGCGGCCTTGCTGCGCATTGTTGAGCGTTTCCAAGGATGCGGTTGCTGAACCGAGCACGAGCGGAATCTGTAAACGGTTCGCGCGCACTACCGCTAAATCCCGCGCCGAATAGCGGAAGCCATCCTGCTGCTTAAAAGAGCCGTCGTGCTCCTCATCCACAATGATGATGCCGAGCTTGGGCATGGGGGTGAAGATGGCGGAACGAGTGCCAATTAGGATGCGCGCTTTGCCTGAGCGCGCGTGCAACCAAGCTTCCAACCGCTCGCGATCATTCAACCCGGAATGCAAAGCTGCAACTTCCACGGCAAAACGCTTTTGAAAGCGGGCGATGGTTTGTGGTGTTAGGCCGATCTCAGGCACCAGCACCAAGGCTTGCTGACCTTGCCCCAATACCTTGGCGATAGCTTGGAGGTAGATTTCAGTTTTACCGCTGCCGGTTGCGCCGTCCAGCAGGCTAACCTGGAATTGCCCGAACTGGATTTGATCGAACGCGGCTTGTTGTTCTTCGCTTAAGGTTAGAGGTGCTTGACGGAAAATACTCGCAGGTACTGTGGGTGCGGTTTCATCGGCAAATGTTTTTTCGATGATGCCTTTGTCGGTAAGTGTTTTGATGATGTTTGCGGGGATTTCCAAAGCGGCTATGTCGCTGCGGGAGAGTTTGCTGTGTGTTTGCAACGCCTCTAACAACAATGCTTGTTTGGGCGCGCGCTTGAGCGCCCCAGCGGGTAAACCTTTGCCTTCGGTCGTTAGTTGCCAGCAGGTTTCGCGGCGTTCTTCGGCGGCTTCGCCTTGGCGTAAAAGCACGGGTAGGGCGGTGCTTAGCGCTTCGCCTTGCGGGCATTGATAGTAATCTGCCGCCCAGAGAATCAAATCCAGCATGTGTGCATCGAGCGCGGGCTCCTTATCCGCTATCGCCAAGGCGGGGCGAAGCTTTTCCAGCTGCTGATCCGTATGGGTTTTGGTTTGAATCAACACGCCCGTCATTTCCTGATGCCCAAAAGGCACACGCACCAAAACGCCCGCGGTGAGTTGATTGGCATCTGCCGCGCTCATGTTGGTAGGCGGAAGGTAGTCAAATCGGCGGCGCAATGGCGTGGGTAAAGCTATGTCGAGAAGAATTTCTGGCATGGTAAAGCTGCGTCAATCCAAACAAAACAGTCGCGCAGGATAGCCTATCTGCTGCTAGATTAAATGAGGAATTTTGGCGGCACCCTATTGCTGTTGGCGCCAGTTGTGTTTTGAAAATAAACGTAAATTTGGTCTTAAATCAAATTATTCGCGTACAACTTGGTTAACAATGTTGGAGGATTTACGCGATGACCGAGACCCAAAATGTAACACCAACCCAAGATGAGCCTTTGCCGTGTCGCGGGTGCCAAGCTTCCTGCCCGAACTATCACCAATGTGACGGCAAGGTCTGGCGAATGGTCGATGATGTTGTTGAACCCGCGCAGTGAATTAGCGCCGCAATATTAACCACAATACTTATTATTAGGACGAGATTATGAACCGTAGAGACTTTATGAAAATTTCCGGCGCTGCCGCAGGTTTGGCGCTTATTCCAGTGTGCAATGTCGCTGTGGCAGCTGATGTCCCTTTGTCTCCCGATGAGCCACAAGCTAAAGCGCTGGGCTATGTAACAGCATCCACCGTAGCGGGCAGCAATTGCAGTAACTGCGCCCAGTCGAAGGGTGACCCGAAAGCTTTAGGATGTAACCTGTTCCCGGGCAAACAAGTGAGCGCAACTGGCTGGTGTAAAGTTTGGTCTAAAAAGGCTTAATCTCTAAGCATTTAAATTGGGTTTAATGCATGCCCAAGTTCAGTGGGCGGTTTAACTAGCCACCCGCGAATTTAACAGTAAAGCCGCGTTTTTCCAGCGCGGCTTTTATTTTTTCCCGCTGGTCGCCCTGAATTTCTATAACACCCTCTTTCACCGATCCGCCCACACCGCAGGTTTGTTTTAGGTCTTTGGCGATAGCTTTGAGTTCGGCTTCATCCGCCGGAATGCCGGTTACGGTTGTTACGCCCTTGCCATTGCGCCCCGCAGTTTCGCGACGAATACGTACAATGCCATCGCCTTGGGGAATTGCAGCGGGTTGCTTTTGCTCTTTAATCCGCCCGCCATCGGTGGAATAAACTAAACGGCTGTTGCTCATAAAACGCCCTGATTGAAATGGTTGTATCTAATGGGCGATCTTAGAGCCTTTCGTCTTAACAGGGAAGTTGATGTTAGATGCCGAGTTGGTGGTTTATATCTTTCAGCGCGGCTTCAAGTTGTTCGTCAAGTTGAATTCCCTGTTCATAATGTTTTATCGATTTTTCCAATCCCGTGTTCAGTATTTCTAGCAAAGTTTGCTCTTGGTTGAAGGTTAGCCCCATGTCAACAAACGATGACTCCATGCCTAGCATTACGTCATCTACAATTTTTACGCTCTCTTTTTTGTAGTGTTTTTGCGCGCTTATCGTCTGGGCTATTTTTTCAACGTAATTTTTGAGTACAGCACCCTGTGAGCTTGCGGGCTCGCGATGAGTCAATGCATGGATTTTGTCCAAATTGAGAAGCATAGTGTTGGCGTTCTCAACCAGGGCGGCTAGGGATTTTTTCATCTCATCTGTGGTTGTGTCGTGCGATAAATTTTTTACCAGGAGTGCGACATTATCGTAGGTAAAAAATAGCCCTTGTTCGTGGGCAAAAAAGTTTCCTTCTTCTTGCAAAATTCGGGTTAAGACTTCTGCTTCAAGCTTACTGACCATACCGCTTGAGCCGGCTTCATATATTCCTGTTTCCGAGTGAATTTGAACGCAGCAATCCAAATACACATTTTCGCATTGCGTAATTAACACGTTGGCAAAATCTTGTGGATGAACGAGTTCAAGACACCTTTTGTTAAATTCCACCATGCTTCGGTAAATTTCCGCGCGTGTTTGATTGTTTTCGTTTACAAAAGCGTTTCTTTTTTCGGTGCGTTGTAATGCGAACTCAATTTTAGAGTGAAGAATGTCCGGGTGAAATGGTTTGACGATATAGTCAATTGCACCTGCAGCATAGCCGCGCAAAATCTCTTCAGTGGAATCGTTTGCTGACAGGAAAATAATATTGGTTTTACATGCTTTAATTATGGCTTTGCAGGCGTCATAACCGTTCATGGTCGGCATGGATGCATCCATCAACACCAGATCGGGTTGCACTTTGGCCGCGAGCTCTATAGCTTTTTCGCCGGAAGTGGCAGCCGTGAGTGTGTACTTATCTTTTAAACACTCCATAACCAGTTTGATGTCCTGCGGCGCATCATCGACGATCAAAATTTTGTAAGGAGTCATTGTGAATTTCCTATGATGAGTTGTTTGTTACGAACCAATTCGCTATCAACTCCGGATAAAAATTTTTCCAGCAAGGGATAAATTGCTTCTATTTCAAAATTGTCAAAATGCAGGCTAATTTGGTTGCGGAATTGCTGGTCGGGAATAGTTGCTAGAATCTCATTGAGCACTTTTTCTGCAGCGATAAAATCGGTTTGACTGGTAGCGATAAATTCGTCGACTTTTGCTGTGAGTTCCCCATAGCTTAATTGCTTGTGGGTTGTATGATGAGCAGGAATTGAAATGCGTTGCAGTTCTGTGAAAGCTTCGCTCAGCGCATCATTTGTTTTGTCAATTAATCTTTTACATTGTGCATAGTCGCTAGTTTTGCACGCTTGCTCTAGCTCGCTTGCAGCAAGAGATACCTTTTTTGCCCCTATGCTTGCGCTGCTACCTTTTAATTTGTGTGCGATTGCTTTTATTTGTTCATAGTGGTTGTTGTTCAGGCAGGTGATGAGTTTTTCGCCGTCGTCACTGTGGGTTTTTAAAAACATGAGCAATACTTTGGTTAATAATTCATGGTTTTGGTTGGTTCTAGCTAGTGCATCCAGAATGTCTATGTAAATGAAATCATTTGCTTGCAATGGTTGTGTTCTTGTATTGGTTTGCGTAGCGCATTCGATCGTTGGTGCTGGCTTATCCTGCTTGCAGGCTTCAGTCTCTTCAGGTGTGTTTGACGAAGTTGGGGTTTGTTTTTTGGAAATCCATTGTTCAAGTAGTGCAAAGATTTTTTGCGGTTCTATGGGTTTGGTGAGATGCGCGTTCATGCCAGCGTTTAGACTTTTTTCGATATCTTCTTTGCGCGCGTGAGCAGTCATTGCAATGATAGGAATCTGGCTAAAATTTCCTCCAAGTGCTCTGATTTCGCGCGTGGCTCGCAAACCATCCATTACCGGCATTTGAACGTCCATGAGTACGGCTTGATAGGGTTTTTTGGAAATAGCTTGCAGCGCCATACTGCCATCTTCAAAGCAATCAACGATAAGCCCCTGCGCACGCAAAATTTCGCTGCCGATCTCGCGATTCACAGCGTTGTCGTCAACCAACATGATTAAAGCGCCGCTGAAATGGGGTGTCGCCTTGCCTAATCCTTCGATTGATTTCGGATGAGCCTCATTGGCAGATTTTATATCGAGCCAAAACCTGAAAGTGGAGCCTTTGCCGGGAATGCTTAATGCGCGAATTTCTTTGCCCATGGCTTTGGTTAGGTGGGAACAAATAGCAAGCCCCAAACCAGTGCCACCGAACTTACGTGTAATGCTGTCGTCTGCCTGGGTGAAGGGGGAAAAAATGTGCGCAATTTTATCTTCTGCGATGCCAATGCCTGTGTCACTTACCGAGATTTCTATGGTTTGATCAGTGCACAGTTTTGCGGAAACTTTCACGGAACCTTGAGGTGTGAATTTAATGGCATTGCTAATTAAGTTATACAGCACTTGACGAACCCGAGTAGGGTCGCCTTCCATTTCTGTTGGAATCTGTGCGTCTATATCGCAATGGAGCGTGAGCCCTTTTTGTTGCGCGGCAACCAAAAAATTTTCTGTCACGTTTTTTATAATATCGGTGATACTGAAGTTAATGTGCTCCAGAGTTAATTCACCGGCTTCTATTTTGCTAACATCCAATATGTCGTTGATAATCGACAGCAAGAGCTCGCCAGATTCTTTTGCAGTGCCGAGCAAGTGGCGTTGATGTTCTGTTAGTTCGCTCGATTCCAATAAATAAATAACACCTAAAATGCCGTTCATAGGTGTTCGTATTTCATGGCTCATGTTTGCGAGGAACAAGCTCTTTGCTTCGTTGTTGGCAATAGCCAAGTCTCGTGCTTTTTGCAGTTCCAGTGTTCTGTCGAGAACTTTTTGTTCCAGCTCGGCAGTCAGGTTGGTTAGCGCTTCGTTAAGCCGATAAAGTTCAGCGCTTTTTGTTTCGAGTAGCTCTTCTGCTTGTTCTCGGGCTCTTTTTTCGCGCTCGTAACGCCGTTTGTATAATTCAAGCTCGTCTGTCATTACTCTTGTCCGCGTAACTTGAATATCGCCTTAGTGAATGTGTTTTCGCAATCAACATCTTCGCGGCTTATTTGAAAATTTTCGCCAAAATATTCCATGGAGCCTTCGATAAGGCCATGAGCTAAATGGGAAAAATCCCGTTGCGATTCGTAAATGAGATCGAAACCTGCCTTGCCGTGCTCCACATACGAAAATCGGGGTAGCTCTGCATCCGGGTATAGCTTTTTAACTTCTACGTGAATGTGATTGTCAATTTTTTTTAAAAACTCGAAGGTGCCAGAGCATTCATTAAAAAACGCAGGAAATTTTTTGGAGAAAACCGTGGCCAAATGCTTTCCAAATTGGTGCACAAGCTTATGCCCGGCGATACCGGTTTGCAGGCTTAAGGCGTTAACCATGGCGACCAACTCTCTGTGGTCATAGGTTCCGACGGTTGTGTAGCTGCCGCCCGATTTTGGTTGGGTGGCTTCAATCAACGCGTCCATGGTGCTTTCACCGAATTGTGCTTCCACCATGTCCGTAAACTCTCGAAAGACAATGCCCTTCATGTGTACCGTCCCCAGTTGCCTATGTGGATTCAGTATAGGTCAGGATTTGAGCACGCAAGGGCTGGCTCAGCTGTTAGAATGCGGCCTATTTTGTCGAAAGGGTTGTTGGATGAACGTAGAAGGTTTTTGGTCTGCCAAATGGCACCTTGTGGTGGACGCATTTGCCGCTAATTTCAATGCGGGCGAGCAGGGCGCGGGTTTGGCGCTCTACCATGCGGGTGAATGTGTGTTGAATATTTGGGCAGGAGAGCGTTCCAATCGGCTTGCTCAAATCACATCCCAAGCATGGGAAGAAAACACTCTCGTGAATGTTTTTTCAGCGGGCAAAGGTTTGGTTGCTCTGTGCGCTTTACAGTTAGTCGCGCAGGGTAAGTTGGAATTAAACGCTCCGGTTGCGCATTATTGGCCTGAGTTTGCCCAAGGCGATAAAGCAAATATCACGGTTTTGGATGTGCTTTGTCATCGCAGCGGCCTTTCTGCGTTCCATCAACACATCACCGATACTCAAATTTTTGATTGGTCTGCCATGACAACGGCTGCGGCCAATGAATTGCCGTGGTGGGCACCCGGTGATGCACAAGGTTATTCCCCGTTTATGTACGGGTGGATTGTCGGCGAGTTGGTTAGGCGTGTTAGTGGCTACGCCAGTTTTAATGATTATTTTCAAGCGCAGGTTGCGTCGCCGTTGGGCGTTAGTTGTCACTTCGGCGTTCCAGACGAAGATTTGGTTTTAATTGCCGATACAGCGCCGCTCAAACGAAACTTGGCGGCTGTCGAAAGCAACGGTGCCGATAGCGTTGCATTAGGTAAGTTGATGAAGGCCGATCCCCGCGGCGTTACCAATCGCGCCTTTTGCAATCCCATCAGTCTTATGACGGCGACTAACAGCCTTGCATGGCGGCAAGCGCAAATTCCTGCCGCCAATGCGCACGCTAACGCAAAAGCTATTGCTGCTATTTACGGTGCTTTAGCGAATCAGAAGTTGCTCCCGGCCGATGTTCTGGCTTTGTGTTCGCGTGAACAAAGCTTTGGCCAGGATCAGGTGTTGGGTTTGCCGCTGCGGTTTAGTTGTGGATTTATGCTGTCGCAAGCGGATCGCGCTGACTGTCGTTATGGACGCGGTGCGCTCGCATTTGGGCACCCTGGCGCAGGCGGAAGTATCGGCTTCGCTGACCCGGACTATCAATTAGGCTTTGGTTATGTGACTTCGCGCATGGGGCAAAATATTTTGATCGACGAGCGAGCCGTTAACATAATTGATGCCGCTTACGCTGTTTTGGGAGAGCGCAATGAACCTTGAAGATGAATTGGTTGAACTTCAAACCCGTATCGCCTTTCAGGAGGATACGATCAACCAACTGAACCAAGTAATTACCAAGCAGGATGCCGATATTATCCAGCTTCAACAGCAGATTCGCTTGCTCGCAAAACGCATAGATGAGCTGGCCTTGGCGCAAGTTGGTGGTGGTGAAGAAATCACCGATGAACGTCCACCGCATTACTAGTCTTAATAGGGAAAGAGCAGAAAATAGTTAAGTGGTTGATATAGGCGACATTTCTGTCACAAAAGTTTTGTTCTTGGCGCTTCCCATAGCAACAAATTCTTAATGCTTTATGAATTTCTTTGTCTAGACTCAGCTTGTGTCTTTTATTCTGAGTTTAGATATCGCCTATGAATTCCCCGTCATTACAGCCGTCTGAGCTAGAGCAGCTAAGTCCGCTCAGTTTGGAATACGCGCTTTTAGCGCCCGATGTTGCGGCATGGCGGTTTGATGTAAATTCAGCAAATCTTGGTTTTTCAGAAGAGTTCTCGTCCGTATTTCCGGGCTTCTCCCAATCCTTTGGTTCGTTATCTGAGCTGTTTAACAACCTGAGTTCGGCGGACAAATATGTTTTCCTGCAGGTATTTAATTCAGATCCGGTTGATTGTGACCGGGGCGTACGCGCCTGTGAGGTCAAGCTTCTCAGCAAGGCGGGCGAGTATCGCGTGCGGTTTATTGGTCGGCTCACGCTTCACAAGCAGCGCCAATATGAAGGCGTCGTAGTACCTAGCACCCATTGGCTGGCTAATCCGGGCGTTGAGACCAGCAACAGTTTGCTTAGCACTCTCTTTGCGGAAAACCCCATCGCCTGTTTAATGACCGATGCCAAAGGTGTGCTTCTGCAAGCCAATAGCGCTTTTGAAAAGTTGTTTGACCTGAGTTCTCGCAAAGCAAGTCTGGCGATGGGCCGTTACAACCTGCTACGTGATAAACAACTTCTGACCATGCCGGAGATGCCTGCACTTTTGCAAAAGGTTTATTGCACCGGTGAAACCCTGAGCGTGGATTTAACCTATGCGTTGGATCACAAGCTTTTTGCGCATCTCAAACAGGAGAACAAAAGGATAAGCTTGCGAGCGAGTCTGTTGCCGGTGCGAAACCGGGCGGGCGAGTTGGAACGCGTGCTCATTCAGCTGCAGGATCGAACGCGCGAGGAGAGTGTGCGTGAAATTCTGCTGCAACAGCAGCGCGCACTCCAGGAAAGCGAAGCTAGTTATAAAGCATTTATTGCCAATAGTAGCGAAGCCATTTGGTGTTACGACATGGTTCCGCCCATTTCTCTCGATGACTCCATCGAACTCCAAGTTGAACTCATGGCGGAAAATGCGCGTTTGTCGCAAGGCAACAAAATGTTGGCGACTATGTTGCGCGCTGAATCTGTACAGGAATTGATTGGGCAAGGCTTGCGCGAAAGCGGCTCTACTCGGTATGTGTTTGATTTACAATTTTTTGTGAAAAATAAGTACCAAATGATTGATCACGACGTTATTCGTGAGGATAGCAAAGGGCGCCGTTATTATTTTCAAATTTCCTGTGTAGGCGTCATTGAAAATAATTACTTAACTCGTGTGTGGGGTACAACAAAAGATGTCTCCGTACGCAAACGTTACGAGCAAAAACTGGAACACATTTCGTTCCATGATTCTCTCACAGGGTTACCCAACCGAGCCTATATCTATCAAGAAATTGAACGATTTTACGCGAGCGACGAAGAAAAGTTAGGTGCTTTGTTATTTATCGATTTGGATCGCTTTAAAGAAATTAACGATACGCTTGGTCATCAAGTAGGTGATCGTTTGTTGCAATTAATCGGTCCACGTATTCAGTCAGAAATGCACGAAACCCACGGCATAGTGGCGCGTATGGGCGGTGATGAATTTGCGATTTTCCTGCCCAAAATACGCAATCAACAACACGCCGTCGTGTTTGCCCATTGCATTCTGGATGCACTGCGGTTGGAATTTAATTTAGAAGTTTTTTGTGCAGAAATCAGTGCGAGTATTGGAATTGTTTTGGCGCCGACGCAAGCGCGCGATGTAAATGAATTGATGCGCTTTGCAGATGTCGCCATGTATTACGCCAAAGAGCAAATGTCCGGTATCGCGGTTTATAAACCTGAAATAGATCCACATTCTCCCAAGCGTTTAGCCATGATGAGCGAGTTGGGCCGCGCTATTCGTGAAGATCAATTGTGTTTGTATTATCAGCCCAAAGTTAAGTTGGACAGCAAAACTTTTTACGGTTTTGAAGCGCTTTTACGATGGAATCATCCCGAGCTTGGGTTTGTTCCGCCCAACGAATTTATTCCCATCGCAGAAGTCACGAGTTTAATTCATCCGTTGACAGCGTGGGTGTTGGAAAAAAGTATCGCGCAATGTTGTTTATGGCATTCGCAAGGTCTAAATGTCAGCGTTGCCGTGAATTTATCAGCGCGCAATTTACTCGACGAAAATATGCCGAAACTTGTGCGCAATTTATTGCAAAAATATGGCTTGCCTGCGAGTTCACTGGAGTTGGAAATTACTGAAAGCTCCATCATGAGCGATCCGGCGCGCGCGTTGCGCGTGTTGCAGCAGCTTCATGATTTGGGTGCGCAATTATCGATTGATGATTTTGGAACAGGTTATTCATCGCTCGCTTATTTGAAAAAATTACCCGTTCAAACGCTGAAGATTGATTACTCGTTTATTCGCAATATGCTTGAAGACAAGCAAGATGAATTGATCGTCGAATCTACCATTCACCTAGCGCATAGCTTGAGCTTGAAAGTGGTGGCTGAGGGCGTCGAAAACGCCGCATTGATTGAACGTTTGTCATCCATGGGTTGTGATGAAGCTCAGGGATATCACATCGGTCGACCCATGGCGCTTGCCCAAATCGACGAGTGGATGGCCGAATCTGCATGGACTGAACGCTAGCTTTTTCTCGCCCCGAAAGTCACCGTTTTTCCCTTCCCAAAAATCATACATTTTCCGTCGCAATCGGCGGATTTTGGCTTCTGTGAAGAAATGCGAATCTTTTACAAAAAGTGCTAAAAAGAGGCCGACTTGTGCGGGAATTTCCCTTATACTGCCGCACTTTACCAGCCATAGTTGCTAATCCAGATTAATAAGGCCGCTTCTTCATGTTCATCAAATCCTTGCGTGGAGCTTTCTCTAACGATCTCTCTATTGACCTCGGCACCGCCAACACCCTGATTTACGTTCGTGGCCGTGGCATTGTTCTCAACGAACCCTCTGTTGTGGCGATTCGCCATCACGATGGCCGTAAAACCGTAGAAGCGGTAGGCATCGAGGCCAAGCGTATGCTGGGCCGTACCCCTGGCAATATCACCGCCATTCGTCCACTTAAAGACGGCGTGATTGCAGATTTCCAAGTGACTGAAAAAATGCTTCAGCACTTCATCAAAAAAGTTCACGAAAACAGCTGGTTCAACCCAAGCCCTCGTGTACTCATCAGTGTTCCTTGCTTATCCACCGAAGTTGAAAAACGTGCAATCCGCGAATCCGCTCTAGGCGCGGGGGCGCGTGAAGTTCGTTTGATCGACGAGCCAATGGCAGCGGCGATTGGTGCAGGCTTGAAAGTGGCTGAAGCGAGCGGTTCTATGGTGGTGGATATCGGCGGTGGTACCACTGAAATCGCGGTTATCTCCCTGAACGGTGTCGTTTACTCTGACTCTGTACGCATTGGCGGCGACCGCTTTGATGAATCTATTGTTAACTATGTTCGCCGTAACTACGGCAGTGTGATTGGTGATGCAACCGCTGAGCGTATCAAGCAAGAAATCGGCTGTGCCTTCGCCGGTAGCGAAATCCGCGAGATCGATGTTCGTGGCCGCAACTTGGCGGAAGGTGTGCCTCGCAGCTTTACCCTCAGTTCTGACGAAATCCTTGAAGCGCTGCAAGAGCCTTTGGCGGGTATCGTTCAAGCGGTGAAAAGCGCTCTCGAGCAATCGCCACCAGAACTGGCGTCAGACATCGCCGAAAGCGGTGTGGTACTGACTGGCGGTGGTGCCTTGTTGCGTGATATTGACCGCCTGCTCTCTCATGAAACTGGCTTGCCTTTCATTGTGGCTGAAGATCCATTGACCTGCGTTGCCCGTGGTGGCGGTATGGCTATGGAGATGAACGACAAGCGTATTGATTTGCTGTCGTCGTAAAATCCCTGATTCAGACTGAAGCGCTGGCAATGCCAGCGTTTTGCTTTTACAGGAGACACAGTCATTAAACCCCTATTTACCAACAGCACTTCGCTCAGCACACGAGTCATCCTGCTTATTGCAGTGACAGTGGCGCTGATTCTGGTTGGCATCTATACGCCTTGGCTCAAGCCGGTGCGCCAGCAGCTCAATTTTCTTGCAGTTCCCTTTTATCAATTGACCGATATTCCCCGCCGTGTTGGCGACTGGGCGAGCGGTTCTTTGGCTTCTGAAAAAGACCTGCGTGCCGAAAACGATCGCCTCAAAACAGAAGTGCTTATCTACCAGCGCAAACAGCAGCAAATGGCAGCACTCGCCGCTGAAAACGTTCGCCTGCGCCAGCTTTTGAACGGCAAAGACATGCTGCAGGACAAGGTGCTGATCGCCGAGTTGATGGGGGTATCCCCAAATCCGCTTAGCCACGTGATTATGATTAACCGCGGAACCCGCGAGGGTGTTTACGAAGGTCAACCCGTGCTGGACGCCTTTGGGTTAATGGGGCAGGTTGTGGAAGTGGATGAAGACAGTGCCCGCGTCTTACTCATTTCTGATTCGACCCATGCGATTCCGGTACAAGTTAACCGCAACGGCGTACGTGCGATTGCCGAAGGCACCGGCGATCTAAACCGCTTGAGTCTGCGCCACGTGTCGATCAACGCCGACATTCGCGAAGGCGACATTTTGGTCAGCTCTGGTTTGGGTGAGCGGTTCCCGGTGGGCTATCCCGTTGCAGAAGTGGAGCAAGTTGTGCGCAACTCCGGCCAAGCCTTTGCCCGCGTGATTGCCCGCCCCATGGCTCGCTTGGATCGTAGTCGTCATGTGTTGCTGGTATTCGATACGCACACGCAGCCCGATTCATCGGTAACAGCCTCGGTGTCATCCTCTAGTAGCATTGCCTCTTCAGCAGTTTCTTCGGCGGCGTCATCTTCTGCAGCTTCGTCAGTGCAATCATCGACCAAAAAATCTGCATCCTCGGCAGGGCGCAGATGATTCCTCATCGCTGGCATTCCTACATGGTCATCCTCGCCAGTTTTGCGGTGGCCTTGGTGTTGGCGGTGTACCCTTTGCCACTTGAGTGTCGCTGGTGGCGTCCCGAGTTTGTATTGCTGGTAGCAATTTACTGGATCTCGGTTTTCCCACTCACCATTAGTCTGTTTTTCTTGTGCTTTGTCGGGCTCTACCAAGACTTATTGGAGGGCGTGCCTTTCGGGCAACACAGCTTGTCGTTGATCATAGTGGCTTACATCTGCATTTTGTCCTATCAACGTGTACGCAACTTCGCTATCTGGAAAGAAGCGGGTTGGATCTTCGTGTTGGTTGGTTTAGCGCAATTGCCGGGTAATTGGGTGCAAAGTATGTCGGGTCGTCCACTTTCAGGAATCCTATTCCTAGCGCCTGCATTTTCTAGCGCGTTGGTTTGGCCACTAGTAAGGATGCTGCTGGATCGCGTAAGCCGACATTACCGCATCACCTAAAAACTCACATAAATTTATAAGATATTTCGCGTAAATCGCGCTCGTTCAGTAGGAGTTCATGGTGAATCTGCAAGATGAGCCGTCTATTTATCTGGCATCCCAATCGCCGCGTCGCCGTGAGTTGCTTCAGCAAATTGGCGTACTTCACCGCGTTGTGGCAGCAAATGTGACAGAAGTGCCGCGAACCCAAGAATCACCTAGTGCCTATGTGCAGCGCTTGGCGCGTGAGAAGGCCGAAGCCGGTTTCGCTACGGTCAAAGCCAGCCAAATGCCGGTAAAGGCCGTGCTGGGCGCGGATACGATTGTTGTGGTGAATAACGAGATTTTAGAAAAACCGCAGGACGCTCAACACGCCGCCGCCATGCTGCGCAAACTCGCCGGAACTGAGCACCAGGTCATGACGGCAGTTGCCATGATTATGCAAGAAAAGTGCAGCGTAAAACTTTCGGTGACTGATGTGGTCTTTCGTCCGCTTGAAGATGATGAAATCGCCGCCTACTGGAAAACGGGCGAGCCGTGCGATAAAGCAGGTGGCTACGGTATTCAAGGGTTGGGTGCTGTTTTCGTGCAGCAAATTCGCGGTAGTTATACCGGTGTTGTAGGCTTGCCCATTGAGCAAACAGTCGCACTTTTACAAGAATTCGCCATTCCTTATTGGCAACAAACAGCTTAACTGGCAAAAGACAACTAAAGTCTAAGGCCCGGCTGCAATAACAGACGAGCTCACTATGAGTGAAGAAATTCTAATCAACGTATCACCCGTGGAAACCCGCGTTGCGCTGGTTGAGAATGGGGTGGTGCAGGAACTCTACATTGAGCGTAGCCACGGCAAGGGCTACGTGGGCAACATCTATAAAGGCAAGGTCGTGCGCGTGTTACCCGGCATGCAAGCCGCGTTTGTCGATATTGGTTTGGAACGAACAGGGTTTATCCACGCGGCTGACATGGTGCCGGAAGCGCCAGAAGGCGAGCCTAGAACTGCCGAGATTCCTGACATCCGCACCTTGGTACGTGAAGGTCAAACCATCCTCGTTCAGGTCGCTAAAGATCCCATCAGTACTAAAGGCGCGCGCTTGACCACGCATCTCACGCTCTCGTCGCGCTATCTCGTTTACATGCCTAACAGCAGCCATATAGGTGTTTCGGTACGGATTGAAGATGAACAGGAACGCGAGCGTTTGCGCGGCATTATGGATTCTGCCTCCGAACACTATTCCATCACGGGCGGATTTATTGTTCGCACAGTCGCGGAAGGTGCAACGGCAGAAGCCATATTGGCGGATATTCCTTTCCTGCAAAAACTCTGGGCAGATTTAACTGAAAAACTCCCCAGCATTCCCGTGCCGGGCGTAATTCACAAAGACATGCCGCTTTACCTGCGCGCTTTGCGTGATCTTGCTCGTGCACCTATCGACAAAATTCGCGTTGACTCTCGCCTTACTTATCAACAAATGCTGGATTTCGCGAGCAACTATTCACCGCAGTTGGTTGATCACATCGAGTGCTATACCGGCGGTCGCCCTTTGTTGGATTTGTACGGCGTCGAAGAAGAGATTCGCCGCGCGCTGGATACACGTGTTCCGCTGAAATCAAACGGCTATTTGATTATCGAACAAACCGAAGCAATGACCACGGTGGACGTTAATACCGGTGCGTTCGTTGGTCATCGAAATCTTGAAGAAACTATTTTCAAAACAAATTTGGAAGCAGCGACCGCTATTGCTCGCCAGCTTCGTTTGCGAAATCTGGGCGGTATTATCATTCTTGATTTTATCGACATGCAGGATCAGGAACATCAACGTCAGGTTCTGCGCACTTTAGAAAAAGCATTGGAAAAAGATCACGCCAAAACGCGCATTACCGGCGTTTCAGAATTGGGCTTGGTGGAAATGGCGCGCAAGCGCACCCGCGAATCTTTGGGGCAAATGCTGTGTGAACCTTGCCCTGTGTGTGCAGGACGCGGGCAAGTTAAATCGGCGGAAACGGTTTGCTACGAAATTTTCCGTGAAATTTTGCGCGAGTCACGCTCTTACGATACGCAAAAATTTTTAGTACTCGCTGCCCCAGTTGTGGTAGATCGCTTGCTCGACGAAGAAGCCGCATACGTCGCTGACTTGGAAGCTTTTATCGGCCGCACCATTGAGTTCCAAGTTGAAAATTTATTTACACAAGAGCAGTACGACATTGTGTTGGTGTAAGCACCGAGAAGTATTTTAGGAATCACCCTTTAGCATGACATCTGTATTTTTATGACCACTTATTTACGCAAGCTTATTAAGTGGTTTTATTTGCTCTTTGCGCTGGCCGCTATCAGCTTGGCTGTGTTGGTTCAGGCTGGGCGCAGTTTTTCCCATTTGTTGGCTGAATATCCGCAAGAATTAAGCACTTATTTTTCCAATAAGTTCAACGCCAAGGTGAGTATTGGCGCAATCAGTGCTGAATGGGTTGGCCTCAAGCCCATGGTGGATGTACGCAACTTGCGCATTCACAGCCAGAGTGATCAGCAAATTATCACGCTCGATCATGCGCAAATGCGTCTGGATTTATTGGGCAGCTTGGCGCACGCGCGTTTGGTGTGGAGTGTGCTTCAGCTCGATAAAGTACAAATGGATTTTGTGCAAACAGATGATGGTTTTTGGCAAGTGTCGGGTATTCCCCGCAAGCAAAAAACGCAAGACGAAAAAGGCGCAAATTTGGATGCGCTTATAGATATGTCCTTGCTGTCGCGCCGCATTGAATTCGCACAAACCCGACTGAATTTTCATTTCGCTTCTGGCGTTACTACGAGCTTATATTCGCCCGTTTTGCGTATGGAAAACGCAGGCGATTTCCATCGCTTGTCCGTACAAGTGGATGTTGATGGCAAACCAAAAACCCTGAGTTTGATTGCCGAAGGTAAAGGCGATCCCCGTCACCGCGAAACCTTTAGCAGTAAAGCGTTCCTGCAATTAAAGCAATTTCCCACCAACGAACCCATTGCGGCAACCACCGCATTTTTGCTACGCGGTATTAAGGCAGAGGTTCACAGCGAAGGCGCCTTGGATGCCAGCCTCTGGTTTACCAGTCGCTCCAATCACGAAGGTTTGGATGTTCAGGGCAAGATCGGTATTCAGCGCCTGAGCGTTCCTGTAATAGGCCGCACTTTAGGGCTGGATAGTTTCAGTACCGATGTAGTCGGCCACTGGTTATACAACGGGCAATGGATGCTCGCGCTGCAGCAACTCAGCAGCCGAGTGAATGAGTACAAGATTGAAAACCTGAGTTTCGCTGCATCCGCCGGAAGTTTTTCGGACCCCGTGATTCTGCATTTACCCAAGGTCGATTTACAGCGCTTGAATCAAACGCTGGATAGCGCCGGTGTATTGGGAGATGGCCGCTTGCGTGAAGTCATGCGCACACTCAGCCCCATGGGCGAATTGCGCAATTTGCAATTCGCGATTCCTACTCAAAACCCCAAAGCCTGGGAGTTACAAGCGAACCTTGCGAAAGTGGGGGTTAACGCTTGGCAAGGCGTACCAGCGCTGCGGACCGTAGATGGCTTTGTTTACGCTAATAAAAACGGCGGTTTTGTGGATATCGACAGCCGCGATGGCTTCAGCATGCACTATTACCCCACTTATTCTGCCCCTATGGAATATCAACAAGCCAAAGGGCAAGTGGCTTGGTGGCTGCAGCCGGATAACAACCGAATCTACGTAAATAGTGGCGCGCTGGAATTCACCAAGGGCGACGAGCACGCCAAAGGCTATATGTGGCTTTCCTTGCCCTGGAAACGCAATACGGGGGATATAGATTTGTACTTGCAGATTGGTGCAACCAAGCTAAACGCAAGTCTCTATAGCAAATATACGCCAGCGGTGGTACCTCGCTCACTGCTGGATTGGTTAGAAAAAAGTATTGGCAGTGACAATGCAGGCTTTGTGGATCAAGTCGGTTTCGTCTATCGCGGTACGCTTAATAACCACAATCGTGCGGCGCGCAGCCATCAACTTTTTGTGGACATCAAACACGCCCAGCTTAAATATCACCCCGAATGGCCAGCGTTGAGCGATATTGACGGGCGGCTCTTGGTTAGTGACGAAGATGTCGCAGCGAGCGTCGATAAGGCAAAACTCTTCAGCAGTGATGTAGGCCCAACCCAAGTAAACGTTAATCCCAATCCTGACGGCCATGGCTCGCTCTTGCGCGTGAATGGAAGCGTAGAAGGCGGCGCGGAAGATGGTTTGCGTGTGTTGCGCGAAAGCATGTTGCGTCGCTACATAGGCGCAAGCATGGATGCATGGAAACTAGACGGTACACTTCGCACACAGCTGGATATTGCCGTACCACTGGATCATGAAGGTACAGGCGCAGCGCAACAGATCGAATTGGATTTAAACGCGTCGCGTTTTGAAATGAATAACTTAAGATTGGCGATGCAGGATGTTAGCGGGCATCTCAGCTTCAACGAAATATTAGGACTGAGTAGTGACGGTTTGAGCGGCACCTTATTTGGTCAACCCGTGAAAACCCTGCTGAGCACACGCAAACAGGGCGATTCCAGCCAAACCGTGGTGGAGGTCGATGGCGATGTGGATTCACAGGCTCTCGCCAAATGGACTCAACGCCCAGAAGTGTTGTTCACCCGTGGAAGAATTCCTTACAAGGCCACTGTTGAACTGAACCATAAGTCGGCCCAAGAACCTGCTGGCAACTTACCTTTTGCTGTGGTTACGGTTACCAGCCCACTCTCGGGCGTAGCAGTGAATCTTCCAGCACCTTACGGCAAGTCAGCCGAAGGAGAGCGTTTCCTCCGATTTAAAATGTCGCTTTTCGATCAAACATCGCTTATCGATATGGTTTATGGCGATGATATTCAAGCGCTGTTTGAGCTGGATCCAAAACAGGACAACAAGTTACTCAATGCCAATATTGCGCTTAACGACAGCGCTAAATTAGCGATTGAACCGCAGTTTTTGTTAAGCGGCAGAGTGCCTGGGCTCGATATTGAACCGTGGAAAAAGGTGCTGGATCGCTACATAGATTACACGGCGCAAATTAACGCTCAAAAACCCAAAGTGGCTGCGGGTCATACTGACTCATCTGCACTCATCGAAGCACCTGCAGCTGATGAAAGTCCGGTTTTGATTGCCGGTTTGCCTTTCCGCGCACAGATACTGTTGGGGCATTATCAAGTGGGTCCGCTAGCGCTTGAGGATGTTCATTTGCGCGCTGAGCGTTTATACGAATCTTGGAAGGTCGGTTTTACTAATCCTTTGGTGGATGGCGAAATCCGTATTCCAACCGACACCAGCAAACCGCTGCAAATTAATTTGGAGAGCTTGCGTCTTACCAGCAGTTTGTTAGGCGCAAAGCCTGAAACTTCCAACGCTGCACCAGCCTCACCAAAAATGCCTAGTATTAGCCTTGATCCGCGCAATTTGCCCTTGGCGGATGTGTCGGTTAAAGCGCTCTACATGGATGAGGTCAATTACGGCAATTGGTCGCTGCAAATTAGGCCGCAAGCTGACGGAGTTTTATTTGACAGGATTAACGGTACTGTTAAAGGTGTAACCGTCGGTGGTATCACGGAGGTTAGTACAGACGGAAGAACCCAAATCAAAAAGCCTGGTGCGAAGATGGATTGGCGGGTAAATGAAGCGGGTTCAAGCACACATTTTATTGGAGAGCTTTCTGCGGGTAATTTATCCACTGTACTGCGCGAATGGCAAAAGCCAGACATGTTGGAAAGCAGGGCAGCGCACTTCAAGGTGGATGCAACCTGGGCGGGTGACCCGCAAGATTTTGAGTTGAAAAAAATTGCTGGCAATATCGATATTTTTATCGAGCAAGGTCGCTTTAAAAATAATCCAAGTCCTGGAAGTGACGGCTTATTGCGCTTAATGGCAGTGTTGAATTTCGATTCACTTGCGCGTCGTTTACGTCTGGATTTCTCCGATCTTTATCAAAGCGGATTGGCCTATGATCAAATTATTGGCAAAGCGAATTTTGTTCCGGGCACTTTAACCTTTGTTGAACCGCTGGAAGTAAAAACCCCTTCAAGCCGATTACAAATGGCCGGTAAATTAGATCTGGAAAAAGAAAAAATTGATTCCCGCTTGGTGGCCACTTTACCTGTTGTGGGAAGCTACACTTTCTTCACGGCTGTAGTAACCGGCTTACCCGCAGCGGCGGGAATCTACGTGGTAAGCAAATTATTCAAGAAGCAAGTCGATCGTGTTACCAGCATCAGTTACACCATTCGCGGCGACTGGAGCGAGCCCAAAATGAAATTTGATGGGTTATTTGAAAGCGAAGAAGATTTGATAAAAAAAGCGAGTGAAGAAGAACCCATCCAAAAAAAGCGACGGCGAAAATAGTTGTGATGCAAAACGAAAAAGGAGGCTGATGCCTCCTTTTTTTTTAGAGTCTTTCGGTTTACGGAATTAATCCTGAAGTTCAAGTTGCTCGCGAATAAATGAAAAAAGCTTGCGCGCACTTTTAGGTGGTAAATTTTCATCGCGTTCTTTTTGCGCACTGCGTACCAATTGTTTTAGGTGTTGCACATCTATACCGGGACAATTAGTGACTAGTGTTTGGAAAATTTGCTTATCACCTTCCATCAACAAGTCGCGAAAGCGCTCAATTTGATGCTGGCGATGAACATATTGATCGCTGCGTGCTTGTAATTTATCGACAGCGGCTTGAATTTCGTCGTGATTGGTTTCGCGCATCAAGCGGCCAATGAATTGCAAGTGGCGGCGGCGCGCTTCACGGTGCGGCATTTTGCGCGCTTCGAGAATCGCGTCTAGGAGTTTTTCTTCCACGGGAACCGTAGCGAGCTGTTTATCGTTTAGCTCGATCAGTTGCTCCCCCAACTTTTGTAGCGCGGTCATTTCACGTTTAACTTGTGATTTACTTTTGATGTAATCGTTGGGGTTGATGTCGTCGTACTTGTAAACCATAGGATTGCCTAAACGAGAGTATTGCTAGCGGTGCTGTTCAAAAAGGGCGCACAGGGTAGGGGAAGGCGCTGCAAATAACAACCTTTGTTTGGCTTTGCGCCCTTATTCGTCTTCCTCAAAGCGGTTGTTGATCAATGCTCTAATGGCGTCCATAGCCTGGGCTTCATCGTCACCTTCGGTGGAAACTTCGAGATTCGTGCCCTGGGTTGCAGCCAGAAGCATCAAGGACATAACACTCTTGGCATCCACCCAGCTGCCGTTGGTGCGAGCTTGGCTCTTACAGCCAAACTGGGCCGCCAAGGTCGCGAATTTCGCTGCGGCGCGAGCATGTAGGCCGCGTTTATTAATAATGGAGATGGTTTCCGTCAACATAGTTGGTTTTTCTTGGTTGTTTTGTTGGTTAGCTTTTCTTGTGTTTGTTTATATCGCGATGCCTCACCTGTACATCGCCAAATTGTTCGCTGAAGTGTGCCTTCAGTCTTTCACTCAAATAAACGGAACGATGCTGGCCGCCCGTACATCCAATTGCGATCGTGATATAGCTGCGGTTATTTGCTTGATAACGCGGTAACCAGCGGCTCATAAAACCTTCTATGTCTTCATACATATCTTTGACTGCGCTCTCGGCTTCCAAAAACTCAATAACTTCCGCGTCTTTTCCCGTTAAAGGGCGAAGGTTGGGTTTCCAGTGGGGATTCGGAAGGCAGCGCGCATCGAAGACCAAATCAGCGTTCACCGGAATACCATGTTTGAAGCCAAAGGATTCAAACAATATAGCCATACTGGATTGGTCGCGTCCCACAACACGCTCTTTTACCAAGTCACGCAACTCATGTAGCGTCAAATGACTTGTGTCGATGATTTGATCAGCGGTATCGCGAATAGGTTCCAATAAAGCCTGTTCATTGCTGATGGCTTCGGCCAAATTCGTGTGTTTGTCGCTTAGCGGATGCTTGCGACGTGTCTCGCTGAAGCGTTGAATCAGCACAGATGATTGCGAATCCAGAAAAATCACCGTAAAGGGCAGGTGTGCTTCCTTCAGGGTGCTGATCATCTGGGGGAAGATTTGGAGATCTTTCCACGCATTACGAACATCAATGCCGATAGCGAACTTGTGTTGATCGTCTTTGTGGATTTCAATTTGCGCAACGAGCGCTGGCAAAAGACTTACGGGTAAATTATCAATGCAGTTATACCCCACGTCTTCCAAGACGTGTAAGGCGGTACTTTTACCTGAACCGGACAATCCGCTCACAATCACTAACTGCATGATGTTTCCCTTTTGAACCAAATCATGTTGATTCGTAAAACATTAAGGCTGACTAAAAATAACGGCTGCTTTTGCAAGCAGAATTAGCTAATTGCGGCCTGATAAAGACTATTGTCATCGGCGGCCGCACGCAAACGTTGGCGAAATTCGCTACGTGTTAGCGCCGCCGCCAAAGCTGCGAGATTTTTTAGATGTTCCGCATGCGACTCTTCGGGCACAAGCATGGCGAATAAAATATCGACCGGTTCGTTATCGATAGAATCAAATTCTACGGGGTGTTGTAGTGTAATTAATGCACCTACAGCACCCTCGTTGTTATTGACGCGGCAATGCGGAATGGCAATGCCGTGACCAACCCCCGTTGAACCCAAGCGCTCACGCGCTATAAAGCGGCGCATCAAATCGTCGGCATCTATGGCCGAAATATTCTGCGCGATAACCTGCGCTAGCAACTCAAGTGCTTGTCTTTTGTTGCTGGCGGCCAAGCCACTGCGAGTACGCTCAGGTGTTAACAGTGATTGAATTTGCATATTTGCTCGTTCGGTTTGCGCTCGTTATTAACGATGGCTGCGCATTTTCTCTTTGTGTTTAATTAACTGGCGATCCAGTTTATCCGCTAATGAATCAATCGCGGTGTACAAATCGGCGTCTGTGGCGTCGGCAAAAATATCTTTACCGCTCACGTGCAAAGTAGCTTCTGCTTTTTGTTCGAGTTTATCAACCGAAAGAATGACGTGGGTGTTAGTAATGCGGTCGTGATGATTACTTAAACGCTCAAGTTTGCTGATCACGTAATCTCTCATTGAATCGGTAACTTCTACGTGGTGGCCACTGACATTTATTTGCATAGATACATCCTCAATAATTACTGCTCGGTGGTTTTGTGAATACAAATGCACTCACAGAATTCTTGCTTTTTTAAAGTGTTTTGCGCTCGTTGGACGGCGGAATATTGAGTGATTCGCGATATTTTGCGATGGTGCGGCGCGCAACTTGAATGCCTTGCTCGCCGAGTAAATCGGTAATCTTACTGTCACTTAAAGGCTTCTTAGGATTCTCTGCGCTGACTAATTTTTTGATCAGCGCGCGTATGGCGGTAGAGGAACATTCGCCGCCAGAATCTGTACTCACATGGCTTGAGAAGAAGTATTTCAACTCAAAAATGCCCTGCGGTGTGTGCATAAATTTTTGTGTTGTTACGCGCGAAATGGTGGATTCGTGCATTTCCACTATTTCGGCGATGTCATGCAAAACCAGAGGCTTCATGGCTTCTGCACCGTATTCCAAAAAGCCACGTTGCTTTTCAACAATGCAACTCGCCACTTTCAAGAGCGTTTCATTGCGGCTTTGTAAGCTTTTCAAAAACCAACGCGCTTCTTGCAGATTATCTTTCAAAAACGTGTTATCGCTGCTGGAATCCGCGCGTTTTACCAATGACGCATAGTCGGAGTTAATGCGTAAACGCGGCGCAATTTCAGGATTAAGTTCAACCACCCATCTACCTTCGCGTTTCTCTACAAACACATCAGGCACAACATACTCAGTTTCACCGCTTGCAATCATATCGCCGGGGCGTGGATTCAAACTCTGGATCAAACTCACCGCTTGGCTAAGCTCATCTTCTTTCAGCTTTGTTCTGCGCATGAGTTGGCGGAAATCGCGGCTCGCCAACAGCGGTAAATATTGTTTGGCAATCAGTTTTGCTTCGGCCAAAAACGGTGTTGCAGGATCAAACTGTTGAAGCTGTACGGTTAAACATTCGGCCAGGTTTTGGCTGCAGGCACCGCAAGGGTCAAATTGCTGAATGCGATGTTGCACAGCAACAACTTCGTCTAGCTCTAGGTCTTCCCATTCTGTGATGAGACCGCTGTGAATATCTTCCAATGTGACTGACAGCATTCCGCTAGGTTCAACCGCATCAATGATCGCCATGGCGATAATACGGTCGCGGTCGGACATTGGGGTGAGGTTGAGTTGCCACGTCAAATGATCGTAGAGCGAATCTGTGGCAGCGCGGCGGCTCTCAAAATCAGAATCTTCGTTGTCGTAATTGCTACTGCTGCTGGATTGGCTGGTTTGGTAAACGTCATCCCAGCTGGTGTCCACGGGTAAATCGGCGGGAATGGCTTCATTCCATTCCGTCGCGCTTTGGCTGTAATCGTCGGTGCCGGTGTAATTATCGACATCGCTGAAACTATCGGTTTCGCCAAAGCTCTCAGCTTCGCCGAAACGATCGCCGTCATTAAAACTGGTTTCGCCGAAATTTTCGTCGCCAAATTTTTCGCTGCTGGATTCTTTATAGGTCATTTCAGCGGAATAACTTTCACTGAAATCATCGGTGCCTGAATCACTGTTCGCGGCTATTTCTTGAGTACGCGCGTAATCGCTGTCTTCGAAGTCGTTGTTGGAGGATGAGGGTGAATCAAAACTATCTTCTACTTCCAACATGGGGTTGGAATCGAGGGCTTCCTGAATTTCTTGCTGGAGATCAAGTGTCGATAATTGCAGCAAGCGGATTGCTTGTTGCAATTGCGGGGTCATGGTCAGTTGTTGACCGAGCTTGAGTTGCAGAGATTGCTTCATTATTCGAACGAGAAACCCTTAGCTGGCGTAGAGGCGAGCAAAAAACTAAACACTGTAGATGGAGTTTAGTCAGGGTTTAACGTCTAGGCAATAACCCAATGGCGCTAAAGGGAAATATTTAAAGCAATCTTTATGCCTAAGGCTTAGAAGGGCTGTTTGTCAAGGATGCGGTGGAGGCGCAAATAGCTGCTGTGATTAGAGTTTAAAGTCTTCGCCGAGGTAAACCTGACGCACCTTATCGTTCGCCAAAATAGCGGTGGAATTGCCTGATGCGATGATGTGGCCTTCGCTCACAATAAACGCCGTTTCGCAGATATCCAAGGTTTCGCGCACGTTGTGGTCGGTAATCAACACGCCTATACCGCGATCTTTCAGGTGGCGAACAATCTCTTTGATATCGGCGACGGAAATAGGGTCAACGCCCGCAAAAGGTTCATCGAGAAGAATAAATTTAGGATCGGTGGCCAAGGCGCGAGCAATTTCAACGCGGCGGCGCTCACCGCCCGAGAGCGACATGCCCAAGCTATCGCGAATATGGGTGATATGGAATTCCTGTAGCAGCGATTCCATTTTGGCCAGACGTTGCTTGCGGTTGAGGTCTTTACGGGTTTCCAGAATAGCCATGATGTTATCGGCAACGCTGAGCTTACGGAAAATCGATGCCTCTTGCGGCAAGTAGCCAATTCCGGCGCGTGCACGGCCATGAATCGGCAAGTCGGTGATATCTAAATCGTCAATCAGCACGCGGCCATTATCGGCATCAACCAAGCCTGCAATCATGTAAAAGCAGGTTGTTTTACCTGCACCATTAGGGCCCAGCAAGCCGACAATTTGACCGCTAGTGACCGATACGGAAACATCAATAACGACTTTGCGCTTTTTGTAACTCTTGGCGAGGTGCTGGGCGTGAAGGCTGGCCATGGATTATTCTTTTTTCTCTGGTTTTGCGGGGATAACAGTTTCTACGCGGCCGCTACCTGAAAATTTCGCAGTTTGGCTCTTAATGTCGTAATCCACGTGGCCCGCTTTGGTCACTGAACCGTTTTGCTCGATGGACACGTTTTTATCCAAGGTCAACTGCTCAGTCTTCGCGTTGTAATCGATGGTGCCCGCTTCAGCGTGAATAACGGGTTTGCCTTCTTCCGGTTGCTGTTGATAGCGCGCGGGATTGCCTTCGGCGGTAAAAGATTCGGGCTCTTGATTTTTGTCGCGACGAACACGGATTTTATCGGCGGAGATTTCCAGTGTACCTTGGATGAGTTTTACATCGCCGATGTAAACGACCGTGTCTTGTTTAAGGTCGATTTCCTGCTTTTCTGCAGAGATTCGCAAAGCTTGGTTCTTGTCCGTAGGTAATGCATGAACCCAAAGCGGGCTCATCGCCAGCAATCCTGCTGCGACGCGCGCAAGTAATAGTTTAAGGCTTGGGTTCATAAGTGCCCTTGACGTTAGAAAGTAATTCAATTCGCTCGCGCTTCATATCCGCGCGCATACCTTGCGCTGTGATCTGGCTTTTAGCGGCGCGCATAGTAACAGCTTTGTTTGTTTGCGCGAATTGGTCTTGCAGATTTAGCCGCAAATCGCTGGTAGAAATGGTGGTTTCACCTTGTTTTTCAGAAGTTTGGCGCGCTAGCACTTCTTGCGTAAGCGTAAACCACGTGTCGTTGGTATCGAGGCGACCTTCTTGCGATGTAATAAACCAACCCGGCCTTTGCGGATTGGTTACGACCATAAATACTGGGGTTTCAAACAAGGAATAGTCTTTGTCGCTGGGGCTGTCTTTTACCTGAAAACGACGAATCAAGGGGGTATTCATTTGGTAGTGAATGTTGCCACTGGCGTCGTATTGGCGCATTTCGACATCGGTAATGTAAGACTGCGGAAAAACTTTTGCTTCGGTTTGTTGCTGCGAAACCAAGTCTTCCTTATTGGAATATTTGAAGGTCGCAAACACCACCAACAGCACAATAACCACCAACCAAGGTAGCGGCAGAAAACGTGGATTGATGTTTTCCAAGTCGGCGCTGTCAACTTTGGGTAGTTGTAATTTAGACATTCCGGTTAAGCCAAATAAGTTTTTAAGAGTTGATCAAAGCTGTTTTGCGCTTTCATCAACATATCGCAAGCTTCACGCACAGCGCCTTCGCCACCGCGTGCGCGGCTCTGCCAATGAGCGCGTTCAGTCACTGTAAAGTGACTGTTAGCGGGTGCGAGCGCCAAGCCCACGCGGCACATAACGGTTAGGTCTGGCCAATCGTCACCCATGAATGCAATTTCATCCAATTGGACAGGATGTTCTGCCAAGATTTCCTGCAGCGCATCCCACTTATCTTCGCGCCCCTGTACCAATATTTTGATGCCTAAATCGCTTGCGCGTTTAGCGACCAAGTTGCTGGTACGGCCGGTAATGATTCCTACCTTAACGCCGCTTTTTTGAAGCAACTTGATGCCATGACCATCGAGCGTGCTAAAGGTTTTGAATTCATCGCCTTGATTGCTGAAATAAAGGCGGCCATCGGTTAAGACACCGTCTACATCCAACAGGAGTAATTTGATGCGTTTAGCGCGCGTTTCTAAATCGGGCGCCGTTAAGAAATGTGACGGTGAGTGACTCAAAGTGAATCCTTGTTAATTAAACCACGCCTGCGCGCAGCAGGTCATGCATGTGTAAGACACCAACGGGGCATGCTTGTTCATCGCGCACTACCAAAGCGGTGATTTTTAAATCTTCCATCATTTTTAAGGCTTCGGCGGGCAGTGCTTTGATGCCGATAGTCTTTGGAGTGCGATTCATCAGGTCGCCAATGGTAACGCCGGTAAGACTAATACCTTTATCAACCGTGCGGCGCAAGTCGCCGTCGGTGAAAATGCCTAAAAGCTGATTTTTGTCATCCACAACTGTGGTCATGCCAAAGCCTTTTTCAGACATGGTCAGAAGTGCTTGGTTCAGGCTGGCGGTGGGTGAAACTCGCGGAATGCTATCGCCGGTGTGCATGATATCCACAACGCGTAACAATAATTTACGACCCAATGCACCGCCGGGATGCGAGAATGCGAAATCCTCTTCGGTAAAGCCCCGCGCTTCCAGAAGCGCAATAGCCAGTGCGTCGCCTAAAACAAGAGTGGCGGTTGTACTCGCCGTCGGTGCTAAATCTAACGGACAGGCCTCGGTTTCCACTGCTATGTTCAGGTGTGCTTCAGCTACTTCCGCTAAGGTGGACGACGGGTTACCGGTCATGCTAATGATTTTAATCCCCGAGCGCTTAAGCATGGGGAGCAAAGTCAAAATTTCATTGGAGGTACCTGAATACGAGATTGCCAGCACTATGTCCTGCTTGGTAATCATCCCCAAGTCGCCATGGCTGGCTTCACCGGGATGAACAAAAAACGCAGGCGTTCCTGTGCTGGCAAGGGTGGCGGCGATTTTTTTGCCGATGTGACCGGATTTGCCCATGCCTGTCACTATGATGCGGCCTGAGCAGTTCAGAATGAGATCACAGGCTTGGGTGAAGTCACTGTCGAGTCTTTGGCTCAGCGCATTTACGGCATCAGACTCTATGCGAATGGTGCGAAGTCCCGAGGCAATAAAATCGAAAGCTGGCATAGAGAGATCTCGTGATGACTATTAACACTTTTGACGGACCAATAAGCGGGTCATTATAGCGATATTGGTAATGAATCGCTTGATATTGGGGACACTGCCCCCATTTTGCAATTCGCGCGCGCATTTGCGATTTGCAAAAGCTGAATTTACGTGTGAGCCGTTTTGCTCACACGTTACGCCACGCGCTGGGCTTGATGGTTATTTAATCGTCATGCAAGAAGGGAAAATACCCGTGAAATACAGGTATTGATTGCCCCGGCGCATTGTACTGGAACTTTAAATTTAGGAAGGTAAACACATGAAACCACTGTATCAAAACCTGACGGGTGTTCTTTTAAGCTTGGCAATGCTGGTTGTCGCTCCGCTTGCGACCGCTGCCGAAAAAACACCCCAAGCCATTGTTGAGCAAGCAACAACCGATATGCTCGCGATTGTGAAAAAGCACAATGCCGCTGGCAAAAAAACTGATGCTTACTATGCCGATGTGCAAAAAACATTAGACGCAGTGGTGGATTTTCCGTTTATCGCCAAAGCCGTAATGCGTAAATCTGCAAAAACCGCAACGCCTGAGCAGGTGGAAAAATTCACTGCTGTTTTTAAAGATGGCTTGATCAAGACATACGCAAAAGGCATTGCCAACTATGCCGATAGCCAAATTAAAACCTTGCCTGTGACCATGGCCGCCGATGCGCGCCGCGTTACTGTAGATCAAGAGGTTAGCGACAAAGGCACTACTCACAAGCTTTCTTACACCTTGAAGCAAGGCGACAGCGGCGAGTGGAAATTGATTAACGTGGTGTTGAATGGCGTAAATTTGGGTGAATCCTTCACCAGCCAGTTTGACCAAGCCATGATCAAAAATGACAAGAATGTGGATAAAGTGATTGAGACTTGGTTGGCTACCAACTAATTCTTATTCCAGCCTGCGAAAAACCCCAGCCCTAAACGGCTGGGGTTTTTTATTTATGTGTATTTCTTGGTGCGCTTTTGGGTGCGATTACAGGCTTTTTCGGGTAAGATTCACGCCTTTCTGTGTTACCTATTATTTTTTGATTCAGGGCTAAGCCCTACGAGTTTTTTCTATGCAAGCTGAGCAGATAAAAGCACTTATTGAAAGCCAAATTCCCGATAGCCAAGTCCAGGTTGGTATCAACGGCAGCCACATCGATTTGGTTGTTGTTAGCCCTGTGTTCGCGGGTTTAACCCCCGTTAAAAAGCAACAGTTAGTGCTGGGCACTTTGGCCCAACAATTTGCCGATGGCACTATCCACGCGGTGGATTTTGTGAAGACCTTTACCCCTGAACAATGGCAACAACAGCAATAACGAACCCTTTAGTCGTCTGCATAATCTGGATTTGTAATGGATAAGTTTAAAATTCTGGGCGGTGGTCCGCTCAGTGGCGAAATTTGTATTTCTGGCTCCAAAAACGCTGCGCTGCCTATTTTGGCGGCTGTATTGCTGGCGGATAGCCCCGTCACCCTGCTAAATGTTCCTCATCTGAATGACATCACCACCATGAATAAGCTGCTGGCTTCCATGGGGGTGAAAATCACCGGCACTAACGGCCACGGCTTTGTGCTGGATGCCAATAACATCACCGAATTTACGGCGCCTTACGATTTGGTGAAAACCATGCGTGCGTCGATTCTGGTCTTGGGCCCGATGCTCGCGCGCTATGGCGTGGCTAACGTGTCCTTTCCCGGCGGTTGCGCGATTGGTTCGCGCCCCGTGGATATTCACCTGCGCGGCTTGGAAGCTATGGGTGCAAAGATTGAGATCGATGGTGGTTACATCCGCGCAACATCCGAAGGCCGCTTGAAAGGCACCCACTTTTTGATGGATACCGTCACCGTTGGTGGTACGGAAAACCTGTTGATGGCGGCTGTACTTGCAGAAGGCAGAACCGTCCTGGAAAACGCCGCGCAAGAACCTGAGATTGTTGACCTCGCCAATATGTTGGTAAGGATGGGCGCTAAGATCGAAGGTATTGGAACCTCGGTACTGATTGTGGACGGCGTTGCGTCATTGCACGGTTGCACTTACACGGTCATGCCTGATCGTATTGAAACAGGCACTTATTTGGTGGCGGCAGCGGCCACACGCGGCAAAATCAAACTCACGTCAACCAGCGCAACCATTTTGGAAGCCGTTATCGTAAAACTGGAAGAGGCCGGTGCAGAAATCACTCAAGGCGACGATTGGATTGAGTTGGATATGCACGGTAAACGCCCTAAAGCCGTCAGCCTAAAGACAGCTCCATATCCTGCGTTTCCTACTGATATGCAATCGCAATTTATGGCGATGAACGCGGTTGCGGAAGGTGTAAGCCACATCACTGAAACGATTTTTGAAAATCGTTTGGTGCAAGTGAACGAGCTGAATCGCATGGGCGCGCACATTACGCTGGAAGGTAATACGGCGGTTGTTACTGGTGTTGAACGCTTGAAGGGCGCACCCGTTATGGCGTCGGATTTGCGAGCATCGGCCAGTTTGGTGATTGCCGGATTGGTCGCGGACGGCGAAACCATGATTGATCGTATTTACCACATCGATCGCGGTTATGAAGCCATCGAAGCAAAATTCCAAAGCATTGGCGCCAGCGTTACCCGCGTCAAAAGCAACTAAGCAGTTAGTAAAAGGCCAGCAGATTATGAGTCAAACTCTCACCATCGCGCTCACCAAAGGGCGAATTCTGGAAGAAACCCTGCCATTGCTGAAAGCAGCGGGTATTGAGCCCTTGGAAGATATGGAAAAGAGCCGCAAGCTGGTGTTTGAAACCACCGAGCCAAATGTGCGCTTACTGCTATTGCGTGGTGCTGATGTTCCCACCTATGTTCAATTTGGTGCGGCAGACATGGGCGTTTCCGGCAAAGATACGCTTATGGAAAACGGTGCTGACGGTCTTTATGAACCTTTGGATTTAAATATTGCGCGCTGCAAGTTAATGACCGCAGGTGTTAAAGGCGTGAGTACTCCGCCCGGACGTATCCGTGTGGCGACTAAGTACGTCAATATCGCAAAACAATATTACGCATCGCAAGGCCGCCAAACAGACATCATCAAATTGTACGGCGCGATGGAATTGGCTCCAATCCTGAATTTGGCTGACGAGATTGTGGATATTGTCGATACCGGCAACACGCTTCGCGCGAATGGTTTGGAGCCGCGTGAATTTATCGCTGACATCAGTTCGCGTTTGATTGTGAACAAAGCGTCCATGAAGATGAAGCACGTACAAATCCAAACGATTATTGATCATATTGCAAAAGCGGTAGCTATTTAAATCTTTGTATTTGATGGGGCGTCGTTGTTGGAACGACGGCTCGCCGAAATATTTATCTTGCCCATAACAATTTCCAATGAGCTTTTTTCTTTCTCAAGCTTGATGATTCATTTACTTCATTGAAACGAGCACATCCATGTCTGAATCTCTTATCACCCGTTTAGATGCGAGCCAAAGCGATTTTAAACAGCGCCTTGATGATTTATTGGCGTGGGAATCTGTTAGCGATACGCGCGTTGCTGAGGTGGTGAACGATATTTTGCGTCAAGTAAGCACACGCGGTGATGCAGCGGTGTTGGAATACACCAACAAATTCGATCGTCGCAGTGCGCAAAGCATTTCTAATTTAGTGGTGACCGCCGAGCAGCTCAAAAATGCGCTGACTGAAATAACGCCAGAGCAACGCAATGCATTAGAAGTTGCGGCTGAACGTATCCGCAGTTACCACAAGCACCAGTTACAAACCTCGTGGCAATACACCGAAGCTGACGGGACTATTCTCGGTCAGCAAATCAGTGCTATGGAACGTGTCGGGCTCTATGTTCCCGGCGGAAAAGCGTCTTATCCATCGTCTGTGTTGATGAATGCAATTCCTGCAAAGGTGGCTGGGGTCGATGAGTTAACCATGGTTGTGCCTGCACCGGATGGTGAGCTGAGCCCAATGGTTTTAGCGGCTGCTGCGATAGCTGGTGTTGATCGCGTAATTACCATTGGCGGCGCACAAGCGGTTGCAGCTTTAGCTTACGGAACTGAAACCATTGCCAAAGTGGATAAGATTGTTGGCCCCGGAAATATCTACGTTGCGACTGCAAAGCGCGCCGTATTCGGCCAAGTGGCGATTGATATGATCGCTGGTCCTTCTGAAATTTTAGTGATTTGCGATGGTTTAACCGATCCCGATTGGATTGCGATGGATTTGTTTAGCCAAGCTGAGCACGATGAACAAGCTCAAGCAATTTTGCTTTGCCCTGATGCAGATTATCTCGATAAGGTTGAAGCTTCAATTGCTCGTTTGTTGCCAACTTTATCGCGCAATGAGATTGCAAAAACATCGCTAAAAAATCGTGGGGCGCTTATCAAAGTTGCCGATATTGAGGAGGCGATTGTGGTGAGCAATCGCATTGCGCCTGAGCATTTGGAATTATCTGTCGAAGATCCAAAAGCCTTGTTGCCGAAGATCCGTCATGCGGGCGCGATTTTTATGGGGCGCTTTACGCCAGAAGCTTTAGGAGATTATTGCGCTGGGCCGAATCACGTATTACCTACGTCGGGTACTGCGCGTTTCTCGTCGCCGCTGGGTGTTTATGATTTCCAAAAACGCAGTTCAATTATTATGTGTTCTGCGGCAGGTGCATCGGAATTGTCGAAAGTGGCTTCTGTATTGGCGCGTGGCGAATATTTAGAAGCGCACGCACGTTCAGCGGAATATCGTATTAAAGATTAAATTGGTGCGTATAAAAAAAGGGAGCCTTGGCTCCCTTTTTTCTGCTCTCCGTTTAAGTTTTCACTTCGGTAGGTCGGACGCCCGCAGTCACTTTCATCTCCAGCGTCTTGCCGCCGCGTAGCACAGTAATGCTAATTTCAGTGCCCGGTTTAAGGTTTCCAACCAAGTTTTGCACGGCGTGAATATTTCGCTCTGGAAAATTGGTGTCGGATAAGGATATTTCGTTCACTTTAATAATCACGTCTTCACGGCGTAAGCCCGCGTTTTCTACCGGGCTCCCTTCTTCCACGCCCGTCACAATCAGCCCCGACGAGCCGTAAATTTTCACCAACTTTTCGTTCATAGGGGCGGCAGAGAAACCTAACCATGCTCGGCGTATTTCACCAAACTCGGCAATTTGTTTTAGTGAATTCATGGCGATGTCGGCGGGAACTGCAAAGCTAATCCCAACGGATGCCGCGCCGGTTTCATCTAAAATAGCGGTATTGATGCCGATAAGATTTCCGCGTGCGTCAATCAATGCGCCGCCGGAGTTTCCCGGGTTAATTGCTGCATCGGTTTGAATAAAATTTTCACGGCTATTAATGCCCAATCCCCAGCGCCCCAGTGCGCTCACAATACCTTGGCTAACGCTTTGACCAACGCCGAAGGGGTTGCCGATGGCAAGCGCAATATCACCCACGCGCAGACTATTGGGTTGGCCAAGACTAATCGGCAATAAATTATCCAATGTGATTTTTAAAACGGCCAAATCGTTTTCTGAATCTATGCCCACCAATTCGGCCGATGTATAACGACCATCGTTCAGTAAAACCTGAATTTTGTCCGCACCGTTGATAACGTGGTTATTGGTAAGAATCAGCCCGCGCGCATCTACAATAACGCCTGAACCCAAGGTGCGTTGCATGCGTTCTTGCAGCGGGATATTGGAATTATTGAACCATTGGCGATAGTAAGGATTGGTGTAGTAGCGTGGGTCGCGTTCAATCACTTTTTTAGCTGTATAGATATTCACAACAGCGGGCGCTGCGCGGGCAACGGCATCGGCGTAAGAATAAGGACCTGTATTAGAATTTGCGACGGCGGGGGCGACGACTTGCTGTTGCCCACGTAGCTGAGGGAAAAGAAGCATTGCTAAAAGAGCAATAATAACGCCTACCGCTGTTGGCCAAGCTGCGAATTGCAGAAGACGCTTGAGGTTCATGTGGTTTGCTCCCTTGCCAACTCGGCTACAGTAAAAACCCCGCTACGAAGGCGGGGTTAACAGGTTTATTGTTCTAGTTTGAATTCTTAACTTAGTAACGCTTTGTCACAGCACCATCAAAATCATAGTCTTCCGGCGTCTCTGTAGGGCGCATGACTGCATGCTCATCGTCACGCAAACCATAATCTTCGGCCAAAGCGCCTTTTGCGCCCACAGGTTTCGGCGCCCAGTCTCTCGGCGGCTCTATATGCTGAGCGTTAATGTAACTATTTTTAGATTCGCCCAAGCTGCTGGCGGAGTCCAAAATTTTGCGGCTAATTTCTGGTGTTGCCAGTTTGAGCGCGCTACTCGCTAAATGTTCGTGCATTTCGCGATAGCATTGAGTCATATCGCTGATATGTTTGGAGGTTTGCGCGAAGGACTCGGCAACATCCCGTTGATAGTTTTGCAATGTACTTTCTGCTTCATTCAAGCGATCTTCGAGTTCACGGCTGTAAATGTTGGAGCGGAAGATGTGTAGTAAAAAGGCACCCAACGCGGTACCGCAGAGTAGAAAGAAAAAACCGGTAAAAACCAGAGTGCTGAGTGAGAACACAAAAGTCTCCTTAACGACTGTCGAAATAGGTAGAATTCAGGCTTTGCCTTAGATGCGAATTCTTACGGCTTACTGCCATAGTATAAGCCTTTTGTTGGCCTAGTTTGGGAAATAGTTTGGCAAAATGCTCGGGCGGAAAATGATCTTATGGGTCATACATTTAATTATTCCTCAGGAAAAATGTAGTGTTGGTTGAAAAAGAGTCAAAACTAGCGATTGCCGGCCCGGTAGGGAGTCTGGAATCTGCCATTAACCGCGGGGACAGCAACGCTCCCTTAAGCGCGCTTAATGCCGTTGTCATCATTTGCCATCCGCATCCTGTTCATGGCGGCACTATGGACAATAAAGTCGTGACGACCCTGATGCGCACCTACAGAGATTTGGGTGTTCATGTCGTACGATTCAATTTTCGCGGTGTCGGCCAAAGTGAGGGTGTTTTCGATAACGCGGTTGGTGAATTGGATGATCTACTCGCCGTGATTACGTGGGTGAAAACCAATTTCCCCCAAAGCCCCATTATGATTGCCGGTTTTTCATTTGGTTCATCCATAGCAGCAAGAGCGAGCTATTCAGTCGCGGGTTTGTTGCATTTAACTCTGGTTGCTCCGCCGGTAGAGCGTTATGAATATGATCGCGATGGCGTTTTCAACTCGCCGCTATGTGTGATTCAGGGCGATAAAGATGAGCGAGTTATCGCCCAAGGTGTTTATGATTGGGTCACTGGTCTGAAAAGTTCCGCAGAATTGATTCGTTATCCTGACGCTGGTCATTTCTTCCATGGTTATCTAACCGATTTAAAAACCGATCTCACCCATATCTTGCTCCAGCAAATTCCTCATTAATCTGTTCTCTGAATTCTTATGACCTTATCTGCAAGTGAAAACCTGTCTCCTGTCGCGCGCTACGAGCGCGATTTGCAACGCGATGACTTTCGTCGAGATGCGTCGCAAGCGCACGCTGTACAACATCTACAAACCTTATATGAAGCTTTGGTGGCGGATTGGCAGTTGCATCAATCATCTGCATTTGGCGGAATTTTAAAGCGCTTGTTTGGCAGCTCTGATAAAACCCAAATTAAAGGTTTGTATTTTTGGGGTGGGGTGGGGCGCGGAAAAACCTATTTAATGGACAACTTTTTTGAAAGTTTGCCCTTCCCGCAAAAAATGCGTATGCACTTTCATCGCTTTATGCGTCGTGTGCATAGCGAGTTAAAGCAGTTGGATGGGCAGAAGAATCCACTGCAAAAAGTGGCCGATATTATTGCTGCGGAAACCAAAGTTATCTGCTTTGATGAGTTTTTTGTGTCCGATATTACGGATGCCATGATTCTTGGCACATTGATGTCGGAATTGTTTGAGCGCGGCGTAGTGTTGGTCGCAACGTCCAATATAGTCCCGGATGGGTTGTATAAAGACGGTCTGCAGCGCGCGCGCTTTTTGCCCGCTATCGAGCTACTGAAAAAGCATACGCACGTCGTGAATGTGGATGGTGGTGTGGATTATCGATTGCGCGCACTTGAGCAAGCCGAGCTTTATCACTTCCCATTGGATCAGAGCGCGGATTTGAGTTTGCAGAAAAGCTTCCGCAGCTTGCTTGCATCGCCTGCTGATGAGAAAGCAAATCAGGTGCTCATCGTAGAAGGGCGGGAAATTCACGCGCGCTTTTCGGCAGAAGGGGTGGTTTGGTTCGATTTCGATGCGATTTGTGACGGGCCGCGTTCGCAGAATGATTACATCGAACTTTCCAAAGAATACCACTCGGTTTTTGTGAGTAATGTGCCTGCGTTGGGGCGGGCTAATGACGATCAAGCTCGCCGCTTTATCAATCTTGTCGACGAATTCTACGATCGTCACGTCAAATTGGTGTTATCCGCTGAAAAACCCTTGGCCGAACTTTATTCTGAAGGAAAATTGAACTTTGAGTTTCAACGAACGGTCAGTCGCTTGTTGGAAATGCAGAGCATGGAATATTTGGCAATGGAACACAGGCCTTAGTCTTGTGGAAGCGGCATTCTGTGGGTGTCTGTAAGTTATATACAACTTGACTATAAGAATGCTTTCAGCGATCCTAGTGGCCGCTTGTATACGACCATCTAGCTAGTCCTTCGGTAGCGGTCATTATTCGGTTGACTGCGCTCACGCTGATTCGACAAACCCTATTAAACCTATAAGAAGCTAAAACAAAATGAATCAAACCACTCAAAAACTCTCCGTTGTCGAGAAAGTTGGCTACAGCTTGGGCGACCTCGCTGCCAACCTGATTTTCCAAACGCTTGTTACCTTTTTGGCCTTCTTCTATACCGACGTGTTCGGTATT
Source organism: Cellvibrio sp. (assembly GCF_046347455.1). GTDB lineage: Bacteria > Pseudomonadota > Gammaproteobacteria > Pseudomonadales > Cellvibrionaceae > Cellvibrio. Next base: position 366,712 of record NZ_JAXMGC010000002.1, read on the forward strand.
CCCGCGACCACAGCATCTTTCATTATGCTGACGGCGGGTATGATTGGCGCCTTTGTATTTACGCCAGTTATGGGTTTTATTGCAGACCGCACTAAAACGCGCTGGGGTAAATTCCGCCCCTGGATTTTATGGACTGCTATTCCGTTCGGTGTAATCGCGCTTCTTGCGTTTAGTACCCCGGCGCTTGATCAAAACCAAAAGATTATTTACGCCTGGGTAACCTATCTGTTGTTGCTCGGTGTTTATGCTGCAAATAACCTTCCTTACTCTGCGCTTAGTGGTGTGCTCACTGGCAACATGGCTGAACGCAACAGTTTGTCCGCTTACCGTTTTGTGGCGGTAATGCTTGCGCAATTTGTGATTCAAGTGTTGCTCTTGCCAATCGTGTTGATGCTTGGCAATGGCGATAAAGCCCAAGGTTTCCACAATGCAATGATTCTGTTTGCAAGCGTGGGTATTGTGTTTTTCCTGATTACTTTCCTTACCACTAAAGAACGTATATTGCCAATTGTGGAGGAAAAAACGACAGTATCGCAGGATATTCATGACCTGTTGAAAAACCTGCCTTGGTTGATCATGTTGATTGTCACTGTGTTGGTATTTATCAACCTTTCCTTGAAAGGTGGCGCATACATTTATTATTTCGAAAACTATTTGGATCAAAACGCGCTCGCCGCTTTCCTTGATGGCATCGGCTTTAATTCTTTTATCCACGGTCTCAACGCGACTTTGCAATCAATGGGTGTGGCTCAGTTTAAGTGGCCAGACGATGCGGCGACATCTGCCTTTGGTTTGTTTAACGGTGGCGGCATTATCATGCAGATCATCGGTATTTGTTTCTCCAAACAAATTGCAGATCGCTTCGGCAAACGCAATACCTTTGGTGCAGCGCTGTTTGTGTCTACCTTATTCCTCTTAGCGTTTAATTGGTTCCCGAAAGATGCCATAGGCTTGTGCTTTGTATCGCAAATACTTCACGGTTTCTTCTATGGTCTTACTGTTCCTCTTCTGTGGGCGATGATTGCTGACGTTGCTGATTATTCAGAATGGAAAAACAATCGCCGTGCAACCGCGATTATTTTCTCTGCCATGTTAGTAGGTTTGAAAGCGGGTTTGAGTATTGGCGGTTCTTTGCTTGCAGGTATCTTGGGCTACTACCACTACGATGCCGCCTTGCAAGTGCAATCACCGGAAACGATTGAAGGTATTAAAGCCTCCATTAGTATTTATGCATCAATTCCATTCTTTATTGCGGTTGCTTGTTTGTTCCTCTACTCAATCAACAAACAAACAGAAAACCAAATTGAAGCGGAACTGAACGAGCGTCGCAAAGCGGCGGGCAAATAATTTATAGAAACACTGATTTTAAAGACGAGATATTGTTATGGCTGCTGAAGAAACCTTAGCTCCCGAAATCGTAGCGGATTTAAAGACGCGCGCGATTTCCCAACCATTGGTTGAACATATTTACACTGCCGATCCATCGGCTCACGTGTTCAATGGCAAGATTTATATTTACCCATCGCACGATATAGAAGCGGGCATTCCGTTTAACGACAACGGTGATCATTTTGGTATGGAAGACTATCATGTGATTTCGCTCGATTCTCCCGAAAGCCCTGCTGTTGATAATGGTGTGGCCTTGCATGTGAAAGATGTGCCTTGGGCACAACGCCAGATGTGGGCTCCCGATGCGGCGCACAAAAATGGAAAATACTACCTGTATTTCCCCGCGAAACGTGCCGACAACATCTTCCAAATTGGTGTAGCTGTTGGTGATTCACCTGTTGGGCCATTTAAAGCAGAACCAGAAGCGATTAAAGGCAGTTACACAATAGATCCCGCTGTGTTTGAAGATACGGATGGCAGTTACTACATGTACTTCGGCGGTATTTGGGGCGGCCAATTACAGAATTATCGCAACAACCAATACGACGCTAACCGTGGTGAACCTGCGGATAACGAGCCTGCTCTCGGCCCAATCGTTGCTCGCTTGAGTGACGACATGTTGCAATTTGCTGAAACACCGCGCGAAATTAAAATCCTCGATGAAAATGGTCAGCCATTGTTGGCAGGTGATCACGACCGTCGTTTCTTTGAAGCATCATGGATGCACAAATATAACGGCAAGTATTACTTCTCCTATTCAACAGGTAACACGCATTTCTTGTGTTACGCGACTGGCGATAGTCCTTACGGCCCATTTACTTACGGCGGCCGCATTCTTGAACCCGTAATTGGTTGGACTACTCACCATTCAATCGCTGAATACCAAGGGCAGTGGTATTTGTTCTATCACGACTCCGTATTGTCGAAAGGCATTACGCATTTGCGCTCAGTGAAAATGACGCCACTTACGCATAAGCCGGATGGAAGTATCCAGACGATTGTCCCTTACCGCGATTAATATAGAAAAAAGCCCAGCGTATGCTGGGCTTTTTTATTGCCATTCTAAAACCACCTCCTATGGAGGTGGTGATCAGCTACTCGGGGCTATGCCTGAAAAGTGCCCATGCTAGATACTCAATCGTTTGTTACCAGCAAATGATCAGGAGTAAAAAGCATGAGCAGATATGAATCCGCTTCACACGTATTCTATCGATGTCAGTATTACATTGTTTGGACGCCGAAGTATAGGTTCAAGATATTGACGGGAAATATAGGAAAAGAGTTGTATCGAAGTATTTATGTGTTTTGTGGGATGAAGAATTGCAAAGTAGTTGAGCTAAATGTGCAGATAGATCATGTGCATTTGGTGGTAAGGACGCCGCCCAGCATAAGTGTTTCGGAGCTAATGGGGACATTGAAAGGAAGAACAGCGATAAGACTGTTCAATAAATTTCCGTATTTAAGAAAGGATAAAATGTGGGGAAATCATTTCTGGCAGCGTGGCTATTTTGTAGATTCAGTTGGCGCGAATGAAGAGGTGATTCGGAGATACGTACGTTATCAAGATAAGCAGGCGAGAGAGGAAGATGAGCGCCAGCTGCGGTTAGAGGTAACGGTTTAAGACAAGCACCCTTATAGGGTGCTAATCAAAGCCACCTGCTATGCAGGTGGATTTTTACTTCTAACATTTTGGATAAAGCTGCGGTTTCAAGATGTATAAAATTAATTTTTAATTTCTAAAAAGATTTGTTGTCGTTTAAATTTGTATTAAATGAAGGGTAAGCGACGTTTTCGTTTTTTAAGCTTAGATTGGCTTCGGTTACATTAATTCACATCATAGAGGTTTCGTTGTAAGGCTGTATAAGTATTTGTATACTCGGTCGCGCGACAATAACCGATAACAGGAGTTTTACATGTATAAGTCAGTGATAGCAGCGTGTTCTCTCGTTCTTTTAACAAGTAATGCCTCTGCGCAGTTGGGAGGAGTTGGGCTTTTTGGTGGGGGAGGTAACAATGGCTCTCGTGAAAGTATGGCTTTTGAAAAGCAGGAGAGCGCTCGCGAAGGACTCCGAAGGGAAGAATTCCAAAAGTTTCTTCTTGATCAAAAAGGCGAGGGCAAGGCAAGTCCCACATTTGCTGGAATATTTGAAACTGCTCGTGTTGCGATTTTAAAAAAAGAATTCGCGAAAGCTGACAAGTCAATGCAGAAATTGCGTCAACTTGAAAAAGTTAATGCGTATGAGCAAGCGCATATTAATCTTTTGGATTATTGGTATGCCGGAGCCCAGGGCAAGCCTGAGGCAGAGTATGAAGCTGCTTTAAAGGTTGTTTCTTCCGGGGCAGGAAATATTGAGGGGCGAACCTATGTGGATATAGGTATGCAGGTACTGAAAAGCCAATTTAATAATCAAGATCTAGGTGGTGCTATAGATACATTGGCAAACCTTCGCAAAGAGCCGGCATCTCAATCCGACTTGGCAGCTGTTCCTGCAGTGACAAAAAAGCTTGATGACTTGGCTGCACAGCAAACCGACATCATGCAAAAAATTACCACCAACGAATCTGGCAATTGGAGTGCTAAGCTTTTTAAGCAGCATTTTTACTTTAGCGGAGTTAATGGTGAGATTAGTAGCCTTGGTTTTAATTGCACAAACAAACAAACAACACTTCCTTACAAGCAAGACAGCATTATGGAAATTCCAGATGCGTGGGGCAATTGTACGATGAAAGTGAATGCTAAACCTAATACGTCTTTTAATATTGTACAGATGCAAAAAAAACCTAATTAAAAAAACAAATTGCTTTAATAAAAAGCCCCGCAAGTGCGGGGCTTTTTATTACCTGCACCTAGCAGTCATGTCCATGTCGGATTTGTACAAACTTGTGTTAACGTTGAGTAAGCCGAGCGTGGTGTGGAATAAATTGTCGTGTGAGTATTCGCTGTTTGTAGACTCATGAAGGCATTGGCGGTTAATTGCAGAATCTTGCTCAAAACCAGGCGAGAACCAAAAGAAGAAGGGGACGTGCTTCTGCTCTATAGGTGCTATCAGATATGGCATACCGTGCAAATATAAATTGTTTTCGCCGAGGGATTCCCCGTGATCTGAGAGATAGATCATCGCCGTATTGTAAGAATCGCTTTTTGTTTTTAACCATTCAATCGTATTGTTCAAAAATAGGTCTGTCATATGAATGGTATTATCGAAAGCATTGTTAATTTGCTCCGCAGTGCAATCTTGTAGTTTGTTAACTTTACAAACTGGCTTGAATACCTCCATGTTTTCCGGGTAGCGATTGTAGTAATCAGGGCCGTGGCTGCCTTTCGGATGAAGCACAATCACTTTGTTTCCTTTCATAGAAGCAAGTTTTTCATCTATACCGTGCAATAACACATTATCGAAGCACTCGCGTTCATTGCAATGTTCTGGAATTTTTAAATCCTTCATTGACTCGTATTCCACTCTATCGCATGTTCCCTTGCAGCTCGAGTTGTTGTCTCTCCATAGCACTGAGTATCCACTGCGCTTCAATATATCTAACAGGCCTTCTTGCGATTTTGCTTTTTTATCAGAATATTTTGCGCGGGTTAGGTTTGAGAACATGCAAGGAACAGACACAGCAGTTTCGGTGCCGCAAGAAAAAACTTGCTTGTAGTTAATGATGTCTTGCTGCGCGAGAAGTGGTGTCGTTGGTTTGTTGTATCCGTTGATGCTGAAGCGGTCTGCTCGAGCAGTTTCACCCACAACCAGTACAAACAATACTGGTTTGGTTTGTTTGGCTGCGTTTGTATTTAGCTTTGCATCTTCACCAATGGGTTTTACCGTAACGGACTTGTTGCTCGCTGATGCATAGGAAATTGTCGCGTAGATAAAATTTACTGGGTTAATCATTTGACGGATATTTTTATTATTGCGAATAAACGAGGCATAGTCGGCAGTTAGTGGTGCTGCAACAATCACTATAGACAACAGCAGGACTGCCCAGAGTTTGAGCTTCGTCAGCCCTTCCTGCTTAAAGCTTCCAAATTGTAATTTCACCTTTAATAATAAGATGCTTGGGATTAGTCCCAGAATAACTATGTAAGTAGCAAGTGTTGCGTTAAACAATCCCGCAGCTTCTTTCGCATCCGTCTCCATGGTGTTTTGGATCATGTTTTGATGAATCACAATTCCATAAGCATTCATAAAATAAGCAACACTGGCCGCGGCAATAAAAATAAAAGCCATGACTGGTTTGGTTATTTTGGGTAAAACAATTAACGAGAGAACGAGTGCTGTAATAGCCGTTGCTACCCAAGTTAGGCTTGCAAAAAAAAGTGCTGATCTAATGTCTTGTATGGGTAGCGCTGAATGTAATGCTTTGAAAAAAGCAGAGTTAAAAAAAACAATGAACAAAATAGAACACAATAGAGTGAATTTTGTTGTGCTCATGCGCCAGGCAAAAAAATGGGGTGAAGGACTTTCGTCATAAATATCGCGTGACGAAGTTCTACGAAAAAGTGACATAAAAGCCTCTTATTTTGAATTGCTAGGTGATTTGCCCAGCAGCATTAACTTGTACATAAACAACGAAAAGAACCAGCAAATGCCGAGCGTCCATAAGTCGTGAGTAATGAAATGCGCGCCGCGCAATTGTTGGGATATGCCGAAAACAAGCCCAACGCTGAGGGCAAAACCCAGTCCTACCCAGCGCCACTTCGATTTCATATGAATGCCCAAGAAATAAAACGCTAACCACGCATAGCCACCACTGGCATGACCCGCTGGAAAACATCCATCGCCGCTCATGTGGATGATTTGGCTGAAAACGCTCGCATATTGCAATTCGCCGCCATAGCGTGAGAAATCCCAAGGGCAAGAAACATGGCTGATATCTTTTAAAATGCTAATTAATCCGCTGCTGCCCGCAGCTGCACAGAGTAAAAAAAACAGTTCGCGCTGGTATTTTAGAAGTCTCGGTGTCAGGTAGGTACCAATTACGGCTAGGATGACAAGCAGGGCGATGGTAAGTGAAAAATATTTCCCGGTTTGATGTATTAATGCTTTCGTAACCCATGCGTTTTTCAGAGTCCAGCTTCCGCCTTCCCACGCATAAATCTTATCCGCCAGAAGTGCATCAACCCCACTTAGCTCAATATAAAGAGTAAGAGTGACAAGAATAAAAAGGGGGATGACTAGGTGGTAGCGCCAGAAATTAGGGGGAAGTGGGTGCTGCATGGTTGCTCGTAGTTATTATGGGTTAGGGAAGTGCGCGCAGTTTACCAGCAGCCCATACTCCGCGCGAATGAATTAAGTGCCGGCGCACTAATGCTTAATTCGTCCTTAAGGTTGGTGGATGCAGTCTGGTCAGAATCGGTTTGGGTTTATAAGGTTGGGGTGCATGCCTAGGGATAGCTGAGAAGGTACTTTTGGGTTGAAAAGCCGGTTTCAAATGTGTAGTATTCGCGCTCTTTTTCTGTGGGGAAGCCTTTTTGGACTTTGTCACAACTTTCGGTAGGGTTTTCCTACACTTCATTAACCAGCATAGGCAAATACAACATGAAGACTTATAGTGCCAAAGCTGAATCAGTAGTTCGTGACTGGTTCATCGTCGATGCAGCTGGCAAGACCCTGGGTCGCCTGTCTGCAGAAATCGCCTCTCGTTTGCGCGGCAAGCACAAGCCTGAGTACACCCCACACGTAGATACCGGTGATTACATTATTGTAATCAACGCTGGCCAAGTTCGTGTGACTGGTAGAAAGTTGACTGATAAGATTTATTATCATCATACCAATCACATCGGCGGTATCAAATCTATCAGCTTCAGACATTTGGTTGAGAAGTCTCCTACCTCTCCAATCGAAATCGCTGTAAAAGGTATGTTGCCAAAAGGTCCGTTGGGCCGTGCAATGTTGCGCAAGCTGAAAGTGTACGCAGGTAGTGAGCATCCGCACACTGCTCAGCAACCACAAGAACTGACTATCTAATAAGGGGCTGACAGATGGCTACAACTCAATATTACGGTACAGGTCGTCGCAAGACCTCTACTGCACGTGTTTTTATCACTGCCGGTACCGGTGCAATCGTTGTAAATGATCGTCCTTTGGATGAATACTTCGGTCGTCCAGTTGCTCGTTTGGTTGTTCGTCAACCATTGGAATTGGTTGGTTTGAGCGACAAATTCGACGTAAACGTAACTGTTTCTGGTGGCGGTTCTTTCGGTCAAGCGGGTGCAATTCGTCACGGTTTGACTCGTGCTTTGATGGAATACAACGAAGAGTTGCGTTCTGAATTGCGTAAAGCTGGTTACGTTACTCGCGACTCTCGTGAAGTTGAGCGTAAGAAAGTTGGTCTGCGTAAAGCACGTAAGAAGCCACAATTCTCCAAGCGTTAATAGTCATCCTTGGAGGCATATTTCGCCGCCAATTGATGATTATCAAAAAACGCCCAAGTCATTGCTGGCTTGGGCGTTTTTTTACATCTACACTTTATGTTCTTTAGTATCTAAATCCTTTTGTTAAGTATGGTTATTCTTGTAAGAAACGCGTAATTTCTTTAAGATTGCCGCTTTTTTGGGATTGTCCAAAATCATCCTAAACCATTGCGTTTACTCGCGTATTTGCTCTGGTTTACTGGCCGTCAAAGCTGTTAGGGGAGAAGTTCGTCATGAGTAATGACGCTGTAAACAAAACGCGTCGTCGCCTGCTTATTGGGGCTACGACTGCAGTAGGTGCAGCAGGTGCCGTTGGCATTGCAGTACCGTTCGTCGGGTCATGGAACCCAAGTGCCAAGGCTAAATCGGCTGGTGCTCCCGTAAAATTCAACATGAGCAAGATCGAACCGGGCGCTATGGTCACCGTTGAGTGGCGTGGCAAGCCGGTTTATGTTGTTCGTCGTACACCTGAAGCTCTGGCGAGCTTGAAGAAGGTGGAAGATCAAGGCGTAATTCGAGATCCTAAATCTGAAGCACCTCAGCAGCCTAAATATGCGCAAAACGAAGGTCGTTCCATCAAGCCTGAATTCGCTATTTTGCTGGGCGTATGTACCCACCTCGGTTGTTCTCCTCTTTATCGTCCTGATGTTGGCGCTGCTGATTTGGGTGGCGACAAGTGGCAGGGCGGTTTCTTCTGTCCATGCCATGGTTCTAAATACGATTTGGCTGGCCGCGTTTACACCGGTGTTCCAGCTCCGCTCAATCTCGAAGTGCCCAAGCATTATTACGAGAGTGAAAACGTAGTTATCATCGGCGAAGACCAGGGGGCATAAGATGAATTGGTTAGTGAGCTTGTGGACCTGGGTTGATAATCGCCTCCCCGTTCAAAAAGCGTGGGATACCCATATGGGTAAGTACTACGCACCTAAAAACTTTAACTTCTGGTATTTCTTCGGCGTATTGTCGCTGTTGGTATTGGTGAATCAGCTGATCACCGGTATTTGGTTGACAATGAGCTATGTTCCTACCGCAGAAGGTGCATTCGCCTCTGTTGAATACATCATGCGCGACGTAGATTACGGTTGGGTGTTGCGCTACATGCACTCTACCGGTGCCTCTGCGTTCTTTATTGTTGTATATCTCCATATGTTCCGCGGCTTGATGTACGGCTCTTACAAGTCTCCACGTGAACTCGTGTGGATTTTCGGTATGACTATTTACCTCGCTCTCATGGCTGAAGCCTTTATGGGTTACGTATTGCCATGGGGTCAAATGTCCTACTGGGGTGCTCAGGTAATCGTATCTTTGTTTGGTGCTATTCCTGGTATTGGTGAAGATCTGGTTCAGTGGATTCGTGGTGATTACCTCATTTCTGGCATCACTCTTAACCGTTTCTTTGCATTACACGTTGTGGCGCTGCCAATCGTACTTTTGGCTTTGGTTGTGATGCACATTTTGGCGTTGCACGATAAGCACGTTGGTTCTAACAACCCGGATGGCGTTGAGATTAAAAAGAACAAAGATGAAAACGGTATTCCTTTGGACGGTGTTCCTTTCCATCCCTTCTATACCGTTCATGACTTGGTTGGTATCAGCGTATTCCTGTTTGTATTCTGCTTTATTTTGTTCTTTATGCCTGAAGTAGGCGGCTTCTTCCTTGAGCACGCTAACTTTGAAGAAGCAAACAACCTGAAAACTCCAACGCACATTGCGCCCGTTTGGTACTTCACTCCGTTCTACGCGGTATTGCGTGCAGTAACGATTGAAATTGGTCCTTTGAACGCTAAGTTCCTTGGCTTTGTGGCTATGGCCGCGGCAATTGCAATTTTGTTCGTGTTGCCATGGTTGGATCGCAGCAAAGTGAAATCAATTCGTTATCGCGGTTGGATTCCACGCGTTATGTTGATGAGCTTTGCGGCCATGTTCGTTGTGTTAGGTTACTTAGGTGTAAAAGCACCGACCGAAGGCCGCACCTTGTTGTCACAAATCGCTACTACTTTCTACTTCGCTTATTTTGTGACTATGCCTGTGTGGACTACCACCAACGTAGAGAAAGCGAAATCTAAAGTGTCGTTCGTATTGTCAGGTGTTTTCGCGGTGATTTTTGCGGCCATGGCAGTTACCTACCTCAAGGCTGAAGTGCCTAAATTATTGTTGGTGTTCTGTGCATTGTTGGCTGTGATCTTTGCTGTTCTACCATTGTTGGCTGCACGTGATTCCGATTTGCCTGAGCCAAGTCGCGTTCAAGCTAAAGGTCTGCCGTTGCACATTGTGTTGGGTGGTTTGGCGTTGTTCTTGATCCTTGCGATTGTTCCTATCAAGGCTGTAGCTAACACTGGCAACTTTGAGTGTGGTGCTATTCCCTGTGATAAGTTCGAAGCCGATTTGAAGGATAAAGAGTCTTTGCAACGTGGTGCTAAATACTTCACCAACTACTGCATGGGCTGTCACTCTGCCAAATACTCACGTTTTGAGCGCGTTGCTACCGATTTGGATATTCCAAAAGACATGATGGAAGGCAACCTGATTTTAGGTGGTCAACGTATCGGTCAGTTAATGGAAATTGCGATGCGCCCAGCTCAAGCCAAAGTATGGTTTGGTGTAACACCGCCAGACTTGAGCTTGGAAACCCGTGCACGTTCGCCAGAGTGGGTTTACACCTATCTCCGTAACTTCTACAAAGACGATACACGCCCATGGGGTGTTAACAACCGCGTGTTCCCGAACGTGGGTATGCCTCACGTGTTGATTGGTCTGCAAGGTTTGCTGGAATGCGGCCCAGGCCCAAAACTTAACCACAAAGGTAACGCAGAGCGTAACTCTATCGGTCAAGTTGAGATTGATGAGCACTGTGGTGGTTTGGTAGAAGGCGCGATCAAGGGTTCATTGAAGAAGGATGAGTTTGATCAAGCGGCTTACGACATCGTTAACTTCTTGTCTTACTTGGGCGAGCCTGCTGCACTTAAGCGTGAAGATATGGGCAAACGTGTGTTGCTGTTCATTCTGCTTTTCGCACTCTGCGCCTACTTCCTGAATAGAGAATTCTGGCGAGATATTCACTAGAGTTTAGTTCCAAAAAGGGCGACTATAGGTCGCCCTTTCTTTTGGTCGTTTGTTTTATGTTTGTGAGTTTGCTATGGAAATGACATCAAATCGTCCCTACTTGCTGCGTGCCATTTATGAATGGTTGGTCGATAACAATTGCACCCCGCATTTGGTGGTTTTTGCCAATGTTCCGGGTGTTGTGGTACCGCAACAGCACATCAACAAAGATGGCCAAATTATTTTAAATATTGCTCCTTCTGCGGTGAAGGATTTGTTTATTGCCAACGAAGCGGTTTCCTTTAGTGCCCGGTTTAGCGGCGTTGTACACAATATCTATGTTCCCTGCGGTGCGGTGCTCGGAATCTACGGTCGTGAAAACGGACAGGGAATGATGTTTGAATTGGAGTTACCCTCAACACCTCCCACGCCTCCTGAACCCACTAAACCAGATGGCGGTGGCGATACTCCTCCCAAAAAATCCTTCTTAAAAGTAGTGAAGTAACTTTCAAAATTGTGACAGGTAAATGCGGACTTTTTTCTCGCAGTCATAAACTTGTCACAATTGGTTGCTAGATTGAGCGTCAAGGGTGAGGCAGGCTCACCTTTTACTTAAGGTCACCTTTCCTAAAGGAAACGCTCAATGAACGCTAACAAATTTATTAAGGGATTGGCGCTAGCCGGTTCTCTGATTGGCTCAATGACTTGTGCAGTAGCTGTGCAAGCGGCCGTAGATGCAAAATTGCCAGAATACAAAGTAACCACTGGTGTGTCTGGTAATGTGAACAGTATTGGTTCAGATACTTTGGCAAACTTGATGACCTTGTGGTCTGAAGAGTACAAAAAACTTTACCCCAACGTGAACATTCAAATTCAAAGTGCTGGTTCTTCTACTGCACCACCAGCTTTGACTGAAGGTACTTCAAACTTCGGCCCAATGAGCCGTGCTATGAAAGATGCCGAAGTTCAAGCCTTCGAAGCTAAATACGGCTACAAGCCAACAAAAGTACCTGTTGCTATCGACGTTTTGGCTGTTTACGTAAACAAAGATAACCCAATCAAAGGTTTGTCCATCCAGCAAGTTGATGCCATCTTCTCTGCAACCCGTAAGTGCGGTGGCGAAAAAGATTTGGTTAACTGGGGTGATGTAGGTTTGACTGGCGCGTGGGAAAAACGCGGCATTTCTCTCTACAGTCGTAACGCCGTATCAGGCACCTACGGTTACTTTAAAGATGAAGCCCTGTGTAAAGGTGACTTCAAATCTACCGTAAACGAGCAACCAGGTTCAGCTTCTGTAGTGCAGAGCGTATCTGAATCTATCAACGGTATTGGTTACTCAGGTATTGGTTACAAAACTTCTGGCGTACGTGCTCTGCCAATTTCTAAATCCTCTTACTCCGAGTTGATTCCGGCGGATGCAGAACATGGTTTGGATGGTTCATACCCACTGTCTCGTCAATTGTTCATTTACGTGAACAAGAAGCCAAACCAACCATTGGATAAGTTGCAACTTGAGTTCTTCAAGTACGTATTGTCCAAACAAGGCCAGCAAGCGGTTGAGCGTGATGGGTACATTCCGTTGCCGGCTGACCTTGCAGAAAGAACTTTGGCTAAGTTGTTGAAGTAAAAGGCTGTTGCAGTAATCGAAGAAAAAAACCGCTGCTAGTCAGCGGTTTTTTTTTTGGGGGCAACGCACCTACGAAAAGCGCGTTGTAACAAAACTGTCATTAATGGCTGTTAGGATTTTGCGCGCCAATACCATATCGGGTGATTTTCTATGTCTAAACCTCTTTCAATCGCTGCCAAGACATCAGACTTGATGCCGAGCGCAGAGCAGCGCACAAAGTTGCGTCGCTGGCGCAACCTTAAAGATAAAATATCAGGTTACGGCATTATGGTGGCCGGGATTGCAGTTGTTGGATCCTTAGCGCTGATTTTTGTTTACTTATTTTCTGAAGTCATCCCGCTCTTGCGTGGTGCTTCTGTCGATGTTCAGAAAACTTACACTCTGCCTGCCAATGAGCAAATTGCATCGAGCCCGGCGGAATTTATTACCTTGGAACGCTACGAAGAAATTGGCGCTACCTATCACAAAAACGGCACCGTTCAGTTTTTTAATGCGCTTGATGGTACCGAGAGTATTAATCAGCAAGTGCCTAAATCGGCCGATGCCCAGTTCTCCACCTTAGCGACCAGCGAGTCATCACATGGTTTGGTCGCTTATGGTTACAACAATGGTGAAGTTGCGGTGGTAAAAGCTCAATACGATTTGAGTTACCCCGACGACAAGCGTGTGGTAACGCCTAGCTTGAGCTTTCCGCTGGGTGAAAATCCGTTTCAGCTGGATGCGAACCGAGCAGCAATTAATGCGCTCGCTATTCAAGATACAAGCAACGGCCCCGTGTTAGTCGCTGCAACGGCTGATAACCGTTTGCTACTGGGCATGGTAACCACCAAAACCAATCCCATTACCGAAGAAACGACTACCAACACGGAAGTATTTAATCTCCCTTCGTTACCCGAAGGTGAAAAAGTGACGCAAATGCAAGTAGACGACAACGGTCGCTATTTGGTTGTCGCCAACGATAAATCCCAACTTTATCTCTACAATCTCAGTAAACCCAACGCCGCTGAACGCTACGAGCCAGTGACCGTCGAAGGCGGAAAAGTTACCGCAATGCGCTTTTTGGTGAGCACGGGTTCTCTCGCAATCGGTACTGAGCAAGGGCGCGTAAGCCAATGGTTAATGGTGCGCGATAAAAATAATCGCTACCACGTAACTCACGTACGCGACTTCAAACCGCTTTCTGGTGCCGTAACCCACATCGCTCCCGAATATTCCCGTCGCGGTTTTTGGGCCGCGGACGACAAAGGAAATATCGGGATTTATTACGGAACATCTGCGCGTACGCTGTTGATTAAATCCATGGGCTCAACGCCGATAGAAAAAATTGGCTTGTCTCCGATTAATGGTCGTGTGTTGTTGTTGGATAAAAACCAAAAAATCAGCGTTGCAAAAGTGTGGAATGAACACCCCGAAGTATCGTTCAGCATGTTGTGGGAAAAAGTCTGGTATGAAGGTCGTGACGCACCTGATTACATTTGGCAGGCATCTTCTGGTAGCGACAATTTCGAAGCAAAAATGAGTTTCGTCCCGCTCACCTTAGGTACATTAAAAGCAGCACTCTTCGCTATTTTGTTTGCAGTGCCACTCGGTGTGATGGGCGCGATCTATACCGCTTACTTTATGACGCCAAAATTGCGTGGCATGGTAAAGCCAACGATTGAAATTATGGCGGCATTGCCGAGTGTAATTTTAGGCTTCCTCGCCGGCTTGTGGTTGGCGCCTTTCCTTGAGAATCATCTGCCTGCGATTTTCTGCATACTGATTTTTGTTCCATTGGTAATGCTGATTGTTGGATTTATTTGGAGTCAATTCCCGCTTTCAATTCGCGCGCAAATTCCAGAGGGTTGGGAGGCTGCGATTTTGGTTGTGCCCGTTATTTTAACCGTGTGGGCGTGCATTGATATTAGTCCCTATCTTGAAGTGTGGTTCTTTGGTGGCAGCTTGCCGCAGTGGTTCACTAATCACGATGTGAAGTTTGAACAGCGCAACGCACTTGTTGTTGGTTTGGTGATGGGTTTTGCCGTAATCCCTAGTATTTTCTCGATCGCGGAAGACGCCGTGTTCAGTGTGCCGCGTCACCTTACACAAGGTTCGCTTGCTCTTGGTGCTACGCGCTGGCAAACCATGGTCGGTGTTGTATTGCCAACCGCAAGCCCCGGTATTTTTTCTGCTGTGATGATGGGGTTTGGTCGCGCCGTAGGTGAAACCATGATCGTGCTCATGGCAACGGGCAACAGCCCTGTGGTGAATTTTAATATCTTCGAAGGTATGCGTACGCTCTCGGCAAACATCGCTGTGGAGATGCCAGAAACGGCAGTGGCGAGTACTCACTTCCGTGTACTTTTCCTTGCAGCGCTTTTGCTTCTCGCGCTCACCTTTGTTGTTAACACGGTTGCGGAAATGGTTCGCCAAAGTCTACGCAAACGTTACAGCAATCTTTAATTGGGGATTCAACACATGAAAAATTTATTGAAAGCCCCCGTCCTTTGGTACAAAAGCGGATCACCTTGGATTTGGTTAAACGGTGGTGCTGTTACGCTTTGTATGCTGATGGTGGTTGGTTTATTGGGTTTGATTGCGGTACGTGGTTTTGGACATTTTTGGCCAGCCAATATTGTATTGACTAGTGCGACAGATACGAGCGGCAATAAGCACGTGATTATGGGTGAAGTAGTGCGCAGCGAAATTATCGCTGCGGCGATCGCGCGTGATAATGGTTACAAAATTCCAGCAGAGCAGGAATTACTTACGCGCTATTTAATTAAATTAGGTAACAAGGATATTACCTCGCGCGATTTTATGTGGGTGCTGGAAAACGGAATGGATGCTTGGCAATACCCGAAAGACGCGGTCACCGTTGAACGTCGTGAATGGGGTAATTTTTACGGTTACCTAATCTCCATCAACGAAAACGGCAAGCCAGTACTAACCAAAGATGCACCAAACTTCTGGTCAGAAGTGGATGCTCGCATGAAGCGCGCGCTAAAACTTCACGATGAAATTGCGCACATCGAAAAAGTCCGCATTGGCGGCATCAACAATTCCATTCAGGAGTTGAAACTCGACCATCGCCGTTTGGAACTTAAAGGTGTGACTGGCGCAAAAATGGCAGAGGCAGAAGCCGGTTTTGCTGAGCGTAAAGCTGCGCTGGAAGCTGAATACGAAGTCGTGAAAAAAGAGCGCGATGTGATTCTGCATGAAGCAACTCGCGATCAATTTGTTGCGAAAACTGCTGATGGCAAAGAAGTAATTTTACCGCTGGATCATTTGGTGCGTGTAACTCACCCCAACGATATGAGTGTGATTGCCAAAACGGGCGACTACGTAAAACGTTTCTGGGAATTTATGACGACTGAGCCACGCGAAGCCAATACTGAAGGCGGTATTTTTCCAGCCATCTTCGGCACTTTCGTGATGGTTATTGTGATGGCGATTATAGTGACGCCTTTCGGTGTGCTCGCTGCGATTTATTTGCGTGAGTATGCGCGTGACGGTTGGTTTTTGCGCGTAATCCGAATTTCGGTTTATAACCTCGCGGGCGTTCCGTCCATCGTGTACGGCGTGTTTGGTTTAGGTTTCTTCGTGTACTACTTGGGTGGCAATATCGACCAATTATTTTTCGCGGAAAGTTTGCCGTCACCAACCTTTGGTACTCCAGGTTTATTTTGGGCGTCGCTCACGCTTGCGTTACTCACATTGCCAATCGTGATTGTTTCTACTGAGGAAGGTTTGTCGCGTATCCCCAGTACAATTCGCCAAGGCAGTTTGGCTTTGGGTGCAACGAAATCAGAGACCCTATGGAAAGTGGTAGTTCCGCTTGCAACACCAGCGATGATGACAGGTTTGATTCTAGCGGTTGCGCGTGCGGCAGGTGAGGTTGCTCCGTTGATGTTAGTAGGTGTTGTGAAATTGGCTCCGGCGTTACCGGTAGATGGCAACTATCCCTACTTGCACCTCGACCAAAAAATCATGCACTTGGGCTTCCACATTTATGATGTAGGTTTCCAAAGCCCGAACGTAGAAGCTGCACGTCCCTTGGTTTACGCGACTTCGTTAATGTTGGTGATGTTAATTGTGATTCTTAACGTTACGGCGATTAAAATCCGTAACAACTTGCGTGAAAAATACCGTAGCGCTTCGGACTAATGTTGTCACCGAATTGAAATAGGCGTGACACACAAATTATTTATTATTGAGCAGGCGAATGTTATGACCAGTACAACTAATGCTGAAAGCATCAAGCTGGAAGTTAAAGACCTCAATTTATATTACGGCCCAAAGCGCGCATTGCACGGTGTGAGCCTATCGATTCCTGAAAAAAAGGTGACTGCTTTTATTGGTCCATCAGGTTGCGGTAAGTCAACCTTGTTGCGCTGCTTCAACCGCATGAATGATTTAGTGGATTCATGCCGTGTGGAAGGCCAAATTTTGATGGATGGACAAAACATCTATGACAAAAAAGTAGATGTGGCGGATTTGCGCCGCCAAGTAGGTATGGTTTTCCAAAAACCAAACCCATTTCCAAAATCCATTTATGAAAACGTTGCTTATGGCTTGCGTTTGCAAGGCGTCAATTCAAAACGCATATTGGATACAGTTGTAGAAAACTCATTGCGTGGTGCTGCGCTGTGGGATGAAGTGAAAGATCGCTTGCACGATAACGCCTTTGGTTTGTCTGGCGGCCAGCAACAGCGTTTGGTGATCGCGCGCGCAATCGCGATTGAGCCGGAAGTTATTTTGCTCGACGAACCTGCCTCCGCACTTGACCCTATTTCTACACTCAAAATTGAAGAGTTAATTTACGAACTCAAAGACAAATATACGATCGTGATCGTAACGCACAACATGCAGCAAGCAGCGCGCGTTTCCGATTACACCGCGTTTATGTATATGGGTGATTTGATTGAGTACGGCAACACCGATACGTTGTTTACTAATCCAACCAAGAAACAAACTGAAGATTATATTACTGGTCGTTACGGTTAATTTAATTTACGTGGGAATCGTCATCCTCGCGTAGCGGGATCCAGCTGTTGATTTGTAATTTTACAGGCTGGATCCCGCTACGCGAGGATGACGCTCCCTACTTTATGTGAAAATTATTTAGTACATTTATTTTTGTCTTTGAGACATTTTTTGGCGGAGTCCCGACTATGGATATTACAAGCCACACACACCACATATCGCAGCAGTACAACATTGAGTTGGACGATATTCGTAAACACCTTTCTGAAATGGGCGGCATGGCGCAGCGTCAGGTGAACGATGCAATCATCGCTTTAGTGGATGCCGACATCACTAAAGCCGAACAAGTTGTTCGCGCAGATAAAACCGTTAACTCCATGGAAGTATCCATCGACGAAGAATGTATTCGCATTCTTGCGCGTCGCCAGCCAGCGGCGAGCGATTTGCGTTTGGTTATTGCGGTAACTAAAGCGATTACGGATTTGGAGCGTATTGGCGATGAGGCATCGAAAATTGCGCGCCAAGCTATCGCCATGAGTTCCGAAGGTTTGGCGCCACGTGGTTATGTCGAGGTTCGCCACATCGGCGGTTTGGTGTCGCGCATGCTGCAAGATTCTCTGGATGCCTTTGCGCGTCTCGATATGGAAATGGCGGAGAATGTTGTGCAAATGGACCGCACTGTGGATTTGGAATACGGCACGGCTATGCGTGAATTGGTAACTTTTATGATGGAAGATCCGCGCAGTATTACGCGCGTGTTGAACATCATGTGGTCATTGCGCGCGCTTGAGCGCATTGGCGACCACGCACGTAATTTGGCGCAATATGTTATTTACCTCGTTAACGGTGAGGATGTTCGCCATACCAGTTTGGAAGAGTAATTCGTTAAGACTAAGTGTTAAAAAATGTGAAGCCCATGTCTTTTTAGATATGGGCTTTTTTATGCGTGGGCGAAAACCTGTTTCAACAAATCTGCGGCCAGCGCTCGGCTGTTCATGTGCCAGCGACTCAGCGTATAATGTACATACATAATATAAATAGGCTAAACCATCATGCTGGATTCCGGTCGCAACCTCACTCACCAACTTACTCATCAGCTCGGCTCCGCCATTATTCAAGGCAGCTACGCTATAGATAAAAGTTTCCCCACAGAAGCGGAGCTATCGCAGCAGTTTAATATCAGCCGCAGTGTTACGCGTGAAGCGGTAAAAATGCTAACGGCAAAAGGCTTGTTGGCATCTCGTCCGCGCCAAGGCATCCGTGTTATGCCCAGTTCACAGTGGAATATGTTCGATCCGGACGTACTTTCATGGACGCTCAATGCAAGGCCATCGCTCGATTTACTGCGTGAGTTCACTCAGCTGCGTATTGCCATAGAGCCAGAAGCCGCTCGCCTTGCAGCGGAGAATCGCCACGACAAGCCGCGCATGAAAGCGATTGCCGATGCACTTGAGCGCATGCGCAAAGCGGATCTGGGCCAAGACGATCCGCTGGGTGCTGATATCGAATTCCACACGGCGATTCTTGCGGCCAGTAATAACCGGTTCTTTTTGCAGTTGCGTCAGTTTATTCAGGTTGCCTTGCGTGTCAGTATCGCCAGCACTAATCAGCTCAAAGGTGTGTTGACTGCGAACTACGACGATCACAAGAAAATTTACGATGAAATCTACGCAGGCAATGCCGATGCTGCATCAAATGCGGTACGCTACCTGCTCAATGAAGTTATGCAGTTGATTAACATCTCGCTGGTTAAAACACCGCCAGCAGAATAACCTTTGATGTCGGGCAAGATCACCAGTGTAATTGCTTGGTATCTTGCCTTCGTATTACGCCGAGACTTGTTCCATGTATAGCTACTCTTCCCACGAAGGATTTACGCGCTATGCCAGCCTGGAAAACCGCACGGTTTTTATCACGGGTGGTGCCACAGGTATTGGTGCAAGCTTGGTGGAAGCTTTCGTAAGCCAAAACGCCAAAGTAGCCTTTGTGGATGTTGATGCAGAAGCCGCCGAGCAATTGTGTTTATCCCTGAAAGAAAAAGGCTTGCCGTGCCCTTGGTTTCAAGTGTGCGATGTCAGCAACATAGAATCACTGCGCGCCGCCATTTATGCCGCGCAAAAAGAGTTTGGTGATATTCGGGTGTTGATTAACAACGCCGCCAATGATCAACGCTACGAAAGCTTGACCATGACAGAGGCGCAGTGGCACCAGAGTTTGGCGGTGAACTTGCACCCGGTATTTTTCTCTGCGCAAACAGTAGCGCCTATGATGAAAGCGCAGGGTGGTGGGTCTATTGTCAACATTAGTTCGATCAACACCCATTTTGCGCCGCCTAATTTGGCAAGTTACATTGCTGCTAAAGCGGGTATTGTGGGAATCACCAAATCCCTCGCAACAGATTTTGGTGCAGACAATATTCGCGTGAATTCTATTTTGCCGGGCTGGGTCGCAACACCCAAGCAATTGGAGAAATGGCTTTCGTCTGAACAAGAACAAGAGTTAATGAAACGCGTTTGTTTGAAAAAACGTTTGGGCGCGCACGATGTCTCGAAGCTGGCTTTGTTTCTGGCGTCGGATGATTCGGCCATGATTACCTCGCAAGAATTAATTGTAGACGGCGGCCGGTTGTAACAAAAAACTTTCTTTAAAGCTCGCACTTGGTGCGAGTTTTTTTGAAGCTTAAAAATAAAATCTTATAAATAATATCGTAAAAACTCGGAGGTTCCCCTTGTATCTTAGTCAACTTGATTTAGCGATTTTAGCGCTCTACGCCATCGTCCTTGTGTTTATCGCGTTTAGAGTCTCGCGCGAGAAAAAAGGTCACGAAAAAAACGCGCAGGATTATTTTCTGGCGAGTAAGGCTCTCCCTTGGTGGGCGGTGGGAACCTCATTAATTGCAGCGAATATTTCCGCTGAGCAAATTGTAGGTATGTCGGGTGCGGGCTACGCGGGCGGGATTGCAGTTGCATCTTATGAATGGATGTCTGCGCTCACTTTGTTTTTGGTGGGCAAATATTTTTTGCCGATTTTTATCGCCAAAGGCATTTACACCATGCCGGAGTTTTTGGAGCAGCGTTACGACCGCCGCGTGCGCACCGTCATGTCGATTTTCTGGCTAACGCTTTATGTGCTGGTGAATCTAACCTCCATTATGTATTTGGGTGCGCTCGCCGTTAATGCGGTAACCGGTATGGATATGATGCACGCAATGATCGCTATGGCCGCATTTTCGTTTTGCTATTCCGTGTACGGCGGTATGAAAGCGGTTGCCTTTACCGATGTTTTCCAAGTTACCTTATTGGTACTAGGTGGTGCGCTCGTTACTTGGTTAGGTTTGGAAAAAGTCGCCGCACTATATGGTGGCAGTGGCGTTGTTGATGGTTTCAATCAATTACTGATTCAAGTGCCGGAAAAATTCGATTTAATTCTCGATCCTAGCAACCCCAACTACAAAAACCTGCCTGGTATTTCTGTATTGATCGGCGGTATGTGGGTAGTGAATATTTCTTACTGGGGCTTTAACCAATACATTACTCAGCGCACGCTGGCTTCAAAAAGTTTGCAAGAGGCGCAAAAAGGTATCGCGCTCGCCGCATACTTAAAAGTATTGATGCCGGTAATTATTGTATTGCCCGGCGTTGCGGCAGCGGTGCTAAAACCAGGCTTAACTCCATCGGATCAAGCCTACCCTTGGATGATGGTTAATATTTTGCCGCACGGCATTTTAGGCGTGGTGTTTGCCGGTTTAGTGGCTGCGGTTTGTGCATCGCTCGCGTCAAAAACCAACAGTATTTCTACGCTCTTCACCATGGATATTTACAAGCAAATTATTAACCCCAATGCCTCGCAAGAGCACTTGGTAAAAGTAGGTCGTATTGCGGCCTTGGTGGCCATTGTTATTGCGCTTGTAGTGGCTGAACCCTTGATTGGCAAATCAGATCAAGCCTTCCAATTTATCCAAGATTTCACCGCCTTCTTCACACCCGGTGTTGTGTTGATGTTCTTGATGGGTTTCTTCTGGAAAAAAGCGAACGCCTTATCGGCATTGGTTGCCGGTATAGGCTCTGTAGCTTTATCCATTTTGGCGAAATTTGTGTTGCCAGCGGAGTTCCCGTTTATGGATCGTATTGCGATTGTCTTTATTCTTTGCGCGCTTTTGGCGGTAGTAGCTACCTACATGTCTGGGGGCAAAGTTCAAGAAAAGGCCATCGACTTGAACGGCATTCATTTTAAAACCGAGCCTGTGTTTAACGTGGCTTGTTTGGGCGTGGTTTTGGTGTTGATCGCTTTCTATACCGTGTGGTGGTAAGCAGCCGCTTTAGGTTTGGTGATCATTTGAAAAAGTGCTAGTCTGCGCCCCGCCACTGAACAGTGAGCGGGGCGTTTTTTCTCCACGGCCAACACCAAAAACCAGCACCAAAAAAACAAAAAACTTATGAGCAATTACGAGCTAATCGAACAAATTTCCTGCGCCAATATTTTAGGTGAAGGGGTTCAATGGAATCACAAAGAGCAAGCGGTTTGGTGGACGGATATTAAATCCAACGTGATTTTTCGCTATCACCTTGCCTCAAAAGATTTGCAGCGCTGGGACATGCCTGAGCCTGTCGGCTGCTTTGCATTTTGCGAGAATGATGAACGAATTCTGTTGGCGCTCGCCTCTGGTTTTGGGTGGTTTGATAAAACAACCGGCGAGATTGAATGGATCGCAAAACCCGAAGCGCATCTTATTGGTAACCGCTTAAACGATGGCCGTGTAGATCGCCAAGGCCGCTTCTGGGCGGGCTCGATTGTAGAGCAGCGCAATGCGCCGGACCAAAGTGCGGGTCTGTTCTGTTTGGATGCTCATGCTCAGTCCTCGCAGCACCTTTCAGGCTTGGCAATCTCCAACAGCCTTTGCTGGAGTTTGGATTCCACCAAACTCTATCACGCCGACTCGCCCACTCATCAAATCCGCGTATATGATTTTGACGCCCATACCGGCACCTTGAATGAAGGCAAAGTATTTGCCCAAACCCACTCAACCGTGGAGCCGGATGGCAGCACCATAGACGCCGAAGGCTGCCTGTGGAACGCTGAATGGGGCGGTAGCCGTTTAGTGCGCTACAACTCGAAAGGTGAGGAAATCTTCGAATTAAAAACAATCGTCAGTCAGCCAACCTGCATGGCTTTTGGTGGTGAAGATCTGAATCTGTTGTTTGTCACCAGTGCGCGCATAGGTTTAAGCGACGAGGCATTAGCAGCCCAATCAAGCGCCGGAAATTTGTTTATTTATCGCACGGATTTTAAAGGCGTAAATGAGTGCTGGTACAAAGCTTCGGCATCGCGTTAATTAAATCTATTTCCTCGGGTGACTTGTTATAAGATACTGTGCCGTGCAGCGAAGTCGCCCTGTGGGGATGCAGAACACAATAAATTGCTGCCGCAAAATACATTTTCGTAAGCTAGGAAAACCCCTTGAAACAAAGCAACGCCAGCCGTAAACCGCCTGTATCCGAACCTGCCAGCAACCTAGGTATGCGCATTGTGCGAGAGGGTGCGCTCATTGGTTTATTGGCCGTTTGTGCGTATCTCTGCATGGCTATGTTTAGTTACGACACCGCTGATGGAGGCTATTGGAGTACCGGTGATAATGGGCAACTTTCAAATCTTGGCGGCAGAGTAGGCGCTTGGGTTGCGGATGTGTCCTTCGGCTTTTTCGGTTATTTGGCTTACCTTTTTCCCATCATGTTGATGTATAGAATTGCGCTGATATTCAAGGATAGAACGCATCTGCGTAGCATTGATTGGTTAATGGTAAGTATTCGCTTTGTTGGTCTAATTATTGTCATGCTTGCTGGCACTGGACTTGCCGCGATGCATTTCAGTGGGGGTAACTCTGTATTGCCGAACTCAAATGGCGGGCTCTTGGGTGGTGGAATGGCGACCTTGGTAGATAATGCGTTTGGGTACACTGGTGGAACGCTTATATTATTAGCCTTGTTTTTGTTCGGCATAACCATTTTTACCGACTTGTCGTGGTTCGCCTTAATGGACGAATTGGGCAATTTAACCTTGATTGGCATCGAAAAGGGCAAAGAGCGCTGGTTGCGTTACAAGCGTGAAAAGGCGGAAAAGAATATTGCCGTTGTCGCCCAGCAACATCGCCGCGAAGTGGTTGAAGAGCGCGCAAAAATCGAAGCCAAGCGTGTCGCGCCCGTGGTGATCGCAGAACCACCCAAAAAGAAACCTGCTCCTAGTCCACGCGTGGAAAAAGAAAAACAGCCCTCCTTGTTTGATGCGCTTGAACCCGCCGAAGGTGTGCTGCCATCCTTAGGTCTCCTCGACCCCGCTGACAAGCGCAGCGATAAGGGCTATTCCAAAGAATCCTTGGAGGCCATGTCCAAGCTGCTGGAATTAAAGCTCAAAGACTTCGGCATCGAGATCGAAGTGGTTTCTGTTCAGCCCGGCCCTGTAGTTACCCGTTTTGAAATTCAGCCTGCACCGGGTATTAAAGCCAGCCGAATCTCTGGTCTCGCTAAAGACTTGGCGCGCTCGCTTGCAGTGGTTTCTGTGCGCGTGGTGGAAGTAATTCCCGGTAAATCGGTTATGGGTATTGAAATTCCCAACGCTCACCGCGAAATGGTGCGCTTGAGCGAAGTAATTTCTTCCGAGGCATACGATCAAGCCAAGTCACCGCTGACCATGGCGCTGGGGCATGATATTTCAGGTGAGCCGGTAGTTTCTGATCTCGCCAAAATGCCGCACTTGCTGGTGGCGGGTACTACAGGCTCGGGTAAGTCTGTGGGCGTGAACGTGATGCTCCTCAGCTTGTTGTACAAGTCCACACCCAAAGAAGTCCGCCTGATTCTGGTTGACCCAAAGATGTTGGAGCTCTCGGTTTACGACGGCATTCCGCATTTGTTGACGCCTGTCATTACCGACATGAAAGACGCGTCCAACGGTCTGCGCTGGTGCGTGGGTGAGATGGAGCGCCGTTACAAACTGATGTCTGCCTTGGGGGTGCGCAACCTCGCTGGCTTCAATCGTAAAGTTGATGAGGCCAACAAAGCTGGCCAGCCGATTCCCGATCCCCTGTTTAAACCCGAAGAGAATTTCGAAGCTGGTGCGGAAGTAGCTACTGCTCCAAACCTAGAGCCCTTGCCCGCTATTGTGGTTGTGATCGACGAATTCGCCGACATGATGATGATCGTCGACAAGAAAAAAGTGGAACAACTCATCGCCCGTATTGCCCAAAAAGCGCGTGCGGCGGGTATTCACTTGATTCTGGCGACTCAGCGGCCATCGGTTGACGTTATCACTGGTTTGATCAAAGCCAACGTACCGACCCGTATTGCGTTCCAGGTTTCATCCAAAATCGACTCGCGTACTATCTTGGACCAAGGCGGCGCTGAACAGCTGCTCGGCCACGGTGACATGCTTTATTTACCATCCGGCACCAGCGTACCTATTCGCGTTCACGGCGCCTTTGTGGATGACCACGAAGTTCACCGTGTGGTCGCCGATTGGAAAAAACGCGGAACCCCGGAATATATCGACGGCATCACCGACGACAGCAATAACTCCATTCCCGTGCCCGGTATTCCGAGCGAGGGCGGAGAAGAGGGCGACAATGGCGAAAGTGATGCGCTCTATGACGAAGCCGTGGCGTTTGTACTGGAGTCTCGCAAAGCGTCTATTTCGTCGGTACAACGCAAGCTCAGAATTGGTTACAACCGTGCAGCGCGCTTGATTGAAACCATGGAAGCAGCGGGAGTGGTTTCATCTGCGGGGCATAATGGGAATCGTGAGGTGTTGGCGCCGGGAGGTAGAGGGGACTATTAATATCCGTTTCTTAGCTAGTGGCACCAATCGGGCCCCATGAGAGTTCCCCGAGCATCGCAATAAATTTGGTGTAAAACAAACAGGAAGTTTGTTTTAGTGACGTCGAGCCATGGATGGCTCGTCGGAACGACAGCAAATTTATGAGAAGCGCAGGAATAGGAACGAGCTGGGTGTCTTTTCTTTTGCTTACTTTTCTTTGGACAAGCAAAGAAAAGTGAGGCCCACGGCAGGTGTACGACTTACATATCTTGCGTTTTA
Source organism: Cellvibrio sp. (assembly GCF_046347455.1). Classification (GTDB taxonomy): domain Bacteria; phylum Pseudomonadota; class Gammaproteobacteria; order Pseudomonadales; family Cellvibrionaceae; genus Cellvibrio. The sequence goes on from NZ_JAXMGC010000002.1 coordinate 392,229, forward strand.
TTAGAAAAGATTTTTTAGTTTGTAGATTTTATTTCGCCTCCTGGCGAGTCACTTTTCTTTGTTTCGCCAAAGAAAAGTAACCCAAAGAAAAGCGACCCGTCTCGCTCTTGTTCCTGCGCGCTTCAGAAAATTGCTGTCGTTCCGACGCGACATCCATGTCGCGTAGTCACTCAAACGCACCTCCTGTGCGTTTGCCACCAATTTTCCTCCAGTGCTCGGAGAGCTCGCATGGGATTGTTGGAACCAGTGGAAATTTTTGCCACCACAAAATTGCAGCAAAGCAATTTTGCACAGCGAAGCTGCCCCGAGGGTGAAAGCCAAGGATGGCGTTAATGAATTTTCCTCCAGTGCTCGGAGAGCTCGCACGGGAATTGTTTGGTGCCAATTGTGAGATTTTGAATTTTTATTTTGGGTTGGTTCAGGCTGTTGTAATACCTTTATCACTCCGTCGTCATCCTCGCGTAGCGGGACTAAGCACAACGTGCTTGAACTGCCGTAGGCTGGCCCAAAGGGCGAGCAACGCGAGTAATCCAGCTTTTTAGGAATCTTCATGAAACTCATTACTCATTTAATTTCACTTTTAACTATCGTTTTTGCTGTTGTCGCTCACGCCGACGACCAATCCCCCGCGCAACTGCGCAAACAACTCGATGCCATGAACACCTTGCAAGGTAGTTTCGTTCAAACGCTATTTAGCAAAGAAGGCAAAAAGCAGGACGAGCAGAAGGGCACTTTTGTCATGCAGCGCCCCGGCAAGTTTTTTTGGAAAACTGAAACGCCCGCGCCGCAATTATTGGTTTCAAACCAAAAAACCATTTGGCTTTACGACCCTGATTTGCAAACGGTTAATGAGCGTCCGTTTAGCGATGATCTGAAAAAAACGCCTGTGCTTTTATTGAGTGAAGATGTTGATAAGCTCCGTAAAAACTTCACTATTAATCGCACTCAAGCAGACAAAGCGGAAAAATTTTCGATCACGCCTAAAGTCACCGAAGGTTTATTTCAGGAGTTATTGTTAGTGTTTGTTGATAATCAACTCACTGAGTTTTCCATTCGTGATAGTTTGGGGCAGCTGAGTCATTTTGCGTTGAGCAATGTAAAACGCAATCAAGCAGTGGATGAAAACTTGTTTAATTTTGTGGCGCCAGCAGGTGCCGACATTATTAAAAACCAATAGTACTTAAACGAATGAGCGATTTATTCAGTTCGCAGCAATCTTATTATCAGCCATTAGCGGCGCGTATGCGGCCGCGCGATCTGGATGATTATATTGGGCAAGAGCATTTGCTCGCGCCGGGCAAACCGCTGCGGGAAGCGATTGTTCGTGGTCAGTTGCATTCCATGATTTTTTGGGGGCCGCCCGGTGTTGGTAAAACCTCCTTGGCGAGATTATTTGCAGAACAGGCGAATGCTCGCTTTGAATCTCTCTCAGCGGTCTTATCAGGTGTAAAAGAAATTCGAGCTGCGGTTGCTGTGGCTCAACAAGAGCGCGCGGCGGGTCGCAAAACAATTTTATTTGTGGATGAAGTTCATCGCTTCAACAAATCCCAGCAGGATGCCTTCTTACCCTATGTGGAAGACGGCACTTTTATTTTTATCGGCGCCACCACTGAAAACCCGTCGTTTGAATTAAACAATGCGCTTTTATCGCGTTGCCGCGTTTACGTGTTGCGCGGCTTGCAACCAGAACAGTTGCAACTGGTTTTGCAGCAGGCATTGGATGACACAGAGCGCGGTCTTGGTAACAGCAATATTCGCATCGACCAAGATACGCTCATGACGCTCGCGCAAGCGGCCGATGGTGATGCACGTAAATCGCTCAACCTCTTAGAGATTGCCGCCGATTTGGCGGACGAGGTAGATGGTCACAAAATCATCGACGAGCAGGTTCTGGCAGAAGTACTTGCCAGCGATGTTCGTCGATTCGATAAGGGTGGCGATATTTTCTATGAGCAAATCTCAGCGTTGCATAAATCGGTGCGAGGCTCATCGCCTGACGGTGCGCTCTACTGGTTAGCGCGCATGTTGGATGGCGGCTGCGATCCGCTTTATATCGCCCGTCGTGTGGTGCGTATGGCAAGTGAGGATATTGGCAACGCTGACCCGCGCGCCTTGCCATTGTGCCTTGCAGCGTGGGATGTTCAGCAACGCCTCGGCCATCCAGAAGGTGAATTGGCGATCGCCCAAGCCGTGGTTTATTTGGCGGCAGCGCCCAAAAGTAATGCTGTGTATAATGCCTTCAACCAAGTCATGGCCGATGTTCGCTCCCAGCCTGCGTACGATGTACCCATACACCTGCGCAACGCGCCGACCAAGTTGATGAAATCTATGGACTACGGCGCAGAGTACCGCTATGCCCATGACGAACCGGGCGCTTACGCGGCGGGTGAAAAGTATTTGCCGGAAGAATTGGCAGATACGAGTTACTACCAGCCTGTTGAACGCGGCCTGGAGTTGAAGATTAAAGAAAAGCTTGCGCATTTTCGCGAGCTGGATAAACAAAGTAACAAGCAGCGCTATAAAAAATAATCAGAGATTAAATGATGCAATGGTTAATGATCGCAATTGGCGGAGCACTGGGTTCCATCGCGCGCTACTCTGCGGTTGCTTACTTAACCCCCTTGCTGAGCTATCGTTTTCCGTTTGGCACTTTTATTGTGAATATCTCAGGTTCATTTTTAATAGGCGCTGCTTATGTTGTGATTATTGAGAAAGCCATTATTCCCAGTGAGTGGCGTTTGTTCGTTATCACAGGAATTTTAGGCGGTTACACCACCTTCTCAGCATTCTCCCTAGAAATGTTGCAAATGTGGCAAGAAGGCCAAGTGGCTCTTTCACTGGTGTATGCCGTAAGTTCTGTCGCGCTGGGTTTGTTGTTTGCTTATTTCGGCATGCAGCTTACGCAAAAATTATTTTAGTTTTTTAATTTTAAAGAAAATATCCATCATGTTAGATTCAAAATTACTCCGCAATAATCCTGATCTTGTTGCCACGGCGTTGAAGAAACGCGGTCTGGTGTTGGATGTCGCTCGCATCAATGCTTTGGAAGAAGCGCGCAAAGCCATTCAAATTAAAACCGAAGCGCTTCAGCAAGATCGCAACACACGTTCAAAAGCAATCGGCAAAGCCAAACAAGCGGGTGAAGATGTTGCTCCGCTGATGCAAGCCGTTGAGCAAATCAAACAAGACTTGGCGACCGCTGAAGTTGAATTGGCGAACATTCAAAAAGAATGGGATGAGTTTGTTAACGCTATTCCCAATATGCCTGCTGACGAAGTGCCTGAAGGCGCAAGCGATGAAGACAACGTAGAAATTCGCCGCTGGGCTATGCCAAAAAGTTTTCACTTCCCCATTAAGGATCACGTGGATTTGGGCGCAGATTTAGGTGGTTTAGATTTTGAAGTGGGCACTAAAATTACCGGTACGCGCTTTGCGGTTTTGCGTGGCGGTGTTGCGCGCTTACACCGGGCGCTCGCGCAATTTATGTTGGATACTCACATTAACAAGCACGGTTATGACGAAGTTAACGTGCCGTTTATTGTGAACCGTGATTCTCTCTTCGGTACCGGTCAACTGCCTAAATTTGAAGAAGACTTATTTAAGTTGACCGACGAGCGCGAATTTTATTTGATTCCTACAGCAGAAGTTCCTGTCACCAATATTTACCGCAATGAAATTGTGGATGAAGCTCAGCTTCCGATTAAATTGGTTTGCCATTCTCCTTGCTTCCGTTCAGAAGCGGGCAGTTACGGGCGTGATACGCGCGGCATGATTCGCCAGCACCAATTTGAAAAAGTGGAATTGGTTCAATTCGTTCGTCCTGAAGAATCTGACGCAGCCTTAGAAGAACTGGTCGGTCATGCGGAAGCGATTTTAAAAGCATTGGGCTTGCCATATCGCACAGTGATTTTGTGTGGTGGCGATATAGGTTTCTCATCAGCCAAGACTTACGACATTGAAGTCTGGGTACCATCGCAAAATAAATACCGTGAAATTTCATCATGCAGCAGTTTCCGCGATTTCCAAGCGCGCCGTATGTTAGCGCGCTACCGCAATCCGGAAACCGGCAAGCCAGAATTGCTGCACACACTTAACGGTTCAGGTTTGGCGATTGGTCGCACTTTGCTCGCGGTATTGGAAAATTACCAATTGGAAGATGGCAGCGTCACCATTCCTGAAGTCTTGCGTCCCTACATGGGTGGCCAAGATGCATTGTTGCCTGTGAAAAAATAAATCTTTTTCAACAACAATTCGCAAAGGTGGGTGGCGCAGTAGCGATACCCACCTTTTTTATTTCAACGAACTATTTTGTGAAATGCTATGGATTATTTTCCCGTATTCCTCGATTTAAAAAAACGCCGGTGTCTGCTTGTGGGCGGCGGTGAGGTTGCAACGCGTAAAGGTCGTATGCTGGCAAAATCGGGCGCCGTTTTGCGTGTGGTAGCACCGGAGATTTCAAATGAGCTGCGCGAACTTGTTGCGCAACATAATGGCGAATTAATCCTTCGCGAATATCAGCAAGGCGATATGGAAGGTTGTGTGCTGGCAGTAGCTGCAACTGATATTGAAACGCTCAACCAACAAATATCGGATGAAGCAAAACAAATAAATATACCTGTAAATGTGGTAGACACTCCTGCATTGTGTACCTATATCACTCCCGCCATTATCGACCGCTCACCTTTGATGATCGCTATTTCGAGTGGCGGTGAAGCACCGGTACTTGCGCGTTTAGTGCGAGCAAAACTCGAAACATTAATTCCGATGAGTTACGGAAAACTCGCGCAATTAGCAAGCCGTTGGCGCGACAGAGTGAAAGCGCGTTTTAATGACGGCGACAGCCGCCGAAAATTCTGGGAAAAAATTCTGCAAGGCCCGGCGGCAGAGCTGGCTATGAATGGGCAGCTTGATCAGGCCGATAAAATTCTTTCAGATGAAATCGCTAACGAGGATGCATCGCTCACACAAGGTGAAGTCTATTTGGTTGGCGGTGGCCCTGGCGATCCTGAGTTGTTAACGCTCAAAGCTCTACGCTTAATGCAGCAAGCTGACGTGGTGCTCTATGACCGCTTAGTGTCGGATGGTGTTATGGATTTAGTTCGCCGCGATGCCGAACGCATTTATGTAGGTAAGCGCCGCAGCGAGCACGCCATGCAGCAGGAGAACATTAATCAGCTGTTGGTGGATCTGGCTAAAGAAGGCAAGCGTGTCCTACGCTTAAAAGGCGGAGATCCTTTTATTTTTGGCCGAGGTGGTGAGGAAATTGAGTTGCTTGCGCAACACCAAATTCCGTTTCAAGTTGTGCCGGGCATTACCGCCGCATCTGGCTGCGCGGCTTACGCGGGAATTCCTCTAACTCATCGCGATTATGCGCAATCGGTGCGCTTCGTGACGGGGCACCTGAAAGATGACTCCATCAACAAACAATGGCCGGAACTCGCGAATCCCACCCAGACCTTGGTGTTTTATATGGGCTTAGTCGGCTTAAGGGATATATGTGCCTCCCTTATTGCTCATGGACGCGCTGCGACCACGCCAGTCGCTTTGATCGAGCGTGGCACTACTCAGCAGCAGCGGGTGATTTTGGGGGATTTAGCGACTATTGCAGATATTGTCGCCTCCCAAGAAGTCCATGCGCCTACGCTGTTTGTCGTCGGCGATGTTGTAAGGCTTCATGAAAACCTGAAATGGTTTACAGGCAGCTCGGAAAACCCACTTTCGGCGCGATAGCTACGTTATTTTTGTACTCAGTCGGTCATTTATTGAAATATAAACTCCCTTCTTGCGTGCAAAAATGCCTTGCTCATCGCCAAAATTGAGTTTTCTGAGCCACCTCTGAAAACTGGCGCTTAAAACTGGTAAAGAATTTGCTGTAATTGCCGATAGAATGATCAGAAGTCGTTTTTTATTTCAAATCGTCGGCTGTGAGGTTTAAACATGGTTTACATTCGCCCCAGTGCACCGGTCATTGCGCCAACGGCAGTGAAGCCTGTTGCTGAATCGTCGCACGCGCCAGAAGAGCACTCCTTAGCGGCAGATACAATTGTCAACGAACACTTAGCTCGCCCGATGGTTGAGCGCCGCAAACAAGACCGCCGCCAACAACGCAAAGATGCTTTGCTGGAAACGCGCGCTGGCCGTGACAGACGTAAATCAAGTCCGTCTATCAGCATTTCAATTTGACGGGCGAATGCTCACTGCAACAGATTTAAACGCGGGCGTTTTGCTGCGTGGATCATGCTCAGTACCAATCAAGACGTTTGCTTCCGGATAGTAGGCCATCACATTTCCACGCGGTAAATTGAATGCAAAAACTTTGAGGTTTTGCATTTCACCAAAAGCGGACTTTAGATTTACCAAGCTCTCCGCTTGAATATTTAACTCTGCCATATCTTCTGAATTCATTAAAACCGACCAGCGCGTGTCTGTGCCGCGGTAAGAGTCACTCTCTTCGTAAATAATGGAATTAAATTGGCCTTCGCTGCGGATGCTAGCTAATAAAAATGGATAGTCTTCATTGGTTAAAGTTGTGGGCGACGCATTCACCAAAAATTTTGCTTTACCGGTATCCGTTTGGAATTTTGGTTGATCGAGTAAGCGATTCTGAATGGTGAATTCGCGTTTGGTTTCTGCAATATCTTTTAGCTCGCTCATGCCGGGAATGGTCGCGGCAATAGCAGCGCGAATGTTGTTGTGTTGTTTGAATTGCGCGAAATTGATTGGGCTAGTTGGCAATAGCTTTTGTGCAAAATCACAGAGAATTTGTACCTCAGGACGCACATTGGCCAAGCGAGTAATACCCCCATCGCTCAAGCGAACATAATTAAACATGGATTCTTGCGTAGTGGGTTGCCATTCTTCATCACGCGCGCTCACGGGTAGAATAATCGCTTCGCTGGTTTCCATTCCTACTACATGTCCGCGGTTAAGCGTTGTGGTTAAAAATGCTTTAAAACCAATTCTGTCGAGTGCTTGCTGAGCCCATTGGCTATTTGGTGTAGCGGAAAACAAATTACCGCCCATGAGTAGTGCGGCATCTATTTTATGTTCAAACGCCGCTTGCAAGCAGGCGAGGGTATCCATACCTTTTTCGCGTGAAAGCTGTACATTAAATTCTTTTTCAATTTGCAGAAAAATGTCTTCCGCTAATACGGGCTTTACGCCCACAGTACCAATACCTTGCACGTTACTGTGGCCACGCAATGGCAGTAAGCCCGCTGCTGGCTTACCAATCATGCCACGCAACAATGCAAGGTTGCTAATAGCTTCTACGTTTTCCACGCCGTGTTTGTGGTGAGTGATTCCCATGCCCCACGCAAAAACCGCGTTGTTGGATTTGGCATAAGCATCGGCAATTTTGCGAATATCGACTTGGCTTACACCGGTGTTCTCGATAATTTCGTTCCAACTTAGCTCTTCAATGTGTTGTTCGAAAGCTGAAAAGTTTTCAGTATGAGCGTTTATATACGCCTGATGAATTTCTTTTGCTTCTAGTAAGGCTTTGGCAATTCCATTCAGCAAAAATAAATCGCTACCTATTTTTGGTTGGATGTATTCAGATGCAATCCAAGTTCCGCCGCTTAACATCGACTTCGCACTTTTAGGCACTGCAAAACGAACTAGCCCAGGTTCTTTAGCAGGGTTGATAATAATGACTTGCCCACCGCGCTCGCGACAATTTTTTAACTGATGGACAAAACGCGGGTGGTTCGATGAGGGGTTTGCACCTACTACAAAAATACAATCGCTTTTACCTAGCTCTTCAAGCGAAACGGTTGCAGTTCCAGAACCAATTGCATTTTGCAAACCAACGCCGGTTGCTTGATGGCAATAGTAGGAACAATTATTCACATTGTTGGTGCCGTACAGACGCGCCAAAAGCTGCAACACAAAACCAGCTTCGTTAGAGGACCGGCCAGAGGTATAAAAAAAACTGCGATCAGGAGCGGTCGCTGCAAAACGTGCCGCCATTAAATCAATTGCTGTATTCCATTCAATCGGTTCGTATTTATTGCTCGTCGCAGTTTTGTAAAGCGGTGTGTTGAGTCGCCCGAGATGCTCCAACTCATAAGCCGAAAGCTGAGCGAAATCTTCGAGCGTATGTTCAAAAATTTCCCTAGGAATGGGTTCTTGAATATCCGTAGATTGCGCTTGAATACTTTTATTACACACCGACGGGAATTCATCTTTCTCATTGGTCATTCCACCGCGCTGGCCACCCATACCTAAACCACAGGCTTTGCAGGTATTGCGACTATTCAGCGCTTTAGCGGAGTTGAGCAAACCAATTCGCGCTACGGTTTTAAGGGTATACAAAACCTTCTTGGGGCCACCGCCAACAATTTTAATAGGTTCTGGCTGGGTAGAATCTGGCTGAGTCATAGAACGTGCGTCACCAAAAGAATTTGCGTGAGCCTAGGGGGAAATAGGCGTGGATGCAATAGGTTAAATGACGGAGTTAAATGCTGCGGTTGATTTTGAAGTTAATAAAAAAGGCCTGCTGTTGCCAGCAAGCCTTTTGGCGCACACTAATGCTTAGCGAATAATCGCATCAATCTTCGCAATATCTTCTGCGCTAAATTCAAGATTGTTCAATGCTGCAACAGAGTCTTCAATTTGTGCGGGGCGGCTTGCGCCGATCAGGCAGGTGGTAACTGCGTCGTTGTGCAAAGTCCATGCGATTGCCATTTGTGCAAGTGATTGCCCGCGAGATTCTGCAATAGCATTCAACCGCTTCACTTTTTCTAATTTCTCGGGCGTGATGTCTTTGTTGTTTAAATAAATCAGCTCTGGGCGTGCAGCGCGAGAATCTGCAGGAATTCCGTTGAGGTATTTGTTGGTGAGAACGCCTTGAGCCAAAGGTGAGAAAACAATAGAGCCGACGCCTTCGTCTTTCAGCACATCAGTCAAACCATCTTCAATCCAGCGGTCAAACATGTTGTAGCGTGGTTGATGGATTAATAATGGGGTGCCCAAGGATTTTAAAATGGCGGCGGCTTTTTTGGTTTGCTCTGGTTGATAGTTGGAAATACCTACGTAGAGCGCGCGACCGGAGCGAACAATATAGTCCAAGGCTTGCATGGTTTCTTCGATGGGAGTTTCCGGATCCATGCAGTGATGATAGAAAACGTCGAAGTATTCCAAGCCGGTGCGTTTTAAACTTTGGTCGCAGCTGGATACCAAATATTTGCGTGAGCCACCGATGCCGAATGGGCCCGGCCACATGTCATAACCGGCTTTGCTGCTAATAAATAATTCATCGCGATAGTGCGCAAAATCTTGCTTGTGAATGGTGCCGTAAGTAATTTCAGCAGAGCCGAAATTCGGACCGTAGTTGTTTGCTAAATCAAAATGGTTAATACCTAAATCGAACGCTTTGTGCAACATGGCACGAGCGTTAGCCACAGAATCTACTGCACCAAAATTTTGCCACAAGCCCAAAGATAAACGCGATAATTGCACACCGCTTTTTCCGCAGCGTTTGTATTTCATGTTTTTATAGCGATCTGGGTTGGCTACGTAAATAGGGTTTGGCTCATGGGTAATCATTGGAGGCCTCGGAATAATTGTTTTGGTGGGTAGGGAAAGGCCTGCATTTTAGCTGATGGTTGCAGCACCGCGTATAGGCTTAATGTAAAGAAGCGTCTAATTTAATTTGAATGATGGTCGCCGATCGTTTTATGGTGAATGTGACTATGTGTACAAAAATGATTGGTAATACAAATCTATGAAAATACTCGTTGTTTTTCCAACGCAAACTGAAGCGCAATATTTTGCGCACCCAAAAGTAATCACAGCGGTTAGTGGTGTGGGTTTGTCTGCAACGGCTTACGCGTTGGGAAAATTGATTGCGACTCATAAACCAGATTGGGTTCTTATGGCGGGAATTGCCGGTGTTTACGAGCATTCTCGCTTTAAAGTTGGTGATGTCGTGATTGTTGAGCGCGAGTGTGAATCAGACTTGGGTTTTTTCACTCCCGGCGGCTTCACGCATTTGGCTGATTTAAATATTGCGATGGATTTTACAGCGACCAAATGGTGGGCATGTCCATACATCTCCGAAGTAAAAGAATTGCTACCGCTCGCAACCAGTAATTCTATGAATGCGGCCATGGCACCTTTCGTTCATACGGAAGCTATTGATATTGAAAACATGGAAGGTGCAGCCTTCTTTCAGGTGTGTTTGGCGGAGCAACAAAAATTCTTGGAAATCCGCAGTATTTCTAACCTGGTGAAAATTGGTGATGACAGCTGGGATATGGAAGGTTCTATTCGCGCGCTTACTCGTGAGCTGAATCGCTTGGTGGATTACTTGTTAGCGAATGCCGAGAGTTGATTCTTGTAGGCATAAAAAAGGCCGCTTGCGCGGCCGGTGCAGGTATTGTCCGTAAACTCTGTAGTAGTCGGTGGTTTGATCCGTCTCTATCCCTGAAACCCCCTTGGGTTTATTCCTTTAGCCATTCATCCGTCGTCAATCCGTTCTTGGCCGCTCCTGAATCTCCTGACGTTCTCCTTTAAGGGGACGCCTCCGTTGACCCTGCCTTGGCCACTGCACTCACTGTTTACTTCCTGATGATTGCCATTATCCAGAGAGCGGTGGCTGACAAATAGTCGCTAAAATCTGTTTCTTTTGTAGGAAATTGACTACAGAGGTTGCAGACATTCGCCATAAGGTGGGATTTATCTGACTTACATGCGAGAGAAGCGGCCCGAACTGAGCCGCTTGTTTTGGACGCCTTACGGCTGATTTATTTAATGACCTTGTAACAAGGTTTGTATTCGCGGCCCGGCAGTTTCATGCGATTTTGCTTGGCGAAGGATTCTAAAAGCTCGTCCACGGGATGCATGATTTCTGTATCACCATGGAGTTTAAAATGGCCGAATTCTTCAATGGTGCGAATGCCGTCTTCCTTCACATTTCCCGCCACTATCCCGGAGAAAGCCCTGCGCAAATTAGCGGCCAGCAAATGGCTGGGCTGATTCTTGTGAAGCTCTAAGTTGCGCATATTGTCGTGCGTTGGAATAAACGGCTGTTGCAAGTCTGGGCTGATAGTGAGCTGCCAGTTGAAGTAGTAGGCATCATCGCTTTGCTTGCGGAATTCGCGTACTTTTTTAATGCCTTCCACCATTTCACGTGCTACGGCTTCGGGGTCGTTAACGATAATTTTGTAGAGCGATTGCGCTTGAGCGCCCAGTGTATCGCCAATAAATCTGTCTACGCGCTCAAAGTATTCCGCAGAGCTCGCCGGGCCAGTAAATACGAGCGGGAAGGGAATATCTTTGTTGTCCGGGTGGAGCAAAATACCAAGGATGTACAGAATTTCTTCCGTAGTGCCGGCACCGCCAGGGAAGACGATAATGCCGTGACCTAAGCGCACAAATGCTTCGAGGCGCTTTTCAATGTCCGGCATGATGGTGAGTTGATTCACAATTGGATTGGGCGCTTCTGCCGCAATGATTCCCGGCTCTGTGATACCGATGTAACGCCCATTCGGCGTGCGTTGTTTGGCGTGGCCAATGGTTGCTCCCTTCATGGGGCCTTTCATGGCGCCAGGGCCGCAGCCGGTGCAAATATCCAAATTACGTAAGCCGAGTTGGTAGCCTACCTCTTTGGTGTAGTCGTATTCGCCGCGGCTGATTGAGTGCCCGCCCCAGCAAACCACTAGGTTAGGGTCTAAGCCTGCGTGCAATAAATTTGCGTTGCGCAGCATGTGGAAGACGGCGTCTGTAATGCCTTCTGTTGTGTCCACATTGAAGTTGGGGTTTTCGTTAATGGCATCGTTGTTGTAAATCACATCGCGCAGCACAGTGAACAAATGTTCGCTAATACCTTTAATCATTTTGCCATCGACAAACGCATTGGACGGCGCATTTTTTAACGCGAGTTTTATGCCGCGTTCTTGCTGAACAATACTGATATCAAAGCTGGCATAGCGTTCCAGTAGTTCTTTTCCATCATCCAAATCGTTGCCGGTATTGAGCACGGCGAGTGAGCAGCTGCGGAATAATTTGTACAAACCACTTTGGCTGGAATCCAGCAATTTAGCGACTTCAACTTTGGATAAAATATTTAATTGGCCGTTAGGCGAAATGATGGCGTCTATGGTGTCGAAACTATGATCGGGCGCAGTTTTATATGGATGATTATGTGACATCGAAACTCTTTAGCACCGCGAGGTGCGCTAGGGATTTAATTGGTTGAGAGATATTTCATCTCGTCATCAAATTGTAGTGTGTTTTACGGAGTTTTGGTCGAGCTTGGGCTGGTCGGGCCCAAATTTGTGCGGTGGTGGAAGTTTTTAGCGTCTCGCAATGGCGAAATTGAGTGAATACTGAGCAACTACAGAATGCGTTTGCGATGCAAAATCGTGAGCGACCCTATGACGGCCATAACCATAAAAAAGATAACCCACCAGAAGCCGGAAGGATCGTCCTGCCCCCAAGGTAATCCACCGGTGTTCATACCAAAAATACCGGTAATTAAATTAATCGGGAGTAGGGTTACAGTCACAATCGAAAGCACATAGAGGTTGCGGTTGGTGGCTTCACTCATGCGTCCCGCGATTTCTTCCTGCAAGAGGCGCGTGCGTTCTTGTACGAGTTCTAAATCCTGAATTGTGGATTCAAGATGTTCAACGGCTTGGCGCAGTTCAGAAATATCGTGTTGGCTCCAGCGTGCTATGTGAGGCAGTGCATGATGCAGGGCCTGCCGGTTCGCGCTTAAATGTCGCCGCAAACGCGCAAGCAAACGGCGAATGCGTCCAAGCTCGCTGCCTTGGTTGTGTAAATGCCCCGCAAGAATTTGGTCTTCGGCATCATCTACGCGTTCATTCTGACTTTTGATGACGGCGTGCATGGAATCCCCAATGTCGTAAATGAGTCGCGCAAACAAATCGATTGAGTTTGCGAAGCTCATGCCTCCGAACAATTCATGGCGCAATCTATCAACTGACTTGAGCGGATGGCCGCGGCCGGTGATGAGCCGCTCGTCATCCAGATACAAGCGCAAGACACCGAGTTCTTCCGGGTCTTCTTTGAAATCGTGAAATAAATCGCCAATGATCAATGCTAAGCTATGGTCAAAATTTTCGCTGCGAATATGAGCATCGCTGTCTAACAGCAGGTCGCGAGCATCCTGCGGAATTAGAGAGCAAGCGTTAATCCACTGAGTGGCACGAGTGTCAGCTAAGTTGAAGTGCAGCCAGTGAGGTTCGTGCGGAAGCTCGCTGCGTTTATCGGCAGCGTATAGAAAAAGTGGTTTGGGTTTTTCGGTGTGGCTTAAGCGAAATCCACAAATCAAACCGCCACTATCCGGTGTGTTAATACTGGGCGTGAAATGCATAGTTTCGCCAGCTTATGACATCCATGTAACAGATTTGTGACAAAACCAAGACGTGTTCCAAAGGAAATCTATGAATTATTTGCCCTGTGAAGAAGTGGAGTCCAACCCTGAGATTAACGCGAGTACAGCTGTGATTTGGTTGCACGGCTTAGGCGCGGACGGAAGTGATTTTGTGCCTCTAGTGGGTGAACTCCATTTGCCGAAGGATAAGAATATCCGGTTTGTATTTCCAAATGCGCCAGTAATTCCAGTCACCGTGAATAACGGTTATGTAATGCCCGCGTGGTACGATATTTTTGAACTGACCTTAGATCGTAAAATTGATACGCCGCAGCTACGGGCCAACGCTGAAAAAATTCACCAGTTAATTGAACGCGAAATTGAGCGCGGCATACCGAGTAACAAAATTGTGCTGGCAGGTTTCTCGCAGGGTGGTGCGGTTGCCTACGAAGCGGCTTTGAGTTATTCAAAACCTTTAGCTGGGTTGCTTTCTCTATCGACTTACTTTGCAACCAGTGCGAGCGTGCAAGTGGATGCTGCAAACAAATGCATTCCAATTTTTATCCAGCACGGATCGCATGATTCTGTCGTGAGTGAAGTTCTTGGTCAGCGCGCTTACCGCGATTTGTCAGATCGCGGTTATGCGGTTCGTTATGAGTCTTACAATATGGATCACACGCTTTGTGCAGAGCAGGTGGATGATATCCGAGCATGGTTGTTGGAACGGTGTTAGGTCAAACACGCCGGATCAAATGTATAACCACCGTTTAACCAATCAATTATTTCCGCACAAAAAGGATTTTGCGGGAATGCGGAATAACGTTTCAACAATTCTGTTTTTTCTTCCACACTCATTTTCGCCAGTCCTTTATCTTGAAGCAGCGATAAGTCCTGCAGCAAAGTCTGAGCTAGGTTTTCGCCACACAGAGCATCAGTAATCTCAGTAAATGTTTTTTCTGGAGCGTAATTATTTTTTTCGCGGTAAGCCCGTGTCAGGCTCGCCAGCGGAATTTGCGATAGCCATGCTTGGTTCATGGGGTTAAGTGCGTGGCCGGACACATTTTGTTGAATCTGGCTGTGCGATTGATTTACAGCACGCAATTGCAAGATGTTTGATTTTGCAGCGCTGTCATTTACGGGATAGTTGTCCCATAAAAAAGGTTTCCTTCCTAAAAGTGCTTCGACGCTATTGAGATGATTTACTGAATATTCAGCGGAGCAAACTTTTTCGCCCGTCCAAAAAATATCGATGTTTTTATCAATGTTCTTATTGAGGTCTTGCCAATAGTTGTCGGGCACCTTGCCAAACACTTTTTCAAGCACGGGATCAAAACTGTAGTAGGTGGGGCAAAAAATAATTCGCTTGGCGGTGCTCACCTCTGCCACTCGGTGCATGTAATCAATTTGCAAATTGGCAAGGTTGGGGATGTCGCCCCGCATATCATCAAATAGCAGGCAGAGTATGTCCGGTGACAACTCATTAATTTGCTTTACCCGCGTGATAAGTTGCGCGTAGCGCTCCGGCGATCGATCCAAATAAATTTCGTGCGGGCTCAGGCCTATACCAAAATCAATTTGTGCTTCGCGGTAAACATTTCGCAACCTAGACAACTGCTGTTTCGTCTCGCTTGGCCAATCTTGCTGCCAGTGTTTGCGCAAATAAATGTCGTCTTTTGGTGCGTAGATGTAAAAATTGAACTCATTTGGCGCAAGAAAATTTGCATAGCTTTCGCGATCAGCCCAAGACCAGCTGCGGCCAAAAAAACCTTCGATAATTCCCAATGCGGGCATGTCTGATTTGTTCACAAAATAGCCTTGTGTTTCGTTTATATTGTTAGCGAGTGTAAATTCTAAAAAAGCCTTATATACCAATGATTTTTTTAGCCGTATTTGCCCGTTTCAGGCCGGCACTTTAATTGACACCCCTAGACCATCTGCCTATCATAGCGGCCTTTTTGCGCCTTACCTATTTCCTTGAAATCGACCCTAAAAACGGTCTTTTGGAAGCGCAAAGCCTTATCCTTATCGCTCAAGGGGCACAGATCGCCTGGCGATGCATCACCACCATAATGGAAATCAACCAATGCGTGCTTGTTATTATCTTTCGGGAGCGATAAATGGCTAATCCACAAACCTTTTCTCGTCCAACTGATTTGCCTTCATGGAGCGCTCTTACCGCTCACGCTCAGCAGCTTAAAACCCGCCATATCAAAGATTTGTTTGCTGAAGATGACGAGCGCTTTAACAAATTCTCGATTGAACTTCCCCGCATTCTGTTTGATTACTCCAAAAACCTGATTACCGACGAAACCAAAGCCGCGCTGCTGGCTCTGGCGAAAGAATCTGATATTGAAAGCTGGCGCAGCAAAATGTTTTCGGGCGAGCACATTAACGCCACCGAAGACCGCGCTGTTATGCACGTTGCTCTGCGTGACAAGTCCAGCAACCCCATTATGATTGATGGCCTCGACGCTCGCCCCGCTATTGATGCGGAGCTTGAGCGCATGCGCAAGCTGTCTGAGAAAGTTCGCTCCGGTGAGTGGAAAGGTTATACCGGCAAGGTCATTACAGACGTTGTCAGCATCGGTATTGGCGGTTCAAACCTTGGCCCCTTGATGGTGACCGAGGCGCTCAAAGTTTACGGCAGCAAGTCGCTCAAAATGCATTACGTATCCAACGTGGATGGCGTGCAGATTGCAGAAGTGCTGGAAGGCTTGAACCCTGAAACTGTGTTGTTCGTGATTTCCTCAAAAACCTTCACCACTCAGGAAACCATGGCTAACGCTAAAACCGCTGAAAAGTGGTTTATGGCAGCGGCAAAAGATCACGGCGCTATCGCAAAACACTTTGTGGCGGTATCGACCAACCGTAAATTGGTGACTGCATTCGGTATTGCCGAAGAAAACATTTTTGATATGTGGGATTGGGTGGGCGGCCGCTTCTCCTTGTGGTCCGCTATTGGTTTGCCCATCGCTCTATCTATCGGTTTTGATGGATTTACCGATTTATTGAAGGGTGCATACGAAATGGATCTCCATTTCCAGCAAGCGCCTTTGGAAAACAACGCACCGGTTATGATGGCTCTGGTAGGTATATGGAACCGCAATTTCCTTGGCTACCCAGCGCAGGCATTGCTTCCGTATGATCAATGCTTGCACCGTTTCCCTGCTTATATGCAGCAAGCGGAAATGGAATCTAACGGCAAGCACGTGAACTGGGCTGGCGAACCTATCAGCTATGGCAGTGTTCCATTGGTATGGGGCGAGGTGGGTATCAACGGTCAGCACGCGTTCTACCAAATGCTGCACCAAGGTACAGACATTATCCCTGCCGACTTTATCGGTTCAGTGACTCCAAATATTCCAGTAGAAGGTCACCACGACGCACTTATGGCCAACTTCTTTGCGCAAACCCAAGCCTTAATGCAGGGTATTGATGCTAACCAAGTGCGCAAAGAGCTGACCGCTAAAGGTGTGAGCGCGGAGCGTATTGAAGAGATTGTTGAGCACAAGGTACACAAGGGCAATCGCCCAACGAATACCTTGCTTTTGCCGCAAGTGGATGCCAAAACCTTGGGTTCATTGATCGCGCTCTACGAACATAAGATTTTTGTGCAGGGTATTATCTGGCGCATCCATTCATTTGATCAGTGGGGCGTTGAGCTCGGGAAAGTATTGGCTTCTGGTATCCAGCCAGAATTGGCTGCAGACGCCAAGATCAACCCAGCGCACGATGCATCGACTCGTCATTTGATCGCGTTTTATAAAAACGCCAAAAAGTAACAGCGGCGGCCTCAAGGTCGCCAAGTCTGCAATCTAATGAGTAATGTCGGGGTCATACAGATCGCGGCATATTTAACCGGCATACAGTGTCGGTTAATTCCGGGCGGTGTCCGGCAATGAAATTTAACCGATGAAAGCATTGATCTGCATTTGTCGGTACAATGCTCCTTCACCGGAGCAATCTGTGGTATTCCAAGGTTTACGCCCTGATGCCCTAGTAATCTCCTCACTGGCGGGCTCGTGCAACCCGAAATGCCAATGAATGAAAGCAGACTAACAACAAGTGGTACGCCATGACTGATTCAAGACTTATCGAAATTACCAAACGAATTATCGAAAAAAGCCGTGATTCCCGCGCAGCCTATATGGCCAAAATACAGAAATCACGTAAGTCTGGCCCCTCTCGTCACCACCTAGGTTGTGCGAATCTTGCCCACGGTTTTGCGGCCTGTAACGACGCCGATAAAACCGCCCTCGCCGAAGGCCAAGCTCCCAATCTGGGTGTTGTCTCCGCCTATAACGAAATGCTCTCTGCTCACGTACCTTACGGTGAGTACCTCGAACCCATCAAAAAAGCAGCTCATGAAGTTGGTATGACAGCGCAAATGGCTGGCGGTGTGCCTGCTATGTGTGACGGTGTGACCCAAGGCTTCCCCGGCATGGACTTGTCCTTGTTCAGCCGCGATGTGATTGCCATGTCTACCGCTATCGCTCTGTCGCACGATATGTTCGATGGCGCATTGTGTTTGGGGGTGTGTGACAAAATCGTTCCCGGCTTGGCGATGGGCGCACTGTCCTTCGGTCAATTGCCCATTATTTTTGTGCCCGCTGGCCCTATGACGCCCGGTTTGCCCAATGCTGAAAAAGCCAAGGCTCGTCAATTATTTGCCGAAGGCAAAGTAGGGCGCAAAGAGTTGCTCGCGGCGGAAAGTGCCTCTTATCACAGCGCTGGAACCTGTACTTTCTACGGTACTGCCAACAGTAACCAAATGCTCATGGAAATCATGGGCCTGCATTTGCCGGGAAGTTCCTTCGTTAACCCTTACACTCCGCTACGCGATGCGTTGACTCGCGAGGCTGTTCATCAGCTAGCGCGTATTTCTGCGGGTGATAACTTCACTCCTATGGCTGAAATTGTGACGGAAAAATCCATCATCAACGGCATCGTAGGCTTATTGGCAACCGGTGGTTCAACCAACCACGCCATGCACATTGTGGCCATCGCCCGCGCCGCTGGTGTGATTATCGATTGGCAAGATCTGAGTGATTTGTCTGATATAATCCCGCTCATGTGCCGCATTTACCCCAATGGTTTGGCGGATGTAAACCGCTTCCAAGCCGTGGGAGGAATGGGTTTCCTGATGCGCGAACTTCTTTCCGTTGGCTTGCTGCATGACGATGTGAAAACCGTTATGGGCTCCGGCGGCTTATCGCACTACACCAAAGAGCCGTTCCTTGATGGCGACAAGTTGGTCTGGCGCGATGCTCCAGCCGAAAGTTTGGATGATTCCGTACTTCGCCCAGCGACCAAGCCCTTCACACCGGATGGCGGCATGCGTTTGTTGAAAGGTAATGTTGGTCGTTCGATCATTAAAGTGTCTGCTGTTAAACCCGAGCACCGCAAAGTGACTGCGCCGGCGATTGTTTTCCACGCACAGGAAGAGATGCAGGCTGCGTTCAAGCGCGGCGAATTGGAAAAAGATTTTATCGCCGTTGTGCGTTTCCAAGGCCCGAAAGCCTGTGGCATGCCTGAGCTGCATAAGCTCACTCCGCCGCTGGGTGTGCTGCAAGATCGCGGCTTTAAAGTAGCCTTGGTTACAGATGGCCGCATGTCCGGTGCGTCCGGCAAAATTCCGGCCGCTATCCATATGTCGCCAGAGGCTTTGGATAATGGTGCGATTGGTCTCATCCAAAACGGCGACATGATTGAGCTGGATGCTGAAGCGGGAACTCTCACATTGTTAGTGAGTGACGAAGAGTTGAAATCACGTCAACACGCAACCGCCGATTTAGCGGCGAGCCACCAAGGTATGGGGCGTGAATTGTTTGCACCTTTGCGTGCAACTGTCGGTAAAGCTGAGGAAGGCGCAACCGTTTTTAGTTGGTAATCTGTGCTTATTTAAAAAAGTATATGGTCGTCAAATGAGCGACATATTTTTTTGAGAAAGTACGAAAACTATTTGAATAGAAAATATTTAGACAAAAAGTATTTACAGGATAACCCTCATGCTTGAAGCCTTTGATTTTGTTCTGTTTGGTGGTGCTGGTGACTTGGCGCTGCGCAAATTAATTCCGGGCTTGTTTCGCGCCCACCGCAATGGCGAATTGCCTGAAGGAACCCGTATTATTCCAACCTTGCGCAATGCGCAAATGGTGCTGGAATACAAAAACAAAGTGCGTGATGCTGCACAAAAACATCTGAACAAAGATGAGTTTGAAGCAACGGCATGGGACAAATTCGCGACAATTATTTTCCCGGTGTTTATCGATATTTCCAAACTCGATGACAAGTGGACCGCGCTCGCAGAATTATTGAACAGTGGCGAAAACCGTCAACGCGTGTTCTATCTTTCAACGCCTCCTTCTGTGTTTAGCGATGCCTGTAAGCATTTGCATGAAAGCGGTTTGATTACCAAATACGCGCGCGTTGTGGTTGAAAAACCGCTTGGTTATGACGCCAAGACCGCTGACGAAATTAACACCAGCATTGCTGAATATTTCAAAGAAGAAGCGATCTTCCGTATTGACCATTACCTCGGCAAAGAAACCGTACAAAACCTCTTGGTCCTGCGTTTTGCAAACGGCATTTTTGAACACTTGTGGGATGCACGTACCATCGACAACGTGCAAATCACCATCTCCGAAACCGTTGGCTTGGAAGGTCGTGCGAGCTTCTACGACGGCGCTGGCGCACTGCGTGATATGGTTCAAAACCACATTTTGCAATTGTTGTGTTTGGTGGCTATGGAGTCGCCCAACAAAATGACAGCTGAGCGTATTCGTTCAGAAAAATTGAAAGTATTAGAAAGCTTGCGTCCGTTGACTGGCAACACCGTTAAATTCAATACGGTGCGTGGTCAATACGTTGCGGGTCAAATGGATGGCCAACAAGTTCCCGGTTATCTGGACGAGTTAGGTCAGCCAAGCAACACAGAAACTTTCGTTGCCATTCGCGCACATATTGATAACTCTCGTTGGGCTAACGTGCCTTTCTATTTACGTACCGGCAAGCGTATGAAATCGCGCTTTGCTGAAATTGTTATCCAATACAAAGATGTTGCTCACCGCGTTTACCCAGAAGCAGCGGGTAATCCAGTACCTAACCGTTTGGTAATTCGCTTGCAACCGGAAGAGAGCATCAAAATCATTATGAATTCAAAAGACTTGGGCAAGCATGAAATGCATTTGTCGCCCGTCGTGTTGAATTTGAATTTTGCTGAAACCTACAAAGATTTCTTTAGCGACGCTTACAAGCGTTTGATGTTGGACGCAGCCGCTAACGACCCAAGTCTGTTTATCCACCGCGCTGAAGTGGATGCTGCTTGGGCTTGGATTGACCCAATTATCGAAGCCTGGCAACGCCCAGAGAACAAACCGCACGGCTATATGGCCGGTAGCTGGGGCCCAATTGCGTCTGCGCAGTTGCTCTCAAGTGATGGCCGTAGCTGGTTTAACCTAGATGAAGTCGGTTCTGATTCAGGGGACAACCACTAATGCTGACTGAGCGTTTGTTTGAAAATCGTCAGGATATGGTTGCTGCATTGGAAGCGGAGTGTGTTGCTGCTTTAACGCAAGCGATCGAAGACCGTGGCGAAGCGACTTTTATGGTATCCGGTGGTAGCACTCCCGAGCCACTGTACAAAAGCTTGAGCAATGTCGATCTTGACTGGGAGTCTGTTTACATCGCTCTGGTTGACGAGCGCTGGGTAGATTTTGCACACGATAAAAGCAATGAAGCCTTTACCGTAAAACACCTTATCCAAAATAAAGCGGCTGTGGCTAATCTGATCGGTATGAAAAATACCGCTGCTACGGCACAGGAAGGTTTGGCCGATTGTGAAGCTGCCTACCAGCAGCTCGCGCAACCCTTTGATATCACCATCCTCGGCATGGGTAATGATGGCCACACGGCGTCCTTGTTTCCCCATGCGAATGGTCTTGAAGTGGCGTTGAATCCTGATTCGTCTGAACTTTGTGCGGCAATTGTTGCCCATCAGAGCGAAGTGACTGGTGCTATCACCGAAAGGATGACCTTATCACTCGCCGGTTTATTGCGTTCCCGCACTTTGGTGCTATTAATTACAGGCGATGAAAAATTAGCCGTGCTTCGCAAAGCCCAAGCGGGTACTGACGTTGCCGAGATGCCCATTCGCGCCATACTGCAACAGGATCGCGTGCCGGTTGTGGTTTACTGGGCGCCTTAAAGACATTTTCAGGCCGGATTAGCCGTTGCTAATCCGGTTTTTGTTTACGCATTAAACGCAAGAATTTCGCAAAGAGGAACACACAGTGGCTTTATCCATAGATCAAATCCTGAAAGTAGCGCCCGTAGTACCGGTAATGGTTGTTGAGCGCATTGAAGACGCCGTACCACTGGCCAAAGCGCTTTATGCGGGTGGCTTGAAGGTATTGGAAATCACTCTGCGTACTCCTTGTGCGTTGGATGCGATCACCGCGATGGTTGAAGCGCTTCCACAAGATGCAGTAATTGGCGCAGGTACTGTTATCACCCCTAAAGATTTGGAAGCGGCCGTAAAAGCAGGCTCTACCTTTTTGGTAAGCCCAGGCACAACGCCTGCGCTCATCGAAGCCGCTAAAGCAAGCCCAGTTCCTTTATTGGCGGGAGTTGCTACACCAACGGAAGCAATGAATCTTTATACTCAAGGTTTCACTCACCAGAAGTTCTTCCCAGCGGAAGCGGCGGGCGGTGTACCTATGTTGAAGTCCATCGGTGGACCCTTACCGCAAATCACTTTCTGCCCAACCGGTGGAATTGATTTAGCGAAAGCACCAAGCTACTTGGCACTGCCTAACGTAGCCTGCGTAGGTGGAACCTGGATGGCGCCAAAAGAATTAATGAAAGCCGGTCGTTGGGATGAAATCGAACGTCTGGCTCGCGAAGCAGCAAGCCTGCCGCGCTAATAAACGACAACGCCCAGTGGCCGAAACCTCTGGGCGAACTTATTTTAAAAGATGAATACCCCGAAGTGGGTACCACAATTGACTTAGGAGCAACAAATGACTATCAGAGTGGCAATTAACGGTTATGGTCGTATCGGTCGCAACGTACTGCGTGCCTTATATGAATCAGGCAAGCGCGAACAAATCCAAATCGTTGGTATTAACGACCTCGGTGATGCACATTTGAATGCTCACCTTACCAAATACGATTCAGTACACGGTCAATTCAACGGTACCGTGAAGTATGAAGGTGATTTCATGTACGTTAACGGCGATGCAATCCGCATTACCGCTGAGCGTGACCCAGCAAAATTGCCATGGGGCGAATTGAACGTAGATGTTGTTTACGAATGTACTGGTATTTTCACCAGCAAAGATAAAGCGGGTTTGCATTTGGCTGCCGGCGCTAAGAAAGTGATTATTTCTGCTCCTGGCACCGACGTAGATGCAACCGTGGTATTCGGCGTAAACAACAATGTGTTGAAAGCGACAGACACCATTATCTCTAACGCATCTTGCACCACTAACTGCTTGGCGCCAATCGCTAAAGTGTTGAACGATAACTTCGGTATCGTGCAAGGTTCTATGACTACCATTCACGCTTACACCAACGACCAAGTGTTGTCGGACGTATTCCACAAAGACATCTACCGCGCACGTTCTGCTACTCAATCAATGATTCCAACCACCACCGGTGCTGCAAAAGCAGTAGGTTTGGTATTGCCAGAATTGAAAGGTAAGTTGGATGGTATTTCTGTTCGCGTTCCAACCATTAACGTGTCTTTGGTTGACTTGAACGTATTGGTTGAGAAAGACGTTTCTGTTGATGCTATCAACGCTGCAATGCGCAAAGCCGCTGATTTGGAAATGCCAGGCGTGTTGGCTTATGTTGACGAGCCTTTGGTGTCTGTAGACTTCAACCACAACGCACATTCTTCAAACTACGATTCGCTGCAAACCAAAGTGTACGGTAAGTGGGTAAAAGTATTGAGCTGGTACGACAACGAGTGGGGCTTCTCTAACCGCATGTTGGATAACACCCTCGCATTGATGTCAGCTAAATAATAAAAGAGAAATCAATCATGTTAAGACGTACCAAAATCGTCAGTACCCTCGGTCCAGCGTCAGAGTCGCCCGAGGTTTTAGAACAGTTGATTCTTGCCGGTGTGAACGTCGTGCGTTTGAACTTTTCGCACGGCTCACCGGAAGACCACAAGCGTCGCGCTGAAATGGTTCGCGAGCTGGCCGCTAAGCACAACAAATACGTTGCTGTGTTGGGCGACCTGCAAGGTCCAAAAATTCGCGTTGCTCGATTTGCGCAAGGCAAAATTCACTTAAATGTCGGTGACAAATTTGTGTTGGATGCTTCGCTCGAGCGCGATGCGGGCAACCAAGATCAAGTCGGTATCGACTACAAAGAATTGCCGAACGATTGTAAGCCAGGCGATATGTTGTTGCTCGATGACGGTCGTGTTGTGCTGAAAGTAGATCGCATTGAAGGCACTCGTATCTACACCACTACTGCTGTTGGTGGTCCTTTGTCGAACAACAAAGGTATCAATCGTCAGGGTGGCGGTTTGACAGCTCCTGCGTTAACAGACAAAGACAAGGCTGACATCAAAACTGCAGCTGAAATCGATGTAGATTACCTCGCCGTATCTTTCCCACGCTCTGCCGAAGATATGAACTACGCGCGTAAATTGATGGAAGAAGCTGGCGGCCGCGCTGGTTTGGTTTCTAAAGTTGAGCGTGCAGAAGCCGTAGCGGACAACGAAACGCTTGATGACATTATTCGCGCCTCTGACGCGGTAATGGTTGCTCGTGGTGACTTGGGTGTTGAGATTGGCGATGCCGCTTTGATTGGAGTGCAAAAACGCATTATCGAGCGTTCACGTGCATTGAACAAAGTAGTGATCACCGCGACCCAAATGATGGAGTCCATGATCAACAGCCCCTTGCCAACTCGCGCAGAAGTGTTCGACGTTGCTAACGCGGTGTTGGATGGTACTGATGCGGTAATGTTGTCTGCAGAGACTGCAGCCGGCAGCTACCCAGTTCAAACCGTAGAGGCCATGGTGCGCATTATTTTGGGTGCGGAAGAACATCCCACTGCAAGTTTTGACAAGTATCGTATGGATGAAGAATTCCAATCCATCGACGAGTCAATTGCGTTGGCGGCCATGTTCACTGCAAACCATTTGGACGGCGTAAAAGCCATCATTTGCTTGACTGAATCAGGCAGCACTCCGCGCTTGATGTCTCGCGTTGGTTCGCAATTGCCTATCTTCGCATTCTCTCGCCACGTAAGCACGCAGCGTAAAGTTGCGCTTTATCGCGGTGTTCACCCTGTCGCTTTTGATACCGCCGGTGGTGTTCCTTGCGCTGAAGATTTTGCGCGCGCTATAGATTTGCTGAAGAAAAAAGGCGTGGTAGAAACAGGTGATTTGGTGATCGTATCCAACGGTGACACCACCGTATTGGGCGGCACCAACACCATGAAGATATTGCGTGTTTCTTAAGTTGTATTTATGCAACTGATGTAAAAAAACGGCAGCTAGTCTGCCGTTTTTTTATGGCCACTTTTTTTAAAGTGTTGCGACGTTTCTTATCTCCATCTAACAGATTTTTTTGCACTTGTTTTCCTAGGATGAGCTTATCTATGAATCAACTTTTCCGTCTTGCGTTAACAGCTTTGATCGCAATTGTGTTTTCACCCATTGTGTGTGCGCTTGACATTAAGGGTGAATGGCAGCAAGGCGCAGTGATCATTGGTCAAGTTCCCAAAGGCACGCAGGTTGAATACAAAGAACGCAAGTTGCAGCTCACGGCGGATGGAAAATTTGTGATTGGTTTAGGGCGCGATGCACCCAACAAAGCAGTCATCACTACCATTACCAATGGCAAGGTGCAGCAACACAGCTTTAGTGTAAAAGCTCGCGAATACAACATTCAGCGTGTTGAAGGCGTCCCTCAAGCCACGGTGGAACCAAATAAAGAACAGGACGAACGTATTGCCCGCGAAGCAGCTCTGGTGTCGCAAGCGCGCAAAGTGGATTTGCCTTTAGATTTCTTTGCACAAAAATTCCAGTGGCCGCTGCTGGGTCCCATTAGCGGTGTTTATGGCAGTCAGCGCGTTTACAACGGCATTCCCAAAACGCCGCACTTCGGTGTGGATATCGCCAAGCCGGTTGGTACCTTGGTGAAAGCGCCAGCGGGCGGCGTGGTGACCTTGGTTCACCCTGATATGTTTTTGTCCGGCGGAACACTCATCATCGATCACGGCCACGGTTTATCGTCCACCATGATTCACCTCAGCAAAATTTTGGTGAAAGAGGGCGATAAGGTCGAGCAAGGGCAAGATATCGCGCTCGTAGGGCAAACGGGCAGGGCATCTGGCCCGCATTTACACTGGGCGATGAACTGGTTTGAGGAGCGCGTTGATCCTCAGTTATTGGTTCCTGCTCAGTAAATGCAAAATCTACCTTTGGTACTAGCGTGTCGTTGCTGCGGAATTGTCGGAATTAGATTTGCGGCCTAAAAACGGCCTAAGTCAGCTGTATAACTCAGCCTATGGCAGCTTTAAGTAGAGACACAGCGAGCGTCAGCGGGTAAGATACCGCCCTTAGTTTAGCTATAGTCCCGAGCTGATTTATGATCGACAAAAAACTACTCAGCATTCTCGTTTGCCCTGTTAGCAAGGGCGCCTTGGAATACTTTCCAGAGCAACAAGAGTTAGTTTGCTGGACAAGCGGTTTGGCTTACCCCATTCGCGATGGCATTCCGGTTATGTTAGAGAACGAGGCCCGCAAGATAAGTCTTGAAGAAAAAGAAAAGCGCCTCGCTCAAAAAGATCAGCATCAGGCAACTAACGCCCATTAACTTGTAGTGGAAGATTTATGAAGAGCGCAGAAATACGCGACGCCTATCTCAAATTTTTTGAATCAAAAGGCCACACCATTGTTCCCAGTAGTTCCCTGATTCCCGGTAACGACCCAACGCTATTGTTCACAAATGCGGGTATGGTTCAATTCAAGGATGTATTCCTCGGCGGTGACAAACGCTCTTACACACGTGCAACCAGCTCACAGCGTTGCGTACGTGCCGGTGGCAAGCACAATGACCTCGAAAATGTTGGCTACACAGCGCGCCACCACACCTTCTTCGAAATGCTCGGCAACTTCAGCTTTGGCGACTACTTCAAGCGCGACGCCATCCTCTACGCATGGGAATTCCTGACCTCCAAAGATTGGTTGAACATTCCCGCCGACAAACTCACCGTTACCGTGTATGCCTCAGACGATGAAGCCTACGACATTTGGCTGAAAGAAGTCGGCGTGCCTGCCGAGCGCTTGATTCGCATCGGCGACAACAAAGGCGCGCCCTACGCGTCAGACAACTTCTGGGCGATGGGTGATACAGGCCCTTGCGGCCCCTGTACTGAAATTTTCTACGATCACGGCGCCGACATTTGGGGTGGCCCACCAGGTTCGCCAGAAGAAGATGGCGACCGTTTCATCGAAATTTGGAACAACGTATTTATGCAGTTCAACCGTACACCAGACGGCGTACTGCATCCGCTTCCAGCACCGTCCGTGGATACCGGCATGGGCCTGGAACGTATCTCTGCTGTTATGCAGCACGTTCATTCCAACTACGAAATTGATCTGTTCCAACACTTGCTGAAAGCCGCTGCTGATGTGACTGGCACCAGCGATCTGGAAAACAAATCCCTGCGCGTTATCGCCGACCACATCCGTTCCTGCTCGTTCCTTGTATCTGACGGCGTCACGCCATCTAACGAAGGCCGCGGTTATGTGCTGCGCCGCATCATTCGCCGTGCTATTCGCCACGGTCATCAACTCGGCCAAAAGCAACCTTTCTTCCACAAACTCGTTAAAGCCTTGGCTGAGGTGATGGGTGAAGCCTATCCCGAACTCGTTAAAAACAAATCGCAAATCGAGCGCGTGTTGCTGGCGGAAGAAGAACAATTTGAAAAGACTCTCGATAAAGGGATCAGCGTTCTAGAAGATGCGCTGACCAAAATTACCGGCTCCGAAATTCCTGGCCAAGTCGTCTTTACTCTTTACGATACCTACGGCTTCCCGGTTGATTTGACCAACGATATCGCCCGCGAAAAAGGCTTGACCATCGACATGTCTGGATACGAAGCGGCAATGGATGAACAGCGCAAACGCGCGCGCGCAGCAGGTGCCTTTAAAGTCGACTACACCGCTGCTGGCCTTGATTTACCCGCAAGTGAATTCTTGGGTTACAGCTCACTTGCGGAGCAAGGTAAAGTCGTTGCATTACTGAAAGATGGCGCGAAAGTTGAGCGATTGAACGAAGGTGATGATGGCGTTGTCGTTTTGGATCAAACCCCATTCTATGCAGAATCTGGCGGCCAAGCTGGCGATACAGGTTACTTGAACGCAGGTTCGGCTCATATCGAAGTACGCGATTGCCAGAAGCAAGGCACAAGTAATTTGCACTTGGTGCGTGTGCTGTCTGGCTCCATCAGTATTGGTGATCAGGTTTCTGCGACTGTGGACGCAAGCGTTCGTCAGGCCACCGCCTTGAACCACTCAGCTACTCATCTATTGCATGCCGCCTTGCGTAAAGTCTTGGGCGATCATGTTACTCAGAAAGGTTCGTTGGTTGATTCGGAGCGTTTGCGCTTCGACTTCTCGCACTTTGAAGCCATTTCCACAGAACAGCTCAAAGCAATTGAAACCTTGGTTAACGACCAAATTCGCGCTAACTCTGCTGTGGCTACTGAGCTATGCAATATTGAAGAAGCCAAAGCCAAAGGCGCTATGGCTCTGTTCGGTGAAAAATACGGCGACAGCGTCCGTGTGTTGACCATGGGTGATGGTTTCTCCATCGAACTTTGTGGAGGTACACACGTTAAGCGCACGGGTGATATTGGCTTGTTCCGTATTACCTCAGAATCTGGCGTGGCCGCAGGTGTTCGCCGAGTAGAGGCGGTTACCGGTGCAACAGCTTTGGCCTTATTCGACAAAGTGGAAGACCTTATTGATAGCAGTGCGCGCGCGTTAAAAGCCAGCCGCGACAATCTGGCTGAAAAGTTGGAAAGTTTGGTGGCGCACAATCGTAAGCTCGAAAAAGAGTTAGCGGCGCTCAAAACCAAGTTGGCGACTGCTGGCAGCGTTGATTTGCTCGGCCAAGCACAAGAAGTCGCTGGAATTAAAATCTTGGTATTGAATTTGGAAGGTGCAGACTCCAAGTCTCTCAGAGACAGTGTTGATCAATTTAAAAACAAGTTGGGCACCGCTGTAGTGTTGTTAGCGGCTGTTGAAGACGGGAAGGTAGCTTTAGTTGCTGGCGTTACTCAAGATGCAACCTCAAAAGTGAAAGCTGGCGATCTTATGCGTTTCGTTGCTGAGCAATTGGGCGGTAAGGGCGGTGGACGTCCTGACATGGCCCAAGGCGGCGGTACTGATGTATCAGCGCTCGATTCTGCCTTGGCATCGGTAGTGCCTTGGGTGAAATCTCAGCTTGGAGCGTAGTGGTTACTAACTTTTCGTATTGAAAAATCCCGAAATCTACTCTTTTTCGTTTTTTTCGGGTTAACTTTTATTGAAAACTGGTGTTTAATTGCCCGCCGTTTTGTGACCTGATCGTTACTAATCGGCATCTAATGACGATGTAGCGTTCACAAGAAAAAGTCCGTTGGGAATCTTCTCCAATCGGCACAGTCTGTAAAGGATAGGTTGTAATGAGCTTATTGGTTCAAAAATACGGTGGCACCTCAGTAGGCTCCATCGAACGCATTGAACAAGTTGCCGATAAGGTAGCGAGCTTCCGTGCTCAAGGCCACGACATGGTGGTGGTACTCTCCGCAATGAGCGGCGAAACCAATCGCCTTATTGCGTTGGCTAATCAAATTCAAGCTACGCCAGATCCACGTGAGCTGGACGTGCTGGTATCTACCGGCGAACAAGTAACGATTGCGTTGTTGTGTATGGCGCTCAAGAAGCGTGGCGTTGATGCCCGTTCATACACTGGTGGTCAAGTACGCATTATGACTGACAGCTCGTTTACCAAGGCTCGTATTCAGTCTATCGACGAAGCCAATATGCGCGCCGACCTTGATGCTGGTCGTGTTGTTGTAGTTGCAGGTTTCCAAGGCGTTGACGAAAACGGCAACATTACCACCTTGGGTCGTGGTGGTTCAGATACCACTGGTGTTGCCTTGGCAGCAGCGCTTAAGGCAGATGAGTGCCAGATCTATACCGATGTGGATGGCGTGTACACCACCGATCCACGTGTTGTTGAGCGCGCTCGCCGCCTCGAAAAAATTACCTTTGAAGAAATGCTGGAAATGGCCAGTCAAGGCTCTAAAGTACTGCAAATTCGCTCAGTTGAGTTTGCCGGTAAATACAAAGTGCCACTACGCGTACTCCACAGCTTTAAAGAAGGCCCTGGAACCCTTATTACCCTCGATGAGGAAGATTCGACTATGGAACAACCTATTGTTTCCGGTATTGCTTTTAACCGTGATGAAGCCAAAGTAACTGTTGCTGGCGTACCTGATGTACCGGGCGTAGCGTCAAAAATTTTAGCGCCAATTGGCGCTGCAAACATCGAAATCGATGTGATCGTGCAAAACGTGTCAGCGGATAACACTACAGACCTGACATTCACTGTGCACAAGAATGATATGCAAAAAGCCGTTGCGGTATTAGAAGGCGTTGCCAAAGAAATAGGCGCGCGCGAAGTTCGCAGTGATGATAAGGTTGCAAAAGTTTCCATCGTGGGTGTTGGTATGCGCTCTCATGCAGGCGTTGCCTCCAAGATGTTTACCGCCTTGGCGGCAGATAACATCAACATCCAGATGATTACCACCTCTGAAATCAAGATTTCGGTGATCATTGATGAACGTTACTTAGAGTTGGCTGTGCGCAGTTTGCACACCGCTTTTGGTTTGGATGCCGAACCAACAGAGAGCCGTGTGAGGGGCTAGGCTCATCCATCTGTTGGTTTAGTTATGGTAGTTAGTCTTCGGTCACTCAGGTTGCCGGAGAAAAATATGCGGGGTTTCTTCCTTTTCACGAAAAGTAGTCAATACTTAGCTAAGCCCAGAGCGACAATGCTTTGGCCGTGACAAGGGTTAGTCGAGAGGCGATGGTGGGCAGGAGCCCTAAGTCGTTCTCTTACAGGATGAGTGAAGGAGATTGAAATGTTAATTTTAACTCGCCGTATTGGTGAAACTTTGATGGTTGGTGATGAAGTCACTGTTACCGTTCTTGGTGTAAAAGGTAACCAAGTACGTATCGGTGTGAATGCGCCAAAAGACATCGCCGTTCATCGCGAGGAAATTTATCAACGTATTCAGCGTGAAAAGCAAAATTCGGACGATCAAAACTCGTTTTAATTTTTTCCAGCCTCGCCGATTGCCACATTAAATTTTCGTGTGAACGTCTCGCGGTAGGTGGTTTAACCACTACCGCGCAGATTCCCGCCTGCTATTTTAATTCGTATGTTCTTCAAACAACTTGTCTATTTAATCGTAGCTTTTAGAAAAACGAGTTTTCCTTTGCTATTAAATTGCGTTTAAGTCTTTGATTTTTTTTGAAGTATGATATTATGCCGCTCCTACTGAAACGGAGCGCTAATCACGCTTTAAGATGTAGTATGTGCGATGACAGGTGGCCGACAAATTTGTCAGGAACAAATTTGGACGTCGCAGACGCCCCGAAGGGGTGAGTCACAGGAAGTGACGAATCAATGGCCGAAGCTTGCTTCGGGCACGAGGAAAACGAGAATAATAAATTATTTATTTTTTTCAGATTTCTCAAAAAACAGAACGGTGAGGTGGCCGAGTGGCCGAAGGCGCTCCCCTGCTAAGGGAGTATACCCTTTAAACGGTATCGAGGGTTCGACTCCCTCCCTCACCGCCATTATTCCAAACAAAAAAGCCCAATCGAAAGGTTGGGCTTTTTTGTTGTGTGTAAAAAATTTCCGTACTGTGGAGAAAATAAAAAGGGATGATTCATCATCCCTTTTTTGCGTAACTAATTACGTCTAAAAATTACAATGCGCTGATCTTTTGGATCTGCTCACGTAATTTTTCTACCGCAATTTTATGATCTGCGACGCGCGCACGTTCTGCCGCAACAACAGCTTCAGGTGCTTTTGAAACAAAAGCTTCGTTACTAAGCTTGGCTTCGGTTTTGGTGATATCCATTTCTAGTTTTGCACTTTCTTTTGTTAGGCGCGCAATCTCAGCATTTTTATCAATGATGCCAGCCATAGGTACTAAAATTTCCATATTGCCTACTAATGCAGTTGCAGACAGAGGTTCTGCATCGCCGGCATTTAACCAGGTTACGCTTTCCAGCGAGGCCAACTTTTTCAAAAATTGCTGATTGTTTTGTAGGCGTTGCTGGTCTTCAGTGGAACCATTTTTGAAAAGCACAGGTAAATCTTTTGCGGGAGAAATATTCATTTCGCCGCGAATATTGCGTACACCCACAACAACTGCCTGCAGCCACTCTACGTCGCTCAATGCTTGTTGATCGATTTTGCTGTCGTCCGCTTCTGGGAAACGAGTCAGCATAATCGTTTCGCCTTTCGCACCACTTAAAGGCTTGATGATTTGCCAAATTTCTTCAGTGATAAATGGCATGAGCGGATGCACCAAGCGCAAAATAGTTTCAAGCACACGAACTAAAGTGCGGCGAGTACCTTTCTTTTGTGCGGTAGTTGCATCTGCGTTGAATAAAACAGCTTTGGTTGCTTCCAGATACCAGCTGCAGTATTCGTCCCATACAAACGAATAAATAGCTTGTGAAGCCAAATCCAAACGATAATTATCCAAGTTTTCTGCAACTGCTTTTTCAGCTAGTTGTAATTTGCTAATAATCCAACGATCGCCCAGCGATAACTCGTAATCTGTTGAACCGGTCGCTCCCGACATCCTGTCTCCCGCGACACTTGTGCTTCCCTGCACATCGTCCTGTCCGCAATCTTGATTTTCACATTGCATCAATGTGTAACGCATTGCGTTCCAGATTTTATTGCAAAAGTTTCTATAGCCTTCAACGCGACCCATATCGAACTTAATGTCGCGGCCTGTTGATGCCAACGAGCAGAAAGTAAAGCGCAGCGCATCAGTTCCGTAAGCTTGAATGCCTTCCGGAAATTCTTTGCGCGTTTGCTTTTCAATTTTCGCTGCGTCTTTCGGATTCATTAAGCCCGTGGTGCGTTTTTGCACAAGGGTTTCCAAATCAATCCCGTCAACGATGTCGAGTGGGTCGAGCACGTTGCCTTTTGATTTGGACATTTTCTGGCCTTGGCTATCGCGTACCAAACCATGAACGTAAACGGTTTTAAATGGAATCTGCGCGCTGCCATCTTCGTGTTTTACCAAATGCATGGTCATCATGATCATGCGGGCAACCCAGAAGAAAATAATATCGAAACCCGTTACCAACAAATCAGTCGGGTGGAATTTCTTCAGGAAATCTGTTTGTTCTGGCCAACCCAGTGTTGAGAAAGTCCACAGGCCTGAGCTGAACCAAGTATCCAACACATCTTCATCTTGGTTAAGCGCAACATCAGCAGCGATTGAATATTTACTGCGCACTTCCGATTCGCTGCGACCTACATACACTTTGCCGCTCGCGTCATACCAGGCGGGAATGCGATGGCCCCACCACAATTGACGGCTGATACACCAATCCTGAATATCGCGCATCCACGAGAAATACATATTCTCGTATTGCTTGGGAACAAACTGGATGCGGCCATCTTCAACGGCAGCAATGGCAGGTTCTGCAAGAGGTTTGGTGCTCACATACCATTGATCAGTCAACCATGGCTCAATTACAACACCGGAGCGATCACCGCGCGGTACTTTCAATGCGTGATCATCAATTTTTTCGAGCAGGCCAGCAGCTTCAAATGCGGCGATAATTTGTTTGCGTGCTTCATAACGATCAAGGCCTGCGTATTCTGCAGGTAATGTGTTATCAACTTCAGTGTTCAAACTGCCATCGATATTAAAGCTTTGGGCGGTTGCTAAAATCGCAGCGTTTTTGTCGAGCACATTAATCAATGGCAAATTGTGGCGTTTGCCAACTTCGTAATCGTTGAAGTCGTGCGCTGGTGTGATTTTTACGCAGCCCGTACCAAATTCGCGGTCGACATAATCATCCGCAACGATCGGAATTAAACGACCAACCAATGGGAGTTCAACGAATTTTCCGATCAGTGATTTGTAACGTTCGTCTTCTGGATGAACAGCAACAGCACTATCGCCCAACATGGTTTCGGGGCGAGTTGTCGCAACGACTAAATAATTTTTGCCTTCCGCGGTTGTGGCGCCATTGGCTAAGGGGTAGCGCAAATTCCAGAGGAAACCTTTTTCATCGTGATTTTCTACTTCCAAATCAGAAATGGCGGTGTGCAGTTTTGGGTCCCAGTTAACCAGTCGCTTGCCGCGATAAATCAAACCGTCGTCATACAAACGCACAAAAGCTTCTTGTACGGCTTTGGACAAACCCTCATCCATCGTGAAGCGCTCACGGCTCCAATCTACTGATGACCCCAAGCGGCGAATTTGGCGAGTAATGGTGCCGCCGGATTGTTCTTTCCACTCCCACACCTTTTTCAGAAATTCTTCGCGACCCAAATCATGACGACTAATGCCTTGCGCAGCGAGCTGACGCTCAACCACCATCTGCGTTGCGATACCGGCGTGGTCGGTACCTACTTGCCATAAGGTGTCGTCGCCTTTCATGCGGCGATAGCGAATCATGGTATCCATTACCGCGTTGTTAAAACCGTGACCCATGTGCAGGCTGCCTGTGACATTGGGTGGTGGAATCATCATGCAATAAGGGGTGCCTTCACCAGCGGGTTTGAAGTAGCCCTTGGCTTCCCAGGTTTCATACCACTGGCGTTCGATAGCATGGGGTTCGTAGGTTTTTTCCATAGCGATAACAAGCTCTATAGGTGCCGCTGGCGGCAAAACAATGACAAAAAATATAGGGGGCGATTATAGCGGGCGCGGGGCTTGTTTGTCTGCGCTCGTGGGCGAGATTTTTGGGGGGCTTTTGGGTATTATGGCGACCAAATTTGCGATCTTGCCTGCGTGTTATTGGTGTAAAACCTCTATGAATATTTTACATATTTCCGGTGTACTTAAATGGGGTGGTGGTGAAAACCATATCCAGAATTTATGTTTTGAATTGGCCCAATCCAATCCGGAAGTTAACAACATTATTTTATGTGTAGAAGGTGGACAGTTTCATCAGAAGCTCACCAAATTAAAGATTAAATTTTTTACCGCAAGGCGTCGTCGCCGCATCGACCTTAAATTTATCTCAACTATTATCAATCTGTGTAAGCAAGAGTCGATTGATTTAATTCATTTGCATGATCCGACCGCTATGCAATTAGCCATTATTGCTGATCATTTTTCCAATCTTCCCCCGTTCGTATTGAGTAAAAAAATATCTTATCCAGTGCGGAAAAATTTCCTGACACTTTATAAATACAATTATAAAAAAATTCAAAAATATCTATGTGTTTCTGAGGAGACGCAGGGGGTCTTGGCTGAAGCTGTTAGAGACAAGGGGAAAATACTGACTTTGTA
Organism: Cellvibrio sp.; assembly: GCF_046347455.1. Taxonomy (GTDB): domain Bacteria; phylum Pseudomonadota; class Gammaproteobacteria; order Pseudomonadales; family Cellvibrionaceae; genus Cellvibrio. The sequence continues at coordinate 427,156 of NZ_JAXMGC010000002.1, forward strand.
TCACGGTACACGGATTGATAACAAAAGTGATATTACGCTATTTAAATTGCGTGAAAAGTTGGGTATTGCCGAAGGAATTAAAATTGTCGGTAATATTGCCAACCATTATCCGGCAAAAGATTTGTTTACTTACGTGCGTACCCTTAACCGATTGATTAATGAGTATGGACGTAAAGATGTTCATTTTGTGCAGATAGGCTCCCCTGCCGATAAAACGCCCGAAATTATGGCGTTGGTGGAAACTTATAAATTGGAAGCTTATGTCTCCTTCCTCGGTTTTACTGAGGATGCCTCTAATTTCATTCCGCAATTCGACATAGGTTTTATGAGTTCCAAGCTGGAGGGAATTGCGCAATTTCTTTATGAATGCTTTTACCATCGCGTACCTATAGTAACGACTAATGCGGGTGGCGCGGCGGAAATTATCAAGCAGGGTGAGACAGGTTTTATTGCTGAGAAAGGTGATGATGAAGCTCTCGCGCGCCACTTGGTCTACTTGTTAGATCATCCTGACGAAGCAAAACTTATGGCGGATAATGGCAATAAGTTGTTGTATAGCCAATACATTACACCGGTAATGGCGCAAAAGACCTTGGCTGTATATCGCGAGATAATTGGAAGTAAGTGATGACCGAAAAAAAAGACATCAAAAAAATACTAGTCATTCGGTTTCGTCGTGTGGGCGATGCTGTATTGGGTACGTCTCTCTGTACCAGTTTGCGTAAAACGTTTCCCGACGCAGAGATCCATTATTTATTGAATACACCTATTGTACCTTTGTACGACGGGCATCCTGACGTTGATAAGGTTATTTCTTTTGATTCCAAGGATGATAAGAGTTTTCTCCTTTATATTCGAAGAGTTTGGTCTATTGTCCGCGCCAATAAATACGATGTAATAATTGATATGCGCGGCACTTTGAGGACTTTACTGTTTTCGTTGTTTTCCCCCTTCACTGCGTTCCGAATTGGTACTAAGAAGCCATACAGTTTTATAGCGCTCAATCACCCCGTTGATAACCGCGGGGATAAAACCAGTAACATGATTGATCAAAATCTCGCTTTCCTAAAACCATTGGAAAAACTTACTGAAGTTATCTATTGCAGAGATTTTAAGCTGTATGTGACGGATAGCGAAAAGCAAGGTTTTCGGGATTATATGGTTTCATCGGGAATTGATTTCTCGCGTCCCGTAATACTCGCGGTTGTTTCTGCTCGCTTGCAGCATAAAATTTGGGATAAAGAGCGTATGAAGCAAGTGCTTCAACGTATTATCGAAAATTACGATGCACAGATCATTTTTAACTTTGTGAATGCAGAGCAAGAGTTTGCTGTTAGTGTTCATCAGGAAATGAACAATCACGCTAATATCTTCACGAATATTGAAGCGAACTCCTTGCGCGATTTATGTGCGCTAAGTGCTAACTGTGATTTCTTTTTTGGAAATGAAGGCGGCGCTCGCCATCTGGTGCAAGCTTTAGATGTTCCGTCTTTTGCTATTTTTCCGCCGAAAATTGCAAAAAACCGTTGGTTGCCAGCCCAAGGCGATCGGTTTGCTGGGATTAGTCCAGATGACTTTTGTTCCAAACTGGAGCAAAAAGCAATGACCTACGAAGATCGGTTTAATCTAATTACGGTTGACCGAGTGTGGGAAAGTTTGCAGCCAATGCTTGATCGTTACGTAAAAAAATAGCTATTGCACTGTAATAGGTTTGTTAAAGCTGCGAAGCGTAAAAAACTTGTATTTTTTTCTAATTTGAAGTTTTCGTAAAAGATTGAGTGGTTTTCTTTTCAGGCTTTTTTTATCCATACGCAAGAAATTAATGCACGCATCAACAACTCTTTCACTGGAGTGTCCGTCTTTGTAGGGGTGAGTTTCCGCGATAAACTCCTTGATACTATTCATCAGGTCTTCAGGCAGAGTTAGTGCGGTTGTTATCGCTTTTTCCAGGTGCTCGGGCGCTTTTATATCCAACAGATGCTTATCTGGCTTATTGTTATTGAAGGTAACCACTGGCTTTTCTTGTAACAAAAACTCGGCAATTGCCGATGTGGTATCTGCAATCATCAAATCTGCTTGTTTGAACAATGGAATTAAGTCTGTTGTGTCTTTGAATTTTACGTTGACGTTTTCCAATGCCCTGAATTTATCTGCTCGATCTTTATCCATCAATGGATGCATGGTTATCATCCAATCGTAATGGTTTAATTCCATTAATCTTTTTAACTCAGCAATAAATTCGTCGCTGTGTGCTAAGCTTAATTTTGGGGTGAATGTGGACGAAACTAGAATTCTAGGGCGCGCGTTATGTGTTGGCTCAACTGGAAATAAAGGATCTACTTTAGACCAGCCCGTTTCAACTGCTTCAAAGTAGCCTAAATCTTTTGCAATTTTTTGAAAGGGGATTGTAGTTGAGGGGCCTTGCGTGCAATAAAGATCAAAGAATCCGCGTACGCGGAAGTGGCCTTTTTCCGCAGAACGTTTGTTAATTGAAAAGCCGTGAAAGATTTGTACTTTTATACCTGGGAAAAAATCGGGAACTATGTTGGTAGCTGATAAAACTACATGCGGCTCGTAATCAATCACGTCTTGTGGTGTTAACAATAAATCGCCGGAATCGCGCAGCAGGCAACTGCTTTGTTCCATTTCTGAAAACCATTTTACTTCGTAACCGCGTTTTTTTATTTCCTCTTCTAATGGCTTACAAATAGGTAAGCCATAAGCGTAGGTAACATGAAGTAAAAAGCGATACATAAAAGGTCTCGGTAGATCTATTAATTCATTTTGGCGATCAGCGTGTTCCAAACATTAAACGGTTTTATACCATTCATGCAGGGTGGCGTTTCATGGCTATTTTCAGGTAGCCATTTGCATTGCCGTTTGTGGCACGGCATGCAAGATAGAACTTGTTCAAGTTGCAAATTGCTGGTGTGTTTGCCAATTAAGCCGACTTTAATTGGAGATGTTGCACCATAAAGCGCAACTGTGGGGGTTTCCAGTGCGCCGGCTAAGTGTGAAAAACCAGTGTCTAAACCAATAACGCCTGCTGCTTCGACTAGATTTTCCGCAATGGTGGTGATCGACATACGTTGTTGGGGGCGCGTTGCCTTTGGGCAGACAGCAATAATGCTGTCCGCTATGGAGCGTTCTTCTAAGCTACCCCACATTATTTCCACGTCAAATCCTTCTTCGATGGCAATTGCGGTTAATTTTTGCCAGTGAAAGCTTGACCAGAGCTTGGTGACCCAGCTCGTGCCGATAATAAACATTAACTTCCGCGGATTTTTAATAACATGGGAGAAGTTTTGATTGATTCCAAAATTGAGATGCTGCGCAGGTGTATAACCAAACGCATGAGCGAAGAGCTGGCGAGTACGCTCAACTGCATGTTGATTTTTGTCCACGCCGTAGCGCTTGTTATAAAACAAACTTGCTATAGGTTCCCGAGCTGATTTGCTATTGAAGCCTCGAATTTCTTTTGCGTTTGCGCATTTTGAAATTATTGCGCTTTTGAAAAGACCTTGTGCATCAATAACTACATCGTAGTGTTCAGATTTGAGTTGCCTTTTCCACGCACGGAACTCCTGCCAGCTTTTACTGCCACGTTCTTTCATCCAGCGGCGCAGGCTAATAGGAATTGCTTTGTTAATTGCGGGGTGCCAATCAACTATTTCTTTAAAGCCATCTTCAACAACCCAGTCAATTATTGCCTCGGGGTGGTGCGCTTTTAAATCGCTAATAGCGGGGAATGTGTGAAAGATGTCGCCCATAGACGACATCTTCACCAACAGAATTCTAAGCGGAACGGGGGAGTTTTCCATGAAGCTTATTGATAGTCTTTGTAAGATTTTTCTTCGACTAATTCAGAGCCAAATGCGAGATTAATATCTTTTTTAACTTTTGCGCGCTTGTCGTTAGTGACATAAACTGCGCGGGCAAGTTGGATAAATTTATCGCTAAAGTCTTTAGCGTATTCGCAATCGCGAATATCGTCTTCAATAATCCAAAGCTCTTGGTTGATGTCTTTCAAATCTTGCTTAAGAGGTGCAAGTTTGGCAACACCAGCTGCATCTAGCAAGTTATCGACCTTGGCATTAAGTACATTTAATTCATGGGTAACGTTTTTGAGTTTACCTGTATCGCTGATGTTGATTGCTTTAATTTCAAGAATAGTGATTTTATCGATGAGTTCGCCTAGGGATATTGGAGCTTCAATCAGCATAGTTAGGTTCTCTTGGGTATAATCGGGAGATTTTTGAATGGCGGCATCTTAGCAAATTTATGCTGCGCGCGCAGGTGTGCGTGGATGTTAGAAGAATGGGCGCCCCATAGGGTTTTCCGAATGGGGCGCAAAACGGCGTTAGTTTGCGGCTCTCGCGGTAATTTGTGAGTTTCGGAAGGAGGTACAGATTGCCATTAGCGTTCTGCGGCTTTGTTCATCCTCCACTTGGCTGGCCTGCCGTAGAGCTTCGTCAAATCGTTGTTGAATACACAGGATTCTTACGGCTCGAATAATCTCTATGTCGCTCATCGTCATAACACTTCTCCAAATCGTTCTTGAATAAACCCAAAGTCTCCTCTTGCTTGTACGTCGCCCCCGCTAGGCTTTCCGTGTACCCAATTGTGTCCCTCGATTTTAAGTCTATATAGGCTGGCGGCAATCGTCGGGTTAAATAATGAGCTGTTTATACTGTTTGTGAATGAGGGGAATCTTTTGATTTTCGTTAATTATAAATTCAACTTTATGCGACATTGTGGGGCTGGGATTGGGCATGAATCGTATTTTAGGTGCATTCAATTTCTACTGACAGCCTCTGTCAGTTATTGCGATTAAGATACCCTTCGTCAACACACATTAAGGAGAAATCATATGTGGCAAGCTAAATTCCAAACGACTACCGATGTCCCCGCGGAAAACCTTTACCGGGCAATTACCGATTTTAATGCCTGGAACAAATGGGATGAGGGCATTGAGCACACTCAATTGATGAGTGATGCAAAACCCGGTGGTGTTTTTATGCTTAAGCCGAAAGGGGGCCCTGCAGTAAAGATCACCATTGAGAAAATGTGGCCTTACGAGGTCATAGACGTGGCTCACTTACCTTTGGCAAAAATGCGTACCTCCCATAGATATGTGCGAGTAGGAGATACCACGCATATCCATATGGAGCTGCAAATTTGGGGGCCACTGGGGTTTCTCTGGCGTAAAATTATTGGCGAAAACCAGATAAGAGAAGCGGCTGCGCAGACTCAGGCTTTCATTAACTATGCGAGAGCTGCCTGATGAAAGTAAAGTTCACATTGTGCTTATGTATGTTGCTGACCTGTGTCTCGAGTATCGCATCGGAAAATACATCAATAACTCAAAAGGAAACAAAACGAATGGCTAGTACCGCTCCCCAACTAAAGCAGCGCCTTCATATTATTTTGCTCGGCGTAAATGACGTGGCTAAAGCAGCCGCATTTTACGAGGCCTTAGGATGGAAGCGCGCCCCTAGTAGCCATGCGGGATTCGTCAAGTTTGACTTGGGCGGTTTTGCTTTGGCGTTGATCTCCAGGGAGGATTTGGCGAAAGATGCCTTGGAGCCAAGCGCTCATGGAACCGGATTCTCTGGTGTTGCGCTGATTCATTTAGTGCCTAAAGCAGAAGATGTGGCGCTAACCTTGGCTCGCGCAGCGGAAGCGGGAGGGACTCTCGTAAAACCCGCAACCAAAACCCAGTGGGGCACAGCGGGTTACTTTCGCGACCCGGATGGCCACTTGTTTGAAGTCGATCATGAAGATGTATGGGTGTTTGATGAAAAGGATCATCTCGTTGTGCAATAACGAAATCCCAAGTGCGCCCTAAGACTTTGCCGTTAAATATTCCCGCACTAAAGTCCTTGCCCTGTGCAAGCGGCTTTTGATGGCGGGAATATTTTCATTTAAACGTTTAGCAATTTCGCTGAGCGTTAACTCCTCAAAATCGCGCAGTAAAATAATCTGTAAATAGTGTTCGGGTAGCGACTCCAAGGCGGCGACCAGTTCTAACCGCAATTGTGGGTGGGGTTTTGAATCAATAAATTCTGCCCATTCGGCTTCATCAATATGCACATTCAAATGCATGCGGCGAAAAACGGATTGGCAGTGTCGCTTCACAATAGTGAATAGCCAGGCAGAAAATGAAGAAATACTGCGAACAGCCTTAATTTTCCTGCTCATGACCAACAGTGTTTCTTGTACCGCATCGTCAACATAACTAGCCTGACAATGTTTTTGTGCGTAGCGGCGCAAATCCGGATACCAATGTTCCAGCAGCTTTTGTAATGCAAAGGGATCGCCTGTTTGGGCGGCTGTGATTAATCCCGACATTTGATCCCCGTTGTTCACTTAAGCTCCTTAGTTTGATGAGTCTATTTTGCGGCCGCCAATTGCACAGAGCGGGCAATAGCCGAATAATCCCGTTGATGCAAATCCGGCGCATGAAAGGCCCACGATCACGCCCAATGTTGAAGTACCGAAAGCGCTGTAACTGTAAGCCAGTGCGCCCAAACCAGCCGATATTCTTAATACTCGTTCCCAGGTTGGAACATTTTTAACGTACCACATAGTTTTCTCCTAATGATTAAATGAGGCAAGCCCTCATTTCCTAGTGGGTCGGAAATGCCAAAAGGATTCGCCAGAAATAAAAAAGTTATTGATATTGTGAGAGCGGCAGCTCAACTGAGATTTTTTTGAGTGACGCGAATCCTTTTTGCTGTTTTGCGACACTCTTATGAGTGGTACTGATTCACGACATTTTCATTGGGGCGGTGTTCGGGTGTTATTTGATTCGCCTGGCAATCAACTGCCCTTAGATACAGGAATAAATATGCAACAACCTGAATTTCTTTTTCTCGCGGGTTACGGTAACTCAACGGGCGATCACTGGCAGGCCAAGTGGTTTAACGCCTTTCCGAGCAGTATTTGGGTTGAACAAAATTGGGAAAGCCCGAACAGAAATGAGTGGGTAAGTGCTTTGGATATTGCACTAGGTAAAACCTCAAACCCAGTGGTTATTATTAGCCACAGCTTGGGTGGTTTGGCATTTGTTGAATGGGCTAACCAGTATCCAGAACAGCTACAGCAAAAAATTCGCGGTGCCTTTTTGGTGGCTGTACCTGATGCAGACGCGGATTCTTTTCCTGCGGCCATTAGCGGCTTTTCATCCACTCCCGCCCAAAAGATTGCCATACCCGCAATCATGGTGATGAGTTCGGATGACCCTTATTGCACGCTTGAACGAAGCCGTTACTTCGCCAAAGCTTGGGGCAGCGAATTAATAAACATAGGCGCAAAAGGCCACATCAATACCAGTGCCGGTTTGGGTGATTGGCCGGAAGGAGAGCAGCATTTGCATCAGTTTTTGAAGTCACTTTCTTGAGTGATGATTTTAATCGAGAGCAGCCGCAACTTGGTTGTTCCCGCGTATAATGCCGCCTTTTCTGGTTTCACCTAAAAGGCCATTCCATGTCTGAAGTTCGTACCCGTATTGCCCCATCACCCACCGGCGACCCGCACGTAGGCACCGCTTACATCGCTCTCTTCAACCTGTGTTTTGCCCGCCAGCACGGCGGTAAATTCCTGTTGCGTATTGAAGATACCGATCAAACCCGTAGCACGCCCGAATCCGAACAAGCGATTTTGGATAGCCTGCGCTGGTTAGGGTTGGATTGGGACGAAGGCCCAGACGTTGGCGGCCCACACGGCCCTTATCGTCAAAGCGAACGTATGGATATTTACGGCAAATACGCCATGGAACTGGTTGAAAAAGGCCATGCTTTCTATTGCTTCGCCACGGCAGAAGAACTGGAAGAGATGCGCCGCGAGCAAATGGCCAAAGGCGAAACGCCAAAATATGATGGTCGCGGTTTAAAACTGTCTGCTGAAGAAGTACAGGCCAAGCTCAATGCTGGCGAGCCCTACGTGATTCGTATGAAGTTGCCCGAAGAAGGCGTGTGCGAAATTGATGACATGCTGCGCGGCAAAATCGAAATTGAATGGGCGCAAGTGGACATGCAGGTTTTGCTCAAAGCCGACGGCATGCCAACCTACCATTTAGCTAACGTGGTTGACGATCACCTTATGCAAATCACCCACGTGATTCGCGGTGAAGAGTGGATCAGCTCAGCACCTAAGCACCTCAAACTCTATGAATACTTTGGCTGGAAAGCGCCTGTGCTCTGCCATTTGCCATTGCTGCGCAACCCGGATAAATCCAAGCTCAGCAAACGCAAAAACCCAACTAGCATTCTCTATTACAAACAAATGGGTTATTTGCCCGAAGCCATGTTGAATTACCTTGGTCGCATGGGTTGGTCAATGCCAGACGAGCGCGAAAAATTTACATTGCAAGAAATGCAGGCTCACTTCGATCTAAACCGCGTATCTTTAGGTGGCCCGATTTTCGACGTAGAAAAACTCAGCTGGCTAAACAGTTTGTGGATTCGCGAAAACTTCACCATCGAACAACTTGCGGAGCGGATTCACAAATGGGCGTTCAATAAAGAGATGCTGCTGCAAGCCTTGCCGCACGCACAATCGCGCATGAATACGCTGAGTGATTTTGCACCCTTGGCCAGCTTTTTGGTGTCTGGCATGTTGAATATCAATGAAGCCAGTTTCGCCGCTAATAAGCTCGATATTGAAAAGCAAAAAGAGTATTTGCAGTTTGCCCTGTGGCGTATGGAAGCCTTGCGCTTCTGGGAGCGCGATACTATTTTCAACGAGCTTAAACTGCTCGCTGATCAAATGGGTATCAAACTTAAAGATGCACTTGCGCCCATTTTTGTTGCCATTGCCGGTACAACAGCATCTTTCTCTGTGGTGGACTCTATGCAAATTATCGGCCCCGATATGAGCCGCGCGCGTTTGCGTCACGCGGTGAATGCCTTAGGGGGATTTGGTAAGAACAAGCAAAAAGAGCTGGATAAGATTTACGCCAAGCTCGGAGAAGCGGCCGAAACCCCTAGCGAGGGTTAATCCTTAAGCATTTGATAAACCTCGAAAAACGGGAGCTGGCCAAGGATCTTTTCCTTGACACTCCCCAAACCGCTGCATACAATGCGCCCCGCTTCAGGACGAAGCCCAAAGAATTTTGGGGCTATAGCTCAGCTGGGAGAGCGCAACACTGGCAGTGTTGAGGTCAGCGGTTCGATCCCGCTTAGCTCCACCAATAACTCTTTGATTTTCAAAGAAAAAACAAAAAGGCCGACTCGGAAGAGTCGGCCTTTTTGCATTTCTGGGTTAGTTTTGGGTTAGTTTTTTTTGTGGGATTGCTCGCAAAGTATCTGTTGCCAACTTACTCAGCTCGGTAACACTTAGTCCAGTCAGTTTCATAGTATTGCGGTAGGACTGGCGTAGTTCGACCAGTGGACTCAAATCGAAGCGGCGAGTTTTACCGCTCAGTGCATGGAACAGTGCCCATTTGTCGGCAAAATTGAATTCCTGGTCGTTGTGCCAAAAGTCAAACAAAGCCACTGCAATCTTCCCAATCTCCCCACTGGTAGAAGGAACTATTTGGTTGGCAAAAATTATAAAAACCAAGGCGTGCATTGCTGTTGTTAAATCTATCGCCAAAGACTCTGCGAGACCTGGCTCAGAGTCCCAAGCTTGTAGTCCGTAATTCAATAGAAAAAGAACAATGCTGCTAGGGTTTAGTGGTTCGTAAAGTGGAACCGTTTTTTTGTGTGCCGGAGTAATGAGTTCAGTTTGCTTGGCTTTATCGAGCGTAATGGGTTGCAGCTTTGGAATAGAAACAGATTTTGGTGAAAATCCCCTGTGGATGAATACATCCTCTCGTTCACGCTCAGTACTGTTTTGTATTCGTATCTCGCCGTGAGGGGTAACTGCCCAGCCTTTATGCACTTCTCTGAGAATTTCCCATGCCCGTGAAATGGCTTTTTCTATCCCTTCTCTGGCTACTATGACAGGCAAGTCAAAGCAGCAGATATGACAGGCTAGGCGATTGTTAACTAAACAAGGCTCCAACCATTTGGATGCCAGGTTTTGAGTAACCGCATTTAATTCTGCCCGATTGGTCGGGTTGATAGTTCTTTGGCCGTGCCACCAAGCCCCCCAAGTGGATTCTGAGAGTTTGGATGAATCTAGGCCTCGTTCAATTAAGGCATTTCTACAATCTTCAGCGCAAGGAGTAGTACGAGAAGTACCTAATAGATCCAGTTGTAAGTAACGCGTAAAAACACGAGTTCGCAGAGGATTTATTATTTTTGGCGTATTTTTCATCTTAATTCTGTTTTTCATGGTAAAAAACAGAATTTAACAGAATAAAACTTGGCCTCACAAGCGGTAATGTGTCTCCAACACAACAGCACAGGAGGCACTATGACCACCCGCTATCTAACCCTCGATGAAATCAGTCAGCGCCTACACATGGCACCGGGCACGGCTCGCAATCGCATGAGTCGGCACGATCCTATGCCACCCTCGGTGAAAGTTGGTCGTCGTCTCCTTTTTCCAGAAGATAAGTTTAACCAATGGATGGGTGAACGCTTGCGGTGCGAGCAAGGGCAGCAAACGCATGTTTAGTTTGAGCTGTAAGCGCACACGAAATCCTTATATCGTTTATGCACCGGTCGCACTAGTGGTCGCTACTTTGCCTCATCGTGAGGTAAATGGAACGGAGTTTGTTCGCCGCAATGGTCGTCACACTCTTAGTATTCTGGCTCCATCACGTGTGGGGTTGCCTTATGGTGTTATCCCACGCTTGTTAGTGATATGGATAACGACTCAAGCAAAAATCGCTGGTCAGCGTGAAATCAAGTTGGGTGACTCCTGTAGAGCTTTTTTAAAAGAACTGGGTATTCAATCTACAGGTGGGAAAAACGGTTCTATTGGCCGTCTCAGAAAGCAAATGCGTAGCTTACTGCAATGCACAATTAGTATTAGTGAGCATAGTGAAAATCTGGATCAAGAGTGCGGGATGCGTCTTGCAGATCACTCAGCGCTTTGGTGGTCGGGCGATCAGCTGCAGGAAAGTTTTTTACATCTATCAAGTGCATTTTTTTACGATATAACGAAATCAGCATTTCCAATTGATGTGCGCGCAATCCGTGAGTTACGTCAGTCTCCATTGGCTCTGGATATTTACCTTTGGCTCACCTACAGGGTTTACCGATTAACAAAACCATGTGTGATTTCCTGGGCAGATTTGCAAAAGCAATTTGGCACTGACTACGCAAAGCAATGGCATTTTGAAAAAGCATTTACCAAGCACTTGCAACGAGTGAAAAGCGTTTATCCAGAGTTAATTGCACAATGTTCTGCTAAGCAAGGTCTTTACCTACATCCATCAAAAACACATGTGCTTAGCAGTTGTGGATAAGCCTGTTAGTGATGGTAAAGCGGTGCGCATAAATGGTAACCGTAAAAACTCAATGTACGCATAAATGGTAACCGCCGTGCGCATAAATGGTAACCCTGGTGCGCATAAACAGTAACCTTTTTGCGCATAAATGGTAACCGGTAGCGAAAAATTTCGCTGTAAGTATATGATTTTAAAAAAGAATTTTTCGCGATTTTTAGCCCCCTATAGATACCTATAGTTACCTATATATACCTATAGATATTTCAGAGCACCTGTAGGGCTTGTTGATAAGTCGAATAACTAAAAAAGCCAAAAAATTAAGGTAATTATTTCGGTATATCGAAAAATTTGAAGTTCAAGTTAAGTGATCTAATTATGAAAGAAATGTGAGTGAAGCAAATTGAAGTAAAAGGAAGTAAAAAGAAGCAAAGTGAAGTAACTGTTAAAAATATCCGGCTGATTTTTTTGTCACTCAACATCACTAAATCTAATTTTCTATCATTAAAAAATCTTGCAAAAAGCTGTAAAAAAACAGTGAAACAAAAAGAAGTAAAGTGAATTATTTTTTAGGGCAAGATGTGTGAACTAGGCCTACTTCAGCGAGCTGATTTGGCTATTTCACCTTGATTATTTGCACTTTCGTGCTCATAAATTTCAAACAAACGGCTACCGCCTAGGAGAATTACAATGACCGATACCAGAGAACACGCTTTACGTGTATGGGTGACGCCAGAAGAAAAGGCTTTAATTGACCAACACGCAAAGGCAACCTGTATGAGCTGTTCTAGATACCTGCGTACCTTAGGTGTTGGTTATGTTCCCCAAAGTAAGCTTGATGTATTCCATATGCTTGAGCTCGCAAAGGTAAATGGGGGTATGGGGCGGTTAGGGGGATTACTGAAAATGCTGCTAACCAACCAAGAACGGCGTACGCCAGAATTAGATCGTCAGCTCGAAAGTCTTTTAGATGAAATTTCTGTCACGCAAGGAGATTTGTGGGCTATAGCCCAAAAGTTAAAGGAATAGTTTTGGTTGAAAATTAAGCGTTTTTTTCAATGTAATGTGATGTTGTATGTGACGGGATTATCTAATGTTATATTGCGGGTTTGGTTGTGACTCGGTTCACATGACTATTCCAGCATATAACGAGTGTCCAAATGGAATTAATAGACAACATCAATAGCTTGCTTGGCGATAACCTTAAAGCCAGCTTGAATCCTGGCGCAAAGCTTAAGATAGCAGCTTCTTGCTTTTCTATTTATGCCTATGAGGCGCTAAAAGAAGAACTGGAAAAAATTGATTCTTTCGAATTCATATTTACTTCTCCCACCTTTGTAGAGAATGAGGTTACTGATCGGATCAAGAAGGAGCAGCGTGAATTTCATATTCCCAGGGCGGAGCGTGAGCGGAGTTTTTACGGAAGTGAATTCGAGATCCAGTTAAAGAACAAGTTGACCCAAAAGGCTATCGCAAAAGAGTGCGCTGATTGGATCTCGCGTAAAGCACTCTTCCGCTCCAACAAGACGAAAGCGGCCATGCAGCCATTTGCGTGCATTAAGTCTGAGCAGCACGATGCGGCTTATATACCTCTTCATGGATTTACTGCTGTGGATCTTGGATATCAGCAAGGTGATGCCATATCAAACTATGTCAATAAAATAAGTGATTCCGCATTCTCTGCAAATTATCTCAATTTATTCGACCAAATTTGGAATGATGCAGATAAGCTCGATGATGTGACCCAACGATTAATTAACCACATCGCCAGCGTTTACCAAGAAAACTCTCCCGAGAAAATCTATTTTTTAATGCTCTACAACATTTTTAATGAGTTCTTGGAGGACTTATCAGAAGATGTTTTGCCCAACGATTTAACTGGCTATAAAGATTCGCTGATTTGGAGCAAGTTATTCAATTACCAAAAAGATGCAGCAACGGGGATTATTAATAAACTAGAAACCTACAACGGGTGTATTTTGGCCGATAGCGTGGGTTTAGGTAAAACCTTTAGTGCTCTTGCGGTCATTAAATATTACGAGCTGCGCAATAAATCTGTATTGGTGCTTTGCCCCAAAAAGCTGGCAGAAAACTGGACTAACTACAACGGCAATTATGTTACCAATCCCTTTGTAAAAGATCGTTTTAGTTACGATGTTCTTTGCCATACGGATTTACAACGAAATTCAGGTGAATCTTTAGGTATCACCCTTAATAGAGTGAATTGGGGCAACTACGATTTAGTTGTAATTGACGAGTCGCATAACTTCCGCAATAACGACGCCTATAAAGAAACGGAAACGCGCTATCAAAAATTAATGAATAATGTGATTCGCGCGGGTGTTAAAACTAAAGTACTTATGTTGTCAGCAACGCCGGTCAATAACCGCTTCAACGATTTGCGCAACCAACTTGCCTTGGCTTATGAGGGGGAGTCTGAAAAGCTGCAAACCAAAATTGGCACAACCCGCAGCATTGAAGAAATTTTTAAACGGGCGCAGAAAGTGTTTAATGAATGGTCAGAGTTGCCGCCAGAAGAGCGCACTGCCGCGACCATTTTAGAATCGCTAGATTTTGATTTTTTTCAATTGTTAGACAGTGTAACCATTGCGCGCTCACGCAAGCACATACAAACCTTTTATGACACCAAAGATATAGGAAATTTTCCTGAGCGATTAAAGCCTATTTCCGTGCATTGCGCGTTAACTAACCGTAATGATGTTATTGGCTTTAACGAAATCTTCAATCGCTTAACCCTGCTTAATCTCGCTGTATATGCCCCTGTGAGTTACATCCTCGCCAGTCGCTTAGCAAAATATGAAGCGCGGTATGATACTGATGTCAGTACCGGCGGCGCAAAACTAAAACAGGTAGATAGAGAAAAGAGCCTTAAGCGCTTAATGACAATCAACTTGCTCAAGCGTTTAGAAAGTTCAGTGCATTCATTCCGTTTAACGCTTGAAGGTTTGCGTGATAACCACCAACGTACCTTACAAAGTATTATCAGCTTTCAGCAGCAAGGTGACGCAACAGCAGCCAATATTGAAATTGAAGACATTGCCAGTGGCTTTAACAATATTGAGTTTGATGAAGACGAAATGCCCGATATTGATGAGGCATTCTCAACTGGCGGAAAAATCCAAATCAATCTAGCGGATATGGATTTAGTACGCTGGGAACATGACCTAAGTGCTGATTTATGGATCATTGAAGAATTGCTCAATGAAATGCAAAAAGTTAGCCCAGCCGACGACACCAAACTCCAGCACCTTAAAACCCAAATAGAAAGTAAATTGGCATCGCCAATTAATGCCGGCAATAGAAAAGTATTAATTTTTACGGCGTTTGCCGATACCGCCAATTATTTATATGAACAACTCTCTCATTATTTTTTAAATCACAGAAAGCTCCATACCGGTATTGTCACAGGTAGTAGTACACCAAAGTCAACGCTCAGCAAAGCTTATGATTTTCAAAGTTTGTTAACCTTATTTTCGCCGCGCTCAAAAGAAAAAGCGGCGATATTGCCTAAAGAGCTTGGTGAGCTAGATATTTTGATTGGTACTGACTGTATATCTGAAGGGCAAAACCTGCAGGATTGCGATTACCTCATCAATTACGATATCCACTGGAACCCCGTGCGTATTATTCAGCGTTTTGGCCGTATAGATCGCATTGGTTCGCGCAACAAACATATTCAACTTGTGAACTACTGGCCGGATATCACGCTAGATGAATATATTAATTTGAAAGAGCGCGTAGAAAATCGCATGGTGATTTCAGATATCAGCGCAACCGGCGATGATAACGTGCTCAACACACAATCTAACGATGTCTCTTATCGCCGTGAGCAATTACGCCGCTTGCAAGATGAGGTCATCGAAATGGAAGAGCTAAAAACGGGCATTTCCATTACCGATTTAGGCCTGAATGATTTTCGCATGGATTTGCTCAATTACTTGAAGATAAATCCCGATATCTCCAGCGCACCTAATGGCCTTCATGCGGTAGTCCCTGCGGATGCGCAACGCGGTTTGGCACCAGGTGTTATTTTTACGCTGCGCAACCGCAACAACAGTGTCAACATCAATCAGCAAAATCGTTTGCACCCTTACTACCTCATTTACATTAGTGATGAAGGCGAAATAATTGCAAATCAACTTCATGTAAAACAATTGCTCGATAAAGTGCGTGCTGCGTGCAAGGGGAAAAACCAGCCTATAGAAGCGGCTTACAGACCCTTTAACCTTGCCACGCAAGATGGTAAGCGTATGGAGTTTTATTCTGATTTATTAGACTCCGCCATTGCCAGCATGATTGAACTTAAAGAAGAAAAAGACATTGATAGCCTTTTCACGGGTATGCGTACTACGGCGCTAACCAATACTATTCGCGGGCTAGATGATTTTGAGTTAATTAGTTTTCTGGTAGTGAAGGGTTAGCACATGCAATCAAGTGCTACTTCATTTGCGTTTCCTGCAAAGGCGCTCTACGGCAAAAAAGTTGCCAAGGAAAAAATCTATCAATACGCCAGCCCGTCAGTGGCGGTAAAGCAAAAATTCATTCAGCAAATTGAAAAGATTGTATGGCAATACAAATTGGCGCCAGAAACTATCAATCTTCCTGCAACCAAACAAGTGGCAGAAATTCAAATTTTTGACGTGTGGTTGAAAGATAATATTGCGCCAACGGAGTTAGATGACTCGCTACTAAAAGTCATCGATAAAGCGATTAGTATGCCGCTCTACTACCGGCTATTTGCTGGCGAGCAAGTAAAGTTCTGCATGGCTTATAAACGCCCAAGTGAGGCAGATTCAAATAGTTGGGTAGTAGAAACCTATTTTGCAACACCTTGGTTAAATGTAGCTAACGCACTAGCGGCGGCGCAGACCTTGCCTATAGCCATCAATATGCAGGGGTTATATGAGCAGCTGTTGCGAAGCGTTGTTACCGAGCCAGCAAAGCCTAGTGAAACCCTGCAGGCGCAAATGGAACGCTTAAGCCAAGCGCGTAGCCTGACCAAAGCCTTAGAAAGCCTAACTGCTCAGCTAGTGAGAGAAAAACAGTTCAATCGCCAGATAGACATTAATCGGCAAATAAACCAGCTTAAATCACAGCTGGAGCTACTAGCTGGTTAATCGCCCCCAATATGGTACTGATGAGTCCCATATTGGGGGGGGCTTTTTGCGTGCCCTAGGTTTGAAATGAATAATAAAAGGGTCTTGCACACACCCATGTTTGTTTTTTTTGAAATATGGCGGTAGATTGGCTAATTATATTTTATCTTTCTATAACAAGTGCCCTAGAGGCTGCGCCATATCATGCAAGACATAAACATCAACGAAAATAGCGACAACCGCAGCGGTTACTTCCGCAAAACCACCAGCGGCTACAAGGCGTTTTTTCCGCAAAGCCTACCGCCGGAGCCGGTTATCGCCCTAACGGGGCCTTTGCAGCTACAACTGTCAGCGGCAGACCGCGCCCTAGGCGCGCTCAATATGGTGATCAGCGTATTGCCCAACCCAGAGCTGCTAACAGGCATGTTTATTCAGAAGGAAGCCTTACTCAGCTCACAAATTGAAGGCACACAATCATCCCTTGTGGATGTACTCGGCGCTGAAGAAGAACACCCGCCCACCAAAGATGTCGGCGAGGTTCTCAACTACGTGCGCGCCGCGCGCCACGGCCTAAAGCGCCTGAAGGAGGATGACTTACCGCTTTGCCTACGGCTGATTAAAGAAATGCACCAGATTCTCATGGACGATGTTCGCGGCGGCAGCGCAAACCTCACGCCAGGTGAGTTCCGTACCATGCAAAATTGGGTGGGTGGAACCAGCCCCGCCAATGCGCGTTTTGTACCGCCACCGGCGAGTGAGTTGCCGCAGCTGTTGGGCGATTTTGAGCAATACATGAACCTGCACAACGATATGCCGCCGCTGGTGCAATGCGCGTTGCTGCATTATCAATTTGAAACCTTGCACCCCTTTAACGATGGTAATGGTCGCGTAGGGCGTTTGCTCATAACGCTTTACCTTGTCAGCAAAGGTATTTTGGATCAGCCCATTCTCTATTTGAGTGCCTACTTAAAAATTCACCAACAAGAATATTACGACCGCTTGCAACAAGTGCGAACGCACGGCACCTATGAAAAGTGGATTGCCTTTTTTTTAGAAGGCATAGAAGTGGTTTGCCAAATGGTAATAGACACCACGCGCCGTGTGCAGTTGTTAGAGCGCACCGATATAGACTCCATGGTGGCCGCCGGTGCGGGTAGCCAAGGTATAGGTTTTATTCGCTTAATGCTGCAACAACCAGTGGTGCAAGTAAAAGATATAGAGCAAGAACTCAGTGTGTCTTTCAGTACCGCCAACAAAATAATTGCCTTGGCAGAGCAACTGGGCATAGTGCAGCAAATTAGCCAAGGTAAGCGCAATCGTAAGTACATTTATAAAAACTATGTGGATATTTTGGCCGAAGGCACAGAAATTACCCCATTTAATTAATGGCGTGTTTAACGCTCACAGGCCACCCAAATTCAATGAATGAGAACATCATGGAAAAATTAAAAATGCACAGCCCCAATTTTGTAGACCAAAACATTGCCAAAATTGCTGAGCTGTTCCCCAATTGCGTAACAGAAAGCCGCAATGATAAGGGCGAGTTACAAAAAGCCATTGATTTTGATTTATTAAAACAAGAGCTCAGCGCGCAAATTGTAGAAGGCCCACAAGAACGCTACCAATTAAATTGGCCCGGCAAGCGCGAGGCGCTGCTCACTGCCAATGCGCCCATCGCCAAAACCCTGCGCCCCTGCCGTGAAGAAAGTGTGGATTTTGATACCACGAAAAATTTATTTATTGAAGGTGATAATTTAGATGCACTGAAATTATTGCAAGAGACTTACCTTGGCAAAGTCAAAATGATTTATATCGACCCGCCGTATAACACGGGTAATGATTTTATTTATGAGGATGATTTTGCGGAGGATGCTGAAGAATACAAATTGCGCTCGAATGAAAAAGATAATGAAGGTAATAAATTGGTAGCAAACACCGAAGCGAATGGCCGTTTTCATTCGGATTGGTTGACCATGATCTATTCTAGATTGCGACTGGCTAAAAATTTACTTTCGAACGACGGTGTAATTTGTATCTCAATAAGCGATGCGGAGCTCAATAATTTAAATTTGGTGATGAGTGAAGTTTTCGGTAAAGAAAACTACATAAATACGATAAGTGTTTTGGCAAAAGTTTCTGCGGGTGCTTCTGGTGGCGGTGAGGATAAACGACTAAAAAAGAATATTGAATATATTGTGATATATGCAAAATCATTTTTTGAATTTAATACATTATCGCATTTGTATACTGAAAGACTTCTTGTCGATGTTATTGATGAGATGCGAGATGAGGGGGAAAGCTGGAAATATACAAGTATTCTTATCGGTGCCGATGAGAGAGTTTTTTTTAAGACCATAAAAGATGGTGATGGAAATCCTATTGATATATATAAAAGGTCAGGGGTGAAAAGAACTACTATAAACAAAGTCTGCAAAGAGGAGGGAGTCTCTGAAAAAGATGCGTATGATAAATATTTTGATGCGATATTCTCTGATACTAATGCCCAAACAAGCATTCGCGAAAGAGTAATTTCTGCTGTTGGGAATTTGAATGATGACGAGATCCTTGAAGTTGAATATGTTCCTCGTTCGGGGAAAGATAAGAATCAAAGAGTGAAGCATACATATATAAGCAATACTGTTCGCCGAGTAATATGGTTGTACGATGTTGCAGAAAAATCGAAAGATGGGATTGTAAAGAAGGAAAAGCTTGGGACGTTGTGGCAAAACTTTGACTACAATAATGTTGGAAAAGAGGGCGGCATTCCATTTCCTGACGGAAAAAAACCAATTGATTTGTTGAAAACTTGCATAAATTTATATAGTGGCAGTGATGGAATTTTTGTTGATTTTTTTTCTGGATCTTCATCTTTTCCACATGCTGTAATTGATAGAAATTCGATTGACATGGGGGTCAGAAAATTTATTGCTATTCAATATCCAGAGGTGATAAAGGAAAATAACAAGAAGTATGCGGGCGCCATCAGCTTCTATAAAGAAATTTCTTTGCCGTTAGTGATTACAGAGATTAGCAAAGAACGTATCCGTCGCGCCGGTAAAAAAATCAAAGAAGAAAACGCCGATAAAGAAGGCATTGAAAATCTGGATATAGGCTTTCGCGTACTAAAAATCGACACTTCCAATATGGCCGAGGTCTATTACAACCCCGCTGCCAAGAGCCAAGAAGATTTATTCACCCAAGTGGATAACCTAAAGCCAGACCGCACCGAAGAAGATTTATTATTTCAAGTGATGCTCGATTGGGGCGTGGATTTAACCCTACCCATTCGCCGCGAAACCATCGCCAACAAAACCGTATTTTTTGTAGACAAAAATGCGCTAGTCGCCTGCTTTGATAAGCAAGGCACCATTGATGACGACTTCGTAAAAGAACTCGCCAAACACCAACCCGTGCGCGCTGTATTCCGCGATGCCGGTTTTAAAGACGACAGCGCCAAAATCAATGTGGAGCAAGTGTTTAAATTGTTATCGCCCATTACCAAGGTGAAAACCCTTTAAGGATTAGCGCGTAAATGAAATTACAATTTAAACACCAAGCCTACCAAGCAGCCGCTGTACAAGCGGTGATTGACTGTTTTAAAGGTCAATTACCCAATGACCCTGCTACGCGCTATCGCATAGATTTGGGAAAAGTAAAAGCAGGCCAAACGCCAAGCCTTTCCAGTGAAGAGGGGTTTAAAAATGCAGAGCTTCACATTCCACTAACCCAAGTGCTCACCAATATTCAGCAGTTACAGCGCCAGCAAAACTTGCCCCAATCTACCGAGCTGAAAAAAGATAAGGTTTCCAATATCAACCTAGATATCGAAATGGAAACCGGCACCGGTAAAACCTACTGCTATTTAAAAAGCATTTTTGAGCTAAATGCACAATACGGGTGGAGTAAATTTATTATTGTGGTGCCCAGCATTGCCATTCGCGAAGGCGTGTATAAATCACTGGATATTACGGCTGAACATTTTTCCGAAATTTATAAAAAGAAAGCCCGTGCGTTTATTTACAACTCCAAGCAGCTACATGAGTTGGAAAGCTTTTCATCATCTGCCGATATTCAAGTGATGGTGATTAACGTGCAAGCGTTCAATGCCACAGGTGCAGATAACCGCCGCATTTATGAAGAGTTAGACGATTTTCAAACTCGTCGCCCCATTGATGTTATCGCAAAAAATAGGCCTATTTTAATTTTGGATGAACCACAAAAAATGGAGGGTGCAAAAACACTCGCGTCTTTTGCCAATTTCAACCCGCTCTTTATTTTGCGTTATTCAGCTACTCACAAGACCGAATACAACAAGGTCTACCGGTTAGATGCGTTGGATGCCTACAACCAAAAACTGGTAAAGAAAATTGCCGTGCGCGGTATTTCTATTCGCGGCCTTACGGGTACTAATGCGTATTTATATTTTGAAGGTATTGAAATCTCATCCACCAAGCCGCCCTTAGCGCGCTTGGAATTTGAAATAAAACAAAACAACGGCATTAAGCGCATCACCCGCAAGCTCAGCAAGGGTACTAATCTATTTGATGAATCCAACCATTTAGAGCAATACCAAGGTTTTGTGATTAGCGACATTAACGCCAATACCGATGTGGTGACTTTCACCAACGGTGTAGAACTCTATGTGGGCGATGCAACAGGCGATGTGCACGAGCAAGAGCTGCGCCGCATTCAAATCCGCGAAACTATTAAAGCCCATTTTGAAAAAGAGCAGCAGTTATTTGGTCAAGGCATAAAAGTGCTGTCGCTGTTTTTTATCGACGAAGTTGCCAAATACCGTGATTATTCATCGCCCGATGAAAAAGGTGATTACGCCAGAATCTTTGAAGAGGAATATAACCAACACCTGAATGAAATTCTTACGTTGGAGGATACACCTTACAATCGTTACTTAAAGGAAATTGCGGCAGAAAAAACCCATAACGGTTATTTCTCTATTGACAAAAAATCAAAGCGTTTAGTAGACCCCGCCACTGGCAAAAAATCCACTGAAACTGACGACGTGGATGCTTATGATTTAATCCTCAAGGATAAAGAGCGCTTGTTGTCATTTGAAGAACCTACACGCTTTATATTCTCGCACTCCGCTTTGCGAGAAGGTTGGGACAATCCCAATGTGTTTGTAATCTGTACGCTTAAACACAGCGACAACACCACCACGCGCCGCCAAGAAGTAGGGCGCGGTTTACGTTTGGCCGTAAACCAACACGGCGAACGTATGGATAACCCTGCTACTGTTCACGATATTAATTTGCTCACCGTAGTGGCAAGCGAAAGCTATAAAGAGTTTGTAACGGCGCTGCAAAGTGAAATATTAAAAGAATTGACGGAGCGCCCACGTAAAGCGAATGAGGAGTATTTTAAAGGCAAGGTGCTTAATACGCTGAATGGTGATGTAGTTGTAACACCAGCCATAGCTCGCCAAATTTACAAATATCTGCTTAAGAATGACTATATAAATGATGCTGATGACTCAATTAGCGAGGCTTATCACCAAGCTAAAAAGGAGCAGGCACTGGCCTCATTGCCAGTTGAATTAAAGCCCTACGCAGAATCCATTTTCAATTTAATTGATAGTGTATTCAGTCAAGGCAGCTTGCCAACGCCAGATGATGGCCGTCGCCCTAAACAAAACCCACGCAACGCAAATTTTGATAAAAAGGAATTCCAGGCGCTATGGAACCGTATTAACCGAAAAGCAGTTTATACGGTTCAATTCGATACCGGCGAGTTAGTAGGTAAATGTGTAGCGGCACTTAATGAAAAGCCTTTTGTGGAGAAATTGCAGTATACAGTGCACCGTGGTGTGCAGCGTTCAGACACTACCTATGAGCAATTGCAAAAAGGTGATGCGTTTAAAGTGGGTGAGTCTGAAACTGAAACCTACCAAAATGCAGTGCATACATCGGTAAGTTATGACTTGATTGGTAAAATCGGTGAGTACACAAAGTTAAAGCGCTCAACCGTCGCTGAAATATTAAAGGCTCTGCATAACCATATATTTGCGCAGTTTAAATATAATCCTGAACACTTTATTGCGGAAGCATCGCGCATTATCAATGAGCAAAAGGCCACGGTGATTGTTGAGCATTTAACTTACAGCCTTACGGATCAATGTTACAGCACAGATATATTCACCGCTGCACAGGTAGGGCAAGACTTCACCAAGGCGGGTGATAAGCTTCAGCGCCATATTTATGATTATGTTATTACAGATTCTAAAAACGAACGTGACTTCGTGACCGAGCTAGACACAGGAAATGAGGTCATCGTTTACGCTAAGCTTCCTAAAGGCTTCTCAATTCCCACACCTGTAGGCGACTACAACCCTGACTGGGCAATAGCGTTTGATGAAAATAAAATAAAACACATTTATTTTATTGCCGAAACAAAAGGCTCCATGTCATCCATGGACTTGCGGAAAATAGAGGAATACAAAACAGATTGCGCCAAGAAGTTTTTTCTTGAGTTAAACGATAAGCTTGTAGATAACAACGTGCGTTATGAAGTCATAGATAACTACACAACCCTATTGCAAATGGTGAGTTAATGATTAATCGAGTAGACGCTAATATGAATTTAACTAAAGTGAATGAAATTTTGGTGTCTACTCCTTTTTCTGAGTTCTTTCGTAATGCATCATCGCAAGAGAAAAAGCGAGTTTATTTGCGAGTGTTGGAGAGCGTGAGTAAGCAGCAAGAAGCTATTATTAAACAAGCTAGATTATCCACAGTTACTACTCAAACTTAACGTTTAGGAGATTGAAATGGATAGTAGAATCGCGAAATCAGCGTCAGAAAAATTGGATAAGGCATTTCAGGGGCATATCGTTGAAATGTCTCCCGAAGAAGCTATTACCGTTGGTGCATTTGTGGAAACTGCCATGAGTGAAGCGGATGCGCTCGCAAGCTCAGCACACTTGCGTGCCATTGCTAAGCGCCGCGAATTTGTTGAGCAAGTAGAAGCAATTCATAACCTAGAAGGTATGAGTGCGGCAGATGCACCACAATGGTTTCATGAGTTAACGGAAGATTACATATTGGGAAACATAACGGCAGAGACTGCAACTCAACAAGCGTTGGTGCGTATTAAGGCCGGTGATATTTAAGCCTTGGCCTGTGCGTTTGTTTTTCTGGCGTGCTCAGCTTTGTCAAAAGCTTTGGTCATAAAAACTGAGTCGTCCCCAGCTTCTTCAATACAGGTTTCCAAATACAGCGCTATATCTTGATCTGTTTTAAGGTGGCTTGAGGAATCCCAAACATTAAGTTTTGAAATATCCATGTTGTTAACTCAAGGTTTATTAATGCCGGAAAGTCACTAAGCCTGAAAACAGGCTTAGTGCAGGTGTTAATGGATGCAGAACTCTTTTAGTTTGTCTTCAGCGTTTGCACTTTCTATAGTTACTTGGTATTGCGTTAGTTCTTTGATCATCTCGTCTTGAGCTTTTCTAATTTCGAGCTTTTCAGATAAACCATCTACCGTAATTAAAAGTTGACCTTCCCACCCAATCTTATTTCTAAGGCGTTTGAGCTTACCTTCCCATTGTTCACCATGGCTGTAGATATCGTTAATTTTAGCCTGGCCTAAATACAAGGGTTTAATTGCTTTTACGGGCTTCTCGTTAATAACCTGAACTAAAGGCAGCTGAAGAGATACGATATTGGGGTCACCAATATGCTCCTCTTTAAATGGTGCTTTTAACTCAAAGGTTTTAACCAACTCGTAAATTCGCTTAACTAGCTTTTGCTCTGGGCTTTCATTACGCAAAAAACCAAACTCTACATAATGATTAAAAATAGTAGCCAGCTCTTGTTCTGGGTTATCGGTTAGGCGGCCTCTTGGTTCGCTGAATCTAATAATTGCCTCACGCGGGTGAACTGCAATATTAAATGCGTTCAACAGGCTATCTGGAGTGAAGTTGATATTTACTTTTTGCAGACGTTTTAATTCAGCTTCGATGGTATGTACTGCATCGCGATATACGGCATGAGTTAATTCATTAAAGAAATCGGTATAGCGTTTATGCTTTTGAGTTTCGAGCTTGTATATCCAATGGCCTGTTTGAGGGCATACAAGTAGCACACCAATATTGGCAAACTCACCTGTTTCGCTGTAGGGCATAAACTGGATAAGGGCATAGCGACATGCAAATTTTTTCATTCTGCCCTCCAAAAGTCTTCAGTTTGGCAACGTAAAAGCTGATTTCTCAGCCGGTCTATATCTAGTGTAGTAGGAAGCGTTTTTTCTGCGTCAATCCACAACCATTCTTCTGGCATGTTCTTTAGCGCTACATCGAACGCTGGAAGTGCTGCTTCTAACTGCTTTTGAATAGCTAGTCTATTGACCATATCTGACGAAATATTATTCCAATGATGCCCAAAGAGATGGTACTCCTTGAAATTATCGGGGTGGAATTCTGTATCAAACGCTAAGTTATGGTCAATAACTGCAACACGTTGATTTGCACTGTCCCACAAAAGATTGGGGTTTTGCTTGTTCCTATCTTCGTTTCGTATCCACCAGTCAAAAACCAGAATCTTGCGTTTAAGGTCATCGTCAACTTTCTCGATGTTGGCTTCCTCAAACCAGCAAGCCAGCGGCACTTCTTGGGATGCAAATCCTATACAGGCACCTATTGAACGTAACTCGGGCGATGTTACATCTAACAGGTCTTTCGAAACCTCAGCGAGGTAAAAGTTCGGTACGGGTAGGGCTAGGGCTTTGGCAAGGTGCCCGCAAATCCATTCATAGATTGGCGTTGTAGAACCTGATTGGCGACCTTTCACGTAATAGTTAAGTCTATCGTCTCCCACACATAAATATGGTTCTGAGCGCCCCTGCGATGCCAGCTTAGTGATTTCAATAATTTGAACGGTTCTGCCTTCTGTCATCCAGCATCCCTTTAGTCTTCGTTATTTATGCTGTTTTTCCAGCTTGCATCCTATTTGATAGGTTCGATTTTATCCATGTTTTTCTAGGCGGCGCTACGTGTAGGGGCTACCCGATTCACAAAACTCATCAACTTAGCCTCGATCCGTTCTAGGGCATCTCTTAAGTCGTCGGAGTCCGTATAGCCGGTATAGTCATCAGTCACATCTCGCCCTGATAGGTGGTTAAGCAGATCCTTTTTCATTGTGGAGCCTATACCGGCTGCCTCAGCGATACCGGCAAATGTTCTGCGTAGATCATGGGGGCTAATTTGCAGGCCGCTGGCGCGCTTAATATGTTTTGTGATGGCTTTGGGGTCGAATAGAGGAAACAGTCGCCCATCCTCAGTCTGGCTTAGCCGATTTAGGATTATGTCTTTTAATGTTTCTGTAAGCGGTAGGGTATGGTCTAAGCCGTTTTTCGTATTTTTAAACGTGATCGTCCACCGGTGAAAGTTTACGTCCTCTTGGCGCAGTTTTCGGGCTTCAGCGGAGCGGCAACCTGTTAGTAATAAAAATTTGAACAAGTCGCGCTGCAATGGGCATTGTAGCCCTTCTACCGCAGCCCAGAATGCCGGTAACTCTTCTTTATGGACGCGCCTAGTTCTTGGCTTTTGTTCTAGCCACATTTTGAGGCCAGACTTACCCAGGTCTTCTGTAGGCCAACTAGGTAGCATCTGGCTTCGATCAAGTGCACGATTGAAGTTAAGAATGCGGCGCAGTTTTTTCATAACCTCGTTAGCGCCTATGCCGCCTTCACCAGAAATACGCTTGGCTTCATTTCTAGCCAGTATGCCGTTCTTAATGTCTCTGTGAGCCTTAAGTAGGCGAATCGGTGTGCACAGGTCGGCTAAGGGCTTATCGAGGTAATCCGCAAGGTATTTCTCTACGCTTCTGCGACAATGAGTTTTTACTTCAGGCATATTACATGAAGATTCTAAGTAATTATCCAAGGCCTCTTGAAGAGTCACTTTTGAGTTCTTCTTGAGCTTTACCTGATTTGGATTAACTCCGGCGTCGAGCTGTACAATGATCTTGTTTGCTTCTGCTCGAACGGTTTGAATGGACGGCATTGCTTCGTTGACGGAAATCGGGATAGTAACCCTGGCAGCTTTATCTTGCCCTCTAGGGCATTTATAAACGCACAGCTTCACCATACCGCTAGGGTGGTGTATTGCACGTAGATATTTATTATCAGTATCCTTGAACTCGATTCTTTTTTCTGGCTTTGTTGCGGTCAATTTGACCAGCCAATCCTTCGAAAATTTAACTGAATTTTTCATATCGGGGTTAGTTCTGGGTTAGTTTTCAGTGAGATTTAACGTGATGCCAGATTACTACCCATTAAATTTAAATCAATAAAAATCCTTTGTAATCAATAAGATAGTTACATTGTGTGACATATCGTGAGGTAACATTATTTGGGCTTGAGGGCTCTGGCAGTGTTGAGGTCAGCGGTTCGATCCCGCTTAGCTCCACCAAATTAAAATGAAAAACCCCGTATGCCTTAAGGCATACGGGGTTTTTCATTTTCGGCTTCGCTGGCTCTTAAGCGGGCTCGTTCTTTAGCTCGGTTCACTAATTTGCCTGGAGCAAATTAGCACAGCGGATGCTGCCCTCAGGGCGAGACGCAGGAAGCGTTGAGTGACTAATTCAGGACAGCCGTTTTGCACAGCGAAGCTGCCCGAAGGGTGAGGCGCATGGATGCGCCGAATGCATCCCGCTTGGTGATCGCTACACAATTTAAGTCCATGTTAAATTCAAAAGCCATTTTTTAGGCCTTGCTGATTTATTTCCTCGATATTTTTTAAATCCCCATTCACTACTTTTTTAATTTTTCTTGTCACAGCTTTCTTTCAGAGCTAAAAGCTGGATCCCGGCTTCGCGAGGATCACGAATCCCATATATTAATTGCAGTATGTCCAAGATTTAAATCTCCAACACAATTTCGTCCTGTTAAGAAATGCTTATCCGGTAGTATCAACACCACCTCCTATTTATACTCGAGCCGTTGTCCCATCTCACCGTGATATCGGGGTTTCTGTCACGCTATCACACAAATAGTTAGCAAGAAAAAGGGGATCTCCATGAACGAAAATGATAATAACAATTCACGTCGGCTATTTCTTAAAACGCTTTCGGGCGCTGCTGTGTTAGCAGCCACTTTACCGCGATCTGCATTTGCGAATATCCAAAAATCGGCCAACGATAATATCCAAGTTGCTGCAATTGGTGTTGGCATTATGGGTCTTAAAAATTGTGCGACTACCGTGACTGTGCCGGGTGTAAAGCTGGTTGCTGCTTGCGATCTTTATACGGGTCGACTTAAGCGTGCGAAAGAAATTTACGGAAAGCAGTTGCACACCACAGCGCATTTTGAAGACATTTTGGATAACAAATCCATTGATGCGGTAATCATTTCTACCAGTGATCATTGGCACGACAAAATTGCCATGGCGGCAATGAAAAAAGGTAAGGCTGTTTATTGTGAAAAGCCGATGGTTCACAAGCTTGAACAAGGCTTGCCAATGATTGATGTGCAAAACCAAACGGGTCGCGTATGCCAAATAGGTAGCCAGCGTGTTAGCTCTGCAACTTATTTAAAAGCGAAAGAGTTTTATGAGGCGGGTGCAATTGGTCAATTAGTCTTGGCGGAAGCTTTTTGGGATCGCCAATCCGCGAATGGTGCTTGGCAATATTCTATTCCTCGCGATGCGTCACCTAAAACAGTTGATTGGAAGCGTTTTCAAGGTGATGCACCGCCACACGATTTTGACCCGGTGAGATTTTTTCGCTGGCGTAATTATCAGGATTACGGCACAGGTATAGCGGGCGATTTGTTTGTACATTTATTTTCTGGCTTGCATTTAATTACCAATGCTTTGGGGCCAACGCGTATTTATGCATCCGGTGGTTTGCGCTATTGGAAAGACGGGCGCGATGTGCCCGATATTATTACCGGTGTTTATGATTACCCTGAAACTAAAGAGCACCCCGCATTTAATTTACAAGTGCGTGTGAACTTTATTGATGGTGGCGGTGGTGGCGAACAAATCGCGCTGGTGGGTACCGAAGGAAAAATGATTGTGCGTGGTAGCTCTGTTGAAGTGATTCGCAATAAAATGCCGCAAGCACCGGGGTTTGATGGTTGGGATACTTACAGCACCTTTGATAAAAAGAGTCAGGAGGAGTTTGTGAGATGGTACGAAAAATACTACGCGGGACAATCAACACAAAAAGAAACGAGCCGCATGGAATGGAAAGCGCCCGCAGGTTACAGCGACCATTTCGATCATCATTCCAATTTTTATAACGCGATTCGCACGGATGGAAAAGTAAAAGAAAATGCTGAATTTGGTTTCCGTGCTGCAGCGGCTGCACTTTCAACAAACAAGAGTTTGTTTGAGCAAAAGATTATCAATTGGGATCCAATTGCTATGAGATTGGTTTAGCCACTGTTTTCACAAATTTAAACCAATAAAAAAGCCGCGCTTTACACGCGGCTTTTTTATTCAAAAAACGAATTATTTTTCCAGCGAAAACGGATCAAACCACAAACTCTTATCATCTAGCGGAGTATTTTTTGGTAAGGTTGGATTTTGTAATTTAATCACGGTGCGATTCTTCAAATTTGCATTTGCGATTACATCCTTCACTGTTGGGTCGTTCATAAAATATTGTTCAAAGCTGCCGTCTTCAATGGCGATACGCAAGCCTTTCTCAACATTTCTGGCGAGTTCGGTATTATTTTTGTTGACGAAGAAATAGAACGGGTTTGGGTAAACCATAAGTATATTTTTTTCTACGTCCAAATCGAGTTGTGGATATCGTTTCATTTCCGACCAAGGCTCATGCGCTCCACGCGGAAAAGCATCAAAACGGCCGCCATCTAACATGAAAAACATGCCTTCGTATTTGAGCACTTTTACAACGTTCAGGTTGTTGGCAGTGAGCACATCCGTATCTGCCCAAAAACGACCTGACCCGAGTGATACACGCTTGAGGTCATCTATGGTTTTAATGCCATCAAACTTTGATTGCGTCCCCTTTTTTATCATCAAAATTCGGTAACCAAGTAAGCCGCGGTACATCGGAATTCTGATAGGCAACATGCGCTCTTCAAAGTCATTTGTGGTTGCGTACCAACAAATATCGAGTTGGTTTTCCACCACCATCTGTGTAATCCGGGCTTCCGTATTGGTGGGGGTTGTATCGTCCCATTCATACTTTTCAGGGATTTTCGATAGCGCCAGTTTGAGTAGCCCCTTTGCGTAGGTAGGGATGCTTCCGTCTCCCGCGACCATGCGTAGGGGTTTGGCGTAGGACGATAAGGGAGTGATAAGTAAGCCGAAAAAGAGTCCCAACACGCTGAGTTTGGTTAGACGGCGGGTGAAATCAGAGAAGCGGGTCATTCGTTTTTACCTTATTTGGAATTGCTCCCCTAACTTTAGCTCAAAATAGAATAAATGCATGGCGCATTTTTCAGCTTATATGGCCAATTAAAGCTTGCCGGCCTGGGAGGATGACTTGGTCATTGCAAGTGCGTAAGATCAGCCTCAGCCAGGATATTGGCACTTTAGGAAGGCTTAATCACAAGAATAGGAGGATGACTATGTTTAAAAGGATGGTGTCTATCGCGTTGGCTCTTTTGCTAGCTGCCTGTGGAGGCGGTGGTGGATCGCAAAGCCCGACCAATCAGAACGCAAGCTCTACCTCACCAATTGTCGATTCCATTGTTCCTGCGACTCTCGTTGATACCAAAATCACGCTCGTTGATACCGAAATACAGGAGTTATTAACAGGTGTGAAAACAGCATCGGTTGATAAAACTATTCTTACCTTCGACAACCAAAGACTGGTTGTTCATTCATTGGACGGAAGAACTCTTCCCTCAATCTACGGCTATAGCTTTATAAAAAATGGCTCGGCTGCTTGGGTAACCACTACCAAAGGCGGTGATACCTACGCGATTAAGTTAGCCTTTAACGATAAATCATCCGGTACATTCCAAGAAACCTATACCGGTTTTGATGGCGTGCAAAGTTTATTTCGTAGTGGAAATTTCACGCTCGAAAATAAAAGCTTTTCTCTTACACCGGAAAGCATTATTAACACCGCATTTCATTTGAACTTTAAAACAGCGTCTTCTATGTTGGAACCCGAAGAGAGTCCTGTGGTGGGCGAGCGTTTTAAATTGAGTTTTCAAAAAAATAATGCAGTGCTTGTTGAGCCCTCGAATTTATCGCCGGCGAAGCTTGACGCTAATTATTCCGTAAATGCCAGTGATAATTTTTCGCTTGAGTTAAGGGGCGTATATGCAATAACAAAGCATACTTTCAAGCTTAATCTACGCTTCGATACGCTCACGTCCGGCACATTTACTTTGGATATTGGCGATGGAAAAGCTAACGCGACAGGTGATTTTGACACGATAAAATTTACACCTATCGATAAATTCGCAATGAAAGGACGTTTTGTGGGTGCATCAACCATTACGTCTTCTAATACAAAAATAACCTATGGGTATGAGGTTTACCTTCCTCCCGACTATCAAACGTCCGGGAAAAATTATCCTGTCATCTATGCTACGGATGGACAATGGTATACAGACTTCGCCTATTTACTCGATAAAAAATCTAAAGATGTAATTATGGTTGCAATCGACGAAGGCCCGAAAGATCGAAGGATGAAAGATTTTCTACCGGAGGGAAGCCCGCTTTACACCAAATTTTTAAAAGAAGAATTTATTCCACTTATTGAATCTACCTACCGAACAAATTCGGAGCGTACTTTTGTGGGTGTATCCGCCGGCGGATTGTTAGGCGCTTATTTGCTGAGCGTTGAGCCGGTTGGTGCCGCCTATTTTAAAAATTATATCTTGATTGATGGATCTATGTTTGGTGTGACTACCGCTATTATTGCCGCCGAAGAAGCTCGGTATAAATCGAACAACTCTTTGCCGCTAAATGTGCTCTTGGCTGCAACACCTCAAGGTAATGGCTGGTTTGTAAATGAATTTGCACAACGTTATCTCAGCCGACGTTACACTAATTTCAGTATTTCGAATCAAGAATTCCGTGTAACTCATGATGAAATGGGGCCGCTAGCGTTTGATGCGTTGATCGACAAGCTTTATTAAATGTAAGCCTGCTGCGCACTTTTTAAGATTATAATCGCACGCGATTTTATGGCCCGTACATCATTACCAAGAACCTTAACTATGCAGACTAAAAACTCACCGTTCCGTGTCCTATTCGCCAGCTTGATTGGCACCACCATTGAATTTTTTGATTTTTATATTTACGCAACGGCTGCTGTATTGGTTTTCCCCACCTTATTTTTTCCACAAGGTGATGCAACTATCGCAACTTTGCAATCATTAGCAACCTTCGCATTGGCATTTTTCGCGCGCCCTATTGGTTCTGCGGTTTTTGGCCATTACGGTGATCGAATCGGGCGAAAAGCAACCCTTGTTGCTGCATTGATGACAATGGGGCTTTCTACCGTTTTTATCGGCTTACTACCGTCCTATGAGTCCATTGGCATTACGGCAACATTACTCTTGTGTTTGTGCCGAATTGGGCAAGGAATTGGTTTGGGGGGAGAGTGGGGCGGTGCTGTGCTCTTGGCCACGGAAAACGCACCGGAAAACAAGCGCGCACTTTACGGTATGTTTCCTCAGCTTGGCGCCCCTATCGGATTCATTTGCTCCACGGGAGTGTTTCTGGCATTAACGCACAATTTAAACGATGCAGATTTTTTTAGTTGGGGGTGGCGTATTCCGTTTATCGCTAGTGCGCTATTAGTTATGGTTGGTTTATACGTTCGATTAAGCATTGAAGAAACGCCCGCCTTTAAAGAGGCAATTGAAACTGACAAGCGCGTTCGTGTTCCTATGTTGAACGTTCTTACACAATATACGCGTGTCATGATATTGGGCGCGTTTTTAGCAATCGCCGCGTTTGCGGTGTTTTACATCACCACCGTATTTTCTCTTGGTTGGGGCACCAGCAAATTAGGGTATACGCGCGAAGATTTTCTCATCTTGCAACTGTACGCTGTGCTTGCGATGGCGCTTACCATTTGGTTGTCGGCTTTGGTTGCAGACAAGATCGGTCGTCGCACCATGCTAATGATTGCGGGCGTTGCTGTTGTAGCATTTGGATTAGGTTTTGCGCCTCTGTTGAGTTCCGGTTCGACCATGGGTGTGTTAATCATGCTAAGCCTTGGCTTTGGTGTTATGGGTTCTACTTATGGTGCATTGGGTACAGCATTGGCGGAAATATTTCCGACGGAAGTTCGTTATACAGGAGCTTCACTGAGCTTTAATTTAGCGGGCATTATTGGCGCATCGTTGACACCTGCAATCGCCAGTTGGTTGGGTGTCCACTACGGTCTTGCTTCGGTTGGTTATTATATTTCTGTTGCAGGCTTACTCACTTTTTTAGCGGCGTTCTTATTAGGGGGCGCACTAAGGAAATAAGTGGTATGTTGCAATGTCGCGTATAAAAAAATGGGCTAAAAAATTAAAGCAGCAAACGTTGGTTGTTTACTTCGCTGCACGCGATCCTCGGATGCCATTGGTCGTACGCTGTCTCGCCTTAGCGGTGGCAGCCTACGCATTAAGCCCAATAGATTTGATTCCAGATTTTATTCCGGTGTTGGGTTATTTGGATGACCTGATTATTGTGCCCTTGGGGCTGATGTTAGTGTTGCGCCTAACACCAGAAGAAGTTTTGGAAGCTTCGCGTGAAAAAGCACAAGCAATTATGGATAAACCCGTTAGTCGTGCGGCAGCGATAATTATTGTTGGGATTTGGATTATTTCAGGTTCAGCAATGGGCGCCTGGGCCTATCTTTCATTGACGCGTTCATCGTTTAGCTTTTAGTTAAGCTTAAACAAAAATCTGCATTTCCTCGCCAATTTTTTTGCGCATTTCCATTAGCTTAATTGCGGTGGCATGTTGCTGTTTATCTTCCTCTGTTTGCGGAGTCCATTCTGGAACTTTTACGGGTTGGCCCGACTCATCCACGGCCACCATAATTACGATGCAATGGGTAGTGAGTCTGCGATTCAGGGATTTTGGATCACAGGCATTAACTTCAATCGCAATGTGCATGGAAGATTTGCCGGTATAAATTATCTTTGCGCTAACTTCTACCAAGTTGCCAACATGTACCGGCGATACAAAGCGAATACCACCGGCATAGACCGTTACGCAGTAGCGGCTGCTCCAACCCGCGGCACAGGCGTAAGCAGCGAGGTCAATCCATTTCATGACGGCGCCGCCATGTACTTTGCCACCAAAGTTCACGTCTTGGGGTTCAGCTAAAAAGCGGAGAGTGATATCGCGTTGAGGGCTGCTCATAATTTATTCTTGCTTAGACGCTAATTCTTCTTCAATAAAGTTAAGCGCTTCATCAATCAGCAACAGCATGGAATGTTTCGCACGTTCTGGATTACGGTTTTTAATCGCATTAAAGACTTTGGCGTGATCTTCTACTATACCCTCGTGGTTACCTTTCATGGGGCTAGTGTGGCTAATACTTACACGGAGCGCCGTTTTGATGAAATCACGTAGGCGGACGTAGAAACGGTTATTGCTCGCGTAAAGAATGCTAATGTGGAAGGCGATGTCCGCATCCAAATCTTCTTGCGAATTTTCTTCTGCGTTTTTCATTCTTTCCAGTGCGGCTTCGATTGCATCAATTTGGTCTGCAGACGCATAACGCGCTGCTAAGGCAGCTGCTTCTGGTTCAATGGCGATGCGAACCTGAAGGAACTCTTTGAGCACCTTCATCGAGGGTTTGCTTTCTAGCGACCAGCGCAGCAAATCTGGATCAAAGATGTTCCACTCTTCTTCAGCCTCAACGCGAATACCTTGACGCGGCTTGCTAGAGATCAGTCCTTTAGCAGAAAGCATTTTAACGGCTTCACGAACAGCGCTTCGGCTTACACCAAACTTATCGCAAAGTTCTGCTTCAGTGGGTAATCCGTTGTCATTGTATTCCCCGCAAATGATGGCTTTACCCAGTTCGTGGACCATACGGTGGGAGAGATTGAAGTTACGGTCAAGAAGCGCCATTGGTGAGCAATCCAGATGATTAAAATTATTGGCAGAAGGTTAACGATTTATACCTGATATTACAATATAAGGCTTTCGCTTAAACCCACCTTTGCCGTCAGGTACTTAGCGCTAAATTGGCGATTAAAGATGCGGTCCAAATCATGCTTATTGACCTTCGCATTCAGGCTATTTGTGGCAAATAATTTGTAATATAAGTCTTAGATTGTAAAGATAAAATTTGAGTTTATAGACGATGAATTTTTCTCGTTTTGAAGCCCTATTTTAGGGGTTCGGAGATTGACAAAAAGCACTCTAAGTGAATAATATTATCATACAAAATAGGGCGTCATTTTTAGACGCAAAATAACCCCAGGTGAAGTGATGACCTCATATGCTTTAGGCCTTGATTACGGCAGCGATTCCGTACGTGCACTCCTCGTTGATGCGTTGACTGGCAAAGAAGTTGCCAGTCATGTTGTGTATTACCCCCGTTGGAAAAAGGGCTTGTATTCTGTTCCAGCGAAAGACCAATTTCGCCAGCATCCGCTGGATTACCTTGAAAGCCTAGAGCAAGTTGTTCAAGGTTTGTGGACACAGGCTCCTGCTGGTGCGGCTGCCAAAGTGGTGGGTATAGGTTTTGACACCACAGGTTCTACCCCGATTGCGGTAGACAGTGACGGTATGGCGCTTGCGCTTAAACCAGAATTTGCTGAAAACCCCAACGCCATGTTTGTGTTGTGGAAAGATCACACCGCCATCAAAGAAGCACAGGAAATTACCGCTGCTGCAAACGCCTCTAAAGAGAATTATTTGAAATACGAAGGCGGCATCTATTCATCAGAATGGTTTTGGGCGAAAACCTTGCACGTGTTGCGTGAGGATGCGTCTGTCGCCAAAGCAGCTTACCTTTGGGTTGAACACTGCGATTGGATGTCTGCCGTCATTACCGGTACAACTCATCCGTCAAAATTGCGTATGGGGCGCTGTGCTACCGGCCATAAATTGATGTGGCACGAGAGCTGGGGCGGTTATCCACCCAATGAATTCTTTGTAGGCATTGATCCTCTTCTGGATGGCTTACGCGATCGCTTACCGGCACAAACCTTTACCTCTGATCAAACTTGCGGATTATTAACAGCAGAGTGGGCTGCTTTGTTGGGCTTACCTGTTGGCACTCCCGTGAGCTTCAGCGCATTTGACTGCCATATGGGTGCGGTCGCCGCCAACGTGAAACCCGGTGTCTTGACCAAGATTATGGGTACATCTACCTGCGATATTACAGTCGCCAGCTATGAAGACATTGGCGATAAATGCATCCGCGGTATTTGCGGTCAAGTTGATGGTTCTGTAACGCCCGGTTTTGTTGGTCTTGAAGCAGGTCAATCAGCCTTCGGCGATTTGTATGCCTGGTTTAAAAATGTGGTGAACTGGCCAGCGAACCAACTTGTCTCATCGTCATCATTATTAGATGAATCAACCAAGCAAAAACTTATTCAAGAATTGGAAGACAAAACCATTGTTGCCCTGAGTAAAGCTGCCAGTGAAATTCCGGTAGGTGATACAAGTATTACCGCCTTGGATTGGGTGAATGGTCGTCGCACACCCGATGCGGATCAATCCGTTGCCATGGCGATTACGGGTTTGAAAATGGGTAGCGATGCGCCACAAATTTTTCGTGCATTGGTTGAAGCGACTGCCTTTGGCGCGCGCGCGATTATCGAACGCTTTAAACAAGAAGGCGTTGCCATTGATTCTGTGGTGGCGATTGGCGGTATTTCCAAAAAATCCGATTTTGTTATGCAAACCTGCGCGGATGTTTGGAATTGCCCAATTGAAGTTTTAGAGAGCGAGCAAAGCTGTGCTTTAGGCGCCGCTATTTTTGGCGCGGTCGTGGGCGGTGTTTACCCTGATGTTGCCAGCGCACAGAAAGTGATGGCATCCACCGTGTGCAAAACCTACAAACCTAATGCACAAGCTGCTGCGGCTTATGAAGGTTTGTATCAAAAATATTTAACGCTCGGAAACTTCGTCAACTCTTCACCAGAGTTAGGGAGTTCCCTCAAATGAGTTACCTCGAATTAAAACGCGAAGTTTACGAAGCCAACATGGAATTGCAGCGTCGCAATTTGGTGGTTTATACCTGGGGTAATGTATCGCAAATTGATCGTGCAGCCGGTGTGATCGCTATTAAGCCGAGCGGCGTAGCTTACGAAGTGATGAAACTAGACGATATCGTCATTGTGGATTTGGAAAACAATATCGTTGAAGGAAAAATGCGCCCTTCATCAGATACCAAAACCCACACTCACTTGTATCGTCACTTTGATTCCATTGGCGGCGTGACTCACACTCATTCGACCTATGCCACCGCATGGGCGCAAACGCAGCAAGCCATTCCCTGCTATGGAACGACTCATGCTGACTATGCTTACGGTGAAATTCCCTGCACCGCAGTGATGAGCGATGAACAAATTGAGCGCGACTACGAAGAAGAA
This sequence comes from Cellvibrio sp., assembly GCF_046347455.1. GTDB lineage: Bacteria > Pseudomonadota > Gammaproteobacteria > Pseudomonadales > Cellvibrionaceae > Cellvibrio. The sequence goes on from NZ_JAXMGC010000002.1 coordinate 464,122, forward strand.
ACCGGTGTGCAAATTACCGATTGTTTTAAAACACGTAGCCCAAAAGAAGTTCCTATGGTGATTGTTGCTGGACATGCACCTTTTACTTGGGGCAAGAACGGAGCAGATGCGGTTTATCACGCGGTGATATTAGAAGAAATTGCGCGCATGGCCTACCTGACAAAAACCTTGCAGCCAAATACAGCGGCATTAAAGCAAGGCATTGTCGATAAGCACTATTTGCGTAAGCATGGAAAAAATGCCTATTACGGGCAAAAGTAAATCGAGTTAGCACAAAATTAATGTATAGATTTTTGAGGAAATCAAAATGAAAGTTTACGGCGATAAAGAAGTCTGGTTGGTCACTGGCTCACAACATTTATACGGCCCTGGCGTACTGAAACAAGTCGCCGAGAACAGCCAAAAAATTGCAGCGGGTTTAACCGATTCTGCCAATATTTCGATCAAAATTGTTGCGCAAGACACGGTGAAATCTCCGGCGGAAATTTTGGCGGTCGCACAAGCGGCTAATAGCAATCCAAATTGCGTAGGTTTGATTTTGTGGATGCACACTTTCTCTCCCGCAAAAATGTGGATTTCTGGTTTGCGCGCGCTGAGCAAGCCCTACATGCATTTGCACACGCAATTCAACGCTGAATTGCCCTTTGCTGAAATCAATATGAACTTTATGAACCTCAACCAAAGTGCGCACGGCGACCGCGAATTCGGCCACGTGAGCACACGTTTGCGTCAAGAGCGCAAAGTGGTTGTAGGTCATTGGGCAACTGAATCTGTACAAAAGCAAATCGACAGTTGGTGTCGCGTTGCAATGGGTTGGCATGCAAGCCAAACCTTAAAAGTTGCACGCTTTGGCGACAACATGCGTCAAGTTGCTGTGACTGACGGCGATAAAGTGTCTGCACAAATTACCTTTGGTTACGAAGTTCACGCATACGGTTTAGGTGATTTGCAAAAAGTCGTTGATGCCGTTACTGACGAACAAGTTGCTGCACAAATCGAAATCTACAAAAAAGAATACGATGTTAACCCAGCGATTTTTGACGACGAACATCAATATCAAATGCTGAAAAATGAAGCGCGCCTTGAATTGGGCATGTTGAAATTTTTAACAGATGGTGGCTTCGGTGCATTCACCAACTGCTTCGAAAATTTGACAGGTTTAACCAACCTCCCAGGTTTGGCAACTCAGCGCTTAATGGCTGCTGGTTTTGGTTACGGTGGTGAAGGCGATTGGAAAACTGCGGCCATGGTTCATATCTGCAAGGTTATGTCCAAAGGTCGTCAAGGTGGTTCATCCTTTATGGAAGATTACACCTATCACTTTGGTGGTGTTGACCAAGTATTAGGTGCGCACATGTTGGAAGTTTGTCCATCCATCGCAGCTGCAAAACCAAAACTGGAAGTTCACTTGCACACTATTGGTTGCCGCAATGACATCGCACGTTTGATTTTCACCGGCAAAGCGGGCCCAGCCTTGTGCATTTCGTTGATTGATATTGGCACGCGTTTTCGCGTAATCATCAACGAAGTGGATACAGTGACGCCACCACAAGAATTACCAAAATTGCCTGTCGCTAAAGCTTTGTGGGAACCTCGCCCCAATTTGGAAATCTCAGCAACAGCGTGGATCCAAGCTGGTGGTGCGCACCACAGCGCGTACACGCAAGGTGTGACGGCAGATGAAATTGTTGATTACGCAGAAATGGCAGGTGTAGAAGCCTTGGTTATTGATGCAAACACAACTGTGCGTGCATTCAAAACCGAATTGCGCCACAACGCTGCCTACTACCATCTTAAAGACGGCGTATAACGTGCATTTGAAAGATGGTGTTTAATGTTTGTGTGAGAAAGGCGGTGGTTAAACCGCCTTTCTTTTATGAATAAAACGGTACGAATAGAACGACGATTTTTTTAATAATAACAGGAGAACCATAATGAATTTTAAACGACTGACCTTAGCACTTTGTGTTGCAGCAGCTTGCGCACAATCCACTTATGCAGCTGAAACGGCTAGCGCGCCTGCAGCTTCGCAAAAAGCGGCCGCGGTAAAATCTGTAGCCCAATTGGCTATCACTGACGCTCCATTTGGAAAATTGCCTTCTGGTGAATCAACAACTTTGTACACCATGACTAACGCAAACGGTGTAGTTGTTAAAGTGTCCAACTTCGGCGGCACAATTACCTCCATGGTCACGCCCGATAAAAGCGGCAAGATGGCAGATATTCTTTTAGGTTTCGACAGTGTCGATGGTTATTTGCAAAATAAATCGTTCTTCGGATCTATGATTGGCCGTTACGGAAATCGTATTGGTAAATCGCAATTTGTATTAGACGGTAAGACTTACAACTTGGATAAAAACGATGGTGCCAACCATTTGCACGGTGGCAGCCAAGGTTTCTGGGCTGTAATGTGGGATGCAAAATCCTTTAAGACGGCAAATTCTGTTGGTTTAACTTTAACTCGCACCAGCCCAGATGGTGAACAAGGTTACCCCGGTAATTTAAAAGTAACCGTGGTTTATGAGTTGACTAACAACAACGAATTTAACATTACTTACGGTGCAACTACCGATAAGCCAACTCACGTTAATATGACCCAACACCCTTATTTCAACATGGCGGGCAAGGGCAGTATCTTGAATCAAGAGTTGTACATCAATGCGAGCAGATACACGCCTGTTGATAGCGGTTTGATTCCAACAGGTGAGCTTGCTCCTGTTGCAGGCACTCCGTTTGATTTCACTAAGCCACATGCGATCGGCCAAATGATTGGTCAAACCAATGAGCAATTGAAGAACGGTGGTGGCTACGATCACAACTGGGTGTTGAACAAAAAATCCGTTGATGAGTGGGGCTTGGATCTCACCCTGTCAGATCCAGCATCAGGCCGTACTCTGGAAATTTATTCCGATGAACCCGGCATGCAATTTTACAGCGGCAATTTCTTGACCGGAAAAGTGGAAGGCAAAGGTGTGAAGTTTGAATACCGTGGCGCTGTGGTGTTAGAGCCGCAACACTACCCAGATACACCTAACCAACCTAAATTCCCAACCACCTTGTTAAAACCCGGTGAGGAATATAAAAGCAAAATTACTTACAAGTTTGTAACCAAGTAATTTGAGATCAAAAAATAAGGCGCCTTAGGGCGCCTTATTTTTTGATACAGATTTTTGCTGAGTGATCCGAATTAATTTATTTGGAAAGTCTACTGGGTAAGGACCAGCTACGCCAATTAGCTCCATGTTTTTATGCCAAATAATTTAGCTCATCTGTTCGATCAGTGGGATTTCATGTTCCCAAACTGAGAAATAAAAAAAGCCCCTCGCGGGGCTTTTTTATCGATAAGTCATAGGGTTATTAATGACCTACAGCAATACCTTCTTCAATAGCATGGGTTGGCGCTTTTTTGGCTGCGAACGCAAACCAAAGCACGTACAGGTAGCACAGCAGGGGTACTACGAAAGCGATAGAGCGAGCCCCAACGGGGAAGTGCGCAAGGAATTGGTCTACCGCAAAACCATAAAGCACAGAGATGAAGCCACCACCGCAAATCGCCATACACATTAAGCCCGAGGTTGCAGACGCAGGTGCAGTTGAACGCTCGAGGGTTAAGGTGAAGATGGTTGGGAACATGATGGAGTTAAACAAACCGATCATGATGGCTGCGATTGCTGGCAGGAAGCCCATGGTGATTGGAGTGATGTGACCGTGCAACGATACGGTGCCACCGAGCGGGGTTGCTGGCCAGTTGTAAGTCGCGATAACGAATACGCACAAAAAGGTCGCGCCAGTCGCCACAAATGCCAACATGTTGGTTGCATTTACAAAGCGCAACAAAGCCGAACCGGCGAAACGTCCGATCATTGCTAGCAGCATGAAGTAGGGAGCCACGTAACCGGCGATTTGAGCAGGAACGTTCAAAATCGCTTCTTGTTCAAGGAAGAAGATCATGCCGGAGATAACGCAAACTTCCGCACCTACGTACAAGAAAATCCCCAAAGCACCCAAGTTGGCCCATTTGGATTTCAATGCAGAGAAGGGGGATTCGGTGTGAGCTGCCATTTTGGGTGAATGCTCGGCGATGGTGTTGCGAACCAGAAATACAGCAATGGTAAATACGGCTAACACGACAGCAATTAAGAAGTAAACATTGGTTACAAATGACAGGCCTGTGTCCAACAAATCCTGGGTGATAACCACGTCTTTGTGGAACAAAGGGCCATCGAGCAAATACTTCGCGCCTACCCAGCCGCCAACGAACGCACCCAACGAGTTGAATGATTGAGACAAGTTCAAACGGAAGGCTGCACCTTTTTGATCGCCCATAGAGGCAATCAGTGGGTTTGCTGCCACTTGCAACAATGTAATACCTGATGCTGCAACGAACAGGCCGAGCAACACGGTCACGAAACTGTGAGAGAAGGTGGTTGCCCAAGCAATCAAACAGCCAGCGATAATTCCGATCAAACCCAAAATAATAGACTTGGTGTAACCCTTCTTCGCCAAATAGGCAGCCGATGGAATCGACATAATCCCATAAGCAATAAAGAACGCAAATTGGTTGAGCTGCGCCTCCGCGTCGGTGAGGGTGTAAATAACCTTCATACTTTTAACGAGAGGGTCAATTAGGTTGGTTACAAACGCCCAGATGAAAAACAGTGCGGTAATGTAAACAATCGACAGAATTAAACTGCCGCCTTTGGATGGAGTAGTAGACATGTTGTTATCCATTAGTTGATCGCTAGAGGTCTTGGTTATTAGCGGATTTGGGGTCCACGAGTATTGATTTTATTGTTGATATTTGGGGCACCACAATAAGAGGGTGCATATTGCCAGTGCCTTGGGCTTGCTAACAAGCTTGTTGTTCCCTAGGAGCACAAAAAAACGTCCTATTATACTATTAATGTTTTGGGCTATTGAACGGATTTTTGTACAAAACTCACAGGGGAAACAAGAGGTGCAGAGTAAATCATTGTTAATTTACAAAAACCACTCAAATTTGCGTGTTTAAGATTATTAATACATTGGCTTTTAGATTGATATATGTTTATTATAAGACAATTGATTGAGGTTCTTTGTCCCGAGCTAATCATAAGGGTTGCCCCTTTATCTGCTCGGTTTTTGCGATGTTTTGTCGTTGGAGTGTGTAGCAACATTTATTGCTCACACCTTTTCTTGCCGCTATGGGGAAACCCTTAGCGGTTTTTTTATTGCTTAACTATAGTTTTTGTAAGACAAATGATAAAAATAATCATCCATAGTCGGGTTAAAATTCCTAGGCTGCTGGTCACATCATATGAAAAATCCATTACATCCCAACGGGGGCAAGCATGAGAAAAATAATAGTCTTCACTGCATGTATTTTGGCGATGCAGAGCCAAGTATCTTCGGCAACTGAACTTTTTCCACTGAGTGATGTTCGCCTTACCTCTAGCCCATTCTTGGATGCTCAAACCACGGATCTTCACTATTTGATGGCCTTAGAGCCGGATAAATTGGCCGCGCCCTTTTTGCGTGAAGCTGGCCTAACTCCTAAACAGGAAAGTTACGGCAACTGGGAATCGTCAGGTTTGGATGGGCACGTGGGCGGGCACTACCTTACGGCCTTAGCTCTCATGTACGCATCAACGAGTGATACGGAGGTTTTGCGCCGCTTGAACTATTTCGTCGCCGAATTAAAGCGCGCGCAAGATGCAAATGGTGATGGCTACGTCGGCGGTATTCCCGGCGGTAAAGACGCATTCAATCAGATTGCTCAAGGCAAAATGCAGGCAGATAACTTTTCAGTAAACGGAAAGTGGGTCCCTTGGTACAACTTGCACAAGACTTTTGCTGGTTTACGTGATGCCTACAAATACGCGGACAACCAAGACGCCAAACAAATGTTTATTCGCATGTCCGATTGGGCATTGGCGCTCACCAATCATTTAACCGATGAGCAAATGCAGGCCATGATGCGCAGCGAGCACGGCGGAATGAACGAAGTTTTTGCTGATGCTTATGCGATCACGCAAGATCAAAAATACCTGACGCTGGCCGAGCGCTTTTCCCATCAAGTGATTTTGAATCCGCTTAAACAAGATCAGGACAAACTCACTGGCTTGCATGCCAATACCCAAATTCCCAAGGTCATCGGCTTCAAGCGCATCGCCGATTTAACGGGCAAAAAGGATTACCAAGAGGCTGCCCAGTTCTTCTGGCAAACGGTGCATGACCACCGCACTGTGGCCATTGGCGGCAACAGCGTGAAAGAGCATTTTCACGATGATAAAGATTTCTCCAGCATGATTAATGAAGTGGAAGGGCCTGAAACCTGCAACACCTATAACATGCTGAAACTTACGGAAATGCTGTATCTGACCGATAGCAAAGTAAGTTATGCCGACTATTACGAGCGCGCGCTCTACAACCACATTCTGGCCTCACAACGCCCCGAAACTGGCGGCTTTGTGTACTTCACCCCCATGCGCCCAAACCATTACCGCGTTTACTCGCAAGTCGATAAAGCCATGTGGTGTTGTGTGGGTTCGGGTATTGAAAGCCATGCAAAATACGGCGAGTTTATCTATGCGCACGACGGCGATGATCTCTACCTCAACTTGTTTATCCCGTCGACCTTGAACTGGCGTGAAAAGAATATCGAGCTGGTTCAAAACACCGTCTTCCCCGACGAGGAAAGCTCGCACATCACTATCAAGAGCAACAAAAAGTTCACTTTGAAAATCCGCTACCCGCAGTGGGTGGCGAAAGATGAGCTGAAAATCACTATCAATAAAAAGCCGGTGAAAGTTTCTGCGCAGCCGGGCGAGTATGTGAGCTTGAATCGCAGCTGGCGTAAGGGCGACAAGATTGATGTGACACTGCCAATGAAAACCCACCTGGAACAAATGCCGGATCAGTCCAACTACTACGCGCTTTTGCACGGCCCGATTGTATTGGCCGCAAAAACCAATCCTTTCCCTAGCGAAAAGCTCAATTACTTGGCGGATGACTCGCGTATGGGGCACATAGCCCAAGGGCAGCTGTGTCCTTTAGAAGCCGCGCCGCTGTTTGTGAGCGATTCGACGGACTTTATGGCCAAGATAAAACCAGTTCCTGGTAAACCCTTAACCTTCACCGCACCAGACGTGGTAAAGGGACCTAATTCGGCTTCGCTAGAGTTCATTCCATTCTTCCGCCTGCACGATTCCCGCTACAGTCTTTACCTGCCTTATACGACGCCGGAGAATTTGGTCGGTTTGCAAGCAGAAATGGCTCGTAAAGAAGCTGAGCGCATGGCTCTAGATGCAATCACTGTCGATCAAGTTGCACCGGGCGAGCAGCAGCCTGAGTCTGACCATTTCTTTAAGGCCGACCGAACCGATACTGGCATCACCAAAGGTATGCGCTGGCGTAACACCAAGGCGTGGATGAGTTACGAGTTGAATGACAAAAAACTCGAAGCCAAAACCTTGCGGTTGAGCTTTGCCAAAGCAGACGCAGGTAATGAGTTCGATGTGTTGGTAAACGATAAATTGATCAAATCCATCAAGCTAACAGCGGACGCTCAGCAGGATATTTACACCATCGATTACGCCATTCCAGAAAGTCTGGTACGTGCCTCCAAGGGTAAGCTGATTGTTAAGTTTGTGGCTCACCAAGGCTCAAAAGCGGGCAGTATTTATGGCTTAAGGGTATTAAAAAAATAGCAAAAATAATAAAAAAAACTCAAAAGACATAGTTGTAGCTCCGCTATGTCTTTGATTTATATGATTAAAATGATTGTAAAGTTGTGTTGTTTTTCGCAATCTTTTGTTTTCAATTATCCTAGTGTGTTTACATTCAACCCAGTGTGTAACCGCCACTTGTCACTATTAGTCACAATGACTTTAACTTTTTGCATGTTTTTCTTTTCTTATTGAAAGTTGGATAAAGTTTGTTCTACATTCATTTTGCGCTCCCCCTCAGGGCGTACCGTCGATTGCCTCTATTGGTTCATATCATGACGGGGAATGGATGCCATCAGCCCGATAAAAAATAATGAATGGGTGATGGTCGCAATCGACATCAACCTGGACAAACCGTTTTCGACATTCCAATACATTTTGCGTATGCAGGGTTCTGTTGGTCTGTGGGATTGGGTTTGACTAGTCAATCCATTAAATGAGAGATGCAAGATGAAAAACACAATAAAAAGAGTGCTACCCCGAGTTAGTCAGGTTTTAGGTTTTGTTGCTGTATCAGCTGGTTTGCTGGGGCTTGGCCAAGCGGCTAGCGCGCAAACGATCAGCTCTAACACAACCGGAACCAACAACGGTTTCTACTATTCCTTCTGGACTGACAAGCCGGGTTCGGCTTCGATGACCTTAGGCTCTGGCGGAAACTACTCAACCTCCTGGAGCAACACTGGCAACTTTACCGCAGGTAAAGGCTGGGCGACAGGCGGCCGTAAAGTGGTGAACTTCTCTGGAAGCTTCAATGGTGGCAGCAACGGGTACCTGGCCGTTTACGGTTGGACCAAAAACCCCTTGATTGAGTATTACATCGTTGAAAACTACGGTAGCTGGACCCCACCAGGCGGTACCTCTTTGGGTACATTCACGTCTGACGGTGGTACTTACAACATCTACAAAACCACTCGCGTTAACCAACCTTCGATTATTGGTACTGCAACCTTTGACCAATACTGGAGCGTTCGTACTTCCAAGCGTTCAAGCGGTTCGGTTACTACTGGTAACCACTTTGATGCGTGGAAGGCTAAAGGTTTGAACATGGGTTCTACTTGGGACTACATGATTATGGAAACCGAGGGTTACCAAAGTAGCGGTAGCTCAAACATTACCGTGAGCGAAGGCACCAATACTGGTGGTGGTAGCTCAAGCTCTGCAGCGGGTGGTAGCAAAACCATCGTTGTACGCGCTAAAGGTTCAGCGGGTGGCGAAAGCATCACTCTGAAAGTAAACGGCACCGCGGTTCAAACTTGGACCTTGTCGACCACTATGACCAACTACACGGCGACTACCAGTTTGAGTGGCGGTACTTTGGTTGAGTACACCAATGACTCTGGTAACCGCGATGTTCAAGTGGATTACATCAGCGTTAACGGTTCTGTTCGTCAATCTGAAGCCCAAACCTACAACACCGGTGTTTACCAAAACGGTGCTTGTGGCGGCGGCAACGGCTTGAGCGAGTGGATGCACTGTAACGGCGCTATTGGTTACGGCAACATCTAAGTTGTTTGTTTGATTAAGGCCAGCCCTTCGGGGTTGGTCTTTTTATCGCCTTAAAAATGTGAAAACAAACACTGCGAGAAGCCTATGTCCACTTCCCCTCAATCTGGCGCTGTCAAACTTGGCTCGATAAAAGCGCTCATTATTGCCGCTTGCATAGGTGCTTTGCTGGCATATTCAGTTCAGCTTTTTATTGTCGACTCATCAGACCAGACACAAAAAATCTTGTTGATGGAAAACAGGATTAAGGCGCTTGAAGCCTTGCTAGATAAAAAAGATCAGGAATTAAAAAACAATAACTGGCTATCGCTGCAAAGCCGCAGTCTCAATAGCCCTAAGCTCCCGCTTACAAAATCGTCCAGCCAGACCGCCGCTGGTTCACCTCAGGTACAAGACGAGGAAGGGCAATTCGCGGCAGCTGCGCCTATAGATGTAAGCCAAACCTTAAAAGATTTGGGTACACGTTCGGTGGATGATCCCCGTTCGTTTGCCGAAAAAGTCAGCGATTTGTTGGCGAACGACGCATCGCAAGAGAAGCTTGCGATTGTCAGCAAGGGTATATATGACATGGCAAATGATCGGGAAAACATGCCGGACTATGCCTTGCAATCGCTTTACAACAAACAATCAGACCCAGACGTAAAACGGACTATTGCTCAAGTATTGTCCCAGCGCGGTAATAACGCGCTTATGGAAAATCACTTATCAGATGCTCGCAACCAGCTGAAAAGCGAGAACCCGGTAGAGCGCCAGCACGCGCTGCAAAACTTGGCGAAAACCCATTATGCGAATGCAGTAAATGTCATTGCACCCATGCTGCATGATGCGGATATCAATGTGCGTTTGGATGCGCTTCTGGCTATGCGCGCTACGGGAAATCAGTCTCACTTGAGGTTGGTGGAGGCCCTTGTGAACGATCCTGACCCTGCGATTAGTTCGCTGGCAATTGATGTGGCTGGGCAGTTGCGCAATCTGAGTGACAGTGCGCGAACCAGTTTGTCGAGTGCGGATATAGCGGCTGAGCTGCCCATCCTGCCGCACCCTTAAGGTATTACCCTAGCGTTAACCGAGTTACACCTGCTGTTTTTGAGCGAGAGTCACATCTCGCTCGTTTTTCCCTCCCAAGGCTGTCTTCCCGCGTCCCCAGCTTTACAAATTCCAACACACCCGCCGCCGTGTCGTGTGGTGACTGGTCGTTCATCTATGATATAAATATATATGATAATACATATAGACTAGCCCTCTTCGTTGAAGAAGGTCTGGGTCATTCATAACAAAAAATCCCATACAGAGAGAAAAATCCATGAGAAAACTTTACGTCGGCATGACCTGCTTGCTGCTGGTGTCTTGCGCCAAAAATACCCCGCAAGACATTACTAGCCCGGATAAACATCTTCAGGTTCACCTGAGCCAAACAGAGCAGGGTACGCTGCAATACAGCGTCTTGCGCGATGGCAAGCCTGTTATCAAAACCTCATCGCTCGGTTTGGAGTTGAGCGACGCTGACTTCACTAAAGGTCTGAAGATTAAAAGCACATCGCCCCTTAAAGCGGTAAGCGATGACTATGAAATGATGGTGGGTAAAAAGCACAAGATCCAATACCGCGCCAACGAGCAAACTATCACCCTTAATAATGCGGGCGGGCAGGAGATTCAGGTGACCTTCCGTCTCTCTAACGACGGTGTTGCGTTCCGTTACCAAGTGCCTAACCCTTCCAAAAAGCATCTGCAATTTAAAAACGAAACCACCAGTTTCAGTTTTGCTGAAAACACCAAAGCCTGGATGCAATCCATGGCCGTTGCTCAAACAGGCTTTGCTAATACCAACCCTTCCTATGAAGAAACCTATTTAACGGATATTCCGGTGGGTACAGCTTCACCAAGCCCGGCCGGTTGGGTTTTCCCCGCGCTCTACAAAACTGATGATACTTGGGTAGCCATCACGGAAGTGAACATGGATGGCAGCTTCCACGCCTCGCGTCTGCAAGCTGATTCCGCTAAAGGCGAATATAAAATTGGCCTGCCTATGGCTGCCGAAGTCTTCACCGGTGGAAACCTCTTGGCTGAGAGCGATAAAGATTTAGTATCACCTTGGCGCGTATTGGCGATTGGTAGTTTGCCAACGCTGATGGAATCCACCTTGGGTACCGACCTTGCTGACCCTGCGATTGCGTTCGATAAAAACTTGGTTCAACCGGGTCATGCATCCTGGAGCTGGGCAATCTTAAAAGACGATTTCACTGTGTTCGATGTACAGAAAAAGTTCATCGACTATGCCGTGGACATGAAATGGGATTACACCCTGATCGATGCCGATTGGGATAAAAAAATCGGCTATGAAAAAATGAAAGAGTTGGTGGATTACGCCAAGACTAAAAACATCGGCATCATTCTTTGGTACAACTCTTCGGGAGATTGGAACGGCACCCAAATGAGCCCAAAAAGTAAATTGCTGACGCATGAGCAACGCGTAAAAGAATTTGCTTTGTTGCGTGAAATGGGCGTGAAAGGCTTGAAAATCGATTTCTTCGGCGGCGACGGTCGCTCCATGATTGCTTACTACATCGACATTCTGAAAGATGCGGCGGCGGAAGGTTTGCTGATCAACTTCCACGGCGCGACCTTGCCGCGCGGCTGGCAGCGTACCTATCCAAACCTCATGACTATGGAAGCCATCAAAGGCTTTGAGTTCACCACCTTCACTCAAGCGAATCAGGACGCCGTACCAGCTCACGCGGTCATGGCTGCGTTCGCGCGCAACCTGTTTGACCCTATGGACTTTACACCCATGGCGTTTGGCGATATCCCCAACATCAAACGCGCAACGCGAAATGGCTTTGAAATTGCGGAATCAGTACTGTTCCTCTCCGGCATTCAGCACTTTGCGGAAATCCCCGAAGGCATGGCGACCGCACCTGATTACGTGAAAGCCTTCTTGCAAGATTTGCCGCGTTCCTGGGATGACGTGAAGTTCTTAGATGGCGTTCCTGGCAAGTATTTGGTGGTTGCACGTAAGTCTGGCGACAGCTGGTATTTGGCCGGTTTCAATGGCGATGCGGCCGATGTGAGCCTCACCTTGGATTTGAGCTTTATCGGCAACAAAAAAGCGATGTTGATTACCGATGGCGCAACCGAGCGTGAATTTACCCAAACTGAAATCGGTACGGATAAAGCTACCGCAATCACCATTAAATCTCACGGTGGTTTCGTGGCTGCCTTTAAGTAGCTTGAGGGTACAGCCCCTTTTTTAGTGTGTTCAGGCTCTATCAGAGCTGTATATCAAACCCGTACTTCGTGAGAGGTACGGGTTTTTTCTTATGCAAATCAACCGTGCCAGACCATAAGGTTGGGGAAAAAGCAGCCTTTTTCTTGAAAGATTAAGCATCTCAAAAAATTTTTCTTGCCATGAAGGGGTTTTTTAGGTCAAATACGCAGAAAATGTAACCGATTACTTTTTTTGGGAAATGTCTGCCCGTTGCAAATTATAATAATGCTTCAAAATGGTGCAAAATGGCTGATTTTACAGAATATTTGCTATATTTATCGGATTTTTAATTGAATAATTATATTGATTTAACGAAAACCTACTATCAAATAAATGTAATCCGTTTCATTTTCAGTGTTTGGCAACAAAAGATTTGACGCGTAAATAGGTTTTTTAACGTTAGTTTCTTTTCTTAACCCAAGTTTTCGGGGCGTTCAAAGCCCGTGTTCCGAATTGCTGCGAGCTACTGCAATAGCAACCAGCAAAAGCTCTTAAAACGAAGAGCTGTTTTTACCTGATTGAGCTGCAGAGCTGCTGTGATTGGGTGCTTGATGTAATACAAAAAAGTGGTTCCTCACATATAACAAAGGAGATCTCCATGAATAAATCAAAAAGCTTTAAGCGAACGGTGTTGGCGACGTCCATAGCGTCGCTGGCATTGACTGGTTTCACCAGTGTGACGTTCGCGCAAGAGGATTTGGCAGTTGAAGAAATTGTTGTACTCGGCGTAAAGGGTGCTCAAGAAAGCGCTGTAAACTCCAAGCGTTCGGCAGCCAGTGTCGTTGATTCTATTGCAGCTGAAGATATCGGCAAGTTGCCTGATGCCACTATTTCCGACTCATTGCAGCGTATCCCGGGTATCCAAATTCGTCGTAGCGCCGGCGAGGGCGGTAGCGTAAATGTTCGTGGTTTGCCGCAAGTAAATACCTTGTTGAACGGCGAGTCTTATTTAGGTGCCAACTCAATCGTATCTGCGCAGCCTAACTTTGGTGATATTCCATCGCAATTGTTGAAGGGCGCTGATGTCATTAAAGCTCCAACAGCAAATATTTTGACTGCAGGTTTGACTGGTACTATTGATTTAAAAACGCGCCGTCCTTTTGATTTTAAAGATGATGGTTTTACTACCGCGTTAGGTGCAGAGGTTTCAACCGGCACCACCACTCGCGAGACAGATCCTAGCGTTAATGGTCTTATTAACTGGAAAAATGACAAAGTTGGTATTCTGGTTGGTGGTGTTTACTCCAAATCTAACTTATCAAACCAATACGCTGGTCCTGCTGGTGGCGGTTATGGTTGGGTGCAGCTGGTTGGCTTGCCGTCTGATCCCAACAAAGACCACCTTTATGCGGGGCCAGAAGGTTTCGATGCGTTTAACAAAGTGACTGAGCGCGAGCGTACCGGCTTGAACATTTCTGGTCAGGTCGATTTAGGTGAAGGGTTTCAGTTAATCACTGACTTTTTCTATACAAAGCAAGACGAATACAATCGTCAGGTTGGTTTGGCGGCTGAAAATAAATGGGCTAGCTTTAACTACTTCACTGTTCCTGCAGGTGCCGCAGTTCCTCAGGGTGGCTTGGGTAACTTTGTAGCGACCAAGGCTTATGACGCAACTGTTTCTCGTATCCAAAGTTACTCCGAAAATAACGAGTACTTCTCCAGATCACAAGACTTTAACATTGAATTGAAATACGACAATGGCGGTCCATTCACCTCCAATGTACGTTTCATTAAGGGCCATGCTTCACAATCTAATATCAACAGTTACTTCCAAAGCGATTTGTTCAGCGGTGACGCTAGCAACACCAACGTATGGACTGATGATGACAAAAACGCACCGGGTACCGGGAAGGGTATTCGTATTCCTGGCTCATGGGTAAAACCAAACCCTTATGGTTGGACGGGTAAAGCGAACATCCTCGTAGACTATCGCGGCGCGGATCCGGTGTGGTCTGGCTGGAATAACAAAGTGACTGGCCCTAAAGGTCCAAACGCTACTATTGCTGATTACATTAGCGATATTAAATCGTACAACACTGCTGCAATCAGTTCTGAAAACAATTACGACAGAACCGGTGACTTGACTGTGTTCCGTGCCAACGGCAGTTACAAATTTGACGAAGGTTTCATTACCAGTATCGACGCGGGTGTACGGCTTTCCAAGCGTGATGTTGTGGATGACGAATGGCATGGTACATCGACTTTCTATCCAGGTGCCTTGAGGAAAGACGGTACTGTAAACGCGGCTGGTTGTGACGCGCGTTGGAAGGCGACCGATGTTCGCTTTGATGGTGACTGTCAAGTAGGTGAGATGGTTGATGGCAAGTGGGTTCCGTTCACTGCCGTTGGTTATGTGCCGATGTCAGACTTCAAAACGATAAAAGTATCTGAATACGGCGACGTAAAAGGTATTCCACCGGTTTATGCGGTTGATCCAAATAGCATGGATGATATCCCAGGCTTCCATAAGAAGTTTTACGGTAACTTTAACCACAGCGTGAACCCAGGCGATTCTTTCATTGTAGGTTTGAATGAGCAGTCAGAGTTTGTTCAATTCAATTTCAAACAAGATATCTTCTCCGGTAACTTGGGTGTTCGTGTAATCGAAACCGAACTCAATGTTAAACAAAATATCACCGGTGACGGTCGTAGTTACGGTTTAGCGAGCGTTGACAACGGCGATCGTTATACCAGCCGTTCTTACACAGATGTGTTGCCAGCGTTCAACATTGCAGCAGATGTGACAGACGATATTAAGCTGCGCGCTGCGTGGTCTAAAAATGCTACTGCGTTGGATTTGGATCAGTACGGAAAATCACTTAGCGTTGGTTACACCATTGATCAAGTTGATAACAATATTCACCGCGTAACAGGCGTTGATTTCAAAGGCAACCCGGCATTGGATCCATGGCGCTCAACTAACATGGACTTTTCTGCGGAGTGGTATACGGCTCCAGGTAGTTTGTTAAGCATCGGCTTGTTCAAAGTTGATATCGACAGCTTCCCAGTCACTGTTGAAACTCAAGAAGAGTGGCCAGATTTAGACGGTATCGTTCGTCGCACCACCAAAGTCAGCAGAAAGTCACAAGGTTCAGGCGGTACTGTTAAAGGTCTGGAGTTGGGTGCGAAACAAGCGTTTGATTTCTTGCCTGGCTTCTGGTCGCATTTCGGTGTTGATGCTAACTACACTTACTCTCCTTCTGAAAATACTTATCAAAAGGATATTAACGGTAAGCATCCAGAGTTTAACGACAACTCTAAAAACCAATACAACTTGGTTGCTTGGTATCAAAACGAAGGTTTGCAAGCGCGTATCGCTTACAACTATCGTAGTGAGCGCTTCACTGGCGAAAACAAAAGTGGTTTGTTGGGTTACCAAGAAGCGACTACTTATGTTGATGCAAGCGTAAGCTATGATATCAATGACAGCATGACTGTTTCATTGAATGGTTCTAACATTACCGGCGAGAAAGAAAGATACTATCTCGGTACTCCAGACCAATTCATTTATGAATCAGTGTATGAGCCACGTTACACGCTTGGTTTAAGAACCAAGTTCTAATATGGGTTTGTTGTCTGATTAGATCGTAAAAAAACCACCTTGGCGCTTGCTAAGGTGGTTTTTTTATTTGCGAAACTAGTTGTTACGGTTGAGTATTTTATGGTGAGCAAACATATAAATTCCGTTGTTATAGTGGGTGGCGGAACAGCGGGTTGGATGACTGCGGCAAGTCTGTCCAAAGCCTTTGCCCATTTGCCTATATCATTTTTGCTTGTTGAGTTTCCAACCATTGGAACTGTTGGTGTAGGCGAGGCAACCATTCCAACGATTCGCGAGTTTTACCAAAAGCTCGGTATGCACGATATTGATGTGATGCGCGCAACCAACGCAACTTGTAAGCTTGGTATTGAATTTCAAAATTGGAATTCAATTGGTTCATCTTTTTTTCACCCGTTTGCGTTATACGGGCAGTCGGTGCGCGGCGTACCGTTTCATCACTATTGTATGAAATTACGAGCCTCTGGTTATAAAGCTGATATCAGTGAATTTTCGCTGGGTGTTCAGTTAGCGAAAAGTGGAAAGTTTACTTTTCCGTCAGAAAATCCGCCGTCGACAATGTCGGTATTTGATTGGGCGTTGCATTTTGATGCGGCTTTATTTGCAGACTATTTAAAGGATTTTTCAATTAAAAATGGGGTAAAGCATGTCGCCGACAAAGTGGTTAGTGTTAACTTGCGAGCCGATGATGGATTTATTGAAAGTTTGAGTCTTGAACGTGGCGAAAAAATTAACGGTGATTTATTTATTGATTGCTCTGGTTTTCAAGGATTGTTGATTGAGGGAGCATTAAAAACCGGATACGAGGATTGGTCGCAATGGTTGCTTTGTGATAGGGCGGTAGCCGTTCAAAGCGAGAGTCACGAAATACCCTTGCCTTATACAGTTTCAATCGCCGAAAAAGCCGGGTGGCGCTGGAAAATCCCACTGCAGCATCGTGCCGGTAATGGCCATGTCTACAGTAGCAATCACATCAGCGATGATGAGGCTACTGATTGTTTGGTAAAAAATATTGACGGTAAATTATTAAACAACCCTCGCATCATTAAATTTACCCCAGGTCGTCGAAAAAAAGCGTGGAATAAAAATTGTATTGCAGTTGGTTTGTCTTCAGGATTTTTGGAGCCACTTGAGTCTACCAGTATTGCGCTCATAGAGTTGGCGATAGATAAAATCCGTTTATTTTTTCCTGACATGAGTTTTAACGAAGATGTGGTCACAGAATTTAATTACCGAACTCAAGTGGAATACGAGCGCGTTCGGGATTTCGTTATTTTTCATTACAAAGCAAGTAACAGGACAGATTCAGAATTTTGGACTTACTGTCGTGCAATGAGTGTTCCGGACGAGCTATCCTATAAGAATCGCCTGTTTAAATCCCGTGGGCATTTAGTTAAATATCCGCACGAGATTTTCCAGGCATCTAGTTGGACGTCAATCTACAACGGATATAACTATTTGCCGGATAATTATGATCCGCAAGCGGATTATTTTAGCAATGCTTACCTGCTAAATGTGTTTGAGGAAATGCGCGCTTCTGTTAAAAGCACGGTTGAGCAATCCCAGTCGCACAACGAGTTTCTGAATTATATTTCCGGCATTGATCCTTAACGAACGGATTGGCTATTTCCTGTTAAGGGTATTTTGAATTGTAGTCTCTATGTTGGAAAATAATTCAGCAAAAATAAAGCACTTAACGGGCAACGAGCTAGCATTGTAATAGCTTTTCAACCTCTTAAATCAGGATAAAACAGGATGAATTTCACTCCTATAAAAAATATAATTATCGTCGGTGGTGGAACATCCGGCTGGATGGCTGCTGCAAGTCTTTCTAAATTTTTAAGTCACAAGAATATCGAAATACATTTAGTAGAATCAAATGAAATTGGCACTATTGGGGTAGGTGAAGCCACCTTACCCGGCATTCTCGATTTTAATAATTCGCTTGGAATAGACCAAATAGATTTTATAAAAAAAACTAAAGCGACCTTTAAGCTTGGTATTGAGTTTAACGATTGGAAAAATATAGGCACTAGATTCTTTCATCCTTTCTCGAACTACGGGCAGCCTTTAGGCGGCGTAGACTTTTATCAAATTTGGCAAGTCTTATTTAAACAAGGAAAAGCATCAGCGCTGGAGAATTATTGCCTGCCCTCAATACTTGCACGCCAAAATAAATTTTCCCAGCCCAACCCGAACACCACATCCCCACTAGCAAACTATCATTATGCTTTTCATTTTGATGCATCCCTGTACGCCAACTATTTGAGGGATTATTCTGAAGCTCGCGGCGTAATTCGTCATGAAGATAAAGTGACGGGGGTCAATCTCGCAGACAATGGATTTATTGCAGGAATTAAGCTTGAGCATGCAGGAGATTTGGCCGGCGATTTATTTATAGATTGCACAGGATTTAAAGGTTTGTTAATCGAAGGTGCGCTGAAAACCGGTTATGAAGACTGGTCGGAATGGTTGCCTGTTAATAGCGCAGTGGCTGTTCAAAGCGAAAGCACAACAGAGCCTACATCCTATACAAAAACAACCGCGTTGGAAGCCGGATGGAAATGGAAAATTCCTTTGCAACACCGTATAGGCAACGGCTATGTTTATTGCGACAAATTCATTAGTGATGCAGATGCAACTCAAAAGCTGCTGCTTTCACTCGATGGAAAACCTCTCACTACGCCGAAGGTAATCAAATTCATCACAGGCCGCAGGAAAAAGTTCTGGAACAAAAATTGTGTTGCCTTGGGTTTATCCAGCGGCTTTCTGGAACCACTGGAATCAACCAGCATTTCCTTGATTCAAACAGGCATTAGCAAGCTTTTGATGTTTTTCCCCGATAATTCATTTAATGAAAACGACATGGACGAGGCCAATCGTTTAGCGCAAGTAGAAATGGAACGCATCCGGGATTTCATACTGCTTCATTACAAACTATCACAACGTAATGATTCTCCGTTTTGGAATTACGTTCAGGAAATACCCATCCCTGAAGCACTGCAGCAAAAAATAAACATGTTTAAGCACCGCGGCCACTTAATTAAGAATGAAGGTGAATCATTCGGAGATGCGAGTTGGATTAGCATTTACAACGGTTTCAATATTATTCCCGAAACATTTGATCTTAGAGTAGAGCAGTTCAATATCAGTGCTCTTGGCCAACAATTGGAAAAAATTGAAACCACTATTAAAGATGCTGCGAGTTATGCGCTACACCACCAAGCCTTCATTGATAAATATTGCAAAGCAGATCTATAGGTTTACGACTTTATTTGTTTAATCTAACCGTCTAATGCCATCGTGAATACGAGCGACTCGTATTTGCTATTGACGGCCTATTTTTAATTGCCGTTTCCTTGCTTGCGAATAATGCAAAGTATTTCATTGTTTTGAATCATGAAATTGCGGTCATTTTGGCAATTTTAAACGTTTTAAGTTTTATTTAAGCTGCCTTATTGACAGCGCTGTCAGGTGGCTCTAGAGTAGCGTCCACGAGTTGATAAAGCAGTTTGAATTTCAGGCTGGCTTTGATTGTGACCGTCTCTCACCGTCGATGTCTGGTTGATGCATCGACGTCTCCCTCTTGCCCTTAGCATTGCGAAGGGCTTTTTTTTTGCCTTGACCATGGGCTCGCCTGCGAAAAACCTCGGTTTTTGGGTTTTCTGACCCTAGGTTATTTCTTTTATAGCTGGCATAATCGTGCCCCCCGATTTTTGGGCTCGGGTGCCTTTTGCGCATTTCCTAGGCCCAGCCTACGTGTTTCTAGGACTGTAGAGACACACCCTATTGTTATCAGAGGATTAACATGCAACCAGCTATAAAGCCACGCAATCCCAATTTTTCATCTGGCCCCTGCAGCAAGCGTCCGGGTTACAGTTTGGATCAACTGGATGTTTCTACTCTTGGCCGCTCGCATCGTTCCACTATTGGTAAAGCCGCGTTGCAGCGCGCGTGTGAAGACACCGCAGAATTGCTTGGTTTGCCAGCAGGTTACCGCGTAGGTGTAGTGCCAGGTTCAGATACAGGTGCGGTAGAAATGGCAATGTGGTCGCTCTTGGGCGCACGTGGTGTGGATATTCTGCAATGGGAATCTTTCGGTAAAGGTTGGCTGAGTGACGCCACCAAAGAATTGAAACTGATCGTTAACGCGCACGAAGCGGATTACGGTTTTTTGCCAGATTTGAGCAAAGTGAATTTTGATAACGATGTTATCTTCACTTGGAACGGCACTACCTCTGGCGTGAAAGTACCTAACGGTGATTGGATTCCAGCTGACCGTAAAGGCCTGACCATTTGCGACGCAACCTCTGCGGTATTCGCGATGGAAATGCCTTGGGAGAAGTTGGACGTAATTACCTTCAGCTGGCAAAAAGTGCTCGGTGGTGAAGGCGCTCACGGTATGTTGATCCTGAGCCCTCGCGCCGTAGAGCGTTTGGAAACTTACAAACCCTCTTGGCCAATGCCAAAGCTGTTCCGTATGACCAGCGGTGGCAAAGTACAAGAAGGTATTTTTAAGGGCGACACCATCAACACGCCATCTATGTTAGCTGTTGCTGATTATTTGGATGCCTTGGATTGGGTTCGCTCAATCGGTGGCGTAAAAGAAACTATCGCGCGTTCTAACGCAAACCTTGCTGTGTTGGAAAAATTTGTTGCTGCGAATGACTGGATTAGTTTCTTACCGCAATTGCCAGAAACGCGTTCAAACACGTCAGTATGTTTTGTGTTGAAAGCAACCGCAGATCAAGTAAAAGCCATGATCAAATTGCTGGATAAAGAAGGTGTTGCCTACGACATTGGCGCCTACCGCGATGCTCCAGCAGGCTTGCGTATTTGGTGCGGTGCAACCGTTGATGCAGCTGATTTGGAAGCCTTGTTGCCTTGGTTGACTTGGGCTTATCAAGAAGCCACTAAAGGTTAATGATCGCTTAAACCTTTGAGGGCTGTGTTTTTACACGGCCCTTTTTGTTTAAAGCTTTATGACTAGGTTGTTTAAAGCTTTACGATTAGGTTGTTTAAAGATTTACGATTATTGTTTCGATATTTTACGAATTATCTAAGCGATTCATTTATCGCATCGAAGAAGGAAAAAAATTATGTTCAAAATAAAAACCTACAACACAATCTCCATTAAAGGTTTGAGCCGTTTTGGTCGCGACAAATATGAAGTTGCCAGTGATATTGGCGCACCGGATGCGTACATCCTACGTAGCCATAAATTGCATGGTGAGCCTTTGCCTGCGAGCGTAAAAGCAGTTGCGCGCGCGGGCGCAGGTACTAACAACGTTCCGGTTGCGGATTACACCAAGCAGGGCGTTGTGGTATTCAATTCACCTGGCGCAAACGCTAACGCGGTAAAAGAATTGGTGCTCACTGGCATGTTGCTCGGCTCGCGCGGAATTCTTCCAGGCATGGCTTATGTGAATGGTTTGACACACATGACCGACGCTGAAGAAATGTCTAAATTGTTGGAAAAAGAAAAATCCAATTTCGCCGGTTTTGAGTTGCAAGGTAAAACTTTAGGTATCGTCGGCTTGGGCGCAATCGGTTCTATGATTGCAGATGCCGCTTTGGCACTCGGTATGAACGTGGTTGGTTTTGACCCTGCGCTTTCTGTAGAAGCTGCATGGCGTTTACCGAATCAGGTTGCCAAAATGGAAAATCTGCAATCACTTTTGGCGCGCGCTGATTACGTGACTTTGCACGTTCCTGCTATTGAAGCGACCAAACACATGATCAATGCCGATACCTTAAAGGTCATGAAGAAAGGTGCTGTGCTTTTAAACTTTGCGCGTGAAGCCATTGTTGATGCGCATGCGGTTGTTGCCAGTTTGGATGCAGGACATTTGGGTAAATACATTTGTGATTTCCCAGAGCCAATTTTGCTGAATCGCTCAGACGTTTATGCCATGCCGCACATCGGCGCGAGTACTGAAGAAGCCGAAGAAAACTGCGCAATTATGGCAGCAGACCAGTTGATGGATTACTTGGAAAACGGCAACATCAAAAACTCAGTAAACTTCCCCGCCGTGGCAATGGATCGTGCAGCAAATACTGGCGCACGCATTACATTCTCTAACGAAAATGTCTCTGGCGTTTTAGGTCATGTGCTGTCGGTATTGGCGGATAACAAAGTCAATGTTATCGACATGGTCAACAAAAGCCGTGGCGAAGTTGCTTACAATATTATCGACGTTCAACAAGCGCCGTCTGCCGACGTTGTAGATGCGATAAAGAAAGTTGAGCATGTAATCGCGGTTCGTATTATTTAATCCATCCAATCACTTCTGGCCAATCACTCTCAGCCAGTGATTGGCTAGGAGTGATCTTCATGTACAAACTCGTTTTTTTCGTTCTTGAATCCCATCTCGAATCCGTCAAATCTGCGGTCTTTGCTGCAGGTGCCGGCGCTATTGGTAACTACGATCAATGTTGTTGGCAGGTTTTAGGGCAAGGGCAGTTCCGGCCATTGGCAGGTAGCAATCCTTATCTTGGGCAAGCTCACAAACTGGAAGTCGTGGCGGAATATCGCGTCGAAATGGTCTGTGCGGACGAGCGTATCGCGCAAGCCGTTACTGCCTTTCGCGCAGCGCATCCCTACGAAGAACCTGCAATCGACGTTTGGAAATTGTCGGAGCTGAGCCTATGAACCGCGAGTTTTGGGATAGGCTAACAACCGCGTTAAAACCTGCCGCGAACAACCCATCGTTCACGGGCGAATTTCCAAAACAAGCCGCCGTTATGGTGCTCATTACGGACGAAATTTCTCCCAAGATTATTTACACCCTACGCGCCAAACACCTCAACCAACATGCCGGCGAGGTTTGCTTTCCCGGCGGTAAATGGGAAGTGCAAGATACATCTTTATTGAATACTGCCTTGCGCGAAACTCATGAAGAAATTGGCTTAGCGCCCGCGCTGGTAGATGTGTTGGGCGCGCTGCCCGCACGAGCGACTAAGTCAGGGGCGATGGTGCAACCCTTTGTGGGAAAAATTCCTCCCGATTGCCGATTCCAACTCAACCATCACGAGTTAGAAGTCTTGTTCTCAGTACCGCTCGCTGCCTTTCAGCAAGGTATTCAAGTTCGAACCGATATCTTTGAACGCAACGGTCAGCGCTTTAGAATGCCGGCTTATGTGTATGAAAACTACGAGATTTGGGGCTTTACGGCGGGCGTTACTGCCGATCTCTTAAAAGTGGTGTCCGGCGCCTAGCTTGGTTCGCACTAATCGAAAACGCTATTTGACTTAATTCCATCCTCTGCCAATATGGACATGCGCTTATAAAAATGGCTCCACAAGATTCAGACCGCTAACAACAAATAAGGCTGATCTGGCGCAGGTTCTCCATAGATGGCATCACCCCAATGCCTGCTCTTTCATCCCACTATAAGGTAATTTAAGGATGAGCAACATAAAACTACCCTTACGCGATATAGAGTTCGCGCTCTTTGAACTTCTGCATTTTGAAGATCATTACGCTAAGTATTGCCCGAGTTTGGACCGCGATTTAACCAAGGCGCTACTCGCTGAAAATGCGCGCTTTTGCGAAGATGTTTTGGCACCGCTAACGGCAATCGGTGATAGCGAAGGCTGCAGAATTGTCGACTCCAAGGTGATAACGCCACGGGGTTTTAAAGAGGCTTACAAGCAGTATTGCGATGCGGGCTGGCCCTCACTCGCGCGTTCAGCAGCCTACGGTGGCCAAGGCTTACCCCAATCTTTGGGGATAGTTGCAAATGAAATGTCCGCTACTGCCAATTACGCGTGGACCATGTACCCAGGTTTGTCGCAGGGCGCGATGCATACCATTGAATCCCATGGTTCGGACGAGCAAAAGCAAACCTATTTACCGCCACTGATTTCCGGCCAGTGGACCGGCACCATGTGCCTGACTGAAGCGCATTGCGGCACTGATTTGGGTATGCTCAAAACCAAAGCTGTTCCGCTTGAAGGTGGTCGCTATGCCATTACCGGAACCAAGATTTTTATTTCCTCTGGCGATCACGATCTCGCTGAGAATATCGTTCACATAGTGTTAGCGCGTTTACCTGACGCACCTGCGGGAACAAAAGGGATTTCACTCTTTATTGTTCCGAAATATCTACCCAACGCCGACGGTGGTTTGGGCGCGCACAACGGCGTTAAGTGTGCGTCGCTCGAGCACAAAATGGGTATTCACGGTAACGCAACCTGTGTGTTGAATTTCGAGGGTGCAGTTGGGACTTTGTTGGGCAAGGTAAACAAAGGGTTAAACCTGATGTTTACCTTTATGAACTTGGCGCGCCTGGGCGCTGCGTTGCAAGGTATTGCCCACGCGGAAGCGGGCTACCAAGCTGCGCTCAATTACAGTCGGGAGCGCTTGCAAGGGCGGTCTTTATCGGGCGTAAAAAATCCAGCGGGAACAGCAGACCCGATTATTTCGCACCCCGATGTGCGCCGCATGTTGCTGACCCAAAAAGCCCTGAGCGAAGGTATGCGCATGATGGCTTACTTCGCGGCCAAGCGTGTCGATATTGCCCAGCATGGACATTCCGAAAACGATCGCCAAATGGCACAAGAGATGTTGAGTGTAATTACACCCATCGCCAAAGGTTTTATCACAGAGTTGGGGTTTGAATCGGCGAATTTGGCGTTGCAATGTTTTGGTGGCCACGGATACATCAAAGAATATGGCGTTGAGCAGAATGTGCGGGATTGCCGAATTGCATCGCTCTATGAGGGAACCACGGGTGTTCAAGCGCTCGACCTATTGGGCCGAAAAATTTTGTTATCCGATGGCAAGTTAATGGAAGGTTTCACTAAATGTATTCAGTACTTTTGCCAAGATCCTACAAACGCACCAGAATTGTCGCCCTACGTTGAAACTTTGGCTAGACTACTTAATGAATGGTTGGGGGTGACAGAGCGCATAGGTGCGCGTGCGCAGCAAAACCCCGATGAAGTAGGCGCAGCATCGGTCGATTACCTTATGTATTGCGGCTATATTTTCATGGGTTACTTGTGGGCGCGTGCGGCAAAAACGGCTTTAGCGGCATTGACAACCACGAACGAAGAACACGATTTTTACCGCGCAAAACTCACAACAGCGCGTTTTTATTTTGAGCGCATTCTGCCCAGAACACTCAGCCTTGTCGCCACCATGAACTCTGGCGCAGGCAATTTAATGGAGTTGCCTGCTGAGCATTTTGCGTTTTAGCGATTACTGCTTTGATCAATGCTTTTGACCATTACATAACAAGAATTAGGAGCACTAAATGCCGTTGAATTATCACCGTACGATCCCCGATGTGTTTGCCGAGGCTTGCCAGCAATACGCTGACAGTCCTGTGTTTACCTGTATGGATCGCACCATCAGTTTTCGCGAGCTAGATGATCTCAGTGGTAAGTTTGCGGCCTATTTGCAACAGCACACCAATTTAAAACCTGGCGATCGTATTGCCATTCAGTTGCCCAATATTTTGCAATATCCCATCAGCGTGTTCGGTGCGCTACGTGCGGGTTTAGTGGTAGTAAATACCAATCCTTTGTATACGCCCCATGAAATTAAACACCAGTTAAATGATTCCGGTGCAAAAGCGTTGGTGGTGCTGGCTAACATCGCGAAGAATGCATCCACCATTATTCAAGAAACGGGCGTCGAGCAAGTGATAGTCACAGAGCTTGCTGATATTCATTCGCCGCTAAAACGTTTGCTGATTAACTCGGTTGTTAAATACGTTAAAAAAATGGTGCCGGAATTTTCTTTTCCGAATCAGATTAGTTACCGCAAAGCACTCTCATTGCCACAAAAAAATTGGCAAACCGTCGCGCGGGATCCAGAAGATGTTGCCGTATTGCAATATACCGGTGGTACTACGGGCGTAGCCAAGGGTGCGATGCTTACGCACAGAAATTTGGTTGCGAATATGTTGCAGTTGAACGAACACATGGTAAGTTCGTTCCGCAGAAATCAAGAGCTTTATATTGCGCCGCTCCCGCTCTACCACATCTATTCATTTACGATTCACTGCACATCCGCAGTGTCGCTTGGCAATCACAGCGTGTTGATTCCAAACCCGCGCGACATTAAAACCTTTGTTGAAACGCTCAAGAAATATCCCTTCACTTTATTTGTGGGTTTGAACACTTTGTTTAACGCCTTGCTGCGTAATGAAGAATTTCAAAAACTGGATTTCAGCCCGCTGCATTTAACCTCATCTGGCGGCATGGCTCTAACCGCAGAAACGGCGAGTAAATGGCGCGAACTTACCGGCAGCCCTATTACTGAAGGCTACGGTTTAACAGAAACCTCTCCCGTGGTTTGCAGCAATCAGGTGGATGCCGTGCAATACGGAACCGTTGGTCGTCCATTGCCTGATACTGAATGCAAAGTGGTCGATGAAAATGGCAACAGCTTGCCATCGGGCGAAGCGGGTGAATTATGTATTCGCGGCCCGCAAGTGATGAAAGGCTATTGGCAACGCCCTGAAGCCACGGCAGAAGTTATTGATAGCGAAGGCTGGTTTAAAAGTGGTGATATGGCTGTAATAGCAGCCGATGGTTACATCAAAATTGTTGACCGCAAAAAAGACATGATTAACGTATCAGGCTTTAAGGTTTACCCCAACGAAGTTGAAGATATATTAGCGAGTCACCCGGATATTATTGAAGCGGCTGTTATTGGTGTACCGGATAAAGAAGGCAGTGAAACTGTTAAAGCCTTTGTAGTGTGTTCAAATCCCGATTTGGATGTGAAGGCGGTGCGCGATTTTGCGAAAACAAAATTAACGGCCTACAAGGTTCCGCATCAAATTGAATTCTGTAAAGACTTACCCAAAACCAACGTGGGTAAAATATTGCGCCGTGAATTGCGCGATAAAGAAATTGCTAAGCAAGCGTGAGCATCTGGCGCGTGATATTTGCGGCAAGATTTTTAATAGAGTCGTACTCCATTAAAAAATTAAGCGACCAGTAATATGAAAAGAGCTTTGATTCTTTCTGGCGGCGGCGCACGCGCTGCCTATCAAGTGGGCGTGCTGCACGCTCTCGCAGAAATTTTACCGGACGATAACACCCACCCATTCCCGATTATTTGCGGAACATCAGCGGGCGCTATTAATGCACTCGCGCTAGCTGCGCACCCCGGTACTTTTAAAGAATCCGTCAACGCACTTGCAAACATGTGGCGTAACTTAACGATTGGCGATGTTTATTTGCATAGCTGGACGGACATTATTAAAGGGCTTGGTCTGTTAGGTTTGTCTTTGTTTAACCAAGGTATCGGACGTCAGCGTCCTTTGTCATTATTAGACAATGCTCCACTGTGGGATTTGCTCGGTACGCGAATTCCTTTTCACAACATAAGTCACGCAATTGACAGTGGAAAATTATTTGCTGTGTCGGTATCAGCTATGGGTTATTCGTCTGGCCACACGGTAAGTTTTTTTCAGGGGCATGAAAGTATCCAAGGCTGGACGCGTTATCGGCGTGCTGGTGTGGCGACTCCGTTGCGCTTGGAGCATTTGTTGGCATCATCTGCCATACCCACAATATTTCCTGCTGTGCGAATTAATCGCGAATATTTTGGTGACGGCGCATTGCGCCAATTAGCACCTATAAGCCCCGCACTTCACTTAGGTGCTGAATCGTTGTTCGTGATTGGTGTGAGTGGCAATAAATCAACTGCGAAACAACACAAGCGTGCACCCATTAAGCATTCACCGTCTATGGGACAAATTGTGGGGCACTTGCTTAACAGCGCATTCGTAGATTCGCTTGAGGGTGATTTGGAGCATATGGAACTGGTCAACAAACTCGTGAAATTAATACCAGAAGAAAATCGCCCCGCGGATTTTAAGTTGCGTGCGGTTGATAATATGGTGATTTCACCCTCCAGCCCCTTGGATGTTATTGCAGGCAGAAATATTCGCTACTTGCCCGATAGCCTGCGCTTTTTCTTGCGCGCCATTGGTGCGACTAGGCGAGGCGGCGGCGCTACAGCGGCGAGTTATTTATTGTTTTCAACCGAATTTATTACGGATTTAATGGAGTTGGGGCGACAGGATGCGCTTGCTGAAGCTGATTCACTTAAAGCGTTTTTCGCGCGTTGATTATTGAATTTTTTGTGTCTTGCGCAGTAAATCAGTGAGCGGTTGGTTGTTCCAGGCTTGGGTTAATAAATCCTGATGAACCGTATTTTCGTCTAGCTGAATAAAATTAATGGTGCGTTTACGCAAATTATCTGGAATGCCTGTTTCGAATTCCGTGTTCTGTTCGCGCAACAAATTTTGCAGGAGCTCGTTGCTTGCTCGTGCGGGTTCTGTGTAAGCACTAAAGAAAAAGCTTTTGCGATAATTCGTCCGCAACCATTTCGCAAAAGTTTCCTCTTCCCCGTAAAGTGCGTCCAGCAAAATAACGCCTTTAATTCGCTTGTTCAATCCGCCCATTTTTAAGATATGAGCCGCCGCGTAATAACCGCCGCTATAAGCCACCAAAATTACAGGAGCGCGGTTTAATTGGTAGGCGAGGAAATTGTCATTTTGCCAGCGGCCAGTTTGCGCAGCGGCTTCTTTCATAAACGCAGCGAAGTAATTTTTCTGTACAAAATTACCGGGGTTTGAGTCCAATGCATCCACCGCAAATTGTGGTGCAACTAACACCGCATTGATATTTGCTGCGCTAACTTGTGCCGCAATTTGCTGGCGAGCCAATACATCGCGTTCAAGTGTTGATTGGTTACCGTGTAGAAAAACTACCACCGTAGGTGCGCGTGATCGATCGAAATTTGCAGGAACAGCGAGTAGAACGCGATTATCGTTGTAAGTTGTATCTTCCCAAAGTAGTCCGCCACGTTTGCTGGTGTGGCCGCGACGACCCGCTTGGTTTACGTCAAAGAAGCTGGCTGACTGTTTTGCGTTGAGCGGAAAGGGAGCGTATTTAAAACTGCGAAGCGTTGTTTGCGGATCTTGTTGACACCAGGCTTGCGCGCAAACACACAAGCCGAATACTAAAGCGCATTTCACGATCAGCTTGGTGATCATGCATGCGCCTCTGGGGCATTCCTGCCTTCATTTTGTTGGATCGGTTTTAACACCCCCATAAATGCTGGAATAGCGATGAGATAAGCCACACCTGCAACGGCAATTACTGCAGCCAAGCCAAACGAGGTTGCAATAATAGGAACCAAGGCCGCGCCGATGACTGAGAAACAGCCGTTCACACCCCACGCCCACAGGAACATATATTCCTTGTGTAAGCGGGTCAAAACGCCCATGCCTGTCGCCATAGGGAAGCCCATTAAAAATGCGGGCGGTGCTATAAGTGCGAAACAACAAATCAGACGAACCGCGTAAGGCAAACCGCCAATCGCATTAAGAATTGGATTCAGAATCACGCTGTAGGCAATCAAAATGCCGCCAATCATGAGCAGAATTTTGGGCAGGGTAGTGCGCGCGCTTAACGCATATTTATCTGAAACAAAACTACCGATGCCGGAGAAAACGAGCATACCCGTAATCAATACGGACGCAGACACAGTCGCGTTTGAAAGCGCCTGAATAAACTGCGCAATCAAACCTACTTCTACTGTGATGTAACCAAAACCCAAACACGCAAAATATAAAATCGTTTGCGCTTTGCCAGGGTACTTACTGAACGCAGTACGCCAACCAGCAACCACTGGAATAGATACCAAAATCAAACCCGCTACGCAGGCAATCGCAAGTGTTGCCCACAATAACAAATAACCCCATTCGTCTTGGAATAATTCAAGGCGATCCGTAATTTTGGGTAAATCTTTCGGGAATACGTAAGCCGCAAAGTAGGGGTGATTATTGGTGAGCGGTTGTACATCAAACAAATAACGTTCGCTGAAGTCTTTCCAATCGTCGCGAATTAATGCTTGCCATGCAACTTGGCTCAATATGGATGCGGGCACCGTTAAACCTGTTTCTTCGGCAGTTGCATCTGTTGCTTCAGCGTTTGCTGTTTCAGAATTTAATGAATCAGTCTCAGAGGATTCTTGTTTTGCTTCAGATTTTGCTTTGCTGTTATCGGCTGAAAAAATGCTGTCATGGAAATCTTTAAATACGTGATCTGCTTTAGCGAGATCCACTTTAATGCCAGGCGAATAAATTTCATCGAACGACATGGAGGATGTGTGTTCACGCAGCTTCGCCAACTCGTCTGCAGTGAAACCGGCGCGCTTATAAAGCACGGTAACGGTTGATAAATAGCTGGAAACCACAAAGAAATTTTGCGCAATATCTTTATCGCCATTTGCGCGCGCGGCGGCGGCCATAGTGGCGAAAAGCTTCAATACAGATTTTGGTGGCTCTTCTTTATTCCACAAGGTAACGGACAGGGTACCTTTGTCGCTGAGTGCGCGCATGTAATGCTGCATGGCTTCTTGCGTATAGGAATATTTTTCCACAATCGCAAAACCACCGGGGTTAGATAAGCCTGCAGAATCGGCAAGGCTCAAATCGATAACATCGTAACGTTCATTGGTATTTGCAAGGAACAAACGGCCATCGTAAGGAATGACGGTGACGCGGTTAAGAATATCGTTGGTGAATTTTTTCAGAACATCGCTTTCACGAAAGGCTTTCAAAAACGCAGGATTAGCTTCGCCCACGGTAACGCTGGACGAGCTGTGCAGTGCAACCATGGTGGAAATGCCGCCGCCAAATTGCACAACAAAGGTTTTCGGTTTGTTAGCAATTAGGTAGGGGTAAATCATCGGCAGATAATGGAAGTAGGCAGTGTCCTTATCAGACAGTTGGCGCATGATGCCGATGGGCCCATCGCCATCCACATACAAGCCCAAATAAGCATTTGCCGGCATTTCTTCCAAGTTGAGTGACGCGTTATCCGACAAACCCGGCGCAAAGTGTAAGTAAGAGCTGCTGTAAACTTCCATGTGGCCGAAGGGTGAAACCGCTTCATACTCACGTTTGCTATCCGGAAATTTACGCGCGTAAGACACGCCTTTGTAATCAGATACAGAGAGCTTGGGAATTTTTGCCGCTTCAGGCAAATGCAAATGAACCGCGATGGAGGCGAGCGAAATAATTGCGGCGGCTAATGCCCATTTGCGCGAGCCCAAACCTGTAAACCACAACACACTGCCAATGCCAGCGAGCACGACAGGAACAAGCACGAGGTTGTCGGGCCGGAATAAAAACAGTGAGCCTAGGGTTAGCAAACCGCACAGACCGGAACCGAGCAAATCGGCGAAGTAAACGCGCCCAAACACTTGTTTTGCGCGCAAAAACACAGTGCCTAAAAACAAACTGCCCGCGAGAAAGGGCAGTAAGTAGAGCGCAAAGTTGGCGACCAAACGCCATTTTTGCAGGGAATCTGAAACAAGGAAGATGGGGTTAAAGGGTAATTCCTGAGCAATCAGGTTTGAACCAACCACCAAGGGAGCAAAAGCAGCGAGAGAGCCTGCAATAACGCCAAACCAGTGACGATCAAACCAAGGGCGCGCCAAACACATAACCGCGCTGGTTAAACCAAAGCCGAGCATCGCAAGGCTTACCACTAATGACCCGAAGTGTGCCCAACTGCCTTCGGAGAAGATCCGCATAATGCCAATTTGCAGCGCGATCACCGCACCAGCAACGCAACCTACGGCAGCGTACATGAGCAGCTGGCGTAAACCAGCTTGAGACCATTCGTTGTTGGGTAAAGCCTTGCTTGAATCTATCACTTGTTATGCGAACCCACGATTGCATCGCCTTCCAACTTGGTGAAAGGAACGAAAGGAACTACTTTGCCGTTATAAATATCAGAACGGGAGATTTTGATGGTGCCATCTGGGTTGGCTTCTTTGGTAATTTTCAACACGTGTTGCGCGCCTGGTGGCCCCACGGGAATAACCATCATGCCGCCAGTTTTCAGCTGCTTGAGAAGAGCGGGGGGGATGTGGTCAATACCGCAGGTCACGATAATCTTGTCGAAGGGTGCTGCCTCTTCCCAACCGTAGTAACCGTCAGCCTGCTTGGTGTTAACGTTTTTGTACTCGGTATAGCCCTTCGCAATAATACCGTCGTAAATGCCGCGGGTGCGCTCAGCCAAAGGTTTGATAATTTCGATGGTCCACACTTTATCGGTAATGTGGCCGAGAATGGCGGACTGGTAACCAGAGCCAGTACCAATTTCCAATACTTTGTCGCCTTTTTGGATGTCCAACACACTGGTCATACGACTCACAGCGTGCGGGCCAGAAATGGTCACACCAAAGCCTATATCCAAAAAATTATCGTCATAGGTATGAGCGAGGGAAATTTTGCGCACGAACTCTTCACGTGGTGTCATTAAAAATGAGCGTTTGGTTTGTTCGTTGGTTAAATCGCCGCGTTGGATCAATGCTTGATAGCGGTCCCAGCGTTGACCGAGGAATTTTTTATCTTCACCGCGGTTTTCCGCCATCCACTTAACAAAGTTTTCTTTGTTATCCATCGGGGGAACCATATCGTAGGTGAATGCCTTGGGAACTGCCGCGCTTGCTAGCACAGGTACAAAAGCGCTGGCCAAGGCAAAGGCTAAAGTGAATTTCTTAAGTACGTATTTCAAGGGGGAATCCTTACTAAATCATTAGTGGCTAACAAGCGATAAACTGCATTTTGAGCGGGTAAACCGGGCGGCGATTCTAGCATGGGCGCGCAGGCTTCTGATACGTCAGAACGGCGTGAAATAAGGGATTTGAGCACAATTATTTAGCCTGACTAGACACAAAAAAGCCGCTGTAAAAACAGCGGCTTTTTTGTGTCTGGCGCTTAGGCTCTTCTGCGGAAGAGCGGTAAGGGTTGATCGACGGAGGCTTGGTAGTATTCGTTAAAATCATTGAGCGATTTTAGTGCAGCTTCCAAATCGGTTTCGGGTTTGGCGAAAGCAAAGGCGTTAACGCCGCAACGGCGTAAATAACACAATTGATCGCGAATAAAATTGCCCACCGCGCGTAATTCACCTTTGAACCCGTAGCGCTCACGCAGGATGCGCGCGGTAGAAAATGCGCGACCATCCATAAATCCAGGGAAGTTCACACCGATCACGGCAAAGCGGTTTGCGTCCTCGCCAATATCTTCCGCCAGTTCGTCACTATCAAGCCAAACACCTACATCAGAGCGTTGGCTGAGCTGCGCTTGCTGAGCTTTCCAAACACTTAGGGGAACGATCACTTGGCCTGCAGGAACGGCAACTTCAGATGCTTCACCTTCGGGTTTCGCAAGCAATTCCCAGGTGTTTTCAACGATCGCGCCGTCTTTAATTAGCTTTGGCCCATTAGTTTTTAACATAGACACGCTCCTTGAATGGAGTAGCACCTATACGGCGATAGGTATCGATAAACAATTCTTCTTCAGTACGGTTTTCCACGTACACATCCACAATTTTTTGCACAACCTCGGGCATGACTTCAGCACCGAAAGAAGGGCCAAGCACATCACCAAGGGATGCATCGTTGCTAGCGTTGCCACCAAGTTGGACTTGGTAAAACTCTTTGCCTGATTTATCAACGCCCAAAATACCTATGTGACCAACATGGTGATGACCGCAGGCATTCATACAACCGGAGATGTTCAGGTCAATGTCGCCCAAATCGTACACGTAATCCAAATCTTCAAATTGACGTTGGATGGCTTCCGCAATGGGGATGGACTTGGCGTTTGCCAGGGAGCAGAAATCGCCGCCGGGACAGCAAATAATGTCGGTGATGGTGCCAATATTAGGTGTCGCGAAACCAGCAGCCTTGGCTTTTTGCCACAAGGCGTGCAGGTCAGACTTTTTCACATCGGCCAATACGATATTTTGTTCGTGTGTGGTGCGCGCTTCGCCGAAGCTGAATTCATCCGCTAAGTTGGCGATGATTTCCAGCTGGCTATCAGTAATATCGCCGGGAGCCACACCCGTTGGCTTCAATGACAAGGTAACCGCGGCATAACCCGGTACGCGGTGGCCACGAACGTTGCGTTGCAACCACTTGCTAAAGGCCACGCTTTCCGCAGCTTGGGCATTCACAGTAGCTTGCGCAGCTGCGTTATCGATAGATTCGTAAGCAGGCTCAGTGAAGAAGCCTTTGGCGCGTTCGATTTCTTCGCGGGTCAACTTGCTATAGCTGTCTTTGGTGCGCTCCCATTCGGCTTCCACTTTTTCGGCAAATACATCGGGCGTTAAGGCGCGCACGAGAATTTTGATGCGCGCTTTGTATTTGTTGTCACGGCGGCCAGACAGGTTGTACACGCGCAAGATGGCTTCCAGATACGGAAGCAAATCTTCTTCTGGCAGGAATTCGCGAATCACGCTGCCGATAACAGGCGTACGGCCCAAACCACCACCCACGTAAACTTTAAAGCCAATTTCGCCTGATTCTCTGCGGATAATTTGCAAGCCGATATCGTGAACCTGGACAGCGGCGCGATCCTTTTCAGAACCGGTTACGGCAATTTTGAATTTACGCGGTAAGAATGCGAATTCTGGGTGAAAGCTAGACCATTGACGAATAATTTCGCAGTAAGGGCGAGGATCGACAATCTCATCTTCAGCCACGCCCGCGAACTGGTCAGATGTGGTGTTGCGAATGCAGTTACCGCTTGATTGGGTTCCGTGCATACCCACTTCCGCCAACTCGGCGAGAATATCAGGCACCTCGGTTAAATCTGGCCAGTTGAACTGGATGTTTTGACGAGTACTGACGTGAACATAGCCTTTGTCGTAATGACGAGCGATATGCGCAAGCTTACGGATTTGAGTGCTGTTCAACATGCCGTAAGGCACGTTAATGCGCAGCATGGGCGCAAGTCTTTGCACATAAAGGCCGTTTTGCAGGCGCAACGGCAAAAATTGCTCAGGTGGAAGTTCGCCGGCTAAAAAGCGCTCGGTTTGGTCGCGAAACTGAGCCACACGCTGGCGCAGAATGCTGTTGTCGTACTCGTCGTAGATATACATAGGTGCGGGATACCCTGGAGCAGCAAAGTTAAGGCAGGTCTACGGATTAGAATCAGCCCAAAAAAGAGGCGCGAATAATACACTAAACACCCTTTAACGGCGAGCCTAGACCTAAAGCCAGTCAGTCAAAAGCGCGGCCATGCTAATGGTTTGTTGGCGTGAATGGAACGAATGTTTAATGCTAAGGTGATTTATTTTAGTTATAGAATTTTCGGGCCCGCTGAGTGGGTAAAACATCGCTTCTCTGGTGCTGTTAAATTGTCAGCTGGTATAGTAAACGCCTTAAAAATCAGAGTATTTATATGACTGCCGTTGATGATTTGGCTGTATTACCCCTGTGTTTGGACGACATTAAAATCTTGCAGAGAGACGATTCATTTTTACTCGTCGATAAACCCACACGCTTATTGAGTGTTCCCGGCCGCCACCCGCAAAACCAGGATTCTGTTCTTACGCGTTTATGCGTCGACTTCCCCACGGCGGAAATTGTCCATCGGTTGGATTTTGATACGTCTGGCCTTATGGTAATTCCACTCAGTAAACCGGCTTTGTCCCATATCAGTAAACAGTTTCAGGCGCGATCCACGCGTAAAACCTACACCGCGTTGGTTAATGGTTTGGTGAAAGATGACGCGGGCCTTATCGATTTACCCATAGCGCCCGATATAGAGAATCGCCCCAAGTACAAAATTTGCGCAGCAACCGGACGGCAATCTGTCACCGAATTTACCGTGGTTTCCCGCGACGAGCTCAGGCAGACTACGCGCCTGCTGCTGCACCCCATTACCGGGCGCTCACACCAACTGCGTTTACATCTGCAGGCAATAGGGCATCCCATCCTCGGTTGCGAGTTTTACGCCGACGAGATTGCCCTTAAAAAATCGCCGCGCTTAATGTTGCACGCAACCGAACTGGTGTTTGCTCACCCCAAAACGGGCGAGCCGGTTATAGGCTTTTGTGCGCCGGATTTTTAGTTTGCCGATCTATGATGGCTTCGCAAACTTCTTGAACACGTATGATTTTTCAATTGATAGGTAGTTAGATATGCAAAACATGAATCCCGGAAAAATTGGTTTTTTTCCTGCTCTTATTTTCAGTTCGCGTTGGTTACAGTTGCCCTTGTATCTGGGTTTGATTGTTGCGCAATGTGCTTATGTATTTTTGTTTATGAATGAGCTTTATCATCTGGTCGTGGGCGCTGTGACCATGAGCGAGCAAATGATCATGTTGACCGTTCTTGGGCTTATTGATGTGGTGATGATTTCTAACCTGCTGGTGATGGTAATTGTCGGCGGCTACGAAACCTTTGTATCTCGCTTGCGTTTGGATGGACACCCTGATCAACCTGAATGGTTGAGCCACGTAAATGCCACTGTGCTCAAAGTAAAATTGGCGATGGCGATTATCGGTATTTCTTCAATCCATCTGCTTAAAACTTTTATCGAAGCCGGCAACCTTGGCGCTCCTGATTCCAAATTTACGGAAGCGGGAATTATGTGGCAAACCATTATTCACATGGCATTTATCTTATCTGCCTTAGGCATTGCTTACACTGATATTCTTATGCAACGTGCCGCCAAGAGTATTAAAGGCGAACACTGATAATGATATAAAGCTATAAAAAAACGGCAGTCTAGGCTGCCGTTTTTATTTCTTTTGATTTGAGTTGTAAAAGAAAATTTTCCGATCACCATTTGGTGATGGATCTTAATCGTGGCAAAAAGTCCTGCGCCATTTTTGCGTGTTCTTCTTTAGTGGGGTGTGCGTCGATTGGCTCGCCAGGGTAGTTGTTGGATGCAATGTAATGCACACGTTTATCCGCGACTCGCCTTAGCGTCT
Organism: Cellvibrio sp.; assembly: GCF_046347455.1. GTDB lineage: Bacteria > Pseudomonadota > Gammaproteobacteria > Pseudomonadales > Cellvibrionaceae > Cellvibrio. Next base: position 500,927 of record NZ_JAXMGC010000002.1, read on the forward strand.
CTTGAAGATAAGCCGTTAAGGCTGCTTTCTTCTCTCCATTCAAAATGGCGCCTTCGGTAATAACTATCTGAGCATTCTTGTGATCTGCTAGTAGTTGCAGCACAAACTTGATGTAGGTATCTACATAAAAATCGTGTTCAGGAATGCCAAGATTAAAATCGTTTGTACCTATCGCACTGATAATCAGTTGAGGCTGGTAACTTGCTTGGTTCCAAAAAACTTTTTGTTGTGTGGATGGATAAGTGAGGGCGTAGAACTCATCTACATTTAAGCGATCCGTAAATCCATCCCAGGTTCTCACTAGTCCGTGGCCACCCATGCAAATCAAATGCACCTGCGCGTTGAGCGATTTGGCGATCAACATGCCATAGGACTCGCGCGGGTTCGAAGCATCTGTATCTGGTTTTACATTCGGTTTGCGATCAATGCTTGATGCGCAGGTCACGGAATCGCCCAACACCATTATTTTGCGTGAGGGCAGTGGCGGTGCTTTAGTGAATTCGCCATTGGTCGTGAGGGAGTTAAAAGTAACTAATCCATGCCATGACTCAGCGCGGTTAATTATTTGTAATTGATGTTTTTTGCCATCAGGGATTTTAATTTCGTAATCCGTTGGAATGGTACTGAGTTTAAATATTTGCGCGGGTTGATTATCCACAATCGTTTCAATATAGGTTTTATCACTGGAGCTATGTGCATTCAGTTTGAGGCTGTTTCCAGTGAATCCCGTGGAAAAGGTCACTCCAGGATAACCCGCCAGTACTGCACCTTTCTCCAAGGATTGCGTGCGCCCCATGATGGTAATCAACGGGTCTGCAAAGCCGATTTGCTGATCGGCTGAGCTGTTCGCGCTATGGAGGTTTGTGAGCAAACCAATTATGAGAATAAATAGGGATTTCGTTATTTTTTGCATCGCCAACATCCTTACTTACTCATCAGCATTTGAATGTCGGGGTACATTGCATCAACCCAAAGCTGATAACCCTTGGCAGTTGGGTGCAAAAAATCGCCCATTACATCTTTAGTGATGCTACCGTCTGGTTGCAAAAAAGCACTTCCGTAGTCTTTCACAAAAACGTGTTGGTTATCGTTCAGGGTTTTGACTTTTGCGTTCACCGCTTTAACCATTGCGCGCTTTGGGCTATCGACGGATTCTTCGAAAGGGAGTACACCGTTTACCAAAATCTTGGCGTTGGGGTAAATTTTTCGTAGCTGCAACAGGCAGGCTTTAATGCCTTGGAAAACTTGGTCAGGTGTTTCATTCAAATGACCAAAGTTGTTTACGCCAATTAGCATTACCACAACTTTTGGGTGAAGCTTTTCTGCATGACCGTATTTCAAGCGCCACAATAAATTGCCCGTGTGGTCGCCACCTATGCCGAAGTTGGCAGGGTTGTAAACACCAAAATATTTTTGGTAGATCTCTGCATTCCAGCCCGCGGTGATTGAGTCGCCGACGAATAACAAGTCCACACCGCCTTTTTCAGCGACTGCAATATCGTCGGCGTACATTTTGTTCCAGGTGTCTACCGACATCCACGAGAACTCTTTTGTGCGAGGGGTTGGATTGGTGCCTGAGGGGGTGAGGTCTTCGCTTGCTTGGCAAAATGCACTGCCTAGAAGATTTAAAGCGATAAAAGTAAATGCAAGGAGATTGTGCCGTTTCATTCTAATTCCTCGGAATTTATTAATGGATTTAAACGCTAGTAAAATCTAGCTGAGGATTTTTAGCGGGCTGTTGTTTCTTATGGTTGTGTTGTTTCTTTTCGTTTTATTTTATTTTTCCTTCCGTGGTTTATTGGTTTTGATTTTATAATTTTAAGCTGAGCTTTTCGTTTGCGGGGTGCAAGCTTTGTACGCCAGCCAAGTTGAGTACTAAGTCTAAAAGCTCGTCCCAAGGTTCAGCATCGCGCATGCCTTTAACGGCTTTGTCTATGCCATTGGCTTTGCGCAGCAGTTGTTGTAAGTGCGCTGGTTTCAAACGCTGTAGCGCGCTGCGAAATAAAGGCTGCTTCTTATCCCAAACGCCAGATTGTTTGGCGGCCCAATCAAAGTTTTTCCCTTGGCTGGTCATTTGCGAAATTTGCACCAAGCTGCGAATGTCGCGTGTTAGCGCCCAAAGCACTGCAATCGCTTCGGTGCCTTCGGATTTTAATCCGTGCAAGGTTTTTACCGCGCCACGTGCATCGCCATGCAGTGCCTTATCGGAAAGACCAAATACGTCGTAACGGGCGCTGTCAGCGACAACGCTCGACATAAGTTCCATGTTGATAACTTTGCCGTGCGCGAGCAGTTTAAGTTTTTCAATTTCCTGAACTGCTGCAAGCAAGTTGCCTTCAATGCGTGATGCCAGCAAATCAATTGCACTGCTATCTGCTTGTAAACCAGCTTGCTTTAAGCGAGCGCCAATCCAATGGGGAAGGTTATCCGCAGTAACGGGCCAATGCTGAATGTGTACGCCTTGGCTTTCCAGTGCGCTAAACCATTTTGATTTTTGCGTAACGCCATCCACTTTTTCAGTGATGACCAATAGCAAATTATCCGACGAAGGTGATTGTGCATACTCTTGCAAAACCTTGCCGCCTTTATCGCCGGGCTTTGCATTGGGTACGCGAATTTCAATGATTTTTTTGTCGGCGAAAAGCGACATGCTGTTAGCAGACGCTAGAACTTGGCTCCAATCAAAATGATTGTCGGCGTGATACAAATCGCGTTCGATAAAACCGGCTTTGCGCGCGGCCGCGCGAATGGTGTCGCAGGTTTCTTGGATCAGTAAAGGTTCTTCGCCCGTAATAATGTAAATCGGCGCTAAACCTTTACTGAGCGCTGCGCTCAGTTGTTCAGGGCGCAGTTTTGCCATTGCTGCTCTCGCTAGACAAGGATTCGCTGCGCTTGGGTAATTTGCCCGGTTTAGTCGGTTCGCTTGGCGGGTTTGCAATAACAGCACTCAGGCGACGCAAAATTTGCTGCGCCAAATCGCGGCGCATTTCTTGGTCTAGCAACAACTCTTCCTGCGTAGCACTGTTAATAGCGCTAGTGTTGTAGTTAAAGTTACGCACACTAATCGCGCTAGCTTTCACGGTTTGGTTGCTGTTTTTTAAATGAATTTCGTAATTGGCTTTGAGAGTGATCTCGTAAGCGCTACTGAGTTCATCACCACCTACACCCGCAGTGCGGCGATCTTTAGTTTCATCCAAAATATTCAGGGAGTAATTGGCGTCCGCTGCTTTTTCAACCAAGCTTACGCGGTTAGTTTTTAACAGCTGGCGTAAATCCGTAATGAGCGGGCCTTTGCTATCGCTGGCCGAAACATACAAGTTGGATAATTGTTTCGGCATGTCTAAGGAGCCGCGAATATGCCAACCGCAAGCTGAAAGACAAAGGGAGAAAAATGCCAAAGCGATAGTTTTTTTCATAAAAGCCTTTTTAACATTCCCTGCGGAGCAGCGTGCTCCGCAAGAATAAAAGTTAGTTCGCTACAATGCTCACCAGTTTGTTAGGCACCACAATGACTTTACGTACGGTTACGCCTTCCAAAAACTTCTGCACATTTTCTTGCGCAAGAGCCAAGGGTTCGAGAACTTCTTTGGGTGCATCAATGGGTGCATCCAACTTGCCGCGCACTTTGCCGTTTACTTGTACAACCACTTCAACGGTTGAGCGAGTCAATGCGCTTTCATCTACTTTTGGCCAAGCGGCGTTCAATGGAATGCCTTCGTTACCCAATTCTTTCCACAGTGAGTGAGTGATGTGCGGAACGATAGGTGCGAGCAATAAAATTGCAGTTTCCAAGGCTTCGCGCTCAACTGCCAAACCTTGCGGATTTGCGCGATCAGCTAATTTACTGGCTTCGTTCAACAATTCCATGGTCGCAGCAATGGCGGTGTTGAAGGTTTGACGACGGCCGAAATCATCGCTCACTTTTTGAATTGTTTCGTGTGTTTTGCGGCGTAAATCTTTTTGCGCTTGTGGCAAATTGGCAGCGTCGAGTTGACCGGGAGTTCCCGCATTTAAGTGGCCTTCAACCGCACGCCACAAACGGCGCAAGAAGCGGTTTGCACCATCAACGCCGGAATCGCTCCATTCCATACTTTGCTCTGGTGGAGCGGCGAACATGGAGAACAAGCGAACGGTATCAGCGCCGTATTGGTTGATTAATTCTTCCGGGTCAACGGTGTTGCCTTTGGATTTACTCATCTTGGTGCCGTCTTTCAACACCATGCCTTGGCAGAGCAAACGTTCAAAAGGTTCATCGCAAGAAACCAAGCCTTCGTCACGCATTAATTTGTGGAAGAAACGCGCATATAAAAGATGGAGGATGGCGTGCTCAATGCCGCCAACATATTGGTCTACGGGCAACCAGTAATCTGCCGCTTCTTTGTCGAGCATGCCGCCTTCAAAATTTGGGCAGGTGTAACGCGCGTAATACCAGCTGGATTCCATAAAGGTATCGAAGGTATCGGTTTCACGTTCAACGGCTTTGCCATCGAGCGTATCTTTTTTCCATTCCAGATCAGCTTTGATGGGGGAGTGAACGCCGTTCATCACCACATCTTCTGGTAGGAGTACTGGCAGTTTGTGCGCTGGAACGGGAATCTCACCGCCGTCGGGTAGGTTGAACATTGGGATTGGCGCACCCCAATAACGTTGACGGGAAACACCCCAGTCACGCAAACGATAATTGGTTTTTACTTGGCCTTTGCCGGCCATTTCCAAGGTGCTCGCGATAGCGTCGAAGGCTGCGTTGAAATCCAAACCATCGTATTCGCCAGAGTTTACCAACACACCTTTTTCAGTGAAGGCAGCTTTGGTTAGATCAATTTCTTCGCCGTTGGCAGGGGCGATAACTTGCACCAAACCAATTCCGTATTTCTGCGCAAATTCGTAGTCGCGTTGGTCGTGTGCCGGTACGGCCATCACCGCACCTGAGCCGTAATCCATCAATACATAGTTGGCTACCCAAACTGCAACTGGCTCACCGGTAATGGGATGCAGAGCTTTAATGCCGGTATCCATGCCGCGTTTTTCCATGGTCGCCATATCGGCTTCTGCAACAGATTGCACTTTGCAGTCGGCAATAAATTGCGCGAGAGTTGGATTGGTTTCAGAAAGAATTTTTGCAATTGGGTGTTCAGCGGCAAGGCTTACGTAAGTCACGCCCATAATGGTATCGGGGCGCGTGGTGTAAACGTCGAAGCCGGTGTATTCGCCGACGGGATTCGCCAGATCAAAACGCATGTCCAGACCACGGCTCTTGCCGATCCAGTTGCGCTGCATGGTTTTTACTTGTTCTGGCCAGTTGGGGAGTTTGTCCAGATCGTTAATTAATTCTTCGGCGTACTCGGTGATTTTGATAAACCACTGGGGGATCTCTTTGCGTTCCACTAAAGCGCCTGAACGCCAGCCGCGGCCATCAATCACTTGCTCGTTAGCCAATACGGTTTGGTCAACCGGATCCCAGTTCACCGTCGCCATTTTTTTGTAAACCAAACCTTTTTCGTACAAACGAGTGAAGAACCATTGTTCCCATTTGTAGTACTCGGGTTTACAGGTGGTCACCTCGCGTGACCAATCGAAACCAAAGCCCAATTGTTTGAGCTGGCCACGCATATGGTCGGTATTGGAGTAGGTCCATTTTGCGGGCGCAGTGTTGTTTTTAAGCGCGGCGTTTTCGGCGGGAAGACCAAACGCATCCCAACCCATTGGGTGCAATACATTTTTACCCTGCATGCGTTGATAGCGCGCAATCACGTCGGTGATGGTGTAGTTACGCACGTGGCCCATGTGCAGCTTGCCGCTGGGATAGGGGAACATGGCGAGGCAGTAAAATTTTTCTTTGCTGCGATCCTCTACCACTTTGAAGCTTTGGTTTTCTTCCCAATATTTCTGGGCTTCTGCTTCAACATCGACGGGGTTGTATTGCTCTTGCATGTATCTCGTTCCGGGCTATGTTCATCTATGGCTTTGCGCACAGACGATTTTCCGTGCCGCTTGCCTATACTTGGGTTATCGAATACTTAAGTTATCAAATACTTGGGGTGTCAAATTTAACAAGGTGGCGATTATAGAGGCTGTACTGCTTACTGGGTATAAATATCTTAGAGAGGCGACTATGAAAAACTCTTCCGAATCCTATTTGGCAACTGGCTATCAGCACAAACCACACGGCTATTTGTTTGAGCTTGAGGACGACAGCCCGGCATCTGCGCTTGGTCAAGGTTTGTATCATCAGATAGAGGATTGGGTCGCCCTGGAGCTAACGGCAGAACAAATGTTGGCCGATGAATTCAACCGAGTGACCACCTATGTGGCGGATGATGCCAAGGGCTTTTGGGGTGCCATCAAAGATCGCCTCTTGCCTTACGAGTTGGCGGCTGGCGAGCTTTTGATCTCAGCGGCAGACCCAACTCAAGTGGAGTGGTCAAAACATCGCTGGTGGGGCAACCAAGCTCCGCACTAGCTCCGTAAAAATCATTACAAAGCTTTTGTTGTGGCTTTTACGAGGAAGGCTATTCTGATGTATTCTGCGTCGCGCGCTGGCTTGTATACCAGCGGCGCGATGAATCATTGATGGCCTGCAGCGAGCGCTTATGTCTGTGATCTCCCGCTATGATCTAATTTCCTCTTGGCTGCTCGACGAAGCCTGCGCCTTCACTCAGGTTTTATGTGCCTTCAGCAAAGTGTTGATTGGCGTTTTTGTATCTTGTCTTTTCGGAGTAGCGACTGCTGTGGCTGAACTTCCTCAATCGCCTATTTATCTGTGGCCCGAAAAACCCTTGGTCAGCCCAGATCGCGAAACCTTTAAAGACCAGCGCCTTTATTACGTCGATAACCCCAGCATGAAAGCTTTTTGGCCAGACGCAGCCGTGGCAAACGGCTCTGCAGTGGTGATTTTTGCGGGCGGTGGTTACGTACGCTTGGCGATTGATAAAGAAGGTTACGAGTTAGCACATTGGATGAGCTTGCGCGGCGTCACTGCCTTTGTGGTTAAGTACCGCATGCAAGAATACGGTTTTCCTGCCCCCTTGTTGGACGGCCAGCGCGCGGTACGGCTGGTACGGAAAAACGCAAAAGAATGGGGCTTGGACCCGAACAAGATCGGTGTAGTTGGGTTCTCCGCCGGAGGTCACTTGGCGGCGAGCTTGGCGACACGTTGGGATTTTACGGTGGATCAAGCCGACCCTATGAGATCCGTCAGCGCTCGTCCTGACTTTGCGGTCTTGGGTTATCCTGTTATCACTTTAGAGGGCGAGAGCGCCCACGCCGGTTCGCGTAAAGCGCTTTTGGGCGAGAATCCTAACCCCGAATTGGTTCATGAAAATTCGCTGCAAAACCAAGTGAAAGCCGATGTTCCGCCAGTGTTTATGTTTCATGGTGTGGCAGATCAAGCGGTGCCGGTCGCGAACAGCTTGATGTTTTTTAACGAAGTGATTAAGTACAACAAGCAATCCGAATTGCACCTCTATCAAAGCAGCATTCACGGCGTGGGCATGGTGCAGGGGCAGGGTAGTATTTCTACCTGGACGCAGGCACTGGAACCCTGGATGAAGCAAAACGGTTGGATAAAATAATCCTAATAAGTTTGGTGAAAGGAACACGAACGAGAACCCTATGACGAACGATATTCGCGCAAGTGCACAGCAATTGGCTGGGCAAGATGAATCGCTGGTTCACCAGAAACTGGTTGCCATGTTTCGTCAGCTGCCGAATGTCCTGATTTTTACTTTTGTCGCCACCTCTGCACTCGCTTTTTACTTCTACGATCACAGCCGAGAACTGGGCTTGTGGACTTGGTGGGGTGCCATGCAACTGGTTAGCTTGCTCCGTTTGGCTAGCTTGATTTGGTGGCGAAAATCCCACGCACGAACGGATGTAAATTGGTCGCGCGTGCTCCATGTTTTTTGTGCGTCCGCCCTGCTGGTGGGGGTGCTTTGGGCCAGTTTTACGCTGGCTTATTTTTCATCTGCCAGCGCTTCCCAGCGCATGGTTATCTCTTTAGTGATGTCTACAGTAGCGGCTGGTAGCGTGAGCGTATTAGCGCTGGTGCCCTGGGTTAACCGAGTTTTTATCGCCCTGCTAGTCGGGCCTTTGGTGCTGCTCTTTGCAATGGCAGGCAAGTCGGATGATTTGGTGGTTGCTGGCTTGGGTGTGGTGCTATTTATAGGTCTCACCGGCTTTTCCCGCGTAACGGGCGAGAATTTTGTAAGCTCGGTGATGGCTGCGCAACGTCAACATAAAAAGATGGCTTCTGTCTTTGCGCAACGCGATGAACTAATTAAAGCCAAAGATGAATTAGAAGCGCGTGTGATGCGTCAAATCGCCGCCTTGCAGGCGGAGATGGATTTAAAAGAACGCTATGCACAAGAGCTGGATAAAATCGCCAATTGCGACCAGCTCACCGGCTTGCTTAATCGCGCCGGCTTTGATGAAGGTTTGAAGCGCATGTTGTCTGCCGCGCGCGACCGTCAGCAGGTGGTGGGCATGATGGCGATCGAGGTGCTTCACTTCGACGTGGTTGAACTGCAAGGATCCTTGGTGAGCGACCAAGTTTTGCTGGCCATGGCGGATCGTTTGAAACACTTTATGCCGCAACTTTCGCTGATCGCCAGCTGGGGTGGTGCAGAGTTTTTTGTCGCTATAGCTCAGGGCGACATTGAAGCGAGCGAAACCCCCTTCTGGAACCGTTATGCGGCCTTGGTACAGGATGTCTTGCAACAACCTATAGATACGGATGCAGGCCCCATCTGTGTCGATGTGCTTATGGGGATAACACGCTACCCCGATCTTGCGATCAACAATGAACTCATGTTTTACCAATCTGCCGCTGCGAAACACAATTTGCGTAAGCTAGGCGTTGGCGGCATAAAGGTTTTTGATCCGCATTTAGACGCATCTTTAAAAGATCGCCATCAACTTCGCCAAGCTTTGCATAAAGCCATTGAGGCGAGTTCTTTATCGCTGGCATTTCAACCGCTCGTGCCCAACATAAAATCCAAGCCCGGCAAAATGGAAGCCTTGTTGCGCTGGCAGGACGCGGAGTTTGGTCAGGTGTCGCCCGCCGTTTTTGTGCCCATCGCCGAAGAAAGTGGTTTGATTCTGCCACTTGGACGTTGGGTGCTTCACTCCGCCTGCGCGACAGCGACCACCTGGCCAAACAAAACGATGGTGTGTGTGAATGTCTCGATCCACCAGATTTTGTCTGGTCATCTGCCGGATGACATTCAGTCTGCGCTGGAAGACTCTGGGCTCGATCCTTCGCGGTTAGAGATAGAAATCACCGAGAGCATTTTTGCGCAAGATCTGGATTTCATTTGCGCGGTTTTGAAAGCGGTTAGGGAGTTGGGTGTTGGGGTTGCTATCGACGATTTCGGCACAGGTTATTCTTCGTTGGCTTATCTGCGTAGATTGCCTGCAGATACAGTCAAAATCGACAGAAGCTTTATCCAAGAGCTAGATCGCGATGCCCAAAAATTCCTGTTTTCTCTGGTTACTATGGCGCGCGGCTTGGGCTTCCATATAGTGGCTGAGGGGATTGAAACCGAGCAACAACGAGATTTCCTCTTGGGTTTGGGGGTGGATTATTTGCAAGGCTTCTTAATGTCCAAACCTATCGCCGCAGACGATGCACTGGCTTGGTTGAACAAATTACCCACCGATCGCCGTGGCAGTTAACATTCTCCTTGCTAAGTTGTTAGCCGGTAGCATACAATCCGCGTCCCTGAAAACCGGTATACGACGCTAGTCACAAACGCCCAGGCATTCCGCCAAGCTACTTCGTGTCGTCCAAGTTTTTATTTGGAGCAAAGTAATGAGTGTTTATGCAATTTTTGAAAGCGGTGGCAAACAACATCGCGTAGTTGTGGGCGAAACCCTTAAACTCGAAAAAATCGAATTCGCCACTGGCGGCACTGTAAGCTTCGACAAGGTATACCTTGTTGCAAACGGCGCAGACATCAAGATTGGTGCTCCCGTAGTAGCTGGCGCTACTGTTACTGCTGAAGTGGTATCTCATGGCCGTGCAGACAAAGTGAAAATCATCAAATTCCGTCGTCGTAAGCACCACATGAAGCGTCAAGGTCACCGTCAATGGTTCACCGAAGTTAAAATCACCGGTATCAACGGTTAATACCCCCATCAATTTATTAGGAGTTTAGAAAATGGCTCACAAGAAAGCTGGCGGTAGTACCCGCAACGGTCGCGATTCAGAAGCGAAACGCCTCGGTGTGAAAGCATTCGGCGGTCAATTGATTCCGGCTGGTAGCATCATCGTTCGTCAACGCGGCACCAAATTTCACGCTGGCGTGAACGTTGGTCTCGGTAAAGATCACACCTTGTTCGCCAAGGCTGATGGTCATGTTAAATTTGAAGTGAAAGGCGCCTTTGGCCGTCAATACGTAAGCATCGTTCCTGTTGCTCAGTAATTAGACGTCCTGAATCAGCCAAGCTTGCTGCTTGCAGCGGGCACCCAAGAAAAATAAAAAGCCCTGTCCTTAACCGATAGGGCTTTTTGTTTATTTGTGTTCTATTTTTATTGAGTTCATTTTTCCCCGGAGAATACTGTGAAGTTTGTTGATGAAGCCCCAATCCACGTAGAAGCTGGCAATGGCGGCAATGGCATGATGAGTTTCCGCCGGGAAAAATTTATCTCTAAAGGCGGCCCGGACGGTGGCGATGGTGGTGACGGCGGTAGCGTTTATTTGGTTGCCGACGAAAACCTTAACACTCTGATTGATTACCGCTTCCAACCTAAATATCGCGCCGAAAATGGCGAGAAGGGCGGTAGTAAAGATTGCACCGGCGCAAAAGGCGCAGATTTGTTCCTGCCTGTTCCTGTAGGCACTACCGTTATCGACACAGATACTGAAGAAGTCTTCGGTGACCTCACCGAGCACGGCCAAAAACTCAAAGTTGCCCAAGGCGGCTTCCACGGTTTGGGTAATACCCGCTTTAAAACCAGTACCAACCGTACGCCCCGTAAAACTACACACGGCACCGAAGGTGAAATGCGTAACCTGAAGTTAGAGCTTAAGGTTCTGGCGGACGTAGGTATGTTAGGTTTGCCGAATGCCGGTAAATCCAGTTTTATTCGCGCCGTAAGCTCTGCCAAACCAAAAGTTGCAGATTATCCGTTCACCACCTTGATCCCGAATCTGGGTGTTGTAAAAGTCCAGCAATACCGCAGCTTTGTTATCGCGGATATTCCCGGGTTGATTGAAGGTGCGTCTGAAGGTGCCGGATTGGGTGTTCGTTTCCTCAAGCACTTAACGCGTTGCCGTTTACTGTTACATGCCGTGGATATGGCTCCGCCGGACGAATCCAATCCAGCAGAAAACGTGCGTATCATCGCCAATGAATTGCAAAAATTCAGTCCAACCCTCGCCACACGCGATCGCTGGTTGTTGCTAAATAAGGTCGACTTGCTTGATCCCGAAGAAGCGGATGCACGCTGCCAGGCGGTAATCGACGAGTTGCAATGGAAAGGCCCTGTGTTCCGTATTTCTGCCTTGCATCGCGACGGCACTGCCGCGTTGTCAGGCAAGATCATGGATCATCTCGAAGCAATTTGGGCTGAAGAAAGCGAAAACCCCGAAGCGCGCGAGCGCGAAGTCGAATTGCAAAACCAAATGGCCGCCGAAGCCCGCGAACGCATCGAAGAACTCCGCATCGCCATGCGCGAAGCCCGCCTCGCAGCGGGTGAAGATGATGACTTCAATGATGACGATTACGATGTTGAAGTGGAGTATGTTCGTTATTAAATTTGCTGGTTAAGTTATCGAATAGAAAGGCTGTCACGCAAGTGATGGCCTTTTTCATATTTACCATTCCGGACGCCAGTTAAATTAAGGTTCGCTGGGTTTCTTTTTGTAACTTAGTGTTGGCTATATGTAATAATTCGCGGCACATAAATATCAACAAGTAGCAGACCCTGTTACTTATACGTTTCCGGTGATGTAAAACTTCATGAGCAAAAGAGACTTAATTCCCCAAGCTAAACGCTGGGTGGTCAAAATAGGCAGCGCCTTGCTAACTAACGACGGTCGCGGCCTAGATGCTAAAGCGATTGCCGGCTGGGTAGAGCAAATGGCTAAGCTGCGCTTGCAGGGCATTGAGCTGGTGTTGGTGTCTTCCGGTGCGGTAGCGGCGGGTATGCGTCGTTTGGGTTGGGATTCCCGCCCAACTGAAATTCATCAGCTTCAGGCCGCAGCCGCAGTGGGTCAAATGAGTTTGATCCAAACTTACGAAGTTGAATTCCAGCGTTATGGTTTGCTCACTGCGCAAGTGTTGCTCGACCACGACGACCTTTCTTCTCGTCAACGTTATTTGAATGCTCGTTCAACATTGAAGGCATTGGTGGGCTTAAACGTTGTTCCTGTGATTAACGAAAACGATACGGTTGTAACCGATGAAATCCGTTTTGGCGATAACGATACGCTTGGCGCGTTGGTGGCGAACTTAATCGAGGCAGATTTGCTGGTCATTCTGACCGATCAAAAAGGTATGTATGACAGTGACCCGCGTTCAAATCCAGACGCAAAATTGCTGAGTGAAATTGCTGCGGACGATACTCGACTTGAGCAAATGGCTGGCGGTACAGGTGGTGCTTTAGGGCGCGGTGGAATGATCACGAAAGTTCGCGCTGCGCGTGTAGCGGCACGTTCGGGTGCAGATACCGTGATTGTTGGTGGCCGTATTGAAGATGCGTTATTGAGAATTGCTGCCGGCGATAACATAGGAACCTTTTTGTGGGCAGATCAGCAACCGCAAGCAGCGCGTAAACGTTGGCTCTCCGGTCAATTACAAACGCGCGGTACTTTAGTGTTAGACGATGGTGCTGTTAAAGTTGTGCGTGAGTTAGGTAAAAGTTTATTGCCCGTTGGTGTAAAAGAGGTGCGCGGAGATTTTACTCGCGGTGACATGGTCGTCTGCGCAGATTCCGAAGGGCGTGAAATTGCACGAGGTTTAGTAAATTACCATGCCGATGAGGCGCGAAAAATTATCGGTAAACCCAGCAGTCAGATTGTGAGCATTCTCGGGTACCAGGATGATAATGAACTAATACACCGTGATAATTTGGTGTTGAGTTAACGAAGTTCGAAAATCCACCTGAAGGTGGATTTTTTTTGTCAAAAAAAATTTAAAAATAATAAAATCTGTCCCTCATGGGAAAGGAGCTGTCTTTGAAAATTGATCTGAAATGGATTGTGCTTATAGTAATATTTTTTGGTGGGCTATTGTATTTACAGGGCTTTGCTGGGGCAAAATGGCGTGAAAATCAAGGGCCAGATGTTTTGGCAAAAGATCAGCAGGGTAATCTTTACGTAAACATAAAATCTGTTATTTTTCGTTATGATGCGAAAGGAAAGTATATAGATCAGCGTGATTTAAAATCTATAGGCATAGATACTTTTACTGGCGGCATTAGCTTTTTCCCCAACGGCGATTTACTGATGGTGCCTAAAAGCTATTCCCCGAATTTATTGGAAAGCTTAGCGGTTAAGTATCGTATTACAAAGCAGCTACCATCATTTTTAACTTCTGCGTCTGGAAGGCTGTCTCGCTGCAAATGGCAAAGCTTCAGTTGTGAACCGTTGTTGCATTTTTCCGAAAATTTCTCGCGCGCACTATGGACAGATATTGATAACAACGAAAATATATTTTTGGCTAATACATCCCAACATAAGATCTTTTGGTTAGATGGCGCTGGCAATGTACTAGATACATTGGAAGATTCGGAAGAAATACAGTTCCCTAATCAAGTAAAACGAAATGGTGATTTCCTGTGGTTAGCGAACTGTAATGATAATTCTCTAACAAAAATTCCTCTGCTTGATAAAAGATTTGATCGCAATTACCAACGTTTTCCTGCGCGTGCGACTGGGTTGCCCAAAGCAGATCGATGGCCAACGGGGGTTGCAGTCATGGAGCGCGATTATTTTGTGTTATCACAAGGAGATAATTTGCTCCATGGATCTATTTATCGCGCAAATGAGAAAGGTGAAATTCAAGACGTTTTTTTAAAGCAGAAAAATGATGACCCTATTGCAATAGCGGCTTTTAACGGCGAATTATTGGTTGCCGACTACAAGGGTTTGCACATTACCAGATACAGTAAATACGGGGCTAGGTTGGGGCTATTTACTTCGCCAGAGCTTGAGGCGGTTTTGAAAAAAGCAAAGGCTGATCAAATTGCTTACCGCAAACTTGAATTGCTATGCAAAACCTTGTTTTGGGTATTCTTGTTGGTTGGTTTTGGTGTCGCTTATCTACTTGAAAAACGCCATAAAGAAAAAAAGAGTTCTGTATATGACGCTGAGCTGACAGTTGTTAGCAACAATTACCCACCAGCAAATAATGATAAACGTATACAGTGGATTCAGTACAAATTTTTTCTGAGAAATTTTAATAAATGGGCTCTGTGGTTTTGGATTCCTTTAATCATATTGGTAATCCCTAACTTGTTATCTGCGGAAGAAGAAAGTGTTCTATACAGTTCATTTTTTCTGATGATTCATGGGTTAACATTGTTATCTCTCATAAAAGCCCACAAGTTAATGAACAAGCGGTTGGGTGCCTTGGTTCCTTGGGTATTGTTAAAGACTAATGACAAGGAAGTTGCCGTTGAGCGAGAAAATGAAATTCGTTGTTATAGTTTATTTGGAAGAACAGTTTTAATGGTTGGAAATCAAGATCTGCTGGTGAAGGCGGGAAAAAATAAAAAGCTATTTGATGGTGAGTTGGCTAATGATTATATAAATCGGCTGATCGGTTTGGCTCGCCCAATTTCATTTTCGGAGCGGTGGGCTTGGATATTTGAGCATAAATTCCACAACCTGATGTGGGAATTGCTACTAGTTGTTATTTATGTGGCTATTTTACTTGTAGCTAATTTTTCTTTAAAGCACTGAGGGTGTCAGATACGTCTTGGATGGGTTCTTGGATTAGGCAATGCCTTAAATATTTTTTGTTTGCGTGCTTATATACAAAAAAGGAGTAATCCCTTTTATTAGATTTAATCTCTCTTTTCTCTAGGTCCGTAGTATCACTTGACCATGCAGTTTTGTGTCGCATATTTCATTCACCTAACGAGAAGAGGTAAGGATTATGAAGATAAAGTTTATTTTAGGGTTGCTACTCAGCAGCTTTTTATTAGTGGCTTGTGGTGGTGACGGAAAAGATATTAATGTCACCGTGGCGCCTGAAACTGCAACTGTCAAAGCAGGCGCTTCTCAAACATTTGTCGCAACAGTTACCGGCACAAAGAAAACTGACGTGACTTGGAATGTTGAAGAATCAAATGGCGGTACTATTAGTACTGCTGGTGTTTACACTGCTCCCGCCACCGCTGGCACCTATCATGTTCGCGCAACAAGCGTGGATGACAAAAAGAAAAGTGCAACAGCCACCATTACCGTAACTCCCTTGGAGAACGCTATGGTTCGTGTCTTCCACGCATCGCCTGATGCACCCAAAGTGAATTTGTGGGTGAACGATTCTGTGGTGAAATCAAAGTTGGATTATCAGGAGAGCACAGGAAATTTAACTTTGCCTGAGGGAAGTTACAAAGTTGCTGTTGAAGGTATTATTCCCGGCGGTAACAAAGTCGTTATAGGCCCTGTTACTTTATCTCTCGCGGGTAAAACACATTACGATGTCATTGCCGTAAATTCAGTTAGCAAAATCGAACCATTGATTTTGGCCGATACGGGTAAGTTGAGTGATTCATCGAAAGTGCGTGTTCGTGTTGCACATCTCGCCGCTGCTGCGCCTGAGGTAAAAGTATTTGTCACTGCGCCTGATGCAGATTTGGCAAATTCAACGGCTCTGGGGAGTTTCGCTTTCAAAGGTAGCCTTGGGCCTGTTGAAGTTGCGGCGGGTACTTATCGCATTCGTGTAACGCTTGCTAATAATACGGTTGTGTTTGATTCTGGTTCGGTTAGTTTGGCAGCAGGCAAAGATCTATTGGTCGGTGCAATTCCCAATACGGGGAATGGTGCTTCACCTATTCGTCTTGCGGTGTTGGATGGCGATGCTACCGCGATTATTGCTGATAAATCCGTAGGCGCTAATTTGCGTGTGGTACATGATTCTGCAAACGCACCCGCGGTGGATGTGATCGTTAACAACGCTATGACAGCCGCCATTAGCAATTTGGCGTTCCCTGCTGCAACAGCCTATGTGAATCTTCCTGCGGCGACTTACAATTTCAAAGTAACGCCAACAGGAACCTTAACGCCTGCTGTTATTAATGCAGATGTTCCTCTTGCAAATGGTGCGGAATATACCTTGCTCGCTGTTGGAGCGCTCGCCAATATCGAACCGCTGTTGTTGACCGATAACAATCGTACAGTCGCTACCGAAGCAAAAGTGCGTTTGGTGCATGGCTCTACCTTGGCAGGAAATGTTGATATTTATGTGCTGCCTTCTGGCACCTCTACTGCAAACCAAACACCCGCATTCGCGAATGTTGCTTTCAAAGCGAACACAGGTTACGTATCGCTTGCTGCGGGTAAATATGACGTGATTATTACACCTACCGGTCAGCCTTCTGTTGCCGCTATTAAAGTAACTTTGGATTTAAAAGCAGGTATGGTTTATACGGCTGTTGCACGTGACGGTGTGAACTTAACAACACCGCTGAGTGTTATTGGGTTAGACGGTCTGGCAAATTAATAACAGATTTATCGAGCAATAAAAAACACCTCAATAATCTTGAGGTGTTTTTTTATGTGGAACTTTTGGGGATTCATTTTGTGTTGAAACAGCAAATTCCAGCGGCTTGATTTTGGTTCCTCTTTTATCGGCATGAATGCGCGTAAACTCCGCACCAAATAAAACTATAGATCCCGCATAAGATACCCACAGCATAATTAAAATGATTGTACCCGCAGCGCCGTACGCCGAAGCAGGATTGCTGCGACCAAAATAATATCCCAAACCAAATTTGGCGACGACGAACAGCAACGCAGTAACCAAAGCGCCAATCCATACGTCCCTCCAAGGTACTTTCGCATCCGGTAAAAATTTAAAGATGGCGGCAAATAAAAAAGTAATCACACTTAGAGATACACTCAAGTCCAGCACTCGGAAAAGAAAATTAAATGTATCTGAAAAATAAACTGACACCCAGTCGCTTAAAAATGATAGAAACGCAGATAAAACGAGAGACACCAGTAGTAAAAACCCCACCACAATAATGAGCCCAAACGAAAAGAGCCTATCCATGACCATTTTGTGAAACTTCCGTTTAGGCTGAGCTTCAACTTCCCAAATTAAATTGAGGGTTTGTTGTAGCTGATAGAAAACTCCTGTCGCACCAAAAATTAAAGTGGCAACTCCTATAAAAGACGCGATTCTCGAATCTTGATTAACGCTGGCGTTGGCGATAATTCCTTCAATATCCTTGGCAGTATTGCCACCAATAATTCCGCCAATTTCAGAACTGAGCCTACGCGTTAGAGCTTCTTCGCCATAAAAATAACCTGCAAGGTTGATGATGATGACCAATAAGCCAGGCAAGGAAAAAATAGTGTAATAAGCGATTACCGCCGTGTTACGAAAAGGATCTCGTTTCAACCACTGCACAAAGGTATCGCGAAAGATCAAGGCAAGTTCTTTTACATTGTTGAATGCGCGCATGAAAGTAACCGTCGAAGAATTGACCTCTTCACCTTAGCCACTACCGCAAAAGGTTTATGTGCGTTTGATAACCTTGTTTCAAATCCTCATATTGATCCAAAAAAAGCCAGATCCGTATAAGCTTTATGGTCTAAGCTCGTGTATGTCACATAAGGATGAAAAATAATGTCTGCCAAACACACTGAAAAGCTGCGTTTTAGTGATACTCCCAAGCGTGTACTTGTTACGGGCGGAACCGGCTTTGTCGGTAAGCTGTTGGTCAATGCATTGTTGGAGGATGGTCATCAGGTCACGCTATTAACTCGCAGTCCTGAGCAGGCGGGGCAGTTGTTTAAGGGGGGCGTAAATTGCGTTCAAGATATGCAAAACCTTCCATCGGATTACCCGATTGATGTGGTTATTAACCTGGCGGGTGCGCGCATTTTGGGATGGCGATGGACGCAAGTGCGACAAAAAGTATTACGCGATAGCCGCATAGGCTTGACCCAAAAGGTGGTGGATTGGATCGCGCGCGCTGAGCATAAGCCAGCCTTATTTTTATCGGCCTCCGCGATCGGTTACTACGGCATTCAAAAAATTGGTGACCAGACTGAATTAAATGAAGAGTCTCCCTCACAATCGATTTTTATGTCGAGCTTGTGCCGCGATTGGGAAGCGGCAGCGCGTTCTGCGAGTGAATATGGCGTGCAGGTTGCCACCATGCGTTTTGGATTGGTCTTAGGGCACGGAGGTGCGCTACCTATGATGCTATTACCCATCAAGCTGGGTATGGGCGGCGCGTTGGGGACTGGGAAGCAATGGATGTCGTGGATTCACATCGATGATTTACTGCGCGCAATAGCGCACATCTTGCAACTCGCTGAAAATCCAGCGGCACAACATTCGCTCAAGCCCTCCTACAACTTCACCGCTCCCGAAACTGTTTCGCAACTTGAGTTCAGCAAAGTTGCAGCGAAAGTCTTGCATCGCCCATGTTTTATTCCAACACCTGCGTGGCCCATGCGTTTGGCTATGGGCGAACAGGCAGATTTATTATTGGAAGGGCAGAGGGTTGTGCCTGCAAACTTATTGGCGAGTGGGTTTGAGTTTAAATATCCGCAGGTCGAATCAGCTTTATCCCAGTTATGTTCCTAGCCATGACAAATAATCAGTCTGGTTTACCTCCTCATGGAGTGGCCAAGGATCAAATTATTTTATTCGATGGTGTTTGCAAACTCTGCAATGGGTGGAGCCGTTTTATTATCCGCTGTGATACGCACAAAAAATTCAAGCTTTGCGCGGTACAGTCGGAAGAAGGTCAGGCGATTTTAAAATGGTTTGGCTATCCCACCGATTATTTTGAAACCATGCTATTGATTCAGGGGAATCGCGCGTTAGAGAAGTCAGATTCTTTTTTGGCGGTCGTAAGCCAATTACCATTTCCGTGGAAAATCTTAGTTGTGTTTAAAGTGTTCCCGCGAGCGTTTCGCGATTGGTTTTATGATCGCATTGCATTAAATCGTTACAGGATGTTTGGTAAGTACGAAATGTGTATTTTGGCTTCACCTGATCACGATGAGCGGTTTTTATAAAAAACCACCGCACCCGTTGAGGTTTCCGTTTGGAAGAAGGTGCAGTGGTAAAAAGGGAAAGGATATTGTGGGGATATCCTTTGTAGCCGCCGTGGTGTTAGCGGCTGGATGTGACCGAGTGTGGAGCTCGGTGGTAACTGCGAAACTGCTGAAAAACTCCTCGTATCCTTACCCGAATTATCCAATCGTCCTTAAGATTTAGCAGCAACGCTAGCGTTCAGGGTTACAGGCTTTTCGTAAGTAAAAGGCTGTAGTAATTCATCGGGTTTGCCTTTGCAGGCTTTAGCCAAGAGTTCGCGGCGCTGGGCCAGCAACAAGCCAATGGCTTCACTGTGCTGTTCGTCAATACCGGGAATATTTTCTTCAATGAGCTGAGTGATGTTGGCGGCAAGTTCTAAATACTTATCGTGTTCTTCTGCTAGTTTTCTGTCTTCAAACATGCTGCCATCCCGATCACAGAGCCATACGGCGACTACTGACATAAACCTTACCTCGTGGTTATACTGTTTTTATATACAGTATTGGCTGGCGGTGAATTTGTCAACGTCTATTTGTCGCGGCGTCCTACAGTCTTTAACAAATTCGAGCAAATCTCGCCTATTTTCGAAAGTCTTGGGTTTTTATACTGATTTCACTTTCCCAAGAATGCTTGGGTCAGGCTACCGCCATAGCGGTAGATTTATCAGTGTTTACAGGATCTACACCATGAGCAAACAGACCATGAGTCAAAAGATGTTTTTAAAACCCCTCGGATTGGCTATGTGCTTTGCCCTCGGCGCTCAAGATGCCGCAGCCGCAAATACAGGGAGTTTTTATATCGGAGCCGATGTGGGTTCTACCCAAGTCACCGGTGATACCTCCACTGGCAAAGATTCAGTTTTTGTAGCGGGGCAGAAATTCAAAGATTCTGACACTAGCTATGGATTGCATGCAGGCTTTCAGTTCACGGATTGGTTTGCGGCAGAGTTGGGTTACACCGATTTCGGTAGTACCAGCAAGCGCTTTAAAATTCGCCCTGACATTATGTTTATTGCTGCTCCGAACGATACGCAGGTTTTGGATGCAAAAGGTGTTTCGCTCTCAGGTGTATTCAGTTACTCCTTGAGTCAGAGTTTTTCTTTCTTGGGTGTCGTGGGCGTTACATCCATCAATTACGACAGCACCTGGAAGGGCGGATTTTCGCCAATGAAGGGCAGCTTGCGCGAGCATCACAGCTTTACCGAACAAGGATTACTACTTGGCGTTGGTGGCCGTTACGCGCTTACAGATTCGGTCGCATTGCACGTTGATCTTCGCCGCAATGATGTAGGTGACTTTGCGTTGGATGCTGCCAGTGTCGGGCTCGAGTACAACTTCTAATAGAAAATATTAGCAAACAGGGAGGTTTTGCTTTATGGCTATATCTTCCCCTTCATACCGTGGATAATGCGCGCTCTTTGATAGCCAACTTGTTAAGGATTTCGTGTGTCTGACGCCGCGCCCAAACGTAACATGCTGCGCTCCAGTTTAATTACTGGCTCTATGACGATGATGTCGCGCGTAACCGGATTGGCGCGCGACCAGCTGCAAGCCTACTATCTGGGCGCCGGTGCAGACGCCGACGCGTTCAATGCCGCATTCCGCATCCCTAATTTTTTCCGCCGTTTGTTCTCAGAAGGTGCTTTCTCGCAGGCGTTTATCCCTGTGCTCTCGGAGTATCGCGCTAAAGGTTCGCAAGAAGTACTCAAGAACTTGATCGACCGTGTAGCGGGTTGTCTAGGGTCTGTATTAATTCTGGTGACAGTACTGGGCGTGGTTGGCGCACCCGTGTTGGGGGCAGTTTTTGCCTCGGGCTTTATGGATGAACCGGCCAAGTTCGAAAAATACACCTCGCTGATCCGCATTATGTTCCCCTATTTGATGCTGATTTCCCTTAGCGGATTTATGGGGGCCATTCTTAATAGTTACGATCGTTTCGCCATCTCAGCCTTTACGCCGGTGTTACTCAACATAGTGTCGATTTTTGCGATGCTCGTGGTTGCCCCCTTGATGGGCTCAGTGGTCTTCGCGCTCGCGTGGAGCGTGTTGCTGGCGGGTGTCTTGTCGATTGCTTTCCAGGCGCCTCATTTGAAGCGCCTTAACATGCTGCCGTCCCCCAAAATGGATTGGAAAGATCCGGGAGTGAAGCGCATTTTGACGCTTATGGCGCCGGCGATTTTTGGCGTGTCCATTGCGCAGATAAATACCTTGTTCGACTCCATTGCAGCATCATGGCTGCCCGAGGGAAGTATTACCTGGCTCTATTATTCGGATCGTTTGGTAGAGCTGCCCTTGGGTATTTTTGCGGTGGCGATCAGCACGGTGATCATGCCCAACCTGTCGCGCTTGCACGCGACTGAATCTTCTGAGGATTTCAGCAAAACACTTGATTGGGCCGTTAGGTTCATTTTGCTCATCGCCTTGCCCGCCACGCTCGCGCTGGTCATTCTCGCCAAGCCGGTCATTTTTACCTTGTTCCAACACGGTAAATTTAACCCACAGGACGCGCTTATGTCGTCTTACAGCTTGCAGACCTACGCCCTGGGGTTGTTGGCTTTCATGCTGATTAAAGTCTTGGCACCGGGGTATTTTGCGCGGCAAGACATCAAAACCCCCGTGCGCATCGGCATGATCGCTATAGGTGTGGGCATTGCGCTCAAAGTCTTGATCGTCGCTCCGCTCAATATCTACTGGCAGATTGGTCATGTCGGTCTTGCACTTTCCACGGCCTTGGCTGCTTACGTTAACGTGAGCTTGCTTTACCGCGGCCTGCGCAAACGTGAAGTTTATCGTCCGGCAGCCGATTGGAAGAAAACCTGGCTGCGCTACGGTTTGGCGAATGCGCTTATGGTGGCGGTTTTAGTCGTCGGTACCCACTATCTCAACGGCTGGGCAGCCTGGAGCATTTTGGAGCGTATCGTCTACTTGGCCGTTTTGTGTGTTGGCGGCGGGTTGGTTTACCTGCTTGGGCTGGGTTTGGCTGGTTTTCGTCCTAAAGATTTTCGCGCCCCGCATTAACAGCAGGGCGCGCTGCTCCTGTATACTTCTCGCCCTTTGACGAGCGCGCACTGAAAG
Source organism: Cellvibrio sp. (assembly GCF_046347455.1). Taxonomy (GTDB): domain Bacteria; phylum Pseudomonadota; class Gammaproteobacteria; order Pseudomonadales; family Cellvibrionaceae; genus Cellvibrio. Next base: position 523,228 of record NZ_JAXMGC010000002.1, read on the forward strand.
TCGCTCGATGGACAGCAACCAGATTCAGGTATCGGCAACCCGTGCAGATAGCGCAACGAGAATTTATCCGCGGCTTACACAATCTTCGCCCCGAGCACAAAGGCTGTGTGGCAACGATTGGTTCCTTTGATGGTGTTCACCTTGGCCACCAAGCGATTTTGCGTCAGCTTAAAGACGTTGCCCGCGCTCAAGGCCTACCTGCAGTTGCAATTGTATTTGAGCCGCAGCCCACCGAGTTTTTTCAAGGCGATAAAGCGCCCGCGCGCCTAATGCGCATGCGCGAAAAACTCGAAGCTTTATGGGCGGCCGGCATTGATAAAGTCTTGTGCCTCAACTTCAATCAGTCGCTACGTAGCCTATCGGCAGAACAGTTTATCGAACGCGTTTTGGTGCAGGGCTTGGCGATCAAGCATCTGGTCGTTGGCGATGATTTTCGCTTTGGTTGTGATCGCAAAGGCGATTTCCATTTACTCCAAACCAAAGGTAAAGAATTTGGTTTTGAGGTAAGCGATACCCATACATTGGAAATGGATGGCAGCCGCATCAGTAGCACGCGCATTCGCCACTTGTTGGAAGCCGGAAATTTTACAGAAGCTGAAAAGCTACTGGGTAAACCCTACGGTGTTTATGGGCGCGTGGTTTACGGCAAGCAACTTGGTCGCCAATTGGGCGTTCCCACCGCCAACGTTGAGCTGCGCCGTTACCGTTCGCCATTGCACGGAGTCTTTGCGGTAACTGCGGTATTTACTGATGGCAGCCAGGTTCATGGTGTTGCCAATATTGGTGTTCGCCCAACAGTAAACGGTTTGAAAAAGCCGTTGTTGGAAGTCCATTTGTTTAATTTCGCGCGCGACATTTATGGCCAGGTGATCGACGTTGTGTTTCATCACAAACTGCGCGACGAGAAAAAATTTGCCTCTTTGGATGAATTAAAAGCACAACTGCAAACAGATATTAGCCAAGCTAAAGCTTTTTTTAATATCTAACCCGCCTAAACTTTTCCAGCGTAAAAGGTGTGTTATGGGGCGCATTTGGGAGCAGGTCAGTTCAACCATAGTGGCTGAATTCTCAGATTTAAATGATGTGACTGAGCTTACGCGGGTGAGTGTGCGTTTGCTTATCGCCGCCATCTTGGGTGGCATTTTAGGGTTTGAACGCGAACAGCGTGGAAAATCTGCGGGAATAAAAACCCACATGTTGGTGTGCATTGGCGCTGCTTTGTTTGTGTTAATTCCGCAGCAAGCAGGCTTGGTTTCACAAGCTGATTTGAGCCGCGTGATGCAAGGCATTATTTCAGGTATTGGCTTTCTCGGTGCGGGTGCCATCCTAAAAGGTAATGACGAAAAAGACCTCAAAGGTTTAACAACAGCCGCTGGAATTTGGTTAACAGCGGCGATTGGTGTGGCGGCAGGGTTGGGGCGCGAATCTTCAGCAATCCTATGCACGCTGCTCGCGCTTATGGTGTTATTGATTATCCCCAAGCTAGCGAGTTTGGTTAGCCACAAAGACAACAGTTAATTTTTTTTAAACACACATTGTGAATAAGTTGAACGTGATGACTGATTACAAAGCAACATTGAATTTACCGAACACCGATTTCGCCATGAAAGCGAACCTCGCCCAGCGCGAGCCGGAAATGCTGAAGCAATGGCAAGCGAATGATCTTTACCAAAAAATTCGCAGCGCACGTGCAGGTCGCGAGCAATTTATTTTGCACGATGGCCCACCTTATGCGAACGGTGATATTCATATTGGTCACGCGGTTAACAAAATTCTGAAAGACATTATCGTCAAAAGCAAAACGCTGAGCGGTTTTGACGCGCCCTATGTTCCCGGTTGGGACTGCCACGGCTTGCCGATCGAACACAATGTGGAGAAAAAAATCGGCAAAGCAGGCGACAAAGTCGATGTAAAAACCTTTCGCCAAAAATGCCGTGAGTACGCTGCCAAACAAGTGGACGGTCAGCGTGTAGATTTCGTGCGCATGGGCGTGCTGGGTGATTGGGAAAAACCCTATCTCACCATGGATTACAAATTTGAAGCTGACATTATCCGCGCCCTTGGCAAAATTGCAGAAAATGGCCATCTCCACAAAGGTTTTAAACCGGTTTATTGGAGTGTTGTTGGCGGTTCCGCACTCGCAGAAGCTGAAGTCGAATACCAAGACAAAACGTCTTTCTCTATCGACGTAAAATTCGCATTTGTTGATCAAGCGGGCGTAGCAGCAAAAATTGAAAGTGTAAGTGGCACCGGCGAAATCGCGTTGGTCATTTGGACAACGACTCCTTGGACCTTGCCTGCAAACCAAGCCGTTTCTGCGAACGCAGAAGTGGATTATGTGTTGGTGCAAGTTGGCGATACACGTCTGCTTGTTGCAGAGGCTTTGTTAACCAATGTGTTGGGTCGCGCGCAAACTACGGAACATCAAATCGTTGGTCGTGTGAAAGGTGCGGCGTTAGAAGGCTTGTTGTTGCAGCATCCTTTCTACAATCGCCAAGTTCCTATTTTATTGGGTGATCACGTTACGACGGATGCCGGTACCGGCTTTGTTCACACGGCTCCAGACCACGGTGCGGACGACTTTAATGTGGGCGTGACATACGGAATCGGCACGCTCAATTACATCGACGACAACGGCTACTACCGTTCAAACGTAGATATTTTTGCGGGCGACCACGTTTATAAAGTTGATGAAAAAGTTATCAATTTATTAATCGAAAAAAATGCGCTCTTGGCGCAAGGCAAAATTACACACAGCTTCCCACATTGCTGGCGAACAAAAACACCGTTGATTTTCCGTGCGACACCGCAATGGTTTGTGAGCATGAGTAAAAACAATTTGCGTGATCAAGTTGCAAAAGCGGTTGATGGCGTTAATTGGGTTCCTGATTGGGGCAAGGCTCGTATCGACGCCATGTTGGCTACGTCTCCTGATTGGTGTATCTCTCGCCAACGCACTTGGGGCGTTCCCATCGCATTGTTTGTGCATAAAGAAACGCAAGAATTGCATCCAAAAACAGCTGAGCTTATAGAAGCAGTTGCGCAAAAAGTTGAACAAAGCGGAATGGATGCTTGGTTCGATTTGGATGCAGCAGAATTGTTGGGTGCGGAAGCCGACACTTATCAAAAAGTTACCGATACACTCGACGTGTGGTTTGATTCCGGCGTCACTCATTATGCGGTATTGGAAAAACGCGCAGGTTTGCGTTTCCCTGCGGATTTATATTTGGAAGGTTCTGACCAACATCGCGGTTGGTTTCAATCATCGCTCAAAACTTCTATGGCGATGAATGGCGTTCCACCTTACAAAACTGTGTTAACTCACGGCTTCGTGGTGGATGCGCAGGGCCGTAAGATGTCGAAATCCATTGGCAATGTCATGTCACCGCAAAAGGTGATGAACGACTTGGGCGCGGATGTTTTGCGTCTGTGGGTTGCGGCTACTGATTTCAGTACTGAAATGAGTGTGTCGGATGAAATTCTAAAACGCACAGCGGATTCTTATCGTCGTATTCGCAATACTGCGCGCTTCATCTTGTCCAATTTAACGGGCTTTAATCCTTCCACTGATGCCGTTCCTATGGAAAACATGTTGCAGCTCGATCGCTGGATTGTTGAGCGTACTGCTGCTCTTCAGAAAGAAATTATCGATGCTTACGATGGCTATCATTTGCATTTGATTTATCAAAAACTCCACAATTTCTGTGTTGTGGAGTTAGGTGGTTTCTACCTCGATATTATTAAAGATCGCCAATACACCACCAAAGGTGATTCGCTTGCACGTCGTTCCGCACAAACTGCATTGCAGCATGTAATTGAAGCTATGGTGCGCTGGATTGCACCAATCCTGAGTTTTACTGCCGACGAAATTTGGAAAGAAATTGCCGGTGAACGCGACTCAACGGTGTTTACTGCGGAATGGTATACCTTGCCTGCAGTTCCAGCTGATTCGTTTAGCAACGACTATTGGAGTCTAGTAGCCGATGTTAAAACAGCGGTGAACAAGGTACTGGAAGCTAAACGTGCATCAGGCGAAGTAGGCGGCTCATTAGGTGCAGAAGTCACGCTTTACTGCGAAGACAGTTTGGCCGTGGAATTGCGTAAGCTCGAGAACGAATTGCGCTTTGTGTTGATTACATCAACCGCAGAAATTCGTTCGCTCGCTGAAAAAGAAAACGCCGAACAAACCGAAGTTTCTGGATTGTATGTTGCTGTTAAAAAATCCGAGCACGCGAAATGCGAACGTTGCTGGCACCATCGTGCGGACGTAGGTGCTAACGCAGCTCATCCGGGCATTTGCCTGCGTTGCGTTGAAAACGTTGATGGCAAAGGTGAGGCGAGAAGTTTTGCCTAAATATTTCTGCAGTTCAATTAAGTAATGTTCTGTTAGATAAAGAAAGAGATATGTAGTCATGCGTAATTTAGCATTAGGCCCTGGTACTAAAGTCACTCTACATTTCGCGCTGCGCTTGCCAGATGGCGAATTGATTGATTCTAACTTTGAGCGTGATCCCGCCACATTTACCGTGGGCGATGGCAACTTATTGCAAGGTTTCGAAAAAGCTATTTTTGGTTTGCAAGAAGGCGATCGTAAAACGGTGGTGATTAAACCCGAGAATGGTTTTGGTCAGCGCAACCCAAATAACATCCAGGAGATTCCACGCAGTCAATTTGATGCGGAACTGGAATTGGAGGAAGGTTTGGTGTTGTCGTTTGCCGACGCACAAAAAACTGAATTGCCGGGTGTGGTAAAACGTTTTAACGATGACGTTGTGACCGTGGATTTTAACCATCCACTCGCTGGTCGTGATATTGTCTTTGAAGTTGCTATTCTAAAAATCGAGCCTGCTCAGGTTCATTAATTGTTGCAGTAAATAGGTAAAAGCATGACAGAAATTAAACTTGCCAATCCCCGTGGATTTTGTGCAGGCGTTGATCGCGCGATTGATATTGTAAACCGCGCGCTTGATGTTTTTGGTGCGCCTATTTATGTGCGTCACGAAGTCGTTCACAATAAATTTGTAGTGGATTCCCTGCGTGACCGCGGAGCTGTATTTGTTGAAGAAGTGGATCAGGTTCCTGATAACGTTATTTTAATTTTCAGTGCGCACGGTGTGTCGCAAGCAGTTCGAAAAGAAGCTGAAAGTCGCGGTCTGCAGATTTTTGATGCGACTTGCCCGCTAGTGACCAAAGTGCATATCGAAGTGACGCGTTACAGTCGTCAAGGGCGTGAATGTATTTTAATTGGCCACGAAGGCCATCCCGAAGTTGAAGGGACCATGGGGCAATACAATAACGCAAACGGCGGTGAAATTTATTTGGTGGAAGACGAGGCGGATGTTGAGGCATTGGTTGTAAAAAATCCGGATGCTCTCGCTTACGTCACTCAAACAACACTGTCTATGGATGACACTGCTAAAGTAATTGATGCCCTACGCAAAAAATTTCCCAACATCCAAGGACCACGCAAAGACGATATTTGTTACGCAACAACGAATCGTCAAGATGCGGTACGTCAACTTGCTCTCGAATGTGATTTGGTTCTTGTTGTAGGTTCACCTAACTCATCCAACTCGAATCGGTTGCGCGAACTTGCTGAACGTTGCGGCACAGAGGCTTACTTAATTGACGGCCCGGATGACATCAACCCAGATTGGATTAAGGCAAAAAACTCAATAGGCATTACCGCTGGTGCTTCAGCCCCTGAGGTCCTGGTAAAACAAGTGATCGAAAAACTCCAAACCTGCGGCGCAACAGCGCCACAGGAAATGGAAGGAACTCCTGAAACTATTAGTTTTTCCTTACCGAAAGCTTTGCGTTTGTAATCCAGATAATGTGTTCAAATGGTGGCACATTCCGCTGAGCTTAGTTCTGTCATTCGCAAACGGCCACCCCTCGCCAGTATGAGTTTGTAACCCTTACCGGGGGAAATTGCGCAGATACTAATACTGCCGGCCAAGAATGCACCTCCCGGATGGCTGTCTGCCTTACGGCTTTCTCCTGTGCCTATGAAGGATATGTACTCATCCACAGGGTTATTCGTTTTTATCTTTATCCCATCTGAGGCGGGTTGAACCACCAAAGCTTCTTCTGTTGAATCCTTAATGCCGTTTTCATTGGTATCAAAAAAAATTTCCCAGCCATCCTCCCAACGGATTTGCCGGCGCAGCGTAGTGCGTTTGTTCGCACTTACCGCTCTTTCGCGGGTAAATTCGATTGCTCCCATTAGGCTTTGGCTGAAAGTTTTAGTCTTATTATTTTGTACTTGATGAAATAGGCCTGGCAGTCCTGCAAAAAAGAGGATGCTTATAATACAAGTGCTGGTGATTAGATCTAAAAGGGAAAAGCCTTGCTGATGCATGTGTGTCTCTCCTTAGACAATTTAGTGGGGGAAGGCCGCAGGCTTATATGCCATATATAGCCACTCGTTCATCCTTGTTGACCGTACATCTTGACTGTCAGTCAAATGCTAACTGAATGTGATACTTTTGATCAATAGTATTGCTGTAAATGCGTCTTTGGTTAATGCAGCAAGTCAGAGAGAAAATTATGCAGCTTATAAATCGTCAAAACGCGTTTACTCTTGTTGAGTTACTGGTAGTGCTTATCGTTATGGGTGTGGTACTCCAATTGGCTTTACCCAATTTTAGAACGGCGATGTCTAACAACCGCAGTGCTGGGGTGGGCGGTGAGTTAATTGCGGCCTTAACTCTGGCGCGGACGGAGGCCATAAAACGTGCTAAATGGGTGAGCATCTGTCCGACGGCTAACGGGAGCAGTTGCGGTTCGGCTACGGACTGGGCGAAGGGCTGGATAGTGTATGTAGATGCAGCGACTTCGGATACGGATACAACGGCAACCGTCTTAACAAGTACGAATATAATTCGGGTTTGGAATGACCTGCCTCGCGGATCCGTAATCACTGCAAAAAAGTCCGCAACAAACTTGTCTTATATACGTTTTAATCCCTCCGGACTGCTCGCGCGCGTTGGCAATGATACGACACCGCGTATATTGAACGCGTACATCTCGAATTGTAAGGGCAACCAGCAGTATCAAATAAGCTTGGGCATAGCCGGTATGGTAACCAATACACTTATTGCTTGTCCTTAAGGTCGAGGAGAAAAAATGAAAAATATTCGTTGTCAGCAGGGCGCGACATTAATAGAAATCGCTATTACTGTTTTGATTCTCTCCACATCGCTGTTAGCGATGGCCACTTTGCAGGCACGCTCTTTACAATTTAATAAAAGTGCAGTGTTACGTTCACAAGCAAATATTTTTGCTTATGACATCATCGATCGCATTCGAATTAATCGCGGTGATGCCAGTGCCAATATTTCTGCTTATACAGCGGATTACGCAGTTACGCCGTCCGGCAATAGTGTTGCAACCTCCGATGTGAGTGAATGGCGCGCTAACTTGACCAACGCGTTACCTAACGGCAAGGGAAAAATCAGATGTGAGCTGTCGACTCGTGTTTGCTCAGTAACGATTCAGTGGTCAGAAGAGCAAATATTTGGCAGCTCGTCAGCGGACGCAACCTCCGAGCTTGTTTATTCAAGTTCAATTTAAGGTAAGTGAAAATGATGAATAACCAAAAAGGTTTGTCCCTTGTTGAACTAATGATATCAATTGTTATTGGCTTGATTTTGCTCACTGGTGTTACCCGGGTTTTCTTGAATAGCAAGGCGACTTATTCAACTCAACAGGCCTTGTCACGTGTCCAGGAAACAGGTCGGTTGGCTATTGAATTTCTATCGCATGATATCCGCATGGCAGGTTATACGGGCTGTGGTAGCCGCGCGAGCATCCCGATAACAAATACTTTAAATAGCCCAACGGCATTTAGTTATGATTACGGCAACGGAATTATTGGTTATACCGCAGCTTCCGTCCCCTCCGGATTATCTCCCACTCCGATAACCAGCCCTTCAACAGATGTTATTTCCATCAGGGGAGCTTCGGGCTCAGGAATAAAAGTCATTCAAAATAATAATGGCGCGCAACTGTTTGCTAGTGTTGACTCGGTAGAAACGAATGGGTGTGGTACAACAGATCGTATTAGCGGGTTATGCGAGAACGATATTGTTATGGTGACTGATTGCACTAAGGCAACAGTTTTCCAAATCTCTAACCTTACAACCACAGGGAGTGGAGCAGGGGCTCAGCTAAACGTTGTTCATTCCGGTTCTGGTACTCCAACGCCGGGAAACGCGGTTACCAGCTGGGGAGGGAGTAGCGTGAGCGATACCTTTGGTCCTGGTGCAGAAATAATGATGGCAACTAACACTACCTATTTTATTGCAACAGGAACCTCGGGGCGTCCCAGTCTTTACCAGCGAGTGAATGGAGGGACTTCCACCGAGTTACTAGAGGGCGTAGAAAACCTTAGCGTTACCTACGGTGTAGATTTGCTTCCCGCTGGAGTACCTGATTTTGTACCCGAGAGTTACGAAACCGCTACGACCATCAACTCAACTCCCGCGAATTGGGCAAATGTTCGTTCCGTTAGAATTGAAGTTCTGGTGGCCAGCATAGAAGACAATGTGCTTCCCGAAAAACAAAAATATAAATTTCCACTAAGTGCGGCAACCCTGACGACCCCAAGTGATAGGCGCCTACGTCAGGTGTTCACAACTACCATTGGAATTAGAAGTCGCTTGCACTAAAAATGCTTGCGCAACATTTAATGTGTTGAGGTCATCATGAAGAAAAAATTGGACATATATCGGCATCAGAATGGCGCGGTATTGATCATTGGTTTGATTATGTTGTTGCTCCTGACAATTATAGGTCTTGCCTCAATTCGGGGGACAGATTTGCAGGAACGAATGACGGGAAACATGCGCGATCACAATTTAGCATTTCAGGCAGCAGAAGCTTCATTGCGAGCTGGTGAGGAAGTATTAAACGCTGGTGCCTTGCCAAACTTCAGTGGTGCAACCATTGGATATTATCCAGATTTGATGCAGCTCAGCTCCTCCAATCCCAAGCCATTATCTTGGTCGAGCGCTGACTGGACTCGCTTGCATAACCGTCCTGTAACCTGGTCATCGACCGATTGGGATAACTGGAGCATCAGCTTGCCTGCATCGACAATTTCTAATGTGGCGCGTCAACCGCAATTCATTGTTGAGCGCTTGGTTATTCCTGCGAAGACGGCTCTTCAAGGTGGAGGTAAAGATGTGGTTAGTTTGGACGCTAATCCACCAGGAATTTATTACCGAGTTACTAGTCGTGGGCTAGGTGGTACATCAGATTCCGAAGTTATTTTACAGTCAACTTTTGCTCGTTGAGTCTAATCATGGAGCTCATCATGAAGTCACTTCATTTTGTTAGTGTAAAAATTGCAAAACTGGCAGCACTATTTTCGTGCGGGCTATTTTTATTACTGACTCAAATTACATATGCTGCGATACCAGAGCAACGTCCGCTGTTTCTCATTCCATCAGTTCGCCCGATTGTTATGTTAAACATGCCTAAAGAGCAGCAACTGTTTTATAAGTTGTACACAGATTATTTTGATTTAACCAATGCCAGTGGCGGCGCTCCAGATACAGTTCTGGATGGCGCTGATTTGACGTACAACAATTCCTATAATTATTACGGTTATTTCGATAGTGATAAATGCTACACCTACTCTTCTACTAATTCCCGTTTTGAACCTAGCGCTTGGGCAACAAGTAGCGGAACTGAGCCAACATCTACTACCCCTTACGCAAAAAACTGTACTGCTACAAACGACTGGAGCGGCAATTTTTTAAATTGGGCCTCCATGACCCGTATGGATGCCATTCGTAAGATTTTGTATGGTGGTTACCGGTCGACAGATACAGCTAAGTCCGTCTCAGCGGATGGTGAAGTCGTTTTGGAGCGTGCGTTTTTGCCTAATGACGCGCATTCCTTTGCGAAATTTTATTTACCTTCTTCCAATGCTGTCACGGAGTTACAAAAAGTTGTACCTGATGAGCTATCAGATGCGTCTGGCCTGACTTTGTGTAACACCACCGACTCCGCTGATCGCAGCGCGCCAGGGTCTGCTGCGGCTTTATCATTGTCGCAAAACGTGACGAGTCCGCCGCTGATTAAAGCTGCCAAAGGAAACTATTCGCTGTGGGCTGCAAACGAACGGTGGCAGTGTCGTTATAGAGATGTTGGTTTTAATCCGACAAATGCAAATAACTCAGCTAACAGCGGTATATCTGCAAGTGCAAATAGTCCTCGTCCTGGAGGTTATGTAGATAATGCGAACCATGCCAATGATGTTCCGGCTGCCTACACTAATTATGTGGCTCGAGTACAGGTTTGTAAAAGCGGACTGATAGCGGCTCCAGCTTATGATAATGAAAAGTGTAAGGAGTATTCGACTGGTAATGTGCGCCCCGTGGGCCTCTTACAGAAGTATGGCGAAGCCGATTTGGTTCGGTTCGGATTGGTTACCGGCACCTACAGTTTAAATAAACAGGGCGGAGTCTTACGCAAAGCTGTGGGGACGTTTGCAAACGAAGTAGAAGCAGCAACTGGACGATTCCTCAACCCCACCTATAGCATTATCCGTACGTTAAATAGTCTTCGTATATACGGTTATAGGTATGACGACGGCACATATCATGGTGTCGCTTGGTCGGATAATTGTATCTGGAACATAAATGCCTTTAATAACATAAATGCCTTTAATGATGGCAAATGCACCAACTGGGGCAATCCGCAGGCTGAAATCTATTTGGAATCCTTGCGCTATCTGGCAGGTCTCGGTGCCCCTACGGCTGCTTATAACGGTGATGACTCTGGCTTATTGTCCGGCTTAACCAAAGTTCCAGATACAAACACAACCGCGGGCACCGATTGGGCTGACCCCATAGATTTTAGCGACTCCGGAAATTATTGTGCCCCCCTTAACGTGCTTCAATTTAATGCTTCGATCACGTCTTTCGATGACGATGGGATCAATCTCACTCCATCTCCATTTTCAGCTGCCGCTACTGGAACCTTGGATAGCTACACCAATACGGTTGGCATTGGGGAGGCTCTTGCTGGGGACTATTTTATGGGTTCGAACGGCACGGGTGCGTTGACAAACGGTTTTTGTACGGCCAAAACCATTGGAAATCTCTCAGATGTTTCAGGTGTGTGTCCGGAGGCCCCTCGTCTACAGGGAAGTTATAATCTTGCTGGTCTGGCCTATATGGCTCGTAAGTATGGGTTAAAGGAGCCATCCGCAAGCACGCGCACCCGTCAGAAAGTAATGACGTACGGTGTTGCTCTTGCCGCAGCCCAGCCTAAGGTAGATCTAGCTATTCCCGGAACCAATCCTACGAAATACGTAACCATTATTCCTGCTTGCCGTAACCAGAACAGTTCAAGCAACTGTGCGATTGTAGATTTCAAAGTGATCCCCGATACAGCCTTAACAACCTCTACCACAACGGTAGGAAAGTTGTATGTCAACTGGGAAGACTCGGAGCAGGGGGGTGACTTTGACCAAGATATGTGGGGGACATTGGAATATTCGGTAACGAATGCACAATTAACCATTACAAGTAATGTGTTTGCTCAATCTGCATCAGGCGTCAAAATGGGTTTCGGCTATGTTCTCGCCGGTACGGCTGATTCAGACGGCTTGCACATTGCAGCGGGCGCAAACGGCTTTGATGAGCGTTTGGAATGCCTAACCTTAGCTTTGAATTGTGATGTGAACCAGGCTCATACGGATACCTATGCATTAGGGGTTCCTGCGGCAGCGGTGGCAAAATCCTTACAATTGCCCCTGTATTACGCTGCAAAGTGGGGGGGCTGGGCTGACGTTAAGAATAGTTCTGGTGTGACGGCGCAACCTACAGATGCTCAAATTGCCGCTACTGATCCTCTGAATCATACCTCCGGCGGCACTTATTACTATGCAATAGATCCGAAGAGCCTCGAAAATGATATTAATAGGGCTGTTGAGCAAATGGCTAATATCGTTGGCTCTGCTTCCACTGTGGCTGCTAACTCAACAAACTTGCAGACTGATACGCAACTTTTTCAGGCTCGTTTTGATAGCACCAATTGGACTGGCCAAATGTTGGCTTACGGTTTAAATCGCGATGGCACTTTAGGAACAGTATTGTGGAACACGGATAATACTTTAACTAGGCCAACACCAGCGGTAAGTCAAAGTGGCGGCGTGCCTAGTGGGCGCAACGTATATACGTCGAATGGTACTTCAACTACTGCTATTGCTTTGACTGCGCCAACTGACGCAGCAGACCTGCGAGACGCATTGAAATTAAGTTCTGAAAGTACTTACACGAATGCTGATGCTCGTTTCTATTGGCTTTTGGGTTCGTCATTTAATGAAGGTGCGGGCGTAGGAAAAGGTTTAAGAGTCAGGACGAAGGTGATGGGGGATATAGTGAACTCAGACCCTGCTTACGCTGGTGCCGCTTCGCTACGCTTGGATAAATTGCCCACAGGTACAAGTAGCTACGGTGCGTCTTCTTATCTAGCTTATGTGGTCGCTAAAGCTAGCAGAACACCAGCTGTTTTTGTCGGCGCGAACGATGGCATGTTGCACGCGTTTAACGCGAGCACAAGTGGTTCAGATATGGGTAAGGAAATCTTCGCCTATATTCCACGTGGCGTCTATTCGAAACTGGCCAACCTATCTTCACCCGCTTACACACACAGCTACGCGGTAGATGGCCCGATATACGTAAACGATGTTTATATCAATGGAGCGTGGAGAACGCTTGTTTCGGGTACGTTGGGTGCTGGTGGTCGCGGGGCTTATTCTTTAGATGTGACAGATGTATTGGCAGGAACTTCAACAGCTCCTAAGGTTGTTTTCGACGTTAGTGCAGATGATTCTCTCACTCCAACCAGCCTGAAAAACGACTTAGGTTATTCATACAGTAAAGTTGTTATTGTTCCGACAGTAAATGGAAAATGGACAGCATTTTTTGGTAATGGTGTCGAGAGCAATAACGGATACGCGAAATTGATTGCGGTTGATATTAACTCTTCGGCTTCGAATACAAATCTGGCGGCGTCTGGTTCTTATGTGGCAATCGACACCAAGGCAAAAATGAGTAGTACGCAGAACGGACTTGCTGGAATGGCATTGCTACCTGATACGAATGGCATTATTACCTACGCATATGCTGGCGATATTATGGGGAATATGTGGAAGTTCGAGATGACCAACAACAATAGCAGTAAATGGAAGGTCGCTTATGGTAGAGGGTATTCACCGGACCCTTTAATAAGAGTAATAGATAAAAATGGTGCTGGTCAGCCCATAACGACAGCTCCCGTCTTAGGTAACAATGCAAAAAAATCAGCCACAGCAACAATGGTTTATTTCGGTACCGGTAAATATAACGAGGTAGCGGATGTCAGCGATACTCAAAGACAAAGTATTTACGGTATCGTTGATGAGGGTAACGCGATAACCTTAACTGTCGCAAACCGCACTACGACCTTGCATCAAAAATCTATAACCGCAGAAGCTAGTGGTGTAAGAACTATTAGTGGTGATACTAACACTGCAACTAGTACCGCCGTTGACTGGACCAATTCAGCTATTAAAGGGTGGTTCCTTGATTTGGTGAACCCAACTACCCCCTCGCTGAGAGGCGAACGCGTAATTGCCAAACCATTATTGATATACGATAGATTGATATCTTACACATTCATTCCTTCATCCAATCCATGCGCGTTTGGCGGTGAAGGTTGGATAATGGATTTAGGTGGTGTAGGCGACCTATATGGTGCTTACAAAATGTTGAACAGTCATAAGTTAGACTATCCTATTGTTAGTGAGCCGCTACCAATTGGTGCGGGCGAGTATACGTTAATTGCAGGTAGCCAACTCGGGGGTATCACGCATGATTCAACTATTACCACAGAGAAAGTGGCAAACCCAGCTGGTTCTAGTGGTCGCATGTCCTGGCGTCAGCTTAAATAAGAGAATCTTATGAAAAAGTTCAGATTGAATGCCGGCTTTACTCTTGTCGAGCTTCTAATTGTTGTTCTCATTGTTGGTATATTGGCTAGGCTTGCTTATCCTAACTACCTCAATGCAACATTAAAAAGTGGTCGTGCTGATGCGAAGGTTGCTCTGGGGGAGGTCGCTCAGCGCTTGCAGCGATGCTTCACTACCGGCAATAAGTTTAATCCGTCTACGACGGGGGCTTGTACAATATACGACTCCATAAAATCGAGCGCTTCAGGTTTCACGTCATCTGAAGGATTCTATGTTATCAAGGAGGCGCAAGCCAACGACGTATCTGCAACAAGTTTCATTATAACCGCTGCACCTGTTTCGACTAAGCGCCAAAGTAAGGATACAAAATGTGCAAAATTGACCTTAACTCACACAGGAGTTCGCGCCGCTTACGACAGTGGTGGTACTGATACGACATCGGAATGCTGGTAAAAAAATCCCGCCTCGGCGGGATTTTTTTATTCGTCATCCAAGCCAAGTTTTTGTAATCGGTAACGCAATGATCTAAAGGTGATGCCCAGCTTTTTAGCCGCAAGGGTTTTATTCCAGCGAACTTTTTCCAAAGCATCGCAAAGAATTTCTTTTTCCACTTCAAGTAGGTAATCATCTATCGAAGGGTATTCTGCACAGCGTGCGGGGTAGTCGATGCGATTGTTTTTGTCCGTTGATGTTGATGTAAATCGCGAGCTATCCACTTCAGGTTTTGCAAATAGTTGAGCATCGCCATTTGGATTTAATTGGAGGTCATCTGCGTCTATTTCATCGTTATCGCAAAGCGTGAATGCTCGCTCTAAAATATTTTCTAATTCCCGAACATTGCCGGGAAATGGATAACTGTCCAGACGTTGTAAAGCAGCGTTGGATAATCTGGGTGCAGGCATCTGCATTTCGTTTGCAATTTTATCTAAAAGATATTTTGCCAGTAGCGGAATGTCTTCTCGTCTTTGGCGTAAAGGCGCAACACTGAGTTGAATTACGTTTAAACGATAAAACAAATCCTGCCTGAATCTTCCTTCTTTAACTTCTGTTTCTAGCGATTTATGTGTGGCACAAAGGATGCGCACGTCAGTAATGGTTTCTTCTGCAGCGCCAACGGGGCGTACAGATTTTTCTTGAATGGCACGCAAGAGTTTAACTTGCATCTCTAATGGTAAGTCTGCTACTTCGTCAAAAAATAAAGTTCCACCTTCTGCGGCTTGAAATAAACCTAATTTGTCTTGGTGTGCGCCGGTAAAGCTTCCTTTCTTATGGCCAAAAAATTCGCTTTCCATTAGCTCGCGTGGAATAGCACCACAGTTTACGGCGATAAAGGGCTTTGCTGCGCGCGGCCCCAGCTCGTGGATGGAGCGCGCAACCAATTCTTTACCAGAGCCAGATTCACCACTGATATAAATAGGCGCTTGCGAGCGAGCCAATTTTTGAATACTACGCGTTAAGTCTTGAATAGCTTTAGATTGGCCAATGATAAAACTTTCGGTGGGCAATTTTGCTGCGGGCAATTGGCTCGATTGAATTGCGGTATTCACCAGCTTACGTAGCACGTTTAAATCAACAGGTTTGGATATGAAGTCAAATGCGCCGGCTTTCATGGATTCAATAGCCGTATCTATACTGCCGTGCGCCGTAATAACCGCAACGGGAAGGCGAGGGAAGTTCTGTTGGATAAACTCAACTAAATCTAAACCCTTGCCATCGGGTAAGTGCATGTCGGTCAAGCACAAGTCATAGGTTTTTTGCAGCAGTAATTGCTTTGCTTTAGTAATATTTTCGGCGCTATCTGTTTCTAAATGCATGCGGCCGAGCGTAATTTCTACTAGCTCGCGAATGTCGGGTTCATCATCAATAATGAGTAAACGTTTGTTGGTCATGGCCTAATTCCCATTTTTATATTGCACTAGCACCCAGGGTTTTATTACCAGCGCCCACAAAACTGCATCTTGATCGTACCATTCTTGAGCTTGCGAATCTTTAACGGCATCTACCAATCCGGCTTCCATCCAAACTTTTACTTGCGTTGCATTATCTTTGGTGATTTGAGTCGCAACATGAATTAAATCGAGTGATTGATCCACTGCAATCGCATTACCGCTGGCAAAGAATCGCTGAAGTTCATGCCAACGAATTTTTGCAGTTTCCAGTACGAGTTCCGATGCCAATTCTTTTTCGTTCATAAGATTTCTATTTGCACTTGTTGTTGAATGCTTGAGCGACTTTTGATTGATTTGCTTTCCCAAGTTGGTGGCTAATGTAATTCCCTGCTTGGATAAGTTTCTCTAAGTCTACGCCGTGCTCAATACCTAAACCATTCAGTAAATAAACCAGATCTTCTGTCGCTAAATTACCCGATGCGCCAGCGGCATAAGGGCAACCGCCTAATCCCGCAACGGAACTATCAAAAACTTGCACGCCCATTTCGAGTGAGGCATATACATTTGCGAGCGCTTGGCCGTAGGTGTCATGTGCATGTATTGCGATTTTATCGATCGAAATTTCTTGCGCTACCTCGAAAATTATTGTTTTTATTTGGTTTGCAGTGCCTACGCCAATGGTGTCGCCTAAGGAAATTTCGTAGCAGCCCATTGTGAATAAATCGCGAGCAATTTTAGCGACAAGTTTTGGGTCAACATTACCCGAATAGGGGCAGCCTGCGACGCAAGAGATGTAGCCACGGACCGGAATATTGTTTTCTTTTGCTGCGCTAATTAATGTTTCAAAGCGTTGTATGCTCTCCGCTATTGAGCAATTGATATTTTTTTGGCTAAAAGCCTCAGACGCTGCTGCAAATATGGCGACTTCGTCAGCGTTGACGCTTACGGCGCGCTCGTATCCTTGCAGATTGGGCACAAGCGCAGCGTAAGTCACATCAGTTTTGCGAGAGATGCCCGAGAATACCTTAGCGCTGTCAGCCATTTGCGGAACCCATTTTGGATTTACAAAACTGCCAGCTTCGATATATCGCAAGCCTGAGTCTGTAAGCATTTCGATGAGTTTAATTTTGGTTGAAGTGGTAATGGTTTGCTTTTCATTTTGTAAACCGTCGCGTGGGCCAACTTCTACAATACGAACGTCTTTTGGAATTTGCATTTAATCTTCACCCCAACGTGGCATTAAATCTTGTTCTATGCCTAGTTGATCCAAAAGGCGCGCTACTATGAAATCGATAAGCTCGTTAATAGTTTGTGGCTGCATGTAGAAGCCAGGACTTGCAGGAATAATGACTGCGCCCATTTGCGTTAGCTTTAACATGTTTTCCAAATGTATTTGTGAATAAGGCGCTTCACGCGGAACCAGAATAAGTTGGCGACGTTCTTTCAGCGCAACATCAGCAGCGCGCTCAATTAAATTATTGCTGGCACCATGAGCGATTGCAGACAGAGTTCCGCCACTTGCAGGGCAAACCACCATAGAGCTCGGTGAGCTTGAACCGGAGGCAACAGGCGAAAACCAATCATCTTTTGCGAGTAGCTGTAATTGTTCTTCATCCGCAGCGAATATTTCATTTAAAAAATCCTGCTGTTGTTCAAAGCCAGCAGGAAGATCCAAATCGGTTTCGGTGCGAATAACAACTTCAGCAGCGCTCGAAAGCATCAAATAAACTTTACAGTTTGCAGCTAACAAACATTGCAATAAGCGTAAACCGTATTGTGCACCTGAGGCACCTGTAATCGCGAGGGTAATACTGCGTTGCTTCAGCATAAAAATCTCCGCTAGATAATGGCGCGTAAGATATCAGATATGAATGGTCTGTGCAGGCATCTTATAAAAGACGGATTGTTATTCAAATAGACAATAATACGGCATATTTTGAATCTGTGCTGCTTGATAGGCGTCAATGGCTTAGTGTCTAAACCTATTAATATTGCTACTGGTCATTTACGTGAGTTTATTTAATGAATTTACTGCAAGCTACAGGCGACAAGGCGCACATCCTATTTGATAAGGACGGCCACCAGTGTATTCAATTTAGTGATCTGGTGGTGGGTGAGGGTATTCAATCAAATCAATTTTTAATTATTGATGGAAAAGATGCGGCGTTGATTGATCCGGGCGGTGATTTAACCTTTACACCGCTTACGATTGAAATTGGTAAGCGCGTAAAGATTAATGAGTTGAAATACATTTTCGCGTCTCACCAGGATCCCGATATTATTGCGTCTCTGCCGCGTTGGCTAATGCATACCAATTGCCAAGTGGTCACATCGAAATTGTGGTCGCGCTTTTTGCCGCACTTGGCCTCTACTTTTGTAACACAGCAATACGGCCAAGCTTTAGAGAGGCGTATTATTTCGTTAGGTGATTCTGGAGGTGCGATTCCATTTGGTCGGTCAAGCATTATCGCCTTGCCCGCGCATTTTTTACATTCCGTTGGGAATTTTCATTTCTATGATCCGGTGAGCAAAATATTGTTTAGTGGCGATATGGGTGCTTCATTGTTGGAAGACCATGCTGACACAGCGGTTGTTGATTTTCATGCTCACATTCGGCATATGCGCGGCTTTCATCAACGCTATATGGCAAGTAATAAAGCATGCAGACTTTGGGCGAATATGATTAGAAAGTTGGATGTTGAAATGATGGTGCCACAACACGGAAGTCCCTTTGTCGGGAAGCCAATGATTACGCAGTTTTTGGATTGGATTAGCGAATTGGAATGCGGAATAGATTTAATGGATCAACAAAGCTTTAGTTTTAGGTTTTAGTGCTGATTTAGGTGGGGCGACTTGCTGCCCCACACTTTTACAGCGCGTGTTGTTTCAGTTGCTCAATCAGCTTTTGATGAACCCCACCAAAACCACCGTTGCTCATAATCACAATGTGAGTGTTTTTCTCGCAAAGAGAAATGGCAGAGTGAATTAAATCATCGAGATCGCGTAAGAGTTTGGCTGGGACAGAGCTTTTGTTGACAACCTCATCCATTGCCCAGTCCACGTTCGCAGGTTGATACCAAAGAACGTCGTCCGCATCGGTACAGCTTTGGTTGAGTGCGTTTTTGTGCACACCCATGCGCATGGTGTTCGAGCGTGGTTCTATTATGGCAATAATTTTTTCTTCGCCTACTTTTGCGCGTAATCCTGCGAGTGTTGTTTTAATAGCGGTAGGGTGATGCGCGAAGTCGTCATAGACTTTGACACTGTGTACGTCGGCCAAAACTTCCATGCGGCGTTTTACGCCCGCGAATTGTTCCAGTGCTTTAGCAGCATGTTCAGGTGTTACGCCAACGTGACGCGCTGCAATTAGCGCAGCCAGGCCGTTGTTAACGTTGTGTACGCCTGTTTGAGTCCAATTAACCTGAGCAACTTCTTCTCCTTTGTGTAGAACGGCGAATGAAGATCCATCGCTGGTCAATAATTTTGCTTGCCATTCGCTTGCTATTGAATCGTCTGTAAATCCAAATTGCTGTTGTGGCGTCCAGCAACCTTGTGCGATGACTTCTGCAAGTGCTTTGTCGTTGGATGGAGAAATAATCAAACCATTATTAGGTACTGTGCGCACCAAATGATGAAATTGTTTTTGAATGGCTGCAAGGTCAGGAAAAATATCAGCGTGGTCGAATTCCAAATTGTTGAGAATAACTGTGCGTGCGTTGTAATGAACGAATTTAGAACGCTTATCAAAAAAAGCGCTGTCGTATTCATCAGCTTCAACCACAAAAAAGGGTGTCGATCCCAAGCGTGCTGAGGTTGGAAAGTTTTTAGTGACGCCACCAATTAAATAGCCGGGCGACATGCCCGCATATTCTAAAATCCACGCTAGCATGGAACTGGTAGTGGTTTTTCCGTGCGTACCTGCAACAGCCAAAACCCACTTGCCTTGCAACACATGATCGCGCAGCCATTGTGGGCCGGATGTATAAGGAATGCCTTGATTGAGTACGTATTCCACCGCAGGATTACCGCGACTCATGGCGTTGCCAATAACTACTAAGTCGGGCGCGGGTTCTAGGTGAGCGGGATCAAAGCCTTGCATCAACTCTATGCCGGCTTGCTCAAGCTGCGTGCTCATAGGCGGGTAAACATTGGCATCGCTGCCGGTAACACGGTGGCCAAGATCTTTTGCGAGTTGCGCGAGGCTGCCCATAAAGGTGCCGCAAACGCCAAGAATATGAATATGCATGGTTAAGCTCGTATCCGTTTTATTGGATGCGAGCTTACCACGAACTTAAGGGACACATAAATTCTGTTGTGTTTTTGCGTTTATTAAGCAGCGTTAATCTTTGGCATCTCAATATGTGATGATAGATAGCGTGCGCGCTTTGACACTTTCATTAAGGTCAAATCTGCGATGAACAATCCGTCAACACAATTGCCAAATTCTGAGTCCACACTAAAGGCGAGCAGTTGGTAACCACCTTCTTCATAAAGCGCGGCATATTGTTTAAAAAGCACAGGCAACTTATGTCCTTGGGTTGCAAATTTTTGTTGCAAAATCTCAAAGCCCTGATCGCGGTTTAATCCTGCAAATTCCTTTTGCAAATTAATGAGCTCATCCTCATCTGTTTCGTGTGGATGTTTTCCATCCGCCAGCACTTCGTTCGCTTGTGGATCTGCGGGGCTGTAATAGCGCTGATAGTAAAACACCAAGGCATCACGTAAATTTTTAGGATATTGCGCGCTCATACTCACGGGCCCAAGCACGTAACGAATTTCTGGGTGATGTTGCAAATAGGCACCTAAACCTTGCCACAAGTAATCCAAGCTCGCTTTGCCCCAATAATGCGGGTGGACAAAGCTGCGACCTAACTCCAATGCCTGCTCCAGATATGCTTGGGCTGCAGGTTGGTAATCAAACAATTCCGCTGTGTATAAGCCTTTAACACCTTTTTTCGCGATAATTTTTTGGGCTTCGCCTAAACGATAGGCGCCTGCGATCGTCAGCTTATCTTCGTCCCAAAGGACTAAATGACGATAATAATGATCGTATTTATCCAGATCGCGACGGCTTCCGGTGCCTTCGCCAACTTTGCGAAAAGTATGTTCACGCAAGCGGCCTATTTCACGCAATACGGTTGGGTGATCTTCGTAAGTGCATAAAAATATTTTGTGGTTATCGCGGGTTTCGCCAATCAGTTTTGCGCTTTTCAATTCCTTTTTTAATGCGCTACTGTCCTCCGGGTGTGCAATTGTTTTTTCCGTTACAAAAATAGCTTTTTTACCTTTGCCTATTTTGTACAGGTGCTTTTTAAGGCGTTTGATGAGTGCTTTGTCCGCGAGTTGATTTGATTCCAGCGCGTGATGTGGAATAGCTTCCCCCACACGGAATTTAATTTCAGCTGAGCGTTTATTAAACATTTCATGCGCGAGCAAAGCCGTTGCAAGCGGCTTGAAAATCATAGAGGTGGTGTAAAACAGCCACGAATTTTTAGCAGAAACGAATATTGGCAGAATGGGGCACTTGGCTTTGCGAGCAAAATGCAAAAATCCTGCTTGCCATTTCCCATCGCGAATACCGCGCGCGCTTGCACGTGAAACTTCTCCCGCAGGGAAAATAATAATGGCTTGTTCATCTGTGAGTGCGTTAAGAATATTTTTGTAACTCTGCTTGTAGGCGCCGCGGGTCATATTGTCGAGTGGCAGTAGCAATTCATGCAGCGGCTCAAACGCCATCAGCATGTCATTGGCAACGATTTTCACATCGCGCCTCACTTCGCTAATCAGACGAATTAACGCCAAACCGTCAAGCGAACCTATGGGGTGGTTTGCGATAACAATTAAACGCCCAGCAGCAGGAATGTTGTCGCGGTCGCGTTGGGAAACGCTGTAACTAAAATTAAAATAATCAAAGATGCGATCTATAAAATCTATGCCCCTAACGCCCTGGTTATCGCGCAGGAAATTATTCACTTCTTGTTCGCGCGTCAGCTTGCGCAAAATAGATAGTGTCGAGTTACGAATGAGCGGCGCTTGGTCAGCAAAGCCAGGGAATTTGTTGGTGACGGATTGTTCGATGTTGAGCATGAGTCGCACCTTGCAGGCTGGATTTTTCCTGCAAGGCTATGACTAAAAAATGACAGTTGGATGATGCGGAGGTTACAGATTTGTGTCTAAAACGATTATTGACGAAGCAGCAATTGTTCTTCTTGTTTGCTCACATAATCACTGTAAGGCGCTTTAATGTGAAGGAGCTTGCCAGAGTTCAAATCAAACTCGGCATGATTTTGCAAATTGGTATTGAGCAGGCTGCCGTTGACTAAAATGTCGCCCTTGTTAGGTGTGAGGCTGTTGTTGTGCTGAACCAAAAACTCTTTGACTAAAACACACCCTGCCGATTGCGGCGGAGCCGGCAAGGGTTGAATCGCCGCAGCAAGTTGAAGGCGCGGGCTGGGGTTCCGCGCTGCCATATTTAATAAAATTTGCGCGCAACACACGGCGCGAAAACTACATTCGTGAATTTCTTCGCCGGTGAAATCAATCTGCAATGTGTCATCAGCGAGGAGTTGGCGTTGGCCGTTATAAAGGCTTAGCAAACCTTGTAATTGCTTTTCAAAGCGACGAACAACCCCATTAAAGCCTTCGTTGTTAAGTTGTTGGTAAAGCTTGCTGAGGTTCAACATATGCAAGCTTAAACGCACAGATACTTGAGTGGGCGCAACCGGTGCTGCGGGCTCGGGGGCTGCAGGTTCTTCTGGCTCAGGAATGGTTGGAATCTTTTCTACAACTGCTGTAACAATTTGATCGGCACTGGGAATTTTATCGCGCAGCGCGCTCCACCAGCGGCGGTGGATTGACCACCAGATAATCAGTAAACAAATGGTAACGGCGGTGGCCCAACAGGTCAGGAAAAACTCATCGTGCGCGGTACGGCGCGGTACTTCCAAGGTCACTTCCAAATATCCCGCAACATTGTTGTGGAGCGCTACAGGTGCCGTGAAGTTGTAGCGTTTGCCAAGCGCTGGTTGGTTGGGTCTGTAACCGCTTTGCACAAGAAGTTTGTTGTCCACATTGCGCAGCGTTGCGCCTATCACGTTCGGGTACTGACCCACTTCCTGCAAAATGGCTTGCAGGCTAACCATATCTTGGTTGAGTGTTGCATCTACAGCTTGGCGAGCCGTACTTGAGGCCAAAATTTGACCATAACGCTCGATGTTAGCTTGCTGGTTGCGATCAGCGTTATAGAGATAAAAGGTTGCTCCCATCAACCCCAGCACCAGCAAAAGAACGCTGCATAAGCTAAGTTGCGGATAGGTACGATAGTGACTGAACAGTGACATGTAATTCTCAAGCAAACAGTGTTATTGGAACCAGTCCGTGATTTGGCAATGCCTGACTGACAGGCATTCTAATGGGGCGCCATTCTAGCCTAATTGCCCCTGCTTCTGTAGGTATTTAAACAGGAGCTAAAGCCTCGAATCGGCGTGCTTTCACCAATATTTGAGTAGGTTCATGTAGGCGACTTAGGCTAAAATGCCGCGCACAAAAACAACCTTTGCTTATCCTGTCCCCGTACCTCAAAACTGGGATGCCTCGTGGAGTAACCCGTGAATAGTATTTTATTGATTAATGCATCTGGCGTTGACAAGCCCGGCGTAACGCGCGCTATCACCAAGGTGTTGGCCAAGCATAGCGCTAACATTCTGGATATTGGCCAAGCGGTTATTCACGATACACTCGCATTAGGCATTTTGGTTGAGATTGAGTTGAGCGGGGATACTCGCGCTGAACTGGAAAGTGAAATTGAACAATGCACTGCACCACTCGGTATTCAAGTGCGGTTCCAAACCATTAGTCACGATAACTACGCCCATTGGGTGGAACAGCAAGGAAAAACTCGTCACATAGTCACCTTGCTCGCTCGCCAAATTTCGGCTGCACAAATCGCTGAGTTGACCGCGGTTACTTCGCTGCATGGATTAAATATTGACAGTATTAATCGTCTCTCAGGGCGTGTTGGTTTGGATGTTGTTAAAGGCGAAGCTGAAAACACGGGCAACGCCTGTGTTGAATTCTCGGTGCGCGGTACGCCACAAAATATGGCCGCGCTGCGCGCTGATTTTATGGATTTATCCGTTCGCTTGAATGTGGATATTGCCTTCCAGCGCGACACCGTTTATCGCCGTAATCGTCGTCTCGTATGCTTCGATATGGACTCAACACTAATTGATGCCGAAGTGATTGATGAATTAGCAAAGGCTGCTGGCGTAGGCGAAAAAGTATCTGAAATTACCGAAGCCGCCATGCGTGGTGAGTTGGATTTCAAACAAAGTTTTGCCGCACGCATGGCGTTGCTGAAAGGTTTGGATGAAAGCGTACTTGCAGGCATTGCGGCTAATTTACGCTTGAACGAAGGTGCGGAAAAATTAATTTCCTCACTGAAAAAGCTTGGCTACAAAACTGCAATTTTATCCGGCGGATTTAATTACTTTGGCCGTTATTTACAAAATAAACTCGGCATCGATTACGTGTACGCCAACGAATTGGATATTGTGGACGGCAAAGTAACGGGCAATGTCGTGGGAACAGTTGTTGATGGTCAACGCAAAGCTGAACTTTTAGCGATGCTCGCACAACAAGAGGGGATTGCGCTTGAGCAAGTCATCGCCGTAGGTGATGGTGCGAATGATTTGCCAATGCTCAGTGTCGCAGGGTTGGGCGTTGCTTTCCGTGCAAAACCTTTGGTAAAAGCCTCTGCAGAGCATTCAATTTCAACGCTAGGTTTGGACGGAATTTTGTATTTGTTGGGCTTTAGAGAGCGCGATAAGCTGCTCTAAGAACATGCGCTATAAGCGCATGTTCTTTAAAAAAGTGCTGCTATTTAAGACTCCATATTGAAATCATAATTAAGATTTTGCGAAGGCTCTTGTAAGTAGTGGCCTTGGATGTAGTGCGCGCCTGCCTGCCATAGTGTTGATAAGACGCTCGCGTTTTCCACAAAGGGCACTATGGTTACTTTATTTTCTGCATGAAGTTTTTCAATCAGTTCAATCAAGGCCGCTGAACTTTCATTCTTGTGCTGAATGTCGGTTGTGAACGACCCATCAATTTTAATCATCCCCGCCGCGACGTGTTTAAGTGCATTAAATGGATTTAATGAGCAACCAAAATTGGTAATGGACATTTGGGTTTTCATTTTTGCCAAACCGTCTGCAAAGGCTTTGGCGGCATTCAAGTGATTGGTGACATCCACTTCGTTAGCTTGGAATGTGATTGAGTCGGGGGCGAGTTTCGCCGCTTTAAACGCGACCGCAAGCCAAGGTAATAAAGTATCGTCACATAGGGATTGACGCCCCAAATTCACAATCAGTTTTGTCTTGTTGCCTTTGGCTCTATGCTGCGACAGCATTTTGATGGATTCCAATATCACCCAACGATCTATCTTGATGCTAAGGTTAATTTTGTTTGCTTCTTCCAGAAAATCGTCGGGTTCTATTTCAACGCCTGCTTCGTTAAGCATGCGTAAATAAACTTCGTAATATTCTTCTTCCGAACCACGTAAGCTAATAATAGGTTGGAACAACAGGCGAAACTTGTCATTGTCGAGCGCCTGCTGAATTTCAACGGCGATATCGCGAGTTGATTGGGCTTTGTCGGTTACTTCTGGTTCGAATAGGCTGGCGCTATTACCCTGCGCTGAGCTGACCTTTTCCATTGCTACACGTGCTTGTTCGATAACGGTGCTTGCGCTGGTTGATGTTTCGTTGACTATGGATACACCGATACTGCAGGTAAGTTGTATCGTTTTTCCATCCACTTCGATAATGTGCTGGTCAATGGCTTTACAGAGTTGCACAGCGCGATTCACAGCGGCATCCGCCTTAATGTTTGTAAGAAGAATAGTAAAGCTGTGATCGCCGAAGCGAGCAAGAATGTCAGTCGGAGTGCTTTTGTTGCGCAATACGGCAGAAATATCACCTAGCACCAAGTCGGAACCCGCAACACCGTAAGCAGAAGAAACTCGTTCGTTAAAGTTGTCCAGATTTATATATAGCAAGCTTAAAGATTGCTGGTCGCCAATATGATCAATAGTGTGTTCTAGCATTTGCATCATATGCTGACGATTAAAGAGACCGGTCACCAAATCTTGCGATTTAATTTGGTCAATTTGCGCTTGCAGTTCTTCATTATTGGAACTGATTTCAGCACGCGTTGCTCGCGCCAGAAATTGAATGCAAGGTTCCTCATCATAGGTAACATGTGATACTTCCAGATTCACCGCGGTGGGAGTTCCATCCTGCATTACACCGCCAAAAGCTAGCTGGCTGGCACCGCCATCTTCTCCCTTCAGTGAGAACTCTTTAAGGAAGTTTTTAAGTTTGTTCTGCTCGCTGTCTGCAACCATATCCATGATTGGCATTGCTTCAATTTCATCGCGATTCTCATAACCGAATAATTCAGCAAAAGATTCGTTAGCGTATAGGTACAGGCCATCTTGTACATAAGCGATTGCATCGCGGGAGGAGTCCAGCAACTGCTGGCTGCGACGTTCTGCTTCGCGAAAACGGCGGTCTGCCGAACGGCGTGCTTGGCGATCGTGACGATTGTTCATTTCACGTTGGATAACCAGCAACAAATGCTGGTCATCGTCCAGATTAACCACATCGACGGCACCCATTTTCATGCCTTCAACACGTGCAAACAGTTCTTCATCTTCGTGCAATAAAATTACGGGTACATCTTTATTGAGGCGGCGAATATGTTTAAGGGCGATTTGCGGAGTGGGATTGGTTGTATTGTCGTTACCTATCAATAAATCCCAGGTTTGCTCTTGCAGAAGTTTAACTAGCGCTTCTTCACTATCGACATGTTGGGCGCGGCTTGGGCGGCCTGCATTGTGCAGCATGCTAATAAGGCGTTCTGCTTCTGTGCGTGAGTTGTTAAGGATGATCAGGCGAATGGTATCTATTGAGGTCATATTATGCTTTCTGGGCCGATCCTTTTAACCGCTGAGTGCGGAATCTGTGCCAACTATCGGTAATGAGTTGCGTTGTGATTTTTCAATCATACTCAAATTATAGGGTTATCTTACTTTAATCTTTTGTTTGCTCAAGCTAAGTGTCGATTTATGCGACTTGGTTATCTCTCGGTTGGTAGGTGCAGGTAATTTTGTGGGCAACAAAATACCCTAATCTTTATGTATCCCAAATCGAATCAAAGTCGTCTTTGGGCGCGGTTTCCTTCGGTTTGGGAGCCATGAGTTCGCGGTAGGTGAATTGGCTAAATGCTCCGGTACCGAATAATCGACGGGTTAATTGGATGTTTGTTTGGTCTCCGCGCAAATCCTTGTCTCCTTTGCGGAAAAGCCGTGCTTTTGTGTATTCCCGGAAAGACACTGCATTTGTGATCAGTGTTGCAGGTTGGTTGATCGCCTTCAGTGCAGGGATTTCCAGCGCACGCAAATACTCGGACGAGTCACCCGTTTTATGGATTATCGCCAGGCCCACAGGTGTGGCTTGGGCGGATAATATTTGAATTCCGAGTTGGGTTGCCCCTTTTGTTTGGTTGGCCCAACGTACCACGCCAAGACTCCAGCGATTGCGTTGCGGATCGCGCAACCCCAAGAGCTCGCCTGCTTTGACTTGGCTGGGAATTTCATCGCGCCATTCGATGCAATAGCCGCCCGGGCTACTATCGATCAAAGGTACGTGGTAGATCGGGTAGGTGTCTTTTAATATGTTTTGCTCTTGTTTCTGGATGGCGTATTCGATGCTATCCGTTGCCACGGCTTTGCCTGCTAGTGGAGTGCCCTGAATATCGAAGGTGCTGTCCCATGGGTCGTCTTTGGACTTATTTTTCTGTGTATTTTTCAGCTGAACACCGCGTTTTTGAAATATAGCCCCCAAACTATCTACCGACTGGGTTCCCAAAGTGCGGTTCAAAAAATGTGTAAAAATGGTTTCGCCGGCTAGGTAGTAGTGGATGTTAGTGAGCCCCACAGCGACGTCGAGCGCGCCGTGACTATGCTGCCGTTCAAAATTGCGTTGGGCGAGAAGATTCCACGCTCGGATGAGGTGAAGGGTGAGTGCGGGCGTAAGGTTTAGCTCGTTACGCAAGCTGGGGCTTTCCGTCGACTCCTGTGCGTTGGATGTGCTTACTTCATTGAGCTTTTTGCATATTTGCGATGTATTCAGCTCCAAAAGCAGCCTATTTTCACCGCCGGAAAAGCGCGATCGATACATGGGTGGGCCGCTGGAATCCATGGCGACTGCAAAGAGATTGTCGTGGTGGCTCCCTGTTTGGCTGTCGTGTAATTCCGCCAGAGCGCTAAGGTCGTTAAGCGCATCGAAGGTGGCGATTATTTCGTCTTGCCGCAATTGGTTTGGGCGCGCGCAGGCGAGCAGTAGGGTGCGCACATAAGCCAATCGAATGTTGTGGCATTTTTGTAGCTGCCCGTAGCTGTCTTCCACCGGGTTCTCAGATATGCCAAAGCGTAATGCGATTTGGTAGAGGGAATGAAGTTCTGTCCAAAGCTGTGCTGAGACGGGTACGTAAAGTTGGTAGTACCTTAACAACAAAAGGCTTATACCTGTGACTGCGCGGTGGATTGCCAACTGAAGAAGCTCAGTGTCGGGGGTGGGTTGGTGGCATAGATCGCGCACCGCAACCAGATACCCATTGATCAAATGCTTTTGCATGGCTTGGGCAACAGTGGCAGTTTTAACGGCGGGCTCGGGAAGAATCAACGGTTGGTTGAGAAAGTGTTGTGTCAGGCCCTCAATGATCTGCAGAGTTGGGCTGCGTAGGATTTCCAGCACTTGAATGCGGTTAGCTGGGGTGGTCTGGTAGCGGCCTACTTCGGGCAATGCTTGGTACAACAATCCGCTTACAAATTGTATTTGCGTTAGTGGCAACGACCGAACCCACGCTTTTACGCTACTGTCCCTGCTACCGTCGCAAAAGTTCAACTGTGCCAAATCCTGGATCGGCACATTGAGTTGCTCTATCAGCTGTTTGAGGGGTTGCAGTTCTGTCATGCCACTAGACGATCGCGTTAGGTTCGTTAACGGTTTATGTATTTACACTATAGTCCAATTATCAGGTTTGGCTTAGCTTTGTCAGCTAACATCTTGTGTTGGTTATTGTTTTCCGAAATTGGAACCCAGTTGTGCGTCTAATTGCGCCAGTCGTTGCGGTGTACCCACGTCGCTCCACCCGCCTCTGAATATTTCTGCACTAATACGGTTGTGTTCAATAGCATGCCGCAAGACTTCACCCAGCGGAAACTTCAGTCGCTTCTCGGGGTAATTATTGATTAGTCGCGGATGAATAAGGCTGATTCCGGCAAAGGTGTATTTTTCCAGTTGCGGGTTGTTTTCGAGCTTGCCATTAGCGTTTGGTGAGAAATCTCCGTTGGGGTGGAAATCAGGATTTGGCACCAGGACAAGATGTGCGTCTTCGTTCTTATCCAAGCGATATTTGGCGAGATTATCCAAGGGGTAATCAGTCCACACATCGCCATTCAGCAATAGAAAAGGCTCATCTCCCAACAGATCAAGAGCATTGAATAAGGCGCCTGCGGTTTCGAGTGGTTCGGGTTCTTCGGAATAGCGAATCTGTAATCCAAACTTTTCACCGCTTTTTGCGAAATCGCGAATCTTTTCCCCCAGATAAGCGAGGTTAATGATGACTTCAACTATTCCCGCCTTTGCCAAGCTTTCAAGGTGATACTCCAGCAGCGGTTTACCTCCCACCGACAGAAGCGGTTTAGGTAAATGATCGGTTAGCGGTCGCATACGCTGGCCGAGACCGGCGGCCAATATCATTGCTTTCATTCGTTTTTCCCCGCTGTTACGTAACCGCCATACCATGGTTGTTGCTCAATTGCGGGCAAAAGCTGTGTGCGAAACCAATCGGTAAATTCTTCAAGTTGGGGGTAGGATTGAGCAACGCTCAGGGTGTAGTGAATCACAAGCGGCAAGTCTTTCAGGTAGTTGGGTTTGCCGTCACGCAAATGCAGGCGAGCAAATATCCCCAGTACCTTGATATGACGCTGTAAGCCAATCCAGTCAAACCAACGCAGGTAACGCGCCTCGTCAATAGACTCGTCCAACACCTTTGCGTTGATGGCTGCTTCCCGATATTCCAGCGCTAGTCCGGTGACCAATTCGGCAGGCCAGCTGATGTAACAATCGCGGAGGAGTGAAACCAGATCATAGGTACACCCGCCCCAGAGCGCCCCTTGGAAATCAATCACGCCGAGGCTGCCATCTGCGCGGATGATTAGGTTGCGGGAATGGAAGTCGCGATGCACAAGCGTCTGTGGCTGTTCCAAGGCAGCGTCTTCCAGTGTTTTGTATAGCGCGTCTAGCATGATTTGTTCAGACGTATTTAGCGCATAGCCCAAAAGGTTCCCCACAAACCACTCGTTAAAAATCTCGAGTTCTCGTCTTAATAGCGCGCGATCGTAACGAGGGATAAGGCTTGGTTGATCTGGGCAGGCTTGCAACCCCAGAAGGCTTTTAAATGTTTGCCGGTATAGTTGCGGTGCTGTTTTCAAGTTCAAATGGCGATGCAATAGCTCATCGCCAAAATCTTCAACCAATAGAAAGCCTTGAGTTTCGTCTACAGCCAAGATCTTGGGTGTATTTACCCTGTTTTCTCCCAGATAGCGCGCCAGAGCGACAAATTGACGGCTATCTTCTGTTTGTGGTGGAGCGTCCACGGCAAGCCATTGTGAGGGAGATTCAAACCGAAAATAGCGACGGAATCCGGCATCGCTGGCAATAGGTGAAAGCTCGAGTGATTCTCGCTGTAACTGCTGTGCTGCCCAGAGGCTTAGCTGTTGCTGGCGCTCACTTGATGAGGGGGCTGAAGACATAGTCGCTCCTGATGAGATAGGCATGAGCCGAGCGCGATTCTACTGGAACTTGGCCGCGAAAACAGAAGCGGATGCCTATCTCGGGAAATCTAAACCCACATAGCGAAGGGTTTTAGGTATTCTCACAGTGAATTCATTCCCTGCCACGCCTGATTGCAGTAGAATCGCGGCAATTTTTTGCATGATCTTTGGCGATTAAAACCGCGACGACTCTTAAAGATCTTCTCCCACGAGACAGTTGTTAATGGCATTAGCCCCAGTATTTCCCTTAAAGCGGATGGTTATTGGTTTGCGCGCTGCAGGTTTCGCTGTAGCCGTGCCAGTTTTTATTTGCGCCGCCCCTGTGTTTGCCGAAGATTCTCCGGGCTCGCGTTTGGCTCAAGAGTTTGAAGATAGTCGACACTTGGACTGGGTTCCTGTTGAGAATCTGACCGAAGCACAAAAGCAAAGTTTGCCCAATCAATGCTGTAAAGGAGCCTATATACCTCCCGAGCGAACGGACGCGGAAGCAGATTTAGAGCCTGAGAAGGCTCCTGTTCGCACCCATTCCGACGAAGAAGTCAGTGTGAGGCAAACCCGGCTTTCGTTGCGCGGTAATGTGGCCATTACCCAAGGGAATCGCTCGATTGCCACAGAAAACGTCTCTTACGATAAGGAGACAAAGCAGGCGATCATGACGGGCGGTATTCAGTTGCGCGACCCTGAAGTCATGGTGCGTGCTGATAATGCCCAAATGAATCTGGATTCTGGGGACGCGCAATTCGATAACGCCCGTTTCGTACTTTACGAGACGCGTGTTCATGGAGTCGCGCAAGAGTTGCAGCGTTTCGGTACTAATGTCATCAACCTTCAGGAAAGCATGATCAGTAGCTGCGAGCCGGGTGATAACGCGTGGTCAATCCGTGGTTCGGAAATATCTTTGCATCCCGATGAGCATTACGGCACGGCCGAAAACATGCGGTTGAACATTAAAAATATCCCCGTACTTTACACACCTTATATACGTTTCCCTCTCGGTGATGAGCGCTTGACCGGTTTCTTAACGCCGACACCTGGTTACAGTACCCGCAATGGTTACGAAATGTCGGTGCCGTTTTACTGGAATATCGCTCCCAGTACAGATGCAACGATTACCGCACATTACATGTCTAGTCGTGGCTACATGCTTGAGCCGGAGGTGCGCAATTTAACGAGCTATTTTGAATCGCGCATAAGCGGAAGTTTTATTAATAATGATCACGGTGGCTACAGTAGCTCTGCCGAACAAAAGATTGCAGATGGCGAACTTACCGAGGAAGAAGCCTATCCCTACCGTGGGCATGATCGTTGGTTTGCGAAATTCGAGCAGGAAGGTGGCAAAGGAAGGGATTGGTCTACCCTCATCAGCTACGCAGACTTGAGTGATAGAGACTACTTGCGAGATATGTACAGCGGCTCCGTCGAATCCAGTCGTCAGGCTTACATTCGCCAAATGGCCTCGGCAGATTATCGGTCCGAGCATTGGTTTAGTGGTGTGAAAGTCGATGAGTACCGTCTATTAACGACTACTCAGTTGCCGTACCGTGAGTTGCCGCGTATTCATCTCGACGGTAGCTATCAAATCAGCGATTGGGTATTAAAACTTAATAACGAATACGTTAAGTTCGCCGAGAACCGTTATCTCCAAAGTTCCTTTTCCACACAAACTGACTATGACAACAAGCTCGCTAACACCATTTATGGTGAGCGTATAAATACCGATTACAGCCTTATGTGGGATAAATCTTTCACATGGGGATTTGTGAAACCAAAAATCGGTGTAAAAGCATTGGCATATGATTTGGACGATAAAAATTTGGTGTCTGGTTCTGACTCAGCTCCGCGTTTTGTCACGCCCCAAGCCAGTTTAGACACCGGGCTTTACTTCGAGCGTGAAGCCAATGTTTTTGGCGGGAATTATGTGCAAACTCTTGAGCCTCGCGCTTTCTACTTTTACAGTGCCTATAGAAATCAGGATTCGCTTTTCAAGCTAACGCCGAATAAAAGCTTTGTAAACTTTGATACTGGGGATCTTACGTTTAACTACAGCCAGTTGTTCCGTACCTCGCGGTTTGCCGGTGGTGACCGATTGGATGACGCTAATCAATTATCGCTGGCGGTATCTACAGCGTTTGCATCACAAAACACCGGTGCTGAGCGTTTGCGCATGAGCATTGGACAGGTTTTTTATTTCCGCGATCGCGAAGTGACAATCTTTGATAGAGATACGGCAACCTCTGAACTCATAGACGATACTCGTCGCGCAACCTCTGATTGGGCCGTACAAGTAAGCGGGCAGGTGAGTTCGCGCCTACACATGAGTGCAGACGCAGCCTACGATCAGAATCAGGATCGGTTGGATAGTGCAAACGCCGGCCTTCACTACATGGACGACTCCTATCGAATTGCCAACATTACTTATCGCTACACCTTGAAGCAGGTGGTTAATAGTCCATCTAATCCAGTTCCGCAGATCGTCCAATCAATCAACCAACTGGATACATCAATAATCCTTCCGATTAACAATCGCTGGAGTATTATCGCGCGCAACAACCACGATTTTACTCACGGTGTGGAACTAGATACTTTTGCCGGGCTCGAATACAACGATTGTTGTTACAGAGTTAGATTACTCGGCCGTCGTTGGTTACGAGTGGACTACACGACGGAAAATTTCCTGGCCAATTTGACTAACAAAGACTTCGAGCCGGGCATTATGCTCGAACTGGAACTTAAAGGTTTGGGTGGAATGGATCGTAAGATCAGCAATCTGCTTGAACGTACAGTGACAGGTTTTAAAGACCGCGAGAAAAATTTACGCTAGCTAACAAGTGAAGACATTTATGCAAATGAGATTAATGAAAAAAAAATGCAGCCTTTTGATTGCGGTGCTTTTATTGGTTGCACCGCAATTTGTACCGCAAGCTATGGCTGCCAAAGCGGTTGGTCTTGACCGTGTTGTTGCGATTGTTGATGAAGATGTGGTCTTGGAGAGCGAGTTGAATGATCGCTTGCAAGCGGTGTTGTCGCGTTTGAAAGGTCAGTACTCCCAAAGTCAATTGCCGGAAGAAAGCGTGCTGCGTAAGCAAGTATTAGAGCAGCTTATTGTTGAACGCGTGGAATTGGGTTTGGCCAAGCGTTACGACATTAAAGTGGAAGAAGATGAAATCGACCAAGCAGTTGAACGGATCCGCGAAAAAGGCAAGATGACAAATGAGGAACTGGCTGCTGATTTAAAACGCCAAGGTCTATCAATCAGTGGCTTGCGCGCACAAATTCGCGACGAGTTAACCATCAACCATTTGCAACAAGGTGTGGTTAGTAGCCGTATTAAAATATCGCCACAGGAAATCGATAACTTCCTTGCATCCAGCGACGGTAAGTTTGCGACTTCGCCGGATTACCACATAGGTCATATTTTGATTGCCGTTCCAAGCTCTGCCGATTCAGATACCATTGCGGCAGCGGAGAAAAAAGCAAAAGATATCTATCAAAAATTACAAGGTGGCGCTGATTTTGCGCAAATGGCCATTGCTAACTCTAATGATCAAGCCGCTTTGCAAGGTGGTGATATTGGTTGGCGTAAGCTTGCGCAATTACCAGAGCTTTTTGGCAACCAACTTGCGAGTTTGAAAGTGGGTGAGGTAACTCAGCCTTTCCGTAGTGGCGCGGGCTTTCATATATTAAAAAATATTGAGCAGCGTGGAGGTGGGCAGCAGCTTATAGAGCAGACTCATGCTCGTCACATTCTGGTGAAAACATCCGAAATTGTGGACGATAACCAAGCGCGCGAAAAATTGTTGGCGCTGAAAGAAAGAATTGAAAAAGGCGAAGATTTTGCGAAGTTAGCAAAAGAAAATTCTGAGGATACCGGCTCCAAACTGAGCGGTGGCGATTTGGGTTGGTCCGCTCCCGGTATGTTTGTAGCTACCTTTGAAGAGACTTTGGCAAATACTCCCATCGGAAAAATTAGCCGTCCTTTTAAGAGTCAATTTGGTTGGCATATTTTGCAAGTGCTTGAGCGTCGTAAAGAAGATATGAGTGAGCAAATGAAGCGTAACCAAGCTCAAAACGTGATTCGCTCACGTCGCTTTGATGAAGAGTTTCAATTGTGGTTAACGCAAATTCGCGAAGAGGCCTTCGTCGAAATAAAAAATTAGTAATTCTCTAATAATTAGAGCGCGGCTAGACAAGTCTTACAAAGAATCTTGTTGATGCCGCGTTTTGGTTTTTTATTGCTTTAGCAATTGTATTGGTAGGTTAATAATGGACGCATGTTTTCGTATCGCCCTTACACCCGGTGAGCCCGCGGGCATCGGTCCTGATTTGGTGGTTAGCCTTGCTCAACAGGCGCAAGCTCACGAAATAGTGGCAATTGCCGATCCTGCGCTTCTACAAGAGCGAGCGCGGCAGTTGGGTTTACCTTTGCAGATTCGAATTGTGAATTTGGTCGATTCACCGCGTCCGTCGGCTCCCACAGAGTTGGCCGTATTGCCCGTTGAATTGAATACAACTGTTACACCTGGTGAGTTGAACGTGCTCAATGCAGGTTACATTTTAAAGACGCTTGATGCGGCAATTGCGGGTTGTGTTTCAGGTGATTTTGCCGCCTTGGTTACCGGCCCCGTTCACAAAAGCGTTATTAACGACGCTGGCATTAATTTCAGTGGCCACACCGAGTACCTTGCCGATAAAACCGCGACTGAAAAAGTGGTGATGATGTTGGCAACCAAAGGGCTGCGTGTTGCTCTTGCTACAACTCATTTGCCTTTGAAAGATGTTGCGGCTGCTATCAACGAAAAGGAGTTGACGCAGGTCATCAAGATTTTGCATCGCGATTTGCAACAACAATTTGGTATCGCAGAACCCAAAATTTATGTTTGTGGTTTAAATCCTCATGCAGGTGAGGGTGGGCATATAGGACGCGAAGAACTTGAAATTATCGAGCCAACCTTGGATAAATTGCACACGCAAGGGATCCACTTAATTGGGCCTCTACCAGCGGATACTTTATTCACGCCTAAATATCTTGATCATGCAGATGCAGTATTAGCTATGTATCACGATCAGGGCTTGCCAGTTTTAAAATACAAAGGTTTTGGTCAGGCCGTAAATGTAACCTTGGGGCTGCCGATTATTCGCACCTCGGTTGATCACGGCACCGCGCTTGATTTGGCTGCTACCGGGAAAGCAGATTTAGGTAGCCTGCGCACTGCACTGAGTTATGCGCTGGATATGGTAGAAGCGCGTCAGCGTGCGCAAAAAATAAACTAGGCAGCAGCAATAAAGTAGGCAGTAGTTAATGACTAAGAAATTTTCAGGCGATAAGCATTTTAATAGCCAAGGCGAACACAAAGCGCGTAAGCGATTTGGCCAAAACTTTTTGATCGACCACGGGATTATTCGCGACATAGTGCGCGCGGTTCATCCTCAGAAACAAGATTTAATTGTCGAAATTGGCCCGGGCAAGGGTGCGATCACGCAATTGCTTGCAGACAGCTGCGATAATTTGAGCGTGATCGAGTTAGACCGCGACCTTGTGCCTTGGCTAAAGGTAAAATTTGAAAAGCACCCCAACTTTCATCTGTACCAAGCAGATGCTTTGCAATTTGATTTTGCGCAGCTTATACAAAATGATCAACCTTTACGTATTGTCGGAAACCTTCCGTACAATATTTCCACGCCTCTCATTTTTCATTTGCTGAGTTATTCATCGCAAGTACGCGACATGCACTTTATGCTTCAGAAAGAAGTGGTTAAACGTATGGCTGCTCAAGCGGGTGATAGCGCCTATGGCCGATTGGGAATTATGGTGCAATATTATTGTGAGGTTGAAAATCTGTTTGAAGTTCCGCCAACCTCGTTTGATCCAGCGCCAAAAGTTGATTCAGCGATTGTACGTTTGGTGCCATACAAAAATATTCCGCACAAAGCGACCAACATTAAAACGCTTGAAAATTTGGTGAATGTTGCGTTCCAGCAACGCCGTAAAACCTTGCGTAATGCCCTGAAGCAATTGCTTGATCCTGAGGTGATGGAGCAATTACCCATAGATACATCCGCGCGCGCGGAAGATATTAGCTTGGCGGAATATGTCGCCACCAGTAATCTTTTAGATCAGCTTACGCAATCCACTACAAATAAAAGCGAGCACGCCAGTATTTAGTCATGGCCAACAAAATTAACGTCACTGTTAAAACAACCTACATGGCAGACCAAACGCTGCCACGTCAACGTTACGTCTATTCCTATACCATTACTATTGCGAATCAAGGCGATGAAGCTGCACAGTTAATCAGTCGTCATTGGTTCATTCGCGACGCCAATGATAACGTGCAAGAAGTGCAAGGTATCGGCGTTATTGGCGAGCAGCCGCACATTGCGCCGGGTTCAAGTTACACTTATACCAGTGGAGTTGTGCTTGAAACTGAAACGGGCATTATGGAAGGTACCTATGAAATGCGCGCCGATAGCGGTGAAACCTTTGATGCGCAAATTCCAGCATTTGCACTTGTACCGCCGCATGCTGTTCATTAATTGATTTAACTCGGGTTATACATGTCCACATACGCAATTGGTGATATTCAAGGTTGTTATGAATCACTCCAATGTTTATTGGAGAAAATTGCGTTCAATCCTGACCAAGATAAACTGTGGCTAGTGGGGGATTTAATCAATCGTGGGCCAGACTCGTTAGCGACCTTGCGTTATCTTTACTCGATTCGCAGCTCAGTCGAGTTCGTACTGGGTAATCACGATTTACATTTTATTGCGGTCGCATATGGACTTAGAAATAAGGGGCAAAACGATACGCTTGATGCTTTGCTGAATGCATCAGATCGTCAAGAATTAATCGATTGGCTTATTCAAGGAAAACTTATACACACGGATGAAAAACTAGGCTTCACTATGGTTCACGCAGGCATACCACCTATTTGGACTTTGCACCAAGCCCAAGCTCACGCCCGCGAAGTAGAAGCCGTTTTGCAAAGCCGCTACTGCCGTGAATTTTTAAGCAGTATGTACGGTAACTCACCCAAGCGATGGAAAAATAAATTAATTGGTATGGATCGTTTGCGGTTGATTACCAATTATTTTACCCGTATGCGTTTTTGTTCAAATGATGGAACCTTGGAGTTAGAAACAAAAGAAAATGCCGCTGCTGCTCCCTTAGGCTTTGCTCCTTGGTTTTCGTTTAATGAACGCAAAACAGTCAATGATAAAATTCTGTTTGGTCATTGGGCTGCGCTTGAAGGCAAAGTAAATACACCTAATGTTTATGCTCTGGACACCGGTTGTGTTTGGGGTGGTTCACTTTCTGCACTACGTTTGGAAGATCTTCAACTTTTCAGCTGCTTTTGTGAGGCCTGAGTATTTTTCTGCAGGCGTTATTCATTTTTCGTTCAGTTAAAATTGCTAACCTCCTCCTACCTTAAATTGCAGCTATAAAAGTTGCTTTGCTTGTTTCTTTGTTGTTAAGGATTTTTTATGAAATTTAAATTAATGTTTGCGGCTACATTGCTCGCAACTTCTGGGTTTGCTATCGCTGATTCTTATCAAGCGGAAGTTGGTGCCAGTGCCACGCGTTGGGATGTGAATAGAATGAATAGCCGAGTAAACAGCTATGAGGCCGACGGAAAATATTATTTTAGTCTCGTTAAAACCGACAATGTGCCTTTGGCTGAAGCTGCCTATCTTGGTAAAAGCAGCAATGCATTTTTAACGCTGGTGCGCAACTCGGGGCGCGGGTTTTTCTCGGATAGCAATATTTATTCAGGTGGTGTTGAAGTTTATATTCCTGAAAATTTTTTATATGTCAGAGTTGAAGGTATGTA
Source organism: Cellvibrio sp. (assembly GCF_046347455.1). GTDB lineage: Bacteria > Pseudomonadota > Gammaproteobacteria > Pseudomonadales > Cellvibrionaceae > Cellvibrio. The sequence goes on from NZ_JAXMGC010000002.1 coordinate 561,820, forward strand.
TCAGCGCAGCGATGGGAGTTCAGATACAAGTGCGCTTACAACAATAGGTCTGACCCCTCTCGATGGTTTGCGTCTCACCACTAGCTGGAACAGCGATGAAAGCTACCACGCAAATATAGACGCTAAATACGTAACTTCATTGGGTGAGGGGCAGTTCATTAATGTAGAGGCCAGCGTGGTGGATACAGATCAGGGTACTAAAACCACGATTGGTGGTGATTATTACTTCGATACTAGCTTTAGTGTAGGCGCTGAAGTTAGCGATGATAAGTACTCTACAGATTATTTAATCCGTACACGTAAGTTTTTTACAGAGAGCTTTAGTGGTGAGTTGGATTATGTTGATACGGATTTCGGAAATCTTGTTGCCTTAGGTGTAAGTTATAGGTTCTAAGGAAAAAGCGCGTCCCGCCCTAAAAACAGATTGTAGTTTTCGGGGCGGGAAATTCACTTAAACCAAAACGGGTTTTAATGCTGGTGTGTTGTGAATCAACCAAGCAGCTGAACCAACAAGTGCGGCCTTATCATTAACGATAACTTTAATAGAAATATCGCTAACGTATTTTCTCATGGGGCCTTTGTTTTTGTAGCGTTCTTCAAAATTGGTTTCTGGCAAAATGCCTAACAATTTTGGTGTAATTCCACCGCCAATCACCACCCCGCCGCGCGCGCCTGTTGAAACAGCTTTATCGCCAGCCACTGCTCCTAGTGTATTGCAGAAGGTGACTACGGCTTCGCGGCAAATTGGGTCTTCATTCGCCAAACCTTTGGTGCTTACATCAGCGGGTGAATAATTTTGTGCTTCAACACCTGCGATGTTTGCCAATGCGCGATACAAATGAACCAAACCAATCCCAGACAAAATATTTTCTACTGAAACGTGAGATTGCTCTTTCAGAAGATAAGATTTGATGGCCAATTCTTTTTCTGTTGTGGGGGCAAAGCTCGCGTGGCCGCCCTCGGTCGGAATAATTTTCCATCCGCCGTTTTCCGGTACTAACAACGCCATGCCAAAACCAGTGCCAGGGCCCATAACGACTATTGGAGCTTCTGGGTCTGAATTTGCTGCATACAGTGTTTTGGTTTCATCGGCAGACAAAAAGGGCACTGCGTAGGCAAGCGCCGCAAAGTCGTTAATAACATGCAGGGTTTTCATGCCCAATTGATCGCGCAGTTCGTTGATTTGGAACTTCCAGCCCAAGTTAGTCATTTGCGCAAAGCCGTGCTCAATGGGGCCGGCGATGGCAAGACATGCGTATTCAGGCATATCGATTTTAAACTCCGCGCAGCAGGCTTTAATCATGCTGCCCATATCTGGGTAGTTAGCGCACTTGAGTGTGATTTGCTGACTGGCGGTGTAGTTGGGTTTGCTGGTGTTGGGAGTCTGTTCGACCAAGCCAAAGCGAGCGTTGGTGCCGCCGATATCTGCAACCAATAATAAGCCCATGCATTAGTCCTCTATGTGTATGGAGTTGGATTTTTTGTAATGGATGAAAGTAGGAGGTTGGAGTGTGAGGTGTGAGACTCTAAGCCAGCTTTCGGTTGCTGATTATGACTTATTTCCACATACATGGAAGTCTATGTGTCATTGACAGCGCTGTCAATAATCGTTAGCCTATCGGCTATTCAACGGCTTAGCAGCATTTTGTCCATAAAATTTATGGTTGTTTGGATCTATAAATCTATTTTTAAGGGTAAAATTTAAATGCTGAACTGCGAGCCGGATAGCTCGCACATAAAATGAATAAAAGATGTAGCCAGCACTCGCTAAGCATATCTAAGTCATCTATTTTTCTTTATTAATTGCTCGCACCTCCATCTGTCTATGGGGCGTGTTTTTTATTTTGATTTGTAACCGGAGGTTTAGAGGTGATGTGGCCCACGCTCACGCACGCGGTAAAAAAAGATCCTGCCATTGAACAAGAGATCGAAGAACTTTTGGCTCGTATGAGTGTGGAGGAAAAAGTAGGGCAGTTGATTCAGCCCGAAATTCGTCACCTTACGCCTCAAGATGTTAAGGACTACCACATAGGCTCCGTGCTCAATGGTGGTGGTTCGGTTCCCAACGGAAACCGTTATTCCAAAGCGGCTGATTGGCTGGCAATCGCAGATGCATACTATTTGGCGTCAATGGACGAAAGCGATGGCAAAGTCGCTATTCCGATTATGTGGGGCACCGATGCTGTTCACGGCGTGGGTAATATCGTGGGCGCAACGCTGTTCCCGCATAACATCGCCTTAGGTGCGACAAACAACCCAGATTTGATTTACAAAATTGGCCAGATCACCGCCACTGAAATTGCTGTGACCGGCTTGGATTGGGATTTCTCGCCCACCGTTGCGGTTGCGCGTGATGACCGTTGGGGTCGCACCTATGAATCCTACTCTGAACACCCCGATTTGGTTCGCTCATATGCGGGCAAAATGGTTGAAGGTTTACAGGGTGTTGCGAATACGCCCGATTTCCTCGCTAAAACCCGCGTTATTTCTACCGCAAAGCACTTCCTCGCTGACGGCGGAACTCTTAATGGGATTGATCGTGGCAACACCATGGTTGATGAACAAACCCTCTGTGATATCCATGCGGCCGGTTATTTCAGTGCAATTGAAGCTGGCGTACAAACGGTGATGGCTTCCTTCAACAGCTGGCAAGGCGAGCACATGCACGGTCATAAATATCTGTTGACCGATGTGCTGAAAGGCAAATTGGGCTTTGATGGCTTAGTTGTGGGCGATTGGAACGGTCACGGTTTCATTGCAGGTTGTACAGCCTTGGATTGTCCAAAAGCGATCAACGCAGGTCTCGATATTTTTATGATCGCCGACCCAGAATGGAAAACCCTTTATAAAAATACGCTCGAGCAAGTGAAAAGCGGTGTGATCTCTATGGAACGCACCGACGATGCCGTTCGCCGCGTACTACGCGTTAAATTGCGCGCTGATTTGTGGAACAAAGGCCTGCCTTCCACGCGCCCCTTATCAGGTAAGGATGAATTGCTTGGTGCCGCTGCGCACCGTGAAGTTGCTCGTCAAGCTGTGCGGGAATCTCTAGTGCTTCTTAAAAACAAAAATAACATTTTGCCACTTTCTCCCAAGGCCAAGATTCTGGTCGCGGGCGATGGAGCAGATAACATCAGTAAGCAAACCGGTGGTTGGTCGGTTAACTGGCAGGGCACTGGCAACACCATGGCGGATTTCCCGGGTGCCACAACCTTGTGGATGGGAATTGAAGCCGCAGTGAATGCAGCGGGTGGTCAAGCTACTTTGAGTCCTGAAGGTCATTACAGTGAAAAGCCCGACGTAGCTGTGGTTATTTTTGGTGAAGACCCTTACGCAGAAATGCAGGGCGATGTGCAAAACGTTTTGCTGAAATCTGGCGAAACAAAAGATTTGGAATTGCTGCGCAAATTGAAGGCTGACGGAATTCCGGTGGTTTCGTTGTTCGTTACAGGTCGCCCCTTGTGGGTAAATCGTGAATTGAACGCGTCTGATGCCTTTGCCGTAATTTGGCAACCGGGTACCGAAGGTGCAGGCGTTGCCGATGTACTTTTCAAAGGTGCTGATGGCAAGCCGAGATTTGATACCACCGGCCGTTTGACCTTCTCTTGGCCTAAGCGTCCTGACCAAGCGCCGTTGAACGTGGGTGATGAAAATTACGATCCGCTATTCGCCTACGGTTTCGGTTTGAGCTACAACGACAAGGACACATTGGGTGATGATTTATCGGAGGAGGGAATTCAACATCAAGCAACAACCGATGTGTTGGAACTCTTCAAGCGTCGCCCAATGAGCCCTTTTACGATTATTTTGGAAGGCAAAAACAACGATCGCGCAGATCTCAATGGCAATATCGCCAAGGTGTCGTCTTTAACGGTTACTGCTGTTGACCGCGATGTTCAAGAAGATGCGCGCCGCGCTCAGTGGAATGGAAATGGTGAAGGTTTTGTTGCCATTTCAACCTTGAATCGCCAAGTCTTGAGCGATTACTTGCATTCGAACTCAGCCTTGATATTTGATGTAAAAGTCGATCAGGCACCTAAAGGCAATGCCCGCGTCCGCATTGGTTGCGGTCCGTCTTGCTATACCGAAGTGGATCTTACTGAGCAATTTAAGAAGATTGCTGGCCAAGGCTGGAAAACGGTAAAAGTGGATTTGGTGCTATTCCCCGATGCAGGCACAGACTTTGGTTTGAAACGCACCCAAGAAGAATTGTTCGAGCTGGTGCTGGATCCTTTCGCCTTGGTTGCAAACAATGAGCTGGATTTAGTTTTCTCAAACGTTCGTATCGAAAAGAATGCTGGTCAAAATGGCACGGTCAGATGCGAATAAGTCTTGCTGATCCATCTTAAGAAGCCGCCTTGTGCGGCTTTTTTTATGGGGCAATGTTCAGTTTTGATTTTGCTGGCGACAAAAAGTTACCTTGATCATGGATAAGCCTCTGCCTCCTCCCCCTAAAATCCTCCTCACTATAATCGTTCATGATAGTAATTAGAAAAAGGTGTTTTGCCTGTTAATGGCGCAAATGCAAAAACGGGCGTGCATTTTTTTGTTCTAAAGCGGGGCACAAAATTTTCACAAAATGTTTATTTATGGCGCGGTGTTTTTTATAGCGTCACCAACAAGGTGCGTTACGAAAATGCGACAAAAATTAACTCTTAAAAAATTAAATTTCATAACCGATTGATTTCGATGGATAAAAAATATTTTTTGTGGCGCATTTTTTTGTTTGGCATAGCGCTTGCTCTAGTCGAAATTGCTCATGCCAAAAAATCTAATTTCAAAAATTAGATAAAATGCGATGAATTTTTTAAATCGCGTCGCAAAAAAATATGGCAGGTGTGACCATGACTAACGCTACTTTTGGAGAACGCCCTATGAAAAAACACACTGCTCATCTTCTTTGCGCTGCCGCAAGTTCATTATTTTTTTCTGCGCAGAGTGCGCACGCCGCACAAACACTGACTGAAGGTTTGGTGTCTGGCAGTTCGGTTAAAGTTAATATTCGTACTCGCTATGAAGATGTGAGCTGGGATGGGTATGAAGACGCGGATGCGTTGACTGTAAGAGCGCGCTTGTCATATCAGTCCGGTGCGTGGAATGGTTTTGCAATCACTGCGGAAATGGATAACGTGACTGAAATTGATCACGAAGTTGATTACGCCACTTGGGCTGCAGATCCCATTAACTCAGGAGCAACAAAGCACGCGCAAATTTTTGATCCGCAAGGAACCGATTTGAACCAAGCGTTGATATCCTACACCACGTTTAACAACTCAATTAAATATGGTCGTCAACGTATTGTGCTGGATAATTCGCGTTTTATCGGCAATGTGGGCTGGCGTCAAAACGAGCAAACTTATGATGGTATTTCGTTTACTAACAAATCTATTCGTTACACCAATATTTTTGCTGCGCACATCACTAACGTAAACCGTATTTTCGGAAACGCGGTTCCCATTCAAGGTGATTATAAACAAGATACTAATTTGTTTAACGTGAGTTACACAGGTTTTGAAGCTGGCAAATTAACGGCCTATGCGTATCTTATCGACAATGTTGATGATGCAACGCTAGTGGGCACTGGCGCTGCTGCAAATAAGTCTGCGGCAATTTCAAGCAACACTTATGGCGTGCGTTGGTCTAGCACAGCGAATCCGTCATTCATGTACAACCTTGAGTACGCGAAACAAAAAGGCGCAGGCTCAAACCCACTGGACTACACCGCAAACTATACGTTGGTTGAGGCTAGTACAACGATCGGTCGTTTTGTCCCATTGATTGGTTATGAGGTGTTAGGCTCAGATAATGGTAACAAAGGTTTCGCGACGCCTTTTGCAACCTTGCATATCTTTAACGGTTGGGCAGATCGTTTCCTTGCAACTCCGAAAGAGGGTATTCGAGATGTTTACGCAAGCTTGACTGCAACCGTACAGGGCGCAACCTTGGTTGCAGCATATCACTCTTACGAAGCCGATGAAAAAAGTTTGGCCGTAGGCCCAACCCTTGGAAAAATTATCGACTACGGAAACGAATGGAACTTGAGTGCAAGCAAAAAATTTGGTGCAGTTGTGTACACAGCTAAATACGCGAAATTCGATAATGGCAACTGGGTGCAAAAAGTGGGGGCGCAATCTTTAGCGTCTGATACTTCTAAAGTGTGGTTGCAAGCGGATTGGAATTTCTAATTTGTAACTCCTGAACAAAAAATCCCCGGTTTAATCGCCGGGGATTTTTTGTTTCAGTTTAAAGCTTTTTAATTTGTATCGATTTTTTCCTTAAGTGATTTGGCGTTCTCCGGTAACTCGGTTAGGGTAATGAGATCTGTATCTGCTTCCCACAAACCGCGATAACTTAATTGTTCCCAGCCCCAGCGCAACCACTTCAGTAAAGAAGCAGCCAACCACAAAGCCCACAACAAAATTACCATTTTGTAACACCACAGCGGTAGTGAAATAACCCATGCTGTGGGGAATGTTGCTTCACTGTGATCTTGGTACCAATAGAAATTAGAGTTGTAGCTGTTGTTGCCGACAATATGCATATCAGGCGAGCTGAGCAAACCATTAGGCAATGTTGCTACCAATGCAATCAGTGCTGCTATTGAGAATGCGAACAAGCCGAGCTGCAAAAATTTGAACTGCCAGCGCTTGCCTATGCTGGAAAGTTTCCCGCGTTGACTGAGCGCAAGTAGCCACGCTGCGACGAAAATAAATGTCCACATGCTCAGCGTACAAATTCCCAAGCTTAATAAAATCCACTCGTAAGATTTGAGGGGTGTTAACTGAGTGCGACCTAGTCCGTAAGCGACGAGCGCCATCACTACAAGCATTCCCCACAGTAATACACTGGGTCCGACTTGCGGGCCACCGATCCACAAAACCCAGCGGTTGTAAGGCATCTCCAAGTTAATATGTTGATTGCTGCTGCCATTTTCCAAGGTGAAATTTGGCGTTGTTGTAATGATGCCGACGCCGTCATCGTGCTTCCAATTGATGAGAATATTTTGTGAGCCCGGGCGTAGCGGAATTTTCAGTACGCCATTTGTTGTGCTCATCAATTGTTCGGAGTTGTCTATGCTTAATTTTGAAAGCTTGGCGCCTTCCGGCAATTTAAAGGTGTACTGGCTGCCTTGATTAGAACGCACGCGTAAACTTAATTCGCTCAGGCTATTACTGCTTCCGGGTTTGTAATTAAGTGCAGCCATATCTATGGTGAGATGATCGCCTTTTACGGCTTGCGGCCGCATTATGTCAATCGCAAGTGTTTCGCCGGGCCAAGGTTGCCACACAGGAATATTTTCGTGTTGCTCTAATTGTATGGGTGAAATGCCGGTTGTTTGTGCATGCCAACGCGAGGAAATATCTAACACCCAAATTTCCGCCCAAGGCACATTTTGCGCTGCGGTAAGTTTTATGGGTGATGCCTCCGTAAGATTGGATGACCACGAAAATTCGTCTTCGTTGTTTTCCATATGTACGGCAATTTTTCCATTTGTATTTACTTTTGTTGATAGCGGCGATTCACCTTCTAACAAAGGTACTTCTACGTTAATCGCGCCTGATGCGGGAGCAACGCGCGTAACCACGGTTTCCACGTTCCAATCCAAATCCAGTTTTAAAGTGCGCCTAACTGTAACAAAAGTTGCTATAGGGTCGGGGCGAAGCTGGTCTGCTTTGCCGGAAGTTTGGTCGCGCTCCGTGCGTTGCAATTGCACAGATTGGCTGGTTTGTTCCGCTGTTGGAAGTCCGCTTAATTCCCAGCCGATTGCAGTAGATGTCAGGTTGTGTAGTGGCAAGGGAAATTGCAAATTCAATGCATCCTGTCCCTGAGTGTTGGCAAACAATTCGACCTTGTGTTGCCCCTTGGGCAGGCTAATAAGCAAACCTTGATTAGCGGTGTATACAACAGATGCGGGTTTGCCATCGAGCGTGATTTGATTTGGGCGCCATTGATGATGTGCAGATGGTAGCGGAAATGAAATAAATTCGGCCGCATTAACGACGAGCTCGAGCGCGAGTTGATCTTGTTTTACATTGATATTTACGCGTTCTATAGCGGCGCAATCGGGTAAACATTTTGGCGCTTCAGTGAGGCGAGCTTCTAATTCTTTAAGAAGTGTGGTGTCAATATTTACGTCGGCTTGGGTTGGTTCCGGAACAAACCATCCAGCGCTTGCCAATAAAATTACGGAGGCGAGGGGCGCAAATTGCTTTCCGCGAAATTTAATGGAGGGTAGCTGAATGCCGCTAATCGCAAAAAATTTTCGCAATAGCACCAGTGTTAAGAAAATGGGCAATAGAATCGCTAACAAATTTCCAAGCTTGTTGAAAACGGGTGATATCAAAAAGAGTTTGGTGGTTTCATCTTTCTTCACGGGGCCATCCCAACGCAGCGTAACAAGCTTATGATTGTGTGTGGGAACGGCTAAACCTGTTTGGGTTTGCAATGAAGGATCGTAGCGTTTGGTAAAGTTTTTCTGCATTTTAACACCGCCAATACGCTGCAAGGATTCCGCAACATCGGTATCTGGAAATTTTCCAATATCTTCAGCGGAAACAGCGTCCAATTTCGCATCGGAGCGAGCACCGGTCACAACAATTTCCTCTGCTTCATATTTTTCGGGGGGCGCAGCAGGAGCGGGAGCAGCAACAGGAGCGGCTTTATATTTATTATTGGATTGAAGCATCATTGAGGAACTCACTACCCAAAAATCTTCATTTTCGAGTGAGGGGTTAATCATAATGCGCGCTTCGCGAACCATAAACGGCAAGCTAATAAAGGCGAGGCTTAAAAAACTCACATAACCGTAACGCAAAATCCAAGATTTAAATTTACCGGTGACCAAGTTCGCAAGCGCTATAACCGCCAGCAAATTAAGCCAAATAAAAATCGGTGCACCCAGGCGCTGGTAAATGGCGATTAATCCCAAGCCTGCGATAATTCCAATTGATAAGTTGGTCATGCGAGCAAAAGCCACGGCAATAATAAGAACTGCAAACATGTCCCATAGTGTCCATTCAGAAATCCAACTTCCGTATTCGCTGCTCGTGCCTGTTGCAGTTAGTAGCGACCAGCCGGGCGGAAGAAACAGTCGGGTATCGATTGTGTTCATATCTTGATTCCAGCCACTCACGGGTATCGTCAGGCTGCGTTCCAGTTTGCTCACCGCTTGTAGCGATAAATCGCGTGAACGAATTTCAACTCCGGCATTTCCGGTTTTATCTATCTGGGTAATGACTTGGGCCTCACCATTAATACTTGCGCTGGTTAGTTCCATCGGTTGCGATGTTTCTATGCGAGAGTTGTGAATATTGCCGCTCATGCTGTCGTTAAAAATAAAATTTTTGCCGGTAAAGCTTAACCAAGCATTGCGTTGTAGCTGCAGTTCATTGGCGGCCTCTTTGTTTTCGCCCCGGTAGAGTTCTTCTAATGTGAAGCGTGTTTGCGGTGTTACTAAATAGGCGGGCAGGTTTTTCCAATCATCGGGTAATTGTGTTTGTTGTGGGTCCACAGATTGCGCACCGGAAATTTGTGCGCTGCGCAATTGGCGTTGCGATTCGAAAACCCAAATTTCTTCTTGCGGCCATTGCTCGTTATTGGCGTTGTAGGAAAAATTTTTATTGTTAGCGATAGATTGGCTAACTAAAGTTATTTCCCAATTGCCCGGCTTAAGTTGCACGCGTAGATTTCCATTTTTTTCAACACGTGCAGGCAAATCGCTTTCAAATTCCAACAGGGTGAAACCATCTAACAGCAATTGCCCCATCTCTAGTTCGCGCTCTTTGCCGCTTACACCCAATTGCATTTGGGTCGTCATTCGCAAAGGAATTGTGTCTTGGATTTTTCTGAATACGCGAACGCTCAGAGCGTCTTGATGTGTTGCGGCATTTTTCGGTTGGTTATTCGCGAGCCATAATTGATTGTTGTCTTCAATGGATGGATTGCTAACGGCTTTTCCCTGCAGGCTTAGTTGTACCAAACCGATTTGCGGTGGAATTGTCAGAGTGCGTGGCATATCCAGCCAGCTTAAATTACCGATAATTTGGTGTGAGCCGGGCGTTAAATAAACTTCAGGTACGCCATCGTGGTCGCGCGTTACCAAAGTGTTTTGGTTGTCCTTAATTGCATGAGGCCAAACACCATTGCTGCCGGGAAGTCTGATCCACCCGCTTGTATAAACTTCGGCTTGCAACTTGAATGTTGCACCCTTATCGGTTGCGTCCAAGGTCAGGCTCGAATACCACTCGCATGAACGCTTGTTGTCATTGAACGCAACAGGGCAATTCAACTCTGGGTGTTTCTCTAAAACCCAAGGTTTCCATTCATCCAGCGATTTCGGAATTTCGATGGCATATGCGGTAGTACTTATGACGAGCATTAGTGGACCAAAAATGCGGGTAATAAGAATGAGCATGCGTGGATTCCTTTTTATTAGTCAGCGTGAGCAAGAGTATACGAGCCGGTGGCTGCCGATGCGAAGAGGCTAAGCGAAGGAGGCTGAAGGAAGTGTGAATGGTGTAGCGGCTCGGGTGGAAATAGCGGGCATAAAAAAACCGCCAGATTTGCATCGGCGGTTTTTCTGCTGCTGCGTTTATTCAGCAATCGTTTGAGGCAAGTTATTTCTTGGGATAATCGCGCTTCACACTACCGGTGTACAGCTGGCGTGGACGACCAATCTTGTAAGAGGTGCTGACCATTTCATCCCAGTGTGAATACCAACCAACTGCGCGGCCCAACGCGAAAATCACGGTGAACATTTCAGTTGGGATTTCAATGGCTTTCATAATGATGCCTGAGTAGAAATCCACGTTTGGGTAGAGTTTCTTGCTGATGAAGTAGGGGTCTTCCAAGGCGATTTGTTCAAGGCGTTTTGCAATCGCCAAGAGAGGAGAATTGCCTAAACCTAACTCACCCAATACTTCGTCACAGGTTTGCTTCATCACTTTGGCGCGTGGGTCAAAGTTTTTGTAAACGCGGTGGCCGAAGCCCATCAGGCGGAAACCTGAGGTTTTGTCTTTGGCGCGTGCAACACAAGCTTCAATGTTTTCTACAGTGCCGATTTCTTCCAGCATTTCCAACACGGCTTCGTTCGCACCGCCGTGCGCAGGGCCCCAAAGGGTAGAAATACCTGCCGCGATTGCTGCGAAAGGGTTGGTACCTGATGAGCCTGACAAGCGAACAGTAGAAGTAGAGGCGTTTTGCTCATGGTCAGCGTGGAGGATAAAGATACGATCCATTGCTTGAGCGATGGTTTTGCTAACGTTCGGCGCTTTGCCGGCTTCGCCGAAGGTCATGTGCAGGAAGTTTTCTGCATAATCGAGGCTTGCATCGGGCGCAATGAAATCCAAACCTTTACGGTGTCTGTACACCATGGCAGACAAGGTTGGCATTTGAGCAATCAAGCGATAAGCGGTTTGTTTACGGCTCTCTGGCTTGGTAATGTCGATTTCGTCGTTATAAACCGCGGCTAAGGCAGCCACAGCGCTACACAGAATGGCCATAGGGTGCGCTTCGCGTTTAAAGCTTTTAATCACATTGGCAACGGTTTGGTCAACGGCAGCGTTTGCTTTGATGGCGGCAACAAATTCAGCTTTTTGGTCTGGGGTTGGCAATTCGCCGTTGAGGAGGAGGTAACAGGTTTCGAGGTAATCAGAGGAGACTGCAAGCTGTTCGATGGGGTAGCCGCGGTGAAGGAGAATGCCTTCGTCGCCATCAATGAACGTAATCTTGGATTCGCATGAGGCGGTGGACATAAAGCCCGGGTCAAACGTGAAAAAGCCATTTTTGGTAATACTGGTGACGTCAATAACGTCTGGTCCGACACTGCTGGCATAGATAGGAAGGTCAATCGTGCTATCAATACCATCAATCGTTAGGTGTGCTTTCTTGTCAGTCATTACTGACTCCTGTGCTTACTAATAGGACTAATGTGCTTGAGTATGTTCGCTGTTTCGATCCATTCTCGTGAGGTTGCATTTTTCGTGTGAAATCAGCGGGCCCCTGAGCGAGATGCCGATACTGCTCACCTGCAAGTTGCATGCTCAAGTGGGAAAACCTTGCGCCGCATGTTACAGCTACTTTCTCTTTTTAAGCTGCTTCTAGTTACAGCTACTTTATAGACTAGTCGAAATTCGACCGTGCCGTTTGTTTGCGGTCGGCATTATAGATGACTTAATTGCTGCAACGAAAGTTTTTGCCAATAAATAGGGCGCATTTGGTTAAACTTTTTTACTGTGATTTTGTGTGTCCCGCACGGGGTTCATATTTGTCGTTTTGTTTTGCACTAAATTGGCTCTTGAGCGTATTTTTGTGCGCTCTTATGAAACAAAAAATTCTGCGAAATCCAACGAAATTCTTCAATTTTGCAGAAATTTTGAGCGATTCGGCGAAGGCGCAAAAACATCGTCTGGATTTGGTTTTTGTCACGGGTTTTTGTTTGTGTTTCTGTAAGTCACTCTCTATAATGCTGCGCGACTTGCAGGATGCCCCAGCGATTGCCCCAAAATCTCCCATTTTCGTCAATTCTGGTGCTCACTCTACATAACCTGCCCGCGATGGGCTAAAAGGTGATCCAAACGTGAAGAAAAACAGACCTGTCAACCTCGATCTTGCCACCATCAAACTTCCTATTACCGGCTTCGCATCTTTCTTTCATCGTGTATCTGGCATTTTTCTGTTTGCCGGCGCCGCTGTATTGCTGTGGATGCTGGATTCAAGCCTGGACTCACAAGAGAGTTTTGCCGCCGTACGCGATGCTTCAGCAAACCCGGTTTTTAAGGTTGTGCTGTGGGCTGTTTTGTCAGCTTTGGCGTATCACACTGTGATGGGCCTTCGTCATTTGATGATGGATTGTGGTGTTGGCGAAAGCCTTGAAGGCGGTAAGCGTGGCGCAACCATCGCTTTCGCAGTGGCTATCGTTTTGATTGCATTGATAGGAGTTTGGGTATGGTAACTTCAGTAACAAGCTTTGGCCGTAGCGGCCTGTACGACTGGTTAATCCAGCGAGTAGGCGGCGTGATCATGGCCGCTTACCTTCTATTCATTGTGGTGTTTATTGCTCGTAACCCTGAGCTTACCTATGAACAATGGAGCGCTTTATACAGCCAGTTGTGGATGCGTGTGTTCAGCTTCGTAACCCTGCTTTCTTTTATTTCCCACGCCTGGATTGGTTTGTGGGCTGTGTTGACTGACTATTTGACCGAGCGTTTGATGGGTAGCAAAGCCACTGTATTGCGCATTTTGGCGCAAGTTGCCTTGGGCGGCGTGGCTGTGACCTATCTCATCTGGGGCATCGAAATACTTTGGGGTTTTAAATAATGGCTAGCATTCGCACAATTTCATTCGACGGTATTGTGGTTGGCGGCGGTGGTGCGGGTATGCGCGCTGCGTTGCAATTAGCGCAATCCGGTTACAAAACCGCGGTAATCACTAAAGTATTCCCAACACGTTCGCACACGGTTTCTGCACAAGGCGGTATTACCTGTGCAATCGCCAGTGCTGACCCTAATGACGATTGGCGCTGGCACATGTATGACACCGTAAAAGGTTCAGACTACATTGGTGACCAAGACGCTATCGAATACATGTGTTCAGTAGGCCCAGAGGCTGTATTTGAATTGGAGCACATGGGGTTACCTTTCTCTCGTACCGAAGAAGGTCGTATCTATCAACGTCCTTTCGGTGGTCAATCCAAAAACTTTGGCGAAGGTGGCCAAGCAGCGCGTACTTGTGCTGCAGCTGACCGTACCGGTCACGCCTTGTTGCATACCCTTTACCAAAGCAACGTTAAAAACAAAACCGTATTTTTGAACGAGTGGTTTGCGGTAGACCTCGTTAAAAATGCTGATGGTGCAGTGGTTGGCGTTATCGCTATCAACATCGAAGATGGTGAGACTGTATACGTAAAAGCTAAGGCGACCGTTTTGGCGACAGGTGGCGCAGGTCGTATTTACGCTTCTACAACTAATGCTCACATCAATACCGGTGACGGTGTTGGTATGGCTTTGCGCGCTGGCTTCCCGGTGCAAGATATCGAAATGTGGCAGTTCCACCCAACCGGTATCGCTGGTGCAGGTGTGTTGGTGACTGAAGGTTGCCGTGGTGAAGGTGGTTACCTCATTAACTCCGATGGCGAGCGTTTCATGGAGCGCTATGCGCCTAACGCGAAAGACCTCGCAGGTCGTGACGTTGTTGCACGTTCAATGATTCAAGAAATTATTGCTGGCCGCGGTGTAGGTCCAAACAAAGATCACGTGTTGTTGAAGCTTGATCACTTGGGTGAAGAAGTTCTGGAAAGCAAGTTGCCAGGTATTTGTGAATTGTCGCGTACCTTCGCTCACGTTGATCCTGTTTACGCTCCAATTCCTGTGGTTCCGACCTGTCACTATATGATGGGCGGTATTCCAACCAATATTAATGGCCAAGCATTGCGTCAAGATGCTGAAGGCAACGACGTTGTAATCGACGGTTTGTTCGCCTGTGGTGAAGTCGCTTGTGTATCTGTTCACGGCGCCAACCGTTTGGGCGGTAACTCATTACTCGATTTGGTTGTATTTGGTCGTGCTGCTGGTTTGTACATCGAGAAAGCCTTGCGCGAAGGTGTTGAGCACAAAAACGCAACCCAGGCTGACATTGAAAAAGCCATGGAGCGCCTCAACAAGATCAATACTTCAACCTCTGGCGAGAGCGCTTCAGTTCTTCGCAAAGAGTTGCAAACTATTATGCAGAATTACTTCGGTGTATTCCGTAAAGGCGAGTACATGCAGAAGGGTATTCAGCAATTGGCTGAGTTGCGCAAGCGCATCGAGAATGTATCAATTACCGATAAGAGCAGCGCATTCAACACTGCACGTATTGAAGCGTTGGAATTGCAAAACTTGCTCGAAGTGGCTGAAGCAACGGCAATCGCTGCTGAAGAACGTAAAGAATCCCGCGGTGCACACGCTCGTGAAGATTATGAAGATCGTGACGACGCCAACTGGTTGTGTCACTCCCTGTATTTCCCCGGTGAGAAGCGCGTTACCAAGCGTGCGGTGAATTTCAAACCGCATACGATGGAAGCCTTCCAACCCAAAAAACGTACTTACTAATTTAGGGGATGACAGATATGTTGAAAGTTGAAGTTTATCGCTACAACCCTGACACCGATAAAGCGCCCTACATGAAGACTTACGAGTTGGATACCGGCGGTAAAGACTTGATGGTGTTGGATGTGCTTGAGCTCTTGAAGGCTCAAGACGAAAGCTTGGCTTACCGTCGTTCATGCCGTGAAGGCGTATGTGGTTCAGACGGTATGAACATTAACGGTAAAAACGGTTTGGCATGTATCAAGCCAATTTCCGAGGCTACTGGCGGAAGTGGCAAGTTGGTGTTGCGTCCGTTACCGGGCTTGCCCGTAATTCGCGATTTGGTTGTAGACATGACCCAGTTCTACGATCAATACAAAAAAATCGAGCCTTACTTGCAAAACGATACTCCTGCGCCAGCTATTGAGCGCTTGCAATCACCAGAAGATCGCGAGAAGTTGGACGGTTTGTACGAATGTATCCTTTGTGCATGCTGCTCAACCAGTTGCCCATCTTTCTGGTGGAACCCAGATAAGTTCATTGGCCCAGCTGGTCTGTTGCAGGCTTATCGCTTCTTGGCGGACAGCCGCGACTTGGCGACTGAAAAACGCTTGTCCAAATTGGATGACCCCTTCAGCGTATTCCGCTGTCACGGTATCCAGAACTGTGTGGCCGTATGCCCGAAAGGTCTCAACCCGACACGAGCCATTGGCCATATCCGCAACATGTTGTTACAGAGCGCTACCTAAGAGTGGCGCTTTTCTGTATCTGCAGCTTTGAAATTTGTGGCTTAGCGGCGTTTTGCAGCTAAGCTTTTTAGACTGTTCGTTTTCCCTGTCATTTTTATAATAGGGTGCGATTTGAAAGCGGCGTCTGTTGCTTTAGCAATGGGCGTTATTGTGTAGTTAATTAGCTAGTTGATAGCAGGGTGTAGCAAGCCCCATAGCGTGGCGGCGAACCCGTGATTAAGGTGGGTGGAATGCAAGACAGCATTATGGAGCATTTTTGGAGTAGTTCGCACATCTCTGGTGGGAACGCTGCATACGTCGAAGAGCTCTACGACACATATTTACACAATCCTAATGCCGTTCCTGAAGAATGGCGTAATTACTTCGATCAGTTGCCCCGTGTAAGCGGTGTTCTGACCCAAGATACTCCCCATTCTGTTATTCGCGCCCAATTCGAACAATTAGGCAAGTCCCGCGTTCGCACCGTGGCTGCCGCTGGTGGTTCTGTCAGTGCTGAGCACGAGCGCAAGCAAGTTAAAGTATTGCAGCTCATTAGCTCTTATCGCTTCCGTGGTCATCAAAAAGCGCAACTCGACCCCTTGGGTTTGATGGTTCGTGAAACTGTGCCTGATTTAGATTTGGGCTTTCACGGCTTGACCAACGCTGATTTGGATACTGTCTTCAATACCGGTAATTTGTACATCGGTAAAGAAGAAGCCACACTGCGTGAAATCATTGAAGCCTTGGAAAAAACCTATTGCGGCCATGTGGGTGCAGAAATCATGCACATCACTCCATTGGCTGAAAAGCAATGGCTGCAACAACGTCTTGAAAGCGTTCGCTCAAATCCGGAATTCAGCAAAGAGCAAAGATTGGCTCTGTTAGAGCGCTTGACTGCTGCAGAAGGTCTTGAGCGTCACCTCGATTCCAAATACCCAGGCACCAAACGTTTCGGTTTGGAAGGTGGCGAAAGCTTTATTCCGCTCGTTGATGCCTTGGTAAAACGCTCCGGTACTTTCGGTGCGAAAGAAATTGTTCTTGGCATGGCGCACCGCGGTCGTTTGAATGCCTTGGTAAACGTATTCGGTAAGAACCCAGCGGAACTCTTCGCAGAGTTTGACGGTAAGCGTTCACTGAATACCTCTGGTGACGTGAAATATCACTCTGGTTTCTCATCCAATTTGATGACTCCCGGTGGTGAATTGCACATGGCAATGGCATTCAACCCATCGCATTTGGAGATCGTTTCTCCAGTGGTTGAAGGTTCTGTGCGCGCTCGCCAAGATCGTCGTAAAGACCACAATGGCTCCAAAGTAGTACCTATTAATGTTCACGGTGATGCGGCCTTCGCCGGGCAAGGCGTGGTGATGGAGACATTCCAAATGTCTCAAACCCGTGCTTATGGCACTGGCGGTACTTTGCACATCGTAATCAACAACCAAGTGGGCTTCACCACAAACAAGCGTGAAGATGCTCGTTCAACTGAGTACTGCACCGACGTTGCCAAAATGATCGAGTGCCCGATTTTCCATGTGAATGGTGATGATCCAGAAGCGGTTTTGTTTGTTGCGCAATTGGCGGTGGATTACCGTTACGAATTTAAGAAAGACGTAGTCATCGATTTGGTGTGCTACCGCCGTCGCGGTCATAACGAAACTGATGAGCCTTCAGCTACTCAGCCGTTGATGTACCAAGTGATTCGCAACCAAAAAACTACCCGTACTCTCTATGCGGATAAGTTAGTTGCTCAAGGTTTATTAACCCAAGCTGCTGCTGATGAGTTAACAACCAATTACCGCGCGGCTTTGGACCGCGGTGAACACGTAGCAAGCGGTTTGGTTAGCGAGCCAGATCGTAGCTTGTTTGTGGATTGGACTCCTTACATCGGCCATGATTGGTTGACGCCTGCCAATACCGGTGTAGATTTAAAAACTCTGCAATCTGTTGCCAACAAAATGCTTGAAATCCCAAGTGGCATTGTCGTGCAAAAGCAAGTAGAAAAAGTTTACGAAGACCGCCGCAAAATGGCTGGCGGTGCTCTGGCGCTTAACTGGGGTATGGCAGAAACCTTGGCCTACGGAACCTTGCTTGAACAAGGTTATTCTGTACGTATGACTGGTCAAGACGTGGGCCGTGGTACCTTCTCCCATCGTCACGCGGTTATTCACAGCCAAAAAGACGGCACAGTTGCTGTTCCGTTGAAAAATGTAAACCCAAATGTTGATTTCGAACTTTACGATTCTTACCTGTCAGAAGAAGCTGTATTGGCATTCGAATATGGCTATGCCACCACCGCACCAAAAGGTCTGGTGATTTGGGAGGCTCAGTTCGGTGATTTCGCCAACGGCGCTCAAGTGGTTATTGACCAGTTCATCACATCGGGTGAACACAAGTGGGGCCGTCTCTGTGGTTTGACCATGTTGTTGCCACATGGCTATGAAGGCCAAGGTCCAGAACACTCATCTGCGCGTTTAGAGCGTTTTATGCAGTTGTGTGCTGAGCACAATATTCAGGTTTGCATTCCATCAACACCGGCGCAAGTGTTCCATATGTTGCGTCGTCAGGCGATTCGCCCAATGCGTCGCCCGTTGATTGTGATGAGCCCAAAATCTTTATTGCGTCATGAATTAGCGACATCAACTTTGGAAGAGTTGGCGAATGGTCAATTCCAAAATGTGATTGATGATTCCGCCAACCCAGATAAAGTTGAGCGTCTGATTTTGTGTAGCGGTAAGGTTTACTACACCTTGTTCAAAGAACGTGCCGCGCGTAAGCAAGACAATGTTGCGTTCATCCGTTTGGAACAACTTTATCCGTTCCCCGATGTGGAATTGAAAAACATCCTCAGCAAATACAAAAATGTGAAGAGCATTGCTTGGTGTCAGGAAGAGCCTATGAACCAAGGCGCCTGGTATAGCAGCCAGCACCACTTGCGTCGTGTTGCACATGATCTCTACCCAAACTTGTATTTGGAGTATGTTGGCCGTGAAGCCTCTGCTGCACCAGCAGGTGGTTACATGTCTGCCCATATTGAAGAAGAGAAACGTTTCGTAAACCTGGCGCTAACGCTTCCTGCACAAAAATAAGCCGGAATCAGCCTTAACTAACACGTCATATACCAAGCCGAGAGAGAAGGAATAGTAATGAGTATCGAAATTAAAGCCCCAACGTTCCCAGAATCAGTTGCTGACGGCACCATCGCGACTTGGCACAAAAAGCCAGGCGAAGCAGTAAAGCGCGATGAGTTAATCGTTGATATCGAAACCGATAAAGTGGTTTTGGAAGTGGTGGCTCCTGCCGATGGCAGCATCGCTGAGATTTTGAAAGGCGAGGGCGATACCGTACAAAGTAATGAAGTTATCGCTAAGTTTGTTGAAGGTGCGGCGGGTACAACTGCTGCACCGGCTGCGGCTCCTGCTGCGCCAGCTGCTGTATCAGCACCCGCTGCTGCGGAAAAGTTGGTTAATCCTGCTGCTCGCAAAATGGCTGATGAGAAAAATGTTGATACCGCTGCAATCGACGGTACTGGCAAAGGTGGCCGCGTGTTGAAAGAAGACGTGGCTAACCATGTAAAATCTGCGCCCGCTGCAGCTCCTGCATCAACCGCTGCTGCTCCAGCGCCATTGCAAGCTGTAGGTGACCGTGTTGAAAAACGCGTTCCAATGACTCGCTTGCGTAAGCGCATTGCTGAGCGCTTGCTTGAAGCATCTAACACCACCGCTATGTTGACTACTTTCAACGAAGTGAACATGAAACCAATCATGGATCTGCGTGCAAAATATAAAGATCAATTTGAAAAGGCACACGGTGGCACTCGTTTGGGTTTCATGAGCTTCTTCGTAAAAGCAGCAACTGAAGCATTGCGTCGCTTCCCACAAGTGAATGCGTCAATCGACAACAACGATATTGTTTACCACGGTTACCAAGATATCGGCGTTGCTGTATCTACCGATAAAGGTTTGGTTGTACCCGTATTGCGCAACACTGAAAACATGGGTTTGGCCACTATTGAAAACACCATTCGTGATTTTGGTTTGCGCGCACGTGATGGCAAGTTGGGCATTGAAGAAATGTCTGGCGGTACCTTCACCATCACCAACGGTGGTACCTTCGGTTCCTTGCTTTCAACGCCAATTTTGAACTTGCCGCAATCAGCAATCCTTGGCATGCACAAAATCCAAGAGCGTCCAATGGCGGTTAACGGCAAAGTAGAAATCCTGCCGATGATGTATTTGGCGCTTTCTTACGATCACCGTTTGTTGGATGGTAAAGATGCTGTTCAATTCCTGGTGGCGATCAAAGATTTGCTGGAAGACCCAGCGCGCATTCTGTTAGAGATTTAAAAAGTATTTGAAACGCTCGTGCTAACCCTCGAGCGTTTTTTTATGTAAATGGTTGCTGCTCACAAGGCGTTAATCGAAATTAATAAGTTGAAGCTAGTGATGACTGCTAGCCAATCAAACGTAGGAACAAATTATGTCTGAAAAATTTGATGTGATAGTTATCGGCTCCGGCCCTGCAGGCTATGTCGCCGCCATCCGTGCCGCTCAATTGGGCTTGAAAACTGCCTGTGTTGAGAAGTGGAAAAACGAAGAAGGCAAGGGTGTAAACGGCGGTACTTGCTTGAACGTAGGCTGTATTCCTTCCAAGGCGCTGCTTGATAGCTCTTACAAATATCATGAAGTAAAAGAAGATTTAGGTCTTCATGGTATTACCACTTCAGGCGTAGAGCTGAATGTTTCCTCGATGATTGCGCGTAAAAACCAAATCATCAAAAACCTGACTGGCGGTATCGCAGGTTTGTTCAAATCGAATGGCGTAACCAGCTTATTCGGTACAGGTAAGTTGCTCGCTGGCAAGAAAGTTGAAGTCACCGACTTTGAAGGCAAAGTGACTGTATACGATGCTGAAAACGTAATTCTCGCGTCTGGCTCAAGCCCAATCAATATTCCTCCAGCGCCTGTTGATAACGACGTTATTGTTAACTCTACCGGTGCATTGGAATTCTCTGAAGTTCCCAAACGTCTCGGCGTAATCGGCGCTGGCGTAATTGGTTTGGAATTAGGTTCTGTTTGGAATCGTTTGGGTTCTAAAGTGACTGTGTTGGAAGCACTCGACAGCTTCCTCGCGATCATGGACCAACAAATTGCAAAAGAAACCCAAAAAATTCTGACCAAACAAGGTTTGGATATCCGCACCAGTTCACGCGTGACGGGTTCAAAAGTTAACGGTAAAGAAGTGACCGTAACTTATTTGGATAAAGACGGAAAAGAACAACAAGAAACCTTCGATAAGTTGATCGTTTGTGTTGGTCGTCGTCCATATACTGAAAACTTGTTAGCTGCAGATTCAGGTGTAAACCTTGATGAGCGCGGTTTCATTTTCGTTAACGAATTCTGCGCAACAAATGCTCCTGGTGTTTGGGCAATTGGTGACGTTGTTCGCGGCCCAATGCTCGCGCACAAAGGTTCAGAAGAAGGTGTGATGGTTGCTGAGCGTATCGCTGGCCAAAAAGCACAAATGAACTACGACATTATTCCAAACGTTATCTACACCCACCCAGAAGTTGCTTCTGTAGGTAAAACTGAAGAGCAAGTAAAAGCGTCTGGCGAGCCGTACAACGTGGGTACTTTCCCATTCGCTGCGTCTGGCCGTGCAATGGCTGCTAACGAAACTCAAGGTCTGGTAAAAATTATTGCTCACGCCGTAACTGATCGCATTCTTGGTGCTCACATTGTTGGCCCAAGCGCTGCTGATTTGGTACAGCAAGTGGCAATTGCAATGGAGTTTGGCTCCAGTGCAGAAGATTTAGGCATGATGGTGTTCGGTCACCCAACCTTGTCTGAAACTATCCATGAAGCAGCGCTGGCGGTGCATGGTCATGCCATTCACATTGCCAACAAGAAGAAGCGTTAATTAATTTAAGAGATACCAAAGAGTTCTCATCCCAAAGGCGGCCATCTACTCACAAGGTTTATGGCCATCGATAACCTCAGTTGACACGATCCTTTTTTAACGTGTTCAACATCGTCAAATGGAACAACACCATGAATTTGCACGAGTATCAGGGTAAGCAGTTGTTTGCCCAATATGGCTTGCCAGTCTCTAAAGGCATTGCTGCCGCAACCGTTGAAGAAGCTGTTGCTGCTGCAGATCAAATCGGCGGCGATATGTTCGTCGTTAAAGCGCAAGTACACGCTGGTGGCCGCGGTAAAGCGGGCGGCGTGAAATTGGTTAAGAGCAAAGATGAAATCCGCGCTTTCGCTGAAAAATGGTTAGGCAAAAATTTGGTGACTTACCAAACTGACGAGAAAGGCCAACCAGTAAGTCGTATTTTGGTTGAAACCTGCACTGACATCGCTAAAGAATTGTACTTGGGTGCTGTTGTTGACCGTTCCAGCCGTCGTATCGTGTTCATGGCTTCTACCGAAGGTGGTGTAGAAATCGAGAAAGTTGCACACGAAACTCCTGAGAAAATCCTTAAAGCGACTATTGATCCATTAGTAGGCGCGCAACCTTTCCAAGGCCGTGAGTTGGCATTCAAACTCGGTTTGGAAGGTAAGCAAATCAACCAATTCGTGAACATCTTTTTAGGCTTAGCCAAGTTGTTCAAAGAGAAAGATTTGGCCTTGTTGGAAGTGAACCCATTGGTTATCACTCCAGAAGGCAACTTGCACTGCCTGGACGCAAAACTGGTTATCGACGGCAATGCTTTGTACCGTCATCCAGAATTGAAAGCTATGCAAGATCCAACACAAGAAGATGCGCGTGAAGCTCATGCCGCTGCTTGGGAATTAAACTATGTTGCTCTCGGTGGTGATATAGGTTGTATGGTTAACGGCGCTGGTTTGGCGATGGGTACCATGGACATCGTTAAATTGCACGGCGGCCAACCTGCAAACTTCCTCGACGTTGGTGGTGGTGCGACCAAAGAACGCGTTGTTGAAGCATTCAAAATCATTTTGTCTGATGATGCTGTGAAAGCAGTATTCATCAACATCTTCGGCGGTATCGTTCGTTGTGACATGATTGCTGAAGGTGTAATTGGTGCGGTTAAAGAAGTAGGCGTGAAAGTACCTGTTGTTGTTCGTCTGCAAGGTAACAATGCTGAATTGGGTGCGAAAGTGTTGGGCGAAAGCGGCCTTAACATTATTGCCGATACCGACTTGACTGGCGCTGCCAAGAAAGTTGTTGCAGCTGCTGCGAATCAATAAGGGGCGAAGAACATGAGCGTTTTAATTAACAAAGACACCAAAGTAATTTGCCAAGGTTTCACCGGCGCGCAAGGTACTTTCCACTCAGAACAAGCGATTGCTTACGGCACCAAAATGGTTGGTGGTGTAACTCCAGGTAAGGGTGGTCAAACTCACCTTGGCTTGCCAGTGTTTAACACTGTGAAAGAAGCGGTTGAAGCGACTGGCGCAGATGCATCGGTAATCTACGTTCCAGCACCTTTCTGTAAAGACTCAATCCTTGAAGCAGCTAACGGCGGCATCAAGTTGATCGTTTGTATTACTGAAGGTATTCCAACACTCGATATGCTTGACGCAAAAGTGAAGTGTGACGAGTTGGGCGTGCGTTTGATCGGCCCTAACTGCCCAGGTGTTATCACTCCGGGCGAATGTAAAATCGGCATCATGCCAGGCCACATTCACAAGCCAGGTAAAGTTGGTATCGTTTCACGTTCAGGTACTTTGACTTATGAAGCTGTGAAACAAACTACCGATTACGGTTTCGGCCAATCTACTTGTGTAGGTATTGGTGGTGACCCAATCCCAGGTTCAAACTTCATCGACATTTTGAAGTTGTTCCAAGCTGACCCACAAACCGAAGCGATCGTAATGATCGGTGAAATCGGTGGTTCTGCGGAAGAAGAAGCGGCTGCGTTCATCAAAGCAAACGTAACCAAACCAGTTGTATCTTACATTGCCGGTGTAACTGCCCCAGCAGGTAAGCGCATGGGTCACGCCGGTGCGATTATTTCTGGTGGTAAAGGTACTGCTGACGAGAAGTTTGCTGCTCTTGAAGACGCCGGTGTAAAAACCGTTAAGAGCTTGGCTGACATCGGTAAAGCGCTGAAGGAAATCACTGGCTGGTAATATCAGCGAGTTGATAAAAAAAGGCGACCATTGAGTCGCCTTTTTTTATGCTCGCAATTTGAATTTTTATTGAATCAGGTTTAAGAGAGTAGTTACTACTTGTCTAGTGCATCTTTTACTAACAACACTGGTAGCTCAGATTTCTGCGCTCGCTCATTACCGATCATCTCATCGTAGGGTGATTGTAAAACAAGCCATCCTCTCTCAAATCCCATTTCAATTAAGTGCTGCTTGGCACGATAAAGGCTGGGGAATTTTCTCAGCTTTCCATTCCCGTCTTTTTCATATGCCACCTTTTCAGAGATACCAAAGGGCTCAAGCGTTGTTCCCACAAAATAATTAGCGCAATCACTGTAGCTGAAAATTAATGCACGAGTAGATGAGTTCATTTTTCCATCCCTATCCGATTATGTGATTTAACTTAAACGCATATTTAAAAACTTAACTATTTCTAGCACATGCATAGTTCGCACAATAACGCTTGGATGCCCAGCGCGCATAAAGCGAGTCAACCTTCGCTCGCCAACATGACCATCGCAATGGTCTCCATAAAAAACCTATGGGTGTGAATGACCAAGCCATAACATTTGCATCGACACCTCTGATCCATGTGCCGTCCGGTTGTTGTAAATGCAAATTGCGTAGAAGTGTTTCTTTGATATCTTCATCCACTGATGTCATTGCATGAATATCAACAAGCGCTAGCGACGGATTTTTAAGTCGGTTTAATAACGCCATTTCTTTTGCACACAAACTGCATCGACCATCAAAATAGAGTTGGTGTTGGGCAGTAGCAGCAGGGTAATTATCAAAGTCAGCCGTCATAGGACGTTACCACTAATCAATATTACTCATCTTTACGCTTAGGGTGTTTGTATGGATCAAAGCAGATGATCCGGACAAGGTCTCATATCGTAAATAGCAAACAGATTAGGGTTTAGAAACCTGAGCTTAGAGGCACTAAGATTCGTAATGAAATTGAAGCCGGGATACAAACTCCTTTCGCGGCTCTGTGGGGAGGCTTGTTAGGGCTTATACCATTTTGGGGGCTTGCCCTTTTAGGGACGTTCAGTGAACGAGTCCCGTCGATTGTTTTGTTCAATTATCTTGTGAATTACTCAGCACTTATCGTGTCATTCCTCGGTGCCATTTGGTGGGGGTTAGCGGTTTCGCAGCCGAACGCAAATTTACGGCATTTTATGTTTGGATGGAGTGTGTTGCCTTGTGTTTTAGCGTGGTTTACTTTGGCACTCCCAACTGCAATTTCATTGCTAGTATTCGCTTTTCTCTTGGCGCTTCAGCTGTTGATGGATTACCTATTCTTGTGGCGCACTCGCACAGTTAGTTATTGGGTGTGGTGTTTGCGTCGCTTGCTGACTGTGTTGGCAGTACCTGCGTTGCTAATGGCGGCTTTCCAATTATGAAACAAGCAAAGAATCCATTTAATTATTTTAGCGAATCTGATCTCTCACGAATTATCGAAATGGCGTGGGAGGATCGCACGCCCTTCGAAGCAATCGAATCTTGCTTTGGTCTCCCTGAGCCTTCGGTTATTCAACTTATGCGTCGCGAGCTAAGGCCATCATCATTTCGTTTGTGGCGTGAGCGGGTGCATCATCGTAAAACTAAACATCTCGCTCTACGCGATCCGGCAATCAGTCGTGGTTACTGCCCAACGCAATATAAGCGTTAATTCATTTATGACACATCATAAACTCAACTTGCCACAGAAAACTTGTCCGATTTGTTTGCGGCCGTTTACGTGGCGGAAGAAGTGGGCGCGCGACTGGCCAAAGGTTATTTATTGCAGTGAGCGTTGCTCCAGGCGAAAAGGAAAATCATGAGTCGATTGCGTTTGATTTTAGGCGACCAACTTAATATCAACCACAGTTGGTTTCGCGAACGCGGCGCAGATGCAGCAGATATCATTTATGTGCTTATGGAGATTCGCAGCGAAACAGATTATGTGGTTCATCATGCACAGAAAGTGCTGGGCATTTTTGCAGCCATGCGTGGGTTCGCAAATGCGTTACGCGCCGCCGGCTTTCATGTTCATTACATCCGTTTGGGGGATGCGGATAATCAACACCACTTTATTAATAACCTACGCGAGCTAGTTAATCGATTTGGTATTTCTGCTATAGAGCGCCAACAAGCTGATGAGTATAGGGTTGAATCTTTACTGTTAGGCGCGTCTTCCGAGCTAGGTATTCCTGTTAGTTGTGTTGATAGTGAACATTTTCTTGCCGATAGAGAAAAAATCGCAAAAAAATATGCGGATAAAATTCCACGAATGGAGTTTTTTTATCGAGAACTTAGAAAGCAATATCGCATTTTGCTGGATGAAAATAATCAGCCTATTGGAGGGCAATGGAATTTTGATCAAGAAAATCGTAATCGATGGAAAGGAGACCCGGCTATTCCTGAATGGTACGCTTTGTCCGCAGACCTTACTGATATTTGGCAAGAAATCCAAAGTTGCGGTGTGCATACTATGGGAGATGCGCAAGCTGCAAATTTTCCTTGGCCGATAACGCGCGCACAAGCTAAGGCTTGGCTGAAACATTTTGTAGAAAACGGTCTGCCTAATTTTGGTGAATTTCAGGATGCAATGACTACGCAATCGCCACGATTATTTCACGCTGGAATTTCATTTGCGCTCAATATCAAACTTTTACACCCATTAGAAGTCATTCACGCAGCGCTCGCTGAGTATGAAGCAGGACGAGTGAGCATCTCGACAGTTGAAGGTTTTGTTCGGCAGATTTTAGGTTGGCGTGAATTTGTGCGCGCTGTTTATTGGGCACGCATGCCACATTACGCAGAATTAAATGAACTTCAGCATCACAGACGTTTACCGCGTTGGTACTGGGATGCCGATACCAAAATGAACTGCCTACATCACGCAATAAGCCAATCGTTGGATGGTGCCTATGCTCACCATATTCAGCGTTTAATGGTTACTGGAAATTTTGCGCTCTTGGCGGGGTGCGCGCCAGATGAAGTAGATGCATGGTATTTGGGAATTTATATAGATGCCTTTGAATGGGTGGAAATGCCTAACACGCGCGGCATGAGCCAGTATGCTGATGGAGGTTTAGTGGGCAGTAAGCCCTACGCTGGCTCTGCGAGTTACATCAACAAAATGAGTGATTACTGCAAAGGCTGCCATTACAATCACAAGCGTCGCCACGGGGAGGGCGCTTGTCCTTTCAATAGCCTCTACTGGCATTTTCACGTGCGTCATGCTCAACGGCTAGCTAGGAATCCGCGCATCGGAATGACCTATAAGTTGTGGGGCAAAATGAGTGAACAAGAACAGACGCTCACCCTCACACAAGCTGAAATTTATCTTAAAAAACTAGACAACCTTTGAATCACTATCTCTTAGCTTAACCTCTTTTATTGATTTCAATCATAAGCCCATTAAGTAACTTTTAAGATAATGACCGAAATTCCAGTTTGAGGCTTTCGGTATGGCGCTATTCTCGCAACCCTTACAATGGGACAGTGAACTTATCAAAAAATACGATTTGGCTGGCCCACGTTACACCTCCTACCCAACTGCGCCCCAATTTCACGATGGCTTTTCTGATGCAGATTTTCAGAGTGCCGTAACACGCAGCAACCAAAGTGCGCGACCTTTGTCGCTTTACATCCACATCCCGTTTTGCGAAGCGCTGTGTTATTACTGCGGTTGCAACAAGGTTGTTACCAATAATAAATCACGGGCACTTCCTTACTTACAAGCTGTAGAAAAAGAAATGGAAGCGACCGCCAAGTTGTTTGATTCTGAACGCGTTGTAAAGCAATTGCATTGGGGCGGCGGAACGCCGACCTTTATTAGCGACGATGAAATGTCGCAACTCATGAGCGCAACTCGTAAGTATTTTAATCTGCTGGATGGTGATGAGGCTGAATACTCTATTGAGGTTCATCCCGGAAAAGTAACCAGCAACACCATGGCGCACTTGCGTAAACTGGGTTTCAATCGCGTGAGTATGGGCGTGCAAGACTTCGATGCAGATGTTCAGCTTGCGGTAAATCGTTTTAACAGTAGAGAAGAAGTTGAGCGTTTAATAAAAGATTTACGCAAGCAAGAATATCATTCCATCAGTATGGATTTGATCTACGGCTTACCTAAACAAACCTTAAATAGCGTTCGCGAAACCCTGGCGCAAGTAATAGATCTTTCGCCAGACC
The DNA here is from genome assembly GCF_046347455.1 of Cellvibrio sp. GTDB lineage: Bacteria > Pseudomonadota > Gammaproteobacteria > Pseudomonadales > Cellvibrionaceae > Cellvibrio. Next base: position 589,915 of record NZ_JAXMGC010000002.1, read on the forward strand.
GCCTATCGCTTTTCAACTATGCGCACATGCCGCATTTGTTTAAGAGTCAGGAATTAATTATTGCTTCGGATTTGCCATCGCCCATGCAAAAGCTTGAGCTGCTGCATATGGCGATAGAACAACTACAGACTGCAGGTTACGTTTATATCGGCATGGATCATTTCGCAAAGCCTTCGGATTCGCTGGTAATTGCGCAGCAACAAGGTAAATTGCAGCGCAATTTCCAGGGCTATTCTACTCACGGTGATTGCGATCTTTTAGCCTTTGGTGCGTCATCGATTAGCGCCTTTGGTGATGTCTACATTCAAAATGCAAAAAACGTAAACGACTATCAGATGCGTATTCATCAGCAAGGACAGGCTCGCATTCGAGGTTTGCATCTCACGCGGGATGATTTGATTCGCAAAGAGGCAATCAACCAATTGATTTGTCATTTTGAATTAAACCTAAATACGCTTAGCGATCAATTCGGAATTAATGCGCCGCATTATTTTTCAGATGAGCTAAGCAGTCTCGTGCCTCTGGCTGAAGATGGTTTAATTAAAATCGAACAAAATAAAATAAAAGTGCTTGATGCTGGCCGGTTGTTGATCCGCAGAATTTGTATGGCGTTCGATGCTTATCTAAAGAGCGGCGAGCAAGTTCGTTATTCAAAGGTAATCTGATTTAATTTCAACGCAGCGAGTACTTTTAATGTCTCGCTGCGGTGGATTTTTTTAGGTGCTAAAAGTATTCCTCAAGCGTAATCCGTTAGCGCGACCCATCCACGAATCTTGCTGATGTAAACAAACGCAATCCCCAGATTATTTACATAGCGTGCATCGCCTGTTTCCGGCTGATCGTATTCTTCCAATCCTTCCAATGCCAGAGTACTCGCCAAAGGCGGCTTCCACTGTAATGACTGCGGTGCAGAAGGCATGCTAAGTTCTTGGTCACTCCAAACCATGCCGTCTCGCTCAACCGGAGATGCATTCGCAAAATCGGCAGGAATAAAAATTGCGGAGGTTCCCGCCATCTTTTTGTACATTCGTTGTCTCATAATATGCCTCCTCTTATCTGAGAGCATTAAAGCAGCCGAGCGGAACACTAGGTTGACTCGGATCAAAAGAGGGTAACAAGACCGATACATAAAAACCTGTATATAATATCAATACTGTTTGCGCATACAGGTTTTTTGGTGTAGTCTAGATTCATAGCTGGGAGGTACCATGACTTCTACGGCATATAATCCCAAAATACTGTCTTCTACTTATTTTTCACGTTGAGGTGTCAAATGGATGCGAACAAAGAAAAGGCGTTACAAGCCGCGCTAAGTCAAATTGAACGTCAATTTGGTAAAGGAACTGTTATGCGCATGGGCGACAAAGAAGAAGTCGCCATTCCTTCTATTTCTACTGGCTCTATAGGGCTTGATGTCGCCTTGGGTATAGGTGGCTTGCCAAAAGGGCGTATCGTTGAAATCTACGGCCCTGAATCATCTGGTAAAACCACACTTACTTTGCAGGTAATCGCTGAGGCGCAACGCGCCGGGGGCACTTGTGCGTTTATCGACGCGGAACACGCCTTGGACCCTATCTATGCCGCCAAGCTTGGGGTTAACGTAGAAGACTTGATCGTATCCCAGCCTGACACCGGTGAGCAGGCGTTGGAAGTTACCGATATGCTCGTTCGCTCAGGCGCGGTAGATGTGCTTATTGTGGATTCTGTTGCAGCCTTGACCCCTCGCGCTGAAATTGAGGGTGAAATGGGTGATCACCACGTAGGTTTGCAAGCGCGTTTGATGTCCCAAGCGCTGCGGAAAATCACCGGTAACATAAAAAGTGCTAACTGTTTGGTGATATTCATTAACCAAATCCGTATGAAAATTGGCGTAATGTTCGGCAACCCTGAAACAACTACTGGCGGTAACGCACTTAAGTTCTATGCATCTGTGCGCTTGGATATACGCCGTATTGGCGCAGTTAAAGAGGGTGAGGAGGTTATCGGCTCTGAAACGCGCGTTAAAGTCGTTAAGAACAAAGTTGCACCACCCTTTAAGCAAACCGAATTCCAAATCCTTTACGGTTCAGGTATTAACCGTTTAGGCGAGGTTATTGATTACGGCGTTAAGTTGGGTCTGATTGATAAAGCGGGTGCTTGGTATAGCTATCAGGGTAATAAAATCGGCCAAGGCAAAAATAACGTAATGAAGTTTTTGCAAGAAAACCCTGTAATTGCTAAAGAATTGGAAGCTAAGGTGCGTGCTGAGTTGCTCGAGTCTCCAGCGCTTTCACTGAGCGCTAGTGGCGCTGATTCAGGTGATGATATGGATATGGCTGAATAAGAGGGATGCAAGCGAACTGCTAGTGTTTTTACAAGTCTAAGCCCAGTGTTGCGCGGCATAGGGAGTCTGAGTATGCTGCGCAACAGATTATTAATGGCTTCGTTAGAGGTTTGACATGTTTAAAACCAGTTTTTTCAGTTTGCTTCTTGTGATCTTTGGTTTGAGTGGGTGTGCTACCAAGCCATATGTGGCAACAGACTATGAGGCGAGCTACAACTTTGCAGCACTCAAGTCCTTCGCAATCAAGAGTGCCAAGCAAGATACCAAAGAGAACATTCTTATATCGCCATTCACCTTGACCCATATTCACGGCTTGGTGATTAGCGAATTATCCAAGCGTTATCAATCTGTAAGCGAATCTGCGGCACCTGATTTTCTAGTCACCTACCATGTGGTTATGGAAGATAAGCTAGAACCTACAGCCTATGACCAAATGTATGGCTATGGATTCTGGGGTAGGGGTTACCGTTATCCCTCGCCCTTGTTCTATCGTCCGGCTTACGATGGTGGTGTAAGGGTTTACAATCAAGGCAGTCTAATCATTGATATGGTCGATGCAAAAACTCAGCAACCTATTTGGCGCGGTGTGTCAGAGAAGCGTTTGAGTAAGAGTCTGAGCCCGCAGAAACAACGTGAAATTTTGACCAGTGCGGTGATGGAAGTATTGGCCCAATTCCCTCCCGTGGCTAAATAGTAATTCTTCGTTTGAAAAAAGGCCGCTAAGCGGCCTTTTTTTATGGTCTGTGCTATGAAAAGTGAAGTTACACCTGCAAGTGTTCGCATGTCGGCCATGAATTTTTTGGCGATGCGAGAGCATTCTGCCTACGAGCTGAAAACCAAGCTCGCCAAAAAGTTTGATCAACATGATTGGATCGATGCTGAAATTGATAAATTAAAAAGAGAATGTTTGCAGAGTGATGAGCGTTTCGCGGAGGCTTACACCAATATGCGGCTAAGGCAAGGAAAAGGGGCTTTGGTCATTCGAATGGAGCTGCGAGATAAAGGAATATCGGAAGAAATAATTTCTCAATACCTGTCCAATCACCAAAACTGGGATCAATTTGCGTTGCAAGCCTACGTTAAAAAATTTGGCCGTACACCTGCGTTAGATGTGAAGGAGAGGGCGCGTCGGATGCGTTTTTTAAGTGCGCGGGGGTTCTCCTCATCCAATATTCAGTATGCAATTAAGCACGCAACCACTTCTGAAGAATAATGTGCAAATTCCGTTAATATTTATTAACTGCAATATGTTCAGTAATGAACAAGTGTTAAACTCGAGCGAATTATCTTACAAAATCCCGTTTTAATTAAACTTCGTAAACCAGCTGGCCTGAAATGCTTTTACGAGTAACCCGTCGAGATTAACTATGTCTTCGCTCCTATCGGTACGCTTATTAACCTGCGCACTAGCTTTCATTTCTTTTCCCGTTTTTGCCCAAAAGCCTTCAAAGCCTGAAAAGCCATTAGATGTAATCGTGCAATCCGTTGCATACCGCGAGCTTCAAAACAATATAGAAGCTCTTGGAAATTTACGTGCCTTTGAATCCGTCACCATAACCGCTAAAACTACTAAAACCGTAACGCAAATTCGCTTTGATGATGGTCAGCGAGTTGAAAAAGGGGCAACACTGGTTGAAATGACGAATGCCGAAGAGTCAGCACTTATGGAAGAGGCGCGCTTGACCGCGGTTGAGGCGGGCAAGCAATTGGAACGCACCCAATCTCTGGCTAAAAACGGTGCGGTATCACCGTCATTGCTGGATCAGCGCACCCGTGAATACGAAGCTGCGCGCGCTCGATTTAATGCGTTACAAGCTCGTTTCAAAGATTTAATTATCACTGCACCTTTTAGCGGCGTTGTTGGTATTCGGGACGTAAGTCTCGGTAGCTTAATTGCTCCCGGTCAAGTTATTACGACCCTGAATGACGACAGTAAAATGAAATTAGATTTTACTGTCCCTGCAATTTATCTCCGCAATCTGCGTATCGGTTTGCCAATAGACGCGCAGAGTCGTGATCTCGGCGATAAAACTTACAAAGGAAAAATATTTAGCATCGACAACCAAGTTGACGAATCAACTCGCTCGATAAAAGTGCGTGCGATTTTCGATAATTCTAACCAGGAGTTGAAACAAGGTTTGTTGATGACCGTTGTTGTGCGAGCAGATATTCGTAAATCGCTGGTGTTGAGTGAAGCGGCATTAGTACCAATGGGTAGCAATAACTTTGTATTTGTTTTGCAGCCAAATAAAGAAGGTAAGGGTGCGAAGTGGGTAGCGGAAAAACGTCAGATTTACATTGGCCAACGCTATAGAGGTTTGGTGGAAGTGGTAGGCGGTTTGCAAGAGGGTGAGAAGGTGGTGACTCACGGCTTGCAAAAAATCCATGCGGGGCAAGCCTTAAATATTATGGCTGAGCAATCAAATGATCCTGCAAAAAAGCCGGAGCCTTTAGCAGAACTCTTGCAGCAAAAAAAAGCTGAGGGCAAATAATTATGATGCTCTCCGATGTTTCTATTCGACGACCGGTTTTCGCGTCTGTTATTTCGCTGTTGTTGTTGGCCTTCGGTATTCTTGCATTCGATCGATTGTCACTGCGTGAATACCCCAACATAGACCCGCCAATTGTTTCTATTCGCACCTCCTATCCCGGTGCAGCAGCCAATATCGTTGAAACGCGTATTACCAAACCATTGGAAGACCGGATTGCTGGTGTAGAAGGTATTCGTTACATCGAATCCAGCAGTGAAAACGGTGTCTCCAATATCACCGTCACGTTTAACATTGAGCACGATATTGAAGCAGCGGCCAACGATATTCGCGATAAAGTTTCCAGTGCGGTGAGTTCTTTGCCGATTGAAGCTACTGCACCAGAAGTTCAAAAAATTAATTCCGATGACGAAGTTATTGTGTGGATGAGTCTCGCTGGTGAAGGCATGACGGTGCCGGAGTTATCAGATTACGCGAAGCGTTATGTGGTAGATAAATTTTCTGCGGTGGAAGGTGTTGCGCGTGTTCGCATCGGCGGTGAGCAGCGTTACGCCATGCGAGTGTGGCTCGATAGAAAAAAGCTCGCTGCGCATAACCTCACGGTAAACGATATTGAAAACGCATTGCGCACGGAAAACGTTGAATTGCCAGCGGGTAGTGTTGAATCAAAAGATCGGCAATACACAGTGCGAATGGCGAGAACCTATCGCACAGATGAACAGTTTTCGCGGTTGGTTGTAAAACATGCCGCTGATGGTCATCTAATTCGTTTAGGCGATATCGCAAAGGTTGAGAAAGGCACGGTTGAAGACCGAAACCTGTTTCGCGGTAATGGCGTTGCGCAAGTCGGTATAGGTATCGCAAAACAATCTACAGCAAATACACTGGATGTGGCTCGCGGCGTTAAGGAAGAAAAACTGCGCATGAATGCTAATTTGCCAAAAGGTATGAGCATTGAGGATAGTTACAATAGTGCGATTTTTATCGAGCGAGCCATTCACGAGGTTTACATTACTTTGGTGCTCGCAGTGTTGTTGGTTGTGGGTGTTATTTATGTTTTCTTGGGTAGCGTGCGGGCAATGCTCATACCCGCGGTGGCTGTGCCGGTTTCTATCGTTGCGACTTTTACAGTGCTAGCTGCATTAAATTTTTCGGTAAACATGCTCACCTTATTGGCGCTGGTCTTAGCCATAGGTTTGGTTGTGGATGATGCGATTGTTGTACTTGAGAATATAGTTCGGCACATCGAAGAAAAAGGAAAACCTGTTTTGTTGGCGGCTTACGATGGTGTGCGCGAAGTTGGTTTTGCCGTTATAGCTACGACGCTTGTACTAATTTCGATCTTCATTCCTATCGTATTTGTAAAGGGTGATGTCGGCCGTCTGTTTTCCGAGTTCGCCATTACTATGGCGGCGTCTGTTGCTTTCTCCGCTTTAGTGGCTTTGACCCTTTCGCCAATGCTCGCTTCAAAAATTTTACGCAAAGAAACTAAACGTGTGGCCTTAGTGGAAAAAGTTGATGTGAAAATGCATCAGCTACGTGATTTGTACAAAAAAGTAATTTTAAAAAGTCTGGGAAAAAAACCTATTACCATCGCTGTGTTCATTTTTATGCTTTGCGTATGTTTTTTAATGGCTGTGTTTATTCCAACGGAATACGCGCCTAAAGAAGACCGCGGCAACTTCCAGATTATGATCAATGGCCCAGAGGGCGCCACCTACGATTACATGGAAGAATACATGGCAGAGATTGAAAAGCGCGTTATGCCTTATGTGGAATCTGGCGAGGTGTCGCGCTTAATGGTTCGTGCTCCGCGTGCGTTTGGAACTTTCGAAAGTTTTAATGGCGGTGTTGCAATTGTTGCGTTGAATGATTGGAGCGAGCGTCGTAACGCGTTTGTTATTATGGATGAGATCAAAGCAAAAATTAGTGATTTACCCGGCGTGACAACATCCTTGGTCATGCGTCAGGGATTTGCGAGTGGTTCATCCAAGCCAGTCCAATTTGTAATTGGTGGCGGCACCTATGAGGAGCTTGCGCAGTGGCGCGATATCCTGTTAGAAAAAATTAATCAAAATAATCCCGGCTTAACCAACATCGATTGGGACTACAAAGAAACCAAACCGCAAATAGAGGTGCGGGTTGATACTGACCGTGCCGCTGCGTTAGGTGTAAGTGTTAGCAATGTGGGTCATACGCTGGAAACCTTATTGGGTTCGCGCAAAGTAACAACCTATATCGAACAGGGTGAAGAATATGATTTACTCGTTCAAGGTGAGCGCGACGAACAGCGAACTAAAAATAGTTTGGAAAATATGTATGTTCGCTCGGATTCTACCGGTAAATTGATTCCCTTGGCCAACGTGGTCACTCTTACTGAAGTAGCTGACGCCAGCCGATTGAATCGCTACAACCGCATTCGCTCGCTTACGATTGAAGCGGGGCTCGACGGAAAATATACCTTGGGCGAATCTCTTAATTATTTAAATCAGCTCGTAAAAGAAAATTTACCGCCAACAGCAACGGTAGATTATCGCGGCATGTCACGCGATTTCAAAAATTCCAGCGGCTCTATGTTCTTTATGTTTGCCCTAGGTATTTTAATTACCTACCTCGTGTTAGCAGCGCAGTTCGAAAGCTACGTCCACCCCTTTGTTATTATGCTCACTGTTCCGCTCGCCATCGCAGGTGGATTATTAGGTTTGTGGATAACAGGCAGTACCATGAACCTCTATTCGCAGATTGGTTTAATTATGTTGATAGGTTTGGCGGCGAAAAACGGCATTCTGATTGTTGAATTTACTAATCAGCTACGTGACCGAGGTGTAGAGTTTACCCAAGCATTGCTTGAAGCTTCATCTGCACGTTTGCGTCCAATTATTATGACCAGTTTAACCGCGGTGGCTGGTGCGTTGCCTTTGGTTATATCGTCCGGTGCGGGTTCAGAAACCCGTTTTGTAATCGGTGTGGTGGTAATTTCTGGCGTAATCGTTGCGACATTTTTTACGCTGTTTGTGGTTCCCGTTGCTTATGCTCTCTTGGCAAAAAACACGGGTTCACCAAAAGATGTAAGCAAAAAGCTTGAACAGGAAATTGCGCGTTTTAATGCGGTAGATGAATAATCGAGAAGGGAAAACTCGCTAGCCGCAAAAGCGGCTAGCGAGTCGTGAACTTAAATCTTAATACGCGCTTTTAGGAACTCAACAATCTCCGCGACAGGAACTTCTTGTTTCTCTGCATCGCGGCGGCCTTTGTATTCAATGCTACCCGCTTCCAAACCACGGTCGCCGATAACGATACGGTGTGGAATACCCATCAAATCAGTGTTGGCCAGCTGAACACCCAAACGTGCTTTTTCATCGTCCATAAACAATACATCAATGCCTGCAGCTTGCAGCGCGGTGTAAATTTCTTCCGCCTTTTTCGCTACGGCTTCTGACTTATTCATATTGATCGGCACGATTGCGACGTGGAATGGTGCGATCGCATCTGTCCATATAATGCCGTTCTCATCGAAGTTTTGTTCGATAGCTGCAGCAACAACACGGGTTACGCCAATACCGTAGCAACCCATAATCATGGTTTGCTCTTTGCCGTTTTCGTCGAGCACGCGAGCTTTCAAGGCTTCTGAATATTTGGTGCCGAGTTGGAAGATGTGGCCAACTTCAATACCCCGTTTAATTTCCAAGGTACCTTTACCGCAGGGGCTTGGATCGCCCGCAACTACGTTGCGAATATCGGCAACCAAGGTGAGTTGCGCATCGCGTCCCCAGTTCACTCCCGTCAGGTGGAAGCCATCTTTATTGGCGCCGCACACGAAGTCAGCGGCGTGGGCTGCTGAATGGTCAACTATGACGGGAATATTTAAACCAACAGGTCCGATAGACCCAACGCTTACACCCAGCTCCGCTTTAATACGTGCTTCAGGTGCGAAGGTCAGCGGAGCAGCCACGCCAGTGAGCTTCTCGGCTTTAATATCGTTCAGCTCGTGATCACCACGAATCACCAATGCAACGAGTGGTTGCGTTTTATCTTCGCGCACTTCACCCAACACAATTAAGGTTTTGAGTGTTTGCTCTGGCGATACTTTCAAAAAGGCGCAAACTTCTTCGATGCTGTGCGCACCCGGCGTTGCCACTTCCTTCATCAAATGTTGTGGGGCAGGGCGAGGCGTTGATGGCGGCAAGGCTTCCGCTTTTTCAGTGTTAGCTGCGTAATCGCTACCGTTGCTGAATACAATTGCGTCTTCACCGCTCGCGGCCAAGACGTGGAACTCATGCGAAAAGGCACCACCAATTGAACCTGTATCGGCCAGCACCGGGCGGAACTCCAAACCTAAACGCGTAAAAATATTGCAGTAGGTTTGATGCATAACATCATAAGTTTCTTGCAAGGATTCTGTGGTGTTATGGAAGGAGTAGGCGTCTTTCATAATAAATTCGCGTGAGCGCATTACGCCGAAACGTGGGCGAACTTCATCGCGGAATTTAGTCTGGATTTGATAAAAATTAGCGGGCAGTTGTTTGTAGCTGTTGATCTCGTTACGAATCAAATCGGTGATAACTTCTTCGTGCGTTGGGCCCAAACAGAAAGGACGATTGTGGCGATCGCTAATACGCAACAACTCAGGGCCATATTGTTGCCAGCGGCCAGATTCTTCCCAAAGCTCTGCGGGTTGTACTACAGGCATCATCACTTCTTGTGCGCCAGATTTATCCATCTCGCTACGAATAATATTTTCAACCTTGCGCAGTACACGCAGCCCTAAGGGCAGCCAAGTGTAAAGGCCTGACGCCAGCTTGCGGATCATGCCCGCACGTAGCATTAACTGATGGCTAATAACTTCTGCATCGGCAGGGGTTTCTTTTAAGGTTGCAATTAAAAATCGACTGGAACGCATAGATAGGATTCTTCGCAAAGTGGCTATAATGGAATGAAAGACGCATATTCTACGGTGCCGAGCGCAATTGGTACAGGCGCCAATCTACTGATTAGCAGAGGTAAATATTATGTTTGAACTCCACCCCCGTTTGGCCGCGGATTCGGTCGTTATTGGTCGCTTTGATTTGTCGCTGCTGCTGCTCAGTAAAGACGCTAATTACCCATGGTGCATTCTGGTGCCGCAAGTGGAGGATGTATTTGAAATCCATCACTTGAGCGAAGAAGAACAGGTACAGTTGATCAGGGAATCCAGCCGCCTCTCTGAGGTGATGACCAGCTTGTTTGATGCACACAAAATGAACGTGGCGGCGCTGGGCAACGTGGTGCGTCAACTACACGTTCATCACATAGCACGCTTTGAAAATGACCCAGCTTGGCCACAACCTGTTTGGGGCAAATTACCGGCAAAAGACTATACCTCGTCGGCGTGGTCGGAGCTGGTTAAGCGTTTGCAAAATGCATTGGTGGGTGAAGGCTTTACAGTGGTTTGATAAAATTTGAGCAAATAAAAAAACCCCGCATAAGCGGGGTTTTTGTTTTTCAGGGCAAGGCTAATTAAAGAGCCATTTCCTTCAGTTTTTTCAACGGACGAACTTTTACAGAAGTGCTAGCTGGTTTAGCTTTGAACATCACTTCTTCGCCAGTGAATGGGTTAATGCCTTTACGCGCTTTGGTCGCTGGCTTTTTCACGGTGGTGATTTTCAACAAGCCTGGCAGAACGAACTCGCCAATACCTTTCTTCTTAACATGGCCTTCAATTACGTTGGTCAATTCGTCCAACACTGACTGAACTTGCTTTTTGCTCAACTGAGTTGCATCAGCAATTTGTTGCAACATTTGAGTTTTGTTTTGACGCTCAGCAATTGGTTTAACAACTGCAGGAGCTGCTTTAACAGCAGGTGCTTTTTTCGCTGGAGCAGCTTTAGCTGGTGCTTTTTTGGCAGCGGCTTTTGGAGCTGGTTTGGCGGCAGCTTTTGGTGCAGCTTTAGCTTTGGCGGCAGGTTTTGCAGCGGCTTTAGCGGCAGCAGGCTTTGCAGCAGGAGTCTTTTTAGCAACCATGGTGGATTCCTTTATTTGAGATGATCGTTAGGTATGTTTATTCTGTAAGCAAGCGGCTCAATCGGTCGATGCGCTACTTGTGGCTCGCTCGAAAACCCCTGTTTTTCTAGGCTCAAAATACCTAGTGCAAGGATTGGAGCTATATATAAAGGATTAAAATGGAATCAGCAACAAAAAACTGGGCTAATTCCCGAAGAAAAGTGCAAATATTTGTGTTGAACGCGCTTTTTGCCGAGTAAATCTCGTTGTTCTGCACTCAATTAAATAAATGGCTAAATGAAGAGCTGTTGTAACTCGGGCTCGGGTTCGCCGTATTGCCAAATATAATCGAAGGTTTCGCGCAAGCGCTTTACTTCAATGGCGGCATTAAAATTTGCAAAACCTTTGTAGCTGGACTCATCATTTTTATAAAGAAGCGCATCTGTATCGCAGAGCATAAACCCCATGTCGGTGTTTTGTGGTTCTACAGTCAATTTGCGCAGCATAATTTTGCTGGAAAGACGTTGGTGAAGCTTTGCTAGCTGATGGCCAGTTTCCACCAGTTGTTTTGAATTCTTAACAAGAATTTGTACTTGTGCGTAACGGCTGGTGCGCGAGAAATTTGAAAGAGCTTCAACGAATTCAGAGCTGCCGTAAACGAGTTGATCCAAATCGCGGCTGAGGATTGCAATTGAGCGCCGTGTTTGTTGCACCAGCTTTAAGGACTCAACCTGAAAATCGCCCACCGAATGCAGCAAAAAAAGTTCAGGGCTGACAGATGATGCTTCACTCATAGTCTTCTCTTGCGTTGTGACCGCACCACATTTCAATGTGCGGAATACCTGCATCCATAAAAACTGAGCCGCGTGCCACAAACCCCAAGTGCTCGTAAAAGGCTTGGCGCTGGGTTTGTGCGTGCAAATAAATAGGGCAGCCCACATGATGTTCTTTGCAGTAGGCGACTAATTCGTGCATTAATTGCCGGCCAACACCGCTATGGCGGTGCGCTTTCAAAACCGCAACGCGGCCAATGTGCAGCAGAGACTGATTCTCCAGTAATAGGCGAGCGCAAGCAATGGCCTCACCCCGAGCATTTTGTACAAGAAAGTGAATCGCAGTTTCATCCTTGTCGTCCCACTCATCCGCTATAGGCACCTGTTGTTCTTGCATGAAAACTTGTTCACGAATAGCTCGTAGTTCCTGTCCATGTGTTTGCCAGTCAGTCGCGATAATTTTCATATTCTCAATATCGGCTACGTCAAAAAATTAGCATTAAAGCTCGTTACTCATTCATCGACCAAGAGTGTTTCCTGATTGATCAATTGGGTAATGACCGCACGATCATACAGGTCTTCAACTAAAGGTTTAATTTGTTCCCAGGTAATTTCGAGTTGCGCACAGACTAATTCAGCGAGTTCGCGGGAGCAGCAAAAAGCGTGGCCATCGGCAAACAATTGTGTTGAATCATTCTGTGTGTGAAATGCTAAACGCGCAGCAGGGTGACGCCATAACATTTGCCCTTCTGCCAGCGCTGCTTGCCAATCATCAGCCGTAATTTCGTCGTCGCTTTCGATGTCATCTTGCCCGTATTTGCGTTCAGTCATATGTTTGCCGAACCAATGGGCGATATTTTCCGCAGTGAAATGTTGCTTAATGATGTCCTGAATTTGCGCAATGGCGTCCGCGTTAATTTCGCCTGGGTTATCCTGAAGCTTCAGGTAAGGGTCACTAAACCGCAAATCATTATTTAAGCTTTGGGCGATGTCGTGGCTCAGTTCATCCACAATCGACGCATGGCTAGGCGCGCGGAATCCAATCGAATAGGTCATGCAGTCGCCTTGCGCAACGCCCCAATGTGCAACACCGGGCGGAATGTAAAGCATATCGCCGGGTTCAAGTACCCATTCGTCTTGAGTCTCAAAACTTTCCAAAATATGGAGCTGGGTGCCTTGCAGGTGAGGTGAATTTACATCGCACTGCTGGCCAATTTTCCAATGGCGTTTGCCAAGACCTTGCAATAAAAATACATCGTAGTAATCAAAATGCGGGCCTACGCTGCCTTGATCGGGCGCAAAGCTGATCATGATGTCATCCAGGCGCCAGTTAGGAATAAACCGGAAATTATCTAGCAGCAAATTTACTTCAGGCACCCATTGATCTACGGCCTGAACTAACAAAGTCCAATGAGTTTCAGGGAGTGATGCAAAAGTATCTTCATCAAAGGGACCATTGCGCAATTCCCATTTGGTCTTGCCGTTTTCCAGAATAATTCGCGATTCAACCTCTTCTTCCAGCGCCAAGCCTGCAAGCTCATCACCGTCGATAGGCGATTGGAAATTGGGGAATGCGTTACGAATTAATAAAGGTTTCTTTTGCCAGTATTCCAGCAAAAATTTTTGGATGGGCATATCGCCGAGATGGGTCAAAGGTATTGTCATTTTGTACTCGAATATTTCGTCTATTAAGTATCGTTTGTAGATGCTTGCCTGCCGCAGGCCTCACTTTTCTTTGCTTGTCCAAAGAAAAGTAAGCAAAAGAAAATACACCCAACTCGTTCGGTTTCCTGCGCGTTTCGGAAAATTGCCGTCGTTCCGGTGCGACATCCATGTCGCATCGTCACTAAAACGCACGTCCTGTGCGTTTTCCGGCAATTTTCCTCCAATGCTCGGCGAACTCGCATCGGACCCGATTGGTGCCATATCAAATGTGTAATGTTGTACTTTACTTTTTGATTTGGGTTACAAGTTAGTATTTAGTCTAGCGGGTAGCACAACTGTAAAAGAGTAAAGCTAATATTTTTCAATCCTAAGCTCCTGTTTGCCAGCTTAAAAATTGAGAATAGGGATTATTGTGTATGAATACCTTTTTGTTTGGCTTCAATAAAGCTCATATAAGTTACTTTTCTAAAAAGAACTTTAAAATCCTCGGTGCTACGCTTTCCTTCCCACAACTCTACATCTGGATTTTGACCCGCAAGGATTAACGCTATTATTTCAAATGATTCAAAATCAATGTCAGGACCAAAGTAGACGCCTTTTAACGCAGCAGCTGGATAAGTGAATTGAATATTCGCTTCATCGTGTATGCCTCTCCATTCTTTTTCATAACTCCAAGAGCTTGATTTTGTGCAAAATAAATTTAAGATCTCTGTTAAGTCATCCTCAAGTATTATATTGGTTAAGGATATCTTTGGCATTTTCGAGGTGTAAATTACTTTTCTGATTTGATTGAAGGGGATGTGCTCAGTGTCAAAGGCTAAGCAAAATCCTTTATAATTGCCACCGTAGCGTGACCACATTAATAAGTCGTTGTTTATCTCTGAAAAACATGTGACACCTCTTGTAGATAGAAAATTTTCACTATGATCTTGTAAGGCTTTTTTTGCTACATTGACAAAAAAACTTAGTAATTCATCGGCGCTAGATGATTTAAGGTGAAAAGTGACATGAGGAGGCAAGTTATTTTTTGCCAAATATTTTGCTCTAACTTTTTCAATTTCGTTTTTAGTAGGAGGCAAAATGCTTGCTTTTAATGCGCAATCGTAAGGGTCGTTAAAGTTTAAAGGTGAGCCGTAAAATATAGATTGAGCTTTAAGATTTTTTAAGCTCTGGACGGAAAAGGGTTCATATTTATATATAGTCTTAGGTTTCTTCATGGTTGTTATTTGTAAAAAGAGCCCTTAAGGGCTCTTTTGTTTGTCAGTTTAAATATCAAATCGCTTTAGCCTGCGCTACCGCATTCCCAATATAATTTGCGGGTGTTAGCTCACGCATGGCTTGTTTCGCATGCTCTGGAATATCCAAAGTCTCAACGAAGGCTGCCAATACTTCTTTAGTGATAGTTTGTCCGCGAGTTAATGCCTTCAGCTTCTCGTAAGGCTCATCAACATTGTAACGGCGCATAATGGTTTGAATTGGCTCGGCCAATACTTCCCAGGCGTTATCCAAGTCTTGCGCGAGGCGCGCGCGGTTAATTTCGAGTTTGCCCATGCCTTTTAAGGTTGATGCAAAAGCAATCATCACATAACCAAAACCAACCCCCATGTTACGCAATACGGTTGAATCGGTTAAGTCGCGTTGGAAACGAGAAATAGGCAATTTTTGCGCGAGGTGAGTAAATACCGCGTTGGCGATACCCAAGTTACCTTCGGAGTTTTCAAAATCAATCGGATTAACTTTGTGCGGCATGGTGGATGACCCCACTTCGCCCGCAATGGTTTTTTGCTTGAAGTAACCGTAAGAAATATAGCCCCAAATATCACGGTCGAAATCGATAACGATGGTGTTGAAACGCGCTATGGCATCAAACAATTCGGCGATGTAATCGTGTGGTTCAATTTGGGTAGTGTAAGGGTTCCAGGTTAAGCCCAAGCTCTCTACAAATTGTTGCGCGTTGGCTTGCCAATCCACTTCTGGATAAGCAGAAATGTGTGCGTTGTAGTTGCCTACAGCGCCGTTAATTTTTCCGAGTAATTCTACGTCTTTAACCAGTTTCAATTGGCGGCGCAGGCGCGCAGCAACGTTCGCCATTTCTTTACCAACGGTAGTTGGCGATGCGGTTTGGCCATGAGTGCGTGAGAGCATGGCGTCTTCCGCGTAATCATGGGCGAGTTTTACTACGCCATCGATAATCGCTTGCGCGTCTTTAATAAATTCTTCACGGCCTGCTTTCAACATCAATGCGTGCGAAAGGTTATTGATATCTTCTGAGGTACAGGCGAAGTGAACGAATTCCAATACCGCTTCTAATTCTGCATTGCCCGCGAATTTGTTCTTCAGGAAGTATTCAACCGCTTTAACGTCGTGGTTGGTGGTGCGTTCGATCGTTTTAACGGCTTGCGCATCGAGTTCACTGAAGTTTTCTACAATCGCATCCAGTTGTGCATTAGTTGCAGCGCTAAACGCGGGAACTTCAGGAATGCCTGCATGACGGCTGAGTTGTTGCAACCAACGAACTTCCACTTCTACGCGGAAACGAATCAAACCAAATTCACTGAAAATTTTACGCAATGCAATGGTGCGGTTGCCGTAGCGGCCATCAACAGGTGATACAGCATTGAGCGCGGTGAGTGTTGCAAAGGAGTCGTTGGATGTAGGAGCCATTCGGGTTCTCTTGAAAAGTAAAAATTAAAAACAAAAAATAAATTGGGCGGTTAGCAAAACAAGTAGGTGTTGCGCGCGTTTTGGTGCTTCATCTGGTGACGCGCTATCTCTTGGTAGCTCTTCGGCTAACTGTTCTCTGTTTTATACCTCTGCAAGAGAGGTTTGACCCTGTTTTGAAAAGGCCGCCATCATAACTGAAAACGCCTGATTTTTCAGGCGTTTTCACGGGTTCAGTAAGGTAATCCACTCAACAGCTTATCGACTTGCGATGCGATGGCTTTCCGCTGCAGGAGCAGCTGCCAGCGAGTTCCGCCCAACTGGCGCCACAGCATGGCAGAGCGTATGGCCGCTAATAGAAGTGCGCGTATTTGGCTGGCGATTCGCGGTTGTTGCAGGTAATTGTAGTCGCCCATCACCTGAATGCGAAAACGGAAGGTGCTTATGGTTTCGCTGTAGATTTGGCCTAGGTTGCCAACCACGTTGTCGTGGGTTGAGCTGAAGTGTTCTGCTTGGCTGGCGGCTTGTGACACGCGCGAGCCGATGGTGTTCATCATGTCGCGGCGGCCCGCCAGTTTCTTTTGCAAATGCAAAGCGCCCAAGGCGTAACGCATGGCTTCTTGATGTTTGTGGTTGCCGGCGAGCATATCGCGCAAGGCTTCCAAGCCGAGGCGCAGGTTTTGCGCGTTACCGCCGTAAACCGCGAGCGTGCTGGCCGGATTTAGGTCAAAGAGGCTTTCAATGCTGCACTTGTACGCGTCTTGCTGTGCAAAGCCAGTTTTGGCAACTTGGCTCACCAAAATAGTTGCTTGAACAACGCCCGCTAGCGCCAAGGTAATGTCTTGAAGGTTTTTACTCACAGTGAATACTCGTAGTTGCGTCTATGCAAGGAATTAGACGTTGTCCGTAGACTCAATCACAGCGCCGCCGAGGCACACATCGCCTTGGTAAAACACAACCGACTGACCGGGTGTGATGGCGCGCTGCGGGGCATCAAAAAGAACGTCTAAAGTTCCATCCGCCAGAATGGTTACGCGGCACGATTGATCTTCCTGCCGGTAGCGGTTTTTGGCGGTACAGGTAAAGCTAGATGAGGGCGTACCATCTGAATTTAAAGGCTTGTCGCCATTCGGCTCGCCGTTAATCCAATGGGCTTGCTGCGCGATGAGGTGATTGGTGTACAGCAGCGGGTGATCGGTACCTTGCACAACCACCAACACATTGCGATCCAAATCCTTGCGAGCCACGAACCAGGGCTCTTCGTTTGCGCCTTTAACGCCGCCAATTCCCAAGCCTTGGCGTTGGCCAATGGTGTGGTACATCAAGCCCGAGTGCTGGCCAATGACGGTGCCGTCCGGTGTTTGGATTTCGCCCGGTTGGGCGGGAAGGTATTGCTGTAAAAAGTCTTTAAAGCGGCGCTCGCCAATAAAACAAATGCCGGTGCTGTCTTTTTTGTTGTGGGTGACCAGGCCGTGTTCTTCGGCAATGCGGCGAACCTCAGGCTTTTCGATATCGCCCACCGGGAAAAGTGATTTGGCAAATTCCGCTTCGCCCACGGCGTGCAGAAAATAGCTTTGGTCTTTGTTTGGGTCCAAGCCCTTCAGCAAATAGGTGTGTCCATCGCGATCAGCGCGGCGAACATAGTGGCCAGTCGCGATGTAATCACCACCCAAAATTTTGGCGTACTCCAAAAACACCTTAAATTTGATTTCGCGATTGCACAGGATGTCCGGGTTAGGGGTGCGCCCGGCTTTGTATTCGGCAAGGAAGTGTTCGAATACGTTATCCCAATACTCAGCAGCAAAATTTGCGGTATGCAGTTTTATGCCGATCTTTTCACATACGCGTTCAGCATCAGCCAAGTCAGCTTTGGCCGTGCAATATTCGGTACCGTCATCCTCGTCCCAATTCTTCATAAACAGGCCTTCAACACGGTAGCCCTGTTGCTTGAGCAGTAATGCCGATACAGAAGAATCAACACCGCCGGACATGCCGACGATCACTAGAGGTTGAGCGGAAGATTGGGACATAAGACGAACTACAGCTGGGAAAGTGAGCTGCGCATTTTACGCGGGTTAGCCAACCACTTCCAAGGGAAAACGACGGCCTGCGCGGTAGTCTTCAATAATTTGCAGGGTCATGGGGCTGCGCAGCTGGTCTTTACGGGCAACCAGTTCTTCGTAAGTCAGCCAAACGGCTTCGATGATGCCGGTATCTAGCTTTCTGGTAGCGTCATGGGTCAGAGCTTCACCAATAAAGGTGGTGCGCATGTAGGTGACACCGTTGCTCGGCGCGGTGTAAAGGTTTACCCCCACAACGCCTGTTAATTTGATTGTCCACCCGGTTTCCTCCAGGGCTTCACGAATGGCGGCCTCGCACAGGGTTTCGTCGGGGTCCAAGTGGCCGGCAGGTTGGTTGTAAACCTCTTTGCCGTCAGCCTCTTCATAAACCATGAGGTAGCGATTATCGCGTTCAACAATGGTGGCAACAGTTACATGGGGTGCCCAAGTCATTTGGAGATCCTTAGTTTTATAAAGCAGCAATCCTAGCGTGTGTGTCTATACAAATTCCAGTAGATCTAAGCTCTACCTGAGTGGTGGATTAAAAATTGAGCTGCAGCAAGTACGAATCTAGCCTCCGTGAAGTTTTCTAAATGTGGCGCCCAAGTCCAAATGATGTGCAAGGGCAATCACAATGACGATGGCTATAACTACGGTGATTAAAACAAGTGCAGATTTTTTCATAATACGCTCCTAAGTTTATGGGTTGAATGGAATAGGGGTGTAGCAAAAATAGCTTTATAAAAATGCGAGAACTTCACGTAACTTAAAACGCGTTGCATATAACGCTGGTGCAATGCTAGCGGCAAACGCGCCCACAAAAACAAGAACAAGCCAAATCACTAAACCTTTTATTGAAAAGGCGAGGCTCAATGGTTGGAATGAAATATTACTGAGAGTGCGAGCCATTAATGTTGAAAACACAGTTGCAATTGGCAGGCTTAATACATAACTCAGTAGCGCAATTAAAAAGACTTCGTTGATTACCAGCGAAAAAATTGTGGCGTTTTCGGCACCCAAGCTGCGCATGACTGCAAACTCTCGTAACCGTTCACTGACATTGGTGCTCATCACGGTGGCCAAACTAAACAGGCCAGCTACACCCATGACTACAGCGATCATGACCAATATCAACACCATAATCATCAAGTGACCCTTGCCGCTTTGCTGGCGAAAATTTTCTGTAACAAGGTTGTTAATCGGCACACCCGCTTGTGCAAATTGCAATTTTAGTTGCGAGGCAATTTTCTCAAGATTGGCGGGCTCTGTGTTGTGCAATTGGACGCGAAGGCCATTTACCTTGTTCGATATCAAGGGCGCGTAAAGGCTTGCTCCCGTTAGTGGCTCTTCAATAATTCCGGCTAATTTGAATGTGCGATTTTCGTTTTGAATGTGAATATAAATTTCATCGCCAATGTTTGTGCCGGGAAAAAATTGATGGTAAGCCATTTGATTAATAACAATGTCATCTGCTTTTTGAAGCCAGTGCCCGCTCTGCATATTTAAAGACATGCTCCGCGTTTTTATTGGCAACCTAGTTAAACTCAAGCTTCCGTGCCCACCATCGGGATAGACCTCTTTTATAATTAATCCGTCAGGACGCGAAGCAGACGCGCTTGTCCGGTTAAAAAACTCCGTGTGTGCGATCTCTGGGTTTTTCTGCACGAGAGCTTGAATTGATTCGGTGAATTGCGTTTCAGGAATGCTGATATCAATTTGATACTGACGATGCTCATGAGCAGCAATTGCTAAATGGTTCCAGGACGATAATAAATTCCGGCTGGATAAAAAAGTCGCTCCAGTAAATGCCAATAGCAACAACGTAAAGCTTAATCGACCAGGGCGACGAGAAAGATTGCGCAGAACCATAGCCCACAAGGGCGATAAAAAATTGATAGATGTTTTGATGTTTGTTTCTGCAACACCATGGTCATCCAATGCAGCCCGTACACTTTTATTGGCTGCGCGGCGAATGGGGAAATATGCCAAAAACACCGGCAAGCCCACGCAAAAGGTGCCATTCAAAATCCACAAGCTTAGCGGAAGTGCATTGTCAACAATCTTAAGATTAAGTGAATCGGCTGTCATATTTACTAGCCCGCGACCAGCCATGATGCCTAGTGGAAAACCAATCATCACCGCTATTAAGCCTATGGCGGTTACCAAGGTTAAATAGAGTGCAGCGATTTGTGATGAGCTGGCGCCTAATGTCTTCATGATGCCAATTTGACGTACCTGCTGTGCAAGCATTCCCCACACGGTGGTTGCAATCAATAAAGCACCCAAAAAAACGGCCAGTAAACTGAACAAAAACAGCATATTCAAACCGGAGATCATTTGTGTTTGGTGGGGGTGCACATTCGGCGGTGGAATATGAATTTCATACACTTGAATAAACTCAGCGATATTTTTTATTGCATTTGCTGCAATCTTTTCTATGGCTGGGCGATTCATGTTTTCAGGCGCAACAGTCATTTTTAAATAGCGGCTGCTAACGGGTTCGTTCAATGCCTGAAAAGTCGCGCGTGAAATATAGCCATAAATCATGTGCTCGGTGTTGGCGGGCGCAAGGGCGGGGTCGTGCACTAACCCGCTGATCTTGAGATGGTGAGCAGATGTTTTTCCTTGGAGTTTAATGAAGTCACCCACCTCGAGCTTTGCAACTCCCAGCGCTTTGCGCTCTAATAATGTTTCACCTTCCGCTGGCCAGCTTCCTTGATCAAGTTGTGGTTTGTTAATGTGTAAATCACGTGGATCATCTGAAATAAAAATGAGTGCCGTAACCAATTCTTTTGGTGCCACCTCAACCTGAAAATACACTTTTTCGCCTATTTCAGCGTCGGTAATGAATGGATTTTTTCGCAATGCTGCCAAGGCCCTCGGTGATTCGTCAGTTCCGCCCAAAGTGTCTATTAAAAGATGTGCAGCCGCAGGATTGGTATCGAGATAATTTCTCTGCATTTCACGCGTCAGCACTTTGTAAGTGAGCAACATTGCGATAATGGCAGCGGAACATAGGGCTATGGCAATAATCATCATGGCAAAACGACCGGGCGTTGCAACCAAGTCGCCCCACAATTTGCGCAGTGCGGTTCTCATGGGGTTACTCCAACAATCGCGCCGTCTTTTAAGTGAATTACACGGTCCACGTGTTGGCTGATGTCCCGTTCGTGGCTTACGGCAATTAAAGTCTTCCCTTCACGCGCGAGTTCACCAAATAAAGTGAGAATTTCATTTGAGGTAACGGAATCAAGATTGCCCGTAGGCTCGTCGGCGACTATGAGTGGGGGATTGTTGGCAAGTGCACGCGCAATGGCAGCGCGCTGTTGTTGTCCACCAGAAAGTGCGGCAGGTAATTTATTCGCGTGTTCTGCAATGCCGACGCGCGCCAGCAGCTCAAGTGCGCGCGCTGATCGTTGTTTTCTTGAAAATTGTTTGCACAAATCCATGGGTAAAATGATATTTTCCAGGATTGTTAGCGTAGGTAGGAGTTGAAAAAATTGAAACACTATACCGACATTTTTGCCGCGCCATTGCGCCAACGCATTTTGGTTTAAGGCGGTGATGGATTGGTCTTGAATTAAAATTTCTCCGGAGGTGGGTGCATCAATTCCGGTAATTAAATTAATTAAAGTGGTTTTGCCGCTACCGGATTTGCCCACGATGGCGATTCGTTCACCGGCAGCAATTTCCAAATTGATGTTGTCTAATACATGGACTGGATTTGCAGCAGATTCATAGGATTTATATAAATTGGAAATTGAAACCAGTGATTGTGTCTTCAAGGTATTTTCTCGTCCCTATATTCAGTAAAAGGACAAGATAGTGTTTTTTGTTATACTCGCGAAGAACAAAAACGCCTGATTTGTTCGGTTTAATGGGAAGAGAAAAACTATGACAAAAGCGGAAAAGTTAAGCGCAAGGGAGCTGGTACTTGGTGCATTTCATTTGCTGTTGGTTGAAAAAGGCTACATCAATTTAACCGTACAAGATATCCTCAAAAAAGCAGGAGTCGGCCGCACAACTTTTTACGCTCATTTTACGGGTAAGGAAGATGTGTTGCGTAATTCCGTGGGGCAGCTGCGCAAATGGTTGGTGTCAGTGGTAGACGCGCAGGCGGGTTTTTTGTCATTTACCTTACCTTATTACCAACACATCATTAGTCATCATGAGATTTACGACCATCTTGTCGGTCGTGAAGAGTTTTACACCTTTGAACGTTATTTTATGCGCATGCTGACAGAACTGATTCTTTCAGAAATTCACTCTCCTAAATATTCTCCGGCGCAGCAAGCGAAAGTAGAATTGATTGCGCTGTACATCGCAGGCTCTATCTGGGCAACTAGTGCCTGGTGGTTGGAGCGTAAGCACTTGTCGGCGGAAGAAATGAATGATTCGTTCAGGAAACTGGTACTACCGGGATTAGAACAGAGTCTAAAAAATCTCTAATCCTCCCTCGCTGCGAAGCAGGGGAGGTTATTGAGCTTTATCTGGAGTCAATTCTCGGTTGGTTTTCGCGATGGTTTAACGATCACC
>NZ_JAXMGC010000003.1:0-436363 GCF_046347455.1 Cellvibrio sp.
CGAAGGCTTAACAATCACCTTGGTCGCAATCTTAGGATTCGGCGCCGTTTTAGGCGCGCTTGTTTTAGATGCAGCCGGTCTAGGCCCGCCGGGTTTGCGTGGTCGAGGTTTGTTGTCGCCAGCAGGTCCGTTGGCATTATTACGGGATGGACGCTGTTGTCCATCCTTTGCTTGTTCTCCAGACGATGGCTTGCGCGTTTGATTTTGGTTGGGTCTGTTGTTGCGATTGCGCGGAGCTTCCGTCATCGCCGATTTAGGCAAGTTAACTGTGGTCGCTTTATACTCCCCCGGTGCTATTCCTTCCAGTGTCCAATTCCCAATCTTCACTCGCACTAAACGTAAAGTCGGGTGACCAACGGCAGCGGTCATTCTGCGAATCTGGCGATTTTTGCCTTCGGTAATCACAATCTCAATCCATTGCGTGGGGATATTCACCCTGCTGCGAATCGGCGGGTCGCGTTCCCACAATTTGGGGGTGGGGATTAAGCGTGCTTCGGCGGGCAAAGTAATGCCATCATTTAGCTCGACGCCTTGGCGCAGTTTGGTCAAGGCATAGCTATTGGGCGCGCCTTCAACTTGCACCCAGTAAGTTTTGGGTAATTTGTGCGCAGGGTGGGCTATATGGTGTTGTACCTGCCCATCGTCAGTTAAGAGCAAAAGCCCTTCGGAATCGTGGTCGAGCCTGCCTGCTGGATATACATTCGGTAGCTTGATGTATTGCGCCAAAGTAGGGCGATTTTGGTCGCCGGTAGAACCGGGACTGAATTGCGATATCACGCCATAAGGCTTGTTGAATAAAATCAGTGATGACATGGAACAGTCAAATCCAATAGGAATAGAAGAATAGGGAGCCATTTTGATGACTCCCGCGAATGCCAAAAGTTTACAGCACTGTTATAATGCGCGCGATTTTTTTGACGGCAGCGCTTGCTGTTTTGATGAGCCCGCCCGCTATTTCTTTCCTTTTCATAATCTCATGGCAAAGCTCAAAAGGCCCAGTCCCATGGTAAGTCTCATGAAATCCACGGAGTTAAAGTAAAAAATGACCGATTCTAAAATTATTTATACACAGACAGACGAAGCCCCTGCACTAGCCACTTACTCTTTACTCCCCATAGTTCAGGCCTTTACCAAATCATCCGGCATTGCCATCGAAACCCGCGACATTTCGCTCTCAGGCCGCATCATCGCCGCCTTCCCTGAATTCCTGAAGCCAGACCAACGTATTGGCGATCACTTGGCCGAACTTGGCAAGCTAGCAACATTGCCAGAAGCTAACATCATCAAGTTACCGAACATCAGTGCCTCTATTCCGCAATTGAAGGCCGCTATCAAAGAATTGCAATCTCAAGGTTATGCCTTGCCAGATTACCCGGAGTCACCCAGCACCGACGCTGAGAAAGATGCAAAAGCCCGTTACGACAAAATCAAAGGTTCTGCGGTAAACCCAGTATTGCGTGAAGGTAACTCAGACCGTCGCGCGCCTTTGTCTGTAAAAAACTACGCACGTAAGAATCCCCACAAAATGGGCGCTTGGGCAGCAGATTCCAAATCACACGTTGCGCATATGGATGCAAATGATTTCTACGGTAGCGAAAAATCAGCGCTTATTGCTGACGCCGGTAGTTTGAAAATTGAATTGGTTGCGCAAGATGGCAGCGTAAAAGTATTGAAAGAATCGGTAAAAGTGTTAGCAGGTGAAATTGTTGATGCATCGGTTCTCAGCAAAAATGCATTGCGTACTTTTATCGCGGCGCAAATTGAAGATGCAAAAAAATCTGGCGTGCTTTTGTCTATTCACTTGAAAGCCACCATGATGAAAGTATCTGACCCGATTATTTTCGGTCATTTCGTATCTGTGTTTTACGCTCCAGTGTTGGAAAAATACGCTGCAGAAATTAAAGAACTCGGTGTTGATGTTAACAACGGTATTGGTGACCTCTACACCAAAATCAAATCATTGCCAGCGGAAAAACAAGCGGCAATTGAAGCTGATATTGCAGCGCTTTACGCAACTCGCCCACAGTTGGCGATGGTGAATTCCGATAAAGGTATTACCAACTTGCACGTACCAAGCGATGTGATTGTTGATGCATCTATGCCAGCCATGATTCGCGATTCCGGCAAAATGTGGAATGCGGAAGGCAAACTGCAAGATACCAAAGCCTGTATTCCAGATCGTTGCTACGCAGGTGTTTACCAAGTAGTAATTGACGATTGCAAAAAGAACGGTGCATTCAATCCTGTGACTATGGGTAGCGTGCCCAACGTAGGTTTGATGGCGCAAGCGGCAGAAGAATACGGTTCACACGATAAAACGTTCCAAATTTCTGCAAACGGTGTTGTGCGCGTAACTGATGCAGCGGGCAAGGTTGTGTTGGAGCAAAATGTTGAAGCTGGCGATATTTTCCGTATGTGCCAAGTGAAAGATGCTCCCATTCAAGATTGGGTGAAGCTTGCGGTAAACCGCGCGCGCGCTTCTAACACTCCAGCCGTTTTCTGGTTAGATCCAAAACGTGCGCACGATGCACAGTTGATCAAAAAAGTTGAAACCTATTTGAAAGACCACGACACCAGTGGCCTTGAGATTTACATCAAGACTCCAGAAGAAGCGACTCAATACTCTTTGGATCGTATCCGCGCTGGTAAAGACACCATTTCAGTAACGGGCAACGTATTACGTGACTACCTCACCGATTTGTTCCCCATCATGGAGCTCGGCACTTCTGCAAAAATGCTGTCAGTCGTTCCGCTCATGAACGGCGGCGGTTTGTTTGAAACAGGTGCAGGCGGTTCAGCACCTAAACACGTTCAGCAATTCGTGGAAGAGGGTCACCTGCGTTGGGATTCTTTGGGTGAATTCCTCGCCTTGGCAGAATCCTTGGATCACTTCGGCAACGTGACTAACAATGCGAAAGCCAAAGTTTTCGCCAAAACTTTGGATCAAGCTAACGGTCTGTTCCTGGATAACAACAAATCTCCTGGCCGTGCCGTAGGTGAATTCGACAACCGTGGAAGCCATTTCTACTTAGCCATGTACTGGGCACAAACTTTGGCTGCACAGACTGAAGATGCAGCTCTGGCGGCGCAGTTCGCGCCTTTAGCGAAAGCCTTGACTGAGAACGAAGCCAAAATCGTTGCTGAGTTGATTGCTGCGGGTGGTAAGCCAGTGGACTTGGGTGGTTACTATCGCCCAGACTTCGACAAAACCTCTAAGGCAATGCGCCCAAGCGCGACCTTCAATGCAGCTTTGGCTACCTTAGGCTAATTAGTCGATAGCCGTAAAACAAAACCCCTTGGGTGTGAGTCCAAGGGGTTTTTTATTTGATGGTTCTTTTTAACGGCTTGCGGGTAAACGGGTTTAGGCGGGTTCTACGGTTTGTCCGCTTAGGCTCGAATGTTCTTCCATGTCGGGTGCGCAAATATTTATCGCATGCAGACCTTTGTCACCTTTGGTGATATCGAACGAAACCTGCTGACCTGCTTTGAGGGTTTTGTATCCTTCCATCTTGATTGCTGAATAGTGCGCAAACAAATCTTCGTTGCCTTGATCGGCTAAAATAAAGCCGTAACCCTTCGCGTTATTGAACCACTTAACTGTACCTGTGGGCATATTGAATTCCTGCGCCTTGGCACCATATTGGTATATATGTTGCCTTCGTTATTATTACCCCAAAGAGTTTTGGGACTTGTAGGCTTACGCATTGGATTGATGCTAAATGAAAAAATTAGCGCCAAACTGCTGATAATTTGTTCAGCGTGACGCGTTTTTTATCCAACATTTGCTCCAATGTCAAGTTTTCAGCGTATTCATGGTGGTTATGCCGATGAGTTACAATGCCGTCAACAATCCAACCATTTTATTTTCTTGTTAAAACTCTATGGGCAATCTAACTAAGCTTCAACTAACCTTAAACAAAGACGGCGATTCCGAGGGTGGGGATCTTGATGGCAATCTTGCGGTCATAGAGTCCAAACCTAAGTTAAAACGCCCACCGATGTATAAGGTGATGCTTCTCAACGACGACTACACACCAATGGATTTTGTAGTTGAAGTTTTAGAAAAATTTTTTGCAATGAATCGTGAAAAAGCAACGCATGTGATGTTAACAGTGCACGTACATGGAAAAGCGGTTTGTGGCATCTATACTCGAGATATTGCAGAAACAAAAGCTGCGCAAGTCAATGAATATTCCAGAGAGCATCAACATCCGTTGCTGTGTGATATCGAAGCAGTGGAGGATGACGAAAAGTAGTTGGGTGTGCTTTTTCTGATCAAGAGGGTATGAGTGATGTTAAGCAAAGATCTAGAAGTAACTTTGAATCTCGCCTTCAAGGGAGCGCGTTCGAAGCGCCATGAATTTATGACCGTCGAGCATTTGTTGCTCGCACTTATCGATAACGACTCCGCAGCCAGCGTGCTGCGCGCCTGCGGCGCAGACTTGTCTAGCTTGCGCAAAGAATTAATTGAATTCGTTGATTCCACTACACCCTTAATTCCTGAGAATGATGCTGAGCGTGAAACTCAACCTACCTTGGGCTTTCAACGCGTGCTGCAACGCGCCGTTTTTCACGTGCAATCTTCCGGCAAGCAAGAAGTTACGGGCGCGAATGTATTGGTAGCTATTTTTAGCGAGCAAGAAAGCCAAGCTGTTTATTATTTGAAACAACAAAGTATCGCACGCATTGATGTGGTGAACTTTATTACTCACGGCATTCACAAAGTGTCTGGTCACTCTGAGCACAATCACGATCATCAAGCACAAGAAAATCACGATGAGGAAACCTCATCCGGCGAATCAAGCTCTTCTAATCCTTTGGAAAATTACGCGAGCAATTTGAACGAGATGGCAATGCAGGGGCGTATAGATCCCTTGGTCGGTCGTACCGATGAAGTTGAGCGCGTGTGCCAAATTTTATCTCGTCGCCGTAAAAACAATCCCTTGTTAGTGGGCGAATCTGGTGTAGGTAAAACTGCAATTGCCGAAGGTTTGGCGAAACGCATTGTCGATGGCGACGTTCCGGAAAACCTGTCTGATAGCGTTGTTTATTCGCTGGATATGGGCGCGCTTTTGGCTGGCACAAAATATCGCGGTGATTTTGAAAAACGTTTTAAAGGTTTGTTACACGAACTTAAAAAGCAAAAGAAATCAATTTTGTTTATCGATGAGATCCACACCATTATTGGCGCCGGTGCGGCGTCTGGCGGTGTGATGGATGCATCGAACTTGTTAAAACCTTTGCTTTCATCGGGTGAAATTCGTTGCATGGGTTCAACAACTTACCAAGAGTTCCGCGGTATTTTTGATAAAGATCGCGCGCTTTCTCGTCGCTTCCAAAAAGTTGATGTAGATGAGCCTAGTGTTGATGAAACCTATCACATTTTGAAAGGTTTAAAGAGCCGTTTCGAGCAACACCACAATTTGCGTTACACCGATGCTGCTTTGCGTTCTGCGGCGGAATTAGCTGCACGTTACATCAATGATCGTTTCTTGCCAGATAAAGCAATTGACGTAATTGATGAAGCGGGTGCTTATCAACAATTGCAACCGGCAAGTAAGCGTAAGAAAACCATCGGCGTAACCGACGTAGAAAATATCGTTGCGAAAATTGCACGCATCCCTCCAAAAAGTGTTTCGTCTTCTGATAAAGAGCAGCTCCGTAAGCTGGATCAGAATTTGAAGATGACAGTCTTCGGTCAGGACGATGCGATCGATACTTTGGCTACTGCGATCAAGTTGTCGCGCGCTGGTTTGGGTGCTTCTGAAAAGCCGATCGGTTCCTTCTTGTTCTCTGGCCCAACCGGGGTTGGTAAAACCGAAGTATCTCGTCAGCTTGCGAAAGCCATGGGAATGGAGTTGATCCGCTTCGATATGTCCGAATATATGGAGCGCCACACCGTGTCCCGTTTGATTGGTGCACCTCCAGGTTATGTTGGTTTTGATCAAGGTGGCCTGTTAACTGATGCAATCAACAAACAACCCCACTGTGTGTTGTTGTTGGACGAGATCGAAAAGGCGCACCCCGAAGTATTCAACTTGCTCTTGCAAGTGATGGATCACGGTACGCTTACCGACAACAATGGCCGTAAAGCTGACTTCCGTAATGTAATATTGATTATGACCACTAACGCCGGTGCAGATGTGATGAGCAGGGCCTCTATAGGCTTCACCCATCAAGATCACTCTACCGACGGTATGGAAGCGATCAAGAAAATGTTCACCCCGGAATTCCGCAACCGCTTGGATGCCATCGTACAGTTTGGTCCGTTAACCTTGGCCACCATCAAAACGGTCGTGGATAAGTTCTTGATGGAACTGCAAACTCAGCTGGACGACAAGCACGTTACTTTGGAGATTACCGAGACGGCGCGCGAGTGGCTGGCAATCCATGGCTACGATGTGCTGATGGGTGCGCGTCCAATGGCTCGCTTGATTCAGGACAAACTGAAGAAGCCGCTGGCCGAGGCCATTCTGTTTGGGGAGTTGTCACAAGGTGGCGGTACGGTTGAGGTTGACCTTGACCCGATCACCGATCAGTTGGACATCCATATCACTGCCAAGCAATCCAACCCGCAAACGGCCAAAGCCTAATTGCTTCAAGCCAAAAACGAAAAAGCCGCTGAAAAGCGGCTTTTTTATTGCGTGTCTTATTCGCTAGATACTCATTAACGCGAGATACGAATTAGCGAGCGCGGTAGGTAATGCGACCTTTGGTCAAATCGTAAGGTGTCATTTCAACCTTTACTTTGTCGCCAGTCAGGATGCGAATGTAGTTTTTGCGCATCTTTCCAGAAATGTGGGCAGTTACTACGTGACCGTTTTCCAGCTTAACGCGGAAGGTGGTATTTGGCAGTGTGTCTACAACTTCACCATCAAACTCAATATTGTCTTCTTTTGCCATGCGGCACAGTCCTCGGCTAAAACGTGTGGGAGCTAAAAATAGGCGCGAATTGTGCCTGAAATAGCCAGCTGAGCCAAGAGGAAAGCGGAAATAGGGAGCTTTTTTCTCTAATTAAGACGTAACCAGCGACGATTTACCAACAATTCCAAGGGGCGGTAGTCAGTTTTGTAGTTCATCTTCTCGCATTGTTTAATCCAGTACCCCAAGTAAACGTAACTCAGCCCCAGCTCTTTTGCTTTTTCGATCTGCGCCAAAATGGCAAATTTCCCCAGGCTGCGTTCGCTTAAAGCTGCGTCGTAAAAGGTGTAAACAGCCGAAATCCCATCCTCCAGATAATCACACACAGAAACGCCTATCAGGATACCGTTCAAGCGAAACTCAAGGTAACGCGTTGCGCCCCATTCGCTGGTTAAGAATGCTTTGTACTGTTCTTCAGAGGGCGGGTACATATCGCCGTCTTGGTGACGACCTTCGATGTAGCGAGAGTAGAGGTTGTAGTGCTCAAGAGTATCTATTCGGCTGGTTGTGGAAATACTAATGTCCTTATTCTTGAGCCAGCAGCGACGTTGACTACGGTTGGGACGGAATAATCCGACGGGAATGCGACAAGACATACACGCTTGGCAACTGGCACATTGCGGGCGATAGAGATGACCACCACTGCGGCGAAACCCAAGCAAAGAGAGTTGGCTGTAAAGCGTGATGTCTATGGTAGCTTCGGGGTCAACAAAAACGGTCGTTGCTTGCTCGCCGTCGATATAACTACAAGGATGCGGCTGAGTCGCAAACAATTTCAGTGTAGATAGATCAGTCATGTCGGCCTCGCCATATTTCAGTGATCATCCTCGGGCTTCAGGTTGGACCAGTGCAGAGGATAATTAGGGGCAACCCTAGCAAAGTCTACCAAAAGTTGCTGAAACTCTTCACGTGGAATTTCAACGGCACCCAAACTAAAAAGGTGATCATTGGCGACCTGACAGTCAATTAATTTAAAGTCCCATACTTTGAGTTGATCTACTAAAAATGCCAAGGCCACTTTTGACGCGTTATCGGCACGGCTAAACATGGATTCACCGAAAAAAATCTTTCCCAAAGCCATTCCATACAAGCCGCCAACCAGTTCTTCATTTTCGCCTTGGGTTTTCCACACTTCTACTGAATGAGCGTGGCCGCGCTTGTGGAGTTCTGTGTAGCTAGCAATCATTTCTTCGCTGATCCAAGTGCCACTTGCGTAAGCGCGAGGTGCTGCGCATGCACGCATAACGTCCGTAAAGCAATGATCAAATGAGACTCTGTAAGTTCCACTGCGTATAACTTTGCGTAGACTTTTCGATATGTGTAAATGCTCGGGGAAAATGACCGTGCGTGGGCTAGGGCTCCACCACAAAATGGGATCGCCTGGATTAAACCAAGGAAATATTCCTTGACGATAGGCCGACAAAATTCGATCGGGCGATAAATCTCCGCCAATGGCTAACAATCCATTGGGATCATTCAGGGCCAGTGCAGGTGAAGGGAATAAAATAGATGAAGGATCTAACCAAGGAATTTGAGCCATGGGACAATTTATTAACGCAAGAAAAAATGTGTAATAAGTTTAAGGCTTAAACGACAGCTTCGGGAAGAGCGAAAGTAATAAGAGAATTAATTTTCAGTTTGTTAGTAGATTGGCGTGATTTTTGTGTGTAATTTGATAAGTGGCTTTAATGCGTGTAAGCGTCAATATTTTGAATTTAATTGCAGTGTGAAGAGATTTTTAAGGCTATGCTTTACAAAGCGCTTTGAAATTGAAGTAATCGCTTTTCAGCTTCGGTTTATTTGTGTTTGCAATACGACTTTAGGTTTACGCAATTCGCAGGGTTAATCGCTTAGTTGAGGTACATTATGAGCATTTTCAGTCACTATCGTGAGCGTTATGAAGCCACCCAGCAGGAAGAGCTCAGCATTAAGGAGTATTTGGAGTTATGTAAGAAAGACCCCAGTGTCTATGCTTCTGCCGCCGAGCGCATGTTGATGGCGATTGGTGAGCCAGAAATGATAGACACATCATCTGATCCCCGACTCAGCCGAATTTTTTCCAATAAAATTATTAAGCGCTACAAAGCCTTTGGTGATTTTTACGGAATGGAAGAAAGTATCCAGCAAATTGTGTCGTTTTTTAAACATGCCGCGCAAGGTTTAGAAGAGAAGAAGCAAATTCTTTATTTGCTTGGTCCCGTAGGTGGTGGTAAATCTTCTCTCGCGGAAATGTTGAAAAGTTTGATGGAAAAAATGCCCATCTACTGCATTAAAGGTTCCCCTGTTTTTGAATCCCCCTTGGGATTATTCAATCCCGATGAAGATGGAAAAATTCTTGAGGAAGATTACGGCATACCTCGTCGTTACGTGAAAACCATTATGTCGCCTTGGGCCGCCAAGCGTTTACAAGAGTTTCACGGTGATATTACCCAGTTCAAAGTCGTTAAAGTTTATCCATCAATTCTCAACCAAGTCGCCATTACCAAAACTGAACCGGGGGATGAAAATAACCAAGATATTTCATCGCTGGTCGGTAAAGTAGATATTCGTAAGCTGGAAGAGTTTCCGCAGAATGATCCTGATGCCTACAGTTTCAGCGGCGGTTTGTGCCGCGCGAATCAAGGGTTGATGGAGTTTGTGGAAATGTTTAAAGCGCCGATTAAGGTGTTGCACCCACTATTAACGGCGACACAAGAAGGTAATTTCAATAGCACTGAAGGCTTGGGTGCTATTCCGTTTGACGGTGTTATTTTGGCTCACTCAAATGAGTCTGAGTGGCAAAACTTCCGCAACAACAAAAACAATGAGGCGTTTATTGACCGTGTTTACATTGTTAAGGTGCCTTATTGCTTGCGCGTTAAAGAAGAAATGCAGATATATGAAAAGCTTTTACAGAACAGTTCTCTATCGAAAGCGCCTTGTGCACCTGATACTTTGCGTATGTTGGCGCAATTTTCAATTTTATCCCGCATTAAAGAACCGGAAAACTCCAATGTCTTTTCGAAAATGCGTGTCTACGACGGCGAAAATCTAAAAGACACAGATCCCAAAGCTAAATCATTGCAGGAATATAAAGACGCTGCCGGTGTCGACGAAGGCATGAACGGTTTATCAACGCGTTTTGCATTCAAGATATTGTCAAAAGTATTTAATTTTGATCCCACCGAAATTGCAGCGAACCCTGTGCACCTAATGTATGTGCTTGAGCAGCAAATTGAGCAGGAACAATTCCCCAAAGAGGTGCAAGAGAAATATCTTAATGGTCTAAAAGAATACATTTCTCCTCGCTATGTTGACTTTATCGGTAAAGAGATTCAAACCGCTTATTTGGAATCCTACGCTGAATACGGCCAAAATATTTTCGATCGTTACGTTACCTACGCCGATTTTTGGATTCAGGACCAAGAATATCGTGATCATGAAACCGGAGAAATACTCAATCGTGCTTCTTTGAATGAAGAGCTCGAAAAAATAGAGAAACCTGCTGGTATCAGTAACCCAAAAGATTTCCGCAACGAAATCGTGAACTTTGTGTTGCGCGCTAAAGCAAATAACTCTGGTAAAAGCCCGGATTGGCGTAGCTATGAAAAATTGCGCACCGTGATTGAGAAGAAAATGTTTTCCAATACGGAGGATTTGCTACCAGTTATTTCCTTCAATGCAAAAGCATCTGCGCAAGATAAGAAAAAACATCAGGACTTCGTTCAACGCATGGTTGAGCGAGGATACACCGAGAAACAAGTGCGGCTTTTGTCGGAATGGTATTTGCGTGTAAGAAAATCTCAGTAGTCTTTACGCAGGTCGTTTCCGTGTGAAGCGACTTGCGTTAAGCGTATCCGACACGTGGTAATTAGTAGGCTTGATACATTTTCTGTATAAGGGTTCATCATGAGTTATATCATCGACAGACGCCTTAACTCAAAAAATAAAAGTGCAGTAAACCGGCAACGATTTTTACGTCGTTATCGGGAACAAATTCAAAAGTCCGTTTCAGATGCCATCAGTAATCGCTCGATAAAAGATATAGATAAAGGTGGAAAGGTCAGTATTCCCACCAAAGATATTGGTGAGCCTGTTATTCACCATGGCAATGGTGGCCACAATACGCGCGTCCTTCCCGGTAACAAGCAATTCTCAACGGGTGATAAAGTCAACCGGCCAGAAGGCGGTGCGGCGGGCGGAGGGGGAAAGAGCGCTAGTGATTCGGGCGAGGGAGAAGATGATTTTTCATTTACGCTCTCGCAAGAAGAATTTCTCGATTTTATGTTCGATGGCTTAGAGCTGCCCAATCTTGTAAAACGCCAGTTATCGGGCATTGAAGAGTTTAAAAAAGTTCGTGGTGGCATTGCCAATGAAGGGCAGCCAGGGCGTATTAACATAGTACGTTCTTTGCGCGCCGCCAATATGCGACGCATTGCCTTAACTGCGGGTAAGCGTAAGCGATTGTTGGAGTTGGAAGAGAAGTTACGCGAAATTGACCAAGCTGGAGAATCCAGTCGCGATCTGGTTCAACGGCAACTTGTGTTAGAAGAAATGACAAAGCTTGCCCAAGCGATAAAACGAACTCCTTGGTTAGATACCTTCGATTTAAAATATAACCTTCAAATAAAACAACCCATACCTCGCTCGAAAGCCGTGATGTTTTGCATTATGGATGTCTCTGGCTCAATGGATCAGGCGACTAAAGACATAGCTAAACGATTCTTTATTTTGCTCTACTTATTTTTACAACGTAACTACGAAAAAACGGAAATTGTTTTTATACGGCATCACACAAGCGCGAAAGAAGTTGATGAAGATGAGTTTTTTCATTCACGTGAAACGGGCGGGACCGTGGTTTCCAGTGCGTTGAAGTTAATGCAAGAAATTATTGAGGATCGTTATTCACCTAGCGAATGGAATATTTACGGTGCGCAAGCGTCAGACGGCGATAACTGGGGTGACGACTCTGCTAAGTGTAAAGAATTGATGGAAGAAGAGCTTTTACCTTTGTGCCAATATTATTCCTATATTGAAATTACGCCACACGATCGCCAAGCTCTTTGGCATACCTATGAGGAAATTCAGCGGGAGCATTCTGATAAGTTTTCATTGCAGCACATTATAGGTGTTGAAGACATATATCCCGTGTTTCGAGAACTTTTTCATAAGAAGGTCGCATGAAAATAGCTGATAGAAAAAAGGCACCGCTATTCACATCATCCGAGTGGAATTTCGAGTTGATACGTGAATGCGACCAGGCCATTGGCGAAATAGCCCGTGAGTTTGGGCTGGATACTTACCCTAATCAAATTGAGGTTATCAGTTCCGAACAAATGATGGATGCCTACGCGGCTGTGGGTATGCCAATTGGCTACCATCACTGGTCTTACGGCAAGCAGTTTCTAAGTACGGAGAATTCATATAAGCGCGGGCAGATGGGGTTGGCCTACGAAATAGTCATCAATTCAAATCCGTGTATTGCGTATTTGATGGAAGAAAATACGATGACTATGCAAGCCTTGGTGATAGCTCATGCTTGTTACGGGCATAACTCTTTCTTTAAAGGTAACTATTTATTTAAAACCTGGACAGACGCAGATTCCATTATTGATTATTTAGTTTTTGCGAAAAATTATATTAGTAAATGTGAGGAGCGCTACGGTATCGCTGAAGTTGAGGCGATTCTTGATTCATGTCACGCGCTCATGAACTACGGTGTTGATCGTTACAAAAGACCCTATCCCATTTCCGCGCACGACGAAGAGTTACGTCAAGCTGAGCGCGAAGAATACCTTCAAAAACAAGTGAACGATTTGTGGCGAACGATCCCTAAGTCAGTTGCCGGTAAGTCAGAAAAAAACATGCCGCGTTTTCCAACCGAGCCGCAGGAAAATATTTTATATTTTCTGGAAAAAAATGCACCCTTACTGGAGCCTTGGCAGCGTGAGGTGATTCGTATAGTTCGGAAAATCGCCCAATACTTTTACCCGCAACGCCAAACTCAAGTGATGAATGAAGGTTGGGCTTGCTTTTGGCATTACACATTGTTGAATGAAATGTATGACCGTGGGTTGGTAACAGATGGCTTTATGCTGGAATTTTTGCAGTCTCATACAAGCGTCATCGCACAACCCGCTTACGATAGCCCGTATTTTAGCGGGATTAATCCTTACACCTTAGGTTT
Organism: Cellvibrio sp.; assembly: GCF_046347455.1. GTDB lineage: Bacteria > Pseudomonadota > Gammaproteobacteria > Pseudomonadales > Cellvibrionaceae > Cellvibrio. The sequence continues at coordinate 13,088 of NZ_JAXMGC010000003.1, forward strand.
TGCGATGATGATGGATATTCGTCGCATCTGCGAAAATCCAACTGCGGAAGATCGCGATTGGTTTCCTGATATTGCGGGTAGCAATTGGAAGGACACCTTGCAATTTGCAATGCGAAACTTTAAAGATGAAAGTTTCATATTACAGTTTCTCTCGCCGAAAGTGATGCGTGATTTGAAACTATTCAGTATTGTCGATGACGATCGCGAAGAAAAAATTGAAATTTCGGCGATTCATGACGAAGGCGGCTTTAGAAAACTGCGTGAAATCTTAGCAGGTCAATATAACCTAGGAAATCGCGAGCCGAACATTCAAATTTATAACGTTAATGTTCGCGGTGATCGCGCGTTGACTTTGCATCACGCTATGCATAACCGCAAACCTTTGGCGGACTCGGTAGATGAGGTTTTAAAGCATTTGCATCGGTTGTGGGGATTTGATGTTCACTTACATTCGTTTGATGGTGATGTCATTCAACAGAGTTTTCATTGCCCAGCACACGCCTGAATCGAATTAAAGATTTAGTCATTTAAAGCAATAAAAAAGCCGCTCAGTGAGCGGCTTTTTTATTGGAACTTAAGATGTCTTTAGAGATTGTCCAAATACTTCTCAGCATCCAACGCAGCCATACAGCCCGCACCAGATGATGTAATCGCTTGACGGTATACGTGGTCAGCCACATCGCCCGCTGCGAACACACCAGGGATGTTGGTTGCAGTGGCGTTGCCATGTAATCCGCTTTGCACTATCAAATAGCCGTCCTTCATATCTAATTGACCGGCAAAAATATCGGTGTTGGGTTTGTGGCCAATTGCTATAAACACACCCGCAACATCAATTTCTTGTGTGGAATTATCTTGGGTGCTTTTCAAGCGTAAGCCTGTTACACCTGCATCACCACCTAAAACTTCTTCCAATTGATGGTTCCAAATAATTTTCACGTTGCCATTGGCCGCTTTTGCAAACAATTTGTCTTGCAGAATTTTCTCTGACTTCAACTTGTCGCGACGGTGAATCAAAGTCACTTCGCTGGCGATATTGGACAAATACAAAGCCTCTTCTACAGCAGTATTACCGCCGCCTACAACGGCAACTTTTTGGCCGCGATAGAAAAAGCCGTCACAAGTTGCACAGGCACTTACGCCGCGGCCTTGGAATGCTTCTTCCGATGGCAAGCCTAAATATTGAGCAGACGCGCCCGTCGCAATAATTAACGCATCGCATGTGTAAGTGTTGGAGCCAATGAGCTTGAAAGGGCGCTCGGTCAACACGGTTTCATGGATGTGATCAAAAATGATCTCGGTGTTAAAGCGTTCCGCGTGTTCCTGCATTTGAACCATCAAATCAGGGCCTTGCAGGTCGTGAACGCCACCTGGCCAGTTCTCTACTTCAGTTGTGGTGGTTAATTGACCACCTTGTTGCATACCTGTAATGATGACCGGCTTGAGGTTGGCACGCGCGGCATAAATGGCGGCGGTGTAACCCGCAGGGCCAGAACCGAGAATGATTAAACGATGGTGTTGTACGTCGCTCATGGTGTTTCCTTAGGCTGGTGTTCGATAATTGTTACTCAAGTGGGTGCATCATAGGCGAATACCGGGGTTGGCGCAAAATTGTCTGTGTTAATGCGAGGCATTGGGTAAAGCTATAAGGACGAGCTTATATTTGCGACAATCCGCCCTTACTTACAAAGTTTGCACAAGAATTCAACGAGCCTTTTTTCATGATGCTAAACCAAGAAGTTGCTTCGCCTTGTATACGCAACTGTTGCTTGGATGACCAAGACATATGTGTGGGGTGTGGGCGGAGCTTGGGTGAAATTACTCGCTGGAGTACCAGTAACAATGTTGAAAAACAGTTCATCCTCTCTGCCGCTGCTAGGCGGCGCCAGTTGCGTGCGGATGCTAAAAACTCGCAGGGAACTAGCTCGGAATAATTCCACTGTCCATGCTTAATAGTGTTTTCCATGCATCGGCTTTGTGGCTTGCAAGTAATTGCTCAAAGTGATCATGGGCAATAGGCTTGGAAAATAAATAGCCCTGTAAGAAATCTGCCCCGCAGTCACGACAAAACTTCGCTTGCTCTTTGGTTTCAACGCCTTCCACCACAATTTTTAAATTCAGGCTTTTACCAAATACGATCATGGCGCGCAGAATTCTGCTGTCATCGCTATTTTCAGGTACGCCTTGCACAAACGTCCGGTCAATTTTTAAGGTTCTTGCGGGCAGTGCTTTTAGATAAGCCATTGAGGAATAGCCTGTGCCAAAGTCATCCACGGAAATTTCCAACCCGTGGTCCTGTATTTTGCGTAAAAGTTCTGCAGCAATCGTGAAGTTCTCAATCAATACTGATTCTGTTATTTCCAGTCCAATGCAGGATCCCGGTAACTCCGTTTTATCCAAATCTGCTTTGATGGCGTTGAAAAGTTCCTCATCTGTAAGCATCTGGGCGCACACGTTGATACGAATTGTAAAGTTTGGTGAAACGAGTTTTTGATTTCGCCACTTGGCGAGTTGTTGACACACTTTTAACCGGCTGCGCGAATCAATCTCAACTATCAGCCCAATCTCTTCAGCAAGGGCAATGAATTCACCGGGCGGTAATATTCCGCGAGTAGGGTGATCCCAGCGGATTAAACTTTCGGCCCCGGTTATTTCTAGTGTCTTCGCATCGATAATGGGTTGGTAGTAAACGAGGAAGTGATCTGTAGGGATGAGCGAGCGCAATTCTTTTTCAAGACGAATTCGCTCCTGCACTTGCGCTTGTAATGCAGATGAAAAGAAATGGTAGTTGTTTTTTCCATCGCGCTTGGCTCTGTACATGGCCAAGTCTGCCGCTTTCAACATGTCCCCTGCATTATTTCCAGCATCAGGATAGGTTGCCACCCCAATACTGGCAGATATAAATTGCTCGGTGTTTTTGATAACAATGGGTCGACGAAGATCTTCAAGGATACGTTCCGCGAGTTGAATAATAGGGTCTTGCGATTCGAAGTTATGGGCGAGTATGGCAAATTCATCGCCGCCTAGGCGGCAGACGATATCGCCGTTGCGGACAACGTGGAGTAAACGGCGAGCAACTTCTTTTAATAACTGATCTCCCGCGTCATGCCCCATGCTGTCGTTAATAATTTTAAAATTATCTAAATCGAGAAATAAAAGTGCTAGCTGATCGTTCAAACGATTAGCGCGAGGAATCGCTGTACGCAAACTTTCATCAAAATAATAACGATTTGCCAAACCTGTTAATGAATCGTTCTCCGCAAGAGTGCGCAAGCGTTGATGACTCTCATGCAATTCACGTTCAAGTAAATGGCGCGTTCGCGCATGAACAATGGCGCGGGTTAAATGTTTATGAGAGATTTCGGATTTAAACAATACATCTTGCGCACCTGCTTCTATGCATTGTTGTTCAAGCAGATCGTCTTCCATGGCTCCTGTTAATATGATGATAGCGGCGTGGTGATTCGGATTACGAACCAGCATGCGGAGCGTGTCGAGGCCATCCATATCGGGCAAACGATAATCAAGTAGCACGGCATCGAAATCGTCAGACTCAAATTCTTCCAAGCCATTATTGGCAGATGATGCTTGCGTTATTTGAATATTCCACTCCGCTTTTCTGAAGGTGCGAACGATTGCTTGTCTATCCAATTCATTGTCATCAATTAATAGCAATTTCATCCCATGGGCTCCGTTAACTACTGAAGAGCTGCATTCGGCATTTCGACAATGCGCCAGTAATGGTTTAGTAGGCCAACAACCTGCAAAAAATCGTTATCCATTCTTTGCTTTAATAAGTAGCCTGCAACGTGCTCGCGGTATGCGGCAAGGATGTCTTCATCAGATTTGGATGTGGTTAATACAAACACAATTGCTTGTGTAAGTTCAGGATCAGAGCGTAATTCCTCTAAAAACTCCAAGCCGCTCATGCGAGGCATATTGAGATCCAACAAAATAATATAAGGGGATGGAATATCACCTGATCGTAAGACTTCTATAGCTTCCAAACCGTCGCGAGCGCGATAAATAGGGTTGAGCAACTTAAGCTTCTGCAAAGCACGCTTGAGCGATGTTGCATCAATATCATCATCCTCAATCAAAAATAAGCTGACCTCTTTACAATCTTTATCGGCTGATGGTGGGTAAACTCGCTCAATCATTTTCTGCTCTCCGTTGGATATGTTGAGGCCAGCTAAAGCTAAAGCAAGTACCTCGGCCACTGGATTTTAAGGTGATGTAGCCGCCGTATGTCTCAACTAATTTTTTAATGAGCGCCAATCCCATGCCGCTCCCCTCCAGTTCATCACGCGGTTTTAAAGTTTGGAACATACCAAATACTCGTTTGTGGAATTTTTCCGGGATTCCAGGTCCATCGTCGCAAACGGTAAATTCAAAGTATTGACTATCTAATTCTTTGGAGCTTATTTGAATGAGGCCTTCGTTTTTATCATGATGTTTAATGGCGTTGGAGAATAGATTGCGAATAATTAATTCAAAGGGGGTGCTTAGTGTTATAAATGTTGGCAATTTATTTAAAATTTCTAACTTTAATCCAGGTTTAGTGTTTTGAATGTCGAATATATCCGTTGCCATTTGGTTGGCGTCTATATTAACCAGTTGGCCCTCCGTTTTTCCGGCTCGATAAAATATAAGTAAATCATCCAACAGTTTTTCCATGCGTTGAATGCGATTGCGCAGAAGATGAGTATGTTCAATGACTGTAGGTATTTCATTGCTTGCCAGATCCTCTTCAATCCACGTGGATAGTTGAGCGATACCGCGCAAAGGTGATTTGAGGTCATGGGATGCAACGTAAGCAAATGTTTCTAGCTCTTTGTTGCTTCGTTCAAGTTCGTGGTTGCTGCGTTCTAATTCTGCTTTGCGGTTAGCTAGCATGCTCGCTGTTTTGATTATTTCTGTTATGTCACGATTAATTGCAGATACGCCAATAATATTTCCGCTCGCGTCTTTAATTGGCGAAAGAGTAATTGACACGTTGATAACTCGGCCATCTTTGCATAAGCGTCGTGTCTCAAAGTGTTTTATCACTAAGCCAGCGCGTACTTGTGAGAGTAGGTTTTCTTCTTCATAAATTAAATCGTGAGGAAATAGTAGGTCTCGAATGGGTTTTCCAATTGTTTCTTCTGCCGTGAATCCAAACATATTAACCGCGCCCAAATTCCAGCTGGTTATAATGCCTGTCGGCGTTTTACTTATAATTGCATCTTCCGAAAATTCCACGATTGCAGAGCGTAACATTTCTAAATCGTGGATTTTCGCAAGAGCTAACTCTTCACGTGTAACATCGATACAGGTACCTAGCACGCGTACTTTATCTTTGTGCTCAATCTTAGCTTTCGCATGTAGGTATTTGATGGTGCCGTCTGGTTGAATGATGCGATATTTACAATCAAAAGAGCCAAGATTTTTGATGGCATTTTGAAATTGCCTTTCGGCATTTTCAATATCAGAAGGATGAATGTTTTGTTTCCAAGCTTTATAGTCCGCGGTAAAGTAATTTTTCTTCCTGCCATAAATTTCGAACATTGTTTCGTTCCAAATTAGCGTTCCTTCCTTAACAATATATTCCCAAACGCCAATTTGGTTGATGCGGGTTGTAATCTCTAACTTTTCGCGGCTCTCGTTTAATGCTTTTTCTACTTTGCGTCGCTCGGTAATATCTACGATTGAAGCCAGTACTTTTAGTCCTGAATTTGTTTGTAATGGTGCTAAACCAATTTCAATAGGAAACTCAGTGCCATCTCTATGAAGGCCACACAGCTCACGCCCAGCACCCATTTGACGAGGGGAAGGATTGGAGAAAAAGTTATTTCGATTTTCAGCGTGCGCTTTTGCGGCACCGGATGGAATAAGTTTTTCTACTTTGTTATTTAGTAATTCGCTTCGATTGTGGCCAAATATTTTTTCTGCTTGTGCGTTAACAATTTCAATTACGCCGTCAGTGTTGACCATTATTATTCCGGTGGGCATGGCCTCGATCACTTGTAGTAGCCGTGCTTCAAGTTCTCTGCGGGCAAGGAGGCTGTCCTGAAACACGCTAAGTGTACGCGCCATCTCTCCCATTTCTTCCTTATGCTCCAAATAAGGTATCTCTTGGGCTTCGTTTTCATGGGCTATGGCCGTCATTGTCTCTTGTATTTTCTTTAGCTGGGAAGTAAGGCTACGAGTTATTAAGCTGGTAACCAGTAGTCCGGCAATTAAAAAACCTATCACGAAGATAATCACTAACTGCTTGGCTTGAGTTTCAATTCGAGCAACAGAGTTATTTATGCCAGCAATATTTTGTTGTGACTGATAACTTATTTTTTCGAGCGTCTCCTCCATAGACAAAACATATTCCTGACCTTCGTACACGGTGCGCGATGAAAAGGTTTCAATATCGCCCTTTTCAAGAGCTGCCCATGAAATCTGCGTGAATGTGATCCATGCATTGAAGTTGGCGGTTAATTTTTCAATATCTCGATTCAGCGATGTATCGTGTATCGATTGGACAGCATCTTGGAACCGCTTCTCAGTCTTAGAAATAGCAGAAGGAACATCTTGAAACTCAGCAATTGCTTTTTCGACAGCAACATTTTTCAACAGCCGGTTTAAAGATTCGATATCGTTTTTTATACGCTGCGATGTGTTACTTGTTTTTAAAGGGTTTTCATAGAGCTCATGCGCCAGATTAGACACCGTTTGGATTTGCATAATCGCGATGGATCCAATGCCTACAACCAATACGGCCATGAAAGCGAAACCGGATACGATTCGTTTAAAGAAGTTGAGTTGATTAAATGCATCCACAGTGGGTTTGTATAGATACAACGTAATTGCAATAGAAAACAGACTCAAACCAAGCGCAGTGTGGGGTGCCATTTTAATGCCTAGCCAAACAAATGCAGGAATACTTCCTACACCGTTGCCGACTAGCGCAACTAGCGTAACGATGATGTTAATTAGATTTAAAAAAACAGTGGGTATAGTTCGTAGTAGATCTTGCCGGAGCAGCAGTAAGGATAAGCTTATGATTGCAATGCAAAAGGCCGATGCTGGCGCCATCGTTTGGCCATTGATTTTAACCGCGTTAGATTGCGAAATAAGCCAGTAATCTCCATCCAAATTAACACCTGTGGCCACTTGCAGCAGTTTCGCTCCGCTTAAAATCGCCATAATAAGTGCGCATATTTTTAGCAAGAAAAATTGTCGTGTTAATACAAAAAATAGGGATATGGAAGATAAAAAAATGCAAACAGCGGTGTTATATGCCATGCGCACTATAACAATTTGATTTTCGCCAAAAGCGGAGGGGTTGTGCCACGCGAAAATAACGCTGATACCCAAACAAAATAGGCTTATTGCGATCGAAGCAACGACCCATATTGTTTTCGGAGTCCCATATGTATGAGGAGTTCCATATGTATTAACAGGAGCATTCATGCGTTTTGGCATCCATTATCTATGTAGTTCAATCGCAATTTAAATTGGATCGCCTGCCGCATTTTTGCTCCGCAGAATTAGCGCGTTCACGCTGTGTCGTCAGACTCTTCTGATGAAGCAGAGATGCATTAAGTTCAATAGATTAAATAAGTGTATAACCTCTCCTCCAATAGTACAGGTGTGTTGAATGTAAATATTATTACTCGGCGTTACACCAAAATAGCCACGAAAAATGTACGGTTATTTTTTTGATTGGTCATTCAAATTGATAAAATGATTGTGCGGATTTTGTTTATAACCAAGCACACATTAATTTTGGATGGAGTATGTTTTTGGATTTTAACGGGTCCGTAAATTCAGGTTGCCTGATAAACCGGCTTGCTAGGGAGATAAATAGATCGGGCTACACCTCCGCGGGCAATTTGTTACACTGCGCGCCCTTTGTATTGCCATTCACGCATTTTTGAGATTCCTATCATGTCGACAAATAACTTCGCCAATATCCGTATTGTTCTGGTTGGTACCACCCACCCCGGGAATATCGGCGGGGCTGCTCGCGCCATGAAGAACATGGGGCTGTCGCGTCTATATTTAGTGGCCCCAAAAGAGTATCCGTCCGATAAGGCGGTTTGGCGTTCTGCTGGGGCGACCGATGTTCTGGATAGTGCTGTCGTTGTGGAAACCTTGGACGAAGCTATCGGGGGCTGTTCGTTGGTTGTGGGCACCAGTGCCCGCGAACGTCGCATCCCTTGGCCGTTGCTTGATCCGCGCGAATGTGGTGAAAGCGTTTGGGTAGAAGCCGGTCACCACGAAGTGGCGATCGTATTTGGCCGTGAGGATCGCGGCTTAACAAATGAAGAGCTGCATAAATGCAACTACCACGTTCATATTCCTGCTAACGAAGAGTATTCGTCGTTGAACCTTGCCACTGCCGTACAGGTTATCTGCTACGAGGTGCGCATGGCCTTCTTGAAGGCAATAGAGGGTAAAACCCTGCCCGGGCACACCTGGGATATGCCGCCTGCAGACTCAAGTGCAGTGGAAAATTATTACGAGCATCTTGAGCAAACCCTTGCCGAACTTGGCTTCCTCGATCCGGAAAATCCCAAACAAACCATGACTCGCTTGCGCCGCATGTATAACCGCGTGCGTATGGATCAAATGGAGCTGAATATCCTTCGGGGTGTGCTGACTGCTATGCAGAATTATGTTTACTACACCAACAAGGTGGTAGGGAAGCTCGGCATTTCTTCCGGCATCGATGCATTACGTGAGGCTGCCAAGGCCGAAGATAAGCCTTCAAACAGCTAAGAAGGTCGCCTCCAACGGGCAAGATTGGGGCGTTTTTATAAATGCCCCTACTGGCTGTAGTGTTAAAAACTTGGAAAACCACTTAATAGTTGAGTAAAATGCTAGGTTATAGCTTTGCCCATCCTCAACAGGTTTTCTTATGCGACTTACCACCAAAGGACGTTATGCGGTTACCGCCATGCTGGATTTGGCCCTGCATACTCAGCAAGGGCCCGTAAGTTTGGCGGATATTTCTGCGCGTCAGGGGATATCCCTGTCGTATTTGGAGCAGCTTTTCGCCCGTTTGCGTCAATGTAACTTGGTGCAAAGTGTTCGCGGCCCAGGTGGTGGCTACCGTCTGTTGGGTAACACGGCGGATATTTCTGTGGCTCAAGTAGTAGATGCAGTGAGCGAATCGCTGGATGCCACCCGTTGTGAAGGTAAGGGTAACTGCCATGAGGGCGAGGTTTGTCTTACCCATCATTTGTGGGAAAACCTGAGCGAACAAATTCACCAGTTTTTAAGCGGCATTAGTCTGGCTGATTTGGTGGCTCGCGCGGATATTCAAGCGGTGCGCGAGCGGCAGGATTTACGCTTGCAACAGCAAGGCAAGCCTGAGAATCACATCGCTCTCAGCGAAATTTTATAGTCTGTTTTTACGATTCAACCCCGAGACATAGCGTGACTTTTAACCCTGCACCCGCTTCTTTCCGTAAACCGGTCTACTTGGATTACGCGGCAACCACGCCTGTAGCGCCCCAAGTGGCGGCTAAAATGGCGGAATGCTTAAGACTAGAGGGCAACTTTGCCAATCCGGCTTCGCGTTCTCATTTGTTTGGTTGGCAGGCAGAAGAAGCAGTAGAAGATGCCCGCGCTCAGGTTGCGGATTTGATTGGCGCAGATACGCGCGAAATTGTGTGGACCAGCGGTGCCACCGAAGCCAATAACCTTGCACTAAAAGGTGCTGCGGAAACTTATCGCACTTCACATCAAACCGGCGGTCACATCCTTGTATCGGCTATTGAACACAAAGCAGTCTTAGATCCAGTCGGTTGGCTAGAGTCGCAAGGTTTTGCGGTCACCTACTTGTCACCCAATAAGGATGGCTTGATAGAACCCGCTGTAGTAGAAGCTGCTTTGCGTGATGACACTTTTATTGTGAGCATTATGCAGGTCAACAATGAGTTGGGTTGCATTAACGATATCAAAGCGATTGCAGCGGTGTGTAAGCCGCGGGGTATTTTAGTTCACAGCGATGCGGCGCAAAGCGCAGGCAAGATCGCACTTAATGTTAAAGACTTGGGTGTAGATTTGCTGTCGCTGTCTGCCCATAAGTTCTACGGCCCTAAAGGCGTAGGCGCGCTCTACGTGCGCCGTGCGGGCGATGTAAAAATCGCCGCGCAAATCCATGGTGGTGGCCACGAGCGCAATATGCGTTCCGGTACTTTGGCAACCCATCAATGCGTTGGTATGGGTGAAGCTGCTGCCCTGGCTCAAGTTAATCTGGAAACGGATGCCCAGCGTATTTCAGAGCTGCGAAATTTGCTGTGGAACGGCATTGCCGATTTGCCGAATGTTCAACGCAACGGCTCCAGCACCAAATGTGTGAGCGGAATTTTGAATGTGGCGTTTGCGACAGACGCAAACCAAGGTTATGACGGCGAAGCGCTTCTGCTTTCGCTGCGCGATCTGGCGGTGTCGAGTGGTTCCGCGTGCAACTCCGCCAGCATGTCGCCGAGCTACGTACTCAAAGCGATTGGTCTGAGTGATGCCCAAGCACAAGCCTCGCTGCGTTTTAGCCTCGGGCGCTACACCACGCGCGAAGAAATTGAATTTGCGATTGAACACATTCGTAGTGTTATCGCCAAGCTGCAAAAAGCTTAAGGTAAAAACATGTCTGAACAAGTTGAACATCTCATCAAGAAAGAATATGCCGCTGGTTTTACCACGGACATTGTTTCTGAAACCTTGCCTCCCGGTTTAAATGAAGATGTTATTCGTTTTATTTCCGCCAAGAAAAATGAACCAGAATGGTTGCTCGAATGGCGATTAAAAGCCTATCAAGCCTGGTTGGAAATGACCGAGCCGGAATGGGCGCATGTGAAATATGACGATATAGATTTTCAGGCGGTTTCTTACTATTCCGCACCAAAGTCTATGGACGAAAAACCCAAAAGCTTGGATGAAGTTGATCCAGAGTTGCTGAAAACCTACGAAAAACTTGGTATTCCGTTGCACGAGCAAGCGGCGCTAGCTGGTGTGGCAATGGATGTGGTTTTCGATTCGGTCTCTGTTGTAACCACCTTCCGTGAAAAATTGCTCGAAGCTGGTGTTATTTTCTGTTCCATTAGCGAAGCGGTTCATAAATATCCCGAGCTGGTAAAAAAATATATCGGCTCAGTGGTGCCGCAAAAAGACAATTACTACGCTGCGTTAAACTCTGCTGTGTTTTCTGATGGTTCATTTGTTTACATTCCAAAAGGTGTGCGTTGCCCCATGGAGTTGTCGACTTACTTCCGCATCAACGAACAAAACACCGGCCAATTCGAGCGCACTTTAATTGTTGCCGACGAAGGCTCACATGTGAGTTACCTTGAAGGTTGTACCGCGCCCATGCGCGATGAAAATCAATTGCATGCCGCTGTTGTGGAATTAATTGCGCTCGATAACGCCGAAATTAAATACTCCACCGTACAAAACTGGTACCCCGGCAACGAAGAAGGCAAGGGCGGTATTTACAACTTTGTAACCAAGCGCGGTGTATGCCACACCAATGCGAAAATTTCATGGACGCAAGTTGAAACAGGTTCAGCAGTGACTTGGAAATATCCCAGCTGCATTTTGCGTGGCGATAACAGCGTGGGCGAATTTTATTCCGTAGCGCTTACCAACAATTATCAGCAAGCCGACACCGGCACCAAGATGATTCACATTGGTAAAAATACTCGCTCAACGATTATTTCTAAAGGTATCTCGGCTGGTAAAAGCTCAAACGCCTATCGTGGTTTAGTGCGTATGAATCCCGGCGCAGAAGGTGCACGTAATTACACCCAGTGTGATTCGCTATTAATTGGCGATAAATGCGGTGCGCATACTTTCCCCTATATCGAAAGTAAAAACCCAACCGCCGTTATCGAACACGAAGCCACAACGTCAAAAGTCAGCGACGATCAATTGTTCCTCTGCCAACAACGCGGACTCGACGCCGAAAAAGCGGTGTCCATGATCGTCAATGGTTTCTGCCGCGAAGTGTTTAAAGAATTACCCATGGAATTTGCGGTTGAAGCTGGCAAATTGTTAGAAGTAAGTTTGGAAGGTTCTGTCGGGTAAATTTTTATTGTCCGCCAACATCTCATGCGAGCTCCCCGAGCATTGGAGAAAAGTTGGTGTAAAACAAACAGGATGTTTGTTTTAGTGACTACGCGACGAGGATGTCGCGTCGGAACGACAGCAAGTTTTCGAAACGCGCAGGATCAGGAGTGAGATGAGTCGCCTTTCTTTTGGTTCCTTTTCTTTGGCGAAGCAAAGAAAAGGAACTCGCCAAGAGGCGAAAAAGATCTTGTAAATATGACATTGAAAAGCAAGAGCTGGAAAGCCGGCCCCGTAGATCCCCGCTGCGCGTGGATGACGACTCCCCGCTAAATGAAATTGATTGAACATTATCGGATTAAAAACTTTATGTTACGTATTGAAAACCTGTTCGCCAAAGTAGAAGAAAAAGACATTCTCAAAGGTCTGAATCTCACCATCAATCCTGGTGAAGTTCACGCCATTATGGGACCAAACGGCGCAGGTAAAAGCACCTTGGGTAATGTATTGTCTGGTCGCGAAGGTTACGAAGTTACTGGTGGCTCTGTTGAGTTCAATGGCAAAGATTTATTCGAATTGGACATTGAAGAGCGCGCTCGTGAAGGTTTGTTTTTAGCCTTCCAATACCCGGTGGAAATTCCCGGTGTCAGCAACATGGAATTTTTAAAAGCTTCGGTAGATGCAAAGCGTAAACATCAAGGTCAGCCAGAATTAACGGCTGTTGAATTTATGAAGCTCGCCCGCGAAACCAGCAAGCGAGTCAGCCTTGATGCAGCATTTTTAAAGCGCGGCGTAAACGAAGGTTTTTCCGGCGGCGAAAAGAAGCGTAACGAAATTATGCAAATGATGTTGCTTGAACCCAAGCTTTGTATTCTCGATGAAACCGATTCGGGTCTGGACATCGACGCCTTGCAAGTTGTTGCAAATGGCGTAAATGAAATGCGTTCACCTGATCGTAGCTTTATCGTAGTAACTCACTACCAGCGTCTTCTTGATTACATAGTGCCAGACTTTGTTCACGTGCTCGCCAACGGCCGCATTGTAAAAACTGGCGGAAAAGAATTGGCGCTGGAGTTGGAGCAAAAAGGTTATGCATGGCTTGAAGAAGAGGCTGTGTAATTGATGAGCGATTTTCAGCAACAGGCCTTAAAACTCGCCGCGCAACAACAAAGCCCTGCGTGGTTGGCTGATATTCGTGCGCGAGCAGCAAATGACTGGAGTAACGTGGTTTGGCCAACGCGCAAAACAGAACATTGGAAATACACTCCGCTTGCGTCGCTGCAAAAAAATATTCCTAGCACATGGTCCGCTCAGTCAAGTTCGCCGTTGAACGAATCGCAGATGATTTCCGTTGATGCCACACGTTTAGTGTTTATCAATGGTGTGTTTGATCCAGCGAGTTCAAGCGAGCTACCTTCGGAGGTTGTGCGTTTTTCACAAGCAAGTTCTGCACAACAAGAGGTGATTGCACAACATCTCGGAAAAGTCGTTGAAGGTGGTCAGCATCTGTTTGCAACCTTGAATAGTGCTTGGTTGAATGACGGCATTCTGGTGCATGTTTCGCGTAATCAAGTGCTCGCTAAACCGATTTATGTGGTACAGGTTTCTACGGCGGAATCCCAAACTGTTTCAGTTAACCAGCGTGTGCTAGTGGTGTTGGAAGAGTCAGCACAAGCAGAAATTATTGAGCACTATATTTCAACTTCCGACGTACAAAACAGTTTTGTTAACGCTCTCACCGAGATTGTGGTTGGCGATAATGCGAACTTACAGCATTACCGTTTGAATTTAGAAGAAGAAAATATTCAACACATAGGCGCAGTGCACGTAAACTTGCAGCGCAACGCGCGGTTACGTGCATTTACCTTGGCCTTAGGCAGCAAATTAAAACGTATTGATTATCAGATTAATCACCGAGGGAAGGGGGCTGAGTTAAATCTTCAAGGTGTTTATTTGCCGCGTAATAACCAAATGGTGGATTACCACAGCAATGTGCAGCACTGGGTTCCGAATTGCACAACCAGCGAAGTTTTCCGCGGTATTATTGGTGATTCAGCTCAAGCGATTTTTAACGGTCGTATTTATATCCATCAAGATGCGCAAAAAACGCTGGCGGAACTGAGCAACAAAAATTTGCTCACATCTGCAAAAGCAGAAATCAATACCAAACCAGAATTGGAAATTTACGCGGACGATGTTAAATGTGCCCACGGGGCAACGGTGAGTCAGTTAAATGCAACTGCACTTTACTATTTACAAAGCCGTGGCGTTTCCCGCACTGAAGCAGAAGTGATGATGAGTTTTGGCTTTATCAATGAACTGCTGGAACAAATTTCAGAACCTGCAGTGCACGATTATCTGTTCCCCCGTTTGGCTGAACTATTTGGTCGCGATCAAACCTTGTTAAGCATGGCGGATGAATGATGGTAGGTGCTGTTGTGAAAGCATTTGATGTTGAAAAGATTCGTGCGGATTTTCCCATTCTGCATCAAGAAGTGAATGGGCAACCGCTGGTGTATCTCGACAACGCTGCCACTACCCAAAAGCCCAACGCTGTGATTGATGCAATCAGCGATTATTATTGCAATGACAACAGTAATGTTCACCGCGGTGCTCACGCGTTGGCAGATCGAGCGACGGTTAAATTCGAAGCGGCTCGAACAAAGGTTGCTGAATTTATTAATGCGCCGGACGCAAAACAAGTCATCTGGACGCGTGGTACAACGGAAAGTATTAATTTGGTTGCGGCGAGCTGGGGGCGAGCGAATTTAAAAGAAGGCGACCGAATTTTGGTCTCCGCAATGGAACACCATTCCAACATTGTGCCTTGGCAATTAATTGCGTTGGAAACAGGCGCAAGTGTCGAAGCGATTCCCGTTGATGTCACGGGCACTATTGATATGCAGGCGTTTGCCTCCATGTTAGATGAACGGGTAAAGATGGTTTCCGTTGGTCATGTTTCCAATGCCATGGGCAGTATCAACCCTGTTGAAGAAATTATCGCTTCAGCACACGCGCAGGGTGCAAAAGTGTTGATTGATGGTGCGCAGGCAGTGAGTCATTGGGCAGTAGATGTCCAGCGGCTGGATTGCGATTTTTATGTTTTCTCTGCGCACAAATTGTTTGGCCCAACAGGTTTGGGTGTGCTCTATGGCAAGCGCGATATTCTGGAATCCATGCCACCCTATCAAGGTGGTGGTGAAATGATTGAAACCGTGAGTTTTGCGGGCACAACGTTCAATCAATTGCCCTACAAGTTTGAGGCGGGTACGCCGGATATCGCGGGCGTAATAGGATTTGGCGCGGCGATAGATTATTTGAATCAGCTAGATCGCGCCGCTGCTGCTGCCCATGAGCAAGCCTTACTCGTTTATGCTGAAGAAAAGGCGCGAGCGACTGATGGAATCGAATTAATCGGAACCTCAGAGCGTAAAACGAGTGTCATGAGTTTTATGTTGCGCGGTGCACATCCTGCAGATGTTGGTGTCTTATTGGATAAGCAGGGCGTCGCTGTGCGCACGGGCAATCATTGTGCGCAACCGATTATGGATCAGTTCGGCATTCCCGGAACCGTGCGCGCAAGTTTTAGTTTTTACAATACCTTTGACGAAGTAGACCGTCTGTTTGCGGCTATCGAAAAAGCGAAGATGTTTTTGTTGTAGTGCCCGGTATCTTGCCGGTACGTTGAGAGGTGCACCATGAGTGTTGAAACATTTAATCCACAGCTAGATTCAGTGTTTGTTACTGATGCAGCGGCCGCCCATTTCAGGCGCGAGCTTGCCAAAAATGCCGATGCAAAAGCCGTTCGCCTCAGTGTAAAGCAAAGCGGTTGTACGGGTTGGATGTATGTTGTCGATTTGGTGCCCGAAGGCAAAGTGGAAGATTTGCGTATTACCCTAGGTGACGGTGCAGAGCTGTTAGTTGACCCGGCTGCTTTACCGGTTGTAAGCGGCACTGAAATTGATTACGTGACCGAGGGTGTAAATCGCCAGCTCAAATTCAATAACCCGCGTGTAAAAGATTACTGCGGTTGCGGCGAAAGCTTTAGCGTCGCTAGTTAAGTTAAACCCCTCCCTGCCTCCCCCTTTGAAAAGGGGGAGGGGTAATGATTGAGACTTGTTATGTCTGAAAGACGTATGGTTGTTGCGCTCGCCGATTGCCCCGCGCGCCGAGTTCCCGATGGAACGCCTATTACAATTCCGCAAGATACCTTCGTAACCATTACCCAAGCTTTGGGTGGCAACTACACCGTGACCTACCACGGCCAAATGGTTCGTGTAGACGGTACTGACGCGGACAAGTTGGGGCTTGAGGCTGAGTTAATCAGCTTTCCCGAACCCGTCGATGACCAAATTATTGAGTCTCAGGTGTGGCAAGCCTTGGGTAGCGTCTATGATCCGGAAATTCCTGTTGATTTGGTAAATCTCGGGCTGATTTACGGTGTTAAGGTTAACCAAGCAACCAAGCATGTGGATATTCAAATGACCCTTACCGCGCCCGCCTGCGGTATGGGCCCGGTGTTGGTTGGCGATGTCGAATATCGCGTCCGCAAGGTTCCCAACGTGAAGTCAGTTAAAGTTGAACTCGTATTCGATCCGCCTTGGGCCCGCCATATGATGAGCGAAGAAGCCCAACTCGAAACAGGTATGTTTTTCTAGCCGCTGTGGGCATAATGCCGCGCTCCGCGAAGCCCACCTGTCAACCGGATATTCCCATGACCCAATTTGGTATAGATGTTAGCGCCGAAGATATAGTCGATACGCTCGGTTTTTTTGATTCCTGGGAAGACAGGTACAAGTACATTATCGATTTGGGTAAAGAATTACCGCCCATGCCGGAGTCATTCCGGACTGACGAAAACATAGTGCGCGGTTGCCAAAGTCAGGTTTGGCTGGTTCATCAAGTGCGTGATAACCGTCTCTATTTCGAGGCTGATAGCGATGCCTTTATCGTAAAAGGCCTGCTAGGCGTGGTTTTGGCAGCCTACAACGGTAAGACTGCCGATGAGATCAAAGCCTTCGATATAGAGGCTTATTTCACCAGTCTGGACCTTATGCAGCACCTGAGCTCAACCCGGGGGAACGGGCTAAAAGCAATGGTGAAACGTATTCAAGATACCGCTGCAAGTCTTTAATAATCTGCGATTTTTTCCCTTTTGGTGCATATAAAATCCGGCCAAACCCGCGTATAATCGCGGGTTTTGTATTTATGGGCCGCTGGGCAAATTGCCCCGAGCCGTTTTTTGCTAATTCGGGAGACACACATGGCAGTTGAACAAACCCTATCCATTGTTAAGCCAGATGCCGTTAGCCGCAATCTGATCGGTGAAATCGTGGGTCGTTTTGAGAAGGCTGGCCTGAAAATCGTTGCGCAACGCATGTTGCAACTGAGCCGTGCTCAAGCTGAAGGGTTTTATGCAGAACACAAAGGGCGCCCATTTTTTGAAGGCTTGGTTGAGTTCATGATTTCGGGGCCCGTTGTGGTTCAAGTGCTCTCTGGTGAGAACGCTATTTTGGCAAACCGTGAGTTAATGGGAGCTACCAATCCGGCCAACGCCGCACCGGGAACCATTCGCGCCGATTTCGCGGAGGCAACCGATCGCAACTGTGTACACGGTTCAGATTCACCCACGTCAGCTGCGCGCGAGATTGCTTACTTCTTTGCGTCTAGCGACATCATCCTTCGTTAATTTTTTGTTTTTCCAGGAATTACCATGAGCGAGCAATCCACCCCAACTTCTGATGCCGCACAGAACACCGTTGCCGGTACTACCGAGGTTGCAAGCAGCTCAACCAAGGTAAATTTGCTGGGTTTATCAGAAGCAAAATTAATCGAATTCTTTGCCACTTTGGGCGAACCAAAATTTCGCGCTGTGCAAGTTTTAAAGTGGATTCATCAACTGGGTGCTGACAACTTTGAAGACATGACGAACGTGAGCAAAAGCTTGCGCGCAAAATTAAGTGCTGTTGCTGAAATCCGCCCACCGGAAGTTGTTAAACAATTGGATTCTGCTGATGGTACACGTAAATTTTTGATTCGTGTGTCGGGCAATAATGTTGTTGAAACGGTTTTTATCCCGGACGGTGATCGCGGAACCTTGTGTGTTTCTTCACAAGTGGGTTGTTCTTTGGATTGCAGCTTTTGCGCAACCGGTAAGCAGGGTTTCAATCGCGATTTAACTGCCGCAGAAATTATTGGCCAAGTGTGGATTGCTGCAAAATCTTTTGGTCAGCTAACCATGAATGGTCCGCGCACAGTTACCAATGTCGTTATGATGGGGATGGGCGAACCTCTATTGAATTTCGATAACGTTGTCGATTCAATGAATTTGATGATGCATGACAATGCTTATGGTTTATCGAAGCGTCGCGTTACCTTGAGTACATCTGGCGTTGTTCCGCAGCTAGATCGCTTAAGTCAGTTCACTGATGCATGTCTCGCTATTTCTTTGCATGCACCAAACGATGAATTGCGTAATGAATTGGTGCCTATCAACCGCAAATATCCAATTGCAATGTTGTTAGATTCTGCAACTCGTTACATCCAATCAATGCCAGATACGCATCGCAAAATTACCATTGAATATACCTTGATTGATCAAGTTAATGATCGTCCACATCACGCCCATGAATTGGCTGAACTTTTGCGCGATGTACCAGTCAAGATCAACTTAATTCCATTCAATCCTTTCAATTTGTCGAACTACAAACGCGCTAGCAATAACGCCATTCGCAAGTTCCAAGAAATTTTAATGGAAGCAGGTTACATCACTACCGTGCGCACAACCCGTGGTGACGATATTGATGCGGCCTGTGGCCAACTTGCGGGTAGCGTTAACGATATTACAAAACGTAGTGAGCGCCACAGAGCGCGTTTTGATGAAGCTCAACCAATAAGAATTCTTAACTAAGCTGGACGGCGTTTTTTAATACTTTCGGAGTAACACAATGCAGAATAATAAGTTGTTGTTAAGTTTCAAAAGTGTATTGATTTTCGTGTTGGCAAGTACGTTATTACTTGGTTGTGTTTCAGAGCAAGTCTCAGGTACAGAAAAAAAAGCTCCACAAGATAAGGGCAAAGCCTTGGATCTGCACGTCCAAATGGCTTTGGGTTATGTTGAAAAAGGTAATCGTGAGTCTGCACGACATCACCTTGCAAAAGCGTTTGAAATTGATAGGGAGTCAGCCGCAGCAACCAATGCGATGGCGATGCTGTATCAATTGGAAGGCGAGTTACCGCTAGCAGAAGAGCAATTTAAGTTAGCTATAAAGCGCGACAAAAAATTAACGGTCGCACACAACAATTACGGTATTTTCTTGTTTAATCAAAAACGTTATCAAGAGGCATTTGCACAGTTTGAGGTGGCATCAGCAGATTTGGGTTACGTTAATCGCTCGCAAGCGCTCACCAATTTGGGGCGAGCAGCTTTGAAACTTAACAACAAAGCCCGTGCTCAATCTGCGTTCGAACACGCTTGTATTTTGGACCGTAAAAATGCAGATGCATTTATCGAGTTGGCAGATATTAATTTGCAAAATCAGGAATACGCCGACGCCAAGCGAAATTTAGATATGTTTGTGTTCCTTGCTAATCACACACCGCGTAGTTTGATGTTGGGCATCCAGTTGGAAAAGGTGTTTGGTAACAAAGATAAAGAGGCAAGCTTGGCGCTTATTTTGAAAAACAATTTCCCATATTCCAAAGAATATTTGGAATATAAGCAGAAGAATTTTAACTGAGGTTCCTCTTATGGTTGATGAGGGGATTGATTCCGGTTCCGCTGTAGAAAATGCGCAGCCCAAAAAAGAATCGCCGGGAGAAATGTTGTTGCAAGCACGCATCAAAGCGGGCTTAACTCAGGAACAGGTTGCAAAAGATTTGTATATGACGGTCTACAAGGTTAAGGCCTTGGAAACTGACGATTACAAACGCCTAAATTCAGATACCTTTGCGCGTGGATACATTCGTGCTTACGCAAACTTGGTAAAGCTAGATGTTGTTGCAGTCTTGGCTGCGTATGACAAATTAATGGAAGAACTTAGGCCGCAACCGGTTGTGTTACAAAAGGCGGCATCGCAGAAAGAACCGGGTCATCGTGGTGCGTGGCATTTTTTAGCGATAATCGCGGCATTTTTTCTCGGGCTTTGGATTATTTCGGTTTGGTTCTTTGATAACCACAGTGATACGCAATACGTTGTAGCGTCGGATCGTATTTCGTCGCTTCCGATGTCTGAAAAAGCGAAAATTGTTTTACCTGCACCTGCTTCGGCAGTTGCTTCTAGCTCTTCAAATTTGGGCGTGTCATCGATAGCCATGTCGGAAGCGGCCACAACCGAGGCTACTTCTAGCAGTGCTGCGAGTTCTGCAGCTTCTTCGCTTGAAACAAACGCAACAATTTCTGCTGAGTCTGCGAGCAGTCTTGTTGAGCAAAGCAGTTCATTAAGCAGCAAGAAAGCTGGGTTGGACGAGCTTAATCTTTCATTTCGCGCAGAGTCATGGATAGAAGTGAGTGACTCTCGTGGAGATGTTTTAGCAACAGAACTGCAATCCGCTGGTAGCAAGCTTAAGTTAGTGGGTATGGCTCCTTTTGATGTGAAGTTGGGGAATGCTCCTGCTGTAGATGTGCAGTTGAACGGTAAGAAAATTGAAGTGATTCCTTTAATGGGGTCCAACGTTTTGATAATGAGGATCGGTAATTAGCCCGATCTTGTCAGGATAAATTTATGCATTGTGAATCACCTATCAAACGTCGCAAGTCGCGCCAAATTATGGTTGGAAATGTGCCCGTCGGTGGCGATGCGCCCATATCTGTGCAGAGCATGACAAACACTGAAACAACCGATGTGGCTGCAACTGTTGAGCAAATTTTGCGTATTCAAGCAGCAGGCGCGGACATTGTTCGTGTGTCAGTTCCCTCTATGGATGCTGCCGAAGCATTTGGTCAGATTCGCAAGCAAGTGAATATTCCGCTCGTGGCGGATATTCATTTTGATTACAAAATCGCGCTTCGCGTTGCAGATTTGGGTGTAGATTGTTTACGCATTAACCCCGGCAACATAGGTCGTGAAGATCGTGTGCGTGCAGTAGTAGATAAAGCGCGTGATCTTAATATCCCTATTCGCATCGGCGTTAACGCGGGCTCGTTGGAAAAAGACCTGCAAAAAAAATACGGTGAGCCAACCCCCGACGCATTAGTTGAATCAGCTTTACGTCACGTGGAAATTTTAGATGCGCTCAATTTCCATAATTTCAAAGTCAGCGTAAAAGCGTCTGATGTATTTATGGCGGTAGCGGCTTACCGCAAGCTTGCCACGCAAATTGAACAGCCTTTGCATTTGGGAATTACAGAGGCGGGCGTGCTTCGTGCGGGAACAGTTAAATCTGCTGTGGGTCTAGGTGCGTTGTTGATGGATGGGATCGGCGACACAATTCGTATTTCATTAGCTGCTGATCCTGTTGAAGAAATTAAAGTGGGTTGGGATTTGCTGCGCAGTTTGAGATTGCGCAGCAAGGGTGTGAACTTTATTGCCTGTCCAAGTTGCTCTCGCCAAAATTTTGATGTTATCAAAACCATGAATGAACTAGAGGCGAGAGTAGAGGATATTACAACGCCTATTGATGTGGCCGTTATTGGTTGTTTGGTGAATGGTCCGGGTGAGGCGAAAGAAGCTGATCTCGGTCTAACCGGTGGTACACCTAGTAACTTGGTTTATATTGACGGTGAGCCAAACCACAAAATTGGCAACGAAAGCTTGGTGGATAATTTGGAAAAACTTATTCGCGCAAGAGCTGAGAGAAAAGCCATTCAAATGGCGGAAGATGAAAAGAATATTATCGCTCGCGCGTAAGCGGGCTGAGATTGGAAAATTATTTTGAAAAAGATTCAAGCTATTCGCGGAATGAATGATCTACTGCCAGGCGATTCGGCGGTTTGGCAATACGTTGAAAATACAATTACTCAGATTCTGCAGCGCTATGCTTATCAAGAAATTCGTTTTCCCATTATGGAATCAACGGATTTATTTAAGCGCTCTATCGGTGAAGTGACCGATATCGTTGAAAAAGAAATGTACACTTTTGATGACCGCAATGGCGACAGCCTCACCCTGCGTCCAGAGGGTACTGCGTGTTGTGTTCGTGCCTGTGAAGAACACGGATTGCTGTACAACCAAACTCAACGTTTATGGTACATGGGTCCCATGTTTCGTCATGAACGTCCACAAAAAGGTCGGTATCGTCAATTTCACCAAGTGGGCGTTGAAGCTTTTGGCATGGAAGGGCCGGACATTGACGCTGAAATTTTATTATTAAGTGCTCGCATTCTTCGTGAACTTGGCGCAGCAGATTTTGTCACACTGCAAATTAATTCGATTGGTGATTCGGCGTCGCGTAGTGCTTATAAGACAGCGCTTGTTGCGCATCTTGAATCGCATAAAGATAAATTGGACGAGGACAGTCAGCGCCGTTTAACAACAAATCCCATGCGTATTCTCGACAGTAAAGATGCTAATACACAAGTGCTTCTAAACGATGCGCCTGTTTTGTGGGACTATCTGGACGAAGCTTCGCGTGTACATTTTGAGCAGCTTAAAGCGCTTCTGGATGCGGCAGGTCTTAAGTACGAAGTGAACCAGCGCCTTGTTCGCGGTTTGGATTATTACGGCAAAACAGCGTTTGAATGGGTAACCGATAAATTAGGCGCTCAAAGCACAGTGTGTGGCGGTGGGCGTTACGATGGTTTAGTTGAGCAGTTGGGCGGTCGATCTACACCCGCTGTTGGTTTTGGTATGGGGTTAGAGCGCCTTGTGCTTTTGCTTCAGGAAATTCAAGCCATACCCGCAAACATAAGCCAAATTGCTGACGTTTATCTGGTTGCGGTTGGTGATGTGCAGAAAGAGGCATTGCAATTGGCGGAACGTATTCGTAGCGAAATACCCGCACTGCGTGTCATTAATAACTGCGGTGGTGGCAATTTTAAAAATCAGTTGAAAAAAGCTGACAAAAGCACGGCTAAGTTGGCCTTGATTTTAGGTGAAGATGAAGTCGCCAAATCAGTTGTAGCTGTTAAGTTCCTGCGTGAAGAGCAACCTCAGCAAATTATTTCTAGCAGTGATCTAATTAGTTTTTTAAAAAATCTTGTATAAATTTTAATTTAGATGTGAATCATTAGGAGTTCATTGTGAGCGTACACTTAACCGAAGAAGAACAATTAGAAGTACTAAAGCGCTGGTGGAAAGATTACGGCAAAACAGTGATCACCGGGATTGTAGCGGCTGTCGTGGTTTATTTTGCTTGGACAACTTGGCAAGAAAAACAACACAGTAAGGCTGAATCAGCATCCGTACAATATGATGAGCTGATTAAAATTTTAAACGTTGAACAAGGTAAAACACTTACTGATGCAGACAAGGCAAACGCCGAGCATATTGCTAACGAATTGAAAGAAAAAAATGGCAAAAGCTTGTATGCACAGGGCGCCGCTTTTTATCTCGCCAAAGCTGCAGTTGATGCAGGCAACTTAGATAAAGCCGTCACTGAATTACGATGGATTCTTGCTGGCAAACCTGATCTCGCAACAGCCCAATTGGCTCACGCGCGTTTGGCTCGCGTTTACGTTGCTAAAGGTTCTTACCCCGAAGCTCTCGCGCAACTATCAGAAGAACCAAGCAAGGCTTTCGCGTCTGAATATTCAGAAGTTCGTGGTGATATTTTGAAAGCTCAGGGTGATAAAGCCGCTGCTGCAACTGCTTACAAAAAAGCGCTGGAAACAACAGATCCACAACATCAAGAGCGCGCTATGGTTCTTCAAATGAAGATTGATGAATTAAAAACTGCTGAGGCGGCCCCTGCTGCTGCACCAGCCACTCAGGAGAAAGCACAATGAGGCACTTGAAATGGGGCTTATTGCTCTGTGCCCTTTTGATGTCCAGCTGTTCTTGGTTTTCTAAAAAAACAGGCCAAGAACCCATGGAATTGTCCGGCTTTAAAGAAACCGCAAGGCTTAAGGAAGTTTGGAGTACCGATGTGGGTGCGGGCCAAGGTATAGGTCTAACCCAACTCACTCCCGCAATTGATGGCGAAAAAATTTACACGGTTGATCACGAAGGCATAGTGACTGCTTTGAATCGCCAAAAAGGCAGCAGGCTTTGGTCAAAAAATGTAACCAAAGATTTGACTGGCGTGAGTGGAAAAGTAGTTCATTTCTTTAAAGATAAAGATTTAAATCACAGCATTACCGGCGGTATCAGTTACGCGGATGGAATGCTTTACATCGGCAGCTACGCCGGTGAAGTGATTGCACTTTCTGCCGCAAATGGTAAAGAAGTTTGGCGTAAGCAAATTAAAGGCGAAATATCGTCTGTTCCGCAAAGCAATGGGCAGGTTGTTGCCGTTCAAACCATGAACGGGAAAATGTTTGTGCTCGATGCAAAATCAGGCGCCGATATGTGGTTTTTCGAAAACCCTCCACCGTTGTTGACACTGCGTGGGTCAGCCGCACCTTTGGTTTTGGATACTGCAATTTATGCCGGTTTTGCTAATGGTCGTTTAATGGCTTTTAATCCGGCCAATGGTTTGATTCTTTGGGAACAACGTATGGCATTACCCAAAGGTCGCTCTGATTTAGACCGTATGGTAGATATTCATGCGAGTCCTCTTTTAAAAGACGGTATCTTATTTGTGGGTACTTATCAGGGGCGTATAGCGGCGGTTGCTCGCGGCACCGGCGCAAGTGTGTGGG
This sequence comes from Cellvibrio sp., assembly GCF_046347455.1. Classification (GTDB taxonomy): domain Bacteria; phylum Pseudomonadota; class Gammaproteobacteria; order Pseudomonadales; family Cellvibrionaceae; genus Cellvibrio. The sequence continues at coordinate 37,869 of NZ_JAXMGC010000003.1, forward strand.
GTACTGATGGCTCGACCAGTGAAATACTTTCCGCGTCTGACGATAAGTTATTCGTGAGTCAAAGTGATGGAAGAGTTGTAGCTTATAGCTTGACCTCTGGTGAACAACTTTGGCAGAACGAAAAACTATTGCGTCGTCGTTTAGGTGGGCCGCAAGTTTTTGGTGATTATGTTGCTGTGGTCGACTTTGAAGGTTACATGCACGTGCTAAATCAATCGAACGGTGAGCTTGCAGCACGCGATCGCGTTGACCGTAAAGGGGTTCGCGCGCCTATGTTGACTGATGGTAAAACACTTTACGTTTACGGTAATGGTGGGAGCCTGATGGCGTTCACCGCCAGCGCTAAAAAATAGGCGTAAATTGTTCTTGTATTCAAACCACTTAGGGAATAACAGCCCTAAGTGGTTGATTTTTTTGTAGTGTGTTGGTTTTTGTCTAAGCTATTTCTAGGTTTGAACGACTTTAGAACACACTTCGTTAGCTCAATTAAATGATGTACTCATTATGATTCCTGTAATTGCACTTGTCGGCCGTCCCAACGTTGGAAAATCAACGCTATTTAATCGCCTCACGCGTAGCCGTGATGCGCTCGTAGCCGATTACCCCGGTCTAACGCGCGATCGAAAATACGGTGAAGGAACATTTGAAGAGCGTCGATTTATCGTTATAGATACCGGCGGTATCAGCGGTGAAGAAGAGGGCATTGATAGCATGATGGCCGGTCAGTCGCTTATGGCGATTGAAGAAGCAGATATTGTGTTGTTCATCTTAGATAGCCGCGCCGGTGTGCAACCCGCAGATCATATGATCGCAAAACACCTACGTGTGCATGGCAAAAAAACTTATCTTGTCGCCAACAAAATTGACGGAATGGATCCAGACGTTGCTCTCGCGCCTTTTTACGAATTGGGAATGGGCGAAATTTTTGCGACTACAGCAACCCATGGTCGCGGCGTAAAATCCATGATGGAAGAAGTTCTGGCAGAGGTACCAGAATTTACCGAAGGCGAAGAAGTTGAAAAAGCAAAAGGCATAAAAATGGCCGTGGTGGGGCGCCCAAACGTGGGGAAATCCACCTTGGTAAATCGCCTTTTAGGTGAAGAGCGCGTGGTTGTTTACGATCAACCTGGAACAACGCGCGATAGTATTTATATCAACTACGAACGTTTCGGAAAAAATTACACCATTATCGATACCGCAGGCGTCCGCCGTCGCAAAAACATTGACCTTATGGTAGAAAAATTTTCTATCGTAAAAACCATGCAAGCGATTAGTGATGCAAACGTTGTGGTGTTAGTGATGGATGCCAGCGAAGGTGTGGTTGAACAAGATCTACATTTGATGGGTTCAACCATTGAGGCTGGGCGCGCACTTGTTATCGCGCTAAATAAATGGGATGGTTTGGACGACTCTCACAAACAATATGTGAGAAATGAAATCGAACGTCGTTTGCGGTTTGTTGATTTTGCCAAAATACATTTTATTTCGGCATTGCACGGTACAGGTGTTGGTAATCTCTACAAATCAATTGAAGAGGCTTATCAATCTGCAACCGACAAATTCTCCACGAATTATTTAACACGAATTCTGGAAGACGCTGTGCGTGAACATCAGCCACCAATGATTCAAGGTCGTCGTATTAAATTACGCTACGCGCACCCCGGTGGGCACAATCCACCGATTGTGGTTATTCACGGCAACCAAACGGCCGACATTCCCAGTCACTACACCAAATACTTGGAAAAGACGTTTAGGCGCGTGCTGGATTTGCACGGTACACCCATTCGCATTGAATACCGTACCAGTGAAAACCCCTTCGCGGAAACGAAAAAGAAAGTCACCCAGCGTGAATTTATTAAGAAGCGTCGCCTTGAGAACGCGCACTCGCGTAAAAAGTAATCCTTTCACCGCTCGCAACTCGTGTGCGAGCTACCCATTTTCTGAGTTACGCACCCCGCGTTTTATATGAGCAATTTACTCGTCATTCTTATTTGCTTAGCCATTGGTTTGTTGCTGCAACGAAATTCCAAGCTACCCGATTCGTTTGCGCTTTCGCTTAATACCTATGTAATTTATGTTGCGCTTCCTGCGCTTATATTGTTCGAAATTCCTCATCTCACCTTGGATTCTCGTGCACTTTTACCGGTGGCGTTTGCTTGGGTGATGATGTTTGCAAGCGCTGTATTTATTTGGTTTGTAGCCAAGCGAGCTGGGTGGTCGCGTCAGGTTACAGGGGCCTTAATGTTGACAGTCCCTCTAGGTAATACCGGTTTTTTGGGGATTCCACTGATAGAGGCTTTCCTTGGTAATGAAGCAGTTCCTTACGCAATCCTCTATGACCAGTTCGGTACTTTTATCGCACTAAATACCTGGGGAAGCTTTGCCGCAGCCTACTACAGCGGCGGCGTGGCCTCGGGCAAAAAGCTTGTAAAAACCATTGTTAGCTTCCCGCCGTTTATTGCGCTCGTACTTGCCTTCGTTACATTTCCTTTGCACTTTCCTGATGTGTTATCCAGTGTATTCGAGCGAATCTCATCTACACTTGTACCTGTCGTCATGGTTGCGGTGGGCATGCAGTGGCGATTGCGATTAGAGCGTGAGATGGTCATGCCGCTCGCGGTAGGTGTGATTACCACCTTGTTTTTAACACCGCTGTTGGCGTGGGTGCTCTTGCATCTTCTTGGTGTTAGCAATCTTGCTGCGCAAACTGTGGTGTTGGAAGCCGCTATGCCCGCCATGATTTCTGCAGGTGTATTGGCCGTTAATTATCAGCTGGCGCCGCGCTTAGCATCGAGCTTGGTGGGTTACAGTTTGTTACTGTCATTAGCGACAGTATGGGCATGGAGGCAATTTATATAATCACTAAATATGGGTGATACATGCTAAAACTCGTAACCAATAATAAAACTTACGCATACGACCCTTTATTGCCCGATGCATATTTATTGCGCGTGGCTGCAATCAGCACAAAATGCGGTGTGTTTTCCGCTGAGGACATATTCAGCGCGCAGAACGCCCTCTTGGTGAAACAAGGTGTTTTGATAACACCTGAGATTGCCGAAATTCTTCGCGTACACCGTTTAAAAAAGCCAATAGAACAATCCATTTACCTTGAGCGTGAGTTTTCAGCATCGGATTTGGAACAAGCGCTAATACAAGTTTTGCAACAAGATGATCTTTTGACAGCCTTGAATGAGCATCAAAATATTATTGAGTTAATCCAGAATTATTTCGCGTACTACGATAAATTTCCGCTGCTCAAACAAAAATTATCGGTCATGGCCTTCGCTATGCCAGATTTGTTTCTTCGCACGCTTTATTGCGCATGGTTCTCCGTTGTTATTGCAAAAGAAATGCGGTTTAGCGAAGAGGATTGCGTAGATATTTTTTTGGCGGCGTTGAGTCATGACATAGGTATGCTCCATCTTGATATTTTTGTGTTGGAGAAAAAAGGCCAGCTTACGCCAGATGATTGGTTGCATATTCAACAGCACGTATTTATAGGTGCAAGTTTGTTACGGCAAATGGACGCTATGCCTGCGGCAGTGGTGGAAGCCGTGTTTCAACATCACGAGCGTTGCGATGGTACGGGCTACCCCACTGGAGCTGTGGAAAGTGAGCTAAGTTACGCGGGAAAAATTATAGGCCTGGCAGATTCTATCATTGCTATTTACCACAATCGTTTTAAAAACCAGCACATGTCATGGCGCGAAGTCATACCCGTTATTCAAATGAACGCGCAAGCCTATTTCTACCGGCACGATGAAATCCTGGCGATCATTTGGCGCCGGAGTGAAATGCCGGTTAAAAATGTTGTGCATGGTGATGAATTACCAGAGTTCGTGGCAGAGCTTTTGCGTGAGCGGGAATACCTTTCAGCTTGGTATGAGGTATTAAAAGAAAGTTTGGTTTCTTTAGGTTTTACACACGGTGATCGTCATTTACATTCGTTGCAAAACGTAATGTTACATGTGTCTAGTTCGGTGAGTGGCTCGGGTATTTTTGATGAAGTCGTGAGTCAGTGGTTGCGTACGGCAGACTTTGTAAAAAATGAGGAGGACTACCGAAAAATCGAAAAAGCGCACGTACAACAACAGGAAATTATTTTTCACTTGCAACGACTCAATCGCATGATGCAGCTTTACATCGATTCAAACGATACAAAGCCCGCACATATCAAGGACGTTCTGATAAACGCATTAGCGCGAATTAAAGAACTTCCGCGCTAATGGGTCATCCCAAATTATTGGTGCCAAAAAGGTTGGCCGATGGTTGGTGTGCTAGGGCTAGCGGTTTGGCGTTTTTGCATGAGGCCTGCGTTGTAGGCTTTTCTGCCTGCATCAATCGCGTCTGCAAATGCTTCCGCCATTAATGGCGGGTTGTGCGCTTTTGCAACGGCGGTATTCAATAAAATTCCATCGAACCCCATTTCCATCGCTTCCGTCGCTTGCGATGGCGCGCCTAGGCCAGCATCGATAATCATAGGCACATCTTTTATGCGCTCGCGCAAGGTGCGTAGGTTGTAACGATTTAATAATCCTTGCCCGGTTCCTATAGGTGCTCCCCATGGCATTAACACTTCGCAACCCACATCTAATAAACGTTTGCACAAAATTAAATCGTCCGTGCAGTACGGCAATACTTTGAATCCTTTTTTAATGAGGATATCGGATGCCTCAACCAAACCAAAAGGATCGGGTTGCAAGTTGTAATCATCGCCGACCACTTCGAGTTTGATCCAGTCTGTTTCAAAAATTTCGCGCGACATTTCTGCAAGCGTGACCGCTTCCTTAACGGATTTACAGCCAGCTGTGTTTGGCAACAGGCGACAACCGCTTTCTTGAATAAACTGCCAAATCGCATCGCCGGAACGATCTGCGGGGTTTTGCCTACGCAAACCCAGCGTTACAATTTCCGCACGCGATTGAATAATTGAATCGCGCATTAATTGCGGTGACGCGTAAAGCGCAGTACCCAATAAAAACCGGCTGGAAAAACGTTCGCCATAAAGTGTGAAATCTTTGGCAGGTAGTGTAGGTTTAAAACTCATGGCTAGCCGCCTCCAACAGGTTTAACAATATCAATTTGATCGCCATCTTGAAGCTTGCGCTCGCTGTAGGTAGAGCGGGGGACGAACTCGCTGTTAATTGCTACCGCAATTTTTATTTCGCCAAAACCCCACTGTATAAGTGCATCGCTCAGCAAGGTATTTGCTAAGATTTGTTTGGGTTCATTGTTTAAACTAATAGTGATCATGCAGGCAAATGCTCAGGGTTATGATCTCATCAAAAGATCGTTAAAAACTTTTTCATCTTTCTTAAAAATGTGCGCCAGAATATTTTCCACAACTGCAGGTGCTAATAAGTATCCATGCCGAAATAAACCGTTCGCGGTAATCAATCCATCTTGAACTTGAACCTTGGGTAAGTTATCCATATAGGCAGGACGCAAATTAGAATCCATTTCAATAATGCGCGCTTCGGCAAATGCGGGCGACAAGGTGTAAAGAGCGCTGCTCAATTCCAGTGAAGATTGAAGCGTAACCGGTGAACGATCCTCGCTTTCAATTTGAGTGGCGCCAATAATGAAACGATGGTTTGGCTTGGGCACAATATAAAGTTGGTAGCGCGGGTGCATTAATCGCACTGGTCTGTTTAAGTGGATTTCTTTTGTTTCGACATGCAGAGTTTCGCCGCGCACACCCCGTAGCATTTTTTGCTGCGTTTTTGCGCCCAAGCCGCGGCAATCAATCACCAAATCAAAAATTTCTTCACCCGTTTCCGTGGTGATTTTATTTGCAGAAACTTCAACAGGCGTATGTTCACGAAGTTTTACACCTCTTGAGATAATGTCTGTGCCAATGGCTGCAAGCAGCTCGCGGTTATCCACGTGGCCTTCTTCGGCCAGAAATAATCCGTGGTTAAAGTGTGGATTTATGTCCGGTTCTAATTCGTGAATTTGCTGTTGATTAACTCGGTGGTAGCTCTGGCAGTGCGGAATCACAAATTTCAATTCCTGTTCGAACTGATCCAACTCGCTGAAATCTTGCTGGTGCGCAATTACCAAGCTCCCGTGCTTAAAAAAGTAGTTTTGATCGGTCCCAAGTGCTTGCAACCATTGTGGCCAGCGCTCAAGCGCAAATTGTCCCATGCAATAAACGCCCTCATCCGAGACAACGGCTTCACTCAGCGGCGCAATCATTCCGGCTGCCGTAAATGCAGCGGCGCGCGAGGTCTGCGGCTCCGTTGGTGTAAAACTGCCCGCTTCAAAGAGAGTGACTTTGCAATTCGCTTGCAGTAATTGCCACGCGAGCAATCGCCCCAAAAGCCCTGCGCCGGCAATGGCTATATGCTGTGGAGATGAAAGTGTCATTTTGCCTCGAAGATGTTGCGTTGAGGCTGAGGATGTGAAACGAGGTTGGGGAAGCCCAAAGACACCTTGTTCCCTCCGCAGGTCTCAACCTGATCAGGTTCTACGGATTGGGCCGAACCCATCTCAGCCTCCGTATGCCTCACTGATAAGTGAGCCACCAAGGCGCTCCGACAAGAAAGGTTCTTAATATACTGATTGGCAGCATCCAGCGCAATCTCGCAGATGCAAAACAAAAGGCGTATTCCTGATGCTCAGCTACACTATTGCTAGGGATATAACTCGTCGGGAGTAAATTATGAATAGATTTTTCTGGATTAGGTTAGGCATCATTATGATCGCTGTCTTTTCCGCCTCCTGCTCAAAAGCTCCCGAACCCACCGTGCTTCGTATAGGTTTTAATACATGGCCGGGCTACGAATTTATTTATTTGGCGAATGCAAAAGGGTTTTACGAAGCGCAAGGTTTGCGCGTAAAAATGGTTGAGCTAAATTCGTTGGGCGATGTGCGCCGGGCATTTGAGCGCGGGCAAATTGATATTATGGCGAGCACTATGGTGGAAACGATTGTTGCCGCGGAATCAACGCGGCAGCCAATTAGTTTATTAGCCGTTACTGATGCCTCGTTTGGTGCCGATGTGTTACTCACAAGGCGTGAAGGTGGCCTAACAGCCTTAAGTGACATAAAAGGAAAAAAGGTGGGAATGGAAGCCGCTACGGTTGATGTTTTGGTTGCCTCTGCCGCATTAAAATCCATTGGGTTAAAGTTGAGTGACGTGGATGTAGTGACCGGTGCGCAAGATGATTTGGTAGCAAAACTCGAAGCAGGAGAGTTGGATGCATTGGAAACTTACCCACCATACTCAATCAAACTTTTGGCTACCCAAAAATATAAAATTATCTTTGATACCACATCCATTCCCGGTCAAATAGTCGATACGCTCTCTGTCAAAAAAGAATTTTTACAACAGCATAAAGCCGAGTTGGATCGGTTTTTGGAAGCATACTTTCAAGCCTTTGAATATTTTGCAGCGCACAAAGAAGAATCGGCGGAAATAATGGGAAAACGTGAAGGTGTATCGGGAGCTGCATTTATAGAAGCAACCAATGAAATGCAAATTTTAGGGAGATTGGATCAGCCCGCTTATTTTGCTGGTGGAAAAGCGGAAATTGCACTCCGGTCTGCAATTGAAGCGCTGACATTGTCCCAAGTGATTAGCACGCCAATGAGCCCCAGTGATTTTTTGAGTCATTCCCCGAGTAAATGAGTGTGGCTATATCAACGATAAATTTTTTTCGTCGAAAGCTTGCTTGGGAACTCAGTATTTCTCTGGCAGTTATTATCCTTTGCGTGTGCTTGCTGGGCGCGTTTTTTATTTATCACGTTATTTCAAAGAGCTTTCAAGAACAGCTGATCGTTCGCGCCAACTTGGCAAGCCACAGTATTCAGTTTTCTGCAGAATCCTCAAACACCTTGGGCGGTATTCAGCGCTTTGTGGCAGCTATGGGTGCAGAACCGGAGTTTGACTCAATAACAATTATGGCGGGAGATTCACTCACCGTTATTGCGTCAACCAAGCTTGCATCCGTGGGGCACAGTGCCGAGAGTCTTCTGAGTGCAACTGAATCGGCTGCGGTAGCCAATGTAAAAAAAACAAAACACACACAGTACGATTTTTATGACGATACTGACAAAAATGGGCTTCGCTTCTTAACGCCACTCAACATAACCGGCGTGCTTGTCGATGGTAAACCTCTTGGTGCGGGTGTTTTGTATATCGCAATCAATACCGATAATTATTTTAGAGATTTTAAAAAGTTTTCCTTGGTTATGACCGCTGTTATGTTGACAATGAGTGGCATTATTTTCGCTGCGCTGGTTGTTCTCTTCACGGTTCGTGTTAGCCGGCCACAGCTTAAAATATTGGAGGTGTTAAATCGGCGTAAGCAGGGCGAAAAGGCCTTGTGTGTTGTTAGCGGTAATAACGAAATAACCACCTTAAGTGAAACCTTTAACGAATTGTTTGAGTTGACTGATGAGGTGGACAAATTGAAATCTGAATTTGTGTCAACGGTGAGTCATGAGTTGCGTACACCGCTGACTGCTATTCGCGGTTCATTAGGGATTGTGTTGGGAGCGTTTGGCGATCAAATACCAGACAAGGTATTGAATCTGATTGGTATGGCAAGTCGAAATTCGGAGCAATTAACGCTCTTGATTAACGATTTGTTAGATCTGGAAAAAATGGCGTCGGGAAAATTAGAATTTGATTTCGTAGAAACCGATCTGGTTGAGCAGTTATTGCAGGCCAAGGTTAGAAATGATGGTTACGGTGAGCGTCATGAGGTGAGTATCAGTGTAACCAATTCACTGAAGCGTGCCCCAGTTCTGGCGGATGTTCATCGCTTGCAACAGGTGTTTGCTAATTTGCTATCCAATGCGATCAAATTTTCAGAACCTAAGTCTTCCGTGAGTATGAATCTTTCAGATGCTGGTGATTACTATAGAGTTGGCATCATCAACAAAGGTAGAGGGATACCTGAGAAATTTAAAAAGCGTATTTTTCAGCGCTTTGCTCAAGCTGATAGTTCTGACTCTCGTGAAAAAGGCGGTACTGGTTTGGGATTAAGTATTGTTAAATTGATTATTGAATATCACCAAGGTTCGATCGATTTTGTCAGTGAAGAGAATTCCTATACGGAATTTTTCTTTTTTATACCTAAGTTAGGATTTTCTCCACAGAGCACAGCAATTCTCCCTTAGCTAATTTTGCTTTTATTTTCTCGCCAGGCTTAACTTGGTTGCTGGCAGTAACTGGCTTTTCCCCATTGTCTTGTGTGACCAAAGCAAAGCCGCGTTCAAGTGTGTTGAGTGGGCTCAAAGTATTCAGCATTCGTACCGCTTCGTTAAAACGCTGATTTTTTTGAATAAGAATGTTGGATTGCGCTTTGATTAATTGTTGGCGCGCCAGTTGAAAGCGATGAGTCAGTTGCAATAACCGTGTTTGCGGATGCTGCGCTTTCTGGCGAAGCATTAAAGTATTCAGCTGATTTTGCGCTTGGGTTAGCGATTTTTGAATGGCGTTTTTCAAGCGCATTTCCAAGGCATCGCAACGCTGGGATTGCTGTTCCAGTTTGTCTTTAGGGTGACGCAGCCGCGAGCGTAACCACTGAATTTTTTGTTGCCAGTGATCCAGCTTTCTTCGTAAAGCTTCTTCTAGCAAGACTTCAAAACCAATAAATTTATCCAGCCAATCTTCGCCATCGGGCGTCACAAGTTCAGCAGCGGCTGAGGGAGTCGGTGCTCGCAGGTCAGCAACGAAATCGGCAATCGTAAAATCCACTTCATGGCCCACGGCGCTTACCACGGGTAAATTGCTGGCAAAAATAGCGCGCGCGACAGTTTCTTCGTTGAAAGGCCACAAATCTTCAAGCGAGCCGCCCCCACGGCCAAGGATAATGACGTCAAACAAATTGGCGCGGTTCGCCAGCTCCAAGGCTCTTACAATTTGCGGAGCGGCTTCTTTACCTTGCACGGCCACGGGCAAGATGGTGACGGGGATTGCGGGGAAACGTCGTTCCAGTACATTTAAAATGTCGCGAATCGCTGCGCCTGTTGGTGACGTAATAACGGCAATGTGTTTCGGCAACAGCGGAATTTGTTTTTTGTATTGCTCGTCGAACAAACCTTCGTGCGCGAGCTTAGCTTTGAGTTCGTCAAAAGCGCGCTGCAAGGCACCCGCGCCAGCTTCTTCCATGTGTTCGGCAATAATCTGGTAGTCGCCACGGCCTTCGTACAGGCTTACTCGCGCACGGATGAGAACGTGTTGTCCCTGCTGTGGTCTGAACTTCACCATCATGTTGCGGTTGCGGAACATCGCACAGCGCACTTGCGCCTCGCTGTCCTTGAGGGTGAAGTACCAATGGCCGGAAGAGGGAACAGATACGTTCGATAGCTCTCCCTCCACCCACAGAAGCGGCAAATGGGTTTCCAGCAATTGCTTTGCGCGGCGATTGAGCTGGCTAACGCTCATCACTTGGCGCTCTGGAAAGCCTGAAGCGGCAGGATTTGAGAAGAAATCAGAAGTTGTCATGGTGAGGCATTCTAGGGGATGCGCAGCCAATTCGATAGCTTGAATTTAGCGGGGCGATTACCACTAGCTATTGTGTTTTGGGTTTACCCTAATGGCCTAAGTGTTTATAATTCCGCGTTTATTTTCTACGGTGTGCCCGTTTAGGGTTGAGGTTGGTTGGTATGTTGCGAATTGCTGAAGAAGCCCTCACGTTTGATGATGTCTTGTTGGTGCCCGGTTTTTCCGATGTGACGCCCAAAGACGTATCTCTGAAAACCCAGCTGACCCGCAAAATTCAGTTGAACATTCCTCTTATTTCCGCCGCAATGGATACAGTCACTGAGTCTCGCTTGGCGATAGCCATCGCGCAAGACGGCGGCATTGGCATCATCCACAAAAGCATGAGCATTGAGCAGCAAGCAGCTGAAGTGCGTGCGGTTAAAAAGTTTGAAGCCGGCGTCGTTAAAGACCCCATCACGATTGAATCCAGCGCGACTATTCGCGAGCTGATTGCACTTACCCGCAAAAACAACATTTCCGGTGTCCCTGTTATGGACAACGGCAACCTCGTGGGCATAGTGACTGGCCGCGATGTTCGCTTTGAAACCAATTTGGACGCTAGCGTTTCCAGCATCATGACCCCTAAGTCTCAGTTGGTAACTGTGAAAGAAGGTGTGTCAGCGGAAGAAGTTCGCAACCTATTGCACAAACACCGCATTGAAAAAGTATTGGTTGTAAACGACAACTTTGAGTTGCGCGGTTTGATTACTGTAAAAGACATCAACAAAGCCGAAAAATACCCCAACGCTTGTAAAGACCCAGAAGGTCGCCTGCGTGTAGGCGCTAGCGTGGGCACCAGCCGCGATACAGATGCGCGCGTTGATGCACTGGTTGAAGCGGGTGTGGATGTATTGGTAGTAGATACAGCTCACGGCCACTCCAAGAATGTATTGGATCGTGTGCGTGCAATCAAAACCAAATACCCCGATGTACAAGTTATTGGCGGCAACATCGCCACAGGCGCAGCGGCCTTGGCCCTGGTTGAAGCGGGTGCGGATGCGGTGAAAGTGGGTATAGGCCCAGGTTCTATTTGTACTACTCGCATTGTGAGTGGGGTAGGCGTTCCACAAATTTCAGCAATCGCCAATGTTGTGGCTGCTTTGAAAGGTACTGGCGTTCCTGCAATTGCAGACGGTGGTATTCGTTATTCTGGCGATATCGCCAAAGCTATAGTTGCCGGCGCACACGCTGTGATGATGGGTTCAATGTTCGCCGGTACCGAAGAAGCTCCAGGCGAAGTAGAGTTGTACCAAGGCCGTACCTACAAAGCCTACCGCGGTATGGGCTCTTTGGGCGCTATGGCGCAAACCCAAGGTTCATCAGACCGTTATTTCCAAGACGCTAGTGCTGGCGCTGAGAAATTGGTTCCGGAAGGTATTGAAGGCCGTGTTCCTTATAAAGGCGCATTGACTGCCATCATTCACCAAATGATGGGCGGCGTCCGTTCTGCTATGGGTTACACCGGCTGCGCTGACCTTGAAACCATGCGTACCAAACCTGAGTTTGTAAGAGTAACTGCTGCGGGTATGGGCGAGAGCCACGTACACGATGTGCAGATTACGAAAGAAGCTCCAAACTATCCAATTGGTGGAAGATAATTTTCTTCGCACAGGATTGACGTAAAAACTCGGGTGCGCCCGAGTTTTTTATTTACCCCTCTCCCTAACCCTCTCCCGCAAGGGGAGAGGGAACAGAGTCTAATAGTTCCTCGTCTCCTGTGGAGAGAGGGACAGATTGTAGCGAGAGTCTGGAGTTCCCCTCGCCCCTTGCGGGAGAGGGGGTAGGGGAAAACCTAATTTTATTTCTTTTCAGGATTCAACATGACTCACGATATTCACGCACAGCGAATTCTAATTCTCGATTTCGGTTCGCAATATACTCAATTGATTGCACGCCGCGTGCGTGAGATTGGTGTTTTTTCTGAAATTCGCGCATGGGATATGAGCGACGAAGAAATTCGCGCTTACAATCCCAAAGGTATTATTCTCGCGGGCGGACCGGAATCGGTTCATGAAGCAAATTCGCCGCGTGCACCCCAAGCAGTATTTGATTTGGGTGTGCCTGTGTTCGGCATTTGCTACGGTATGCAAACCATGGCCGAACAAATGGGTGGTGCAGTTGAAGGTTCAAATATTCGCGAGTTTGGCTATGCGCAAGTTAAAGTGCTTGGCGAAAGTGAAATCTTTAAAGATATTAAAGATCATGTTGATTCCGATGGTAGTGCGTTGCTTGATGTATGGATGAGTCACGGCGACAAAGTTACCAAAATGCCTGCCGGGTTCAGCATTCTTGCATCAACACCATCATGCCCAATTGCGGGTATGTATAACGAAGCCAAAAAATTCTACGGTGTGCAATTCCATCCAGAAGTTACGCACACACTCCAAGGTCAGCGCATTTACGAACACTTCATTCTGAATATTTGTGGCTGCGAACCTTTGTGGACACCCGCCAATATTGTTGAAGACGCCATTCAAAAAGTAAAAGCACAAGTGGGTACAGACAAAGTATTGCTTGGTCTTTCTGGTGGTGTGGATTCATCGGTAGTGGCCGCGTTATTGCACCGTGCGATTGGCGATCAACTGACTTGCGTATTTGTGGATAACGGTTTGCTGCGTAAAAACGAAGGCGATCAAGTGATGGACATGTTCGCCAAAAATATGGGCGTTCGTGTTATTCGCGCCGACGCAGAAGAACAATTCCTCAGCAAGCTCGCAGGCGTAAATGATCCCGAGAAAAAACGCAAAATTATTGGTGGGACTTTCATTGACGTATTCGATGCAGAGGCAACCAAATTAAAAGATGTTAAATGGTTAGCACAGGGCACTATTTATCCAGACGTGATTGAATCTGCTGCTGCCAAAACCGGCAAGGCTCATGTCATTAAATCGCACCATAACGTGGGTGGTTTGCCAGAAGATATGGCATTCAAACTCGTAGAGCCTTTACGCGAATTATTCAAAGACGAAGTGCGCAAAATCGGTTTGGAATTAGGTTTGCCTTATGACATGGTTTATCGTCATCCATTCCCTGGCCCAGGTTTGGGCGTGCGCATTCTCGGCGAAGTAAAAAAAGAATACGCCGATATTCTGCGCGAAGCAGATGCGATTTTCTTGGAGGAGCTACATGCGTCTGGCTGGTACCACAAAACATCTCAAGCATTCGCTGTATTCCTACCTGTTAAATCGGTAGGCGTGGTAGGTGATGGCCGTCGTTATGAGTGGGTGATTTCATTGCGTGCAGTAGAAACCATCGACTTTATGACCGCACGTTGGGCGCACTTGCCTTATGAGTTGTTGGAAAAAGTGTCTGGCCGTATCATCAACGAAATCTCCGGTGTGTCACGCGTATGTTACGACGTATCGAGCAAACCACCGGCGACGATTGAATGGGAATGATCCCCGAATAAAAAAGCCGAGCAATTGCTCGGCTTTTTTTTAGGTTTCAAATTCAATAGGTAAATGATCGCTATATTTAAGCCAAATGTCGGCGTTGTTAAATTTTAGCGTGCTGTTTTGGATTTTGTCGCTACGAATGTAAACATGGTCAATGTGGTATGGCTTTTCTCTATTTCTGTGGAGAAAAAATGTCGGACGTGTCTCTCTACCTTGGGCTTCGCCAGTTTTTGTGTGATAGAGGCTTTCAAGCCCCATATTTTTGAGCTCAGCAACCACGTCTGAATGATTCCATAATCGATCTTCCTCATCCCACATTTTGTTGCTGTTGAAGTCTCCACAAATTATTTGGTTTGGGTGGTCTAATTTCGCTTTGTGAATTTGTAGGTAAATCCAGAGTTGGCCGATGTAGCTAAAGCTTTTTGATGGCACTTGTTTTGTCCAAACTGCCAACAAAGGTATTCTGTTATCAATCATGCAAGGTAAAAAGGATTCAAGTTGTTCGCTTTGCCAATTGAGTGATCTGTGGTTTACCCCCTCGATTTTAAACCTAAATTCTCCTGCCCAGTCGAGCATCATTAACTTATGTTCGTTGCGCGCAAATACGCCTATACCCTTATTTTTATTTTTTCCTGCCCACAGGTATGTACCAGCCCATTTTTTATAGTCCTCATTTGATATTTCAGGATTTTCACATTCTTGTATGACTAATATATCGGCGTTCAGATCATCCAAAAGTTTTGTCTTGTTGCGCAAGGCTCCGTTGCAATTCCAGCTCACTATCCGCATTAGGATCTCCTTTTTCCTGCTACTCAGTTGGGTTTTGAGGCGTATCTAAAACCAGCTGATAAAAAACAAAATCCAACCATCGGCCAAATTTGTATCCTGCTTGTTTGAGTGTGCCTGCGTGTTCGAATCCTAATTTTTCGTGTAAGGCGATGCTGCCTTTGTTGTCCAAATCTATGGCGCCAATCATGGTGTGGTAGCCTTGGGCTTTCGCTCGTTCGATGAGTTCAAGCATAAACAACTTTCCTAAGCCTTTGGCTTGTTGATCGTTGCGGAGATAAACGGAGTGTTCAACGCTGTACTTGTAAGCGGCCCAAGGGCGGAAGGTTCCGTAACTTGCGAAGCCGATAAGTTTCCCATCTTTATCGAGTGCACCAATGACAGGAAAATTTCCGGCGGCTTTGGTTTCAAACCAGGTTTTCATGGTGTCCAGTGTGCGAGCTTTGTATTCCCAGAGTGATGTTGTGTTGAGAATGGCGTGGTTAAAAATGGCGAGAATTTCAGGTGCGTGTTGTTCGTAGCTGCAGTCAATAAATTGCATGACGTTTTCCTTTTTAAATCATACCCAAAATAAAATCCCATTCGGCTTTGGTAACAGGTTGTGTTGAAAGGCGACCTTGTTTTACTAAGACCATGTTCTCCAATTCTAATTGGGCTTTGATATTGGCAAGAGAAATAATCTGCGGAAAGGTTTTGGTCACTTGAATATCCACAGAAACCCAACGCGGATTTTCGGGCATGGATTTAGGGTCGTAATAATTGCTTTCAGGATCGAATTGCGTAGGGTCTGGGTATGCCGTCTTAACAACTTTTGCGGTGCCGACTATGCCAATATTTTTGCAACTACTGTGATAAATAAATACTTCATCGCCAAGTGCGACTTGGTCACGCAAAAAATTGCGCGCTTGGTAATTGCGAATGCCGTCCCAGCGCCCCGTTTTTTTCGGCGCTGCGTTTAGGTGATCAATTCCATAAATGTGCGGTTCTGCTTTGAAGAGCCAGTAATTTTTGCTCATGGTGTGAACCTCCTAAATAGGGGCATGTCATTCAATGTTTTTTTCTTACAACCAAGCACTTAACCGATCTGCGGTTTCCTGATCGACCACTTCAAATGCGATTTTACGTTTTTCAACATCCACTTCTTTCACTAGTACGTGGACTTTTTCGTCCAGCCGATAGGTTTTGCCCTCGATCGTTAAGCTTAAGCGACGCGAATCAAATTGGGCTTTTACTTCGCTATCGCGTGGCGCGAGCATGGCGTAGCCTTCAATGCCCCAATCGTCCAAGCGAACACCAATGCCGTTAGAATTAACCAGCGCAATAGTACCTGAATGTAAGGTATCGATATGCTGCTTCATAAATTGGCATTGCAGCCAAAGCTCTAAGTAACGGCATGCTTGGCGTCCGAGGTTTAGTTGATCTTGTAGTTGAGCCGATAAATTTGCCGTATCAATTTCGATAGCAGGTTCACCTCGCAAAATACGTTTGATGGCGAGATGGTTATAAAAATCGTTGTAGCGGCGAATAGGGGAGGTCACCATCGCGTAGGCATTGAAACCCAATCCGAAATGCGGTGCGTGTTCAACGGATAAAGAGCCTGCTTGCAACATGCGCTGCAGCAGAGATAAGAGCGGGCTGTTCTTCGGGTTTTTATTAGGGTTGATGCGTAGCTCTTTGATTAATTTTTGGAACTGGTCGAGCTTGGTTAAATCTTCTGCCTTTAGGCCTGCTTCAATTAAATCCGGGCGATCTTCCGTTATTAAACTAATTGCATCGTTCAGGCGCTCCGGGCGGAACCCGACGTGCGTGGAAAAAATTCCGTAGCCTGGGTTTTTAACAAAAAGTTCGCCCGCGCAGATATTGGTCACCAACATGGCTTCTTCAATCATGCGGTGAGCTATGTTGCGTTCGCGTTTATCGACATGGTCAATTTTTTTCTGGTCGTTCAGAATAAAAAAGTAATCCGCTTTTTCATCCATCACCAATGCGTTTTCCAAACGGTACTCCGTGCGAGTTTGAGCGAACTCTTGCAGGGTAACTAGCATCTGCTTGGTTTCATCGCTTAGGTTGTAACCACCATCATCCAAACTCTTAACACCGTTTAAATGGTCGGCTACAGCTTGGTAACTCAATTTATGTTGCGAGCGAATTTGCGCTTCTGCAAATTCATAATCAGTAATAGCGCCGTCGTTAGCGATTTGAATTTTACAAATCAATGCTGGGCGCTTTTTTTCCGGCACCAAGGAGTAGGTGTCGTGAGATAAATCCGGCGGCAGCATAGTGATAGATTGCCCCAACAGGTAAACAGTACTCGCCCGTTCACGTGCCGCTAATTCAAGGGGGCTATCTATATCGATTTGTTTACTTGGGTCTGCGATGGCAGTGATTAATTCCCAGCCATTTTCGTTTTTACTGATGTGAATGGCATCGTCCATGTCGCGCGTATTTTCAGCGTCAATGGTTACAAAAGCTAAGTGCGTTAAATCCAGCTCGCCGTTTTCAAATACCATGGGCGACCAATTGATGCTGCTAGCGTGATTTTGTGCAGGCGCTGTCCACTCATTAGGTAGTTGGTATTTGGCAACCGTATAACGGTTTTCGATGCCGGGTTCTTCAGCAGAGCCGAGTCGTGCCAGTATTTTTACTTGCGCTTTTCCGTCGCTGAATGGATGGCGGCTTAGCGTACAGCGCACAAAATCATTTTCGGTTAAGCCTTTGCGATCTTGCGGCGGAACAAATAACCATCGGTTGAAATTAATTACATCGGGTTCAACAAAAAAGTTATTGCCTTTACTCACGTAACGACCAACAAATTCTTTGAATGAACTGCTCAGCAGTTTTTCCAGTTTCGCTTCCAGCTGATCTTTAGCGTTTTTAGTGATCTCAACTTCAACTCGATCGTCGGGTAATACGCGCAACATCTGTTCAGGATCGAGAAACGCTTCGCGCCCGTCATCCAAAATAACGAAGCCAAAACGTTTGGTGGTAGAGCGTACTACGCCTTGGGCTATATCTTTTTGAGCGACGAGGGTGTTCTTTAATTGAGCTAATTGCTGCAGCGCAGAGTTATTGAGCATGAGGACAACTTAATAAGAGAAATAATGGGGCGAATCATAACAGCATTTGAGAGTCGTCAGAACAAAAGGCGGGCTTGTTGAGAGGGCTTTTTAGGTGTGGCGTGAATTATCCAAATTGGTGGGGCGCTATGGGCTAAGATTGTAGTAAGATCGTGGAAGACTTTGATTAATCGATTGTTTTTACAGGTTTTAGTGAATGGAAGTATTAAACCAGCTGCTGCTATTCGGTGGTGCGCTGTTCATCATTAGCATTCTTGCTACCACGCTCTCGCCGCGCATGGGAATGCCGTTGCTGTTGATGTTTTTAATCATCGGTATGTTGGCTGGTGAAGATGGTTTTTTAGGTATTCATTTCCAAAACGTAAAAGCCGCCTATTTTATGGGCACTCTGGCGCTTGCCGTGATTTTGTTTGACGGCGGCTTGCGTACTGAAATTCATCTTTTCCGTGTCGGCTTGCGGCCTGCGCTTTCATTGGCAACGATTGGCGTTGTGATTACCGTTGGAGTATGTGGCGCGCTGGCGGCGTGGCTTTTGGGGTTGTCTTGGGTTCACGGATTGTTATTGGGCGCAATCGTCGGTTCTACTGATGCCGCTGCCGTATTCTCCGTGTTAACCATGCAAGGTCTTGCGCTTAAATCCCGTGTCGGTGCCACCTTGGAAATCGAGTCCGGTATTAATGACCCCATGGCGGTTTTCCTTACCATTATGCTGGTCGAGTTGATGGTTACCAAGCAGGCCAATTTCAGTTGGTTAATGCTGGGTGATTTTTTGTGGGAAATGGGCGCGGGTTCGGTGGTGGGTATTTTGGGAGGCCGCTTTTTAGCCTATGGGGTGGAGCGTTTGCAGCTGAGCCCAGGCCTGTATCCGCTGCTCGCACTTTTCGGCGGCGTTTTTATTTTTGGCCTTGCTGCTGTTATGCACGCCAGCGGTTTCCTCGCTGTTTACCTCGCTGGTTTGA
This sequence comes from Cellvibrio sp., assembly GCF_046347455.1. Classification (GTDB taxonomy): domain Bacteria; phylum Pseudomonadota; class Gammaproteobacteria; order Pseudomonadales; family Cellvibrionaceae; genus Cellvibrio. Next base: position 56,587 of record NZ_JAXMGC010000003.1, read on the forward strand.
TGGTGGGTAATCGCGTAACTCGCGGTTTGTTTAATATCCAACGGTTCCATGATGGTATCGCGTGGCTTGCCCAAATCAGTTTGTTCTTGATGTTGGGTTTGCTGGTGTCACCTCATCGCCTAATGGAGTACGCATCCAGCGCTCTGCTCGTTGCTGGTTTGTTGATGTTTGTTGCGCGCCCGCTGGCGGTGTGGGCGTGTTTGTTGCCCTTTCAATTTTCGTGGCAGGAAAAGACCTTCATCAGTTGGGTAGGGTTGCGAGGCGCGGTTCCGATTGTGCTCGCCATGTTCCCGTGGCTCGCGGGTGTGCCAGAGTGGAATTTCTTTTTTAATATTGCCTTCTTTATTGTGCTGATTTCTCTTCTCGTGCAGGGGTGGACAGTTGGTCCGCTGGCGAAATGGTTAAACCTTAACGTTCCTACAAGTAGTTCGCGTGTTCAACGCGTTGAGTTAGGTGTGCCGGGGCAGGCGGGTCACGAATTTGTTGGTTACAAATTGGCTGATGGCAGCCCTGCGTTGCGTCGAACCGTTGGTAACCTGAACTTGCCCAATAAGGTACAACTGCTGTGTCTACTCCGCGAAGGACAGCCGGTTGCCTTAATTCCGGAGCAAAAGCTTTTAGCCAACGATCATATCTTTTTGTTGAGTACGCCGACGGAGCTGGAAACCTTGGATAAATTGCTCGTGGGCATGCAAGAAAACGAGCGCCTTTCTGCCCAAGCCTTCTTTGGCGAATTCGTTCTTACTTCCCGTGCGAAACTGGCTGATTTGGGCATGGTTTACAACTTTCCCGTTCCGCCCGAAATGGCGAACTGGAGTATCGCGCGTTACATTTTAAGTAAATATCGTCACCCGGTAGTGGGTGATCGGGTAGCGCTTGGTCAAGTGGAATTTGTCGTGCTATCGATGCGTAACCGGAGATTAATTAAGGTGAGTTTGAAGCTTAATAGATAGTGTTACGCGTTTTCCTTTGTTTCAGAGAATTTGTACTAAGCTTTAGGGAGATATTTAATCAGGAAGATAGGAGCGGCTCTTATGGCTTGGTACACAAATCTCTCTTTTAGATGGAAGCTTGGGCTCCCACTCGTATTTCTCGTTTTATTATTTTTATACGCTGGAATTTATTCCGTACATTCCAGTGGGCTCCTCGCTAAAGACTCCAAAACTATCGCTAAGGTAAGTTTGCCTGAAATACAACTGCTGATTCAGGCTGACCGCGATATGTATCAAGCGCTTACAGCGGAGCGCGCGCTTCTTTCCCCCAATTTAACACAACAACAAATCGCCACTTTTTTAAAAGAGCATGCGGATAATCTTAAGCAAGCGCGTGAGCGTACCCTTAAATCTATCGAAACCTCTGAAACTGCAACCAAGGCGGAACAAGAAGAATATTTGAGTTATTTACAAGCGTGGCAGACTATTTCTGAATCTATCGTCAAAGCGGCTGAAGGTGCAGATGAGGCGACTCGCTCAAGCTTAATGGCGCGCTCGTTGGGCGATGGATTTCAAGCTTTTTCAAAGGCGCGTAGCTTGCTCGATCAGTTAGAAGAAAAGCGGCTGGCTCACGTGGATAATTTTACTCAAAAGATCGACCACAGCAGCGATGCTATCGCCTACCAGCTTTATGTGCTTTTGGTTTTGGGTACCTTATCTACCATCGCCGCTGTGCTTTTTCTGCCTTTAGTGGTAACTGTTCCACTGCAAGAAATTAGTGACCGCATCAAAAATATTGCTGCGGGAGATGGTGATTTAACAATCCGTATTCGAGTGGATCGTCATGACGAACTTGGTGAGCTTGCTACTCACGTAAACCGGTTTATGGATCAGCTTCAAGAATTGATCACAAATGTTCGTAACAATACCAATGAGGTTTCTTCTGCCGCAGAAGGTTTACTTGAAGTTTCCAGCAATAGCCAGCGCGCGGCCGATGATCAATGCCATGCCATTACCATGGTGGTAACGGCGGTGAATGAATTGACTATGGCTGTCCAAGAGGTTGCGCGTAACACCAGCAATACGGCCCAAAGCACTAAAGACGCAAACCAGATTGCCGAGCAAGGCCAGGAACGCATTCGTTTGGCGGTGAATCATGTTCAGGGGTTGTCGACCCATGTAACCCAAACTGCCGCCACCATGGTCAAATTAGAAGATGAGGCCAAAAATGTAACATCAGTTATAGACGTTATTCGCGGTGTTGCCGAGCAAACCAACTTGCTGGCGTTGAATGCGGCTATTGAAGCTGCGCGCGCGGGTGAACAAGGGCGGGGCTTTGCTGTGGTGGCGGATGAAGTTCGTACTCTTGCCAGCCGCACCCAACAGTCCACTGCTGATATCCAAGGAATGCTGAGCCAGCTGCAGCAAGGCGTGCAACGGGCGGTGGAGGCTATGAACGCCAGCGCAACCATGACGGGTGAGGCGGTTGCATCGGCGAGCGATGTGGGTGAGTCGCTAGGTGGTATAGGTGCTGCGGTTCAAGAAATTACAAACATGGCTGTGCAAATTGCGGCGGCGGTAGAGGAGCAAAGCAGTGTCACCGCAGAAATAGATAAAAACCTCACCGAAATTAACCAGCTTGCAATGACCAATTCTGAGGGTGCTGCTCGCACGGCGGCGGCTAGTCAGCGCTTGAGTCAACTTTCATCAGGTTTGCGCGACAACCTACGCCGATTTAAGGTTTAGTAGTTTCGTTAAGTCTTTATTGCAGGGTCTGCATAGTTGCAGGCCCTGAATTTTTAGCATTCTTTAGCTCGTTTCCCTCTGCTTTTTTCGCTACAAAACCGTGAATTTTTCCCAACCAAAAATTTTGTTTGTCATCAATGCTCACGGGTGGTTGGCTCGGCAAAATCAGCTGCTGATAATCTTTTAAATTTTTACGCATGGCTTCCGCTTGGTGAAGGCGTCTGAGTTCTATTTGTTGGGCGCTGTCAGGATTGAAAAAAACGTCCAGGATGGGTAACTCTTGCGTAGAAAAAATGTTGCCAAGCTGTTCCTTTGTCAACGGCTCCTGATTTTGCAGGTTCACAAGAATCAGGGCTTGGAGCGGTCCATCCATGGTTTCAGCGGTCGTTGTTGATTTATTAATTTTTTTGTACAAGGTTGCGAGTGCATCCGGCGCGCTACTGTTATCGACTAATACGACAATATTAAATTGCCCGAGCTTATTTAGCTGAGCGACCGCGGCTTCAACGCGTTCGCCTATAAGCTTATCGCGCGCAATAATCGGTTTTGGTGTTTCTGACGATACAGATGATGAACTAGCAGAAGAAGCTGCTTCAGCAGGTGAAGAACTGGCAGCTGAACTTGCACTCTCGCTCGTAACACTACTGGCGGATGATGATTCCCGTTCAGGAACAGTGGCTTCGTACTTCGCCGGTAGCGGCAGAGCCATAGTCGCCCAGCCATATAAAGGTAAGTTTCGGCGCAGGTTCTCTAGGGTAGCTGGCCACAACTGCGGGGTTTCTGGCGCATGCATGAGGAGCAGGGCACCTTTGGGTTGTCGGGTTTCTCCGCTTTTAAACAGCGCCAGAATTTTTTCATCCGGCGTTTCTAGCGGTTGTAATTCATCTGCTTTGGCGATGGCGGTAAAGGCTTTGGCTAGAAGGGCGTTGTCTCGTTCGAGTTTGTCCGCATAAATCGGCTTCTCTGGAGCAGCGGAGGATGAGCTGCTAGATGATGAGCTTTCAGACGCGGCGGGATCTTGCGCAGCACAAAGACTGCTCAACAAAAGCCAAGCAATTGCGGCACAGAGTTTTGGCGTCTGCTGCATTAGTCTTTGTGGGAACAACATATTTCTTTCGTTGCCTTATCTAAACGCATCTCTTTAGAATGCAGGTATCTCAGCAGCAAGGGCGTTCCCAATGCGGGCTCTTCTGTTAATTAGATCATTTAGACAATCTGATCATTTAGGTAATCGGATCATTTACGGAAAACTTTAAGGCTATGCAGAACTTTAGACGAGATTTCAAGATCGCCCCATCTATTCTTGCAGCCGATTTTGCACGTTTGGGAGCCGAAGCGGAGGCTGTGGTAGCGGCTGGCGGCGACTTTATCCACTTTGATGTGATGGATAACCACTATGTTCCCAATTTGACCATTGGCCCCATGGTCTGCAAAGCGCTGCGTAAATACGGTATCACCGCGCCCATAGATGTGCATCTCATGGTAGAGCCGGTGGATGACTTAATTGTTCAATTTGCAGAGGCCGGCGCTACATATATTAGCTTTCACCCCGAGGCATCTCGCCATATAGACAGGTCTATCGAGCTTATTAAAGAGAAGGGCTGTAAACCCGGTTTGGTACTTAATCCCGCCAGTTCGCTGGAGCTGGTTAAAAACTCGCTTTACAAACTGGATATGTTGCTACTGATGTCTGTTAACCCCGGTTTTGGTGGGCAGAAATTTATTCCTCACACATTAGACAAGTTGCGTGAAGCGCGCGCGCTTATCGACGCCGGCGGCTTTTCGACAAGGCTTGAGGTGGATGGCGGTGTTGGAATCAGCAACATTCGTGAAATTGCGGAGGCAGGCGCGGATACCTTTGTTGCGGGTTCTGCAATTTTCGGTGCGCCTAATTATGCGGAGGCTATTCGTGCGATGCATTCGGAGTTGGCGGCCGCTAAGTTGTAACTGTTCTAAGTTGTAATTTAGGCGATCAATAAAACGGTTAGAGGGTAGGCATTTCTGGATTAATTCAGTACACTTGCCCTCAGTTCAAACGCAATAGTCTCAATATTGAGATGCAACTTCCGGGAATTTACCCTCGTGACAAACGCAACCTTTACCACTACAGAGTGCGCTGCCTACCTCGTCGCCCGATGGCGTCGCTAGTTCATTTCGCCTGTGTGCAAGCCGTTCGTTGTGTTTGCATGTGAGGCCTCTTCTCCATGTTTGCGCTCTCTATTCGCTAGAATCGCAAACTCGAATTAATAAATGAAAAAAGCTTGCCGCATTGGCTCAACCTAGGAGCGCGGCGAGTAAAAAGGTAATGACATGACTCCCGAACATTTTGCCGAGTTGGCCCAGCAGGGCTATAACCGTATTCCTGTTATGCGCGAAGTATTAGCAGATTTGGATACGCCGCTCTCTTCTTATCTTAAATTGGCCAGTGGGCCTTACTCTTATTTATTTGAATCTGTGCAAGGCGGCGAAAAATGGGGCCGTTACTCCATGATTGGTTTGCCTGCGCGCACCATTCTTAAAGCCTTTGGCGATGAAATTCAGGTTGAGCGCGATGGCGAAATTGTTGAACGCCATACACGTGCAGATGCTTTAAGTTTTGTGGATGAATTTAAGCAGCGTTATCGCGCGCCTGAATTGCCCGGCTTGCCGCGTTTTACGGGTGGTTTGGTAGGCTACTTTGCTTACGATTGCGTGCGTTATGTGGAACCGCATTTAAAAGCATCCATGCCTAAAGACATCATAGGTACGCCGGATATTTTGCTCAGCGTTTCTGACGAAGTTTTGGTGTTTGATAATCTTGCCGGAAAACTTATTTTTGTCATTCATGCGAATCCAGAAGTCGATAACGCCTATGCAAAAGCCAATGCGCGTTTGGATGAACTTGAAGCAAAACTGCGTGGTGAAATTCCCGCAACACCCAGTTTGAGCTTGGGCATGAGCACCCACAGTGAAGCGAAATTTCAATCGCATTTTGGCGAGAAAAATTTCCATGATGTTGTCGATAAAATCAAAGAATACGTTTTGTCTGGCGATACTATGCAAGTGGTTATCTCCCAACGCTTGTCGATTGATTTCACGCAAGAACCAATCAATTTGTACCGCGCACTGCGTAACCTGAATCCATCGCCCTACATGTATTTCATGGATTTGGGCGATCACCACGTTGTGGGGTCAAGCCCTGAAATTCTCGCGCGTTTGGAAGATGGTGAAGTTACTGTTCGCCCCATCGCCGGAACACGTCGTCGTGGTTACACGCCGGAAGAAGACAAGGCACTTGAAATTGAGTTGGTCAATGATCCAAAAGAAATTGCGGAACATTTAATGCTGATTGACTTGGGGCGCAACGACGTGGGTCGCGTTGCTGAAATCGGCAGCGTAAAGCTCACCGACAAAATGGTCGTAGAGCGTTACTCGCATGTTATGCACATTACCTCCAACGTAACCGGAAAATTAAAAGCCGGTTTGGATGCAATGGACGTTTTACGTGCTGCGCTTCCTGCGGGTACTTTAAGTGGCGCGCCGAAAATTCGCGCAATGGAAATCATTGACGAATTTGAAACAGAAAAACGCGGCATCTATGGTGGCGCGGTAGGTTATATCTCCTGGAATGGCAACATGGATACTGCAATTGCGATTCGTACAGCAGTAATCAAAGATAACAAGCTTTATGTACAAGCGGGCGCTGGTGTTGTTGCGGATTCAGTACCTGCCTTGGAATGGAAAGAAACCATGAATAAAGCGCGTGCCATTTTTAAAGCCGTTGATATGGTGGGAGAAGCAGAATGATTTTAATGATTGATAATTACGATTCGTTTACCTACAACCTGGTGCAATATTTAGGTGAGTTGGGTGCAGATGTAAAAGTTGTGCGCAACGATGAAATTACCATAGAAGAAATTGCTGCACTCGCCCCAGAAAAAATTGTGATTTCTCCCGGCCCATGTACGCCTACTGAAGCGGGGGTTTCGGTTGATACGATTAAAACCTTTGCGGGAAAAATTCCACTGCTAGGTGTTTGTTTAGGTCACCAAAGTATTGGTCAGGCTTTAGGTGGAAAAGTGATTCGTGCACCTTACGTAATGCACGGTAAAACCTCGCAGGTTTATCACAACAACACGGGCGTATTTACCGGCCTGAAAAATCCCTTTCAAGCTACGCGTTATCATTCTTTGGTGATTGAAAAAGAATCTATTCCTGAGTGTTTGGAAATCACCGCGTGGACGCAAAATGAAGATGGCAGTATGGGCGAAATCATGGGCGTAAAACATAAGACGCTTGCGGTTGAAGGTGTTCAATTTCACCCCGAGTCGATTTTGACCGAGCAGGGTCACGACATGTTGCGTAATTTTCTTGAGGGCAAATAAATGTCCCAGATCAAGATTTACGGCCTAAAATCGTCTCTCGATCCCATTAAAGCAAAACTGTCCGATACGATTCATTCATGTGTGATGGACGCTTTGCAGTTTCCGGCCGATAAACGCGCACATCGTTTTATTGGTTTGGAGATAGATGACTTTTTTATGCCAGCAGGCAGAAGTGATTCCTACATTATTATCGAAATTACGATGATCGAAGGTCGCTCGGTTGATGCGAAGAAAAAACTGATTCGCTTGTTATTCGACAGAATCAAAGCAGAAATTGGTATTGATTGTATGGATGTTGAGATTTGTATTTACGAAAGCCCGGCTTGTAACTGGGGTTTTCGTGGGATGCATGGCGATGAAATAAAACTAAATTATTCGATCAACGTTTAACTGCATAGAAATATTTGAGAGATTTACAATCTCAAAATAAACATGGTGCACGACAGTTATGCTGTCGTAAGACATCACAATAAGAGGCAATAGGTAAATGGATATCAAACAGGCGTTAAGTACTTTGGTTGCGCGTGTAGATCTCAGCACAGAAGAAATGATTTCCGTTATGCGCGTTATTATGACGGGCGGCGCTACACCTGCTCAAATCGGTGGATTCTTAGTTGCGTTACGTATGAAGGGCGAAACTCTGGATGAAATCACTGGCGCTGCTATGGTGATGCGAGAACTTGCAACACCTGTTGATATTCAAGCGGATTATTTGGTTGATACCTGCGGAACAGGTGGTGACGGTGCAAACCTTTTTAATGTGTCCACAGCCAGTGCTTTCGTTGCAGCTGCGGCTGGCGCGCGCGTTGCCAAGCACGGGAATCGTTCTGTTTCTAGTGTAACGGGCAGTGCAGACGTATTAGAAGCTGCGGGTATTAAACTTGATATAACCTCAGAGCAAGTTGCGCGTTGCGTAAAAGAGATTGGTGTGGGTTTTATGTTTGCACCAGCGCATCACAGTGCAATGAAACACGCGATTGGCCCGCGCAAAGAATTAGGCATGCGTACTATTTTTAATATGCTCGGCCCCATGACAAACCCAGCTAAAGTAAAGCGTCAGGTTATTGGTGTTTTTAACGGTGCTTTGTGTAAACCCATGGCAGAAGTGCTGAGTCGTTTAGGTAGCGAACATGTCATGGTTGTACACGCGAAAGATGGCTTGGACGAAATTAGTCTTGCCACAGAAACGCAAGTTGCGGAATTAAAGAATGGTGAAATTCGCGAATACACTATCAAGCCTGAAGACTTTGGCATCCAAAGCAAAAGTTTGATTGGTTTAAGTGTATCCAGCGCCGAAGATTCACTGTTGTTGATTAAAGATGCATTGGGCAACCGCCGTGGACAATACGCTGAGAAGGCCGCTGATATTATTACCTTAAATGCCGGTGCAGCTATTTATGTGAGCGGTGTGGTCGATAGTTTCGCCGATGGCGTTGAAATGGCGCGCGATGCAATTGGTAGCAGTTTGGCGGGTGAAAAAATTCGCGAGCTTGCTGCCTTTACCCAATATTTATAATGGTTTGAATTGAGAAAATTGTATGTCTGAAACACCAACCGTATTGCGCAAAATTATCGCGCGCAAATGGGAAGAAATCGCAGCGCGTAAAGAGCATACCTCTTTGGCTGATTTAAAAGTACGTGCTGCAGAGCAAACAGCTGCACGTGGATTTGTGAACGCTATTGAGCAAAAAATTGCACAGGGTAAATCTGGTGTAATCGCTGAAATTAAAAAGGCATCGCCAAGTAAAGGTGTAATTCGCGAACATTTTGTACCAGCAGATTTGGCGCGTTCTTATGAAGATGGTGGTGCAGCATGCTTGTCGGTTTTAACTGATGTGGATTTCTTTCAAGGTGCAGACGAGTATTTACAGCAAGCGCGCGCGGCAGTAAACCTTCCCGTTATCCGCAAAGATTTTTTGGTGGATGAGTATCATATTTACGAAGCGCGCGCCTTGGGCGCAGATTGTGTGCTTTTGATTGTTGCAGCCTTGGAAACTGCCAAGCTCAAAGAACTGAATTCGCTTGCGCAAGAAATCGGTTTGGATGTGTTAGTAGAAGTGCATGACGAAAAGGAGTTGGATATTGCGTTGGAATTGCCGAACAAACTCATCGGAATCAACAATCGTAACCTGCACACATTCGATGTAACGTTGGAAACAACTTACAAGCTACTTGATAAAATCGGTAGCGAGCGAATTGTCGTGACTGAAAGCGGTATTTTGGCTCCCGCAGATGTAGAAGCCATGCGAGCGCGAAATGTGAATGCGTTTTTGGTTGGCGAAGCCTTTATGCGAGCTGAGGATCCAGGCACAGCATTGAAAGAATTCTTTCGCTAATTACTCATAATGCTATTAACCGACGTTCTTTCTTTAATAGCGGCTACTCACGGTATATTTTTGGCGTTTTTATTAAAACGCTTTTCGGGTTCTGCTCCTAATAACTTACTCGTTGCATTATTAGTCGCCATTTCGTTGTGTTTGTGTGTCGATTTGTGGGTAACGACTCCTGTGGTGTATGAGTACCCGCAGTTAGCGCAAATACTAACGCCTGTCTATTTTATGATTGGCCCTTTGTTGTTCTTGTATATCAAGGGAATATTAGGGCGCAATTCAGTCTTTAACGTTTTTCATCTACTTCATTTTTTACCCACTATTATTTTTTACGCACTAATTATTGTTATTGATTTGATAGGTAGTACAGAAGACTTAAGGAAATATTTAATTGCGGATAGGGAAGCCACGAGCATTGATGGATTCGGCGTGGCAATACAGTTGCAGGTGGGGATTTATCTGTGTTGTAGCGTTATGCTGTGGCGTAGATTTGAGAAGGCGGTTAAAAAAGAATATTCGTCAGACATTATTTTAACCATGAATTGGCTTAGGCAATCCCTAATAATATTTTGCGCTATGTGGCTTGTGTGGGTGCTAGGTGATTTTTTAAATTCGTCTCTTGTTGTTCTCAGCGATTTTGCGATGATGGTCGGTGTTTACTTTTTAGGGTATAGCGCATTACTGCATAAAAATATTCTGCTCCCGGCGCTAAGTCTTGCAAGGTTTGATGACGATCATAAACGCCAGCCATTGGTTAAGACGTTGGCTTCAACAGGTTCAAATCGTTATGCACGAGCGAAGCTAACTGAATCGCGTACTGCGCAATTAAAGCATGAGCTGCATACAGTTTTTACCAGAGATCATCCCTATCTAGAGCCTGAGCTAACCTTAACGCAGTTAGCTGAATTGTTATCCGCAACACCTCATGAGTTATCTCAGTTGCTTAATGAGGAACTAGGCGAAAGTTTTTTTGACTATATTAATCGGCATCGTGTGATTGAGGTTCAGCGCTGTTTACACGATGCTGCCTACGGGCAACAGACCATATTGGATATTGCGTTGGCATCTGGATTCAATTCAAAAGCAACATTCAATGCGGCTTTTAAAAAGGTCACAGGCATGACGCCAACACAATATCGAACGAATCAAATCTAGGATTAATGTTTTGCGTTTACGTAAAGTTGTAGGGCATTGTTTTGTAACAGACTAGCTACCCAAGGTTGGTTATCATCATCGGTGGCTGTATTGGCCAGTGCGAAAACGCCAAGGCTTCCTTTTTGATCGAGAATCGCAAGCGACGTAAATCCGTCAGTCTCTCCAAGGTGTAGAAGAATTGCCGCGTTACTTTGCGTATTTTTAATCAACCCCCATCCTAGTTTATATTCACCGTCACTCATCTTTTGCAGCTTATCGATGTAGCTGAAGGGAATGGGAGTATTTTTGCCACTTAATGCCATCAGGTGCCAACGCAAATATTTGCCGTAGTCTTGGGCGGTCATACAAAGACTACCAGCCGGTGCTATAGCGTCATCCAGTCTTAGCAGTGTCTCATCCAGTGGGTTTACTTGGGTCAAGTGATTTTTTTGCCCCAGATACCCCAAAGGCTGGTTCGCCAATTGTGTTGCGGGCATCGTCATGATGGCGGATATGCCGAGTGGAGCTAATACCCATTGGTTGACTAGGTTGAGGTAGCTGTCTTTCCCTAGTTTTTCGAGCATTGCGCCCGCCACTGTATATCCTGCGTTGGAATAGCTAAAACTGGTTCCTGGTGCCGCAACAGGCTTTTGATTCAGTATCCATTTTATGATGTGTACTCGTCTTTCCCATCGATCATCAGGGAAATCTCCGTCATAGCTTTGAGCCTCCTCAATACTGGTTAATGGAATCATACCGCTGCGATGATCGAGGAGTTGTTCAAGTGTAACTTCCGAATACTCAGCGCGAATATTGTCTTTAAGTTCGGGCAGTACATCAATAATGCGGCTGTTCCATTGAACTAGCCCTGCTTCAACCATCTTCGCAGCGAGCATGGCAGTAATAGATTTTCCATTGGAACCCAATGCGAAATATTGTGTGGATTGAAGGGCAATACCTTGTTCTTGATTGGTAAAACCTGCTGAATCAAAACTCGTGCTCTCTGTTGTGAGCTTACTGAAAACGGCTCCTACTAATCCCTGCTGAACAACTTGCTGTGCTGTTCTAATCATAGGGGGATCTTCTGGCTTTTTATCATCCTGGTTACACGAGGATAGACAAGCGCTTACTAACACAGCGCCCGTTACGAAGAATGAATGCAAATAGTTTTTATTGATCACAGAAAGCTCCTTGGGTATTTGAAATGGGAGCTCAGTGTGCAAAGGAATCTACGAGGTATCGTCTTTTCCCATCGGATAAGACGGTGTGGGCGAGACTGTTAGTATTTAACGCAATGCCAGATACAAAAAAGCCCGCGAGATGCGGGCTTTTGAGAGCAGGGAATATAGGGGGGGAATTATCGCGTTCCGTACACCACCATGGTTTTACCTTTCACCAACACCAAGCCTTGATCCTCCAAGGTTTTAAGTACGCGGCCAACCATTTCACGTGAGCAACCTACTATGCGGCCGATTTCCTGACGGGTGATTTTGATTTGCATACCGTCCGGGTGAGTCATGGCGTCGGGCTCTTTGCAAAGCTCGAGTAAGGTGCGCGCAACGCGACCAGTCACATCCAGGAATGCTAGGTCGCCAACTTTACGGGTGGTGGCACGCAAGCGTCGAGCCATTTGCATACCCAGGGCAAACAAGAACTCAGGGTGTGCCTCTGAAATTTCCTGGAACTTGGCGTAACTGATTTCAGCCACTTCACATTCGGTTTTGGCTCTTACCCACGCACTACGCGAATCCTTATCGTCGAATAAGCCCATCTCACCAAAGAAGTCGCCGTCATTAAGGTAGGCAACGATCATCTCGTGGCCGTCGTCATCTTCGATCAAAACGGTGACAGAACCTTTTACGATGTAATAGAGAGAGTCGCTCTTATCGCCAGCATAGATGATGGTGCTTTTAGCCGGATAACGGCGGCGATGGCAATGAACCAGGAATTCGTCCACGTTCTTGATGTGAGGGGTAAGTGATACAGCGACCAAGTTGTTGCTCCTGTTTATAAGCGTGGGGCGATAAATATTTTTTATTATGGCTGGAGAAAGCCAAATCTACCAGTTCAACGCCAAATCTTTGTGACGTTGTTATAAGCCCAGAGTGGAATCTTGTCCACAAGAAAGTTGTAAATTGAAGATCATTGTTGATTTTGGTGACATTTTCATTTTTAAGACAGTCCTGTGGTAACCTTGCCGCCTTAATTATTGTGGACGAGGTTTCTATGCAAGCAGTTGTGAAATGGGTTGATGGCGCGCAGTTTTTGGCCGAGTCAGGCAGCGGCCACGCGGTATTGATGGATGGTCCACCAGACCATGGCGGTCGCAATACAGGCGTGCGTCCCATGGAGATGCTGTTGATGGGATTGGGTGGCTGTTCGTCTTTTGATGTGATGAGCATTTTGACCAAGGCTCGCCAAGCAGTGACCGATTGCCGTTGTGAGTTGCAAGCAGAGCGTGCCGAAGGAATCCCTTCGCCATTCACCAAAATCCATATGCACTTCATTGTGACGGGTAAAGAACTTAAAGAGGCTCAGGTGAAACGTGCTGTCGAATTATCTGCCACAAAATACTGTTCTGCATCTATCATGTTGGAAGCAGGTGGTGTGGAGATCACTCATGCCTATGAGATCCGCGAGGCTTAATTTCGTTTAACCCGCCTTTGTTAAGGCTCCTTTCCGACTCTGGTCTCAAGGAGCCTTGTTCAAAGCATCATCCATTTCCTTTGAAAGCTCACCCAGCAGTTGGCTGTAAGCCTGTGCTAAACCCTTTGTACCAGAATCAGCTTGAATGCTGCGTAAAAAGTTGCGGCGTAAAGTTCCGCTTTTCCCGTCGTTATCTACCAGTTCCCAAGTCGCGTTGATGTTCGCGTTTCTACCAGTGCGCGAAAGCTGGTCTATGTGAATGCGCAGGCTATAGCGCGGCTTGCTGTCGTTTCGCCACGGAAAATGAACAAAGCTGCGTGAGGGATTAAGCTGCGTTAAATTGAGCGAAATGACTCGCGCAATGCTTTTGTCTAATGGCTCTGCCCAGTAAGCGTTATCAGCTAAGGTGAGCGTGTTGTCAGATTGGCTTTCGATAATTTGGGAGCGCATCAAGTATTCCGCGATATCCACGGGGCCTATGCCAATCAATTGTGATGTTTGGTTGCTAGCGCTTTGCGTTGCCGCTTTTTCGTTAAGCGGCGATAAGTAAAAATAATTCTTTTTGGGCGAGTGCTGGCACGCGCACAAAAGAAGACAAAGGCCGCTAACGAATAAAAATCTACGCATGATTATTTATCCTTGTTGGGAATGTTTTTGCCACGGAGCAGTGCTTCCGGCTGTTGTTCCAGCGTTTCAGTTAAATTGCGGAACGCGAGTGCCGAGCGGTTAATTTCACTCAACGTACTGTTCAGCTGATTAATCAGGGGTGAGTTTTCGGACACAGCACCATCAATAGATGCGGCGGTTTTGTTAACTTGCTCGAGGCTGTAACTTAAGTCCTGTAGGCTTTTGTTTAATGCTTTCGCGACTTCTGGCGTTTGTTTGTTGAGCTCTGCTAATAGCTTGTCTATTTCGCCGCGTGTTACCTCTATATTTTGACTTAGCTGCGTCATACGGGTATTAACATTGTTGGATGTTTTCTCAATGGAGACCGCAGCTTTGTTAATGTTCTTAATTGTTGTTTGGATCTCGCCGCCTTTTACAATGTTGTTAAGCCCAATCGCAAACTCATCTATATGACGAGCTATGCCTTTAATATCCATTTCGGCGAAGCTTTTTGAGAGCTCCTCGAACTGCGTGGCGACAGTGGGCAACTCTCGCGTATTCTGTTGCAAGCCATAGAGTTTGACAGGTGTGTCTGGGTAGAAATCAAGTTCCACATACAAGAGACCCGTTAAAAAACTCTGGAAATTTAATTGTGCACGAAGGCCGTTTTTAATGGCTTCATCAAAAAACTCGTTGGTGATGCGCGCACCTTTGCTATTGATGCGTTTTAATACCAAGTCCGCTGTAACTGCATTAACGATGGTTTTATTATCGCTTTGAAAGTTAATTTGAATATCCGTAATTTGCCCAAGCTCCACACCTTTGAGTTTAACGGGCGCTCCAACTTGTAAGCCTTGTACTGAGCCTTCGAAGTACATGATGACTTTTTCTTTCTCTGAAAAATATTTACCGCCAGAGAAAAAGAGTAAAGCCACAAAAATTAATATGAGCGCTCCTACAATAAACGCACCTATGGCAAACGAGGAATTTTTGGATTTACTCATAGTGATTGTTCTTCCTTAGGTTTATCCGCCGCTGTGTTTTCGGCACGGCTTAAAAACTGGCGGACTTTCTCTTCTTTACTGCTGTGTAATAGGACTTTTGGATCACCGCTATCCAGCATGGTTTTAGATTGTGCATCCAGAAAAATACAATTGGTGCCTATGGATAAAATACTGGGCAATTCATGGGAAACGATGATTACAGTAGAATCCAATGCTTGGCACACCTGTAAAATTAATTGATCTAGTCGCAAGGAGCTGATGGGATCAAGGCCGGCCGAAGGTTCATCGAAAAATAGCAATTGCGGATCAAGTGCAATAGCGCGAGCTAAGCCCGCGCGTTTATGCATGCCGCCGCTGATTTCTGCGGGATAAAAATCCTCAAAGCCGGCGAGGCCAACGAGAGCCAACTTGTAGGAGACAGTTTCTGCAATTTGTTTTTCGCTTAGGTCGGTGTAAAGCTGTAAGGGAAGGGCGACATTTTCCGCAAGTGTCATGCTGGAGAAGAGTGCGCCTGACTGAAAGGTGATTCCCCAGCTTTTTAACAATGAAAGCTGTGTGTCTTCATCGGATTGATAATAATTTTTTCCGTTGTAAAGCACTTCGCCTTTTGAAGGTGCTATCAAGCCGATCATGCTTTTCAGTAGTGTTGTTTTTCCGCAACCACTGCCACCGATAATAAAAAAGATATCGTTCTTGTTAACAGTGAAATTCAAATTTTGCTGCACGACTCGATCGCCGTAGCCGATGCAGATGTCTCTTGCCAAAATAAAATCTGTTTGTTGGGTTTCAATTTTATTTTGCGTATTCATTTTTAAATCCCCAGCTTGTCGTAGAGGATGTTAAAGGCAGCATCTGCAACCACGAGGTAAACAATTGCGCGAACTACGGCATTGGTAGCGGCCATACCCACAGCATTTGAATTTCGCCCACATTGCAAACCTGCTTGGCAACCTGCTATTGCGATAAGAACGCCGAAGAAGATGCTCTTAATAATTCCGGTGGAAATGTCTACCCAATCCACGGCATCCTGCGTTTGTAAAACATATTGGGTAAAACTTACATCCATATTTGCTGCGGTAAAAGCGCCACCAACCATGCCGATAATGTCAGCATAAATACACAGCAGTGGCATAACAAAAACCAAAGCGAGCATTCGCGGTAAGACTAAAAATTCTACGCTGGGAATACCCATGACTTTTAGCGCATCAATCTCATCGTTCACTTGCATAGTACCCAATTGCGCAGCATAGGCTGCACCGGTGCGACCCGCCATAATCACGGCGGTCATAAGTGCGCCCATCTCGCGCACCATGCCGAGTGAAACCAAATTGGCAACATAAACTTGTGCGCCCAGTTGCCGCAATTGTACGGAACCCAAGTACGCCAAAATCATACCGACGAGTATGCTGATTAACGTCACTATGGCTAAAGCTTGTGGGCCGGCTTGTTGGATAAAATAAAAAATATCGCTGCGACGCGTTTTAGCGCTGCCGCGCAACCAGCGAATAAGAGCCAGAGTGGTGTCGCCGATAAATGTGAGAGTTAATTGGACTTCCTGCCCGAGTGCAGTAAGACTTTTTTTAACAAGTGTGCGGAGCGAGGTTGGTTTAGTTTCGTTGGCCGGTTCATAAGCGGGAACGTCGGTTGCCAAGCGTAAGAGTTGTTGCAGCCCTTGCGGTACTTGTGAAATATCGAATTCAATATTGTTGCTTTTGCTCCAGCGCGCAATACCTAGCAATGCAATCGCAAGACTTGAATCCCATTGACCTAACTCACGGATGACAAGATCAATCTTCCGTGTATGTTCAGGAATTTCCGCGGTCAATGTGCTGCTATCGGGAGATTTGCCCAGTTCCCAATTGCCACTAATCACCAGGTTGCATTGCTGGTGATCGGCTTCAATACGAAAGTTGGCATCAGTCATCTTTTCCCTGCTGGATGTATTGCATTAGCTAGTGAATTTAGGCAAAGCATTTTCGCAGAATAGGTGCGCTTAAATCATTTTACTGTTCGGCATCTAACCTATGCCGATCATAGGCTGTTTGGAGGGGATGAGTAAATCTGTCTCTTGGATTTAACTGGGTTAAATGATGCGGATTTGCGTTATATCAGTTTCAGATTTTCAGTTTCTTGCGCGAAACCGAGTCCTCTTTTAATTAGACGCCTTTATCGAAGCCAGTAATTCCAAAATATGGATACGCACGGCGGGATCATAAACATCCACCGTAAACATAAATTCGTTAATGCCCAATTCGCTCACCAAATTTTCCAGCTTTGCTTTTATTTGCGCAGGGGTTCCCACCGCCGCCAAACCTAAGAAATCTTTCACGTGAATTTCTTCCTCCAAGTTCCATAAACCATCCATAGTTTCAACGGGCGGCCTTAGCCACAAGGGTTGCCCGCGCAGCAGCGCCAAAATGCGTTGATGGCTGGTCGTGGATAAAAATTTTGCTTCGCGTTCGGATTCAGCAGCGATAACAGGCATGCCTAGCATCACATAGGGTTTTTCTAAGTTGGCTGAGGGTTGAAATTGGGTTTGATAAATACGCACAGCTTCGCGCATTAATCTGGGGGCAAAGTGCCCTGCGAATGCATAAGGTAAACCACGTTTTGCGGCGAGTTGCGCGCTAAACAAACTGGAACCTAATAGCCAGATAGGCACCTGAGTTCCTGCACCGGGAATAGCTTTTAAGTTTTGCCCTTGAACAGTGGGAGCCAGCAGTTGTTGCAATAAGTTTACTTCGGTAGGGAATTGATCTGCGGCAAGATTATCGCGGCGCAGTGCTCTGCTCGTAATCGGATCTGTACCGGGCGCACGCCCAAGCCCGAGATCAATTCGGTTGGGGTACAAACAGGCGAGGGTGCCAAATTGTTCTGCAATCACCAAGGGTGGATGATTTGGCAACATGATGCCGCCCGAGCCCACACGAATGGTTTTGGTTCCACCCGCGATATGACCGATCAACACCGCTGTCGCGGAGCTGGCGATTCCTTCCATGTTGTGGTGCTCCGCCAACCAAAATCGTTGGAAACCTAAACGCTCTGCGGCTTGCGCGTAACACAGCGAATTGGCCAAGGTTTCGCTAATGGTGCTGCCTTCGCGTACCGAGGCTAGTTCGAGTAGAGAAAACGGAATATTGGCTAACATGGTTGGGTCTCTCAAAAACAAGCGATCATCTCTTGGTTGGGATGATTAAAAGGCTTTTCAAGCGAACTCACACAATTCATGACATTTGCCATGAGTATTTTCACCATCTGGATTTGGCGACCGCTGCAACAAATGCAATTTCAACCAACATCTTAGGATCAAGTAATTGCGCCACCACGCAAGCGCGCGAGGGTGCGCTCCCTGTTGGTAACCACGCTTCCCACAAGGTATTAAAAGCGGGAGCATTTTTAGCATCCGTTAAATAAATGGTGGCAGACAATAATTTGGATTTATCGCTGCCGATTTCTGCAAGCGTTGTTTCGGTTTGTGCAAGAATTTGCGACGTTTGGCTGATTACATCTTGTTCAGTGTCAGCCGCCACTTCTACAAAATGCGCTATGCCGTTAAATAGCGTTGCATCTGACCAGCGCGGTGTAGGGCGTAAACGCTGAATGCTGTTGGGTTTAATATCCATAATAAATACCTGCGTGTTAAACTTTGGTTACTTCAATCATCTTACTACAATAAGACGCTTTTCTATGGCTTTAACTCGAATCATCGCCCACCGTATACAACGCTTGCAACCTACTCAATCCGCACAATTGCAATTACGCCAAGCTGCTTTTGATACCAATGGAAAATTGGAGGAGTTGGGCTACGAATTAAAAGTGAACTTTATTCGCAAAGGCGGAAAGTTTTACGGACGTTTTTCGCCAGAAACGATTGAATTTCCGTTTTCGTCTTGGTTAAAAGAGTTTCGCGAGGAACGCTTCAGTTTTGAAAGCTTTACGCATAAAGCGATGCAGCATTTTGCGCTGGAGTTAGAAAAATCTGAAACCATTTTGGACGCTTACGTATTTTTCGTCATTGAAAAAATTGAAGCAGGCGAGTTGCTCTACGTGTTTGTGGTTGAGCATAGTTATGCAATTTATTTGGATACGGAGCTTGCTGTTACGGATAGTTGTTTTTTAAATTCATCTCAACTCGGTTTGGCGGCGAAAGTCACTTTAAGCGATTGGGATGCGGGTGAATCGGCAACCTATTTAGCTATTTTACGTGAACGTGGAGAGAAAGAATTATCAGACGCCTTTACCCAATTTATTGGTTTTAGCGATAAGCACGATCTTAAAAGCGATACGGTTGAGTTCCTAAAAATCGTGGATAACTTTACCGAATCGTTGGACGAAACCACCGCGAAGTTAACGCGCAATAAAGTGGTGGATTATTGCCTTGAGCAAAATAAAGCGGGTAAGAGCGTGGTGATAAAAGATCTGTCCAATAGTTTGTCGGATGAACTGAAAACCTACGAGCCAGATCACTTTTCACGTTACGTGGAGTCAACGCAAGATCACATCAAAGCCGAGTTCATTCCCGATACCAGTCAGGTTCGCAGTTACGCTCGTATCAGCGGCCGCAATGATTCCATAAGCATGAGTTTCGATGCGGATTGCCTCGGTAACAATATCCTCTACGATGCGGCTACCGACAGCCTTACCATCAAGAACCTTCCCCCAGCGCTTAAAGCGCGATTACTCAAACATTTAAGCTCCCATTGAGCGTCGATTCGTTGAGGGGCAGGGCATTCGTGTCCTCCCCTTGACTAGCATCTTAATGCAATAAAGTGTTTTTTATATTTAGTTGGTATTTGTTTGTTGGTATCTATGGTTTAGTTATGTAATATATATCCTAATATTGGTGGGCTAAAAAGTAGAATAACCGCACCCAATTGGTCAAAACACAAACACATAGGAAAAACATAATGAAAAAACATCAGGTGCTCTCTGCGAGTCTCTTGGCGCTAGCCTTGTCTGCGCAAGCAGATACTTACTCGCTCAAGTCTCCCAACTCGCGCATTCAGGTGGATTTAAACAATGGTGGCCACGGGTTGACTTACAGTGTCAGTCTCGATGGAAAAGCCATCATCAGCGAATCTGCCTTAGGATTGATCGTGAACAACAGGCCGGTTGGGCACAGCGAAATGGAGTTCAAAGGTAAGGATGATGCATCCATCAACACCAGTTTCACTATGTTTGGCAGAACCAAAAATGTTGCCGACCATTACAACACCACAACGCTGAAATTCGCGGCCAAAGATGAGCGCAAACTCAATTTGAATCTGGTTGTGCGTGCCTATGACGATGGCGTCGCTATTCGCTACCAATTGCCGAATCAGGCTGGCCTTGAAAAGTTTACGATTCAAAATGAAATGACCCGCTTTTTATTCGCGGGTGATTACCAATGTTTTGGCTTTAACACCGGCAAGATGACGGGTAGCCACGAGGGTGAGTTTGATCCCATCAAGGCTTCTGCGATTCGTGCACACAATCTCTACGACAACCCGCTCGTGTGTAAAACCGGCGCTGGCCAAACCACCTTTGCTCTGGCTGAATCGGATATTCGCGATTACCCGGGCTCAGGTTTTACCGGTACGGGTGATGGCGCTCTCGGCGTAGAAACACGTTTGACCTATAGCTTCGATAATCTGAATGACGGTTCCAACTACGCGTCCGCCCGCGTAACCATGTCCGCAGATGGTTTCAAAACATCTTGGCGGGTGATTATGGTGGGAGACAATCCCGGCAAACTAACTGAATCCTCGCTGATCGCCGCTTTAGGCGAACCTACCAAAATGACCGATACCAGCTGGATAAAACCCGGTAAAACCGCGTGGGATTGGTGGAATGGTGATCAGGTTGTTTTGGGCAAAGGCGCAACAGCCACCAAGTCGGGCAAGAATACCGATACTTACAAAGCCTACATCGATTTCGCGGCGACACTCGGCCTTGAATACATTCTGATTGACGAAGGTTGGTACACCGGCTCTTCCGAAATGGCGAAACCCGGTTCAGATTTGTTGAAGCCAGTTCCCGCTATGGATATGCCAGCGATCATCAGTTACGCCAAAAGTAAAAACGTGGGCGTGTGGGTTTGGTTGCAGTGGAAACAATTGGATTGGCAAATGGAAGATGCCATAGCTGCTTATGAGAAGTGGGGCATTAAAGGTATTAAAGTCGATTTTATGGATCGCTCAGATCAAGACATGGTTGGCTATTATCACAAGCTGTTGAGCTTGACGGCTAAGCACCACATCATGGCTGATTTGCACGGCGCATATCCGCCCAATGGTTTGGTCAGAACCTATCCGCACTTTATGACCCAAGAAGGTGTGATGGGAGCGGAATACAACAAATGGAGCGCGCGCATAACCGCAACGCACAACGTGACCTTGCCATTTACGCGCATGATTCTTGGCCCCATTGATTACACGCCGGGTGGCTTCCGCCATGCAACGCCGCAAGAATACCCACAAGTGCGCCGCAATATTTTGCCTTATGTACAAACCACGCGCGGGCAAGCGGTTGCGATGTATGTTGTGTACGACAGTCCCTTCCAAATGTTGGCGGATTCGCCAATCACCTATTCAAAAACCGAAGGCCCTTGGCCGAAGCCGAAAAGTGATTGGGAAGATGGTTTGGAATTTATTAAAGATGTTCCAACCGTGTGGGATGAAACAAAAATCTTGCAAGGCGATATTGGCCAATACATTGTGAGCGCGCGCCGCAAAGGTAAGGATTGGTACATTGGTGCAATGACTAACGAAGCGGGAAGAACGCTCAATATTCCGCTCAGCTTTTTAGGTAAAGGCAATTACAAAGCGCAGGTTTTCCAAGATGGAAAAACCATTTCCACCCTAACAAAAACTGAGAGCACGCAAACCAGTGCAGATACAATCACCTTAACGCTCGCACCCTCGGGCGGCGCAGCGGTGGTGTTGAAAAAATAATGAGAGGTATTTTTGGAGCCGCCTTCGGGCGGCTTTTTTTTGCGCCATAAATGGTGATTTATGCACACTTGGATCAATGAAAATAACTTGCGTACGCAGACGCACAGAATAGTTAAATGTCACTTCTTACACTAGGTATCCTGAAGATTCTTATAGTGGGAGTACAAAATGAGTCACATTACCAGTGAAAACTACGCAGGCGCTGCCTATGAATACGCGGGCAATTACCACTGCGATCTCGTTGGCACTGACACCCTGATCGGGAAAGATGTCTACAACTACGACGATGAGCATGTGGGCGATGTTAAAGAAATTATTTTGAATAATTTTACGGGTGAGATCGCCTATGTGGTGCTCTCCTTTGGTGGGATTTTTGGAGTCGGCGAAAAATTATTTGCGGTACCCTGGAAGGCATTGACGTTAAATACTCGTAACGGAACTTTAATTCTGAACGAATGCAAAGAACGCTTGGAGCGTGCGCCAGGTTTTGACAAAAATTGCTGGCCTAATATGGAAGAAAAAAATTGGATTAATAAAATTCACACCTTTTACCAAACGCGTGTCTATAGCTTTGAGCAGGAATTTTAACTCTGGCGGGTATGGAACCTTAGTTCTGGAGTTAGGCAACAAGTGCTATTGAAACTGTGGCCGTTTGCGATTGTTAGGCTACATCTAGTATAGCGGCAGCTTGCACGCTGCCGGTTGCTTTATTACTTCGCTTTCTCTTTCCCTTTCTCTTTCTCATCTTGTTTAGTGCGTTTATTTTTTTCCAAAATGGCCAGTATGATAAATGCGTAAGTAATAAATCGAATCAGATAATATAGGGGAGATTCTTCACTTAAATTGAAGCATGTGACTAAAAAAATCCGGTTTTCAGCTTCTATTAGGAACGATAATGCAAAAAACAAAAAGAATCTGTCCTGCGTAGACTTCCAAAACCGTAAAAAGAACAAGCCCGCAATAAAGCTTGAAGTGGCAATTGCGCCAACTAACATTTCGTTCATAGATTACTCGTCAAATATTAAGCCGTACAATAATAAAATAAGCCCGGACAAGGCTATGCTAAGCCGGAAGTTCAAAAGGCTGTAATCTTCCACAAAAAATTTGTCGGCCACTACAAGCACATTGTTAATAGTAAAAAAAACAAAACACCAGCCCGCCCAGAGAAGCAACCTGTAGCGGCTTTTGAAGTAACCGCGTAGCAACAAAACAGCACACAGGAACGCGGTACCTGCACATAATCCGTAAATGAGCGCGTCCATTATTTATCCTCGTTGAATTTAAAAGCGTCGGCAAACAAATGAACCCGTTTGCCCTGGTGTGCTTTTGAATGGACCATATTCGTAACCTCAATCAGATTACTCGCATAAAAGTCCGCCAGCTCGGTAATCATTTGATTGAGTTCGGCGCGTTTTGGGGCATATACGAAATGTTCGCGCTCTTGGGGGTGTTGCTTGCAAATTCCAATCTTCGCTAAATCCTTGAGCATTTTTTCCGCGGCGTCTTCTGCTACGTATAGACGTTTGGCCATAGCAGTAATATCCCAGGTTTCTTGGGGAAATTGATTCATTAGCAGTATGGCTTCCAGATGCGGTATAGACTCAATGGAGTGAATAAAGCGACGGAGCTCAGCGGATATTTTTGGCAATTTTTTTAACCGGGTAACCTAAGCTGTAGTGTTTGCGCCCCGGAAATGCAGTTCGCTGAGATAGCGAAGCAGCTGTGCTTATTGTGTAAAGTTTATTTCCCAAGTACGCATCTTAAGTATATAGCCGCCATTTGTTCAGCTTATGTGCGCTGCCGAACAGAGCCTGTGCTACCGCTGTGAACAAACTTATCTGCCCTGAGTTCTGTCGGCGCTTAAATATTTTTTTGCGCTGCGAGCCCAATAAAAGTAAGCGATTCAGTTTTATTTAGGCCAGTAGGTTAAGGCCGTCTCCGTTCGCGCGGCTCGAGCTCATCCTTCATTTTTCAGGATGAATATATAAAATTTTTAAGGGTTCACACTGCATGTATTCCGAGGAATCACTGCCTAAGGTTCTTATTGTCAATGATGACGCTTCAACACTCCTCGCATTAGCGGGTATGCTGGAAGATCCTGATCATCCTAAATACGAAGTCTTCACTGTTCAGTCGGGTGAAGAAGCGTTGCGCAAAGTATTGAAACACAACTTCGCGGTCATTTTGCTCGATATAAGTATGCCCACCATGGATGGATTTGAAACTGCTGAAGCCATTCACGCTCATCCACGTTCTGCCTCGGTGCCCATTATTTTCGTAACGGCCTATTACGGCGATGAATTTAATCGTCTTAAAGGTTATCAAAGTGGGGCAGCCGATTATTTATTTGCTCCGCTCATTCCAAAGATTGTGCAGTCCAAAGTGGCGGTATTTGTAGAGCTGGCGCAAAAAAATATTGAGCTGGAACGAAAAACCGTTGAGTTGGAAGCCATTAACGTGAATTTGCGTATTCAGCGCATGCAGGATTTAGAACGCGTTAACCTTGCGCTTAAAACCGAAGTGCAAGAGCGCCGTATTGCAGAGCAGCGCGCCACTGAGCTTGCCACGCGCGATACCTTAACCGGACTATTCAATCGGCGCTCATTGTTGGAGCGTTTAAAACATTCCATTGTTCAAGCTGCGCGCCGTGAAGAAGGTTTGGCGTTAATGTTTCTGGATTTGGATAAATTTAAAGAAATTAACGATACCCTTGGGCACGAGGCTGGTGATGATCTCTTAAAGCAAGTGGCCAATCATTTAACCGGCGCTGTACGCGAATCGGATTTGGTTGCTCGGCTCGGTGGGGATGAGTTTGTAATTTTGCTCGAAGGTTTTCCCGACACCGCTGATGTTATGAAGGTTGCCAAAAAAATTGTGAATGCTCATGCAGAGCCTTTGACTATTGGAAGCCAGAAAGTAAAAACATCTACTACTATCGGCATTAGTTTTTATCCGCAAGATGGCAAAACGGCTGAAGAGCTGCTTAAAAATGCAGACGTGGCTATGTATCACGCCAAACAGAGACAACGTGGTTCTATCCAATTTTTTCATGAAGAGCTCAACGCAACCGAACGTTTGCGCAATGAATTTGAACAAGAAGTGACATTGGCTATTCAAACCGGACAATTCGAACTTTTTTACCAACCTACCATTGAAGTTGCCACGGGAAAAATCGCGCGGCTAGAAGCCTTGTTGTATTGGCATCATCCCCGCCACGGATTGCTCGCCCCAGAGAATTTTTTGGGGCGTGTTTCACAAAGTGCACAGGCTCCTCATGTTTGCAACTGGGTGGTAAGCGCTGCATGTAAACAAATCCAACAGTGGAAATCCGGAGCGCTTCCCTTTGACTTACCGGTTGCAGTTAATTTGGATATTGCTCATCTTCAGCCTGATTTTTTTAGCGGTATTGTGCAGTCCTTACAAGATTGTGCGGTGGCATCGTCCTGTTTGCAGTTTGAGATTTGCGAATCGGCTGTGGTGAGTGATTTAGCGCGGGCAGCGGCCGTGTTTCGCGAGTTGCGTGACGGTGGTGTCCATATTGTGTTGGATGCTTTCGGCTCAGATCTTTGTTCACCACTTGCACTAAATTCGCTGCCTATATCGGCGGTAAAAATTGATCCGCGCAGAATTCCGGTGCAGGAAAAACAAAGAAATTTTTTACCCACACAAAAAACGTTTCCTGATGATACCACTCTGGTTTCTGCGCTGGTTGCCTTGGCGCGTGCGTTTGGTTTGCGAGTGGTCGTGGAAGGTGTAGAAACACAAAAACATTTGGATGCTGTGAAAGAAATTGGTTGCGATGAATACCAAGGCAATTTTTATAGCGAACCTTTACCCGCTAAAAAACTGGAACAGCATTTAAAACTGTTTACTGCAATGAGCTGTTCTGCTTAATCAAAAAAATAAATTCGGTTGGTCGGGAGCTATTTATGGATACTACCCTTGAGCTTGATAGCGAACTTGATAGCAAGGTTTTGTTGCAAGTACTCACTGCTTTAAGGAAGGGTGATTTTTCTGCACGTATGCCCGCAAATCTTACGGGCATGGCCGGCAAAATTGCGGACACGCTGAATGAAATTATTGAATCCAATGAACTCTTATCCCAC
Source organism: Cellvibrio sp. (assembly GCF_046347455.1). Taxonomy (GTDB): domain Bacteria; phylum Pseudomonadota; class Gammaproteobacteria; order Pseudomonadales; family Cellvibrionaceae; genus Cellvibrio. Next base: position 82,387 of record NZ_JAXMGC010000003.1, read on the forward strand.
GGCATTACCGATGTAAGCCGCGTAGTAGGGCGCGAAGGTCGCCTTACGCAACGCGCTGTAATTCCCTCCATGGTGGGCGGTTGGGCGACCATCGTAAAATCGGTGAATACACTCATCGATGACCTTGTTCGCCCCACGACCGAAATGGCGCGTGTAATCGGTGCCGTGGCAAAAGGCGATCTTTCGCAAACCATGGAGTTGGATGTGGATGGTCGCCCTTTGAAAGGCCAGTTTTTACGCGCTGCGTCTACCGCGAATACCATGGTGGAACAGCTCTCTTCATTTGCATCCGAAGTAACCCGTGTAGCGCGTGAAGTAGGTACCGAAGGTAAGCTCGGCGGTCAGGCAAACGTGCCGGGCGTAGCGGGTACATGGAAGGATTTGACCGACTCGGTGAACTCCATGGCCGGTAACCTCACCTCGCAAGTGCGGAACATTGCTGATGTAACAACCGCCGTAGCCAACGGCGACCTCTCCAAAAAAATCACCGTGGACGTACGCGGCGAAATCCTCCAGCTCAAAGACACCATCAACACCATGGTGGATCAGTTGCGGTCGTTTGCATCAGAAGTAACCCGTGTGGCGCGTGAGGTGGGCACCGAAGGTAAGCTTGGCGGCCAAGCCTATGTGCCGGGCGTGGGTGGTACCTGGAAAGACCTTACAGATAACGTGAACTTCATGGCCTCGAACTTGACGGGGCAGGTGCGCAACATTGCCGAGGTAACCACGGCGGTGGCGAACGGCGATCTCTCCAAAAAAATCACCGTGGATGTAAAAGGGGAAATTCTCCAACTTAAAGACACCATCAACGTGATGGTAGATCAGCTGTCGTCATTCGCGTCAGAAGTAACGCGCGTGGCGCGTGAGGTGGGTACTGAAGGTAAGCTCGGCGGGCAGGCGCAAGTAAAAGGCGTTGCGGGGACTTGGAAGGACTTGACCGACTCGGTGAACTCCATGGCTGGGAACTTAACCGGGCAGGTGCGTAACATCGCTGAGGTAACCACGGCGGTGGCGAATGGAGACCTCTCCAAAAAAATCACCGTGGACGTAAAAGGTGAAATTTTCGAATTGAAAAACACCATCAACGTGATGGTGGATCAGCTCAACTCCTTCGCGTCCGAAGTAACCCGCGTGGCGCGGGAAGTGGGTACGGAAGGGAAGTTGGGTGGACAAGCCAACGTACTTGGCGTTGCGGGAACCTGGAAAGACCTCACCGATTCGGTGAACTCTATGGCCGGCAACTTGACCGGCCAAGTGCGTAACATTGCGGAAGTAACCACCGCCGTGGCAAACGGCGACCTCTCCAAAAAAATCACCGTAGACGTAAAAGGTGAAATTCTCGAGCTCAAAAACACCATCAACATCATGGTGGATCAGCTCAATTCCTTTGCATCGGAAGTAACGCGGGTGGCAAGGGAAGTGGGTACGGAAGGTAAGCTCGGCGGCCAGGCGCAGGTGCGCGGCGTGGGCGGAACCTGGAAGGACTTGACGGATAACGTGAACTTTATGGCATCCAACCTTACGGGTCAGGTGCGGAACATCGCCGAGGTAACCACGGCGGTAGCGCGAGGCGATCTCTCCAAAAAAATCACCGTAGATGTAAAAGGCGAAATTCTGGAGCTCAAAGATACGATCAACGTGATGGTGGATCAGCTTTCGTCATTCGCATCGGAAGTGACTCGCGTGGCGAGGGAAGTAGGTACGGAAGGAAAGCTCGGCGGCCAAGCAAACGTACTCGGTGTTGCAGGAACCTGGAAAGACCTCACCGACTCGGTGAACTCCATGGCCGGTAACCTCACAGCGCAGGTGCGGAACATTGCAGATGTGACCACGGCGGTGGCGAATGGCGACCTCTCTAAAAAAATCACCGTGGACGTAAAAGGCGAAATTCTTGAACTCAAAAACACCATTAACATCATGGTAGATCAGCTCAACTCCTTCGCGTCAGAAGTAACCCGTGTGGCGAGGGAAGTGGGTACCGAAGGTAAGCTCGGTGGCCAAGCGCAGGTAAAAGGTGTGGGCGGAACTTGGAAAGACCTTACCGACAACGTGAACTTCATGGCATCCAACCTGACGGGGCAGGTGCGTAACATCGCCGACGTAACCACCGCGGTGGCAAAGGGCGATTTGTCCCGCAAGATTACGGCGGATGCGAAGGGCGAAATTCTCGAATTGAAAGACACCATCAACGTGATGGTGGATCAGCTCTCCTCGTTTGCGTCGGAAGTAACCCGTGTGGCGCGTGAGGTGGGTACCGAAGGTAAGCTCGGCGGACAAGCGAACGTATCGGGTGTGGCAGGCACCTGGAAGGATTTGACCGACTCGGTGAACTCCATGGCCGGCAACCTCACGTCGCAAGTGCGTAACATCGCTGATGTAACCACGGCGGTGGCGAACGGCGATTTGTCCAAGAAAATTTCGGCGGACGCGAAGGGCGAAATTCTCCAACTCAAAGACACGATCAATACGATGGTGGATCAATTGCGTTCGTTCGCGTCGGAAGTAACGCGGGTGGCAAGAGAGGTGGGTACCGAAGGTCGTCTCGGTGGACAGGCGAACGTACCGGGTGCGTCGGGCACGTGGAAAGACCTTACCGATAACGTGAACTTCATGGCATCCAACCTGACTGGTCAGGTACGTAATATCGCCGCGGTAACTACGGCGGTAGCGCGTGGTGACCTCTCCAAAAAAATCACCGTGGACGTAAAAGGCGAAATCCTCGAATTGAAAAATACCATCAACGTGATGGTAGATCAGCTCTCGTCATTCGCATCGGAAGTAACGCGTGTGGCGAGAGAAGTGGGTACCGAAGGTAAGCTCGGCGGCCAAGCACAAGTAGAAGGCGCGGCGGGTACTTGGAAAGACCTTACCGATAACGTGAACTTTATGGCCGCGAACTTGACCGCACAGGTGCGTGGTATTGCGGGCGTGGTAACGGCAGTAGCCAACGGCGATTTGAAAAAGAAATTAACCGTGGCGGCACAAGGTGAAATTGCCGCACTCGCGAACACAATTAACGAAATGACCGACACGCTCGCCGTGTTTGCAGACCAAGCGACCACAGTAGCGCGTGAAGTGGGTGTGGAAGGTAAACTCGGTGGGCAGGCAAGCGTGCCGGGTGCATCGGGCACGTGGAAAGATCTGACCGAAAACGTAAACCAACTTGCCGCAAATTTATCAACACAAGTGCGTGCAATTGCGGAAGTAGCAACGGCGGTTACACGCGGCGACTTATCGCGTTCTATTCAGGTGGAAGCGCGTGGCGAAGTATCGGATTTGAAAGACAACATCAACGAGATGATTCGCAACCTCAAAGAAACCACGCAGAAAAACGCGCAGCAAGACTGGCTCAAAACCAACCTCGCGCGCTTCACACGGATTCTGCAAGGTCAGCGTGATTTAGAAACCGTAACCTCGTTAATTCTTTCGGAATTGGCGCCTCTTGTTAGCGCGCATCACGGCGTGTTCTACATGATGGATGGCCGCAACAAAGATTCGCGCCTACGCATGATTGCGAGTTACGGTTACCGACTCAATCGCAAATTGCCAACGTCATTTTTGCCGGGCGAAGGATTGGTAGGGCAGTGCGCCTTGGAAAAAAATCGCATTTGGCTGACTGATGTTCCAACCGACTATATTCAAGTGTCCTCAGGTCTCGGCTCAGCGGCGCCAAACAATATTGTAGTCTTACCCATTTTGTTTGAGCAGGAAGTTAAAGCCGTTATTGAAATTGCTTCGCTCGATCGCTTTACCGAAACGCACTTGTCATTCCTCGATCAACTCATGGAATCTATAGGTGTGGTGTTGAATACCATTGAAGCAACAAGCCGCACTGAAAGCTTACTCGCACAATCACAATCACTCGCGCAAGAGTTGCAACAAACTAACCAGGAGCTAGCGGAAAAAGCACGCTTGCTGTCTGAGCAAAATATTGAAGTTGAACGAAAAAATACGGAGGTAGAGCAAGCCAAATTGGCGCTGGAAGAAAAAGCCAGTCAGCTCGCGCTTTCATCCAAATACAAATCAGAATTTTTGGCGAACATGTCGCACGAGTTGCGTACACCGCTGAATAGTTTGCTGATTCTTGCACAGCAATTAAGTGATAACCCGAGTGGAAACCTGTCGGACAAGCAAGTGGAGTTTGCGAAAACTATTCACGGTTCCGGTAGCGATTTATTAACGCTGATTAATGACATTCTCGATCTTTCTAAAATCGAATCAGGTACGGTTACATTGGAAATCAGCGAATACCGGTTCCAAGCTATTCGCAGTTATGTGGAGCGGACTTTCCGCCATATGGCGGAAGCCAAGCAACTGGATTTCCAAATTGAATTGGCCGAATCACTTCCACCTGCAATGATGACCGACACCACGCGGTTGCAACAAATTTTGAAAAACCTGTTGTCCAATGCGTTTAAATTTACCTCACGCGGAAGTGTTACTTTACGCATAGGTTTAATTAGTTCAGGTTGGACGGTGGATCACCCAGCCTTATCACAGGCTGACGCTGTGCTTGCGTTCACCGTCAGCGATTCTGGCGTGGGTATTCCCAGCGATAAGCTGCAATTAATTTTTGAAGCCTTTCAGCAAGCAGACGGTAGTACGGCTCGTCGTTACGGCGGTACAGGCCTGGGCTTGTCAATTAGTCGTGAACTCGCTCGCTTATTGGGTGGTGAAATTAAAGTGGAAAGTGAAGTGGATGTAGGCAGTACATTTACGTTATTCCTGCCTTATCACCGCGCCAATAACAAAAGCGACACTTTGTTGCAATCTGACACTTTGTATATGCCCGCATTGCCGCCCAATGTTATTTACACTCGCCCAACTAATAGCGAAAGTATTTTAGATGCGGAATACATAAACATAACCAAACATCTAGCAAACACGAGTTCGGAAAACTTTGATGATCGCGCCTTAATTACTCAAGGTGACCCGGCAGTGCTTATCGTTGAAGACAATTGTGAGCGTGCGAAAATGTTGCTGAACGCGGCGCGTGAACAAAACTTCAAAGGCATAGTCACAAGCTCGGGCGATGCTGTGCTCACTCTGGCGCGTGATTATTCTCCCTCCGCCATTTTGCTTGGCTCAAAAATGGATGATGCAGAGGGCTATGTCATTTTAGAGCGATTGAAACGCGACCCTGCAACGCGCCATATTCCCGTGCATGTAATTTCAAAATTACCGGCAGATGAAGCAGCGGCGCAAGATCAGGAACGTGAACATAGTTTGAAATTGGGCGCAATTTCGCATTTGGCGGAGCCTGTTACACCCGAATCACTGCACAGCGAACTTGAGCGCATACAGCGGTACTTGGTGCACGGAAAACGCAAGTTGTTGGTAATCGAGGATGATGAAGTTCAACGCAATAATATTATCGAGCTAATTGGTACAGAGGATATTCAAATTGAGGCTGTAGCAACGGGTAGTGATGCGCTCATGGTTTTATCCGAGAATTGGTTTGATTGCGTTGTGCTCGATTTAAGCTTGCCGGACATGAGTGGCTTCGATGTGCTGGAGACAATGAGCAAAAGCGAAAACATGCGTGAAATTCCTGTGGTGGTCTATACAGCAAAAGACCTAAGCCGCAAAGAAATCACCAAGTTAAAACGTATTGCAAAAACGGTTGTTGTAAAAGACGCGCGTTCACCGGAGCGATTGCTGAATGAAACCTCGCTGTTTTTGCATCGCGCCCACGCCAGCATGTCTGAGCAGCAACGCAAAATGATCGACGAAATGCAGGCAGCCGATGGCGGATTAAGTGGCCGCAGCGTTCTTATTGTGGACGATGACTTGCGCAATATATTCGCGTTGAGTTCTGTGCTTGAACGCCAAAACATGAAAGTATCTTTTGCAGAAAACGGCCGCGATGGTATTGAGGTTTTGGAAAAAGATCCATCCATCGAAATTGTGTTAATGGATATTATGATGCCGGAGATGGATGGCTACGACACCATGCGGGCGATTCGGAAAATTCCACGCTTTAAAACCTTGCCGATCATTACGTTAACCGCAAAGGCTATGAAAGGCGATAAAGATAAATGTATTGCTGCGGGTGCATCGGATTACATTACCAAACCGGTAGATGTTGCACAGTTACTGTCGCTTATGCGCGTTTGGTTGCACTAATTTTGAAAGTGCGGGAGCGCAATAGGGAAGGATTATGAGTCATTCACAATCGCTGGAAGATATTGAAGTAGCACTCTTATTAGAGGCAATCTACCAACGCTTTGGTGATGATTTTCGCGGCTATCAAAAGGACGTGGTGCGACGCAAGCTGCATGCATTTATGTTAGTGCACAATATTTCCACCATATCGTCATTGCAGGATTGCGTGTTACATGATTCAACCTTTATCGCCCCGCTACTGTGCGCACTGGATGCGCATCCGGCGGGTTTGTTTGACCATCCAAAACATATTCGCGAATTACGTAAAGTATTAATTCCATGGTTGCGTTCTTGCCCTGCACCAAAGATTTGGATTGCTGAATGCGCAACAGCTGAAGATGTGTACACAATAGCAATTCTCTTGATGGAAGAGGGCATTTATCATAAGACGCAAATATTTGCGACGGGTGCCAACCCCTTGTTGTTGAGCGGAGCTCGCGAAGCAAAATTTCCGCGCGAAAAGCTGCCTCAGTACGAAGAAAATTACCTGCGGGCAGGCGGTACAGAATCCCTGGAAAATTATTACACCATTGTTCGCGGTGAACCTGTGTTTCGCTCGGAACTGAACCGCAATATCACATGGGCGCAATATAATTTAGGCACGGACTCATCCTTCAATGAGTTCGAGTTAATTGTGTGTCGCGGTGGCCTGACAGATTACGCATCAAAACTTCGTCGGCGTGCGTTACAAGTATTTTACGACAGCCTTCCTGTATTCGGCATCTTGAGTGTTGCCAATTCAGATTACACGGATTTACTGCCGTTAATTTCGCGCTTTACTACGCTATCATCCAGGCACGGTCTTTATCGTAAATTAGGCTAATGGTGTTGAGTTACCAAGTTACGACGCTGGCGCTGCTGCCGGTTTTTAAAACGTCCAATTTTAAATTCGCATCCATGATTTGAATCCGGTAATTGAGGGTGGAACCTAAAGACGCCCCATCTATAACTAGATCGTAAATACCATTCGCCAAAGGAATCGCGTAAGCGCCGCTTGCGTAAACGGGGTAGGATTTTCCATTGATTGAAATGGTAACTCGATCAAGTCCTTCTCCTACATCGTAAAATTTGTTGCTGTTTTTATCATCGTAAACAACGCCGGTTAAATAGAAATTTACACCGGAGCGCGCAAAGTTTTCCGTGAGCATGGACGATAAATAAATCTGGTTGTTGTAGGTGAAGTCTCCCTGTTTTTGGCCCACGCCGATTTCACGGAAGTTACCGTTCAGTATATTAAGTCTGTGGCCGGGTGATTTGAATAAACCTTCATGATGCTGCAGCGCATACTGGGTTAGATTGATCGAACTGCCAGTAGTACCAGACCATGCAATATTTTCACCGCTGCTCCAGCTGCCAGAGAAAATATAACCGGCTGCCATCATGCGCTCCGTGGGCGTGCTACCTGCAATGCCAGTGTGAGAAAAGATATCTGTGTCTAACATCCATTGCGAATGCTTGCGCGCAGAATCGATCAAAAACAAATTATGTGCAAGCGGCTGCTTTTTATCTGTGCTAATGACTGTTTCAGTTATTCCGTCGTTGAGTCCAATGCCGTAACGAGTTGCCTCAGCGGTTGGATCAAAACGTGCGCGGTTGATAAGTTCTACTACCAAAGTCTCTTGCGGTGTTGGCTGACGAGCACCGCTTTCAGCAGTGGGTGTTGCGTTGACTTCCGCGCTAGCTGCGCTTTCATCGGTATTCTTCACTGCCGTTACTACAAAATAGTAAGTTTTATTATTTTGCAAACCGCTGATGATATAAGGCGAAGTCACATTTTTAACCGAAGCACCATTTTGAAATGTGCTTATGTTTTTAAACATAATGTTAGGTTCGGTTGCGTAATAAATATTGTAAGCGGTGGCGCCTGACACTGAATTCCAGCTTAAATTGACGGATGCATCAGCGGCGATGGCAACAGGGTTTTGCGGGGCGTTTAGCGGTGTAATAGACGCCTGTGATGATTGTGATTGCAGCGAGCTGCTTTGAATGCTGCTGGTGCTGGAACTGGTTGCACTAAAACTGGGCGAGTTATTGCTTCCATTCCCGCCGGCTCCGCTTCCACCACCGCCGCACGCTGTAAGCATTGAAATACTTAGAACAATGAAATAGTAAAAAGCTTTCATAATCTGCACCTGTCTAATCCGGTCTCGGGCTAGGTTATAAGTTGGCCTTTCTATTATCTGTGCGCAATTTAGCTTAATTATAAGGTGATACCGAATTCCGGCAAATTATTGGGCTAAGCGTTCTTGCTAACATACCGATTCAATTCAATTAACTATGATGCACGTCTACCCATACCGGAGGATTGCATATGGTTACTAACGAACATTCCAACTGCCTTGAAAACTGTACGCGTTGCCATCAGGTTTGCTTAAAAACAGCCATGACTCATTGCCTGAATATGGGCGGTGAGCACGTAGCACCTGATCACTTTAAGTTAATGATGGATTGCGCAAAAATTTGCGCAACGTCTGCCGTATTTCAATTAGGTGGGTCGCAATTCTCGGCACAGATATGTGCGGTATGCGCGAAAATATGCGAGGCCTGTGCGCGAAGCTGTGAGCAAGTAGGCGATATGGAAGAATGCGTTGCCGCGTGTAAACAATGTGCTGAGAGTTGCGCCGCTATGGCGGCCTGATCTACTAAGTGTTTAGGCGCAATGTGTAAGAAAAAAGCCAACGAAATTTTGGGTTTCGTTGGCTTTTTCTGCGTTTAGAAGTGGATTAAAAATTACGACTTGGACTTAAGAGCGTCCAGTTGCTCCAGAAACAGTTTTTGGTTTGCAAGAAAGGTTTCTTGGTTGGCCAGAAATATTTCCTGATTTGCCAAAAAGCGTTGTTGGTTGATTAAGATTAATTTTAATTGACCAATTGCACCACTCACCAAACCCAAAGTACCTAAAGCGATTGCCAAAGTGGAGCTACCTAATAAAGAAGCTATAGTTGCAATAACCAACATAGTCCAAAAGCAAATGTTGAAGCCTTTGTACTGGCTCTCTAAATCAATTTTTACTAATTCTTTAAACATTTAATTGCTCCCATTTTTAGGTTTCGTTTGGCATCCGATAATGGATACCTGTTTTTATTAAAAAATGAATCACTAAGTTGTAGACAATAAACTAAAAAGACTCAAAGTTATACTACTTGCGCATTATTGCAGCGCAAGTATGTGGTGTTGCTATTCAACATAGTTTTCAACGCTTGGGCATGAGCATACGAGATTGCGGTCACCATAGACGTTATCAATACGATTCACGCTCGGCCATACCTTGTGGTTTTTCAACCAAGCTGCAGGGCGGCTTGCGGTTTCGCGCGAATAAGCGCGGTTCCAGTTTTCGTCGAGCACGTCATCTTGTGTGTGTGGAGCATTGTGCAAGGCACTGGCTTCTGCTGTTACTTCGCCGCTAACCACTTGCGCGATCTCTTTGCGAATGATCTGCATGGCTTCAATGAACTTATCCAATTCCACTTTTGATTCAGATTCTGTTGGCTCAATCATCAAAGTGCCCGCCACCGGGAATGACATTGTGGGTGCGTGGAAACCGAAATCCATTAAGCGCTTGGCGATATCTTCTTCGCTAATGCCGCTGGCTTCTTTAAGTGGGCGTAAATCCAGCAAGCATTCGTGCGCGACAAAACCATTAGTACCTTTGTACAAAATCGGGTAGGCATCTTCCAATTTTTTCGCGACATAATTTGCGTTGAGCATTGCGTATTCAGTTGCCTGACGCATACCCACCGCGCCCATCATTTTGATGTACATCCAGCTGATAGGCAAAATACTCGCAGAACCCCAAGGCGCGGCAGAAATAGTGCCGTTGCTTGGATTTGTACCGGGAACGCTTTGTACATTGTGGCCCGCAAGGAACGGAGCCAAGTGTTTGCCCACACCAATGGGACCCATACCGGGGCCGCCGCCGCCATGTGGAATACAGAAAGTTTTATGCAGGTTGAGGTGCGATACATCGCCACCAAATTTACCCGGTGCTGCAACGCCAACTAACGCGTTCATGTTTGCGCCGTCGATATAAACCTGAGCACCTACCGCATGTACCATATCGCACAACTGTGTAATACCTTCTTCAAACACACCATGTGTAGAAGGGTAAGTCACCATGATGCACGCGATTTGTTCGCCGTGAGTTTCGATTTTTTCTGCAAGGTCATTGAGGTCTACGTTACCGTTGTTATCGCAAGCAACGACAACCACTTTAAAGCTCACCATTTGCGCAGATGCTGGGTTAGTACCGTGAGCAGAGGATGGAATTAAACAAATGTCGCGATTCTCGCCTTTGCTTTCAAAATATTTTTTGATAGCGACGAGGCCGGCGTATTCACCTTGCGAACCTGCGTTAGGCTGCAAACTAATTGCATCGTAACCGGTACAGGCTTTTAACATCTCCTGCAATTCTTCAAACAACTGGCTATATCCTTGTGCTTGATCGATGGGTGCGAAAGGATGAAGTTTACCGAATTCCGACCAGGTTACAGGGATCATCTCAGCTGTCGCATTTAATTTCATGGTGCAAGAGCCGAGCGGAATCATCGCGTTATTTAACGCAATATCTTTGGATTCCAAACGCTTCAAGTAGCGCAGCATTTCGGTTTCGCTATGGAAACTATTGAATACGGGGTGAGTTAACACTGCATCTGTGCGCAACAATTCTTGTGGAATTGCTTTGTTGGTGACAGAAAGCACGTCATCAATGCTTGCAAGATCAACATCGGTAATGCCAAACACAGACAACAATTGTGCAACATCTTCAAGGCTGCTGGTTTCGTTCAGGCTAATGCCGATTGCATCAGTGCCAACCAATCGCACATTAATTTCTGTAGCGAGTGCTGCTTGGTTAATCTCCGCTTGCTTATCGCCAACGTTGATAGTGATGGTGTCAAAGTAAGTGGCGTTCGTTAATGCAAAACCTTTTTGTTGCAATGCGGTTGCTGCAATTGCGGTTAAACGGTGAATGCGGTTGGCGATGCGTTTTAATCCGTCGGGACCGTGGTAAATCGCATAGAACACGCTCATCACGGCGAGCAAAACTTGCGAAGTACAAATGTTGGAGTTGGCTTTCTCGCGGCGAATATGTTGTTCGCGCGTTTGCATTGCCATACGCAATGCTTGTTTGCCGCGTGCATCAATGGATACACCAATAATACGGCCGGGAGCAGAGCGTTTGTAGGCATCGCGGAAGGCGAAGAAACCAGCGTGTGGGCCGCCAAAGCCCATTGGTACACCAAAGCGTTGGCTCGTGCCGACCACTACGTCCGCCCCCATTGCACCGGGTGATTTCAAGAGCATCAATGCCATTGGGTCTGTAGCCACAGTCACCAAGGCATTATTTTTATGCGCAGCTTCGATGAGCGATGTTAAATCGCGTACCGCACCACTTGAGCCAGGGTATTGCAGCAACGCACCGAAGTAATCGCCAGTTGCGACTTCATCCACAGGCGCAACATGCACCTCAAAACCGAAATGTTCAGCACGGGTTTTTACTACGGCGATGGTTTGTGGGTGGGTATCGGCATCCACAAAAAATACGTCAGATTTGCTCTTCTTGTTTTGGCGCTTACACATGGCCATGGCTTCGGCCGCAGCGGTGCCTTCATCCAACACAGAAGCGTTCGCCATTTCCATGCCGGTCAGGTCGATGATCATTTGCTGGTAGTTCAGCAGAGCTTCCAAACGACCCTGCGCAATTTCAGGTTGATAGGGTGTGTAAGCGGTGTACCAGCCTGGGTTTTCCAACACATTGCGCAGAACAACGAGCGGAACATGGGTGTCGTGATAACCCATGCCGATGTAACTTTTGAATATCTTGTTTTTGCTAGCGATGTCTTTCAGCTGCGCCAAGGCATTGGCTTCACTCACTGCTGCACCCAAGTTGAGTTCGCCTTTCAGGCGGATGTTGTCCGGCACGGTTTTATCAATCAATTCCTTCACTGAGCTTAAGCCCAAAGTCGCTAACATGGCGGCTGTCTGTTGGGTGTTGGGGCCAATGTGGCGAGCGACGAACTCGTCTTGGTTAGCCAAATGAGTGAGCGAAGCTGAGCGAAAATCAACTGACATAGATGTTCTCTGTAAAGGAAAAATAAAGGTAAGGCGGGAAAGCGCAGCAGAATTCAAAAAGAGTCCGGCTTGCTTAAAAAGGCGGCTATGGTATCAATTTTGGGGTGTTTTGGGCAATCGAAGCGCGAATGAAGCCAAGGCTTAACCAAGGGTGGCGCGCAAAGTTATTCGGTTAGAGCTCATAGTTTTTGGCTGTTAACAGTCATATAAAAAATTAATGGGACACTCAAAAATGCCTGTGTATGATAGCTGGGCACTATTGATAAATCTTAAGCGATCAAATTTCACATATTCTTAATATGTTGGGTTTAATGTTTAAGGCTAATCATAACTTTCAGTTGAACTATAGGAGATATGTCATGGGCGTATTAGTAGGTAAAAAAGCACCCACTTTCACTGCAGCAGCAGTACTGGGTAATGGTGAAATTGTTGAAGATTTCAGCTTTGAAGCGGCCACTAAAGGTAAAAAGGCGGTAGTTTTCTTCTATCCGTTGGACTTTACTTTTGTATGCCCTTCAGAGTTGTTGGCGTTTGACCACCGCGTTGAAGAGTTCAAAAAGCGTAATGTAGAAGTGATTGGTGTTTCTATCGACTCTCACTTTACCCACAATGCGTGGCGGAATACTCCAATCGACCAAGGTGGTATTGGTCAAGTGAAATACACTTTGGTTGCCGATATCAATCATGCGATTGCAAAAGCCTACGACGTAGAATCAGAAGGTGGTGTTGCTTTCCGTGGTACTTTCGTAATTGATGAAGATGGCGTAGTGCGTTCTCAAATCGTAAACGACTTGCCAATCGGCCGTAACATTGACGACACTCTGCGTACTATTGACGCGCTTATTTTCCATCAACAACACGGCGAAGTGTGTCCAGCAGGTTGGAAAGAAGGTGATGCAGGTATGGACGCTTCTCCAGCAGGCGTTGCTAAATACTTGGCTGAACACGGCGACAAGCTTTAATTCTGTATACGAATTGAGCACGAGAAACCCGGTAGCGATACCGGGTTTTTTTATGTTCTTTAGTTTTTATCTGTGTAAAATCCACAAAATTTTATTGGATAGCACGCTATGAGTTCCGCTAAAAAACCAATCGATTTACATCCCAGCTGGCTTGCGCATTTAGAACCTGAATTTGAGTTGCCCTACATGCAGCACCTCAAACAATTTTTAGTGGCGGAGAAGAAAGCCGGGAAGGTAATTTATCCGGAATCCAAAAACATTTTTAACGCCTTCAATTCAACACCGCTTGAAGATGTGAAGGTTGTTATCTTGGGGCAAGACCCTTACCACGGCCCACATCAAGCCCATGGTTTATGTTTTTCAGTATTGCCCGGTGTTGCAACGCCGCCTTCCTTGCAAAACATATACAAAGAAATTCAGCGCGATTTTCATTACCCCATTCCCAAACACGGTTTTTTACAAAACTGGGCTGATCAAGGTGTGTTTTTGTTAAACGCGACGCTCACGGTTGAACAAGGCCGAGCAGGTTCGCATCAGGGGCAGGGGTGGGAGCAATTTACCGATCGTGCAATTCAAACTGTGAATGCGCAGCGTGAAGGCGTTGTGTTTTTATTGTGGGGAAGTTACGCGCAAAAGAAAGGGCAGTTTATTGATGGTCGTAAACATTTAATTTTGCGAGCGCCGCATCCGTCGCCCTTGTCGGCACACCGTGGGTTTATTGGTTGTGGGCATTTTTCGCAGACAAATAACTATCTAAAAGATCACGGGCAAAAGCCGATTGAGTGGCGATTGCCCGAAGTGGTGTGAGTGTTAAAGCAGCAAAGACATTGCTGCTTCCATGTCGGCAGACAAGTCTTCAGATTCTGCGATTTGAATGTCTGGGTCTAGTCCTAAACGCTCAAATGCCGTGACTTTTGTACAGTCAACTTGCGCCATGGGAGAATTGGAACCCGCATAGCTTTGCAACATGGCGACGGTCACAATATCGGCATAATCTGCTTTGGGAATTTTGCGTTGGAAATCCATGTGCTGGGATGGAATGTGCGAGAGTTCTTCAGGAAAACCCCATGTGCGCAAAATCAGATCGCCGATGGGGGCATGCAGCTCGTCAATTACTTTATCCAGCGTGAGGCTGTCATTGAGCAAGAAGGGATGATCTTCCGCATAAGTCAGAATCGGCAGTACACCAATCTTGTGGATTAATCCTGCCAGCGTGGCTTGGTCCGGGCGCAGCTTGGTGTAGTGGCGGCACAATACATGGCTAATGCCTGCCACTTCGCTTGAGCGGCTCCATACTTCGCGCATGCGCATATCAATTAAATCAGAGGTTGCCTGAAACATTTGCTCCATGGCCAAGCCCGTGGCTATGTTGCATGTGTAGGAAATGCCCAAGCGCATAAGCGCTGTTTTCAAGTCTTCAATTGCGCGGGATGCGCGCAGCAAGGGGCTGTTAGCAACGCGAATGATGCGCGCACTTAGCGCTGCATCACCACCTATGACACCCGCTAGTTTTTCGATATCCGAGTTGGGGTCATCTGCCACTTCGCGCACTTTAAGCGCAACTTCGGGAAGGGTGGGTAATACGAGCTGGTCGGTTTTGATTGCAGTAATAATGTCCTGGCGAACGCGCTCGGCAATTTGACTCATGGGCTACCTACTTGTATTGGATTAATAAGTGCTCAAAAGGGCGTACCCGGTTTGAGCGGCGGATCAATCCGCCTCATTCGAAGTAGGTATAGCATAAGGCAGGGAAAGTAGACTGAGTTTTTGCGGGTTATTTGGGACTAGTAGAGAGTCTCGCTCGTCATCCACGACACTGGCCAGAAGTTCGCCCTTACCGGTCGACGCCCAAGCGGCCAGAACAACATCGCCAATAGCTTTACCTTCAGTGTTTAACAGTTCACTGCCCGCAACAGGCAGTTGGTTGCTTTCAAAACCAAAGCGGTACATGTGGCGTTTGAGTGTGCCGCGGTAATGCAAGCGTGCCACAATCTCTTGGCCGGTGTAACAACCTTTACGGAAGTTAATGCCGTTTACCAGTTGGAAATTAATGGTTTGCGGTGTAAAGGCTTCGTAGGTTTCAGGTGTGATATCGCCCAAGCCGGCGCGAATATTGAGCAGGTTCCAATGGTTCTGGTTTGCTGGAATCGCTTTCTCGCTGATTAAGTTCCAAAGACGTTCTGCTTCTGTCGCGATCACCCAACACTCGTAACGATTTTCGTCTAGTCGAATGATAAGGTTTTCTCCGGCTGCTTCCCAATCCTCGTTATTGGGAATATTCCAACCAAAAGCCTGTTCGATAATCTGTGTTGCGTTTGGCCCTGCGACACCCAAACAGCGATAGGCCTCACTTTGGTCTGCGAGTTTCGCCTTGGAAAAAACAATATATTTCCCCAAGCTGGCTAAACCTTTATCAACCAAACCTGCGCCCACACGGAGCAAAATCCGCTCTGCATCCGTTTGCAGAGCGCGGAAGCACAAAAGCATGCGCCCCTTGGGATTACATTGCGCACCCAAGCGAGTAGTTTTCGTTGATAGTTCGCGTACATCGCAGGTCACTTGGCCCTGCAGGAACTTAGCGCTATCGGGCCCTTTAATTTCAATCAAACCTTGCGCGAGCGGGATCAGATAAGTCTGCTCAGGCGAAAAGTCAGTGATGGGAAAAACAACCTTGCCATCGGCAGTTGCCTTTGCACCTTTGGCCGCTAAAAATGCATTCCAATCCAACATGATAAACACTCAATAAGCCTAAAATTGGAGCTAGTGTATCCCAAATCCACTTCAGTAAAAATTGCGTAAAACGACTTGGGTAAAGCGTGTCTGCGCCAAAAGCTTTTCAGGTATAATCGCTGCTTTGATGTTTGTGAAAGGTGTAGTCGGTGGAAAAAAATCGTTTATTTTGGGGCAGCCGCCGCGGCATGCTCGAGTTGGACTTGGTGCTTATGCCATTTCTCGAAAATGTTTATCCCACCCTTGAGCAAGCGGATAAAGAGCTCTATTGGAAATTGTTGGAATGTGAAGATCAGGATATGTTTGCGTGGTTTTTACGCCGCGAAGACCCGGATGATAAAGATTTGAAAAGGATTGTCACCATTGTCAGAAACAACACAGGGCTCCAGCCCGGCGAGCGCGCTTAGCTCCGCTGAATCAAAAAAATCTGGCGTCGATTTGGCGCCATTTTTCATCGCTCCTTCCATTATGTTATGGCGTTTGGAGCTCGCTATTTACAGCGGGTTTTTGTGCGCTGCGTCCGTCGCACTTTTTCCTTTTTTCTTGAGCGCATATTACTGGCCAATCGTGTGGTTGGTATTTTGTGGTTTTATTGCGTTTGAGTTGCGTAAAGCTTGGCGAGCAACACATGCAGCGCGCATAGAATTGAGTATTCAGAAAAATGTGTGGCGATTAAAAACAGCAGACAGAGAATGTGTAGTGGAACCTTTCGACGAAATTTTGCTTTGGCCTGCGGTAATTATTTTGCCGCTGGGGGAAATTGATAGCAGGAAAAAACACCGCATTGTGATTTTGCAAGATTCGGTGAAAAAAGATGATTGGCGGCGTTTGCGGGTTTGGTTGAAAACTGCTTTTAAAAATCATACTAATTGAGTGTCATCTTCGCGCTTGAGGATGACACATATCCTGTTCATAAATTTTCTAGGTTTCCCTTTCCTTGCTTAACTTTCCTTACTTACAACCACATCCTGCGCCGCGTAATTCATGGGCACCAAAATTGTATCGCGGGCGATGTTGGATTTTTCAGGGAAATCCAGTGAATAGTGTAATCCGCGGCTTTCTTTGCGATCTAAGGCGGAGCGAATAATTAACTCCGCTACTGTGGCCAAATTGCGAAGCTCGATCAAATCGCTGCTTACTCGATAGTTACTGTAATACTCGGCAATTTCTTTTTTCAACAACTTGATGCGGTGCGATGCGCGTTGCAAACGCTTGTGTGTGCGCACAATGCCTACATAGTCCCACATAAAACGGCGCAGCTCATCCCAGTTGTGTGATATCACAACGTCTTCATCGGAATCGGTAACGCGGGTGGCATCCCAAGGTTTGGATTGTTCAGGCGTGTTGATCGCGGGCAAAGATGCAAGAATATGTTGCCCCGCGGATTTCGCGTAGACCACACATTCCAGCAGTGAATTACTGGCTAAACGGTTAGCGCCGTGTAAGCCGGTGAAAGAGGTTTCGCCAATGGCGTAAAGATTTTGCAAATCGGTTTGGCCATTGTTATCCACCACAATTCCGCCACAGGTGAAGTGTGCGGCTGGTACAACGGGTATAGGTTCTTTGGTGATATCAATCCCCAGCTCAAGGCAGCGTGCGTAGATGGTGGGGAAATGTTCCTTAATAAACTCCGCAGGTTTGTGGCTAATGTCCAAGTACAAACAATCGCAACCAAGGCGTTTCATTTCGTGGTCGATGGCACGGGCCACTATGTCACGCGGTGCTAGTTCGAGTCGCTCATCAAAGCGATGCATAAAACGCTCGCCATTCGGCAGCTTCAATACTGCACCTTCACCACGCAGAGCTTCGGTAATCAAAAAATTCTTGGTAGATGCGTGATACAAGCAAGTCGGGTGAAATTGGTTAAATTCCATGTTGGCAATGCGGCAGCCCGCACGCCACGCCATGGCAATGCCGTCGCCACTCGCGCCATCTAAATTGGTGGTATAAAGGTAAACCTTGCTTGCGCCGCCCGTAGCTAAAACAACAACCTTGGCTTGAAATACATGTACTTGGCCGGTGTGGTTGTTGAGCACGTAAGCACCGGTGCAACGCAATTTGCGGGAATCGGTATCAGCTTGGGTGATAAGGTTTACGGCAATATGATCTTCGAAAAGATGAATGTTGGCTTCTTGCTTAACTTGGTCAATCAAGGTGCTATGCACCGCACGGCCAGTTGCATCGGCACTGTGGATGATTCGTCTATGGCTATGGCCACCTTCTTTGGTGAGGTGGTAATCCTCTTTGCCGTTCTCCTTGGTGAAACTCACACCTTGCTCGATTAACCATTCGATGGCGCTTTTGCTATTTTCCACGGTAAAGCGCACAGCATCTTCATGGCAGAGGCCAGCGCCTGCAACTAAAGTATCTTCCACGTGAGCTTCGATGGAATCCTGATCATCCAACACAGCGGCAATACCGCCTTGGGCAAACCAGGTTGAGCCATCTTTTAAGGCATTCTTGCTGAGCACAGCCACTTTGGAATGACGAGCTAGACTCAACGCAAGGGTTAACCCCGCTGCGCCAGAGCCAATAACAAGAACATCGTGAGAATAGGTTTGATTCATGAGTTTTTTCTACAGCAATAAGAAGAACAACGTCGTAAACTGGCGCCAGTATATACAAGCCTCTGGGCGGGGTCATTGCCATTGCTTAGCTAAGCGCTAAATGGCTGCACGCTTACAGTTAGGATTTATAGATTCGTGGAACGGGTACTCGTGGAACTTTTGTAATGCCTCCCGGTCAATGGCGTACAAAGCAGCAATTACAACTCAGTATTGCTCGTAACTAATATACTGTCGGTACACATGATAGGTACTGAACTTTTAGTCCCGGCCAGCTTTTAGGTGCTGGGACGCTTGGGGGTTTTAGAATGACAGCGCAAGTAGCGCCCGAAGTCGATGTCGATCAACAATTGGTAGAGCGCGTTCAGAAAGGAGACAAGCGCGCCTTCGATTTGTTGGTACTTAAATATCAACATAAAATTTTTGCCGTAATCAGCCGTTTTATTCGTGACCATGCAGAAGTTCAGGATGTTGCCCAGGATGCCTTTATCAAGGCCTATCGCGCATTGCCCAACTTTCGCGGTGAGAGTGCGTTTTATACGTGGATGTACCGCATTGCGATTAACACTGCCAAGAACTATCTGGTCGCTCGCAACCGTCGCCCACCAGCCAGTGATCTTGAAGTAGAAGATGCTGAATTCTTTGCTGGCAACGACGCCATGCATGAAATGAACACGCCTGAGCGTAACTTGCTGCGTGATGAGCTACAAACGGTTATCGACCAAGCCTTTCGCGATTTGCCAGATGATTTGCGTATGGCCGTCACTCTGCGCGAGATAGATGGTTTGAGTTATGAAGAGATAGCAGAAGCGATGGATTGCCCTATAGGCACCGTGCGCTCGCGTATCTTCCGTGCACGCGAAGCGATTGATAAGAAAATCCAGCCGTTGATTGAATAGAACCGGATTAGCATGTTGTAAGCGGAATTAAAATTGGAGCATCCAAACACACCCCAAAATGGGTAGAAGGGTAACCAAAAGTAGTAAGAAAACTGTTTTCGCGTAAATATGCAAAAAATGTGGATCTTAGCTGAACCTTTATAGTGAGCTTAGGTCATAAAGGCTACAGAAAGAAATTGATGTTTTTAATGTTTGAAAACCCTTTTTCAGTTACAGGTAAATCTCAATGAGTGAGCAAAACCGGCCGCAAGTCCTCGCAGAATCAATCTCGGCCCTGATGGATAATCAGGCATCCGAGTTGGAGCTGCAGCGCATTTTGAAAGCCAGTGAACAGGATGTGGAAGTCAAAGCGACCTGGGCGCGCTACCAAATGGCGAGCGCTGTTATACGCGGCGAACAAGCTCCAATTGTGATGTCAGATTTCGCAGCTCGCATCAGCGCTGCTATTGATGAAGAAGATGCGCTAGTTGCTAAAACGCCGATTGCAACTCAAGCCTCGGGCAAGTCGCAACAAGGCTGGCTGTATCAGCTGGGTCGCGTTGCTCTGGTTGCATCAGTCGCAGGCGGTATGATTTTAGGTGTGAACCAACTCAACACTACTGGTTCGCCAGCTGCTAGCCAAATTGCGAGCAATACAGTCGCTGCACCGGTACAAACGCCGGTGGATACATCGATATCTCTGCCTTCCGGTATTAATAGTCCTATGTTGAATACACGTACTGTAGCGGTACAAACAGGTTATGAATCACGCCCGCAAGAAAATCGCCGCGTGAATTTCCAACCTCGCCAGCCCAATACGGCTGTGTCTGACGAAGAAGTATCACGCTACGTGAATCAAATGATTAAGGCGCATTCTGACAATGCGGCTATGAACGCTGGTCAAGGTGTATTACCTTATGCGCGTGTAATCATTACTGACGAAGAATAAGCTATGCCCAACATGTCCCTGTGGTTATCGTCCCTTGCGTTGGCGATAGCCACATCTGTATCCGCTCAAACTCTTCCCGCGAAAGATCCAGCTCCCAATAACGTACCCAGTGTTCAAGCGCTCATTGGCAAGATGTCGCAGAACGCGGCGCACATTAATTATCGGGGTTCATTCACCTACCAAAACCAAAACAGTATCGAACTGCAAAGTTTTCGTGTTGAACACTGGATTGAAGACGGCATTGAGCACGACCGCTTTTTGTTCCTGAATGGCCCGGAGCGTTTGATTGTGCGTGACGGTCAGCCAATAGATTGCAAAGCCATGGGCGACGAATTGCTACAAGGCAGCTTCGCCAAGTTGGGCGCGAACTTGGTGAAAATGGATCAGCTCTATCAGTTTGAGATTCGCGGTCGTGAACGCATTGCTGGCCGCTGGTCGCGCGTGCTGCAAGTTATTCCCAAAGATCCTTACCGATACGGTTATTTGCTGAGCATTGATGAAGAAACCGGTTTGGTACTTAAGTCGTGGTTGATTGATGAAAACGCGCGCCCCTTGGAGCGTTACCAGTTCATTTCTATTGATTTGAATCCAGATGTTAACCAAATGAAAGGCCGCAGCTCATCGCATCAGCACAAAGCCGTTGCCGATGTAACGCCTTGCAACCCAACAGAAGTGGGCAAACCTTCGGCATGGCAATTGGGCTGGATTCCTCCGGGCTTTGCATTTGCGGGTGAACGCAAATTAGCGAATGGCCAGACCATGTTGATGTACACCGATGGTCTAACCACGTTTAGCGTATTTATTGAACCCACCACGGCACCAGTGCCTGAAGGGCAGGGTAAGCGCGGGGCGACACTCGCGTATATGTCCCGCCTTACTTTGAAAGACACAACTTATCGGTTAAATGTGGTTGGCGAAATTCCCATCGCCGCCGCCGCAAAAATCGCGCAAAATATCACGGGGCTTTAAGCCCCGTTTTTCATTCTCATTCTTAAATATTCAGGTCTCACATGCTTCTCGAAACAGGCCGCATTATTGCTGTTGAAGCCGATTGCTTATGGGTGGAAACCATTCAGCGCTCGGCCTGCGGTTCGTGCCAGGCGCAAAAAGGTTGCGGTCACAGCGCATTGGCCAAGTGGGGCGCTTCTGCATCGCGTCTTAAAGTTTTTTTAGATGGACGCGATTCATCGCAATTTCGGGTGGGCGATGAGGTACAGATTGGCGTTCCGGAAGAGGTAATTGCAACCGGTTCTCTGTTTATTTATTGCGTGCCATTGGTGATGATGCTCGTCGCTAGTTTTGTTGCCCATCACCAACAACTCGGCGATGGGTGGAGCGCACTGAGCGCGCTAGCGGGTTTAATCGTGGGAGCCGTTATTGTACGGTGGCGTTCTCACCAATTACGCTTCGATACTCGCGTGCAGCCCATGTTGATTGACGAGCAAACGAGGGGGCAGGCCATTCAAACCTGTCATCTGGAGTGAAACTGTGTTGATCATCAATTCCCACGTCCATATTCCCCTCCATGAAATTGAACTCACGGCCATGCGAGCGCAAGGTGCTGGGGGACAAAACGTCAACAAGGTGTCGAGCGCGATACATTTGCGATTTGATATTCATAAATCCTCCCTCAGTGATTTTTGCAAATCGAGGTTACTGGCGTTGGATGACAAACGTATTTCAAGTGACGGTGTATTAATCATTAAAGCGCAGCGTCATCGTACACAAGAAATGAACCGTGCGGACGCCTTGGAGCGATTGCGTGAGATTGTGGTAAACGCGATAAAAATTGTGAAAGATCGTCGCGCCACCAAACCTACATTCAGTTCAAAACAAAAACGAATGGATGGAAAAACTATTCGTTCTACCATCAAATCCGCGCGTGCAAGAGTCATTGTTGAGTAACGCTTGCGTCACGCGCTTTCAGGTTTATGACGCAACTTCAATCAATTGGTTGCAGCGTTTTGTGTAAACATTTGTTGTGGCGTCTTAACTTGCTCCCAGAGTGACTTCTGGAAAGCATCGAAATTTTTGCCACCGGTACTTAAAATCCAATCGACTAATGCATCCGCCACGTTTGGGTAAATAATCGGCGCCGGTTTCATTAAAGGCAACCAGCGGCCTATAGCGGCTTCATTCAAAATGGGTGTTGATGAGCCGTAACCTAACTGTGTTAAGGCAAGTGCATTTGAGGCTTGCTCCATTTGGCCTGCAACAGGTTGTACGAGCAATTTTTTTCCGAGCTGAATCGCTTCGCTCGGTAATTCAAATCCCGCGCTGCAAATCACGCCTTCGCATCTATGCAAATCCTTTTGAAAACCTTCGCGTGAGAAGGGACGAATATGAATGTGACCGTCATCAATGGGTTGCGGAATATTTTGGTAAACAAAGAATTCGTAGTCGGGGAACTTACGCAGTTGCGGAACAATGTCATCCAAGCCGGCGAAGGGCAAATACACTAAATAATGTTTGTGCAGTGAATCATTCGAGTAGTGCGATGGTTCAATCAGCGGCGGTAAAATCGGTTGGTTAAAGTGGTGCCAGTGCAAACCAATCGCTTGGGTAACGGGCGCAAAATTTTGCATAAACCAATCTGTTACCAGGTTGTTATTTTTTTTCGGAATTTTGTGTAAAAACGCGTTTTGGTGAGAAATGCCGATCACGTTTTTTCCTGCGCGTTTTGCGGCGTGCGCAGAAACAGGTTCAAAATCATTAATGATGAGATCGTAACCTTCTACGTTTACTTTTTTAATGTCGTCATTTAATTGCATCAGGTTTGCTTGCAACGCAGTTTTCAAATAAAGGATGCGCCCACTTTTTACGGCGAAGGTTAATCCGCGGTAGGATTGAAAATCGCCAAAGGCTTCCATATCAAAAAAATCTTCACGGGGACGACCAGAAAATACCCAATCAACTGCTACACCTCTTGCCGCAAATGCTTTGGCCATAATGCGCGCACGCGTGACGTGACCGTTTCCTGTTCCTTGAACACCATAAAGTATTTTCATAGGGCTACCTGTCGTGAAGGTTAAAAATAAGCGAGCGGCTGCAAAGCGCTTGTCATATCTCGCTGTCAAAATCTGTGGCTGTAACAATTCCGTGGCTGTGACAATTCTTAGGTTGGCGCGATAGACGACGAGAATAAAAGTCTTCATCATTCACGCCTCTGAACTGTTACAACGCCAGAAATATCACCGGCCTATGACTTTTCGATGAAGAAGAGATGAATTAACCGTGACAAACACTGTGGAGATTTGGAATGAGTAAACCTGGTAAAACGGGAATCGCCCGTATCATTGATGCCTTTGGTTATTCAATGAAGGGCTTTGTCGCTGCATGGAAATTCGAGGCAGCGTTCAGGCAAGAAGTAGTCTTGGGTTTGATTCTGATTCCCGTAGCCTTTTGGTTGGCGACAACTCATGTTGAGCTGATTTTGTTGATCTCCAGTATTTTCTGGGTGTGGATGGCAGAATTGGCAAACTCGTCGGTAGAGGCGGTGGTGGACAGAACGGGTTCTGAGCGGCACGAATTATCGGGTCGCGCCAAAGATATAGGTTCAGCCCTCGTTTTCACCAGTCTCATTCTTTTAGCGGTGGTGTGGGGCATAGTGGCTGCACATCGTTTCCTTCCTTAATTTTGTTTTTCACGAACGCCCAGGTTTGCTGGGTG
Organism: Cellvibrio sp.; assembly: GCF_046347455.1. Lineage (GTDB taxonomy): Bacteria > Pseudomonadota > Gammaproteobacteria > Pseudomonadales > Cellvibrionaceae > Cellvibrio. The sequence continues at coordinate 106,373 of NZ_JAXMGC010000003.1, forward strand.
TTCGTTTAATGCCTCCTCAAAGGCTACATTCTGTGCTGTGCCCACCTACTTTTGGCGCGTTGATCGCTAATATGATTGTGCGGAAAAGTCTTTTCAGGTAGTCTGTCTGTCTATTTATCATATTTATATGGCAGCGAAGCATGAACTCCGAGACCTTTTCGGTTAATGACCATACGCATCGTCGGTTTAACCCCTTAACCGGTGAGTGGTTGTTAATCTCCCCGCACAGAACAAAGCGCCCATGGCAGGGGCAACAGGAGCCCAATCAGTGGCCTGAAAGCCTTGCGCACGACCCACATTGCTATCTTTGCCCCGGTAATACCCGTGTGGGTGGTGAAAAAAATCCGGCCTACACAACGACTTATGTGTTTACCAATGATTTTGCGGCTTTGATGCCCGAAGTTCCCGCTGCGCCAGCGTCTGCAGATCCTCTGTTCCAAATATCATCCGAGCATGGCACCAGCCGTGTCATTTGTTTTTCGCCGGACCACGGTAAGACTTTACCCTTGTTGAATGACGAAGAAATGCTGGCAGTGATCAAAACCTGGATTAGTGAATCCGCAGCATTGGGGGAAACTTACCCATCGGTACAGATCTTTGAAAACAAAGGCGCGATCATGGGTTGCTCTAACCCGCATCCCCATGGCCAGATCTGGGCGCAAACCCAGTTGCCTACCTTGGTTCAAAAGGAAGATGACAATCAGCGCGCATTTTATGCCGAGCATCAAAAATCCCTATTGCTGGACTATGCCCATAAAGAAATTTCTGCGGGCGAGCGCGTGGTTGTGGAAAATCAGGATTGGGTTGTCGTCGTACCTTTTTGGGCAGCTTGGCCCTTCGAAACCTTGCTTCTTCCCAAACATTCGCGTTCCAGAATTACCGAATTAACGGAGGCGGAGCAGATCAGCTTGGGCGAGATTCTGCGCAACATAACCGCCCGTTACGACAACCTGTTTGAATGCTCATTTCCTTATTCCATGGGCTGGCACGGCGCGCCGTTTAATGCTGAGGATGCATCGCCGTGGCAACTACACGCCCACTTTTTCCCGCCCCTGTTGCGCAGTGCTAGCGTGCGCAAGTTTATGGTGGGTTATGAAATGTTGGGTGAACCCCAGCGCGATTTATCCCCCGAGCAAGCCGCAGAGCGCTTGCGTCAACAAAGCCCTATTCATTTTCGTTTGAGGTAAGAGTGAGTGAGCGCATTAAATAAAGACATGCTCAGTGAGTTATTTTCGGCGGCTTTCGGACAATCGCCCGAGTTAGTCGTACAAGCACCAGGACGCGTAAACCTGATTGGGGAGCACACCGACTACAACGGCGGTTTCGTTTTGCCTGCTGCGATTAGCTATGCAACCTGGATTGCGGCATCTGCCCGTGCTGACAATGAGCTTCATGTAATCGCGCAGGATTTCGATGCGCAATCTGTTGTGATCAAACTCGATCAACCCATGCAGCATGATCAAGCTGCAACCTGGTCTAACTACGTTCGTGGTGTTGTTCAAGAGTTGCAGAAAAAAGGTTACACGTTAAAAGGTGGAAATTTGCTAATTTCCGGCAACGTACCGGCGGGCGCAGGGTTAAGTAGTTCTGCCTCTTTGGAGGTTGCCGTTGTTCGCGCACTAACTGAGCTGAGCGGTGAGTCCATTGATCCAACCCAAGCCGCTTTGGTCGGCCAGGCCGCTGAGAATAATTTTGTGGGATGCAACTGCGGCATTATGGATCAGCTGATTTCTGCTCGTGGAGAAGAGAGCAGTGCACTCTTAATTGATTGCCAAGATTTATCTACTCGCAGCGTTTCCATTCCGCGCGATTGGGAAATTCTGATTGTTCACAGCGGTGTAAAGCGTGGTTTAGTGGAAAGCGAATACAACCAACGTCGCGCCCAGTGCGAAACAGCCGCCGCGTTCTTTGGGCAAAAAAGTTTGCGCGGTGTGTCTATTGAGCAACTGGTAGCTGCCGAGGGCAAGTTGGACGACTTGAGTTTTCGCCGCGCGCGCCATGTGTTGACGGAAAATGCCCGCACGCTCTTAGCGGCCGAAGCACTGAGTTCTGGCGATATGGAAACGCTTGCACGTGTGATGGCTGAGTCTCATGAATCCATGCGTGATGATTTCAATATCACCACTCCTGCAATAGATCGCTTGGTTGAGATTCTGCAAACAGCAGGAGCGGGGAGTGCGGGAGCGCGCATGACGGGTGGTGGTTTTGGTGGTTGCGTGGTTTCAATTGCACCTAAGAGCCTTATCCCTAAATTGATGAAAGCCGTAGATGATTTCTACGAGGCAGAAACCGGTTGTACCCCGAGATTGATTCCGGCTAAGGCCAGTAAAGGTGCTTTTGCCGGCTAGTGTGTGAAAGAAAAAGCCCCGCGACTGCAGGGCTTTTTTGTCGATGTACTTTAATGAGTCGATTTACTTTCAGCATCGCCTAGGTAGGCTTGGTAGTCATCTACCAAAGTACGCTGGGGGTGCCGGCGATCTGGTGATTTGCGGCGTTTGCGATGGTAAATATCAATGGGCATATTCTTGCAGGGGTCGTTGTCCAGCCTGCGATCCTCGCCTCGACGTCTGTCTACAAAAATTTTATGTAAGTTCATGATGCTCTCTGAAAAACACTGCCTATACACCGTCAGCTTATCTTACTAATACCTTAAAGATGGTTAACTAGCTGACCTTCATGGGTGGGAAATTGTTCCCTTATTTTGAATTCCCACAAAGTCTAGTCGTTATCCAGTAAAATACCGCAGTTTTTTTTGGCCTTAGAGGCTTAGTTCTTATAACGCCCAACGCGAGGTATAGGTTGTGAATCCCGTTGAAAGCCGCATTTTCGCTCGACTTTCCCAAACTTTTAATCCTGTTCATCTGGAGGTTCTGAATGAAAGCTACATGCATTCGGTTCCTGCCGGTTCAGAAACACATTTTAAAGTGGTGCTGGCAGCAGACTGCTTTGTCGGGAAACGCCAAGTTCAGCGCCATCAAGCGGTTTATGCCTGCTTGGCCGATGAGCTGAAAAGCGGTGTTCACGCGCTGGCCTTACACACCTTCAGTCCAGAGGAGTGGGCCGCTTCAGGTGCAGTTCCGGCATCTCCGAACTGTATGGGTGGCTCCAAGCACGATCATTCTTCGTAAAGATCGGAAGTTTTTCTGGCTGTTCAAAAAACAAGCTTTTATAATGCGCGCCCGCTGGCTTGCTGGCACCTAATTTCGGACGCGATCCTTCAGTTAAGTCCCCTTTTTTCGATCCGCTAAGTGAACACATATGAATCAAATCGTTGTTGCTGCTCTCTACAAATTTGTCTCCTTACCCGATTACCAGGAATTCGCTCCGCGCTTGAAAGAGCGTTGCGACCAACTTGAATTGAAAGGCACTTTATTGCTGGCCGAAGAAGGTATCAACGGTACTGTATCGGGCACTCGCGAGGGTATTGATGGTTTGCTGGCGTTTTTGAAATCGGACGAGCGCTTTGTCGATTTGGTTCACAAAGAGTCTTTCTTTGAGGGTACACCGTTTTATCGCATGAAAGTAAAACTGAAGAAAGAAATCGTGACCATGGGTGTTAGTGGAATCGACCCGAAAAAAATTGTGGGCACCTATGTTAAACCCAAAGATTGGAATGCTTTGATCAGTGACCCGGAAGTGACCGTGATTGATACACGTAACTCCTATGAGTACGACATTGGTACCTTTGAGCGCGCTATAGATCCAAAAACCGAAACCTTCCGCGAGTTTCCTGCCTACGTTGCGCAAAATCTTGACCCTGCCAAACACAAAAAGGTCGCTATGTTTTGCACTGGCGGAATCCGCTGTGAAAAATCCACGGCCTATATGAAAGAGCTGGGCTTTGAAGAGGTTTATCACTTGGAAGGCGGCATTCTGAAATATTTGGAAGAAGTGCCTGAAGAAGAAAGTTTGTGGAAAGGCGAATGTTTCGTATTCGATAACCGCGTTGCCGTTAATCATAGTTTAAAGAAAGGCATTTATGATCAATGCCACGGCTGCCGCCACCCCATTACTGAGGAAGATAAACTCTCCGAACTGTATATGCCGGGTGTAAGTTGTCCGCGTTGTTACGATAAATTAACTGAAGAACAAAAAACACGTTTTGCTGAGCGCCAAAAGCAAATTCAGTTGGCGAAAAACCGCAACGAAGCACACATTGGTGCTTTGCCACCAGAGCGTCAATTGCGTCGCTTGCAAAAAGTTGAGAAGCGCGAAGCGCAACGCCGCTTGTCGCAAGCTCAAGGTTAAATAGTGTAAAAAGTATTAAGGCAATTTTTGTGGTGATAAAATTGCCTTGGCTAGATGAAGGCTGTCTCAGCTATTAAATTAATTACCACTAAAGGTATTCTATGGACTTTACTGCATGGGTAGCCGATTTGGCTGCTGGGACTGTAACTCATGAATCGGGATTTGTTTTACAAGTGGAAGGAGATCCACGCGACCCCTCTGCAATTAATCCCGCTAATTTTCCTGCTAACTTATCTTTCGTAGATCAAGCCCGTTTAATGCGTTGCGGACTCGAGTTCTTGGCCAAAGCTGCAGCAAATAACACGAGTTCATACAGAAGCATTGCGAGCGGTGTTACTGATATTGAATCGCTTAAAAGCGAAGCCACCAAAGAGCGCGAGGCATTGGCAAAACAATTTGCGGAGCGCACCAACAAGCCCGAAAGATCCGTTTTATCCCTCAAGAAAAATAAATAAAGCATGGTGTCGTCAACAACACTTTCCGTCACAGAACTTAGCCAAGTGCTCGGTGAAAAATTGTTGGCGCGCAAGTGGCGCGTTGCGACGGCAGAGTCGTGCACTGGCGGTGGTGTTGCGGCGGCAATCACGGCAATCGCCGGAAGCTCTGCGTGGTTTGAATACGGAATTGTGAGCTACGCGAACCAAGCCAAAGAAAAATTACTGCATGTGGATTCGCATACGCTATCGACGGAAGGCGCCGTAAGCCGATCTGTTGTTGAACAAATGGTAAAAGGTGCTCTTGCATTATCGGGCGCTGACATTGCCGTAGCCGTTAGTGGTGTCGCTGGGCCATCGGGCGGAACAGAAAATAAACCTGTTGGCACTGTCTGGTTCGCTTGGGGACTTTCAAGCGGTGTTGTAGATACAAAGTTGTTTCATTTCGCTGGCGACCGTGCAGCTATTCAACAGCAATCCGTTGTTGCAGCCTTAAATGGATTATTGGCGCATATATAATTTATCCTTCTAAACTTTTTTATATTTTCATTCTCCAAAAGTTTACGCGCTTATCTCTCCTATACTTCTGTTATCAAAAGGCTTTTTTCACGCTTTGGTTTTAAAAAACTTGCTAAGGATTTTATATGCTGTCGTTTGCAGAGTACGCGCAATTTTTTGTAGGTTTGTTAGCGATTGTTGATCCGCTGGGCGCGATACCTGTGTTTTTAATTTTAACCGCGCATCAATCGGCGGTGACCAAGCGCGCAACGATTCGTTTGACTGTGTTGTCGGTGTTTGGCGTGTTAATTGTTTCCTTATTTTTAGGTGAATGGATTTTAAGTGTGCTCGGCATCAGCATTAATGCCTTTAGGTGCGCGGGGGGGCTGGTGTTGTTGTTAATGGCCCTTTCAATGCTGCAGTCGGATTTGACTCAATCGGAAGAGGTGAGCGCTAAACATCAAGATGATACGGTGGCCTTGGTGCCCTTAACGATTCCTCTGCTGGCGGGTCCCGGTGCAATCAGTACGGTCATTGTGTATGCACACCAATCCCACGAGTGGTCGCATTTCTTTTTAATTGGTGCCGCGATTGTGAGCGTGTGCTTTTGTTTGTGGCTAACGCTGGTGGCTATGCCGTGGTTATCTAAACATCTCACGGCTAAATCCATTGCTATGTCCACCCGGATTATGGGGCTGTTGCTCGCCGCTATCGCAATTGAATTTATCGCCGGCGGTATGAAGGGATTGTTCCCGTCGCTCACAGCGTTGTCGCACCTGTAGCACATCAAAATCTTGGCTAGGGTCACGAATTTGGTAATTGGCGAAGCGATTTCCCTTTTTATTGAGCTACACTAAGATTTCCTCCAGCATAAAACCCCAATAGCGACATGCGTTGAGATTGATCGTGGCAAAGCATTTTGTATACAGTTTCTTGCTCGCCTTTCTGTGGTCTGCAGCCTCTTTGGCAGCAGAGTCCAGCGCTAGCGGCCAAGCGAGCTCCGTATACGATTACGAGCAACAGGTTCGTAAGGTCGCCGAACAGACGGCTGCTGAGTCAAAGGCAAAGAAAGAGCAAGAGCGTCTTGAGCGCGCCAAAATTATCGGCAGCAAAACTCCTACAGATTCTTCCTTCCGTATCTTTAAATACAAAAAAGACGGTGCCACCGCCTTTTCAGATAGCGTTCCCTATAAAACTAAATACGAAGTGGTGATCTACAACAGTTGTTATGCCTGTAGTCTTACCTCGAATATTGACTGGTATAAAACGCGCTTATTCCTGACTGAATTCAGCGATACCATTGCGGTAGCAGCAAGAGCTTACAAAGTAGACGTAGGTTTTATTCGTGCGATTATTCACGCGGAATCCGCCTTTAACCCTATGGCGCGTTCGCGCAAGGGTGCTATGGGTTTGATGCAACTAATGCCCGGCACGGCAAAAGACATGGGCGTTTTTGATACCACTGACCCCGAGCAAAACATTAAGGGTGGTGTGAAGTATTTGGCGGGGTTGCTACAGACCTTTAACGGCAACGAGACTTTGGCTGCAGCTGCTTACAACGCGGGTGCGGGCGCAGTAACGCGTTATGGCGGGATTCCTCCCTACGAGGAAACCCAAACTTATGTTAAACGTGTGAAAATTTTGTCAGATCGCTACAAAAGCCAAAAACAGTTGGCGACTAACTGAGGTGTTTAAATTCTGTAGCTGGTTTTGGTCATGGCTTTGGAGACCAGCGTCATCAAACCTTTTACGGGAGCAGGGAAGTTGTAGCCGCCCGCATTCAACGCCATATCAGCATGGCGAGCTTCGTCTTCCAACATTTGCGTAACCACAGCGCGGCTCTTTTGATCCTGCGCTGGTAAATCTTCTAAATGCTTCTGCAGATGTTTGCAAACCTGATTTTCGGTCGCTGCTACAAATCCCAAACTGACTTTATCGCTCACCAAGCCAGCGCCAGCGCCTATGGCAAATGACAGCCCATACCACAGCGGATTCAAGTAACTTGGGTGGCTGTTTAATGCATCCAAGCGATCCTGACACCACACTAAATGATCGATCTCTTCGGCGGCGGCGTGTTCCATTTCTGCACGTACATGGGGAAGCTTGGCGGTAAGCGCTTGGCCTTGATAAAGCGCCTGAGCGCAAACTTCACCTGAGTGATTAACGCGCATTAAACCCGCAGCGTGGCGTTTTTCTTCTGCACTCAAGTCCTGCTCGGCAACACCGGATGCAGGTGAGGGGCGTTGAGTTGGTTGCTTGGCGTTGGAGAGTGTGCGCAGCGCGCGGTCTGCATGGGCGATAAACTGATCAATGGCGGTGAGCTGACGCATGGGGTTGGCCTCTAAATTCCATCATTCCGCGAATTGTAACCAAAATCTTCAATAAAAGTTTGTTTGGGATCAGCTTTGCTGCTGAATAGAGGAGTTTCTGGCACTATGGGGTCTAGCGCCAAATCACCATCCAAACATATATAAATATACGGCGAGGGACAAGTGCAAGACGTTAATGAATTAAAACTTTTACTCGATTCGCGCATTCCGCTGGTGGTCATTGAAACCTTTGAAGAAAAGAAAGCTTTGGATGTGCTTTCCATGGTCGCCAACAACCAAGGTCGCGATTTGCATCGGTGGTCGGTCACTGACGGCCTCACGCGCATTAACTTTGGTCCTCAGCTTGTACCCAAAGGCAGCGAGCTGAATCAAGTTGAAGAAGCCTTAAAACATATCAAAGCCCAAACTCTGCCCGGCATTTATGCCTTGTGTGACATACACCCGTTTTTGGAGAGCCAGCCGAATGTAGTGCGGCTGTTAAAAGACATCGCCTTAAATCATTTTGCCGTTCCGCATACCTTGGTATTTTTAAGTTACCAATTGCGCTTACCGCCAGAACTTTCGCGCTACAGCAGTTCATACACGCTCGCCTTACCTAGCGATGAAAAAATCATGGAAGTGATTCGTGAAGAAGCCAAGGTTTGGTCAGACAAACACCATGGTGCGCGCGTAAAAACCGACAATCTCACGCTCAAAAAATTAATGAATAATTTACAAGGTCTAAGTGTGAGCGATGTTCGCCGTTTGGTGCGATTAGCGATTTGGGCTGATGGTGAATTGTCGGAATTGGATGTTCACTCCATTAACAAAGCCAAATTCGCGCTCTTGGATATGGAAGGCGTAATGAGCTTTGAATCCAATATTAAAGATTTTTCCCAAGTGGGTGGTTTGCATAATTTAAAACGTTGGTTAATGACTCGCCGCGATGCCTTTATTTCCGAGGACAGCAAGCTAGATATGCCCAAAGGCATTTTGTTATTGGGGGTGCAAGGCGGCGGAAAAAGTTTGGCCGCAAAAGCGGTTGCGGGTTTGTGGGGGCTTGCGCTTTTACGTTTGGATATTGGAGCGCTGTACAACAAATTTCATGGCGAAACCGAGCGCAATTTGCGCGAAGCGTTAAAGCTGGCTGATGCCATGTCGCCCTGCGTGATTTGGCTGGATGAAATTGAAAAAGGTATGGCGCAGGATGGCAATGATAATGGTACGTCTCAGCGCTTGTTAGGCACTCTGTTAACCTGGATGGCGGAGCGAAAAACCAAAGTGTTTATCGTGGCTACCAGCAATGACATTTCCAAACTTCCACCGGAATTAATTCGAAAAGGTCGTTTGGATGAAATTTTCTTTGTGGATTTGCCGGATTCAGAAGTACGCAAAGATATTTTTATTATTCACATCAACAAACGCAATATGCTGGCGAATGAGTTTGACGTGAGTAAATTAGCGAACGCCACCAGTGGTTTCTCAGGTTCAGAAATAGAACAGGCAATCGTCGCTGCCATGTATACAGCTGCATCTGCAGGAACAAAACTCACCACGGAAATTTTGCTTAACGAAATTCTTAATACCAGTCCGCTCTCGGTCGTTATGGCAGAACAAATCACCCAACTGCGCTTGTGGGCGGCAGATAGAACTATACCGGCATAATTTTTCAATAGTGGGGTTTAGCTGTGGTTTTTGTGTTCCGTTTTACTTCGCTCTTATTGATGGGGCTTTCGATATCCCTTACGGCTTATGCAAATGGCGAAACTAGTATTTCGTTATTACCTAAATTTCAGGTTGATATTCCGCAGGATTACGAAATTAAACAAATAGCCATAGATGGCGAGCGCATGGCTGTAGGTGTTTGTGACCGTTTTCCATCAGGTTCGGGCAGAGGCGCTGTTCATCTTGTTATGCGCGATGGACGCGAATGGAAGAAAACAAGCATGGTTCAATTAGATCATGATTTATCGCAAACCTTTGGCTGTTCGGTGGCTATTTCCGGTGATCTGCTTGTTGTGGGGGAAGTGGATTTCGCTAAAAAGAACGGGAGCGGAGCTGTTCACGTATTCCGATTGCAAAATGGAGAATGGAATAAGGAGTCCACTATTCCGTTTCCTCGTTCATCAAATCATTGGTTGACAGGGTTTGGTGAGAATATAGCTATTCATAATGGCGACATTATTGTTTCAGCACATGTTTATTGGGCAGGTTTTTTATCGGGACGAAAAACCAGTGGGGAGGTTTATCTTTTTAGAAAAATCGGTAAAAACTGGAGCTTAAAGCAAACCTTAATTCCTTTTGAAAATCGAGACGCTCATAGTTTTGGCGAGTCCCTGTCTCTGTCAAATGACATGCTTGCGATAGGTTCTGCGAGAAATGTGCAATCAGGCGTGGTTTATTTATTTCAGAATCGCGGTGGAAAATGGGTTGCTCTGGATAGTCTGTCTCCGCCACAAGAAAAGGTTTTCAACTTCGGGCATAAAATAGCCGCGTCAAATAATTATTTGGTTTCAAGCGATCATGATGAACCTGTATATATCTATAGTCGGCAGTCTGAAAAATTTGATTATGATTCTACGATTGTGCCGATAGATGCGAATGATAAATATGTTGGCGCTCTTGCGTGCGATAAGATGGTGGCTATTCAAGGTGTGAATAAGCTGGAAAATAAGGAAACCTATTTTGTAGATATGTTTGAAAAGCGTAATAATATTTGGGAGAAGAAGGCTAGATTAACTTCGCAATTGGCAAAGTCTAGATGGATTGCGCCATACGCATGTATGAAAGAAAATCTTATTCTAGGAGACGTTCAAGGAAATATTTACGTCGTGGAAAGTTTGTTAATGTAACAGTCCTGATTTTTTGGAGTGATATCAGTAAGGCAATAATCTGTTTGTTACCGAATTTGTAAGTTTTCTAATGGGTGGTGCGCAAAGGCGAGTATTTTACTCGCCTTGCCATTGTTAAAATTTCCTTGCTACAGATTTCCATCCGCTGCCATTTTTACGAAGTGTGTATCAAATCGTAATTTAATATTTTTGCTGCTTCCCTGAACAGAACCGTCTGGCAATTGAACGCCAATATCATCTGCGTTTTTAACACCTATATCTTTCGCGAAGCTGCGCACTAATTCCATAGTTTGTGCTAACTGCGTATTAGTGGAGAAATCATAGGATTTTGCGGGGGTATAAAACATTTCAGTATCTCGTAATTGCGTGTCGTAATCCGCAAGGCTTGTTCCTGCGTTAGTTGCCATGTAGGTGCGCGCTGCTTTACCTTCGGTGTCGTTTTTAGACATGATTTGCATAGTTTCAAACCATGCGCCAACTAACGCTTTGCCTAAATCCGGGTTGGCTTTGAGCACTGCCGTATTCACGGCGAGCATATCGATAATTTCACCGGGAATTTGTTTGGAAGTGAATACTTTGTGAATGTTTGGTGCTTGGCCAATAATAAAACTGAGCTGCGGGTTCCATAGAGTGGCCGCTGTGATGCTTGGTTTCTTCATGAGCGGTACAACATCTGCATCGGACACGTTTTGGATTTTAATATCGCGTGCACTCAGAGAGTTTTTTCCTAATGCTCTCAACAAAATGTAGTGAGAAACGGAAAACTCAACGAGGTTAACGGTACGGCCTTTAATATCCTTAATATCAGTCGAGTTTTTAAGGACAACTGCATCGTTACCGTTTGAGTAGTCACCTAAAATCAACGCGGTTGTGTCCACACCCGATGCAGCGGGCATAGTCATAGCATCCATGTTGGTCATAACGCAGCCATCGTAGGTGCCGTCGCTAAATTTATTAATGGATGTTACGTAGTCGTTGATTTGCGTCACTTTAATGGTGATACCATATTTTTTTGCCCATTTATCCACAATACCTTTTTCGCCAGCGTATCCCCATGGCATCCAACCGGCGTAAATAGACCAAGCGATATTAAAGTTAGCTTTTTTATCAGCGGCGAAAGCCGGATTTGCGAGAGCAAAACACGTAGTGATTGCTACCGCAATTTTTACTATAGGTTTTATTAAATTGGGTCGCACGAATTGCTTAAGTCCTGTTAGGCAGGTATTTTTCATTCAGCTTACACTCATAAATAACTTATTAGGATTAATGATGAGGCACGGGTGCTGGAGTTAACCTTCGAGCACGACCAGTGTTTGCCCCGCTTGTACACGCATCCCTTCGGTTTTTAACACGTGGGAGACTTTGCCTGCGCAAGGCGCTGTAATATTGATTTCCATTTTCATGGATTCCAATACGAGCAACACATCGCCAGCTTTTACGTCTTGTCCCACACTAACTGAGGATTGCCACACGCTGCCAGACACGGAACTGTCCACGCGAATTGCATCCTCAGGAATTTCTACTTCGTCGGTTTCCTCCGCCGATTCTTTTTGCTCGTAATTAAATTGACTATTGGCGTGCCAGCGCGCGAGTTCCTCTTCAAACGCATGTTCACGTTGTTCGGTAAATTGCGCGATTGATGCCTGATTGTTAGCAATAAATTGCTCGTATTCCTGCAGACTAAATTGACTATCTTCAATTTTTATGGAGTAGCGACCTTGCGGGAAATCGCGACGAATTTGTTTCAGTTCGTCGGCGCTGACTTCGTAGAATCGAATTTGATCAAAGAAATTGAGCAACCAAGGTTGTTTGAATTCGGCGGTTTTGCGGTAACGATTCCACATCTGCAACGTGCGCCCGACAAACTGATAGCCACCCGGACCTTCCATGCCATAAATACACATGTAAGAGCCGCCGATCCCTACAGAGTTTTCAGCCGTCCACGTACGTGCAGGATTATATTTCGTGGTTACCAAACGATGACGTGGATCTACCGGAGTTGCTACCGGTGCACCTAAATAAACATCGCCCAATCCCATCACCAAATAAGAAGCACTAAAAACAATATCTTTTACGGCTTGGATAGAGTCCAGTCCGTTAATACGGCGAATAAATTCCAAATTACTGGGACACCATGGTGCATTGTCCCGCACGGATTGAATATATTTTTGAATTGCCGTTTGGCAGGCTTCGTCATCCCAGCTCAAGGGAATATGCACAATGCGCGAAGGAACGCTGAGCTGTGCAAGTTGTGTGATGAGTTCTTTCTCGCCGTGTTGCAAATGGGCCAGTAACGCGCTGAGTGAAATTTCATGGCTGTTGTAATGCACTTGCAAAGAGCGAATGCCTGGTGTTAATTCACGCAAACCGGCAACAGGATTTTTTTGCAGCCATTGCATGAGCGCATGTGCGCGAAAACGCAATTTAATATCAAGTTCAAGCGCACCATATTCAACTAATAAAAAATGATCGCCCGCGGCGCGGTAAATAATATCTTCTCCGTAAATTGCTTTAGCCAACTGTGCTACGAGGGGTGTAGCAGGTTTTACAGGAGACCATTTAATCTCCGTGCTTGTAAGCGCCTTTAAATTTGCGTTCTGTGTTTTTTCGATAAGCACGGCGTCATCAATGCTTACGGGAATAAACCGAATTTTATCGCCAGCACGTAATTGACCCAGCTTCCATAAGTCAGCGCTGATGACTGTTGCAGGGCAAACAAATCCACCGAGTGACGGACCATCCGGACCGAGAATAACCGGCATATCACCCGTGAAATCCACAGTGCCAAATGCATAGGCATTGTCGTGGATATTGGACGGGTGCATTCCCGCTTCGCCACCCGATGTGCGAGCCCAATTAGGCTTCGGGCCAATCAGCCTGATACCTGTGCGGCTAGAGTTGTAGTGAACTTCCCAATCTGCATTGAAGAAGGTTTCTATATCTTCTTCTGTAAAAAAATCAGGTGAACCGTGTGGGCCATAAATCACTCTTAATTGCCAATTGTTGGTGATTAGAGGTTTTAAATTTTCTACTGAAGCAGACAGATATGCTGTTGGATTGCAGTTTGCAACATCGAGTGCGAGCACATCACCAGCACGCAATGCGCGCCCATTATGGCCACCGAATTGGCCTAGGGTAAATGTTGATTTAGCGCCAAGATAATCTGGACATTGAATTCCACCTGCAACGCACAAATAAGCGCGCGCACCGCGTTCAGTGATTCGCCCCAGATGCAACTGCTGACCTGATTTAATAGTTACGACTTTATTGATGGCGATGCTTTCGCCATCCAGCTTGGCATCAATTTCCGCGCCGGTAATAACAATTTTCGTATCGCAACCAAATTTTAAAATGGGGCCTTGCAATGTGATTTCTAAACCAGCGGCGCGTTCGTTATTATTCAGTAATCGATTTCCAAGGCGGAAAGAATAATTATCGAAGGGGCCGGACGGAGGAACGCCAATATGCCAATAACCGGTACGCGCCGGGTAATCTTGAATAGTGGTTTGAGTGCCGCCTTGAATAACGTCGATGCGCGCAGGTTTAAAACGGAATTGATTTAAATAACGCGTGGTCATTTTTCCGCTTAAAAGCGTTTCGTCTTTTAGGAGCGAGCGCAAATAACCTAAATTAGTTTCAATGCCGTAAAGTTCAGTTGTGTCCAGCGCATTGGATAATTTTTGAAGCGCGTCTGTGCGGTCATCACCATGTACAATGATTTTTGCAAGCATGGGGTCGAAGTAAGCGGGTACTTCTATGCCGCTTTCAATCCAGGAGTCGATGCGTAAGTTTTTATCCGTTGCTGGAAACTCCACTTTACTGAGTAGGCCCGCGCAGGGCTGAAAATCTCTCGCAGGATCTTCAGCGTAAACACGTACTTGAATAGCATGACCTTTAGCATGCAAGGGTGAGCGGAGAGATTTCAGGTCGCCTAACTCGTTGGCGGCTTGTCGTAGCATCCACTCCACTAAATCTACGCCGTAAACTTCTTCTGTTACACCGTGCTCAACTTGCAGGCGAGTGTTTACTTCGAGGAAATAGAATTTTTCATCTTTGGAATCGTAAATAAATTCTACGGTACCTGCGTTGCGGTAATTAACGGACGCCAGCAATTTTTCGGCGGTAAGCTGCATAGCGTGGCGCTGCGCTTCTGGCAAATTTGGTGCTGGGCATTCCTCTACTACTTTTTGGTTACGTCTTTGGCTTGAGCAATCGCGTTCACCAATGGCTACCGCTGTGCCTTTGCCGTCGCCGAATACTTGCACTTCAATATGGCGGGCTGCAGCAATAAATTTTTCAAGAAAAACGCCATCGTCCGCAAAGTTATTTTTGCCCAAGCGTTTTACGCTTTCAAACGCGCCCACTAAATCGGATTCGCTGTTGCACAACTGCATACCAATTCCACCGCCGCCAGCTGTGCTCTTAAGCATTACGGGATAGCCGATTGTGTTTGCAGCCTGCTTGGCATCGTCGATATTGTTTAGCAAATCTGTACCGGGGCAGAGTGGAACCTGTGCCGCTTGCGCAAGTTCGCGCGCTTTGTGTTTTAAACCAAAGGTAATCATTTGCTCTGCGGTGGGGCCAATAAAAATCAAACCTGCTGCTTCACACTCAGCAACAAACCCTGAATTTTCGCTGAGAAAACCGTAACCCGGGTGAATCGCTTGCGCGCCGGTTTGTTGTGCAATGGCGATAATTTTTTTGCGGTCAAGATAGGTTTGTGCGGCTGCACCTTCACCGAGCGAAAAGGATTCGTCGGCTAAACGGACGTGCAAGCTATCTGCATCTGATTCTGCGTAAACTGCAACGGATTTAATATTGAGTTTTTTTAGCGTACGAATAATGCGGGTGGCAATGGCGCCGCGGTTGGCGATTAGTACTTTGGTAAACATCTTTGCTCCGGCAGGTCGTCCTGCTGGTATTCATACGACAGTGGTCGTCCACTGAAGATATTTGTAACTATTAATTTGGGAGTCGTCATCCTCGCGCAGCGGGGATCCAGCTCTTGATTTTAAAAACAATTAAATTAAGTTTTAAAGCTAACAACTGGATCCCCGCTGCGCGAGGATGACAGAGCCCATTAATTCCACACCAATACTTCGATGGGCGTTGGGTTATAACCATTGCAAGGATTGTTCAATTGCGGACAATTGGAAATCAACATAACGATATCCATTTTTGCAGTCAGCTCAACATATTTACCCGGTGCAGAAATTCCGTCTTCAAAGGTGAGACCACCTTGGCTAGTAACGGGGACATTCATAAAAAAATTGATGTTGTGGGTAATGTCGCGTTTGCTAATGCCAAATTCCGGATGTTCTGAAACTGCGAGCATCCAGCTGTCACGGCAGGCGTGCATGCAACGTTTTTCCAAACTGTAGCGAACTGTATTGCTTTCTGTTGCGCATGCGCCGCCGAGCGTGTCATGGCGACCACAAGTATCGGCAACAATTTCCAGAAGTTCGCGGTTGGCGTTGGAGATTAATTTTGTGCCCGCTGTTAGATAAAGATTCCCTTGGTGACGAATGGTATCCATTGAGCTGTATCGCTCACTTGGGTCTTTGGCGTTATAAAATAAAACGTCAGCAGCTTGGTTGCCTTCTAAGTCGACAATACGAAACGTTTGCCCTTGTTTTATTTCACCTAAAAAATAATCTCCCGCCGCAACATAATGACGAGCAGTGCAAGTATCAGCTGTTAATTTACTTTCAATGAGAGGCATGGCAGTAACCCTTATCTTGCTGCAAGGTAATAAAGAGCGTTATTTTGAAAGCCGCGTTGATTCTCTGGGCGGAAGTTTTTGCAGTAATCGTCTTCACTCACTGGCTCTGCTTCACCAAGTTCGATTTGAACAGGCTTGAATGGATAGCTTGTTGCGCGTGTAAGCGGGTGAGGGCAGGCATGTAATAGTACGAGCGTGTCCATTTCAAAACGCAGAGTGACTGAGTTACCTGCCGCTTGATTTTTGGTGTCGAGCTTTATATTGCCGTTCTCGTCAGCAACCACTTTACTAAACCAGTTGATGTTAGATGCCATATCCGCGCGACCCAAACCATATTTCGCAAGTTCAACCAAAAAGGCATCGCTACCATTTTGTAACCATGAGTTACGATCTTTTTGATAATCGCGCTTTCCAAATTGTTTTTCAATCTGTTCAGCAGTGCTGTTACCGCACACGGTGTCGTGCCAATTTCCCTCGCCGTTCGCTGAATGGTCCTCTATGATTGAGGCGAAAATTCTGCCCATATCAGAATACAAACAATTGCCGCGTTGTAATTTAAACGTGTGCTGGCATTTTAGCGTGTCTGGCGCGTTGTAGCGTTCCAATAAATTGCGTGGGTTGTAAAACAACATGCCCACATTAGCGCCACCTTCAATATCGGTTATTTTCATTAAAGTGCCGCGACGGACTTCCAACGACCAATGGCCGTTGCCTGGAATAGTTGTTGTGTAAAACATCTCACTCATAGTGCAACCTCAGCTGCTTTTATTTCTTTCGGTATTTCTGTTTCTTTACGTGTAACGGGTAAATCGTAGGTAATGTTTGCGCCGTAAGCTTCTGGTGCGTGTGGGTCTCGGCGTAATTTATCGAACACCCATAAGCGCGTTCCTAAATAAAAACCTTCGCTTAAATCGTGCGTTACCATAAACACAGTCAAGTTGTGTTCGCGCCACAACTTTAAAATCAATTGATGCATATCGGCGCGAATGCCGGGGTCGAGAGCGCCGAAGGGTTCGTCGAGTAATAAAATTCTAGGTTGGCGAATGAGTGCTTGTGCAATTGCCAAGCGCTGCTTCATACCGCCGGATAATTCGTGAGGATATTTTGCGAGTGATGCTGTTAATCCAACGGACTCCAATAAGGCTTTTGCTTCGTCGATGACTTTTTGTTTTTTTCCGCCAAACAATTTTCCAATTAAAGGCGATTGCTCAAACTCGCGCGCGAGAATAACGTTTTCCAACACGGTTAAATGTGGGAACACAGAATATTGCTGAAATACGATGCCACGCGATTGGTCAGGTTCGTTGGGAATGGGTTTTCCGTCGAGCAGCAGTTCGCCTGATGTAGGTTCTTCCATACCCAGCAGCATTTTAAGAAACGTACTTTTTCCACAGCCGGATGTACCCACCATGGTAATAAATTCGCCAGCGTTCACGTTGATATTGATGCGCTCGAGCACCGTGTTGTTGCCGTACTTTTTCCACAAATTTTTTGCGGTAATTAAAGGCGTAGCCATTAGTGTGCTCCTTGGTGATGCCAGGTAAAACATTTTTGGCTGGTTTTAAGCAGGAGCCAATCGATTATAAATGCGAGTAAGGTGATCCATACCACGTAAGGCAAAATAACATCCATAGACATGTAACGGCGAACCAGAAAAATTCGATAACCCAATCCGTCTGTTGAAGCAATTGCTTCTGCGGCAATCAAAAACAGCCAGCCAGATCCTAGTGTTAAGCGAACTGAACTGATGAGTCTGGGCAAGAGTTGTGGAATATAGACGCGAAGCAACACTTGCAGCGATGATGCTCCTAAAGTTTGCGCTTTGATAATTTGTTCTTGCGGGATTTCGAGCGTGCTGCGTTGCAAATCTCTCGCGATACAGGGCGCAACACCAATCACAATGAGTGCGACTTTAGAAAGTTCGTCCAACCCAAATACAATAAATAAAATAGGCAGTAACGCCATGGGTGGTACTAGTGAAATAACGGTTATGAGTGGCGAAACGGGCGCGCGGAAGCTAGGAATCGCGCCAGTTAATAATCCAAAGGTGAAGCCGATAATAGCTGCGATAACAATGCCGAGTGTTAAACGTTTTAAACTGGAATAGGTGTCAATCCAAAATAAATATTCGCCGGTACGTTTGCTCGGTTCTAATGCGTAAGCGTGAATGCTTTCACCCATTTGACCAAGGCTGGGTAGTAATTTGTCTGTAGCGTTTTCCGCAAGGCGTGCATCAGATGCGACTACATAAATAAAAATAATAATGGCGAAAGGTAAAATGCCTAACAACCAGCGTACAGGTTTCGAAGGTGTCAGGTTAATAAGCCGTTTCATAGCAATCCCCATTCGGGTAAACACTTTTTATTTTAGTTGGGTGAAGTGAGCGACGAATCACTCACTTCCAATCGAGCAGGAAATTACAACTTGTTGTCTGCGGCCATTTGCATGTAAGTGGTATCAAAACGCAATTTCACGTTTTTGCTATCGCCATACACGCCTTTAGGGCCTTCAACACCAACAGTGGCAGCATCTTTTGCTTTCTCACCGAGCAGGCCGTGTGCGAAAGAGAATTCAGCTACTTTTTTCATGGTGCTTAAGAGTGCATCGCTTTTTGCAAATTCCACTGCAGAAGCTGGGGTGTAAAATATTTTGGTAGTTTTGAGTTGTGAGTCGAAACCGGCGAGATCAGTGCTGGATGCTTTCGCCATTGAAGTACGAGCTGCAATGCCTTTGGCATCTTGCGCGCTCATGGTGCTCATAATTTCGTACCACGCGCCCACCAAGGCTTTGCCAAGGGCAGGGTTTGCTTTCAGTGTTGCGGTGTTCACCACAAACAAATCCATAATTTCACCGGGAATTTGCGATGAATCGAACACTTTACTGGTGTGTGGTTGCGCCATGATTTCACCCACCAACGGGTTCCAAGTGGTCACAGCGGTTACGCCTTTGGTGCCATAAACGGCAACCATGTCGGCGTCTGAGGTGTTAACCACTTTTACATCAGATTCTTTCAGTTTCACGCTTTCCAGCGCGCGTGCTAATAAATAGTGAGATACGCTCAACTCCACCAAGTTTACGTTTTGGCCTTTAATATCTTTTAAGGTTTTGTTGTCGCCTTTTAAGATGACGGCGTCGTTGCCGTTAGAGAAATCGCCCACGATCAACGCAGTGCTATCAACGCCACCGGCAGCGGGAATGGTCAGGGCATCCATATTAGTCATGGCGCAGGCATCAAATTGACCGGCGGTGTATTGGTTAATGGATTCAACGTAGTCATTGATTTGGGTGACTTTAATATCAATCCCGTATTTCTTTGCCCATTTGTCGATGATTTTTTGCTCGGCAGCGTAGCCCCACGGCATCCAACCAACATAGATGGACCAACAGACGTTAAAAGGTTTTGCCGATGCAATAGCCGAGGAAAAGAGTAGGGCAGAAGCTAAAAAGGTTTTGCCAACAAGGCGTTTGGTGGTGGTAGATAGCATGTAAACCTCCAGCGGTTTTTAAGATTACGGGCCGTATGGTCTCAGGGGGCTGAGAGTTGTTATAAAAGCTGAGAGCACTCTGGCGGTTAAAATCTGTACAAATCATGGATGTGCACAACCATCGCGATGCTTTGCTAACAGGCTTTAGGCCATGATCTCCCGGGCTTTTATCCCGCCGTGTAACCTCAAGGCTTGCGCCGCTGGGGTCGAAAGCTCTCGGACCAGGCATTGCTTCTTTCACAGAAGCAACCGGAACCCTAGCTTTCTATTTCAATCGTCGAATATCCAAACCACTCAGAGTGCGGATCAGGTATATCTCGTTACGGTATGGATTTAGCAATATGGATACCAACTTGCATTCAAGCTGGTTAAACCCAAGCGTTATCTAAGAAACTCATTTCTTTGTTGCCTTTTGGTGCGTTTTTTGGGTGCAAGAATGATGTTTGGTGTCCTTATTTGGTGCTACAGCCTGTTTATTAACCGGATGTAATCTTGTGTGATGGCGACTGACGCAAAATTCCGGTATAAGCCTTTGTTGAATTTGGTGACACAGTACTCATTCTGTAGCCAATGCCCGAGAAACTGCTAGAATTGTTAGATGTGAATTTTGGTGCTTTAAAGGGCTCGGATTGGCCTGTCGGTAGACAAAGCTTTTGGTTAATACAAAAGGACTTACACTTTTATTAGGACGGTTGGGACTATGAAGGTTATGGATATAAATGCAGGAAAATCTATGCAAAATTTAGGGTCTTTTGGCGCAGATGCCAATAAGCGTTCGGGTTCTACGCTTGCTCCCATGTCTGAGCAGATAGTGATCCAACATCTGAAACATTGCCGCGACCTAACGCGTGGTTTTGCCTATCGAGTATTTCCTAATTTTTGGCGTCATTGGTGTAAAGAGATTTTGGAGCATGCTGAGCAAGCCAAATCCAATAAAGAGCAGCTCGCATTATTTGAAGTTCAAAACCTGATTTCAGCTGTGCAGCAACCTGCGGAACAGGAGTTTTGCCAGCATTTGGGTAACGGTTTCGTCAAATTTAAGAACAAAACCCTGAATACTTTAACCGGTGAAGAGCGTTTCACAGGCGATATGTTATCGCTTGTTGAGCATTCGATTCGGAAGAAACGATTGCCATCAATTCTCCATTACGCACCGTGCGGAAGGCTTTTGGCGTGCAGGCGCAATGAGGGCGCTCCAGCAGCGTCAGCTTTGCTGAACGATGGTGAGAAGCTGGATGAACGGCAGCAACCCCGCCAGCCCAGTACAATTTATGAAGTTTGCGTAAGGTGCTTTCCAGTTTGATATGAAGCGCAAAACCAAGATCATTGGTTACAAAATATTCGATCAGGAAGTTATTGGCCAGCTCGAAGGCCTTTACGACGAGATTAATGATTATTGAATCTGTCGAATCTATTGCCCAACTTACGTTTTGTGCCTTGGGTCAATGCTCTTCATCTGGACGTCTAGTATTTCTTGAGGATCAAGTTGCAGATGACCCGCTGGATATAAATCCTTTTGGGCGAGTTACCTGAGCAGTCTGCAGCAGACGCCATGCATCGCCGTGCGAGCGATCGTTTGCTAAGTGGCATAAATCCACCGACGTTTCAGGCATTAAAGCAGTTTCTTGCTCACCGCGTTTGCTTAAATGGTTTGCAGGCGCACATTACAAACCAAGGCCATAGGATAATCGATAGTGCAGGATGCACTCCGTAGTGCCGTAAATTTTTCACCGCGTCTCGTAGGGCAGCAGCTTCATATAACAGCGGCCGACTCAGCTTATAACCAACAGCCACAACAAATTGCACGCAGAATTTGCGTGTTTATAGCAGCGATCAATGAAGCTGGTGTGCTGGATGGCATGCAAAGCACAACTCTGGCAGCAACTCAGCAAGTGTTCAGAAAATGCCGGTACCGGTATCCCGGACACTCGCACCGCAAGCGGTGCAGCAAGTCAGCTAAATGATGATGCGGCAGATCGCCAGCGAAAACGAAAATGGCGCGGTGGAAGCCATGGATATGCAAACCATTTGATTTGGTGGGGCATGCTATTTGAGTACATGTTATCTGACGAACATCTGCCTGATTCTGTCAAAGCGTTGCTCAGCTATTTGCATACACCCTTTTAAAATTGCGTTTATTGATAAAGATTTTTTGAGCAGCCAGAGCATCCCGCACGCGTACTTTTGAATAGCTTGGCGGAAGCAGGTGTTCGCTAAGTGAGCAATGACGGAACAGATCAGTTTGAAATTTTAATAAGATCAAGATTACTGTTTTCCGTCGCGTTGGAAGATTTCAAAACGACGTACGTCTGTTCGCCGAACTCTTTAATTGAATTTAATGCTTATACCCACAACGTAGCGCGCCGCCAGGAATTGATGGAGCGCCGTGCGCTGGAAAAGCGCAGGGGCGAAGAAAAATTACGTGAAGCAAAGTGCAGGTTAACAATGAAACGGCAGGCCGCACCGATGGTTTCATATGCCTTCGGCAATTTTGCTTTTGTTATTGCAGCCTTGGTCTGATTACTGATTCGTATTGCTTCGCTTATGGTGAAACTCCGATTCATGGCATCGCGCAATTGCCGTTGTCGATGATCTGCTGTGGAGCCTTGAGCCTAAAACTTTGCAGGCCGAAAAGGTTAAGCAAATGGAAAAGCAAGACTCATTAATCGCAACGCTTGAGCATGGTTTTGAAACCATCGGTTATGAACAAGCGAAAGGTCGTAAGTTAATTGACGCAGTTGTCGCTTTGCAACGCCTCGCCTTACAGAGCAAAAAAGCGGAGTCTGCTCCGGCACCCATGCGTACCAAGCTTGAAAATATGGCGGCAGAAAAGGCGGGTCAAACCACCGATATTTTGCAACCACAAACCGCTGATGAAACAAAAATTGTCGATAGCTTAAAGATGATTGAGTTTGGCACATGGTTTGAATTTGAAGATGGCAAACGTTTAAAAGTAGCTTGGTTCAACCAAAAAACTAACCACTATATGCTGGTTGACCAACAAGGCAGAAAAGTGTCTTTAATTGCGGGATTGCAGTTGGCGCGCGAGATGATCGCAGGTAAAGCGAGAGTAATTGCGGGCAGCACCAAGCCTTTCTTTGAACGTGCATTGGAAAATATCTACCAGGCTCTCAACGAGCGCGCGGGTAATTTAACGGCGGAAGCTAGCAACGCGAGTAACTAACTATGAGCGATTTATCTCCTCAAAATTGTGATCGTTCGCTCCATCGTCATTTGATTAGCGGGGACGTGGATGTTTATGACAGCCTTCGAGACATATATTTGGGGCGCTTGGTAAATATTCACACACAAGGCCTAATGTTGGTGGGGGACGTTCCTTTGGAAGAGGATCGGTTGTACGAATTGGATATGCATATTCCTGACGAGCAAAACAATAAAAAAGTTTTACGCGTGGGAGTGGATTGCCTGTGGACTCGTGCCGCTGATCAAAACGGTAAACACTGGACGGGTTTCAGTATTATCGACTTAACCCCGCACGCCATGGAGGAAATTCATAAATTAATTCAGCGTTGGGGGCATGCCTAAGCCTAGCGTAGTTGTTCCAATTGTTAGTTAATTGCTGCAATCCAATTTTCAACTTCGTCGTTATGCCAGCGCTCTATGAGCGCTGTGCCCTCATCAACATTGTTTAAGTACATATCAATTATATCGGTCGCTAGTTCGAACAACTTGTTGCTGTCAGCCGTAACATGCCCTTCGTGTAAAACATCTTGCTCAATCATATCGAGCAAATATGTGAGCTTTATTTCGTAGCTTTTGAGTTGGCTCAGTAAAGGGCTGTCTTTTTCCAAAATACCTTCCATACGTTTTGCTTGATTGCGGAGCTTTTCATTGTTAACGCGCGTGCATTGAATGGCGTAACGTAATTTGCTCGCATAATCGGCATCACAAAAGCCCAAAGCGGCGGTGTAGGTTGCCAGAGCGCGGATACGACCTATTTGTTCCGCCACTGAAGGCATAAGGCGTGTAGCAAAATGTAGAACTTCTAACTGTTTAAAGCGATTTGGATAAACGGTGGATGAAGCATAAATTTTCGTCGGCTCCGCGCTAGCCAGCACAGCGGCAATAGGTTGTTCCATTTGCTTGGCAAGTGCAGCGATCATGGCGAGCAATTGTTCGATGAGATGGCAATGTAACTCGTAATTATCGATAACGGAGTCTTCTTGCCAGTCGTGACTTATGGTGAGCCACGCGCTGTGGAGGTTTTCCAAATCGCGCGATGGCAATAAGTTAGGTGCTCTTCCTGTAAAGGTGCTGAAAAGTTCTAGTCTTCCGGCAATTTGATGTTGAAGGCGCGTGAAGTCTTCACGGAAAAGAGCGTTACCGCCCAACAAGCCCATGCTCATACCTCGGTGGCGTTGCACGGCCTTAACCATATGGTTGAGCTGCTTTATCAGGTTCAAAGCATCTAAACGCTGATGAAAAAGTTCGGTAAACCGACGAACCTTCTCGTTGGCTGCTGGTGCAAGCGACGAGTCTGAATGTTTCATGTTGGTGCTGGTGCTCTTCATTTTATGTCCTAAATGAGGTCGTGTCCGCGCAAACTGGCTGGATTTAAGCGCCTAAAGTATCTGAAAAGAATTAGAGCAACAGCTATGCCAGCAAGCAAAAGTGCAACCTAGGGTTTTGACGTAACACAGGTGTTTAGGTATAAAGGCGACATCATCGAATATAAAATATATTTTAAATATAAAATAAGGTTGATTATGGGGCGCCCAATTCAAAAGATTGTGATTGTTGGAGGTGGGACTGCTGGCTGGATGACGGCAGCATATCTAGCTAGTTGGTTGGAGTCCTCAAATATTTCCGTCGAGCTTGTGGAATCAGATCAAATCGGAACTATAGGCGTTGGCGAGGCCACCATTCCAGGTATCCATAGATTCATAAGAGCGCTAAAAATCAGTGAGAAAGAATTTCTGAATGCAACCAACGGGACCTTTAAGCTTGGAATTGAGTTTGACGGGTGGCGCGAAGAATCTATGGGGTTTTTCCACCCTTTCGCGGATTACGGTGTAGCGCTGGAAGATAGAAGCTTTTATAAAACCTGGCTGTCCGCAAGAACCCATGGATTAGATTTAAGTTTGGAAAAGTTCTGTTTGTGCACACAGCTTGCGAGAGCAGGGAAGTTTGCGCTCCCCAATTTTGAAGAGGAGTCTCGGCTGGCTTGGTATAACTATGCGTTCCACTTTGATGCATCCTTGTTCGCAAAATATTTACGCAGTTTTGCAGAGGCTAGAAGGGTAAAGCGAACGGAAGGAAAGCTTGTGGATGTTTTGTTGGATCAAAGCTCAGGATTTATTAAAGAGTTGCGGCTTGAGGATGGGCGTTTTATTCGCGGTGATTTGTTTGTGGATTGCACTGGTATTTCGTCACTCTTAATCGGAAAAACACTCAATGTTAAGTTTGATGATTGGAGCTGCTGGTTGCCCTGTGATAGTGCTCTCGCTGTTCAGACAAAGGAGTGGTCGGCGCCGGATCCATTTACAAGGTCAACAGCTAGAACTTCCGGTTGGCAGTGGCACATACCTTTGCAGAACAGAGTCGGGAATGGATATGTTTATTGCAGTCGATTTATATCTGATGAGTCCGCCAAAGAGGAGCTGCTAGCGAATCTTCAAGGGGAATGCCTGACGCAGCCTAAGCTAATTAAGTTTAATACGGGCATGAGACAGGATTTTTGGAGTAAGAATTGTGTGGCTATTGGTTTATCAAGTGGCTTTTTAGAGCCCTTGGAGTCCACCAGCATTTCATTAATTCAAACGGGTATCGAAAAGCTATCAGCATTTTTAATCAATTTTGAAATAGATGAAAAGAATGTTGCAGAAGCCAATCGTTTGAATAAGCTCGAATACGAAAGAATAAGGGACTTTATTATTTTGCATTACAAATTGAATGGCAGAAAAGGCTCTTTTTGGGATTATGTTAGAGCTATGAGCATACCTTCCACGCTCGAAGTTAAAATTGAGGGGTTCAAAGCAAACGGTGACATTAGGCTAAGAGAGCAGGAGTCATTCAAGACAGAAAGTTGGGTAAGTATGTTCTGTGGTTTCGGGGTTGAACCCGCAGAGATTGAACCTAGCGCTGATTGGCCTAGAGTCGAGCGGCTTATGAGAAATATGGCCAGCGCAATTCAAAAAGGCATAGTTCATGCCCCTTCACACTCGGATTTCCTTAAAACCGTAAATCTGGATTGAGTATCTACAGGCATCTTTTGTCCTAAAGGGTGCCTAATTGTTTAGCGAATAAGCTCCTTCCCTATCAGTGGCAGCAGTCTTTGTTTCCGCAACACCTCAAACTGCGCACTTACCAAAATCATATTTTTAGCTCCTCGTGTCTTTAGATTCAGGCGTTCGAATCTCTATTTCTCAGTTCATCCCCTCTTTACTCTCCTCGCGTAACAGGAGTTGCTGGCGCCTTCCATTTGATTTCATAAGTAAAATTAATTTTGCAAAAAATAATTATAAGTGACAAATATTGCATATATGAAAAACATGGCTTAATATGCGAAAAAATAACTCATAAATACCATTTATAGTACAAATCGTTTTAATTCCATTCTTAAACTCAAGGCGAACCCATGCGGGCTAGATTGCTTAACGCATTTCGGCATCTTTCTCGTGGCCAGCGGCTATTACCGCTGGTGCTTTTGTTCGCTCATAGCTTTGTTTGCGCCGCAGAACCCGCGTTAAAAATTTCCTTTGATCAGCCCGCCGCCAATTGGGAACGTGAAGGTTTGCCAATTGGCAATGGCGCAATGGGCGCGGTGGTGATGGGGGGCGTTGAAATTGATCGGCTGCAATTCAATGAAAAGACACTCTGGACGGGTGGGCCAGGTTCAAAACAAGGTTATGACTTCGGAATACCGTCGGAATCACAGATAAACAATTTGGTGTCTGTGCGCAAACAGATCGAAGAGGTGGGTGAATTAACGCCTGAAGCGGCTGCCAAGCGTCTGGGACATAAAGCGATCGGTTACGGCGATTACCAAAATTTTGGCGAACTTGTTCTGAAATTTGAGCCGATTGGGCGTTTTTCAGATTATCGCCGTGAGCTGGACTTGGATAAGGGGTTGGTGCGCGTCACTTATACGCAAAATGGTATTCATTTTTTGCGCGAATATTTTGCCAGTTATCCCGATGGCGTTATTGCAGTTCGTGTGAGTGCCGATAAACCCAAGTCGGTCAATGTTAACGCGAGTTTCAATATTCCCGATAATCGTAGCCTGCAAATCACTGTTAAACAGGGGCGTATAACCGCGAGCGGAAACTTGAATGACAACGGTTTAGGTTATCGAGCGAGTTTTGCCGTTATTGCCAACACGCCGGTTAGCGAAACAGAAAATGAAGTGAAAGTGGTGGGCGCTGACTCTGCGCTTATCATTCTTAAAGCCGGTACTAATTACGCTCAACGGTATCCATCATATCGTGGCGAAGACCCCAAAAAAGTCATTGAAAGCACATTGGATCGTGTCAGCAAAAAGTCTTTCGATAAACTTTTGGCTGATCACCAGGCAGATTATCAAAAAATTTTTGGTCGTGTGACCTTGGATTTGGGGCAAGTATCAACAGATTTAACGACCCCTCAAATACTTAATAAATATCGCAAAGGTGACGCGAATTTAGATCGAACTCTGGAAGCAATTTATTTTCAGTTCGGGCGCTATTTATTAATTTCATCGTCGCGCAAAGGCTCTTTACCTGCAAATTTGCAGGGCGTTTGGAATGCGTCTAACACCCCTCCGTGGAATGATGATTACCACGTAAACATTAATTTGCAGATGAATTATTGGTTAGCCGAAACCACAAATTTGCCTGAAACATTACCGCCGTTTTTCGATTTTGTAGAGTCTTTGGTCTTGCCAGGCGAACAAGCCGCCAAACAACTATTTGGTGCGCGTGGCTGGACCCTTTTTCTCAATACCAATATTTGGGGATTCACGGGGCTTATCGATTGGCCAACGGCGTTTTGGCAACCGGAAGCGGGTGCGTGGTTGGCTCAGCATTTCTACGAACACTATTTATTTAGCGGTGACACAAAATTCTTACGCGTGCACGCATATCCATTGATGAAAGGTGCTACGCAATTTTGGTTGGATGCTTTGGTAAAAGATCCCAGTGGTAAGTGGGTGGTATCACCTAGTTTTTCACCAGAGCAGGGGCCATTTGTTGCAGGCGCTGCTATGTCGCAACAGATCGTGTTCGATCTTTTACGTAACACATCTGAGGCAGCACATACTCTCGGCGATGAAAATTTTGCGAAAAAGTTAAGCGCTGTTCTCACCAATTTAGATCCCGGTTTGCGTATCGGTAAATGGGGGCAGTTGCAAGAGTGGCAACAAGATATTGATGATCCTAAAAATCAACATCGCCACATTTCCCATCTATTTGCCTTGCATCCTGGACGTCAAATCGACTCAGCGGAAACACCAGAATTTTTTCAAGCAGCGCGCACCAGCCTAAATGCGCGCGGCGATGGCGGCACGGGTTGGTCACAGGCTTGGAAAATAAATCTTTGGGCTCGCCTTTTAGATGGTGACCGCGCACACAAGCTTTTATCAGATCAGCTTGTCATGAGCACTCTACCTAACTTATGGGATAACCATCCACCTTTTCAAATTGATGGCAACTTCGGCGCAGTCGCTGGTATCGCCGAAATGTTGCTTCAAAGCCAAAACAATCAAATTCAACTGCTTCCCGCTTTACCTGGCGTTTGGTCAAACGGTTCAGTCAAGGGTTTACGCGCACGTGGTAATTGGGGTGTTGATTTGGTTTGGAAAAATGGCGAGCTAGATGAGGCGGATTTAACGGCGGGACTTAGCGGAAAGGTAAGGCTGAAAAATTCAATTTTCAGAAAGGCATTTTCACTTATTGAAAAAGATAGCGGTAAAAAAGTCACTGTCGACATTACTGGTGATACAGGTTCATTCGTCGCAACAGCGAATAAGACCTATCTCCTAAATACAGTCAAACATTGATCTTGGGTTTCGCAATGCGAGATCAAAGGCAAGCGTGTGAAGTTGCAAGTGTATGGAGTTGCAAAAAAGTCACAATCATAAGTGACGAAAAAATTGGGTGTTAATTATTCTAACTGGAGAACGACAATGATAAGTAAAAACCAACAAACATTTCTGAAAAAGAAATTACCGGTTTACATCAAGCTTGCGTCAAGCATGTCTTTGGTGTTTGGTGCTATGGGTTCCGTGCAAGCCTATGCTGCCGAAGCAGCCGAAAGTACGGAAGAGATTGTAATTACAGGTCAGCGTGCAAGTGTTCAAAGCGCACAGGAAGTAAAGAAAAAATCTAACGTTATTGTAGATTCAATTGTTGCTGAGGACATCGGTAAGTTACCTGATCGCAGTGTAACGGAAGCCTTGCAACGTGTACCGGGTGTTTCAGTTGGACGTTATACCAATAATGATGCGGAACACCCAGCTGCAGAGGGTAGTGGTGTATCTATTCGCGGTTTGACGCAAGTTCGCGCTGAATTAAATGGTCGCGATGTTTTCTCTGCGGCAAGCGGTCGCGGTTTGAGTTTTGAGGATGTTCCAGCGGAATTAATGTACGCGGTGGATACTTACAAAAGTCCGTCTGCCGATATGATCGAAGGTGGCCTGGGTGGTACTGTGAACTTGCGTACTCGTATGCCGTTTGATTCAGCAGGTCAACTAGCGAGTTTTACCATCAAAGGTAACTACGGTGATCAAATTAAAGAAACCAACGGAGAATACTCCGGCTTGTACAGCAACCGTTGGTCTACCGATGCAGGTGAATTCGGTTTTTTAATTGATTTATCAACGTCCAAATTGGCGAGCCGTTCTGACCAGGTTTACTCTCGTCCATTCTTGCCAAGAACTATTGATGGAAAAGATCAATGGGTTTCTAAGGGTGTGGATTGGCGTCGCAACGATTATTTCAGTCAGCGCGATGGCAAATACGCTGCGTTCCAATGGGCGCCTAATGACGAAACAGAAGTTTATCTCACTGGTTTCCAAAGCAAACTGAAATCTGAATACGATGAAAACGCATTCTTTTTAAATAGTGCTAACGGCGATAACGCCATAGTTCCAACCAGTGCAAAAAATTGGAAATACGGCGCAAATGGCGAAATGATTTCCGGTGATGTTACAGTTGCAAATCCTGCTGACTGGGGGTTGAACTTTGGTACAAGTACGCGCTGGACTCCGGGCACTTCGACCACCACCGATTATTCGACCGGCATCAAATGGTCGCCAGATGATCACTGGAAGTTCTCGGCTGATTTACAATACGTGAAGGCAGAAGCAAACAAAGACGACTACACGCTCGGTGTTATTTTGTTCCCACCCACCGCGCGTTTGGATGGCGTAGGTACTGAAAGCGCATCAATTTATATTGATCCTCAGTACATGACTAATTACGCGAATTACACGCTTGGTCAAGCAATGACTCACTTCGAGCGTAACGAGGCCGATGCAAAAACGGGTCGTTTTGATGTGGAATACAGCTTCGATGATTCCATTATTAAATCTGTTAAAGCCGGTGCACGTTATTCAGAGAAAACCGCTGACAACATTAACACCGGTTACGATTGGAAAACCCGTTACGACACATGGACCGCGGGCGGCGGTAACCGAAACCAAATTACCAAGGTTACCGGGGATCAAGCGTCAAAATATTTAACGCTTTATTCGTTTAATGATTTCCAACGTGGCGATGTACAAGTTCCTGCAGCCGGTTATATTTATTCCGAAAATGCTGTTAAGAATTTCTGGGCAACTACCGAGGGTGTCAATGCGGGTTGTAACGACTGGTATTGCGGTAACGATAAAAACGCCTTGACCAACGAAGCCTACAGAAATACCCAAGAGGAAAAAACGGCCTCTGGTTACATCATGGTTAACTACGGCTTTGATGATTTGTCTATGCCGGTTGACGGTAACATTGGTGTGCGTGTTGTAAAAACAGACAATGTTGCTCACGGCCACCTTACCACCAACGAAGTTAAGTTGCCTGATGGTACGGTTCTGCAAAGTGCAAATGCCGGTGATTTTGATGCGAAAAATGATTACAGCCATGTGTTGCCAAGCTTTAACTTGAGAGTGAAAGCAACTGAGGATTTGTTTATCCGTCTTGCGGCATCAAAAGCGATTTGGGCTCCAAGTTTTTCTGACATGCAAGCGCGTATGACTATTAGTGCTGCAGTTAAAGATGGAATCACCAAACCAACCAGTATTAGCGATTACAACTTCACGCTTAGCCAAGACACCAACCCCTATTTGGAACCAATGACGGCGAAACAATTTGATGTTTCTGCTGAATGGTACTTTGATGAAAAAGGTGGAATGGCACACGTCGCATTCTTCAAAAAGGAAGTTGATGATTTCTTTAGAAGAGGTACATCGAACTTCAATATTAATGGTATTGCAGGTACCGCAACCTGGTTGGCCAATATAGGTTCAGGTGATATCAAGGGTATGGAAGTTGGTGCCAGCAAATTCTTTGATACCTTGCCAGCGCCTTTTGATGGTTTAGGCTTGGATGTTAACTACACCTATATCGATAGCAAAGCTAATATTCCATTGCCCAAACCAGGTACAGGTAACGGCGCTGCACCAATCGATACTAACAAAGATCAATACGGCCAGATGCCTATCGATCAATTGTCTAAGAATGCATTCAACGTTGTGGGGATGTATGAGAAAGATGGTATCTCTGCGCGCTTGGCCTATTCATGGCGCAGTAAATATTTGATCGCGTGGGGTAGTAATGGATTCAATCCGGATTTCCCAGATGGTTCAGGCAAGGCAGCGATTCCAATTTACAACGATGATTATGGTCAGTTGGATGCATCTATTGGTTACACCTTCATGGATAACTACACCGTTACTTTAGAAGCGAGTAACCTGCTGAAAGCAAAAACCATTGGTATCATGGATCAAATAAAAGCCGGTGATCATGTTGCCTATTCTTATGCACAAGATGCGCGTTACTCAATTAGTTTGAGAGCTAAGTTTTAATTTTAGTTCGCAAACGTGAGGTGTGAATAAACCCCGTAACGGTAACGCGTTATGGGGTTTATTTTTTGACATATATTTACCCTAGTTTTGCTCGGTGGATCGAGTTAATTTGTTACCATGGGTTTTCATAAATAATCGATTTAAATCAACCAAAAATAAAATTTAGCGAGGCCTCCATGATCAAGCTATCAAATCTTCGTAGGACCACAATTTCTACTTTAGCTCTATGTGGTTTTTTGTGTACGCCATTTATTGCTCAGGCAGTATCTACACCGGAGTTTGTGACCAAAAATGGTCGTCACGCACTCATGGTGGATGGCGAGCCTTTTCTGATGCTGGGGATGCAAGCGAATAACTCCAGCAATTATCCGGACACCTTAAAATATGTGTGGCCAAGCTTCGAAAAAATGCAAGCCAACACTTTAGAAATTCCGGTTGCCTGGGAACAAATTGAGCCGGTTGAAGGTAAGTTTGATTTTTCCTATGTCGATACGTTGCTGCAACAAGCGAGAGAGCGAAATGCGCGTTTAGTGTTGTTGTGGTTTGGAACTTGGAAAAACAATGCGCCGCATTACACACCAGCTTGGGTGAAATTAAATAATGAACGTTTTCCGCGTGTGGTAACAAAAACGGGCGATACCTTAAATTCTTTATCGCCTTTGGGGAAAAATACTCTCGCTGCTGATAAAAAAGCATTTTTGCAGTTAATGACTCATCTCAAAAAAGTGGACGAGCAAAATACCGTCATTATGGTTCAAGTTGAAAACGAAGCTGGTACTTGGGGTTCTGATCGTGATTTTTCGCCAATGGCAAATGCGGTATTCAATTCAGCGGTACCTGCAGATCTCAAAAAAAAAATTGGCGTGAAAGCGGGCACGTGGCCGCAAGTATTTGGTAAGGATGCAGACGAATTTTTTCATGCCTACTACATAGCAAAGTTCTGCGAAGAATTGGCATCTGCAGGAAAGGCGATTAAATCTTTGCCCATGTACGCCAATGTCGCGCTGCGTGATCCATTCAATCCAACCAATTGGGAGAAGGGTGGCGCAACAGATAATGTTATCCATATTTGGAAAGCAGCCGCACCAAGTTTGGATGCCGTAGCGCCAGACATTTACAACCCAGATCATAAAACAGTGGTGAAGTGGTTAGAGCAATATTCGCGTGAAGACAACCCATTGTTTGTTCCAGAAATCGGTAATAGCCAAGCCTACGCCCGTTATTTTTTTGATACCTTGGGTAAAGGCGGTGTAGGCTTTTCTCCATTCGGTATGGACGATACCGATTATGTAAATTATCCGCTTGGTGCTGCTAAATACGATGACGAGATTATTGAAAATTTTGCGCAACACTATCGTGTGCTAGCACCAATGGCCCGTGAATGGGCGAAATTAAGCTTTGAAAATAAAGTGTGGGGTGTGTCTGAACCTGTCGATAGCGAAGCTTTGAAAAAAATGGCGGCTAAGCCAGATGCAAGCAAAGAAGATAAAGAGGCTGCCAGCAAAAAAATTGCAGAATCGCTGACGCAGACATTGGATTTAGGGAAATGGAATGCAGAAGTCACTTACGGTCGCCCTATGTTTTTCACTGCACCTCCAACGGGTAATGATGTGGCTAGCGGCGGTGCGCTTATAGCGCAATTGAGTGAGAACGAATATCTCGTTACGGCGTTTAAAGCTCGCGTTGAGTTCAAACCTTCTGCAGAAATAAAAGATTCCAAATATATGATTGAGCGGGTTGAAGAGGGGCATTATGAAAAAGGTAAGTGGGTAATGGAGCGCGTTTGGAATGGTGACCAAACGGATTGGGGATTGAATTTCGGCAAGCGCCCACATGTATTAAAAATTCGTATGGCTACCTATAAAACAAATTAATGACAATCGAAACCAAAATGAACTAACCTAAGAGTAAGTTAAGTAACTCGATAATTTTCATTGTGACTATAAGGACCCTCTGTCGCCAGCAGAGGGTTTTTTTTGTTGAGATGAATTACCAGTTCTTAGCAAAACTAAACTTATGATTAATTTCACCTAGCTATACTCACGGCATGTAAATTTGGGGTTGTTCTTAATGAGCGTAAAAATGTGTAAGTTTTTTTCATTTTTTATATCTGTAGCGGCTCTGTTAATAACTGTTTATCCCGCTTCTGCTGAAACTTATAAGATAAATTTATCGGATGCTGATCCTAATGGCCCCTACATGGCCTCTATGATTAAGCTGGCGTTTGAGCATTTAGGACGGAAAGTAGAATTTCAGCCTGTCACAGATGATATGACGCAAACCCGCCTGCAAGAAGACACCCTGAACGGCAAGTTAGACATTATGTGGGCTGGTACCAGCAAAGAACTTGAAGATCAACTTGAACCTATTCGAATTCCCATGTTTAAAGGTTTGTTGGGACACAGGCTTTTAATCATTCGAAAGGATGATCAAGCAAAGTTCGATAAAGTAAATAACATTGAAGATTTGCGCCAAATTCCGTTGGGTCAAGGTACTGCTTGGATTGACACAAAGATTTTGGAAGCCAATGGTTTAAAAGTAGTAAAAACCATGAAGTATCAAAATTTATTTTTTATGGTGGACGGCGGACGTTTTGACGCCTTTCCCCGCGCTGTGTTTGAGCCTTTCAGTGAAGTTGAAAAGCGACCCAATTTAAATCTCGCGGTGGAAAAGCATTTAATGCTGGTATACAAAATGGATTTTTATTTATTTGTCAGCAAGAACAATAAACAACTTGCACGTGATTTGGAGCTGGGTTTGAATCGTGCCATAGCTGATGGTTCATTTGAGAAAGTGTTTTTGAGTGCTCCCAGCGTACAAGAGGCGATTTCGAAAGGAAATTTAAAAAACCGTGTAGTTATACCGCTTAACAATCCATTCAACTCTAAAGAAACACCTATAGATCGCCCTGAACTCTGGATAGATCCTGCCAGTCTTTAATAGTGGGCTGCAAGGGCCTTCGGCCCTTCGCTTTGATACTCCTGATTAATCCGTCTCGCGTTCAACTCGTTAAGAAATTTGATAGAAGATAGAAATAGCCTATCCCGTGCATCTCTCACCTACGTATTTTTATGTTATGGTATAAATGACTTTATCTGGTCGCGTTTTACAAGCAATTCGTGTTTTCACATATAAATATCTGCTATTGTGGTGCTCGTGCGAGCCTTAAACAGCAGTCTATCGGCAATTTTCATAATTACATTTATAAAAAATCATGGCTAACAACACTATTAATGAATCATTAGCGGATGAAGACCGGAAATATAGGGCACCCGCGCTTGAAAAGGGTTTGGATATTCTAGAGCTATTAGCCCGTAATGGCGCTCCTATGACAACGTCACAAATGGCTGTAACGCTAGGTCGTTCTGTGAGCGAATTATTTCGAATGGTATTGGCGCTTGAGTTTCGCGGGTACATAGAATCGTCGCCCGATGGGCGCGATGGTTATATGCTAACGAATAAGCTATTTACTCTAGGTATTGCACAGGGCTCAGCGCGTTCACTGTTGGAAACTTCCCTTCCTGTGATGAAAGATTTGGCGCGGGAACTCGGCCAGTCGTGTCATCTTATTGTTCCTTCTGGCGATCAAATCGTAGTGGTGGGGCGAATTGAAAGCCCTATGGATTTGGGTTTCTCGGTGCGTGTTGGTTATCGTCGTTTGCTGGTAGAGGCTAATTCCGGCTTGTTGCTTTATGGTTTTGCGCCCGCTGAAACACAGTTACGTTGGTTGCCCCAACTGCGTGCTTCTTCCGACGCTGAAACCATTGAACGCTTTTTGCAAAAATCAAAAGTAGCTGCCGAGCGCGGCTACGTGCAATCCGCAAGTGATTTCGTTGAAGGTGTTACAGATATTTGTGTGCCGATTTTGGGTTTAAATGGCGCAACAGCAATTCTTAACGTACCCTTCATCACTATCAAATCGCAATCAATTACATACGAACAAGTTATTGAGCGGCTTAAAGTATCTGCGCGTAAAATTGCAGATGCATTGAGTAACGAAGGCCGTTAACCAGTCTTTGTTTGTTCAACGAAATATTAGTTAGAATTCCCGCTTGGCGGGAATTCTGCTTTTTGGCGATCCATAATCCTCTAATAAGATAACGGGAGAATATTTATGCAACAACAACCTGCAATGTGGCGCACAGCCATGATTGGATGTTTAAGTCTTGCGTTGGTTTCCTGCACGCACAGCGAGCAAAAATCTGCTGAGAAAAAGCCAGCAGTAGTTACTCCGGTTGTGACCGGTGTGAATCTATATTCAGCTCAAGCAAATTCGTCTGTTCGTGTTGTTGTTGAAAGTCCTGTTGGTCAGCAAACTCTTGAGGCAAATTCAGCGTCAGTTGCCAAGGTTGCTGGTTCATCTGCCCCTAATGCAGATGTAAGCGTAACCAAAACAGACAAAGCAGCGGTTGGCGATGCTCTTACGTTTGCGTGGAAAGACTCTTGGCGCGCAGCTCTTAATTTCGAAGCTACTGCACCATTGGATTTACGTGAATATATGACTAATGGCGTAGTCAATTTTGATCTCAATGTGATCGAGCTTGCAAAAGGTGGTTTAGCATTTAAGTCCAAATGCGCTGGCGAAAGTTGTGAGCGTAAGATTCCCTATCTGTTAGAGGCCCGCGATCAAATCGGTAAAGGTTGGCAACATCTAAGTGTACCGCTGAAGTGCTTCTTACAAGATGGCGATGATTTTTCCGCTGTGCGCTTGCCGTTCTCACTAGAAACTGGTGGCGAGGGTAAAGTTGCTATCGCTAACCTAAATATTCAAAAATCTGGCACCACAAACGTGAATTGCCCGGATTACAAAACTGTTGCTGTTACTCCTTCCATGTTGAATGAATGGTGGTCCATAAGTTGGTGGCATCCACGTCATTTGCAAAAATTAGAAGAAATCAAAACCCGCAAAAATGCTCAGTTGATTTTTATTGGCGATTCCATCACCCAAGGCTGGGAGCGCGATGGTTTTAATGTTTGGAATCGTAACTACGCTAAATACAATGCAATTGATCTGGGCTTTAGTGGCGACCGCACCGAAAACGTATTGTGGCGTTTGTTGCAAGGTGAAGTTGAAGGTTTGAATCCTAAAGTTGCGGTGTTGATGTTTGGTACTAACAACACTGGCCACCGTCAAGAAAAGCCTGAACTTACCGCAGCGGCAATCAAGCGTGATATTGAAGAGTTACAAAAGCGTTTACCGAATACCAAAATTTTGCTGTTGGCGATTTTCCCGCGCGATGAAAAACCCGACGGCGAGTTGCGTCAAATCAATACCAAAATCAACGCCATTATTTCGACCTTTGCGGATAACAAAAAGGTGTATTTCCTTGATATCAACAAATCGTTCTTGGATGAAAATGGGATTTTGTCGAAAGATATAATGCCTGACTTGTTGCATCCTAATGAAAAGGGTTATGAGATTTGGGCTAAGGCAATGGAACCAACTTTGCTCAAATTGCTTAAGCATTAAGATTTCAAAGCCGCTTTTACAAGCGGCTTTTTTACACTCAGAATGTTCGTGAATTATTTAATGGGAGATGAAAATGAAATTAGCTAAATTGACAGGACTCATTGTAGCTTCAGCGATGAGTATTAATGCCTACGCGATTCATGTGGACATGAAACCGGGCTTGTGGGAGCACACCTTCAAGATGAATGAAAACAGCGTGGGAGCTTTAAACGAAGCGCAAATGGAACAAGCCAACCACGCTATGGAAGAAATGAAAAAGCAAATGGCCAACATGCCGCCTGAACAGCGCAAAATGATGGAGGATATGATGGCAAAGCACGGGGTAAAAATGTCTGATAAAGGCATAGATATACCAGCCCAAGGTGTACATATCTCCAAAGATGGCACAGTCGTAAAAGCATGCGTCACGCAAGAAGAAATAGACCGTGGCGATATGCCGCAAGCGGATGAAAATTGCGAGCAAAATATTACTCAGGTATCTGCAAGCGTTTTAAAAGCTACTTACGTTTGTAAGGGCGAGCATCCAACTCGTGGCGAAGGGCAAATTGTTTTCCAAAACGATAAGTCCTATACAGGCACCACCAAGTTTACGACCGAGATCAACGGAAAAATGGAAACCATTCAGGGAACGCATTCTGGAAAGTGGCTTGGTGGCGATTGCGGCAATATAAAACCGCAATCACCAAAAGCAAGATAAGTTTAGGTTAAATGAATTTAATAATGCTCGCTTTGGCGAGCATTATTGTTTTTAAGGATTAAATATCTCGCGTTTGATGTAAAACAACGAAGCACTGGTTTTACCTGTGGCGTTGTTTGTCGCATAATAGTG
Organism: Cellvibrio sp.; assembly: GCF_046347455.1. Lineage (GTDB taxonomy): Bacteria > Pseudomonadota > Gammaproteobacteria > Pseudomonadales > Cellvibrionaceae > Cellvibrio. Next base: position 144,236 of record NZ_JAXMGC010000003.1, read on the forward strand.
GTGGCGTTCGTGCGCAACTAAAAAAATTAACGCAATGTGAGGTATTTATGTCTGATAACAGTTCCCAAATAAAAAAATTTAACCCCGCATTAATTTCGTTGCATTGGTTGATGTTGTTACTGATTATTGGTTCCTATGTAACAATGGAACTCAGTGAATCCTATCCCGAAGGTAGTCCAGAGCATTTTGCATTAAAAGCAAATCACTTTTCTCTCGGTGTTTCTATTTTGTTATTGGTCGTTGTGCGTGTGCTAGTGCGCGTGTTCACCAAAGTGCCGCCCATTATTCCCGCGCCCGATGCCAAACAAGAATTGCTCGCTAAATTAATGCACTTGGCACTTTACGTATTTATGTTTGCAATGCCTATTACCGGCTGGTTAATGGTTAACGCACACGGCTATCCCGTTTCTTTTTGGGGGTTGGCTGAGTTGCCCAGGCTGATGGGAGAAAATAAATCGATAAACCACTTCCTGCATGAAGCCCACGAGGTTGGAGGAAGCTTGGGTTACTTTTTGATTGGACTGCACGCCGCCGCCGGGTTGTTTCATCATTACAAATTAAAAGACAATACACTGTTGCGTATGTCTTTTTTGAAAAAATAATTTAGTCGTTGTTCTCTCATTCTCGAGGAGAAAAACCATGCGTCACGGCGAAAACCATAAGGTTCAACATCTCGGCTGGTTGCGCGCCGCGGTGCTTGGTGCAAACGACGGAATTATTTCTACCGCCAGCTTGATGATGGGTATTGCTGCGGCCCAAACCTCAAGTCATACGATTTTGCTCACGGGCATTGCTGGTTTGGTTGCGGGTTCTTTGTCGATGGCTGCGGGTGAATATGTTTCTGTTTGCTCGCAAGCCGATACTGAAGCGGCAGATATAGCGCGTGAAACCTACGAGTTAGCAACGCAGCCCGACGCAGAATTGCGCGAACTCACCGAAATTTATGTGGCTCGCGGTTTAGATCGCGAGCTCGCACATCAAGTCGCCGTAAAACTTACCGCTCACGATGCGCTGACAACTCATGCGCGCGACGAATTAGGGATTGTTGAATTTCTACAAGCTCGACCGCTACAAGCCGCACTAACATCTGCAGCAACCTTTGCTGTCGGAGCTTTGATTCCGCTAATTGTGGTTCTGCTTGCACCGGAGTCACAGTTGCTCACTGCAATTGCAGCAAGCTCGCTCATTGCACTCGCATTTCTCGGCGGCTTGGCTGCTAAAGTGGGTGGTGCCGGTGTTATAAAAGGGGCTTGGCGTGTGTGCTCTTGGGGCGCTATCGCTATGGGGTTAACTGCCGCAGTAGGGCACCTGTTTGGCGTGCAAGTTTAAAAATCATCCCTAAGGTTTGCCTTAATACTTAGCTGATCCATTGAGCAAACACAGCGCTCATTGCGTCATTGATGGCTGCAAAGTTTTTCTTGTCTCGCATAATCTCATCGGCGTTTTGCACGTAGATGGAATTGTCTAAATCTTCTGGACAATTTTGGATGAGAGCACTGGCAGATGTTTCCGTAGTTTCCAAATGAAATTGAAATCCGTAAACCTGATTGCCAATTGCGTAGGCTTGATGAGCGCAGGCTTGGCTTGACGCGAGTAGTTGTGCTTGAGCGGGAATCGCAAAGGTGTCTCCATGCCAGTGAAATACTTTCTCGCAAGCTGACAAGATTTTCGCTACCGGATGGTCCTTAACGCTTTCATTTATTTGCAATGGAAACCAACCAATCTCGCGGTGCGGGTTTCGTGTGACCGGTGCACCCAATACACAGGCAATGAGTTGTGCGCCCAAACAAATCCCTAATACTTTTTTGCCAGCCGCAATAGTCTCGCGAATAAATTCTTTCTCCGCTTTTAACCAAGGATATTGGTCTTCATCGTAAACGCCCATTGGGCCGCCCATTACGATCAGCGCGTCAAAGGTGTCTAGATCAGATGCTTGCTCGCCCTTGTACCAATGTGTGGTGGTCAAGCTATGCCCCTTGGTCTGAATATCAGTGAGAAGACTACCAACATCTTCAAAGGGAACGTGCTGCAGGCTGTGAAACTTCATAATGGCACCAAAGTGTGAAGGGATATGGCAGTTGGAAGGAGATTAACCGCTAGGGATATTTTTCTGCAAGCTTGGCTTTGGCTGGAAAATCCTGCTTAAATGCCGATATTTGCTCGCTTTTGCGCGGAATGGCCGCTAATTTGCAGGCAAATTATCATACTAATCTGTATACTTGAACACATTCATCTTCATTCCGGTAAATCACTTTGATCGTTAAATTTCTAAAAAAACTTGTAGGCGCAAACGAAGCTCCCGCATCGCAAGCTCCGTCCTCCAATCAATCGTCAGCTTCAGGCTCTAAAAAGAACGAATCTAATCGGCAGCCCCGGCAGTCGGAAAAGCCTTCTGGTTCGCGTGAGCACAGTAATACCCGCGACAAGAAGCCTCGCTCAAAGCCTGATCGCCCCGCTCAAAACAAACGCCCCCAACAGCCTCGTTCAACACCAAAACAACCGCCGGTAAAACGTGAGCCGTGGGATCCCGCTTCGTTTGTCGTTGAAGAAGTGCCGGGCAAGACTCGTTTTCAAGATTTGGATTTAGAGCCTGATCTTATGCACGCTATTGCCGACTTGGGCTTTAGCTACTGCTCACCGATTCAAGCGCAATCCTTACCGCACGCGTTACAAGGTAAAGATGTGGTGGGCAAAGCCCAAACCGGTACAGGTAAAACGGCAGCGTTTTTAACAGCAATTATCGACGATTTATTGAAAAACCCAATCGCCGAAAAGCGATACGCGGGTGAAGCGCGCGCGCTAGTTATAGCACCTACGCGCGAGTTGGTTATACAAATTGCGGAAGATGCAAAGCTGCTGTGTAAGTACACGGATTTAAAAATTCACACGCTTGTGGGTGGAATGGATTACGTAAAACAACAGCGCCATTTGCATGAGGATTTGGTGGATATTCTGGTGGCAACACCGGGGCGTTTGTTGGATTTTTGTGGCAACAAAGATGTGTATCTTGATCAGCTAGAAGTGCTCGTTATTGACGAAGCAGACCGCATGCTAGATATGGGTTTTATTCCGCAAGTGCGTCAAATCGTGCGTCAAACACCCAAGCGTGAAGATCGCCAAACCTTGTTCTTCTCCGCAACCTTTACTGACGATGTTCGCAACTTGGTAGAGCAATGGACCTACAAGCCCGTCACCATTGATATTCAGCCCGAAAACGTTGCCAACTCAACGGTGGAGCAGCACGTTTATCTGGTATCGACTGAAGAAAAATACACTTTGCTCTATAACTTGATTCAACAAGAACATGCAGAGAGCATGATTGTGTTTGCCAACCGCCGCGATGAATGCCGTGATCTGCAGGAAAAATTGGTTCGCCACGGTGTAAACGCAGGTTTGTTGTCTGGCGAAATCACGCAAAACAAACGCGTTTCAACCTTGGATGCGTTTAAAAATGGCGATATGAAAGTGTTGGTCGCGACAGACGTAGCGGGACGCGGAATTCATATTAGTGATATCAGCCACGTAGTGAATTTTACGCTGCCAGAAGAGCCGGAAGATTACGTGCATCGTATCGGCCGTACCGGTCGTGCGGGCAAGTCGGGCACCTCAATTAGTTTTGCGTGTGAGGACGATGCTTTCCGTTTGGAACCGATAGAAAAATTGTTGGGTAAAGAAATTAAGTGCGAGCAACCTCCTGAATATTTATTGCTAACGCCACCGGATTTACCACCAGCACCCAAAGGTTCACGCGAGGATCGTCCGCGCGGCGGCGCGCGAACTAATCGCAGTGGTGGCAATCGCGGAACGGGCGGCCGCAACGGCGGGCGTCGTTAACAAATCGCAAAGATAGACCGCGAACAATTTCGCGGGCGTAATAAAGTTGAGTTGGTTTAATTCATGTCATCCACAAAGTCGGCGTTAATAACTCTGCACGTAGGCGCATTTTTAATGGCGGCTACGGGGTTGTTTTCGCAGATCATTAATTTACCTGCGTGGGACATTACGGGTTACCGCACTTGGATTGCGGCCGGCGTTTTGTTTGCGTGGGTGTGGTGGCGTGAAGGGCGAGTCGCGTTGGATTCTGCGCGTGACTATCGTCGTATGTTGTTGCTCGGTGTTTTGCTGTGCGTCCATTGGATTACCTTTTTTCATTCCATGCAGGTTTCCAATATCGCCATTGGTATGTTGTCGCTTTACGCTTACCCGGTAATGACGGTTTTTATGGAGCCTCTGCTCAAAGGCACCAAGATCGATTGGGGCGACGTTGCCAGCGGTATGTTTGTGTTGGTTGGGATTTATTTCCTTGTACCCGAATTCGATTTCTCAAACTCCATGACGCAGGGTGTGCTTTGGGGGATTTTGTCTGCCTTCACCTTCGCGTTACGCAATTTGCTGCTGGGCTACTGGTTTAGTGGTCAGTCGTCGGCGCGCTCTATGAGCTACCAAGTTTTGGTTGTCGCGCTCTTGATGACACCCGTTATTCTCACTTCTAAAAATATTCCCAATGAGCATGACTGGATTCTTATCGTCATTTTGGGATTATTTTTTACCGCTTTCTCACACACCCTGTTCGGCTACGCTTTGCGTTACCTAAAAGCAAAGACGGTGGGGTTAGTCGCCTGTATGCAGCCTGTTTACGGGGTTGTGTATGGAATGATTATTTTGAAAAGTATCCCCGATAAGTCGACACTCGTAGGTGGAGCCATCATTGTCACGGCTGCCATCTACGAATCCCTGCGCGAGCACAACAAGTCGGCCATGCCGCTAACGGATTAATTACACCTGCTGGATTGATTCATTTTTTCGTTGTAATCCATCGCTTAAAGCGAACCCTATCTTTCACCGAATTGATTATGCTGCTCAAAACCGAATGACGAGGTGTTTATGAGCAATTTCCTAATGCCGGTACTTTTTGTTCCCCATGGCGGAGGCCCCATGCCCTTGTTAGGCGAACCTAATCACCGTGAACTCACAGCATTTATGCGATCCATTTCGGCTGAGTTGCCTCTGCCTAAAGCGATTGTGGTTGTCACTGCGCATTGGGAAGAATCTCTGGTGAGCGTTTCCAGCAGCGCTGCGCCGGGTATGCTTTACGACTACTATGGTTTTCCGCCAGAGTCCTATGCTTTTAAGTACCCTGTTGCCGGAGACCCGGTGTTAGCTCAGCATATGGCCAATCTGTTAGCGGCTAATGGCATTGAATCGCGTTTAGATTCCCGTCGCGATTTAGATCACGGTAGCTTTGTACCCTTGATGCTGATGTATCCTGAGGCCGATACTCCAGTAGTGCAGTTGTCCTTGTTGAAAAGCCTGGATCCTGCCGTTCATATCGCAATCGGGCGAGCACTTGCGCCTTTAAGGGAGCAAGGTGTGTTGATCTTGGGCTCGGGTATGTCATTCCACAACATGAATGCTTTCTTTTCCGGTAATGCTTCGACGCCTGCGCGCAGTGAACGTTTTGACGACTGGTTGACCGAAACTCTAACGCTTGGTGAGCTAAACCAAAGGGAGCGGGACGAGCGATTAATTCAGTGGAAACAAGCTCCCGAAGCGCTTTTTTGCCACCCGCGCGAAGAGCATTTATTGCCGCTGCATGTGTGTTTTGGCGCGGCATCGGTGGCGTCGCCAGCAGCGCAAAAAGTCTTTAGCGGTTTCTTGTTTAATACAAAAATATCCGCCTTTCTGTGGGCGTGATACAGGAGCAAAAACGGGTTTCCTGTTGATTAGAAAGCATTTTTTCAAGGCTGGGCTACACTCAAAGTTATTCCAATAATTATTGAGTGCCACAAATGAAAAAAGTCCTGATCGTTGAAGACAGTGACATGGTTGGCAAGGTGCTTCGGCATCTTGTCGCTCAGTACCCTCACTATCAAGCCGTGTTTGCATCCAACATGGCTCAGGCACAGGACGCCGTCGCTCAATATGCTAATGAGATCTTTGCTGCCTTGGTGGATTTAAATTTGCCCGATGCTGAAGACGGTCAGATCGTTGATTACACACTCTCGCAAAAAATTCCCACCATTGTCCTGACCGGCAGCTACGACGACAAAAAGCGCGAGCAGCTGTTTAACAAAGGCATCGTAGATTACGTAACCAAAGAAGGCCGCTACGCTTACAACAAAGCGGTTGCGCTTATCGAGCGTTTGGAAAAAAACCAACAGATTAAAGTCTTGGTTGTCGACGATTCCGATATGTCACGCAAACACGTCGCCAATTTATTTCGCCGCCATTTGTTTCAAGTGGTCGAAGCGATTGATGGTGTTGAAGCAATTAAAGTCTTGTTGGAAAATCCAGACATACGTTTACTCATTACCGACTACAACATGCCACGTATGGACGGTTTTGAGTTGGTCAAAAATCTACGTTACAAGTACGACAAAACCGATTTGATTATGATTGGCGTTTCGGGTGAGAGCACTGAAGCCTTGTCTGCAAAATTTATTAAGCACGGTGCCAATGATTTTTTGCGCAAACCTTTTCACCCGGAAGAATTTTACTGCCGCATTATTCACAACCTAGAATATCTGGAATTGGTTGAGCAAATCACACGTTCTGCTCAGCGCGATCACCTCACAGGTTTATATCACCGCCACCATTTCTTTAATGCGGCGCGGGAGGTTTATCGCAATGCACAAGAGAAATCCATGCCTTTGGCTCTAGCTGTAATTAACGTCGATCACTTCCGCGAATTTAACGAAAAATACGGTCATGAATCTGGCGACATAGCGCTTAAACATGTGGCGCGTTGCTTGAACAATATGCTGGATCGTTTTTTGATTTGCCGAGCGGATGCCGATGATTTTTATGTGTTGCTGCCGGGTTTAGATAATGAAAAAGCCGTGGCATTAATTAGCCGCGTGCGTCAATTATTGTCATCAGAAGAATGCATTATTAATGGCGCGCCCAAGCGGCTGTATTTCAGTGCAGGTGTGAGCAATTACATGCGCGACGGGGTTGATCCGCAAATTAAAAGTGCAAGCCATTTGCTACGTTTGGGCAAAGAAGCTGGTGGCAATATGGTTTTGGGAGATGATGACGCTAACGATTAGTTTTTTTACGGTGATTGAAATCCAGTAGCAAACAACTTCCACCAAAAACCAATCCAGCCAAAGCACCATATAAGTGAGCGTCGTAAGCAACGGCGACGGGCAAGAGCGACTGTAATTCAGTCGCTTGATAGCCGGGTTGGTGTTCCATAAAAATTTTGCCGAAGAGCGCTGCGACTAACATAAAATTTACCCACCACGCATGCTTCTTGTTAAGCAATAAACCTGCAACAAAGAACCCGTGAATGGCGCCTGAGAGGCCCGCATAGACTTCATACTCTGGGTTCAAAGTGTAAACACCAAGCCCAACGGCAATGCAGCAAAAAAATATCAATCCCACATAACGCAATCCGGAAAACACTGCGGCAAAAGCAGTGCTAAAAATCCCAAAGGCGGCGAGGTTCATGAGGCTGTGCGGCCAGCCAAAGTGAACGAAGTTGCAGGTCAATAATCGCCAAACCTCACCCTGTTCAAGTTTGGTTCGCTCCAAGCTCAGGAATGGAAAAAAAATATCAGGAAAGCACGCTAATAATAGGATCGCTACGCCCGCTGTCACACTGATGATTAAGCTCGGCGATTTGGTATTGATGAATTTAAGCATGCAGGCGGGTACAAAGTAGAGTCGTGAAATGATGCGTTATTTGTAAAACTATACAACAAACTATAATGGCGTACTAACAAACTCAGCGAACCATGCGATTTGAGCTATGCTGCCTCCCATACAAATACTAGGCAGCTTCTAAAAACAACAGGCTACATTTATGGATTACCAAGTTCTTAACACCGAGTTACTTGAAAACGTGCTCGATGCCTTGCCGGACGGCATTTTGATTGTCAGCAGCCAGCGCCAGGTGGTCTATACCAATGTGCGGTTTCGCGAGATGTGGCATATCCCTCAAGACATAGAGCTTGCCGATGAGGGTAGGGCGATTATGCAGTTTGCTCTATCTCAGCTCGTCGACCCGGAAGGTTTTATGCGCATTGTGGAAGCTCTTCATCAAACCACGCAAACCCTTGATGATGAAATTCGTATGCGCGATGGGCGTGTTTTCCGTCGCCGCAGCGTATCTTTTTTGGATCGTGATTTGGGTCAATCCAGAATCTGGATCTTCACCGACGTTACATCCATAACCTATAGCCATATAGATACGCTCACTGGTTTGCTCAACCGCAATAAATTCGAGCGCCATTTTTCATCATTGAGTGTTGCTGCCAGCCCCGAATTGGTAGTGGGGATTGCAATTTTCGATCTTGATCACTTCAAGCTGTTTAATGATACCTACGGGCACTCGGCAGGCGATGATGTGTTACGCAATATCGGTAAAGTCATTAGCGAGCATTTGCAACGAACGTCTGATGCGGCTTACCGTGTTGGTGGCGAGGAATTCTTTTTACAATATCACAGTCGCACGCGTGAGGATGTCATTGAGCTCATGAACAATATTCGCAGCGCAGTAGAGGCCTTGAATATTCCGCACAAAGCCAATCCGCCCTACAACCGCGTGACGATTTCTTGTGGTTTTGGTGTTTGCACGCAGCCGAAATCGCCCGAATTTATTTATCGCCAAGTCGATAACGCGCTTTATAAGTCCAAGGCAAATGGTCGAAACCAAATCACCTTGGTGGAGTTGGATGAGTTGAGTTACAGCATCTAGTTTTTACTGCGGTCTCTCTTTGATTCTCTTCAAAACTGCTTCGGCATCCACAGGTGCGTGGTGAGTGCGCACGACCTGTGGAGCGAGGGTTTTAGTCAGACCTAAATGCTTCACGAAACGTCGGCAATTGGCGCACATCATCAAATGCAGGCGAATTTTGAGGTTAAGTTTTCCGTCTGTTTGGTTGTCGAGGTAATCGCTCGCTACTTTCGCAACCTGCTGACAGCTCATCAGTTTGAAAATTAACATGAGCCTGTCTCCTGATAGCGATCAATGACTTGCATAAGCGTCAGACGCGCACGATGCACAAGCACACGCACATTAGCAGCGCTCACTTGCAAAATTTCACAAATCTCGTCGAAAGACTGTTGCTCAATATCGCGCAAAATAAACGCTGCTTTTTGCGCGCTGGGCAACAGCTCGAGTGTTTTATTAATGCAATGGTGCAATTGCTTTTCTTCCAATAATTCGTCGGGCGATTCGCAGCTCCATATGGGAATAGCCGATTGCCAATGTCCATCATTTTTGAAGCGGTTGCCATCCAAATAACTGCCGGGCACTTCGCCGTCCAGCTCATCCAGCGACAACTTGCGCGATTCGCGCCGCAAGCGCGCTTTTGCCTCGTTACTCACAATGGTGATAACCCAAGTCTTTAGCGAGGAACGCCCCTCAAACGTACGAATATTTTTATAGATCGCCACCCACGCATCCTGAACGATATCGTCTGCAAAGGTATCGCCGCAAATCGCGCGCGCAATCGTGAGCATGGTTGGCTGGAAGCGGGAAATGATTTCACAGAAAGCGCGATCATTACCGGCTATCAGCTCGGCTATTAATACTTGCTCGTCCGTGTATAAGGGTTGCGGCATCGTCATGGTTGCAGCTCGGTCTTAATTTTTGGCGCAGATTACCATAAGAGCAGCCCTGAGTATTGGATAAGGCAGTTAGCTGAATGTTACACCCAGTCACATGAAATTTTGCTGGCTATACGTGGCTTCACTTTTTATACTCGCCGACCTGCCTTTTTGGGGCAGCTCGTTACGACTTACTAATCATCAAGTGACCTTTGGTAGGGGTCACCACTGAGGAAATTGAAATGCCTGTTATTACTCTCCCCGACGGTTCAAAACGTCAATTCGATACTCCCGTGTCCGTGTACCAAGTTGCTGCCGATATTGGCCCTGGTTTGGCCAAGGTAACTTTGGGCGGTCGCGTCTTTTTAAATGGCGATAAATCGGGCCAGCGTGTGGATGCGCACGATCTCATCACTGAAGACGCCAACTTAGTGATCTTCACGCCCAAAGATGAAGACGGTTTGGAAATTATCCGCCACTCCTGTGCGCACTTACTCGGTCACGCCATCAAGCAGTTGTACCCCAATGTGAAAATGGCTATTGGCCCGACCATTGATAACGGCTTCTATTACGACATCGATCTTGAGCAAAAGCTTACCGAGGACGACATTGCAGCGCTTGAGGCGCGCATGCTCGAATTGGCAAAAACCGAATATGACGTGGTGAAAAAGAAGGTGTCCTGGCAAGAAGCCTATGATGTTTTCACTGCGCGTGGAGAGACCTACAAGCTGGAAATCCTCGACCGCGACGTGCCCAAAGATGCAACGCCGGGTCTGTATCATCACGAAGAATACGTGGATATGTGCCGTGGTCCCCACGTGCCTAACATGCGTTTCTGCCTTAACTTCAAACTAATGCGCACCTCAGGCGCCTACTGGCGTGGCGACTCCAACAACAAAATGCTGCAACGCATCTACGGCACTGCCTTCGCCGATAAAAAGCAGTTGGCGGCCTATTTGAACTTGTTGGAAGAAGCGGCCAAGCGCGACCACCGCAAACTCGCCAAGAAATTCGACCTGTTCCATCTACAAGATGAAGCTCCGGGCATGGTGTTCTGGCACCCGAAAGGCTGGACCTTGTGGCAACAAATTGAACAATACATGCGCGCCAAGCAAATCGAATGGGGTTACGACGAAGTTAAAACGCCGTTGATTATGGATCGCACCTTGTGGGAGAAGTCCGGCCACTGGGAAAACTATCGCGAAAATATGTTTACTACCGAGTCGGAAAAGCGCGATTTTGCGGTGAAGCCCATGAACTGCCCTGGTCATATTCAAATCTTCAACCACGGTTTGCGCTCGCACAAAGACTTGCCGCTGCGTTTGGCGGAATTCGGTTCCTGTCACCGCAACGAAGCATCCGGCGCATTGCATGGCATTATGCGGGTGCGTGGCTTTGTGCAGGACGACGCCCACATTTTCTGTACCGATGACATGGTGGTGAGCGAAGTTTCTGCTTTTAACCAAATGCTCAAATCCGTGTATGACGACTTTGGATTCACCGACATTGCTGTGAAACTTTCGCTCCGTCCAGAGAAATACGCTGGTTCCTTGGAAACTTGGGAAAAGGCTGAAAATGGTTTGCGTGAAGCATTGCGCGCCGCTGGTTTGGAGTGGGAAGAATTGCCGGGCGAGGGTGCTTTCTACGGTCCGAAGATCGAATACCAAATCAAGGATGCCTTAGGTCGTTCATGGCAGTGCGGTACTATTCAGCTGGATTATGTGTTGCCTGAGCGCTTGGATGCTGAATATGTTGCGGAAGATAACGCCCGCAAACGTCCAGTGATGCTGCACCGTGCCATTCTCGGTTCGTTTGAGCGTTTCCTCGGTATTCTTATCGAGCATTACGAGGGTTCATTTCCAGTATGGTTATCACCCGTACAGGCGGTTGTTGCCAATATCACCGACAATCAGGCCGATTTCGTGAAGAAAGTGGAAAAAACCTTGCGTGATAAGGGCTTCCGCGCCATTTCGGACTTGAGAAATGAGAAGATCGGCTTTAAAATCCGCGAGCACACAATTCAGCGGGTTCCCTACCTGCTCGTCATTGGCGACAAAGAGGTTGAAAACAACTCTGTAGCAGTTCGCACAAGGGACGGAAAAGACTTGGGTGTAATGAATCTGGAAGCCTTCATCGAGCACTTGACCGCCGATATAGCGCGTCGAGGCAGAGTTCTTGCCCCTTAAAAAAGAGCTTTCTGTCGAAGAAACCTCGACTCAGTAAACAGGCCAGTAAGATTTGTTCCTATTAATGAATTGGAGATACAACTATCAAACGAGATAACGCCCCCGCTGCTAAAGGAAATTCCAAAAAAGCGCGGATCAACGATCAGATCGAAGCTAAACAAGTTCGTTTAATCAATGCCGAAGGCGAACAAGTCGGTATTGTTCCTCTAAGTGAGGCACTGGCTCAGGCGCAAGCCGCCACTCTGGATTTAGTGGAGATCGTTGCTGATAGCGATCCAATAGTCTGTAAGATTATGGATTACGGCAAACATCTTTTTGAGATCAAGAAAACCAAAGCAGCTGCTAAGAAGAAACAAAAGCAGCAGCAAATTAAAGAAATGAAATTTAGACCAGGGACGGAAGAAGGTGACTATCAGGTTAAATTAAAAGCCCTGATACGTTTCCTAGGAGATGGGGACAAAGCCAAGGTAACGCTCAAGTTCCGTGGCCGCGAACTCGCCCACCAAGAGTTGGGAATGGAAATGATGCAACGCATCGAGAAAGACCTAACCGAGTTGGGCACCGTAGAGCAAGCTGCCAAGATGGAAGGTAAGCAATTGACTATGGTGATCGCTCCTAAAAAGAGAAAATAGTCGGGCTTTTAGCTGCCTTGATTATTTAATTCGTTTATCTATATGTGTGGAGTTTTACCCCATGGCAACCAAAGCTAAAGTACACAGCGGAGCGTCAAAGCGCTTCAAAAAAACTGGCGCAGGCTACAAGTTCAAACACGCCAACAAGAGTCACATCTTGACCAAAATGACTACTAAACGTAAGCGCCAATTGCGCGGTACTAGCATCGTTGATGCAGTGGATGTACCACGCGTTAAGCGTATGTTCCGTGCCATTTAATCTGGCTCACCTAGTAAATCATCAAGAGGTTTAGAAAATGGCTCGTGTAAAACGTGGTGTAGAGGCGCGTCGTCGTCACAAGAAAGTAATGAAAGCAGCAAAAGGTTATTATGGTGCACGTTCACGTACATTCCGTGTAGCCAAGCAAGCTGTTATTAAAGCTGGTCAATATGCTTACCGCGACCGTCGCGTTAAAAAGCGTAATTTCCGCGCTTTGTGGATTACTCGTATCAATGCTCAATCTCGCGCTGAAGGCATGACTTACAGCCAATTGATCGCTGGCTTGAAAAAAGCCAACATCGTATTGGATCGTCGTGTATTGGCCGACTTGGCTGTGCATGATAAAGCAGCATTTGCTGCAGTTGTTGCGAAGGCTAAATCAGCTCTGGCTGCTTAATCGTCCAACGACTTCAGGTGTTAAGCAATTAACACCGCTGTGAACGCGATGAAAGGGGAGGAGCTTTGGTTCCTTCCCTTTTTTGTTTTCGGTGCGGAGGATTTATGGAAAGTCTCGAGGAGCTGCGTAAAAGCATCGATAATATTGATAACGCCATAGTGGCAATGTTTGCTGAGCGTTTTAAAGTGACGACTAAAGTCGGTCACTACAAGGCGAAACACGGATTACCAGCAAAAGATATTCAGCGTGAAGCCGTCCAATTTAATCGAATTGTTGAATTGGCAAATCATTACGGACTCGATCCTGAGTTCGCGAGAGAATTATTAAGTAAAGTGATTGATCGTGTAGTACAGAATCACGAATTAATCGCCCAAGAATACCTATCGAAAAATCTTAAAAATTAGTGGAATAGCAGATGGAAAATCTCGCTGCGCTTACTGAAGAAGCGCTCAAAGTAGTTAGCGAAGCCCAAGACCTTGCCGCGCTGGACGCAGTGCGTGTGGATTACTTGGGTAAGAACGGCAGCATTACTGCGCTGATGAAAACCCTTGGCAAGTTGTCGCCAGAAGAGCGTCCCGCTGCCGGTGCAGAAATCAACAAAGCTAAAGATGCTGTGCAAGCTGGCTTGGACCTTCGCAAAGCAACACTTGAGCAAGCTGCTATTGCGGCAAAACTCGCGAGCGAAGTGGTTGACGTTACTCTTCCTGGTCGCGGTCAACATACAGGTGGTTTGCATCCCGTGACGCGCACCCTGCAGCGCATCGAAGACATTTTCTCTGCGGTGGGTTACACCGTCGAAGTCGGCCCAGAGATTGAAGACGACTACCACAACTTTGAAGCACTCAATATTCCTTCGCACCACCCTGCGCGCGCCATGCACGATACGTTTTATGTGGACGACACTCACGTATTGCGCACGCACACCTCGCCCGTACAAGTGCGTACCATGGAAAACAAAACTCCACCGATTCGTGTGATTTGTCCCGGCCGTGTTTATCGCTGCGATTCCGATGTAACTCACTCGCCCATGTTCCACCAAGTTGAAGGCTTAGTTGTTGATAAAGACATCAGCTTCGCCGATTTAAAAGGCACCATGGATCAGTTCCTCAAAACCTTCTTTGAGGCCGATGTTCCTGTGCGCTTCCGTCCTTCCTATTTCCCGTTCACCGAGCCTTCGGCAGAGATGGATATTCAATGCACCCAATGCCGTGGTAAAGGCTGCCGCATGTGCAAAAACAGCGGCTGGTTGGAAGTTGGCGGCTGCGGCATGGTTCATCCAGAAGTCTTTAAAGCGAGTGGTGTTGATCCAGAAACCTATACCGGTTTTGCATTTGGTATGGGCGTAGAACGCTTGGCGATGTTGCGCTACGGCGTAAACGATTTGCGTTTGTTCTTCGAGAACGACCTACGCTTCTTAAAGCAATTTTAATTCTGCTGTAGGTCGGGTTAGGCGAAGCCGTAACCCGACATGATGAACCCAAAGAATAATGTCGGGTTACGCGTCCCGCTGACCTGATCTACGGAATAAAAGATTATGAAAGTAAGCGAATCCTGGTTGCGCGAGTGGGTGAATCCCGCTGTTACCACTGATGAACTGGTTGCCCAGCTGACTATGGCTGGCCTTGAAGTTGACGCTATTGAATCTGTTGCCGGTGATTTTACCGGTGTCATCGTCGGTGAAATCGTCGGTTGCGAGCAACATCCAGACGCCGACAAATTGCGTGTAACTCAAGTGGCAGGTCTGCCAGATGGCCCAACCCAAGTGGTGTGTGGTGCAGCGAATGCACGTGTCGGTATCAAAATTCCGTTCGCCACCATTGGTGCAGAATTGCCCGGCGCCAGCGAAGCTACAGAAGATAAATGGCACATTAAAAAGGCAAAACTGCGCGGAGTCGAGTCTTTCGGTATGCTCTGCGGCCAAACCGAGCTTAAGGCGGGAGATGATGATACGGGCCTATGGGAATTGGCAGCTGATGCACCTGTAGGTAAAGATATTCGCGAGTATTTGAACCTCAACGACAAGCTTATCGAAGTGGATTTGACACCAAATCGCAGTGATTGCTTGAGCGTTAAAGGTATTGCGCGCGAAGTGGGTGTGTTGTTCCGCGCTCCTGTCCAATCGCCAGCGATCAGTCCTGTTGTTGCTTCGATTACCGATACTTTCCCCGTTAAATTGTCCGCTGGTGCCGCTTGTAGCCGTTATGTTGGTCGCGTCATCCGCAATATCGATATCACTAAGCCAAGCCCAGCTTGGCTGCAAGATAAGCTCGTTCGTGCTGGCTTGCGCAGCATTGATGCGGTTGTCGATGTGACCAATTACGTGCTGATCGAACTCGGTCAGCCCATGCACGCTTTTGATTTGTCGACGTTATCTGGCGGCATTGACGTTCGTTTGGCGAATCAGGGCGAGGCTTTGACCTTATTGGATGGTCAGGAAGTAAAACTCAACGCTGACACTATGGTTATTGCCGACCAACAAGGTGCTTTGGCGATCGCCGGCGTATTCGGCGGCAAGCCAAGCTCAGTAACCACTGAAACCCGCGATATTTTCCTTGAAAGTGCGTTCTTCAATCCATTAGCGGTTGCCGGTCGTGCGCGTTCATATGGTTTGCATACCGATTCCTCGCACCGTTTCGAGCGCGGCGTTGATTACAATTTGCAAGTTGAAGCTATGGAGCGTGCGACGGCACTCTTACTTGAAATCGTCGGTGGTGAAGTTGGCCCTCTAGTTCATGTTACCAACGAGCACTTGCCTAAAGAGCGCCGAGTGACTTTGCGTAAAGCTCGCATTATCAGCGGTTTGAGCTTGGAGATGGCTGATAGTGAAGTAGTAGATATTTTGACTCGTCTGGGCCTGAGCCTGGTTTCCCAAAATGCCGAAGGCTGGACTTTCAATGTGCCTAGCTATCGTTTCGATATTTCCATCGAGGCCGACTTGCTTGAAGAGTTGGCTCGCGTATATGGCTACAACCGTCTTCCAACTCGCGCTTTGGCGACGCCTATCCAAATTGACGAGCGCCCCGAAGCAAAATTGGGCGTGTCAGCTATTCGCCGTCAATTGGTAGCTCGTGGCTATCAAGAGGCGATCACATTCAGTTTTATCGAACCTAAACTCTCTGCGTTGTTTGATCCAAAACGCGAGCCGGTGGTGCTTCGCAATCCAATCAGTGCTGATCTTGCTGCTATGCGTACCAGCTTGCTACCTGGTTTGGTGACTGTATTGCGCAACAACCTGAATCGCCAGCAGGAACGTGTTCGTTTGTTCGAGACAGGCTTGCGCTTTGTGCCGAGTGAAAAAGGCGGTGTTGAAGGTTTACAGCAAGAAGCTATGTTGGCTGGCCTGATATACGGTAGTCGTTTGCCAGAAGCTTGGGCGAATGTGGCTGAGTCGGTAGATTTCTTCGATATCAAAGGTGATCTCGAGTCAGTATTGGCGGTCACGGGTAATGCGAAAGAGTTCACCTTTCAGGCTGGTGAGCATTCGGCGTTGCACCCCGGTCAAACAGCGGCTATCTATCTGAATGGCGAGTTACAGGGTTACCTAGGTGCTTTGCATCCTACCTTGCAGCAGCAGTTGGACATTCCCAAAAACGTGTTTTTGTTCGAACTAACGTTGTCTGCAATTACTGAGGCTCGCGTTCCTTCTTTCGCCAGCCTATCGCGTTTCCCGGAAGTGCGCCGCGATTTGGCAATACTTCTGGATCGCCAAGTGGCGGCCAAAACCTTGATGGATACGGTTGCCGCTACCGCTGGCGAGCATCTGACAGACTTAAAGGTGTTTGACGTATATATGGGCAAAGGCATTGATCCACATAGAAAAAGTGTCGCTTTGGGCTTGACCTTTCAGCATCCATCACGCACTCTTAACGAGGATGAAGTTAACGCTTCCATAGACGCGGTCATTAAGTCGTTGGAGGCTAGCTTTGCTGCCACCCTTAGATAGCCCTATGACAGCTCTTAATAGGAAAAATAACTATGTCGGATGGTGCTTTAACCAAAGCGGATTTAGCTGAAAAGCTGTATGAAGATCTCGGTTTAAATAAACGTGAAGCCAAGGAGTTGGTGGAGCTTTTCTTTGAAGAGATTCGCCACGCACTTGAAAATAATGAACAAGTTAAGTTATCCGGTTTTGGTAACTTTGAACTGCGTGATAAAAGCCAGCGTCCGGGCCGCAACCCGAAAACTGGTGAAGAAATTCCGATCAGCGCGCGCAGGGTAGTGACCTTCCGTCCCGGACAAAAACTTAAGGCTCGAGTAGAAGCTTATGTTGGAACCCAGTCATAACGACGAACTCCCGGTTATCCCCGGGAAACGTTACTTCACCATTGGTGAGGTAAGTGAGCTATGTGCGGTTAAGCCGCACGTGTTGCGTTATTGGGAGCAAGAATTTCCCCAATTAAAACCCGTTAAACGCCGCGGTAATCGCCGTTACTATCAACGTCAAGACGTTATGACTATTCGTCAAATTCGCTCCTTGCTTTACGATCAAGGGTTCACCATTGGTGGTGCGCGCTTGCAAATGAGTAGCGAAACCTCTCAAACAGATATCAATCAATTCTCGCAATTAGTAACGCAGATGATTGGTGAGTTGGAACAAGTTTTAAAGGTATTGAAGTCTCGCTAAGAGCGAATCTTAGTCCTTTATAAATAGGTTCAAACTGGTCCCATTAGTTTCTTGCAATCCAAATGATTTAGGGTATTATGCCCGTCCCTTGAAGCACTGGGTGACAGTGCTGATCAGGCAAGTTTATTGTCGGAGCGTAGCGCAGCCAGGTAGCGCACCATACTGGGGGTGTGGGGGTCGTGGGTTCGAATCCCGCCGTTCCGACCATTTTTGAAAGGCGCTTTTTATAAGCGCCTTTTTTATTGCTCAATATATGCGAATTAATTGTTCTAAAGATTTAATTCCAATCTAGTGGCACCCGCGAGTCAAAGTGCTACCATTCGCCTTCATTTCAAAACGCGTTCATTTATAAGAGCACTCCGTGCATCAAAATAAGAAGAGGTATCCCTGTGTCAAAGCAATTAATGATTTACGACAACATTCAACCATTATCTGAAAAACACGCTAACTGGTCTGTGGATGTTCAAAACCACGCATATATCAGCCATTTAAACTCTGTGCCTATTCTCGCCAGTGAAATATCTGTTGCGGCAGCCGAATTCCCCATTATTTTTTCCAAAACCAATGTTGAGGGAGAGTATGTTCCTCTGGCAGTTATGGGTTTGAAAGAGGAACAAAATCTGCTTCTGAACGAAAAAAATACGCTTATCACGCGCTATGTTCCCGCATTTGTGCGTCGTTATCCGTTCATTCTGGGTGGTTCAGAAGGTGCGGATGTGATGGCTCTTTGTATTGATGAAGGCAGTTCGGCTGTTGTTCAAGATGGTAGCCGCGGTGAGCGTTTGTTTAAAGAAGATGGTACTAATTCAGACTTTTTGAACGCTGTTATCGAATTTCAAAAAGACTATCAGTCCCACGCGCCTTTAACACGTAATTTCAGCAAAAAACTTCACGACTTGGGTTTGCTGGAGCCTATGGCTGCCAATATCTCTTTCAAAGGTAAGGAAGAGGTTAAATTGAATCTTGGTGGTTTTTTTGTGGTTAAGCGTGAGAACTTAAAAGCGATTAGTGATGAAGAAGCCTTAGATCTCTTCAAAAAAGATGGTATGGAACTCATTTACGCTCACATGAATTCTCTTTCTAACTTCAATCGTTTGATTGACATTATGTCTGCACAGTTGGCAAAAGAATAAGTTTCTGAAGCATAAAAAAGCCGGAGCCTCGCGAGAGCCTCCGGCTTTTTTATGCATTGGAATTTTGCTATTGAAGTGTTCTTTTTCGGGCGGTGATTTGTTTGATCTTACGTTCTGCGCTATTAAAAGCATCACGCACAGCTAGGTGAATGGACTCGTTGTTTTGGGTGACCGCTATGGGGTGCCCTTTAATGTCGATTTCAATGGAGGCTCGGAATTGTTTGCCTTTGTGTTTGTGGTTGTGGGGGGTGTCTAAAACAACGCGGCTGTGCATTATTTGGTCGGAAAAGCGGTTTAGTTTTTCAAGTTTCTTAGTAATAACTTCGTTGAGTGCGGCAGAAGAATCCAAATCACGATACAGAACATCGACAGCAGTTTTCATCATTAAGCTCCTTAACGTTTTATGGTAGAGGAGAGGGGCTTAAACCGTCGTCCTCATTTTCAATATTGACCCTTCAGGGCTAAATAGCAAGGCAAAGTTTTGTCGGTTTAATAACATTTTCGTCTCTGCCTATTTTCTTAAGTTTTATAAAGAATAAGGCTCGCCGATCTCCTAGTTATGGTGCAACTATTGAAGGCTAGGTGTTGTTGTGGGTTTTTATGGTGCGAAATTAAATGTAATTTTTTTTGCAGGAAGGCTTGAAACGATTTTAAGTGGCTACATATCTCAATTGCAGTTGCCCATTTGGGAGCTGCTCAATAATCCGACTTGATCCCAGTGATAAGTCATTTTCTTATATTGCTCAGAATTGAGGATATGTTTATGCGTAATTTTGATTTTTCTCCATTATACCGTTCTGCAATTGGCTTTGATCGTATGGCCAATATTCTCGATAGTTTGAACCGTGCTGAACAAAATCAGCCTAGTTATCCACCCTACAATATCGAGCTCACGGGTGAAGATAAATACCGCATCACTATGGCGGTTGCGGGTTTTGATCGCTCTGAAATTAATATTGAAGTTAACCAAAACAATTTAACCGTGTCCGCTAACAAAGCGGCAGAAGAACAGCAAAGAACCTATTTGCACCAAGGTATTGCTGCGCGTAGTTTCGAGCGTCGCTTTCAATTAGCTGACCACGTTCAAGTGCAATCAGCCAATTATGAAAATGGTTTATTGCATATCGATTTGCAGCGCATTATTCCCGACGCAATGAAGCCACGTACCATCCCAATTGGGACAAGCTCCGCGCCAGATAAGTTGACGCACGTCGCAGCTGCAAATGCTGAAAATGATGCGACTTCAAAAGATGCATCAATAGTCGCGGCTTAATCTATTTGTTTATCCAGCCCTCGGAAACTCTCCGAGGGTTTTTTGTTTTTTTAAGATGCTCTAAACAGCTTGGCCCTCACTGTTTCGCGATAAGCCATAGGTGTCGTTGCCAAATGCTTTTTAAATAAAGCGGTAAAAAATCCTACATCCTGATAGCCCACTTTATCTACAATTTCGCTAATTGAAAGGTTGCTGGTTTTTAATAAATCTTTTGCAATATTGACTCTGACTTCCTGCAAAAAATCCAATGGCGATATGCCCACTGCATCTTTGAATCGACGGTTTAAGGTTCGCGTGCTCATGCCAAATTTTTCTGCCAGTTGCGCCATCACTATATCGCGGTGGTAATTATCCTGTAACCAAATTTGGATCTGAGTTATATCTTCATCTGGATGAAGATTGTGTTCTTTTTCGAAGAATCCACTTGCTTCATAAGCGCGGCGGATTTCATGAGAAAAATGCCGCTCGACGTGATTTGCAATTTCTTTTCCAAATAATCGCTGGATAAAATGAACAGTTAAATCCGCAAGTGAATTGACGCTGGCAGCGCAATAAAGATTTCCCGCCTGCGTAATAAAGTATTGCCGTTTAAGTTGTACCAGTGGGTAATCTTTTTGGAACTGGTCGAAGTAGTGCCAGTGAGTCGTTGCAGCTTTTCCGTCCAATAATCCTGCTTCCGCCAAAAAGCAGCACCCCGTACCTACCGCGCTAATCAATGCGCCGTTTTGATATTCCTTTTCCAACCAATCCAGTAGTGCTTGGCTCTTTCTGATAAGTGGTCGAGGGTTTCGCCAAAGTCCAGGAATGTAGATGAGCTGACTGCCGCTCGAGTCTTCAAGCGCGCTATCCGGCTGCCAGCGTAAGCCTGAGCGAGTTAGTACCGATTCACCCGTTAGACTGACAGTGCTGATTTGAATGGGCGGTGGTGTCGGATTGTTGGATGTCTTATGTTTCATAAGAGCAGCACTTTGAGCCGCCATCAGCATTTCTGAGGGCAGGGTAGCGCTTGTGGCGAGCATGTCGTCCATTAAAACGAATGTGATACGGGTATTTTGCATGTTCGTGATAGTGATTGACTAAATTGCCTTGCATTATGGCTGAAATGACCATGACTTTGTACGTCGGTCACAATACACTGCCTGCATTGGATGCAATTAATGCAGAGGTTCAGATGTCGCATTTACCTATTATCGTTGGCTTCGGTGGTTTTAGTGCTGCGGGCCGTAGTTCGGGTCATCATGCATACCGCCGCATGGTCATTGAAAGCTTGCCAGCGCAAGAGCGCCAGGAAACTCTTGCGGGACTGGCGGTTATGATGGGCTTGGTTAAGTCTGAAGGCGGTGAATACCAAAGTTTGGATGGCCAACCACTGAACCTTGCCCAAATCGAGTCTACGTATGGTGCGGCGGTGTTAGATGGCACCTTGATTCGTCGGATCGAAAAAACTTTTTTTGATGTAGATGCTGCGCACTGGCAAAAAAATGCGGTCTTGGGTTCTGCCGATGAGCCTATGGTGTTTGAGCTGCGCCGTCGCGATTTACCTGAGCCAGTTCCTGCTGGCTGGCAGCTGACCGAGTTGGATGATGACCGCGTAAGGGTCGCCACCTCTGGCGCAGTTGAAGTTAAGTTTGATAGCTACCGCGATATCCCCGTTAAATCTGCTGGCCAACTGCCACGTGGTTTTAATCCTGGCGCCCTCTACAATTCCCATTACCATCCGCGCGCGCTGCAATTGGCTGTAATCGGCGCGTCTGATGCCGTGCAATCCATGGGGATTGAATGGCAGCGTGTTATGGATGCCGTTAATCCCGACCAAATCGGCGTTTACGCCAGTAACGTAATGAGCCAAATGGATGAAAACGGTTTTGGCGGTTTGCTGCAGTCGCGTCTTAAAGGCGGCCGAGTTAGCGCTAAGCAATGTCCTCTGGGTTTAAATACCATGCCGGCGGATTTCGTAAACGCTTATGTGCTCGGCAGTGTAGGGCATACCGGTGCAATCGTGGGCGCTTGTGCCTCGTTTCTCTACAATCTACGCGCAGCCGTTGAAGATATTATTGCCGGCAAATGCCGTGTAGCCGTGGTGGGTAACGCCGAAGCGCCTATCCTTCCTGAGATCATCGACGGCTATGCCACAATGGGTGCTTTGGCTAGTGAAGACAAGCTTAAAAAGCTAGATAACGCTGAAGAGGCTGATCCTCGCCGTACAAGCCGTCCTTTCGGCGAAAACGCCGGCTTTACCATGGCAGAGGCCAGCCAATATATCGTGCTGATGGATGACGCTTTGGTAATCGAGCTGGGCGCGGAGATTCACGGAGCTGTGAGTGATGTGTTTATTAATGCTGATGGTTTTAAAAAATCTATTTCGGCTCCCGGTCCGGGCAACTACATCACCATGGCAAAAGCGGTAGCCGCGGCGCGCGCGTTGCTTGGTGATGAAGCAGTTCGCGAGCGTTCTATGATTCAGGCGCACGGTTCTAGTACTCCAGCAAACCGCGTCACTGAGTCGCAGATTTTTGATCTGGTGGCGCAAACGTTTGGTATTACGAGTTGGCCTGTGTCCGCGGTAAAAGCCTATGTTGGGCATTCTCTGTCAGCGGCGAGTGGCGAGCAGTTGATCGCGAGCCTTGGGGTGTTCAAATACGGTTTAATCCCGGGTATTAAGACGATTGATAAGGTAGCGGATGACGTATTTGCAGATCGCTTGCAGATTTCTACCACTGATGTTGACCGTAAAAATGCTCCCTTGGATATCGCCTTCCTAAATTCCAAAGGCTTCGGTGGCAATAACGCTACCGCGAATGTGCTGGCGCCCCATGTTGTGGAATCTATGCTGGAACGTCGTTACGGCAAAGAGGCCGTAGCTGGCTATGCTGCGCGCCGCGAAGCGACTACAGCCAAAGCCAAGGCTTATGATCAACAGGCGCTTGCAGGCAACTATGAGACGATTTACAACTTTGGCAAAAACCTGATTGACGAAAGCCAAATCACGCTGAGCCAATCTCAAGTAACCTTGCCGGGCTTTGCTCATCCAGTCGATCTGCAGCTCCCTAATCGATTTGCGGATATGACGGCCAAGTAGTCATAGTGGGGAATAGCCCTCTTTTGGAGTGGTTATTTCCTATATCTAGTGTTTGACAGGCTAAACAAAGTCTATACAAACCCAGAGCTTTCCCTTAAAATGCCGCGCCTTTCGCATACCTTGTTGTGCGATTAACATTTTTCTAACCGAGAGCATTCTTGCTCTCCTCTAAATAAACACAGGAAGAAGACCTCAATGGTAACTATTCGTCTGTCACGTGGCGGTTCTAAAGCCCGTCCATTCTATCACTTGACCGTAACTAACAGCCGCAGTGCTCGTAACGGCCGTTTCATTGAGCGTATTGGTTTCTTCAACCCAGTTGCTCGTGGTCAAGAAGAAACTTTGCGTATTGATGCTGATCGTTTGGCTCACTGGGTTGGCCAAGGCGCTCAATTGAGCGACCGCGTTGCTGCTCTCGTAAAAAGCCAAAAAGCGGCTTAATTGACGCGTTTGCCTGATGTCTACTAAATCGAATCTGGTTAACGTCGGGCGAATTACTGCGGTATTTGGAATTAAAGGGTGGGTAAAAGTCCACTCCTACACTGAGCCGCAAGAAAACCTTTTTGAGTATCATCCGTGGTGGTTAAAAACTGCACATGGGGTTAAAAAGGTTGAGATTGATGATGCAAGACCTCATGGCGACGCCTTCGTCGCGCATATCGTTGGTGTAGATGATCGCGATTTGGCGATGGAATTTACCGGTTTCGATATAGCGATTGAACGCGATCTGATGCCAGAGCTGGATGACGGAGAATACTACTGGAGCCAGCTTGAAGGTTTAGCGGTATACACACAATTCTCCGGTTCGCGTCAGCGTTTGGGGGTTGTGTCTAAGCTGTTTGAAACAGGTGCTAACGATGTGTTGGTGGTACAAGGTGATACCGAGTCCATCGACCAAAAAGAGCGTTTAGTGCCCTATGTTCCCGGGCAATTTGTACTTTCTGTAGATTTAACTGCAGGCGAAATACTGGTTGATTGGGATCCAGAATTTTAAACAAGAAGATTTAAAAAGCATTGAGGGGTTGTGGTGGAAGATCAATCACAGAACGATCAACCACAGACAAACGAGTCACCGTTAAAGATAGCGGTCATCTCAATTTTCCCCGATATGTTTGGCGCTATCGCCAACTTTGGTATTACCAGCCGCGCGCTCAAGCAAGGTTTGGTGGAGTTGAAAACCATTACTCCACGGGATTTTGCTCATGATCGCCACTCAACGGTGGATGATCGCCCCTTCGGTGGTGGTCCCGGCATGGTGATGATGGTTCAGCCTTTGCGCGATGCCATAAAGGAAGCTAAAACTTGGGCTGGCGGTGAAGCCAAAGTGATTTACCTGTCGCCACAGGGTAGAACGCTCGATCAAGCAGGTGTTGTACAGCTCGCAAGTTACAACAACATGATTTTGGTTGCAGGGCGCTACGAAGGCATAGATGAGCGCTTGCTCGACACGGTTATCGATGAGGAATGGTCCATCGGTGATTATGTTTTAAGCGGTGGCGAGTTGCCGGCGATGGTGTTGATAGATGCGGTAACACGGTTAATTCCGGGGGCTTTAGGGCACGCGCTATCAGCGGAGCAAGATTCGTTTACGGCGGGCTTGTTAGATTGCCCGCACTATACTCGGCCGGAAGAATTTGAAGGCATGAGGGTTCCAGAGGTTTTAATGTCTGGT
This sequence comes from Cellvibrio sp., assembly GCF_046347455.1. Lineage (GTDB taxonomy): Bacteria > Pseudomonadota > Gammaproteobacteria > Pseudomonadales > Cellvibrionaceae > Cellvibrio. Next base: position 169,046 of record NZ_JAXMGC010000003.1, read on the forward strand.
AACCATGAACTGATTCGGCGCTGGCGCTTGAAACAAGCGTTAGGGCGAACATGGCTGAAAAGGCCAGATTTATTGCAAGCAATAAACTTAACCGAGGAACAGCAAAAGCTGTTGACGGATTATCGTCGGGACCTTGATAACGACATACTCTAGCTGTGAAGCTATAGACTCTTAGGAGAATATCAATGACTAACAAAATTATTCAGGCTCTCGAAGCTGAACAATTGAAAGCTAACGTTACCGAGTTTTCACCAGGCGATACCGTTATAGTTCAAGTGCAAGTAAAAGAAGGTGATCGCGTGCGTTCACAGGCTTTTGAAGGCGTTGTAATTGCTATCCGTAACCGTGGTTTGAACTCTGCTTTCACCGTGCGCAAAATTTCTCACGGTGTAGGTGTTGAGCGTACTTTCCAAACTCACTCTCGCCAAATCGAGAGCATCACCTTGAAGCGTCGTGGTGATGTGCGTCAAGCTAAGTTGTACTACTTGCGTGACCTTACTGGTAAGGCTGCACGTATTAAGGAAAAATTGGTTTAATAGCAGCTTGCTATTACCGCGAAAGCCAGAGCAGGTAACTGCTCTGGCTTTTTTGTTTTGTAGGTTTTGAAAACTTGGATCGTTCAATGAGCCATGATGTAACTGCAATGCAGGCCTTATCTCCTCAGGAGGAAAGCGTCATAGCGCTTTACCTTGACGCAATCTGGATGGAAAAAGGCCTGAGTAAAAACTCGCTCGATTCCTATAAAACAGATTTAACTTTGTTTGCGCAATGGCTTTCCGTTCATGGAAAAAATTTGCTGGCTGTTTCCTCGGCCGATTTACAGTTATACCTTGCGTACCGATTGGAACAAAAGCTCCAGAGTCGTTCCAGTGCTCGTTTTCTATCGTGTATGAGGGGGTTTTATCGCCATCAGTTGCGCGAAGGTGTTTTGCAAGAAAACCCCATGGCTTTGATCGAAAGCCCGAAATTACCTCGCTCCCTTCCGAAATCTTTAACCGAAGCTGATGTCGAAGCCTTGTTGGGCGCGCCTGATCTGGATGATCCTGTAGGTTTGCGGGATCGCACTATGTTAGAGGTTCTCTACGCGTGCGGTCTGCGCGTCACTGAATTGGTAACCCTGACTATGCCGCAAATCAATTTACGACAAAATGTTATTCGGGTTATGGGGAAGGGCAGTAAGGAGCGTTTGATTCCCATGGGCGAAGAAGCGGCGGCCTGGTTGGAGAAATATTTTCGTGAGGCGAGACCTTTTTTGCTGAATAATCTGCCTGATGAAGTAGTATTTCCGAGTACACGTGCGCAGGCCATGACACGACAAACTTTTTGGCATCGCATCAAACATTGGGCTACAGTGGCAGGTATTGATAAGCCTTTATCACCGCACACGCTGCGACATGCGTTTGCAACCCATCTCTTGAATCATGGAGCCGATTTGCGGGTGGTACAGTTACTCCTAGGGCATAGTGATTTATCAACAACACAGATTTACACCCATATCGCACGTACGCGAATGAAAGCACAGCACGCTGCGCATCATCCTCGCGGTTAATTATTGTTGGAGTTAGTTATGTTTGTTAAACGCCTATCTGCTTGGCTTGGTTTTGCGGCTTTTTGCTGCGCGGGTGCTGCCTTGGCTGCTGATGCGCCGGGTAATCTCATCAAGCGCCCAACACCGGAAGCCGTGATTACCGCCAAGATTTCACAAGCCATTCCTCAGTACAAAATTACGTCTGTCCGTCCATCGCCAATTGAAGGGCTGTATTTGGTCACAGTGGGTGGGAGTGATTTGCTAGTAACTGCCGATGGCAGCAGATTTATCCAAGGGGATATCTTTAATGTGACGGCGGCTGGTTACACCAAATGGGAAGATCCTGCCTTGGTTGCGGAGCGCAAAAAAATGCTCGCAACTGTTAATCCCAAAGATGCGATTATCTTTAAGCCTGCGGCTACGAAAGCGGTTGTTTATGTGTTTACCGATGTGGATTGTGGTTACTGCCGTAAGTTAAACAGTGAAATGGCGGACTACAACAAGCTGGGTATTGAGATTCGTTATTTGGCTTTCCCTCGAGCGGGTATTCCCAGCCCATCAGCCGATAGGCTTGTAACGGCGTGGTGTTCGAAGGACAAGCAGGGCACGCTAACCAAGATCAAGGAAGGTTATGACGTACCTGCGGCTACCTGCACCAATCCAGTGGAAGCCGAATTCAATTTGGGCGTGAGTTTGGGGGTGAATGCAACTCCTGCGCTTTGGATGCCTGACGGCAATATCCGCTTGGGTTATTTACCGCCCAAACAGCTCGCTAAAGAGCTGGGAATTTTGTGATTTTCCTTTTTCCTTAGAACTTCGCTTTTCCGCAGGGCTGGCACATTGACAGCCCTGACTTCCGTGAGTATGGTGGCCGTCTTTTTTGAAAGTCGGCATTAAAGTTCGTGTTCCTTTCCTTTTTTAATCTGCTTCTTGCTTAGGGGAATTCACTTGAGTTCAGTCAAATCTACGCGCACGGTCAACGTGGGCATTTGCGGCCTTGGAACTGTCGCCAGCGGCACTGTAAACATCCTCAAACGCAACAAGAGCCTGATTGATGCTCGTTCAGGTTGCAATGTCTCCATTGTGCAAATTGGTGCGCGTCGTGACAATCCAAAAGTGGATACCTCCGGCTACGCGGTAACGCGTGATATTTTCGAAGTGGCTAACAACCCAGCAGTAGATGTATTGGTTGAGTTAATTGGCGGCACCACAGTGGCGAAGGATTTGGTATTAACCGCTATCGCCAACGGCAAGCACATTGTCACCGCTAACAAGGCACTGATTGCTCACCACGGCGATGAGATTTTCGCAGCGGCCAAAGCTAAAGGCGTAACAGTTGCCTTTGAAGCTGCAGTTGCAGGCGGTATCCCAATTATCAAATCCATCCGCGAAGGTTTGGCGGCGAATAGCATTGAGTGGCTGGCCGGTATTATCAACGGCACCACCAACTTCATTTTGACTGAAATGCGCGATAAAGGTCGCACATTCGAAGATGTACTTAAAGAAGCGCAAGAGCTCGGTTATGCCGAAGCTGATCCTACGTTCGACGTTGAAGGTATTGATGCTGCCCATAAGTTGGTGATCTTGGCATCCTTGGCGTTTGGTATTCCGCTGGATGTGAAAAAAGTTTTTACCGAAGGCATCACCAAAATTTCAACTGAAGATGTAAATTATGCCGAAGAGCTGGGTTACCGCATTAAACATTTAGGTATTGCCCGTCGTTCAGCGGGTGGTATTGAATTGCACGTTAATCCAACCTTGATTCCAGAAAAACGTTTAATTGCAAACGTCGATGGCGTGATGAACGCGGTGTTGGTGAAAGGCGATGCTGTGGGCCCCACTCTTTATTACGGTGCTGGTGCAGGCGCTGAGCCAACGGGCTCTTCTGTGGTGGGCGACATTGTTGATGTTGCGCGTACTTTGCTTGCAGACCCAGCGCATCGTGTTCCTTATCTTGGGTTCCAGGATGAGTTTGTCACCGAACAACAACACCTCTCAATGGATGACATTGAAACCGCTTACTACTTGCGTATGTCTGCGCAAGACAAGCCCGGTGTTTTGTCAAAAGTCGCTACGATTTTGAGTGATTCAGGCATCAGTATTGAAGCCATGATTCAGAAAGAAGCGAAAGAAGGTGAGTCGACTGTGCCGCTGATATTGCTCACCAATCGTGTGCAAGAAAAGAAAATGATTGCGGCAATTAGCAAAATTGAATCACTGGATTCTATTTCTGCTCCAGTGATTCGTATTCGTGTCGAATCTCTAAAGTAAATTGCGCCAAATCTTAATTTTTGAAATTTCGTAAAGGTTAATAAAGTGAAATACATCAGTACTCGCGGCATAGCGCCAGCGCTTTCTTTTGAAGAAGTAGTTTTAACTGGCCTCGCGCCTGACGGCGGTTTGTATGTTCCCGAAACCTTGCCAACTTTTTCAAAAGAAGAAATTGCATCCTGGGCTGGTCTGTCGTATCAGGATTTGGCTTTCAATGTTATGAAGCCATTTGTTGCTGGCGCAATTAGCGATGCTGATTTCAAAAAAATTATTGCCGACGCTTATGCAAGCTTCCGTCACGATGCAATTGCACCGCTCGTGCAAACGGCACACAACGAGTGGATTTTGGAATTGTTTCAGGGCCCCACTTTGGCGTTTAAAGATTTTGCGCTGCAATTCTTGGGGCACTTGCTTGATCACTTGTTGAAGAAGCGCAATCAAAAAGTGGTTGTGATGGGCGCAACTTCTGGCGATACAGGTTCTGCTGCGATTGAAGGTTGCCGCCGTTGCGACAACATCGATATTTTTATCATGCACCCGAACAATCGCGTGTCAGAAGTTCAGCGTCGCCAAATGACCACTGTGCTTGCACCAAATGTATTTAATATCGCGCTCGAAGGTAACTTCGATGATTGCCAAAACATGGTGAAAGCGAGTTTCGGTGATCAATCTTTCTTGCCAGAGGGGCGCCAACTGGTTGCAGTAAACTCGATTAACTGGGCGCGCATCATGGCGCAAATCGTTTACTACTTTTACGCAGGTTTGGCGCTGGGTGCGCCACATCGTCCAATCGCTTTCTCGGTTCCAACTGGTAATTTTGGTGATATTTTTGCGGGTTATCTGGCCAAGAAAATGGGTTTACCTGTTGACCAATTAGTCATTGCTACAAACAGCAACGACATTTTGCATCGCTGCATTAGCAGTAACGATCACAGCAAGAATCAATTGCAACACACCTTGTCACCCAGTATGGACATTATGGTATCGAGCAACTTTGAACGTATGTTGTTTGATTTGTACGATCGCGACGGCAGTGCAATCCGTCAATTGATGGAAGATTTCAAATCCGGAGCGATGGTTCTTAAAGAATCTGCACTCTCTCGTGCCCGTGAATTGTTTACCAGTTACGGCGTAAGCGATGATGTGACTATCGACGTAATTCGCGATGTATTTGAAAACACCGAGTACTTGCTTGATCCGCATACCGCAATTGGTGTTGAAGCAGCGCGCAAAACTCGACGCCGTCAGGATATTCCTATGGTGTGCTTGGCTACAGCGCATCCGGCTAAATTCCCGGAAGCTGTGCGTAAAGCGGGGCAAGACGAAGATCCAGCTCTGCCACATCACATGAAAGATTTGTTTGAGCGCGAAGAGCGTTACACCGTGTTGCCACAAGAGCTTAAAAAGGTTCAGGAATTTATTACGGCTAACGTAAGAAAATAATGTGAGGTGTTTGTCATGGATGAACCGCGAGCATGGATTGCTCTGCGCGCTAAAGATTTGCGCAAAACTCAAACGAGGCATGAGATTAAACTCTGGGCTCAGCTAAGAGCTAAAAGGTTTTTTGCTTTCAAATTTCGTCGTCAGGTTCCTATCGGTAAATTTATTGTAGATTTTGTTTGCTTTGAGCGTCGTTTGATTGTTGAGCTGGATGGTGGTCAACACAGTGATCAGCAAATCTATGATTTAGGTCGTGATGCATGGTTGAAGTCTCAAGACTTTCGTGTAATTAGGTTCTGGAACTCTGAAGTCGATAATTGTTTTGATGATGTGTTGGAAGCTATTTTTCGTGAATTGAATTCCCCCTCTCCCTAACCCTCTCCCGCAATGGGAGAGGGGACTAAATCCCGCGAGATTTCGACTTTTCTGTTCTATTGCGCATACAATGTTTTATTAATTATTTTCTAATTTCAGCGATACACTCTTCCCCTCTTCCCTTGCGGGAGAGGGCAGGGGAGAGGGGTAAAAAGTCATGCAAAAAATCATAAAACGCCGTTCAATCGAACAATTTGCCCAACTCGATCAATCACTTCATCCGTTGCTGCAACGAATCTATAGCGCACGTGGTATTCAAAATTCGCAAGAATTGCAATATCAGCTCGCGCAATTGCACAAACCTAATTTCAAAGGTCTGCAAGAAGCTGTAAGTATTTTGGCTGATGCCGTTGTTGCCGGCGCAAAAATTATTATCGTTGGCGATTTCGATGCAGATGGCGCAACAAGCAGCGCGCTTGCTGTTTTAGCTTTACGTGCAATGGGTTTGAGTAACGTCGATTTTTTAGTGCCTAATCGTTTCGAATACGGCTACGGTCTTACGCCAGAAATTGTTGCCGTTGCTGCTGCGCAAGAACCCGATGTCATCATCACGGTAGACAACGGTATTTCCAGTATTGAAGGTGTGCGTGCTGCGCGAGAGTTGGGAATTGCAGTGATTGTTACAGATCACCATTTACCCGGTAGTGAACTGCCTGAGGCTGATGCGATTGTGAATCCCAATCAACCAGGTTGTGAATTCCCGAGCAAAAACCTCGCGGGTGTTGGTGTGATTTTCTATGTAATGAACGCTTTGCGCGCGGAGCTACGCCAAATGGGTTGGTTCGCTGAAAGTGGAATCGATGAGCCAAACATGGCGAGCTTTTTAGATTTAGTGGCGTTGGGTACTGTTGCAGACGTAGTACCGCTTGATCACAACAACCGTATTCTTGTTTCTCAAGGGTTGCAACGCATTCGTGCGGGCGTGGGCAGGCCGGGCATAAATGCCTTGCTAGAAGTCGCGGGAAAGCAAATGCATAAAGTTGTTGCCAGCGATTTTGGTTTTGCTCTTGGCCCTCGTTTGAATGCAGCAGGACGTTTGGATGACATGTCGCTCGGCATTCAGTGTCTTATTTGCGAAAGCGAATCGCTCGCTCGCGAAATGGCTATGCAAATGGACGATTTGAATAAAGATAGAAAAGCCATCGAAACAGGTATGCAGCAAGAAGCAATGACAATGCTGCAGAAGGTTTTAGCCGCTGATGAAAATGCCCTGCCATGGGGTGTATGTTTATTTGATGAAACATGGCATCAAGGTGTGATTGGCATATTGGCGTCACGAATTAAAGACAAATACCATCGGCCGACAATTGTGTTTGCTGATGTTGGAGACGGCCAGATAAAAGGTTCTGCTCGCTCTATTCAGGGCTTCCATATTCGAGATGCCTTAGATGCGATTGCGGCGCGTCATCCTCATCTTTTACAGAAGTTTGGCGGCCATGCCATGGCGGCGGGAATGAGCTTAATACGTGAAAATTTCCCAGCGTTTGCTAAGGCGTTTGATGAAGAAGTTCGTCGGCAATTAACGCAAGATGATTTATCTGCGTTGGTGTTGAGTGATGGTGAGCTGAGTGCTCAGGATTTTAACTTAAGCATTGCGCAACAATTACGGGAAGCTGGTCCTTGGGGCCAGCATTTCCCTGAGCCTGCGTTTGATGGTGAGTTCTTTCTGGTGCAACAAAAATTGCTCGGCGAAAAACATTTAAAAATGACGCTAGCTTTGGATGCGCAAGGTCAGCAATTGGTTGATGCAATTGCTTTTAACATTGATTCAACACTCTGGCCAAACCAGCAAGCTAAAAAAATTAAAATGGCCTACCGTTTGGATATTAATGAATTTCGCGGCAATAAAAATATTCAACTGATGGTTGAATACATGGAAGCGGTTGCCTAACCGCTTCTTTGCGCAACACCTAACGAAGCAGCGGTAATATTACAGGCAACACATTTTTCACAATTAAAGGTTGTGCTGCAGCGGTAGGATGTATGCCATCGTTTTGTATGAGTTCACTGTGTGTCGCTACGCCTTCCAGTAAAAAAGGAATGAGCGTTATCTTGTTGTCCTCAGCAAGTTGCTTGTAGGATTCTTTAAATTGAGTGGTATAGCGTGCACCATAATTTTTGGGGATTTGCATTCCTGCAAGTACAACCGTTGCTCCACTTTCTTGGCTGAGTTTAATCATTGTTTGCAAATTATCTTTCATAAGTTTGATGGGTTGCCCACGCAAGCCGTCATTGCCACCCAATTCAATGATCACAATGTCTGGTTTATGTTGGTTAAGTAAACTCGGTAACCGCGTTAAACCGCCACTGGTGGTTTCGCCGCTAACGCTTGCGTTAATAATCTTTACTTGCTTTTTCACCAGCTCTTTTTGCATCAGGCTTACCCAGCTTTCTTCTAATTTGATGCCATAACCCGCACTCAGACTGTCGCCCATTACCAACAATGTCTGTTGTGCTGCAAGCGTGACTTGGGCGGTAAGGCTGAGTAATGCGAAGAATAAAATTCTGACAAAAGTCATGGGAAAACATCCTCTTAATCTGGCATTTTGAATCATACGTAACATCTCGATACGACGATTATGCCTAGATTGATACATGGGGGCGATAAATAAAAATTTATCCCCAGCTGCAACCAAGTAGGGCTCGTCATCGTCTTAGATTGTTCTGTAAGGAGATATTGTTTTTTAGTCTCACTATCTCCATATCTTAACGCAGGTTTAGTTCAAACTTAGTTATTGTGTTCCATGTGTTTTTTTTAAAGATTACCATCCTGAGATTCTTTTATGTCTTCTGCATTAATGCTCGATGTGCGCACTATTACTAAATCGGTTGCCACACAAGAAGGAGCCTTAGATATTCTTCGGCCCATATCGCTGCAGGTGATGGCTGGAGAATCATTAGCTATAACAGGAGCATCTGGCTCAGGTAAATCGACTTTGTTGGGAATTTTAGCGGGATTAGATATACCCTCGTCCGGAGAAGTTTATCTCAATGGACATTGCTTAACAGATCTTGACGAAGAAGGGCGCGCGCAAGTGCGTGCTGAAAATGTGGGTTTTATTTTTCAGTCGTTTCAATTACTACCAGGTTTAACTGCGCTGGAGAATGTCATGTTACCGCTCGAATTGCGCGGTGATAAGCAAGCTAAAACGCTAGCAATGAAATTTTTACGGCACGTAGGCTTGGAAAAGCGTATGCAACACTATCCCCAACAATTGTCTGGTGGTGAGCAGCAACGTGTTGCAATTGCGCGCGCATTTGCTAGCCAACCTAAAACCTTATTTGCCGATGAGCCTACCGGTAACTTGGATAGTCACACAGGCGAAAAAATTATTGATTTACTGTTTGAGCTAAATCGCGAGCAAGGTACAACACTGATTTTGATTACGCATGAAGAACGCTTGGCGTCTCTATGCCAACGCCGCATAGAACTGTCTGCAGGCGAAATTATCTCTGCGAAGGATATTTGATTATGCTGGCCTTTAAACTCTTGCTGCGTAATTGGCGAAGCGGGGAATTAAAACTTCTTGGTGTTTCGCTGGTGCTTGCAGTTGCCGTGCTTGGCGCAATTGCGATTTTTACCGATCGTCTTAACGCAACACTGATTGTGCAAAGCAACAGTGTTCTAGGAGCTGATAGAGTTATTGCGGGTAGTCAACCGCATTCACCTGATTGGGAAACAGCTGCTAATAAAGCGGGTATTAAATATACCCAAGCTGTGGAATTTATGTCGGTAGTTTATGCGGGCGATCAAATGCTGTTGTCGTCCATAAAAGCGGTTGCTGATGCATACCCTTTACGTGGGCAATTTGAAATAAGTGAGATTCCGTTTACCTTAAAATCTACAGAGATTCGGGTAGCGACTTCAATTCCTCCAGAAGGCGAGGCTTGGGTAGACTCCCGTTTATTTAGCGCGTTAAATTTAACCTTGGGTGATAAGGTTGCCGTCGGTGACTATGAGTTAAAGGTTACGCACATTTTAATTCGTGAGCCAGACGGCACAAATCCATTGAGCGCTTTTGGCGCTCGTTTGGTAATGAATATAAAAGATTTGCCTAAAGCTAATGTGATTCAACCGGGGAGCGACGTCAAATATCGCTGGCTCCTAGCGTCAGATAATGAAGCCGCACTCAACACGTTTGTGGACGAATTAAAGCCAAAGTTAAACGCTCATCAACGCGTGGTCACTCTGCAAACAACGCAAGATCGCTTATCCAATACCTTGGATGTCGCCAACAACTTTTTGCTTTTAACGGCTATTATTGCCGTATTGCTAGCTGGTGTAGCCATCGCGATCGCTTCCAAGCAATTCTCTGATAGGCATACAAACCAAGTAGCTTTGATGAAAAGTCTTGGTGTTAGCGCAAATCGAGTACGGAGCTTGTACTTAACACAATTGTTTTTATTAGCTGCAATCGCGTCCTGTTTTGGTTTGTTGATCGGTTCCGGTATTCAGATGTTGCTTGTGGTTGGGGCACAAAAGCTCTATGACACCACCTTTGCGTTACCCGGTTCATATCCATTTTTGCTGAGCTTTGTCAGCGGCATTATTTGTTTGATTTGTTTCGCACTTCCTGCCTTGTGGTTTTTGCCGAAAATTCCACCCTTAAAAATTCTTCGTAGAGAAATGAGTGTGAGCCGTCCACAGCTATGGTTACAAGCGTCTTTTGCAACAATTGCCATCATAGTCTTAGTCGCTCTCTACAGTCGGAATATAAAGTTGGCCTTAACGGTTACGCTTGCGCTCTTTGCGGTATTCCTAATCACCATGTTGGTTGCTTATATTTTGTTGAAGCTCACTAAACGTTGGTTGGTAAATGCCGGTGGTGCTTGGCGTTTAGCGTTTGCTTCTATTCAGAAAAACTCTGGCCAAAGCATTGTTAAAATTCTGGTTTTTGCCATAGCCATGATGATGTTGCTTACCGTCACCATTTTGCGGACATCGCTAATCAATGAATGGAAAATTCAAATTCCTGAAAATGCTCCAAACCATTATTTAACTAACATACCTGCGTCGGATGTACAGTCATTACAGCAGTTGTTGGAAGAAAATATCAACCAATCTGTTTTGATGATGCCAAATGTAAGAGGGCGTCTAGTAGCGATTAATGGACAAAAGCCGAGCGAAGAGTTGCGAAATAAAAATAATTCACTTCAGCGTGAGTTGAATTTAACTTGGACCGCCGATGTTCCAGTATCAAATAAAATCGTTGAAGGAAAGTGGTGGGACACTTGGAAACGGTCTGAAAATCAGCTACCCGGTGTATCTGTAGAAGAAGGTACCGCCAAGGATCTCGGTTTAAAATTGGGCGATAAACTCCAGTTTTCCATCGGAGGGCTCACGCTTGATGTTGAAGTCGCTAGCATTCGCAGTCTTGAATGGAAATCTATGCGGCTTAATTTCTTTTTTATTTTTGAGCCGGGTTCGCTGGAGCAATTTTCGCCCACTTACATGAGCAGCATTTATTTAGATGCTAATCATAAATCTTTTTTGTACAAGGTATTGCGTGAGCATCCCAGCGTCTTGCTTATTGAGTTTGATCGTATTTTAGAAAGCATTCGCAAAGTGATGGATCAAGTGGCCGACGGTGTGCAATTAGTACTCGTATTAACGCTAGTGGGCGGATGTTTAGTATTATGGGCAGCTGTAATGGGGAGCTTGGAAAGTCGTAAACAAGAAGCTGGATTGCTTCGTGCCTTGGGAGCATCACGCCGGTTAATTCTAGGCGGTGTTTTTATTGAATTTGCGATTATGGGTTTTCTTGCGGGTGCCGTTGCAGTCTTGGGCGCTGAATTTTTGCTGCTGAGTTTACAAAAGTTTATTTTCAAAATTCCGTTACAGCCCCATTTTATGTTTTGGTTCTTATCCCCTGTGTTGGGTTGTGCCTTAGTCGCCGTTCTGGGGTTGATAGGTTGCCGACCTGTATTAACAACACCTCCAGCCATTGTATTGCGGGAGGCCGCTTGATGGTTTGGAGTTTCAATGAAATCTGCGCCGAAAAGTCGCGTATTAGATAAAGGCTTGTGGGGCATGAGTGCCCCCATGTTTGTTGATCAAGCGGTCACCTACACAATTCCTCTCGTTGATATGTATTTCTTAAGCCGTGTGTCTGACTCTGCCGCAGCGGCAGTCGGAGCGGTTACTCCTTTGGTTTTTGTTGCTAATGCGTTTTTGCAGGTGAGTGCGTTCGCGGGCGCGAGCATCGCGGGTCAACGTATAGGTGCTAATGATTATCTACGTGGCAATGCAACGATTGGTGCTTACAGTTTATTTGTAGTTGTGCTGTCTCTAATTGCTATTTTGGGTGTGAACTACGGCGGGCCTGTGGTTGCAGGTGCAATGAATTTAAGCAATGCGGTTGAAGGGTACGCCGTCGAATATCTTTCATTGATAGGTTGGATGGTTGGTTTTTGGGGTTTTCGCTTAATTTATCAAACTATTCTAAATATTTACGGTGCCCCTAAGTGGAATACCTTTAGCAACATTATTTTTTTCACGGTTAATCTGTTCGGCAATGTAATTGCTGTTTATGGTTTTCATTCCTTTCCTCCCACTGGTGTGACTGGTGTTGCACTAGCTAGTGTTTCTGCAGCGTTTTGTAGCTTGTTGTTCGTTGCGAGTGCCGTGCATTTCAAATTGCGTATTCACGTTCCAATAAAGGCATCATTCGCTCAATTTGGGATACTGATTGCCCCCGTGTTAATGATTGCAGCTCCTGCAATTCTGGAACCCATGTCGTTTCAAGGATATATGATGGTGTTGAATTGGATCGCTGCAGGCGTTAGCGACCTTGCGTTAAAAGTGAAAATTTATACTTACAATACTTTTTTGTTTTGCTTGATGATTTCCATCGCACTAAGTATGGCAACTGAAGCCATTATTGCACAAAGAGTTGGCCGAAAGGAGTTTGATTTAGCGCACCTACAACTCAAGCAAAGTTTAACTATGTCGTTAATTGGTACAACGATACTTGCATCGCTCTGGTTGCTATTCAATCAGCCAATATTAAAAATGTTTACAAGTGACCCAGATGTTATTGCGATTGGGTTCTGGGTGTTTTTGCTAGGTTTTTTAGCAGAGCCTATGCGCACAACCAATATTATTATCGGTAGCGCCTTGCGTTGCACAGGAGATGCTGCGTTTACATCAGTATCAAGTATCGCGGTAATTTGGCTATTTTCAGTTCCCTTAGCTTACGTTCTAGCAATTCCTTTACAGCTCGGAATTTTCGGTTTGCTTATTGCGGCTGTTTTAGATGAAGGCGTACGCGCAATTATCAAATACTATCGATGGAAAGCGCGTAAGTGGCAGAAATATGGGGTGGGAGTTAAGGGTCAAGCTCACTCATCTTAATTTATCTATTGTTATTTTTCTAAAGTGACTATGGGATTAATCCAGTCAGCATGATCCCAAGCGTTTTCTCCATTGGGTTTCACAATCAGCTTTAATTCGTGGCCTTTATTAAGTTTAACGTAAACCTTTTCTGCTTTTTCAAATCCGTAATAGGGTTTAGAGGCCCAACGTAACTTATCGTCTTCCCAAATTTCAAAACCAAGTTCCGTGCTGCTTACTTCATCATCTACTCCTGGAATGACTTCAAAGCCAATAGTCTTAGCTGGTAATTGAAAAACGATGCTGGAGTAAGCGTGAGTGCCTATACCCACTGCAAAACGTCTTTTGCCTACCGAAAGAGTTTTTCCATCAAGACTACGATTAAATTGTATGGTGCCATAACCTTGGCTTGCAGATAAAAGATGTTGATTCGTTAGTAGCATTTGATTATTCGCAACGGTAGGCTTACGAATAGTATGACGATCAACAAGGTACGAAAATGTTAAACCAATGCCAGCAACAAAAACGATCAATGGTGAAAGCGGGCTATTAAATAATGATTTTGTTAGGTCTACTACGGCGTTATAGCCCTGGTCCTCAGCAAAAAGATGAAGCAGGCTGAGTGCAAATAAAATAGTCACCAGTAGCGACAAGCCGGTCCAAATATCAGAGCCGTTAATCCCCAAAATAATAAGCATGTTCAACGCAGAAACGGTGCTCAGCGCTACAACATACACCCAGTGCTTTTTTGTAATAGATGAATATACAAGTGCGCAAATAACAGCAGGAAAAAGATATCTTTCATGCATTGCCGGTAGGAGTGTAAAAAACGAGATGGCGCTGACCAGCGAAAGTAACAGGCTTTTTGAAAGTAAATTTTCTGTAGCACTGCCTCTCGCTTTTACAAGATCCGATATGCCTAGGATAAAAATCGCCAAGCAAATCGATGCATAAAAAAACATACCCAAGTATTTGGGGTAAGTAAGTTGTTGTGGTAGAAACTTGCTAAGGTGTGAAAGAAACTCGATATTGTCGGGTGCATTGTTGCCTACTAAAAGAATCCATAAATTAGCGGCATTCATGGTGATAACGGGGTATTGTCCCAAGGTTTCGATATACGCAGCCTGAAAGGCTTCCTTAAAGTAATGCACGTATATGAAAGGTGAAAATACGATCAAGAAAATCAATGCAGATATAACTATTCCTACAAGGTGCGTTTTAATTCTGTGAAAGAAAAGTACACCTATCACGGGTAGGAAGCACACCATTTGAAATTTAGTAAGCAGCGCCAATGTAAAAGTGGGAAGCATTAGCACTGCATAGCCTTGTGAAAAATTCAGTAGTACTGCTGAAATGGCAATTACCACCGGAATTAAATCTACCTGCCCCCATATTGGACCGTCAATCAGAATGGCTGGATTGAATACGGTCATTAACATAAGACCCAAGCTTTCACTGCGAGTAGCTTTAAACTTTTCCAAGTTTTTATAAACAATCGCAACCAATAAGCAATGGCTAATTAAAACTGGTAACTCCCACAAGAATTTGCAAAGGTCATTGGGTTCGATAGGGAGGCTAAAGTAGTTAAGAATTTTGGTAACTAAATAAAGCCAGTGTATGTACAGCGGAGGGTAGTTGCCATTAAAAAGATAATAGCCATTTTTTTCCAGCTGGTGCGACCAGTTTTCCCAGTAGCCCAAATCAGCAGGGTATCCGTTAATAAAAAGACAAAATAAATTAACCAGTATCGTTGCTGAAAGATAAATTGATAGCTGGTTGCTGTCTTTTGCGAGACCTACTTTTTTCATCAAAACCCAGATCCTTGCTAAGCTGGTTGATAGCGAATCGACAATAAATGGAATTGCTTTTACGGTGTCTCTTTGGTTTATTTCCGGTATATCCAGAGTTTATGCATCATAAAATTGACGATAAGTGTGAGCAAGGTGGCGAAGAGCTGCGCGATTAGATAAGCGCGGCTAAATAAGAATGTGTTCACTAGTACATAATTTACCAGTAAATAGTGAAATATCGAAAACAGAGCAGTGCTAAGTGCCATGCCCAGCGCAACGGTCACAATAAATTTCGGAAGAGTCTTTTGGTGACTGCTGTTGCTGCCGAAGGTGAGATAATAGTTAGCTAAATAATTAAAAATTGCAGAACTGCAATAAGAAGTAGCTGATGCCAAAGTAGGCACCATGCCAAAGAATTCGACAAAAATCCCCAACAAAAAAAACTGAAGGAGCGTTGCCGCTCCTCCAATAAATGCAAATTTTATAAATCTAATCATTTACGCCCAGCCGACGGCTGCCCTTGCTCGTTCAATGTAAAGATATTCAACCCGTTGTGTGGCTGGATGGCAAGCGTGGCGGAAGTGATGATGATCTATGGTTGAGCCCATGTATTCCCAACATTGCCCTTGGTTTACGCAAAGGTGGTCACCAGCGTTCATTCTGTATGCGGCGACCTCGTCCCACATTTTCGACCACTCGGGGTTATTAATATCAAGATATTCCATAATACGGCTCTGGCTGCTTGGTCGTGTTAACTTATTGTGGTTTATTAAATTATTTTGTCAAGTAAATCTATTATGTTTATGATTTTAAAGGATTTTATTTTTTGGATTTTCATTGATTCAAACAAAATAGTGAGGTTTATTTGTCGCCTAATAGCACAATTATGAGCTTGGTTAGCATTATGAAGCCATGATCCAAAGCAAAAAACATAGAAAATATGTCATTGACCTTACAGCTACAGAAAGGTTTATGATGTATTTGTTAACTTACTCGATTGGAGTTTTCGATGAATATTGGTCAAGCAGCCTCGCAAAGCGGTTTACCCGTTAAGACACTGCGGTATTACGAGGAAATAGGTCTGGTAAAGCCAGGGCGTATCCAAGGCAACGATTACCGAGATTACTCAGCGGTTGATGTAGAACACCTGCGTTTTTTGCAGCGGGCCAGAGCGGTTGGCTTTAGTTTGGATGTGTGTCGGGAGTTGTTGGATCTTTACCGCGACGAGAACCGCCGCTGTTCGCAAGTTAAAAAGCTGGTGTTGGAAAAAATCGATCAGATTGAGGCACAGCTTCAGGAATTGCAGGCGCTTAAATCTGTTCTAACCGATATGGCTAACGGATGTGCGGGCGATGAATCTGCCGAGTGCAGCATCATTGAAACCTTGGCGCAACCTAAACCATCTTTAATGCCCTTCATGCTGGTGGAGTCATAATCATGAGCGAATGTTGTTCAGGTGCATCATCCAAAAAAGCGGAAAGCCAGAAATCGTGTTGCGCGCACGAATCTCAAAATACCCATGCGCATTGCGACACGAGTCCGCGCTCAAGTGCCGCGTCAGGTGCTCCAAGCGCAAACAGTGACTCAGTGTCTTGCTGTACGCCTACCGAAAAGCCACAGGCGCATCATGCCTCAAGTTGTTGCGATGCCGATCATGAGCATGGCCGAAAAACGGATTATTTGTTGTGGGGATCGCTGGGGATATGTTTTGTTTTTTACATGGCCCACTTGTTGGTACCAAATTTATTGCCGCAGTTGTTACAACATTTTTCGCACAGCATTTTTGAAATGTTGAACACTATGTGGTGGGGAGTATTGCTCGGTTTAATTTTTGTGGGGCTGCTGGCAAAAATCCCGCAGACGTTTGTATTGTCTGTGTTGGGTAAGGGAGGCACGTTGAATGGTCTATGGCGAGCAACCGCTGCGGGCGTATTGTTGGATTTATGCAGTCATGGAATATTAATGGTCGGTACAAAGTTGTACCAAAAAGGCGCCAGCCTAGGGCAGGTGATGGCTTTCCTTATTGCAAGTCCGTGGAACTCGTTTTCGCTTACGTTAATTATGTTTGCGCTAATTGGGTTTAAGTGGACTATGGCATTTATTATTTTTTCGATGTTGATTGCTCTAGTGAGTGGCTGGATTTTTGATGTGTGTGTTACAAAAAAAATATTACCCGAAAATCCAAACAGTTTTGATTTAAGCGAAGACTTCAAATTTTGGCCAGAGGTGCGCAAGCAATGGGCGGCTATTGAATGGTCTCCAGCAGTTATAAAAAGCATTGTGAAAGAAGGAATGAGTGGCTCGCGTATGGTGCTGCGTTGGTTGTTGTTTGGTGTGGTGTTGGCGGCGCTAATTCGCACATTTATCAGTGCAGAGTTTTTCCAGCAGTGGTTTGGCCCTAGCTTGATTGGAATTGTGTTTACACTGATTGCGGCGACCGTGATTGAGGTGTGTTCGGAGGGCTCAACTCCGATCGCTGCAGATCTTTTGACTCGAGCGCATGCACCGGGCAATGCGTTTACTTTTATGATGGCGGGCGTATCTACCGACTACACAGAAATTTTAGTGTTAAAAGAGGTTACTAAATCGTGGAAAATTTCTTTGTTTTTGCCGCTAATTACTTTGCCGCAAATTTTAATAATTGGTTATGCAATGAATAATATTCACTGATGCTTCAATTGCGAGGCTACCAAGCCTCGCAGTCTACGTTTTATTTCACTGAGCTTTCAAATTGCTGGCCGTTAACGCCCACAGATTCTTCACTCATTAAGTACAAATAATCACGCATTAAATCTTGCGGGGATTTAATGGTAGTTGGATCTTCACCCGGATAAGCGCCCGCCCGCATTTTTGTGCGTGTTGCGCCGGGGTTAATACTGTTTGCTCGTATGCGCGTTGTTTCTTCTAGCTCATCTGCCAGCGTTTGCATTAGGTTTTCGGCTGCAGCTTTTGATGCCGCGTAAGCTCCCCAATAAGCACGACCTTTGTAACCTACGCTTGATCCTGTAAAAACAATGGATGCATTTTTTGCTTTTTCTAAGAGTGGCATCACCGCTTGAGTCAGCATGAAAGGTGCGTTCACGTTGACTTGCATTAAACGCATCCAAACATCGGGAGCGTAATTAGCTATTGGAGTGCGCTGTCCCAAATCGGCTGCGTTATGAAGAATGCCATTGAGGTGATCAAACTCTTCACCAATGGCATTGCACATATCAATGAAAGATTGCTCCTTGGCAACCTGAAAGTCGATAGGGTAAATCGCTGCTTGCGGGTGACCCGCAGCTTCTATTTCGTCGTAAACCATTTCCAATTTTTGAAGAGTGCGGCCAACAAGAATGACGGTTGCGCCATGCGCAGCAAAGGTTTTTGCTGCAACGCGGCCTATGCCATCACCTGCGCCAGTAACTAGAATGATTTTATCGTCTAGGCAATTTGCTGCTGGTGTAAAACTTTCTGGAATCTTCATCTAATAATGTTCTGCAAATAAGTTTTGTTTATTTAAGTCAATTACAAATGTTTTTGTACTATTGGCCAAATTTCATTTGCGTGTTCTACGCGATAATCCGCTTGCCACGCGTCAATATCTTCGTTGCCTACGTATCCATAGGCAGCGGCGATGGTAATGCTTCCTGCGCGCTGGCCGCACTGAATGTCACGAAGGTGGTCGCCAACGTAAATAATTTCTTCTGGAGCGCAACCGAACTCTTTAGCGGCCATGAATAGCGATTCAGGATGTGGCTTGCTGTCTTGCACATGGTCCGGGCAAATCACAATTGCCGGTGGCGGTTGCATATCCAAGGCTTCCATTAACGGAATTGTGTAGGCCGCTGGTTTGTTGGTGGCAATGCCCCACACAATATTGTGTGACGCCAGTTTTTGCAAAAGCTGCTCTATGCCCGGAAAAGGTTTTGTAAAGACCGCAATATGTTGGGTATAGAGTTCTAACAATCGTTCGCGCAGTTGATTGAATTGCTCGTGTGACTCTTCAATTTGAAAGGCGAGTTTTACTAATGCCTTTGAACCGTTTGATACACATGCACGAATAACGTCTTCTGCCAGTTCTTCGTATTCATTTTCGATCAATAATTGATTCACTACTGCGACAAAATCAGGTGCCGTATCCAGTAATGTGCCGTCCAGATCAAACATAACTGCACGGATTTTTCTTCCACTAATCATAAGTTACTGAACCACTTTTTTGGCGTGTAGCAAGTAATTTACGCTTACATCACTCGCATCAAATTTGTATTTTTTTGTAATAGGGTTGTAGGTCATGCCTGTAATGTTTTGCAATTCCAAGCCCGCTGCGCGTAACCATTGAGCTAATTCGGATGGACGAATAAATTTGTCGTAATCGTGAGTGCCTTTTGGCAGCATCTTTAAGATGTACTCAGCGCCCAAAATCGCAAAAGCATAAGCTTTGGGGTTGCGGTTGATTGTGGAGAAGTAAACATCACCATTAGGTTTTACTAAATCAGCACAGGCTTTTACGACTGAGGATGGATCTGGAACGTGTTCCAGCATTTCCATGCAAGTCACTATGTCGAATTGTCCCGAACATTGTTGTGCTTTTTCTTCAGCGGTGATGCGCTCGTAAGTCATGGTCACGCCAACTTCTAATGCGTGCAGGCGGGCGACGTTTAAAGGCGCTTCACCCATATCGATGCCCGTTACATCTGCGCCGCGCTGCGCAAGCGATTCGGCGAGAATGCCTCCGCCGCAACCCACATCAATTAATTTACGTTGTGCAACAGGTGAGCGCTGATCAATGTAATTTGCGCGCAGAGGGTTGATGTCATGGAGCGGTTTGAATTCGCTGTTTTTGTCCCACCAACGGCTGGCGAGAGCTTCAAATTTTGCAATTTCAGCGGTATCGACATTTGCCATAATTAATTTCTCGCTTGAATTTTTTCTTGCCAGTGACGAGCCTTGCTTTTGAGTTCGCGCTCATTAAGCGTTAACAGCTCACGGTTTTGCATCAAACATTTTCCATTCACCCAAACATGGGATACGCGATGCCCAACGTTTGTGTAAACGAGTTGTGATATGGGGTTATGTATAGGTTGAAGATCTGGCTCGCCAAGGTGCACCGCAATAAGGTCTGCTTGTTTGCCCACTTCCAGGCTGCCAACTTTGTCGTCTATTCCCAAGGCTTTCGCGCCGTTCAGTGTTGCCATGCGCAGTGCGCTGTGAGCATCCAACGCAGAAGCGTTTCCACTCACTGCTTTGGCAAGCAGCGCAGCGGTTTTTAATTCACTAAACAAATCCAAATCGTTATTGCTTGCAGCCCCATCGGTGCCGAGTGCAACGTTGACGCCGGCTTTCAACAATTTATCGACCGGGCAAAAACCACTCGCCAATTTTAAATTGGATTCAGGGCAATGAATAATATGGGCGCCGCTTTGCTGCAAAATCGCAATGTCTATTTCATCCACCTGCGTCATATGCGCGCATTGCGTGAGCGGTGATAACAGCCCCAAATCCATTAGCCGTTGTGAAGGGCGCATCCCATATTTTGCAATCGATTCTTCAATTTCCTGCGCAGTTTCGTGTAGGTGAATATGAATTGGTGTATCCATTTCCTGCGCAAGCACGGCGACTTTTTTCAAAGTTTCATCGCCCACTGTGTAAGGGGCGTGTGGACCGAAGCCGATGGTAATTAAATCGTTATTGCGAAAGGTATCGTGCAGTGCGAGTCCTTTGGAAAAATATTCTTCCGGCCCTGAGCCCCACGCACAGGGGAAATCGAAAATCGTGAAATAAATTTGGCAACGAATGTGCGCGTCAAGTGCGGCTTGGGCAGCTTGCTCTGGAAAAAAATACATATCGGCAAAACAGGTGGTGCCGCTTTTAATCATTTCTGCAATAGCGAGTTCGGTACCGTCGCGAACAAAGTGTTCGTCAACCCATTGTTTTTCGGCGGGCCAAATGTGTTTGGTTAACCATTCATCGAGTGCTTGGTCGTCTGCATAGCCGCGCAATAGCGTCATAGCAGCATGGCCGTGGGCGTTAATTAATCCGGGAGTGATTATGTGATCCTGCAAGTTTTCGGTATGCGTGGGTGCGTACCGCTTGGCTGCTTCCTCTTGCGGAAGCAAGGCTAGAATTTTTCCTTGGTGGACGGCAATCGCGCAATCTTTGAGAATGCGATTTTCAGGCACCACAGGAACAATCCAGCGGGCGTTAATAAGCAAATCAATTGGCGTCATAACTGAGGGCTTAAGAGGACTAAAGGCGCGCAGTATATCGCAGATACAAACTCCTAAAAGCAAAAAAGCTCTGCTCGCATAACGAGCAGAGCTTTCTGATACATCTGGTTTAGAAGTGAGCGATCAATGCCGCGTAGGGACCATCCAAGTCAACGCTTGCCTGAAGATCATCTTCATCGACCTTCAATGACATTTTCCGGTAGCCAGCTTCTACACCTATGTCCAATGCAGAATCGAAAAGGTAGCTAATGCGGGCGGTGTAATCGGTCAAGCGATCACCACTATAGCTAATATATTTCCCCTCTACCCCTGCTGAGAGTCCAGTAAACGGCAAATCAAATTGAAGCTTCCCGTAGAACAACGGCAATGTTTGATCAACATCTACTTTTTCGGTTTGAGTTGACGATTTAGCGTATACGAAACCGTCAAATTTACGAGCAGTGATACCTAGGTCGAAGTTAATCCAGTTATCGAGAACTTCGTAGTAGAAGGTCGCGTCGGTGTGCGTTAGGTCGAACTCTGAAGCAACTGTATCGTTTGCGGTGAAGGTTGTGCCGTCGATAACGAACGACTGCGATACCACAGCGGTTTGTTTGGAGGAGATTCCGGTGTGTTCAAGCTTAATGTTGGGGAGTAGCGGAACCGGGTGCTCAAGCGCTACGTAATAGAAGTTATTGGCATGATCTTTAACCCCCAAATCCTTCAAGGTAATGCTAGGTTCACCGGCGTTACCGCTGTAACTGGTGTCCCAAGAGCCTAGACCGGCATAAATACCGAACACGGTGTCGGCCTGAGCTGTTGTTGCCGCTGCCATAGACATTGCAGCAAAAAGTGCGAATTTTTTCATGAAGGTATCTCCTTTGGATATTTCGAATCGCCAATTAATCAGCGCTTGGTAATTCTAGCTGGTAAATGGGTGTTAATAGTTGTTTTTAAAGGAAATTGCGACTCAGGCAGAGGTAAAAGTTGGTGTTGGCGCTTTAAGTTGCTCAAGAAATGCGCGGGCAGCGTTGGATAGGCTGCGTTGGTTGTGATAGATGCAACCGAGTGAACGGGTAAGCGGTGGGTGGCTTACATCCAGAACCTTTAATTGGTCATCGATAATGCTGCTGGGCAGCACGCCCCATCCCAGCCCAATGCTCAGCATCATTTTGATGGTGTCCAAATGGTTGGTCACCATAGTGATATCCAGCGGCTGGTTCTCGCGGTCAAACAAATCCTTAATAAGGCGAGTGGTGTAGGTGTTGATGTCAGGCATTATGGCCTGATGCGGACTTAAATCGGCCAGGCGAAGATTCGCCAGCGTTGCAAGTGCATGGGTGGGTGCCGCAACGAATTGGAGCTGGTCTTGCCAGAGTTCGTTGCTGTTGATGCGCGGGTCTTGTTCGAGCGCAAGCGTAATAATGGCGATATCGAATCGGCCGAGGAGTACTTCGTGGTACGCATGTTCAGAATCCAAAAAATGTAAGTCGAGTTTTACGTCTGGGTAACGCGTAGAAAATTCCCGTAAATAAGGTGGCAGGTAATGCAAGCCTAGATGATGGCTCGTTGCCACGCTGAGTTTTCCTGTGATGTCGCCCCGCAAATCTGCAATCTCGCGTTGGGCGGCTGTCACCTCATTCAATATATTTGTCGCCTTATTCAGCAATAAGTTCCCCGCTTGGGTGAGAACCACTTGCCGCCCCACTCGATCAAACAGCTTGGCTTTGATCTGGTCTTCCAAAAGCGCAATTCGTTTACTGATCGCCGGTTGGGTGAGATGTAAGCGTTCACCTGCACCCGAAAACGAGCCGCACTCCGCAATTGCCACAAACGCTTGAAGATGTTGTGTATCCATTCTTAACCGATAAAGCGTCAGCCTTGTGGGCGGCGCGAGCTAAGTTACAGCCTGTTGGCTGAACGTAAGTTGAGCGAAACATAGTAATAGTTTTATTTTTAAACTATTCCTATTGGGAATGCAAACTATAAAAAAGATAAATTTGTGTTATGAATTGACCAGTCATACACTGCCCCCACTGTAAAAAGCCCTGCGAGGATTGAAAAATGAATACCCCTGCAACGAAAAAAACCTTGTATGACAAGCTTTGGGATGCCCATTTGGTGAATCAAAACAATGATGGCTCGGCGTTGATTTATATCGACCGCCACATCATTCACGAAGTGACCTCACCCCAAGCTTTTGATGGTTTGCGCTTGGCTGGTCGCAAGCCTTGGCGAGTGGATTCCATTTTGGCAACACCAGATCACAATGTTCCAACCACTCAGAAGGAGCGCGCCCACGGTATTAGCGGAATCGAGGATCCTGTGTCATTGATTCAAGTGAAAACGCTGGACGACAACTGCGACGAATTCGGTATCGTTGAATACAAAATCAATGACAATCGCCAAGGCATCGTGCACGTGATTGGCCCGGAAACTGGCGCTTGCTTGCCCGGCATGACGGTTGTTTGCGGTGATTCGCATACTGCCACCAACGGTGCTTTAGGTTCCTTGGCGCATGGAATTGGTACCAGTGAAGTTGAGCATGTAATGGCTACCCAATGTTTGGTCGCTAAAAAAATGAAGAACATGCTGATCAAAGTAGAAGGCAAATTAGGCTTGGGCGTAACGCCCAAAGATGTGGTCTTGGCGATTATTGCCAAAATCGGTACCGCTGGCGGTACGGGTTACGCGATGGAATTTGGCGGTCAGGTTTTCCGCGATATGAGCATGGAAGGGCGCATGACTGTTTGTAATATGGCGATTGAAGCGGGCGCTCGCGCTGGTATGGTTGCTGTTGATCAAACCACAATTGATTACGTGAAAGGCAGAACTTATGCGCCTAAAGGCGATTTGTGGGAGCGCGCTGTTGCGGATTGGCGCAACTATGTGAGCGATGAAGGTGCCCATTTCGATTTGGTTGTTGAAATGAATGGCGCGGACATCAAGCCACAAGTCAGCTGGGGAACATCACCCGAGATGGTGGTTTCCGTTGAAGATAAGGTTCCAGATCCAGCGAACGAAGCTGACCCTGTCAAACGTAATGACATGATCCGCGCTTTGAAGTATATGGGCTTGGAAGCGAATCAACCCATCACATCTATCAAAGTTGATCGCGTATTTATTGGTTCATGCACCAACTCACGCATCGAAGATATTCGCGCGGCGGCGGAGGTTGTAAAAGGCAAACAAAAATCTGCTTCTGTTAAAGAAGCGATCGTTGTTCCCGGTTCTGGCGCCGTGAAAGCACAAGCAGAAGCAGAGGGCTTGGATAAGATTTTTATCGCCGCCGGTTTGGAATGGCGTGAGCCAGGTTGTTCAATGTGCTTGGCAATGAATGCGGATAAATTGGGTAATGGCGAGCATTGTGCTTCAACCTCAAACCGCAATTTTGAAGGTCGCCAAGGCTACGGCGGTCGCACTCATTTGGTGAGTCCTGCTATGGCTGCTGCTGCCGCGATTGCAGGTCACTTTGTTGATGTTCGTACCTTTAACTAATAGGAGAAATTGCCATGAAAAGTTTTACCGTTTTGCAAGGCATTGCCGCTCCTATGGATCGTGCAAATGTCGATACCGATATGATCATTCCGAAACAGTTTTTAAAATCCATTAAGCGCACAGGCTTTGGTAAAAACTTGTTTGATGAGTTGCGCTATTTAGATGAAGGTAAACCAGACCAAAGTTGCGAAGGCCGTCCGGTTAACACAGAGTTTCCGTTAAACTTCCCTCGTTACCAAGGTGCGACTATTTTGTTGTCGCGTGAAAATTTCGGTTGTGGTTCTAGCCGCGAACATGCGCCTTGGGCGTTGGACGATTACGGTTTCCGCAGCGTAATTGCTCCAAGTTTTGCGGATATTTTTTACAACAACTGTTTTAAAAATGGCTTGTTGCCGATTATTTTAAGCGAAGCAATCGTCGATCAGCTTTTTAAAGAAATGTACGCAACAGAAGGCTATCAATTAACAATCGATTTGCAGTCGCAAGTTGTCAAAACGCCGAGTGGCGAAAGCTTTGCGTTTGAAATCGATGAATTCCGTAAGCATTGTTTGTTGAATGGATTGGACGATATAGGTCTAACTCTCGAACACGCCGATGCAATTCGTGCGTACGAAGCTAAAAAGCGCGTCGAGAGTCCTTGGTTGTTTGATGTGGTGAAAAATTAAATCTTAAAGCTCGTGCGAAGGAGCAGCATGTCGCAACCTGGGTTATGAGTGTTGGTTCCGCCGTTGGAAAAGTGAAAAAAGTTAAGGCTTACTTCAGTTTTCTCAAAGGCGTAACCAAAACCCACTCGGTCGGCAAACTGCAAGTTTGAACCCATGTTGTGATAGGCCGCCCAATCAGTGTCTGAAATGTAAGCGACGCCAGCACTGAATTCAAAAAATACTTTTTGATCGATTTTTTTAAACTGGTAATGAAAAGTGGGTGCAGCGGTTAGGTCGTAGATATCGCCTAAACTGGTTTGGTTAAGGCCAATGCTCGATTCCAAACGAATGCTGCTTTGAGAGTTGATGTAATCTTTGAGTAAATCGGTATCCCACGATAAACCAGCGCGGTAGCTACTAATAGTATCGACGTGGTAAGACGGGCGAGAAAGACTGCCAACGGAAATATCGATTCGATCAATGGCATAGGTAAAGCTAGAACTAAAAGAGATAAAGCAAACGAACGCAAAAACAATCTGACGCATAAAACATATTCCAAACTTGCTACGTCTTTGGTAGCGCTAGTGAAAAGGTCTGTCGTTTTATTGTGTTCTCAGAGTAGTTTTGCGTTGGCTTTCGGTGAAGTGAGAATTGTCATGCATTATTTGTGAAGAATGCATGCGTCTAAATTTGTAGAAACAGGAGAGACTTGTGGGTAAGCATATTTTAATTCTGGAAGGCGATGGTATTGGTCCAGAAATCGTGCGCGAAGCGCGCAAAGTGTTAGATGTGGTTAATAAAAAATTTAATTTGGATTTGACCTTCGAAAACGAATTAATGGGCGGCTGTGCAATCGACGTTCACGGCGTTCCTCTGGCAGATTCAACCCTAGAGCACGCGCGTCAAGCTGATGCCATTTTGTTAGGTGCGGTGGGCGGTCCCAAGTGGGATAAATTGGATCGCGCGATTCGCCCAGAAAAAGGCTTGCTGAAAATTCGCTCGCAGTTGGGTTTGTACGCTAACTTGCGCCCAGCTCTCCTGTACCCGCAATTGGTTGATGCATCTTCCTTGAAGCCTGAAGTGGTTTCTGGGTTGGATATTTTGATTGTGCGCGAATTGGCTGGCGGAATTTATTTTGGTGAGCCGCGCGGTATTCGTGTATTGGAGAACGGTGAGCGCGAAGGCTACAACACCTACAAATACTCTGAGAGTGAGATTATTCGCATCGGCCGCACGGCGTTTGAAATGGCGCGTAAGCGTAACCGCAAAGTGTGCTCCGTTGATAAAGCGAACGTGTTAGAGGCTACGATGTTGTGGCGTGAAGTGATGGATAACCTTCATAAAGAATATCCTGATGTTGAGCTGTCGCATATGTATGTAGATAACGCAGCAATGCAGTTGGTGCGCGCGCCCAAGCAGTTCGATGTTCTTGTTACCGGCAACATGTTTGGTGACATTTTGTCTGACGCGGCAGCTATGCTGACTGGTTCAATTGGTATGTTGCCGTCAGCTTCCCTAGATAAAGATGGTCGCGGTATGTATGAGCCATGCCATGGTTCTGCGCCTGATATCGCTGGCCTTGGCATTGCTAACCCATTAGCGACCATTTTGTCGGTATCTATGATGATGCGTTATTCGCTTGGTTATGCCGAGGTAGCGGACGCGATTGAAGAGGCTGTCGGCAAGGTATTGGATCAAGGCTATCGTACCGGCGATATTTACACCGAAGGCACTAAAAAGGTTTCAACGGCAGAAATGGGCGATGCAGTCGTCGCTGCATTGCAATAATGTTTAATTTTTGCGCGAAGATCTAAGCAATCTTCGCCAGAAACCATTATGATTTCCCAGTAAACCCGGTGGACGTAACGTATATTAGTAAGCAGATTTTTTAAGAGAGAATTGAAATGAAAGTAGGTTTTGTTGGTTGGCGCGGTATGGTGGGCTCCGTTCTGATGGAGCGTATGCAAGCAGAGAATGATTTTGCGAACATCGAACCCGTATTTTTTACTACCTCCAACGTTGGCGGCGCAGCCCCAGCCGTTGCAAGTGGTTTGCCTGCATTGAAAGATGCCTATTCAGTTGACGATTTGAAACAACTGGATGCGATTGTTACCTGCCAAGGCGGTGACTACACCAACGAGATTTTCCCAAAATTGCGCGCTGCTGGCTGGAACGGCTACTGGATTGATGCGGCATCAAGTCTACGTATGGCGAAAGATGCGATTATCGTGCTTGATCCCGTAAACCTTGACGTGATTAAGGACGGAATCGCCAAAGGCGTTAAAAACTACATTGGCGGTAACTGCACCGTTAGTTTGATGCTGATGGGCTTGGGCGGTTTGTTCCATGCTGGTTTGGTTGAGTGGGTATCTTCTATGACTTACCAAGCTGCATCGGGTGCAGGCGCGCAAAATATGCGTGAACTGATTTCGCAAATGGGTGCTTTGCACTCGTCTGTGGCTGACAAATTGGCTGATCCAAAATCTGCCATCCTTGAAATCGACCGCATCATTGCTGAAACCATGCGTGGCGATGAGTTGCCAAAAGCGAACTTCGGCCATCCTTTGGCAGGTAGCTTGTTGCCATATATCGACAAACAATGGGAAACCGGTCAATCCAAAGAAGAATGGAAAGGTCAGGCTGAAACCAACAAAATCCTCGGCCGCGATGGCAATCCAATTCCGGTTGATGGCTTGTGTGTGAGAATCGGTGCCATGCGTTGTCACTCGCAGGCGTTGACCATCAAGCTCAATAAAGATGTGCCCATCACAGATATTGAAGCTTTGATTGCGAATGCGAATCCATGGGCTAAAGTTGTACCAAATGATCGCGAAAGCAGCTTGCGCGATCTGACCCCTACAAAGGTTACAGGTACTTTGAGTATCCCAGTTGGACGTCTGCGTAAGATGAACATGGGCCCACAATACCTGTCAGCCTTCACTGTAGGTGATCAATTATTGTGGGGAGCCGCTGAGCCTTTGCGTCGTATGCTAAAAGTGCTCAAAGAGGCTTAATCCTCAACTTAAAGAATCGCTTTAAGTACCCCCAATAATCTACCGATTATTGGGGGTTTTTTATTTGGCAGGCTTGTTTCCGGCTCTGTTTGGCTGGAATTGCCCATCCAAAGTGTACTTTTTTACCCCAAAGCGCTGAAAAATGTGCAAAAAGTCCGTTCTGGCGAGCTTCCAGAAGGGACGAAGTGTTGATAAAAACCTATTTATAATGAATACTTACGACAGATAGTGAATATTTATTCGAGGTTTTGCAGTACCCGCATACAACATCCGGTTTAGGGCTTAACCCCTCAATCTGGCAACCAAAGCCAGAATTTCTGTTAAGTCGCGCTGCTGGAAGATAATAAAGGATCACCCTATGCATCTTCGTAAATTGGTATTAGCCTGTGGATTCGCTTCTTTTGCACTGTCGAATTATGCCAGCGCATTGGGACTGGGTGAGGTTAAGCTAAAGTCCACGCTCAACCAACCGCTCAGCGCCGAAGTCCAATTATTGGACACCAAAGGCTTATCGCCAGAGCAGATTATCGTCGGCTTGGCCTCGTCCTCCGAATTTGAGCGCAACGGGCTCGATTTTGTTCACTTCTACACTGAATTCAAGTTCGAAGTTGCTCTGGATAACCCCAGTGGTCCCATAGTACGCATTACCTCACGCAATCCCGTCCGTGAACCCTACCTGAACTTCCTGGTTGAAGCTAAGTGGACCTCTGGTCGCTTGTTACGTGAATACACATTGTTGATGGATTTGCCGACTTACGATGATGCGGCACCGCAAGCGGTACAAGCTGCGCGGATCACCTCGTCAACCACTACATCTGCTGTTACCGCAAATAAAAAATCCGATCCCGCCTTAGAGGCAGAGATTAAAGCTCATTTGGATTCTGGCGCAGCAGAAGAAAAGCCTGAAATTATTGCCGAGCAAGATCAGCCCGCAAAAAAGTCTAAAGTGTCCTCCGGCACCTACGGGCCAGTAGGTGATAAGGACACTTTATGGGAAATTGCACTCGCGGTACGCCCAGACTCCAGTTCCAGCGTTCATCAGACGATGCTTGCGTTGCAACGATTGAATCCTGATGCTTTTATTCGCGGCAATATTAATTTGTTGAAAAAAGGCCAAGTACTTCGCGTACCGGACGCTGCTGAAATCTCCAGCGTTTCCCAATCTGAAGCAGTAAGGCAATTCAACGCACAATCTGCCAGCTGGTCGGGTAATTCTGCGGCACCAACGGATTCCGCAATGGGTGCACAGTTAGATGCATCGCGCCGTACCAACACTGAGCGGGTCAAGTCGGAAGCTGTTGCGGGTCGCGTCAGGTTAGAGGCGCCCACCTCCAAACAAAAATCTACCGATGGGCAGGGTAGTGGTGCGAACAAGGGGACTGGAAAAGCCTTGGAATCTGAGTTGGCGACAACCTTGGAAGAGTTAGAGCGCGCCAAGTCTGAAAAAACTGAATTATCCTCACGTGTACATGACTTGGAAGAACAAGTTAAAACCATGCAGCGTTTGGTTGATGTCAGCAATGAAAAACTGCGTGCATTACAGCTGAACTCCGGCAAACAATCCTCAGGTGAAAAAGCACCGGCTGATACCAAGCTTGCTTCTGATGCGAAGCCTGCAGAAGCTACTGCAAAGGCGCAAACCTCTTCGGTTCCAGCTGCCACAACCAGCTCTCTTGCTCAGTCTGTTTCAAGTGCGGCAGCGCCCGCTCCTGCCCCCAAAAAACAACCTGCTGTCAAACCGGCTCCTGCGCCAGCACCTGAGAAAACGCTCGTAGATCAGGTGTTCGACAATATCCTGTGGGTTGGCTTGGGCGCGGCAGCCTTATTGGGTGCTGGCGGTGTAGCCTTGGCGCGCCGTCGCAAAGAGCAAGCAGAAGCAGAGCAACGCAACTCATTTAACAACGACTTCCCAGAAGACGAGCCTAACTTCGATGCCTTCAACCAAGCCGCTGAAGAGCAGCCAGATGCCACAGACGCGACTGACGAGATGGCTCTGTTTGACGAAGAGGATACGACCGCTGTAGCTGAAACTGGAGATGTTGTCGGTGAGGCTGATATCTACATCGCCTACGGCAAGTTTGATCAAGCGGAAGAGATGTTGCTTAATGGTCTTGCCAAAGACCCGAATAATACAGATATCCGCTTGAAGCTTTTAGAGGTGTATTCCCAAACTCAAAATGCGCCTGCTTTTGATAAACACTATGCAGTACTTCTACCACTTGCTGGTGGCCTTGCACTGAGCCGTGCTAAAGAGTTGCGTGCAAATATTCCAGGTATTGGTGAATTTGATTCAACGGTTGCTGAGGCGGGCGAGCAGCTTGGCGGGGGTGGCGACTTTAATTTGGATGATTTGGATCTCGATACAGAATCCGTCCAAACTGAACGAGCCGTAGCAGACCAAGCTAACCAAGATGACTTCGCGTTTGACCTTGATTTAGATGATCTTGATGCACCACAAGCAGAAGCGACTCCCGCGAGTCAAACCAATCATCTTGCCGATATGGACGACGATTTTGCGTTAGATTTTGATTTGGACGATGCTCCGGAAGTTCAGGGCGAAGCAGAAGATCTTTCAGACATTTCTTTAGCCTTGGATGATATGGACAACAACGCTTTGCCAGAAGACGTTGAAGTGTCCAAGCGTAGTGAAGAGGATTTCAGTTTTGATTTTAGCGATTTGGACAACGAGCCAAGCTCACTTGCGCAAGAAGCTAACAGCATCAAATCTCCCGAATTTAATGAGGGCGATGTTCTTGCTGATGATTTCAACTTGGAAATGGATGTTGATAAGGTTGATTTGGCTGCGCTTGATAGCGAAATGGCAAGTCTCGATGCTGAACTCGATATGTTGGATGATGAAATTCCAGCCTCTGCCCCTTCAAGCCAAATTGTTGAGGAAGAATTTGCGAGCGTAGATGAAGATGAATTTAAGCTCGATGATATCGACAGCGATTTAGTTGATTTGGATTCCAGTTTTGAAGAGCCAACATCCGCCCCATTGGACTCTGCGTTAGATGATAACGATTTTTCATGGGAAGACGACGAGCTGGAACTGGAAGAACCTGAAGCTAAAGCGCCCGTTGTTCAAGAATTTGCTGAAGACGATTTAACTGTAGAGGACGACGATAGCTTTGATTTGGATGGCCCTGTTGAGCTTGCCGATGAATCTAGCTTGAGCGACTTGGATCTTGCGTTATCTGAATCTGAAGTAGATGAAGAGAGCATAGAGTTCGATGAGAATTCATTTGCTGAACTTGATAACGAGTTAGGTGAGTTCGACGCTAATCCTTCTAATGATTTCAGCGCCGGTAACGGATTCTCAGAAGACTCGTCCGTTGAAGAAGATTTTTCTCTCGAAGATGAAACTCCCGTTGCCCAAGAAAATTTTGCGCAATTAGATAACATCGATGAAGAAGCAATTGAAGAAGTCGTGCAAGCGAACGCGGTTGAAGACTTGTCTGATGACGACGTTTTTGAGCAAGCCTTGTCCGATTTCTCGGCTGAAAGTTTGGCGATGGACGATGCTTCTGATATGTCTGATGACGACATGGATTCCGAGTTGGATTTCATGGCTGACGCCGATGAAGCAGCAACCAAATTAGATTTGGCTCGTGCTTATATGGACATGGGTGATAACGAAGGTGCTCGCGATATTCTTTCAGAAGTAGCGCATGAAGGTAACGAGCAACAACGTCAAGAAGCTGTAGATTTGTTGAGTCGTATCGACGCTTAAGATAGGCTAGCCAACAAAGCCTTGCATGGGCCCTTGAAATAAGAGGAGCTATGCAAGGCTTTGTTGTTTCTGGCGTACAGGTTTTTTTATGAGTGAGAATTACATTCCCAAAAGTAAAGTCTATACCCGCAACGGCGAGGTGGTTGGTGATGCGGTTTGGCCAGAAGGTATGCAGCGCGTTGCCTTAGCGATTGAATACAAGGGTACGGACTTCCACGGCTTTCAAACCCAACCTAACGGCGTAAAGACAGTACAGCAAGCGCTGGAAAAAGCTTTATCGAAAGTTGCTGATGAAGCCATCACTCTAGTTTGTGCTGGCCGCACTGACGCGGGAGTTCACGCCACCAATCAGGTCATTCATTTTGATACTCTCGCCAAGCGTTTACCCAAAGCTTGGGTTATGGGAACGCGGCCTCATTTACCTGATTCGGTAAGCGTCAAATGGGCGAAAGATGTTGCCCCCAATTTTCACGCGCGTTTCAGCGCGTTAAATCGCACCTATCGTTATTTAATTTCAGATGCAAAAACGTCTTCTGCGCTTTTGCATGACCAAATCACTTGGTCATCCCGGCCGCTGGATGTTGAAAAAATGCGTGAAGGTGCTGCGCATTTGGTTGGTAAGCACGACTTTACATCCTTCAGAGCGACACAATGTCAGGCCAAAAGTCCGATTCGCCAGATCCATTACCTGCACATCATCCGCCGTGGTGATTTGATCGTAATAGAGGTTCAGGCCAACGCCTTCTTGCATCATATGGTTCGCAATATGGTGGGGGTGCTAATGGCGGTGGGAGTGGGGGATAAGCCTACGAGTTGGGTGGGCGAAGTGCTAGCTGCAAAAAATCGCAGTGCGGGCGGAGTTACCTCGCGGCCTTTTGGATTGTATCTGGTTTCGGTAGATTTTCCGTCTGAGTTTGATTTACCCAAGTTGCTACCCGGCCCCTTGTTTTTGCCTGAACCTGTAGGCGGTTTTGCGGTAGAACTTGGCGGCTAAATTTCCTTTAATTCCCAGATCAATTTGCCCGTGAAAGCTGCAATTTGCGGTTTTTCGCTGGCAATTCTGGTACTATCGCCGCCTTATTTCAGGTCGGCTAAGGCAAAGTTGAGCAGCTTGTGAATTCTACTCGCGTGAAAATTTGTGGCATAACCTCGGTTGCTGACGCACAAACTGCTGTCAACGCCGGAGCCGACGCCATTGGTTTGGTGTTTTACGCACCGAGTCCGCGCGCGGTAACTATTGAGCAGGCGCGCGAAATTGCAGCCTCTGTCGGGCCTTTTGTCACGGTGGTGGGATTGTTTGTAAATGCAGATGAATCCTACGTGTGCGAGGTGTTGGCGAATGTTGGATTACATCTGTTGCAGTTTCATGGCGATGAGTCACCTGAGTTCTGTGAAAGCTTTCATCGCCCGTACATGAAAGCCATTCGGATGCGCCCAGAGCTGGATTTGGTCGGTGCATTTGATAAATACGCGAGCGCAACCGCAATACTGCTCGATGCTTATCGCCCCGGTGTTCCGGGCGGAACCGGCGAAACCTTTGATTGGCAGCGCGTTCCCAAACAATCGCTCCGACCAATTGTATTGGCCGGCGGACTAACACCTGAAAACGTGGCTTCGGCAATTCAAGCTACGCATGTCTATGGTGTGGACGTGAGTGGCGGGGTGGAATCAGCACCCGGTAAAAAAGATTCTCAAAAAGTTGAACAATTTATTTTTAACGCTAGGCATGCGTAGATACTAAGGTTTGTCTGCTATTGGCGGACGAGAAAACGCCCTTAACCCTATGCTGAATTTGCTACTAGAGAAGGTGATAAAGCAGTGAGCGATATTGATTACGGTAGTTTCCCCAATGCGGCAGGTCACTTTGGTCCCTATGGTGGCCGATTTGTGTCTGAAACCCTGGTTCATGCTCTTGATGAACTCGAATCTATTTACTTCAGCTTGAAAGATGATCCTTCCTTCCAAGCTGAGTTTGATAAGGATATGGCCCATTACGTTGGCCGTCCGTCACCTTTGTATTTGGCAGAGCGCTGGACCCGCGAATTGGGCGGTGCGCAAATTTTCCTTAAGCGTGAAGACCTTAACCACACAGGCGCGCACAAGGTAAACAACACCATCGGCCAAGCGCTTTTGGCAAAGTTTACCGGCAAAACTCGTGTGATCGCCGAAACCGGCGCTGGTCAGCATGGCGTTGCTACAGCAACGGTTGCTGCGCGTTTGGGTTTGAAATGCCGTGTTTATATGGGCTTGGACGATATTAAACGTCAAACGCTTAACGTCTACCGCATGAAGTTGCTCGGCGCAGAGGTGTTCCCTGTGACCTCTGGCTCTCGCACTTTGAAAGATGCGATGAACGAAGCCATGCGCGATTGGGCAACTAACGTGGATGATACTTTCTACATTATCGGTACAGCTGCAGGCCCACATCCCTATCCACAACTTGTGCGTGATTTCCAATCTATTATCGGCCGCGAAGCGCGTCGTCAATGCTTGGCGCAAGCAGGTAAGTTGCCAGATGCTTTGGTGGCCTGCGTGGGCGGGGGCTCTAATGCGATCGGCCTGTTCCACCCGTTCCTTGCTGATAAATCAGTGGCTATGTACGGTGTTGAAGCGGGCGGTTTGGGTATTGAAACAGGTAAGCACGCTGCGCCTCTCAGCAAAGGTATTCCAGGTGTCCTGCACGGAAATCGTACCTATTTGATGGAAGATGAAAACGGCCAAATTATTGAAACCCATTCTGTATCCGCTGGTTTGGATTACCCCGGTGTCGGCCCAGAGCATTCGTGGTTGAAAGATATTGGTCGTGTGAATTACGTGGCGACTAATGATGACGAAGCGCTGGCTGCTTTCCGCAAATTAACGCTTACCGAAGGCATCATGCCTGCGCTGGAATCCAGCCATGCAATCGCCTATGCGGAGAAGCTCGCGCCAACCATGAGCAAAGACCAAATCATCATCGTCAACCTTTCTGGTCGTGGCGATAAAGATATTCATACTGTTGCTGCCCTCGACGGTATTACCGTTTAACTCATACGCAGAAAACAGAACAGGAACATAAGTGATGAGTCGTATTCAACAACGCGTAGCTGAAGCAAAATCGGCCGGTAAAAAACTTTTGGTCGCCTACATTGTCAATGGTGATCCACAACCCGAAGTGACCTTGCCAACCATGCATGAAATGGTTGCCAAAGGTGTAGATGTGATTGAGTTGGGCGTACCTTTTTCTGATCCAATGGCGGAAGGCCCAGTGATTCAAAAAGGCCACGAGCGTGCTTTGGTTCACCACACCAGCCTTAGAGGTTCGTTGGAATTGGTAAAAGAATTCCGCAAAACCAACAGCAGTACGCCAGTCATTTTGATGGGCTATGCAAACCCGGTTGAGCGTTTTGGTTATCAAGCTTTTGCAACGGCTGCCGCAGAAGCGGGTGTTGATGGATTGTTAACCGTTGATCTACCGCCAGAAGAAGTTGTGATTTTAAAAGATGCGTTGGATGCGGTAGGTTTGGATAATATTTTCCTGCTTGCGCCAACCACCACAGTTGAACGAGCACGCAAAATTGCAGAGCACGCAAGCGGCTTTTTGTATTACGTTTCATTGAAAGGTGTGACCGGTGCAGGCCATTTGGATGTTGACGATGTTAAATCCAAACTCGCCGCTTTTGGTGAATTAACGGATCTGCCGGTTTGTGTTGGTTTTGGTATTAAAGACCCTGCAACGGCAAAATCAGTTGCGCAATTGGCCGACGGTGTTGTGATCGGCAGCGTGCTGGTTGATAAAATGGGATCACTTGAAGGTCAATCTCCAGCTGTGATTGCCGGTGCAGTAGGTGAAATTATTGGCGGTATTCGCACTGCGATTGATTCGCTCTAAACAAACAAAAAGTTGGCAGTGGTCTAACGGAAATCACTGTTAATAGAACAACTGAGAAACCGTGGAAGAAGCGCAGCGCAGGATCGCATCAACAGCGATTTTCACAGGTTACTGACAAACCAAAGAGATTTTACGATGAGTTGGTTAGAAAAAATTATCCCTGGTGTTGCGACACGATCTGAAGCCAAGCGCTCAAATAAAGTTCCCGAAGGTTTGTGGGAAAAGTGCGTGAAATGCGATGCCGTTTTATACAAACCAGAACTCGAAAAGAATTTTGATGTTTGTCCAAAGTGCGATCATCACATGCGTGTTCGCGCCCGTGCGCGTTTGGATATGTTTCTCGATCCACAAAATCGTAAAGAGTTGGCCGTTGAGGTTGAACCTATCGACCGTTTGAAATTTAAAGATATTAAAAAATACAAAGACCGTTTGACGACGGCGCAAAAAGAAACCGGCGAAAAAGATGCTTTGGTTGCTATGTGCGGTGAATTGAAAGGTATGCCGGTTGTTGCGGTAGCGTTTGAATTCGCGTTTCACGGCGGTTCGATGGGCTATGTGGTGGGTGAGAAGTTTACTCGCGCCGCCACTATCGCGCTGCAGGAAAATATTCCGCTCGTTTGCTTCTCGGCAACGGGGGGTGCGCGTATGCAAGAGGCGCTCATTTCATTGATGCAGATGGCAAAAACCTCTGCAGTAATTGAGCGCTTGAAAATGCAAGGCACACCCTACATTTCTGTTATGACTGACCCTGTATACGGTGGTGTGTCGGCGAGTTTGGCATTGCTGGGCGATTTAAACGTGGCGGAGCCGGGTGCTCGCGCTGGTTTTGCTGGCCCAGGTATTATTGAACAAACAATTCGCCAAAAGTTGCCAAAAGGATTCCAGCGTGCGGAATTTTTGTTGGATCACGGTTCTATTGATTTAATTATTCATCGTCGTGATATGCGCGACAAACTTGCATCACTCCTCGCTAAATTTACCCACAAGCCTGTGCTGAATTAATTTCCCGCTCACATGAGATTTACTTCATTAGCAGAGTGGTTGGGGTGGCTTGAGCAAAGCCATCCCAAAGAAATTGATCTCGGATTAGATCGTATTCGCCAAGTTGCAGCGCGAATGGATTTATTAAAACCAAACGCAAAAGTTATTACCGTTGCGGGCACAAACGGAAAAGGTTCTTGTGTTACAGCAACGGCAGGATTATTGCGCGCTGCAAATTTTAATGTCGGTGTTTACACCTCTCCGCATTTGTTGCATTACGCGGAGCGCATCCAAATAAATGGTAAGCCTGTTGCGGATGAACTTATCTGTGCCGCGTTTGAAAAAATTGCAACGGCGTGTTCTGCGTCCGACGAATCTTCCATTAGCCTTACCTACTTTGAGTACGGAACCTTAGCTGCGCTGGAAATTCTCAAACAGCAGCAAGTGGATTACTACGTATTGGAAGTAGGGTTGGGTGGCAGGCTTGACGCCGTAAATATTATTGATGCAGACGTCGCGGTTATTACGTCTATCGCTATAGATCACCAAGATTGGTTGGGCGATACTCGCGATGCAATCGGGCGTGAGAAAGCAGGTATCCTCCGCGAGCAGCAGTTATTCGTGTGTGCAGATCCAAACCCACCGCAAACCATTTTAGATATTTCAGCGCAACTAAAAACCAAGGCTTATTTTGTTGGTCGCGAATTTTCGTTTGTCGAAAATGAATCTACTTGGTCGTGGGAAGGTAAAGCTGTAAACGGATTAAATGTTGAATTGGTTTCCATGCGCGCTCCGCATTTACCATTACCCAGCATGGCCGCAGCCTTGCAGGTTGTTAACTTGCTTGGTATCGAATTAACTCAGCAGCAAATTGAGCAATCCTTATTGGGTTTGGAGTTGCTGGGTCGATTCCAACAAATTTCTTATCAAGATCGTCAGTTTATTTTAGATGTCGCGCATAATCCCGCGGCGACGGAATATTTGGCCAAACGCTTAACCGCACAGCCAATCGCTGGAAAAACCTTTGCTATAGTCGCCATGATGAGCGACAAAGACCGCATTGCGAGCCTGGAAAACCTTGTAGGTTTGGTTGATGAATGGTTTTTGCTGGACTTGTCAGAAATTCCGCGCGCGGCAAGCATACAAGCCTTGGGTGATAACTTGTTGTCCCTTAAAGCTCAGGTTCAGCAATCCGGTGCTATAAGCCAATTGATGCCAGCGGTGTTGGCCAAGGCAACACCGCAAGATCGCGTATTGGTATTTGGTTCTTTCTTTACTGTCGCCGCCGCATTGGCGTATTTGCAGACGAATTCCTAAGCTTCTCGAGGTTCTCAGTGAGATACACATTAAAGCATCGATTAATTGGTGCGGCCGTTTTGGCTGCGGTAGCCGTGTTGCTATTGCCGAGTTTCTTTAAAGAAAAGAAGGATTATCAAGTCAGCACAAAATCGCAGATTCCTGCGCGCCCTAATTTGGTTGCCGAGGAATTCAAATCGCCACAGCCAGTTCCTAATATCGAGCCAGCGCCAGCGCCGGAAACCATGTTTGCGCCCACCGAGGCTGCACCTGAGCAAAGTGTGGCTTCTGCTTCTTCTGCAACAGCATCTTCCGTTGCGGCTGTCGTTACGAGCGCGTCGGCTTCGTCTGCAAAATCTATTGCGAGTCACACATCTTCTGTTTCGGCTATGCCTTTAAATCAGCAAGGCCTGCCTGACGCTTGGGTGGTTCAAGTGGGTAGTTTTACGACGAAGGAAGCGGCAAATAAGCTGCGGGATGATTTACAGGCAGATGGTCAAAAAGCCTATGTGCGAACCACACCCAGCGGAAACGGTACTATCAGCCGTGTTTATATCGGTCCCAAGCTGGACAAAAATCAGACTTTGGCATTAAAGGAACAAATGGACAAGCGCCTGAAAGTGAAATCCATGGTGATGCGATTCCAGCCTTGATAAAGCGAATTCACGAATTACGAACATTAAACTTGTGGTTAAAGAGCTGTTTGATAGTGGGCGGCTCTGTTAAAATGCGCGTCCTTAATGAAGTGGGGAACTTGGGCGCATGAATGGGGCAGATTGGGCCATTGTGATTGTTTTGACGCTATCCAGTGTTATCAGCCTTGTTCGCGGGTTTATTAAAGAAGCCTTGTCCCTTGTCATCTGGGTTGTTGCTTTGGTTTGCGCCAATGTATTCAGCCATCGTCTTGAAGAATTCCTCGTTAACACAATATCAACACCCTCATTGCGTGCTATGACAGCCTTTTTACTGGTTTTTGTCGGGGTGCTATTTTTGGGCGCGTTGATCAATTTTTTAATTGGCCTCATCGTCAAAGCCACCGGGTTATCGGGCACAGATCGTCTGATAGGTATGGTGTTTGGCTTTGCACGCGGCGTGCTGCTGGTGATGATGTTTTTAATTTACGTG
The DNA here is from genome assembly GCF_046347455.1 of Cellvibrio sp. Taxonomy (GTDB): domain Bacteria; phylum Pseudomonadota; class Gammaproteobacteria; order Pseudomonadales; family Cellvibrionaceae; genus Cellvibrio. The sequence continues at coordinate 208,133 of NZ_JAXMGC010000003.1, forward strand.
CCGAATTATGTGCCCGTAACCAAAGATTCCTGGTTTCAACAATCTCAACTCATTCCTTATTTTTCGCCTTATCAAGCGGCGGTTCAAAATGGGATTAACGGCATCACGTCGTGGGTGGTGAGTTTGTTGCGAAAGCCAGAGGCGACTTCCGTTTAATGTGCAGCGGATTGATTGTTTCAAAGATTTAATTTTTAACCCCGTTTTTTAATTCAGTTTTTAAATAGGTGAGTAAGTATGTGCGGCATTGTAGGTATTGTGGGCAAACGCGATGTCAACGTTCAATTGTATGATGCGCTAACCATACTCCAACACCGTGGTCAGGATGCTGCCGGTATTGTGACCTGCCAGGACGGTCGCATGGCGCAGCAAAAAGCGAATGGCTTAGTGCAGGATGTGTTCAGAACTCGCCACATGCAACGTTTGGTTGGCAATATGGGGATCGGCCACGTGCGTTACCCAACAGCGGGCAGTTCTGGCCCGGCGATGGCACAGCCTTTTTATGTGAACTCTCCTTACGGTATTGCGCTGGCTCACAACGGGAACCTCACTAACACTGAAAAGCTCAGTGAAGATTTATTCAAAACCGATTTACGTCACGTCAATACAGATTCAGATTCAGAAGTGTTGCTCAACGTGTTTGCGCATGAGCTTCAAATGCAAGGCAAGTTAAAACCAACACCAGACGATATTTTTAAGGCGATCGAAGGTGTGCATAACCGCATTACTGGCGGTTATTCGGTTGTATCCTTAATTGCGGGTTATGGTTTGATTGCTTTCCGCGACCCCAACGGGATTCGTCCGTTGGTTTATGGTTCGCGTGAAGGTGAAGCAGGCATTGAATATATGGTGGCATCCGAAAGTGTTGCGCTCGATGTGTTGGGTTTCCACTTAATCGACGACGTTGCACCGGGCGAAGCGATTTACATTACTGAAGATGGCCAATTACATCGTCGCCAGTGTGCGAAACATTCGCGCTTGGCGCCGTGTATTTTTGAGCACGTTTATTTCGCTCGCCCCGATTCGATTATGGATGGCATTTCCGTTTATAAAGCGCGTTTGCGTCAAGGCGAAAAACTGGCCGATAAAATTTTGCGTGAGAGGCCTGATCACGATATTGATGTTGTCATTCCAATTCCAGATTCAAGTCGTGTTGCTGGTCAAGCGCTAGCGCAAAAACTGGGCGTGAAATTTCGCGAAGGTTTGGTAAAAAATCGTTACATTGGCCGTACCTTTATTATGCCTGGGCAGCAGCAACGTAAAAAATCTGTTCGCCAAAAATTAAATCCCATCGAGTTGGAATTTAAAGGCAAGAATGTATTGTTGGTAGACGACTCCATTGTGCGCGGCACAACCTGTCAACAAATTATTCAAATGGCGCGCGATGCGGGTGCACGCAAAGTGTATTTTGCTTCCGCGGCACCTGCGGTGAAATATCCAAACGTATACGGCATTGATATGCCTACCACTTCAGAATTAATTGCGCATGGCCGTACTGATGAAGAAGTTTGTAAAGAGATCGGCGCTGATTGGTTGATTTATCAAGACCTAGCCGACTTGATTGCAGCGTCTACCGAAGGTAACAGTAAGGTGACTGAGTTCGATTGTGCCGTGTTTACCGGTGAGTATATTGGTGGCGATGTGACCAAAGAGTATTTGGATAAGCTGGCTGCTGCACGCAATGATTCAGCGAAAGAAAATAAAAAAGCGGGTAAAACAGAATCTCCTATGGGTTTGCACAACGGCGGCGCCATGAGCTAAAACCTGTTTTAAACAGGTTGATTTATCAAGGAGTCAGTATGCTAGACCACGTCGATTTGAAAAAACTGCCGCCGGCGGCGGCAAAAAGGGTTATACAATTAACTGAATTATTTATTGAATATGTAGGACCCATAGGTCTTGAAATTTCAGGTGATGTTTTTTCCCAATGGGCCTCTGCCGGAAAATTTGGTCCCGCAGCTATGCGCCATTATGCGCTCGCGTTAAGTCAGCAATTGACTGCTGAATCTGAACGACACAGTTTTTTGCAAAAGGCGGAAAAATTACTGCTCCAGTAATAATCAATGATCTCAACGAAACAGGATGATAATAATGAAAAATAAAATCTCGCTTTCAACAAAATTTGCGGCTTTATTTCTGTTAATAGTAGGCATGAACGCTGCAGCATATTATTTTATGCTTCAGAATATTTATTTGCAGGAACTCAAATCTCAGGCGAAAACGGTGGTGTCGAACGTGGAGTCATTCGGCGCTTGGGTTGCTCAGAACGGCAGGGTTTGGGTTAAAGAAGGGAGCAAAGAAAGTTTTCTAACGCAGGAGCTGTACCGTGCTTCCTGTGAGAATGTTGACGACGCTGGTTTTGTACATTTTTATTCCAAGAACCCAGCATTGGCTCAGCGCGAATTTTCTGAAGTTGTTGCCAAATCTTCGTCGCCAGCCAAGTTCCACATGACATCGCAAAATGTTATGAACCCCGTAAATGCACCTGATGGATTTGAATCCATGGCCTTGGCTATAGTGACTAAAACAGGTGCGTCAGAATATTCTGAGTTTGCAGATGGTCAATATCGATTTGCACAAACGATTTATCACAAGGCATCGTGCATTAGTTGTCATGGCGATCCAGCTAAAGCCCCCGAAGATGTTATCAAACGCTACGGATCTGAGCGTGGCTTTGGGTTTAAAGAAGGTGATGTTGCCGGTGTAATCAGTGTTAGCATTCCTGCCAAACCCTTATACATGAGAGCGTTGAATTTTGTAGGTGTAAAAGAATTGGCCTTGATCCTGGTGCCTTTCTTAATCGCGCTTTGGTTTGTACGTTCTGCGGTGATTTCGCCTATCAAGAAGTTGACTGAAACAGCTCACGATGTTTCAACGGGTAAAGATACCCCGATTGATATTGCAAACATTGATCTCAATACAAACAACGAGGTTCATCAATTAACATTGGCGCTACACCGTATGCGTAACAGCACTCAGTTGGCGATGAAAAAAATGCGTGAAGCGCGTGCCGAAGCTGATAAACATCGTAAGTAAGCTCCGCATAACAAGTAAGCTCCACACAAACTGAATGGGGCACGGCTAAGTCGGCGCTTAAATAGAAATTAATCGTGACCCTATTCGATACAGGTTGTAACTAATGGAACATTTTGAGCAAGAATTTTTAGAGTATGAACTAGATACGCTGGCTATACGTGCCGGCCAAGTTCGCACTCATGAAGGCGAACATAGTGAAGCCTTGTTTCTAACTTCAAGCTACGTATTCGGTAGTGCGCAAGAAGCAGCTGACCGTTTTTCCGGTGCGCAAGCTGGGAATGTTTATTCTCGCTACACCAACCCTACAGTGCGCGCGTTTGAAGAACGCATCGCTGCGCTTGAAGGCGCAGAATCTGCTGTAGGTACTTCCTCCGGCATGGCAGCTATCCTCAGTACCTGTATTGCGCTTTTAAAAACAGGTGACCACATTGTTTGTTCGCGCAGTGTGTTCGGCACAACCACCGTACTCTTTACCAAGTTTTTGCAGAAGTTTGGTGTCACTACAACATTTGTCGCACCGACAGATTACACCGCATGGGAAGCAGCATTTACTCCTGCGACGAAAATGGTTTTTGTTGAAACGCCTTCAAATCCGCTTTGCGATGTTATTGATATCAAGCGCCTCGCCGATATTACTCATGCGCGAAATGCATTGCTCGTTGTTGATAATTGCTTTTGCACGCCAGCCTTACAGCGCCCATTAGCATTCGGGGCTGATTTGATTGTGCATTCTGCGACAAAATATATAGATGGGCAGGGCCGTTGCCTCGGTGGAGTTGTTGCAGGCCCCAAAGTATTGGTGGATGAAGTGCTCGGCTTTATTCGTAGTGCCGGCCCAAGTTTAAGCCCTTTTAATGCATGGGTGTTTTTAAAAGGTTTGGAGACTTTGCGTTTGCGCATGGAGGCACATTCGCGCAACGCACTTGAGCTCGCGCAGTGGTTGCATGCGCATCCAAAAGTAGAAGAGGTATTTTATGCGGGGTTAGCGTCACATGTTGGTCATGAGCTCGCAGCAAAACAACAATCTGCGTTTGGTGGAGTTTTATCTTTCCGTGTGAAAGGTGAGCGTGAAGCCGCGTGGAAGGTTATTGATGCAACTCGCATTATGTCGTTAACGGCTAATTTGGGTGATACAAAAACCACCATCGTTCATCCTGCAACAACCACTCATGGTCGTTTAACCCCGGAGCAAAAAGCCGAGGCAGGCATTACTGAAAATTTAATTAGGATTTCGGTTGGTTTAGAGTCGGTAAAAGATTTAATTGCAGATCTCGAACGTGGACTAAACTCACTTTGATATAAGGTCACCCGGTGCTTGCTAGGGTGACGATCTTTTCTCGATTTTCCTTACATAAATATAAAAGGATTCGCTGTGAGAAAATTCATTGAAACCTTGGTGGGCGAAATTGGCCGTGTTCTGCTGGGTAAAGAAGAAAAGATTAAACTTGCATTAGCTTGTTTACTGGCGGATGGGCATCTTCTTATAGAAGATTTACCCGGGATGGGTAAAACCACACTTTCTCACGCGCTCGCTAAAGTTTTAGGCTTAACCTATAACCGCGTTCAATTTACCAGTGATATGTTGCCCGCGGATATTTTAGGTCTATCCATTTTTGATCCGCAGCAGAAAAAATTTACCTTTCATAAAGGCGCAATCTTTACCCAAGTTTTATTGGCAGACGAAATCAATCGCACTACACCCAAAACCCAAAGTGCGTTACTTGAATCCATGGAAGAGCGCCAAGTCACCAATGAGGGTAAAACCTACGAATTACCTCAGCCGTTTTTTGTGATTGCAACGCAAAATCCCATGTCGCAAATGGGAACCTATCCGTTGCCGGAATCGCAATTAGATCGATTCTTAATGCGCATCAGTTTGGGATACCCGGACGCGGAAACGGAAAAGCTCTTGTTTAAAGGGGGAGACCCGCGTGATCAACTCACTCAACTGCGCGTTTGTTTAACGCCCGATAAAATTCCCGATATAAAGCGTGCAATTGGTGCGGTAAAAGTTTCAGATAGTTTAGTGGACTACGTACAACGTTTAGTTCATTACACTCGTACAAGTGAAGATGTCTTAGTCGGGCTCTCACCTCGCGGTGCTATGGCATTAATTAAAGCCGCCAAAACCTGGGCCTTTATGCATGAGCGTGCCTACGTTGTGCCTGAAGATGTACAGTATTTATTTCTAGCCGTGGTTGCACACCGTATTGTTGCAAAAAGCAATTCATCGCAAAGCGCTGTGCCGGACGTGGTGGTTAAAAAAATATTGGCCGCAGTGCCTGTTGTTTTGAGTTAGGTTTCCTTAATTTTCGAATACTTATTCGGCAAATTTGCACAGGTAATTTTCTCTTGTCCAAGATACAGCAATATTTTCAGCGCTGGATGAGCAAGCGATCTCCTCGTGCCGACCGAGTTGTTCTGCAGCATCGCACGATCTATGTTTTCCCTAGTAAGCAAGGTCTGGCTTTTTTGGTGTTAATTTTGCTGGTATGGGTATTAGGGACAAATTATCAAAACAATTTAATTCTTGGTTTATCCTTTTTTTTGGCCAGTGTTATGCTGGTGTCCGTTATTCATGCGTTTCGAAATCTTTTGGGTTTAAGTTTTTCTCCAGCTGCTGTGCAAAATAGTGTAGTTGGCGATGCGGCCATCTTCGACATTGAAATATCCTCATCATATCTAACAGATCATCATGGGCTTTTACTACAGGCTGATGATGATTTTGATCCTATTAGAGCCGACGTGAGTTCAGGAAGCCTCACAATAGTTCGTATCAACGCTAACGCGCGCCATCGTGGATGGCTGAAGATGCCACGAATTATATTAAGGAGCTATTATCCGCTTGGACTAATTCGTGCTTGGGCTTATATAGATCTTGATCACCGTGCGTTAATTTTCCCTAAACCTATAGCGTGCGATTCACCTCCGCTGGGTGCGGGACAAGGCAACGAGGGGCGTTTCGTTTCACAACAATCTAGTGATGAATTTCAAGGATTTCATAATTATCAACCGGGCGCACCTTTATCCCAAATAGCCTGGAAGCAATACGCGCGCGGTGCAGGTTTGTACCTTAAAGATTACCGTGCTCTACAAAGTGAACAATTCTGGTTGGATTGGCAAGCAACTAATACATCTGACACAGAATTAGCATTGTCGCATTTGAGCCACTGGGTAAATTATTTTTCAGAGAATAATCTTGAGTTTGGTTTGCGCTTACCGCAAATAACAGTTGAAGTCGGAAGTGGGGACGTACATCGATTGAATGCCTTAACTGCATTAGCGCTTTTCGGTTGGGTGCAGGGGTCTTAAGAGTGTTCAACAAAAAATTTATCTCCGAACGACCGATTTCTCGCACTAGTCTCGCTTGGTTGTTGAGTGTGCAAATTTTTATTTTGGCTCCCCATTTCGTTAGCGTTCCATTTTGGATTGGTTTGGTGTGGGTAGCGGTGGCTGTGTGGCGTTGGCGAATTTTTCAAGGCGCTTGGAATTATCCCGGGAAATTGCAAAAGACGGTGCTGGTATTGGCCTGCTGCGCAGGTTTATTTTTTAGTTTGGGTTCGGGTTTTAAATTTGAATCCATGGTGAGCTTGTTAGTTGTTGGATTCACACTGAAGCTCTTGGAGCTAAAAAATCAAAAAGATTTTGTGCTGCTGGTCTTCATCGCATTTTTTATTTTGGCGGCGCAGTTTATCGAATTTAATCATTTTTTAGCTGCGTTTTACGGTTTTGGTTGTTTGATACTCTTATGTTCAACCTTAATGCAGCTGTATCGCGAATCTGAAAATGCTAGCGTATGGAAAAATCTTCGTCCAAGCGCGGGAATTTTATTACAGGCAATTCCTTTTATGGTGTTGCTATTTATTGTGGTGCCACGCCTCGGTTCTTTTTGGGCTGTGCCTTCGCCCATGCAAGCAAAAACGGGTATGAGCGATTCTATGTCGCCTGGCGATTTTACTGAGCTCATGGAGTCCAATGAATTAGCATTTCGTGTCAGTTTTACATCTGAACTCCCTTCGCGCGATAAGCTTTATTGGCGCAGCTTGGTGTTCTCTCTTTTTGATGGAAGGAAATGGTCGCAGAGCCGCGAGCAAAAATCTGAGAATTATTTTAACCAAGGTAGCGGTAATTTACGTTCGCATGTGGAATACAAAGGCGAGAATGTCGAGTACGACGTAATAGCGGAAGCAAGCATGCAGCCCTGGCTTTACGTGTTAGCGGCACCGAAAGTGTGGCCAGATAAAATTGCTTTCGCTCGCGATCTCCGGTTGCATGCATATGAGCCGGTTACGGAGCGAATAAGTTATCACGTTGTTTCATCGCTTAACTATCAATTAAATACTGTGAACGCTGAAGAGCTTACGCAGAATCTTCAATTACCGAAAAGTGGAAATTTGAAAACCCGTGAGCGTGCAAAGGAATGGTTAGCAGAAGCAGGTGATACGGAAAAGCTAATTGCAAAGCTTTTTAATTATTATCGTCAAAGCTTTTTTTATACGCTCAAACCCCCTCCGCTTGGTGATGATACCGTTGACGACTTTTTATGGAATACCCGGCAGGGTTTCTGTGAGCACTTCTCGAGTAGTTTCGTTTTCTTTTTGCGAGCGGCCGGAATCCCGGCGCGGGTAGTGGTGGGCTATCAAGGCGGAGATATAAATTCTATTGATAACTCTATTTCCGTAAGGCAGCGCGATGCCCATGCCTGGGCAGAGGTCTGGTTAGAGAGTCGCGGCTGGGTTATGTTCGATCCAACGGGCGCTGTAGCGCCTGAGCGTGTGCAGCGGGGAATAGAACAATCTTTGTCAGCGACAGACCGCCAATTACTGGCTAAACCATTTGGCTCCTCGTTCAAGTTGCTTTTGCAAATACGCGAGCAGTGGGATGCAATTAACCTGACTTGGACGCAATGGGTAATGAACTACGATTCCGCATCCCAAGCTTCGGTACTCGAACGACTGCTGGGGGAAGTTACGCCACTGCGAATAGCCTCTATGGTTGTGTTGAGCCTTAGCTGCTCCGGAGTTGTGCTCTTCCTAGCGCTCGTTCTAAGGTCATCAAAACGAGATATCCCAGAAACCTCGCGAATGTATTTGGCGCTGTGTAAAAAGCTAAAGCGGGCAGGTTTTCAACCCGATGTGATGGAAACACCACGTGCGTTTATAAATCGTGTCGTATCTCAAAAACCAGACTTGGCCAAGCCCCTCTCTCGCTTAATCGACAATTATGAACGGTGGGTTTATGGTGAAGATGACGCTGCGAAAGCGTTGTTTGCCAAGCAGTTAAAGCAATTTCGGGCATAGAAAACCAAAAATGTTTCAATTATGTGCCGAGACAGGCTTTGATGATTCAAGTTGGTGCAAAAAAGATATGTTAACGATTGTTGTATTGCTTTAAGTTATTGATAAATATATAAATAAAATAGTGGTATGGTTTGTGCTGTCGCCTCATGCCTGCTAAAAAATTTACTTTTTTTGCCCAAAAATGGGTTAATTAAGACTAAATATAAGCAAATTTAATCCTAATTTTCGCTCAATCGGCTTGTGGTTTTATGTCGATGAATCAAATTGGGGCAGTTCATCACTCTATAAAGCTCGCGCAGTATTGTGAGCAAAAATCATAAGGTGTGATTATGAAGAAGATCATTAACTTAACTTTGACGGCAATTGCTGCCACGGCATTAAGCCATGCGGCCGTAGCAGACACGGCACCTGCTGTTATGAACAACGCAAATACAGCCTGGATGCTTACCGCCAGTGCTTTGGTTTTATTTATGACTTTGCCTGGGTTGGCATTGTTTTACGCGGGTTTAGTGCGCGTTAAAAACGTGCTCTCTGTGTTGATGCAATGTTTCGCCATCGCTGCAGTAGCCTCCTTATTGTGGGTAATCATCGGTTACAGCTTGGCCTTTGGGCCCGGTAATGAATACATCGGTGATTTGAGCAAGGTGTTCCTTGCCTCCATCAAAAAAGATGATTTGTGGGGTGATATTCCTGAAACCCTCTTTGCTATGTATCAAATGACTTTTGCGGTAATTACACCTGCGTTGATTGTAGGTGCTTACGCGGAGCGTCTTAAGTTCTCTGCCATGCTGATTTTTTCATCTCTCTGGCTTCTGCTTTGTTACGTACCGGTTTGTCACTGGGTATGGAGCAGTTCTGGCTGGTTGTACAAAATGGGCTTGCTGGATTTCGCAGGCGGTACCGTAGTACACATCACCGCTGGTGTTGGCTCCTTGGTTGCCGCTTTGGTGATTGGCAAGCGTAACGGCTTCCCGAATATTGCGATGCCACCGCACAACATGACCATGGTGGTAACCGGTGCCGGTATCCTTTGGGTGGGTTGGTTCGGTTTTAACGCGGGCAGTGCCTTGGCCGCGAACGGCAATGCCGCTATGGCGATGCTTGTAACACACTTGTCCGCTGCTGCTGGCGCATTAGCGTGGATGACCATCGAATGGGTGAAATTCAGAAAGCCAAGCGTGTTAGGTATTGTGACTGGTATGGTTGCAGGTCTCGGCACTATCACTCCAGCTTCCGGTTATGTTGGTCCCGGTGGCGCGATCGTAATTGGCTTGGTTGCCGGTGTTGTATGTTTCTTTATGACGCAGTTGGTTAAACGTGTATGGAAGATCGATGATTCGCTCGACGTTTTCCCTGTGCACGGAGTGGGCGGCATTATCGGTACTTTCATGGCGGGTATTTTTGCCTCTACACAGCTCGGCGCCTTTAGCGGCTTGGGTTTTGCTACTGGCATCGAATCCATGGGCCAACAACTGCAAGTACAGTTGATTGGTATCATTTCAACCTTGGTGTTTAGCGTTGCAGTGACTTATTTACTGCTAAAACTGACCAGTGTGTTGACCAAAGGCTTGCGAGTCACCAAAGACGAAGAGTCTCTCGGTTTAGACTTAAGCCTGCACGAAGAAGATGGTTACAAGTTGTAATAGCAAATGAAATAAAAAGGGACGCGTCTGCGTCCCTTTTTATTTCTGATTTAATGTTGTGTTTGCTTATTAACGAAATGCAATCAGGGCTGCGGTTACCGCAACATTTAAACTTTCTACACCGTTGTTCATGGGAATTCTCACGCTCTCGTTACAGAGTTGGGATACCTCTTTGGAAACCCCTTCAGTTTCATTTCCTAATACATAAATACAGGATTGCTCAGGGTTAAATTCTTTGAGGGTCGATTTTGCATGGGAAGACAGCGAGCAAACGAGTGCACCTTCAGCCTTAAACTCTTTTAAGGCTTCAGCAAGGTTTTTACAGCGGAGAATTGGTGCGCGAAAAACAGTACCTGCACTTGCCTTTATGACAAGCGGATCAATTTGGGCAGAGCCATGTTGTGGCAACAAAATCCCATCAATATTGCCTGCGCAGGCAGAACGAATAATCATACCGAGGTTTTGCGGATTACTGATGCCATCCAGCGCGAGCAGCGTAAATGTTTGCTTGGTTTGTTGCGCTGCTTGTTTCGCCAAAAAAGCATCGTAGGTTTGAAAGCCGCGGCAGATTAAATCGGCTGCCACACCTTGGTCTTGGCTTGCATTTTTTGAAATACGCGAAAGTGCCGTGCGGTTGTGATAAACAATTTCTGCGCCTTTAGATTTTGCGAGTTCGATAATCTCATCCAAAATGCCAGCTGATTTGTTACTGTCCGCTAAGTGTAAGCGGTGAATATTAGTTGATTTATCTTGCAGGGCCTCAAGCACGGGTTTACGTCCGTAAACGGTGAGCAGGCCATCAAAGAATTTCTTTTTTTCCAAATAGGCTTGGCTGTCGCTACGCTCTTTTGGAGTGTCAATTTTTTTCGTCATTTGTGAAGTCTTGAGTTAAGCAGAGCAAAGCTGCTTATACGCGCGAACCGCTTTATCTAAACCCATAGCAATTGCATCAACGGTCAACGCGTGGCCGATGGATACTTCCAGCAATGCAGGTACTTTTCTAAAGTGAGCAAGGTTTTCCAAATTCAAATCGTGCCCGGCATTTAAACCTATACCGATTTTTGCGGCATATTCGGCAGCTGCGTAGTAGCGTTGGAATAGTTGATCGAAACTTGCGTCTTTACGCTTAAACGCTTCGGCGTAAGGACCGGTATAAAGTTCTATACGATCCGCGCCGAGTTTTTTTGCAAGTTCAATTTGTTCCAGATCGGGATCCATAAATAAACTGACACGAACACCGGTAGATTTGAGTTGATCGAGAACAGGTTTTAAAGACTCGCCTGACTTTTTTAAATCAAATCCATGGTCGGACGTTAACTGATCATTGCTATCTGGTACCAAGGTGCATTGTTCTGGTTTGGTGTCTAACACCAACTGAATAAAGCCGGGAAAGTCGCCAATTTTTTCAGCGAAGGGATTTCCTTCGATATTAAATTCAGCTTCCTGATTATCTTTCAGCAATTCTGCCAAATCATACACATCGTGCGGGCGAATGTGGCGCTGGTCTGGGCGCGGATGAACTGTCAGGCCATCAGCGCCCGCCGCCAAGCATACTTTGCCGTGTTCAACCACATCGGGATAATTGCCTTCACGAGAATTGCGAATAAGGGCAATTTTGTTTAGGTTAACGCTAAGCGCGGTTTTCATGCGTAATTAATTCCACTCTGAACGACGTCTGCGTTTACCAAACATCTGCAACACAAAAGATAAAATTACGCCAGCTAGAATAAGTCCACCACCGTAAATACGTTGCTGGTAAGTATCGCTTTTATGGAGTCTGTCGTTTTCTGCTTTTAACAAATCGCGCTCTACTTGTAGCGATTGGTTAATGCGATTCATATTTTGATTTTCTTGTTCCAAATTAATATCGGAGGTCGGCGATTTACGAATTTCCTCCAATTCTTTGGCAAGGCTTTGGTAAGTCGCTTTAACACTGTCTAACTCATTTTTGAGTGAGATATTTTGCTTTTGCAACTCAACCATATCGGTTGGTCCGGAGGTTAGCGCCGCCAATTTCATGGCTGCGGTGGGTTCGGCGATGAGGTTTTGGCTGCGCACCCAACCCTCAATTCCTTCGCTGGTAATCACTTGCGACCATTTGTTCTTATTGGCATCTTCCGCTTCACTGATTAATTTTAAGCGTGTACCGGTTGCCAAACCATTTTTAATAATGGTGGCTTGGTTGTCTTTGTCTGAACGCAATGGAATATAAATTACGTCAGTAACGTAACGATCTTCAGCATAAGTTGCAGATGAAAACCCTGCGCTAAGAGTTGCCAGGCTAACCAAGCTGGCGAAAGCTAATTTTTTCATGCGATATCCTTGTAATTAAGGCAACACTTTTTTGAAAGGTTTTACCGTGACGTTTGCGTAAACGCCAGCGGCAACATAGGGATCTATTGCTGCCCATGCTTCGGCTTCAGCTAATGAGACAAATTCGGCTACAACTAAACTACCGCTAAAACCTGCGTCGCCAGGATTTTCGTTATCAATTTTTGGATGCGGGCCCGCCAACACCAAGCGGCCTTCATCTTTCAATAATTGCAAACGCGCCAAATGATCTGGGCGCGCCATTTTTCGTTTTTCTAAACTATCGGAAACGTCTTCGCTGATAATGGCGTAAAGCATAAAATCTTCTCTTTTTATTTGCTTGTGTCGTGCAGGACTTCTTCAAAGGTAAGCCCGGTTAACAAGCGAATGCTACGGAATATATACATTAGAGTTGCCACCATAAAAATCATGGATGGCAAGGCAATAACGGGAAAACTAAGGGCATTCATTTTGCCAACTTCAATATTAAACGCTTCTGTGCCAGCAGGGCTTTTCACAATCATTTCCGCAAGAATGTAATTCAACGTTGACGACAGGAAAAAAGAGCCAGCCAACAAATAAGAGCCCAAACGCAGCGTTTTTTCGAAGGCCTCCTCTTTGCCATGTTCTTTTAAGGCAGCAGAAATTTTTTCAACGTTAAGAATCGTATCGTTGTAGATAAAGGTTTTTACAAGAGGAAAGCGAGTGCGTGTGGAGATAAGCACCACCAAACCAATTAACCCGGGAATGGCCGCTTCTTTAATAGCGTAATATTCGGTGGGCAATTTCAAAATGCCAATGCCACCCGTGAGCAATACGCTCACAATGCCTAATGCTGAGAAAAAGTTAAATTTTTTGTTGGCGATAAAATCTTTAAGGCCATATACAACCGGGAACGCGAGCGCGGTCACTAAGCCCCACACGGCGCCCAAATAATGCGGACCGCTTAATTTGGTCAAAATCAACGTAGGGATTACGATATTCATCAAAATATTAACCAGCATATTTTCCTTTTTTGGAGCTGGTTTTGGTGTTAGCGATGGGGCGTTTTCCTGTGCCTTTGCTGGTTCTTTAGCTGCAGAATCAGCAGAAAAATTATCGGTCATCGTCAGTCTCGGTCATAATGGGCTTGAACGCCCAATTCGATTGTTATTGTTTAGGCCATCTTGGTGACCCAGTGAAATTTGATTTACATAGCCACAGCCATTTTTCGGATGGCATTTTAAGCCCTGAAATGCTGGTTTCGCGAGCAAAAGAGCGCGAGGTGGACGTATTAGCTTTAACCGACCACGATACCATAGCGGGGCTTCATTTGGCACAAAAAGCAGCTGAAGAACATGGGCTGCAGCTGATTAATGGCATTGAATTCTCTAGCCACTGGGGCAAGGGCGGTGTGCATATTGTCGGATTAGGTATTCAGACCGATTCATCCGAATTAAATTCAGTGATTGATTCCCAAAACCAGGCACGCGCAAATCGCGCTGAACAGATCGCGCTGCGTTTGGCTAAGGCTGGTATTGCCGGAGCATTGGAAGGCGCGCAAGCCTTGGCGGGAAACGCCTATGTCGCGAGGCCCCATTTTGCGCAATATTTAGTCGATAAAGGTGTGGTTCCCAATATCAACGCGGCTTTCAAAAAGTATTTAGGCACCGGCAAATCGGCAGACGTGAAATACCAGTGGCCCGCAATGATTGATGTTATTGGATGGATTCATTCAGCAGGCGGCGTCGCCGTTTTGGCTCATCCCTGTAAATACGATTTGACTCGAACCAAAATGTGCGCGCTTATTAAAGATTTCGCAGCAGCGGGTGGCGACGCTCTGGAAGTCGTGAGCGGCATGCAAGCACATCCAGTCACCGAAGATTTGGCAAAGATCGCCAACGTCAACAATCTTGCGGCTTCCTGCGGCAGTGATTTCCATTTTCCCGGCCAAGCCTGGCAAGAATTAGGATGTTTTCCCTCGTTACCAAGTCAAAGTCGCCCCGTGTGGGAGCTGCTGGGTTTTGCCGCCTAGCGGCTTACTTATTTTTTATTTGATGGAATAATTTCATGGCTCAATTTTTTCAAATCCACCCCGAAAATCCCCAGCATCGCTTGGTTGTTCAGGCGGCGGATATTATTCGCAAAGGCGGCATAGTGGTTTATCCAACGGACAGCGCCTACGCCTTGGGCTGCCATATTGGAGATAAGGACGCGTTAGATCGCATTCGCGCATTGCGTAAGCTGGATAAGGATCACAACTTCACGCTCATGTGCCGGGATTTATCAGAGCTTGCGACCTACGCGCGTGTCGATAATGCCGTTTACCGCCAAATCAAGCACCATACGCCCGGTGCCTACACCTTTATTCTGGAGGCGACTGCCGAAGTACCGCGCCGCCTCTTGCATCCCAAGCGTAAAACCATCGGCTTGCGAGTTCCAGATAACGCCATTGCGCTCGCACTTCTAGCTGAGCTGGGCGAGCCTATCATGACCAGCAGTTTGCTCATGCCCGGCGAGGAGTACCCCATGACGGACCCTTACGATATCCGCGATTCCTTAGAGCATCATGTTGATTTGGTGATTGATGGTGGTTATTGCGGTCTTGACCCAACAACCGTGATTGACCTGACGGGCGATTCCCCGCAGCTAATCCGCCAAGGTAAAGGTGACTTCGCACCCTTCGAATAATTGTCTTGTGGTTAAAACAACAAAACCAGCCTAGAGCTGGTTTTGTTATGGGTTTGAGAACAACTTCTGTTCGCGCGATTTACACCTTCTTCACAAACTCCGACTTCAGCTTCATAGCGCCAAAGCCTTCAATCTTGCAGTCGATGTCATGATCGCCATCCACCAAGCGGATGTTTTTTACCTTGGTTCCTACTTTTACCGATGACGAGGTGCCTTTCACTTTAAGGTCCTTAATCACAGTCACTGTGTCGCCGTCTTGCAGAATGTTGCCGTTTGCATCCTTGAATACCTTAGCGGTTTCGGTGCTGGAGGCTTCGGTTGCGGACCATTCGTGGGCGCATTCCGGGCAAATAAGCAGGCTACCGTCTTCGTAGGTGTATTCAGATTGGCATTTGGGGCAGGGTGGTAAAGCAGTCATGATTGAGTTCCGTATACATGGCTTCCCGGATAAAGGGAGAGACCGGATAAAAAGTGTGGGCATTCTACCCGAAGCCTAGCTTCCTTGCCCGCAATTTTGCAGGTTTGTGTGCCATCCTAATTGTGCATGGCTCTAGTCACCGCATATGGCTATAATGCCCAGCTCATTTGCGGGCGCAGCCCGTGTGCGTATTTAGTTTGGGGTTAAATCAGGTCGGCCAGTGAATTCAACCAGTGAAGACAATAACAATTACGATGCGCCAGCCGAGGTTGCGGAATTGCCGGAGCAAGCCAGCGTCGCTGTATCCGAAGATGGGCCGGTAGCTGTGGATGACGCTGCCGTGTCAGCTTCGGAGACTCCTTCACGCCCAACGCAAGGCGAAATGCCTTTCGCCATAGTTCACGGCAAAGCCTATACGCAACTGCCGCAAGATTTGTACATTCCGCCCGATGCGCTAGAAGTATTTTTGGAGGCTTTTGAAGGCCCGCTAGATCTTTTGTTGTACCTGATTCGCCGCCAGAATATCGATATTTTGGATATCAACGTCTCTGAAATCACCTCGCAATACATGGCTTATGTAGAGCTGATGGACGCCAACCAATTTGAATTGGCGGCGGAGTATTTGGTAATGGCTGCCATGTTGGCAGAGATTAAATCGCGCATGCTTTTACCTCGTTCCAGCGAAGAAGCCGAGGAAGAGGAAGATCCGCGTGCATCCTTGATTCGTCGTTTGCAGGAGTACGAACGCTTCAAGCAAGCGGCAGAAGATTTGAACGGTATTCCACGGGTTGGGCGCGATGTTTTCCAAGCGTCCGCGCAAGCGCCGGATCGCAGCTTAACGCGGCTCGATCCCGATGTGGAATTGCAAGAATTGTTGTTGGCATTGTCGGAAGTTTTACGTCGTGCCGATATGTTTGAAAGTCACCACGTATCCAAAGAAAAATTGTCTACCCGCGAGCGTATGGCGCAAGTGCTGGATAGGCTCGCGCATCACCACTTCGTTCCTTTTGTAAGCTTGTTTAAAGTTGAAGAAGGTCGTTTAGGTGTGGTGGTTACCTTTTTGGCGGTGATGGAATTGATTAAAGAATCGCTGGTTGAAATTGTGCAAAGCGAATCCTTTGGCCCTATTCACGTAAAAGCAAGAATGCAATGACAGACGAAAATAATTTAGAAAATGATTTGGATAGCGAAGAAGTTGGCGCGGAAAGCGCAGCTGTTTCTGAGCACGATGATACCAACGAAGAATCTGCAACCGTTGCGATTACTCAGCAACCCGTTGATAAAGACATGCTGCGCAAAATTGTGGAAGGTGCAATTTTAGCGGCAGCGCAACCTTTGACGATTGCGCGCATTTTAGAATTGTTTGACGAAGAAGTTGCGCCAGCAAAAGATGAAGTGCTTGCTGCCTTGCAAGATATACAAGCAGACAATGCCGAACGCGGTTTTGAATTAAAAGAAGTTGCGTCCGGCTGGCGTTTTCAAGTTCGCGGTGAAACAGCACCCTGGGTAAATCGCCTGTGGGATGAAAAGCCCCAAAAATATTCACGCGCATTGTTGGAAACGCTCGCGTTGATTGCGTACCGTCAGCCAATTACTCGTGGTGATATTGAAGAAATTCGCGGTGTTGCCGTGAGTTCGCACATCATGAAAACACTGATGGAACGCGATTGGGTAAAAGTGGTTGGCCACCGCGATGTTCCGGGGCGTCCATCTTTGTACGCAACGACTCGCCAATTCCTCGATTATTTTAATTTAAAAAATTTGGAAGATTTGCCTTCGCTCAGCGAAATCCGCGATCTGGATGAACTGAATAATGTGTTGGATTTAGGTGAAGAAGGATTGGGTGAAAAAGATGAAGATGTGATTACAGAATCATCAGCAAGCCCGGAAAATTTGGCGACAGAGCCAGAAGAATTTGTGGATGGTGAAGAAGCTTTCGTTGATGCTGACGAAGAATCGCCATCGCTCAATACCGAATCGGATGCAGCCAACTTAGAAAGTGAAAGTAGTGCAGACGATCTAGATGAACACTCAGATGAGGAAAATAACAACGCTTAAGCGCAAGGCTCGCGTTGTAACACTTTATGGTGAAGAAAACTGACCACCCTGAGGATAACAAGGGCAAAAAAGCTGGTAACGGCAAAGCACCCTCGAATCCTAAAACATCCGCCAAGGCTGTGAAGCCAGCGATTGCTGAATATTTCTCTGCGGCAAGTGAAAAAGCCGCGCGTAAAAAAGCGGCTGATAATCTCTCGGCTGAATTCAAAGCTAAGCATTCATCCAAACGCAAACCGGAACTCAAAGAACGTGACCCGCGTGCAGAAAAATTTGGCGATAAGAAAACTGCCAAATTAAACCACGCTGTTGCAGAAGATGAGTCGGTTGATCTAGGTGATGAAAAACTGCAAAAAGTCCTAGCGCGTGCCGGCGTTGGTTCGCGCCGCGAAATGGAGCGGGCGATTGAAGCTGGCCAAGTAAAAGTTAACGACCGCATTGCCAAACTTGGCGATCGCGTAACGCCGGACGATAAAATTTTTGTAGACGGTAAGCGCGTCGCTGTTCGCACAGAAGCTACTCGTCGCCGTGTAATTTTGTACAACAAACCCGAAGGTGAAATCTGCTCGCGCTCAGACCCGGAAGGTCGCCGTACCGTGTACGATAGTTTGCCAGCGTTGAAAGGCGAGCGTTGGATTTCCATTGGTCGCCTGGATTTCAATACCAGTGGTTTGTTGCTGTTTACGAACGATGGTGAGTTAGCGAATAAGTTGATGCACCCGTCGTCGGTTATCGACCGTGAATACTTGGTGCGTATTCAAGGTACAGTTGACGATGAAATGAAACGCGCTTTGCTAGAAGGCGTGTTACTGGAAGACGGTGTTGCGCGTTTTACGGATATCGTGGACGGTGCGGGCGAATCGCGTAACCGTTGGTTCTACTGCGTGGTGATGGAAGGTCGTAACCGCGAAGTACGCCGCTTGTGGGAATCTCAAGGCGTGAAAGTAAGTCGCTTGAAGCGCGTGCGTTACGCGAATATTTTCATTCCATCACACGTGCGTGTCGGTCAGTGGACAGAATTAACAGAGCGTGAAATTGCGGATTTGTGTTTGACGGCAGGTTTTGAAAACAATGCCCATACCAAAATTATGGCACCGTCGCGTGACGAGAAAAATCAACGCGCGCGTCACGACAACAAATTGCGTGCTGCTTCGGCTCCACCACGCCGCGTTAAGCCGGCACCACGCAAACCTAAGCCCGAGTAATTTTATTAAATAGTATTGCCGCAAATGCATTACTTGCTAATGCATTTTTGCATGTCAAATAAAACTACTTATCATTTCACAAATTTCAACAGTTCCAAGCCCATTTACAAATTGACTTTAAAGTTAAGGGGGGGGGTAGCATAGAACGGGCTTGCACTCAATAAAAATTAAGGGCAGCAATTTTCGACTATCCAATAAATTAATAAGGATTTTTCAGGTATGAAATATTATAAAGCTAAGTTGTGTTCGTCTAAATCCCTCGCCTTTCTAATAATGTTATTCTTTGGGGTAAGTGCTCACGCTCGCCAACAATGCCAAGATATAAAAGTCTATACGACAGGTGGTTGTGGCAGTGTAAATATGTGCTCTTCGGGTAAAGAAGAGACTCAAAAGGTTTGCTACGAAGTGCCTGACGAAGGTGCAGGGCCTATTCCTGGTGGCGCAGGTGCGGGGACGGGCTCGGGACCTAGTTCCGGCGGAGGCGGAGGTGACCGTCCCGAACCTCCGAAGAGACCGAAGCCGGCATATTGTAATACAATTGATCTCGATAATGCTAAGTGTAAGGAGGACGCGCAGACAAAATATAGGAATGCATCATCTAGCTGCTCTAATTGGACTTATGGCACGGGTGCTGTTGGTTTGGGGCTAGCGGTAGTTGGTGCCTATTTTACTGGCGGTGCAACGCTTATTACTTATTTGGAAGCAGGCGCTACAGGTGGTTTTGCAGGGTTAGGTGGTGGGTCTGCGTTAGCAGGCTCCTGTGATGCCGATAAGTTGAAAACACGAGATTCCGACATTGCGGCCTGTGATACCAAAACACAAGCTACCAAGCTTGATTGTGCAACTTATTAACAGGCAGGGGTTCATTATGAGCATTTTAAGTAATAGATTAGCGTTGCTGATAGTTGTCGTTGCCTCAATATTGGCACTGGCTTTATATAAGATGTCAGTTCCCGCAGACTTTTCGCCAGTTATCACAGAGAAATTGAACTCCAACACAAAAACAGTGGCTCCTGCTTTTGCACCCTCCGTACCAAATTCCGTAGCAGCGAAAGTTGAGAAAAAACCTCTAAGAGATAGTTATGTTGCTTTAAGTCCTGCGGAGACTAGCGAGCTTAAAAATTGGGTAGCTGAGCGTGGTTATTTTAGCAAAGAGGATGAGACGACTTACAAAGCTTATTCTGACCAAATTTTAGAGGATCTAGGTAAGCAAGGAGATATCAAAGCCTTAACTGTATTGACAAGTCGGATGGTCCAAAGCGGCAATATAGAGGCTGCGATTCGCTATGCAAACATGAATGTGGTACTAGGCTCAACGACCGCGCTAGATACCCTAACACTTTTTACGGTGCCTTCAGTATATGAGGAAAATGAGGCAAAAATAAGATCTGCAACACTAGAAACCTTAGCGCTTGCTCAGGTTATGAATTTGCGCGGAGATAGAACTCTAGCAAATGTATCAATGCGTGATACTGCCAGCTCTTATAAAAGAAACTACAATACTGATCTCCAGCTAACGGATGCAGAACAGCAGTTTGTGGAAAAGCGTGGTCAAGATCTTTACGATGCGTATCAACAAATTCGCAGAGAAAAAGGACTTGGTGATTTTGATAATGAGAACCCATCAACGATTAAAAAATTTTTTGAAGGTGTACTTGGTTCAAAATGATGCTCATTAAAAATATCTGATGTTAACTGCAAAGAGCCGCATCCAAGTGCGGCTTTTTTGTTTTATTTTACTTTCAATCTTTCGCGTTACGCGGGAGTCAAATCGCTTAAGTCCCTCACGCAATTTCTACCAGCTTGTTTGGCTCGGTAGAGAGCTTCGTCTGCGCGTTCAAATAAATCACTGATATGTTCTTTTTGCCCATGGGCACGTGTGCTGATACCGATGCTTACGCTCGGATTTATCGAATGCCCACTTTTCTCAATAAGTAGATTGTTTACTTCTCGACGCAATCGTTCGCCAATAGTGCGCGCACCTCTATCGTTGGTTTTGCGTAACAGAACCACAAATTCCTCGCCGCCGTAACGGAAGGTGATGTCACTTTCACGGCACACAGTTTCAATCGTACGGGCGATTTCCTGCAAAACCTGGTCGCCCATGCTGTGGCCGTACTGATCGTTGATTTTCTTAAAATGGTCAACGTCGATCATCAGCATGGAAAGCTCGTAGTGATGTCGCTCCGCCAGTTGTAACTCGCGGCGAAGGGCACTGTCCAAAGCGGCACGGTTGCCCAAGCGGGTTAGGGGGTCAATCAAGGCTAGCTGTAAAGCTGATTGATAGCGAAGGGCGTTGCGTAAGGGGTAGACAAGCGCGCCCAATAAAATTTCCAGCGTAGACAGTTCGCTTTCAATAAAGCGCTTGCTGCGGTTAAAGATAATTTCGCCGAGATAGCCCTCATCCGTCGTGAGGCGGTAATCGCAGTGGTGTAACGCGTCGCGTCCCAACTTGGTAATGTCTTTGTTGTTGGCGAAACGGAATTGAATTCCGCCCATGGGAATGATGGCTTGCAGGTGTTTGAAGAAAATAGCCAGAATGTCATTTGGATCGAGCGACATTTGCAGCGCTTGGATGAGCTTCGCTCTGGCTTCAATTTCTTGTTCAGGGGTGAGCGGTGCGCTGTAGCCGAGAGGCGTTGCTTGGGTGCCCGTTAACATAGTCATGTCCCGCATATCGTTTACCTTTGTGTGTGGTAATGCACTACTGCGTGTTTGCCGCTCAATCCTGGCTAAATGTGCATCTCTGAAGGCTGTTTAGCGAAATATGTGCCACATCGTCCCATGGGAATATTGTTGTTTATTTTCAATAGGTTACGAATACATGTTGTCGTCTCAGTTTAGGAATTAGCCAAATTTACGGCAACTCGTGAAGATGTGGACCGGCAAGCCATTGCCGCCAGCCAAAATATTGGCAGAGAGGGTTAAGTGCGTAATTGGGTGTGAAATCACCCGCGGCGCTGGCTAAAAACTGGGCAGATTCGCGGGGCACCCAAAACAGGTTTTTGGGCAGATATTTTCGGAGTCTAAGTCTCGCTTTGGCTTTTACTAAAAAGTGCCTATCTGCATGCTCTTGTGGTAGTATTGCGGGCTTTATTTTGGCGAACGCGGAAACCTAAAACTTCGCATTTTCAGCCACTTGCATTACCCAGCATCACCAGTCAAAGAACTTAATAACCAAAGCCTTATTTAAAAGGAAAGCTGTATTCCCATGGTCGAATTCGCAAAAGAAATTTCACCGGTAAGTATCGAAGACGAAATGAAGCAGTCCTACCTCGACTACGCCATGAGCGTAATCGTAGGGCGTGCGTTACCCGATGTGCGTGACGGCTTAAAGCCCGTGCATCGCCGCGTGTTATTCGCCATGAGCGAATTGAATAATGATTGGAATAAGCCTTACAAAAAATCTGCCCGTGTGGTGGGTGACGTAATCGGTAAATATCACCCGCACGGTGATACCGCTGTGTACGACACCATCGTGCGTATGGCGCAGCCATTTTCGCTGCGTTATATGTTGGTGGATGGCCAGGGTAACTTTGGTTCGGTAGACGGTGACCGCGCAGCGGCAATGCGTTATACCGAAATCCGCATGGCAAAAATCGCCCACGATTTGTTGGCCGATTTGGATAAAGAAACCGTCGATTTCGTGCCCAACTATGATGGCACCGAGCAAATCCCGGCGGTAATGCCCACTCGAATTCCTAACCTTTTGGTGAATGGCTCTTCCGGTATCGCCGTAGGTATGGCGACCAACATTCCACCGCACAATTTGGCGGAAGTTGTTCGTGGTTGTTTGGCAGTAATCGACAATGCTGATATCACTGTCGATGAATTGATGGAATTTATTCCGGGCCCGGATTTCCCGACCGGCGCCATTATCAATGGTCGTGCAGGTATTGTTCAGGCTTATCGCACCGGTCGCGGCAGTATTGTCGTTCGCGCAAAAACTGAAATTGAGCGAGACGAAAAAACCGGCCGTGAAACCATTATTGTTCACGAAATTCCTTACCAACTGAACAAAGCGCGTTTGATCGAACGCATCGCTGAGTTGGTAAAAGAAAAGAAAATTGAAGGCATTAGCGAGCTGCGCGACGAATCTGACAAAGACGGTATGCGCATCGTTATTGAAGTTAAAAAGAGTGAGTCTGCAGAAGTTTTGTTGAACAACTTGTTCGCACAAACTCAATTGCAAACCACTTTCGGTGTGAACATCGTTGCATTGGATGATGGCCAACCAAAAATTCTTAACTTAAAAGAATTGTTGGAAGCTTTCGTAAAATTCCGTCGCGAAGTGGTTACGCGCCGCACCGTTTATTTGCTTCGCAAAGCGCGCGAGCGTGGTCATATTTTGGAAGGTTTGGCGGTCGCCATTTCCAATATTGATGAAGTCATTACTCTCATTAAAAATTCTGCATCGCCCGCTGATGCAAAAGACAGCTTAATGGCGCGTGGTTGGGATGCTGCCGATATGGCGCCGTACCTTGAGCGTGCTGGCGAAGATGCTTGCCGCCCAGAAGATTTAGGCGCTGAGTTTGGTTTGCGTGAAGGTCGTTACTATTTATCAGCCGCACAAGCACAAGCCATTCTTGAATTACGCTTGCACCGCTTAACCGGTATGGAGCACGACAAGTTGCTCGCCGAGTACAACGAGAAGTTAGAGCAAATCGCTGAGTTCCTTGAAATTCTCGGCAACGCTGTTCGCTTGATGGAAGTTATCCGCGAAGAGATGGAGCAAGTTATTGCCGACTACGGTGATAAGCGTCGCACTGAAATTGTTGCTTCTTCTTTGGATCTCACCACAGAAGATTTAATTAACGTTGAAGATCGCGTGGTGACTATTTCCCACGGCGGTTATGCGAAGAGCCAGCCCTTGGATGATTACCAAGCGCAACGTCGCGGTGGTATGGGTAAATCAGCGACTGCGGTTAAGGATGAAGATTATGTACAGCATCTTTTGATCGCCAGCACACACGATACGATTTTGCTTTTCACCAACGCAGGTAAAGTTTACTGGTTGAAGGTCTACATGATCCCGGTGGCAGGTCGCCAATCGCGTGGTCGTCCAGTGGTGAATTTACTGCCGCTTGAAGAGGGCGAACAAATCACCTCGATTCTGCCTGTGAAATCTTACGACGAAGATAAATTTATTTTCATGGCTACCGCAAACGGCACCGTGAAGAAAACTGCGCTGACCCAATTTGCTCGTCAACGTAGCGTTGGTTTGCGCGCGATTGAATTGGATGAAGGCGACACCTTGGTAGGAACTGCAATCACCAACGGCTCATGCGATGTCATTTTGTTCTCCAGCTCAGGCAAAGCTGCTCGCTTCCGGGAATCACAAGTGCGTGCGATGGGCCGTACCTCGCGCGGTGTGCGCGGCATTCGTTTGGCTGAAGGTCAGCGTGTTGTAGGCATGGTTATCCCAATGGAAAACGGTCAAGTACTGACTGTGAGTGAAAATGGCTACGGTAAACGTACCGAGGTAGGTGATTTCCCTGCCAAGGGCCGCGGCTCGCAAGGCGTAATCGGCATGCAAACCACTGAACGTAATGGTCAGTTGGTTGGCGCGGTACAGGTATTTGATGGTGAAGAAATCATGTTGATTTCTGACCAAGGCACTATGGTTCGTACACGCGTTGATGAAGTATCCGTATTGAGCCGTAACACCCAAGGTGTACGCTTGATTAAGTTGAAAGAAGGCGAGCGCATGCAAGGTCTTGAGCGCATCGAAGAAAGTGCAGACGCTAATGCCAAGCGCGAGCTAGCCCACGCTGAGGCACCTGAAGGTGAAGAATCGTTGGAAGAAGGTGCGCTGGACGACGAAGTTATTGATGATGCAGCAGACGATAGCGCTGCAGATGACTCAAGCGACGAGTAATTAAATGACGATTGAACAAACAGAAGCGGAAAAGCTGCTTGCCTTGCGCAACAAAATCGACGCGATTGATGAAGAAATTGGTCGCTTGATTTCTGCGCGCGCAACTTGCGCGCAAGAAGTTGCTGAAGTTAAAAAGGCAAATTTGCCGGAAGACGCAAAGATTTTATTTTATCGACCTGAGCGTGAGGCTCAGGTGCTGCGCAAAGCCATGGAAAAAAATAAAGGCCCGCTCAGCGATGAGGAAATGGCGCGTCTGTTTCGTGAAATTATGTCCGCTTGTTTGGCGTTGGAGAATCCGGTCAAGGTCGCGTTTTTTGGCTTGGAAGGGTCGTTCACTCATCAAGCAGCGTTGAAACATTTTGGTGGCTCTGCAGAAACCGTTTCTTTTTCAGCGATTGATGAAGTGTTCCGCGAAGTGGAAGCGGGAGCGGTGAATTACGGTGTGGTTCCCGTCGAAAACTCCACCGAAGGTGTGGTGAGCTTCACTCTTGATAACTTCATGGATTCCAATTTAAAAATCTGTGGTGAAGTGGAGTTGCGCGTACATCACAACCTATTGGTTTCTGATGTAACCAGCACTAACAATATTTCACGTATCTATGCGCATCCGCAGGCTTTGGCGCAGTGCCGCAAATGGCTAACCTCGCATTACCCGAAAGCTGAGCGCGTACCCGTAAGCGATAACGCGACAGCGGCTAAGCGTTTGAAAGGTGAGTGGAACGCAGCAGCGATTGCCGGCAGCATGGCAGCTGAGTTGTACGGCTTAAAAATTCTGGCGGAAAAAATTGAAGATCAACCGGATAATTCAACGCGTTTTTTAATTATCGGTTCCCAGGAAGTTCCACCCAGTGGGGTTGATAAAACCTCCATCGTTGTTGCCATGCGCAACGAGCCGGGTGCCTTGCATAATTTGCTGGAGCCATTTCATCGCCACAATATTGATTTGACGCGTGTTGAAACGCGTCCATCACGCACTGGCGTGTGGACTTATGTTTTCTTCATTGATTTCGCAGGGCATGCTGACGATCCTTTAATCAGCGAAGTGCTGAAAGAAGTTGCCAACCGTTGTGCCGATTTAAAATTGCTCGGTTCATACCCCAAGGCTGTGCTCTAAACCAATGTCATCTCCATTGATCAATAAATTTGTTGTTATAGGTATCGGCTTAATCGGCGGAAGCCTCGCAACAGGTTTGAAAAAACGCGGTATGTGTGGCGAAGTGATTGGTATTGCGCGCAGTGAACAAACGTGTCGCGATGCGGTAAGCCTTAAGGTGGTTGACCGTGCTTATACATCTTTGCAATCCATCGCTTCTGAATTGAGCGCTGGAGATGTGATTTTTATTTCTGTACCTACGCTTTCCGTAAAAGCAGTGCTTGCCGGAGTCAAAAGTTATGTATCACCCGATGTGACCATTACCGACGGCGCGAGCGTAAAAGGTAATGTGCAAACGGCAGCTCAAGAAGTTTATGGCGAGGTGCCTGCGCAGTTTGTGTTGGGGCATCCTATCGCGGGCTCCGAGAAAAGCGGTGTAACGGCTGCGAATCCAGATTTGTATGAAAACCATCGTTGCATTTTGACGCCGCTGGCAACAACTGGTGTGCGCCATTTAGAGTTGGTGACCCGCATGTGGCAAAGCGTGGGTGCGGAAGTGCTCAGCATGTCCGTTGAAGACCACGATGAAGTCTTAGGGGCAACCAGTCATTTGCCGCATGTAATCGCCTATTCGCTGGTTGATACCCTTGCACACGATATTGATAACCCCAATATCTTTAAATACGCCGCTGGTGGCTTCCGCGATTTTACGCGCATCGCTTCCAGCGACCCTATTATGTGGCACGACATCATGCGTGCTAATAAAACTGGCGTATTGCACGCGTTGGATTTGTTTATTGCCAACTTAACGCGTTTACGTACCAGTATCGAAACTGAAGATTCGCAATATATGCTGGATGTTTTTACTCGCGCCAAACTCGTGCGCGATGAATTCACCGCAAATTTAGCCAAACCTTCCGTGGCCAAAAGCGGCGCGGCTAAAAAAGATTAACCTTTTCTTTCTTATCGGTAACTTTTGTAATGTCCGACTATAAACTCACGCACCTGAAACAACTCGAAGCAGAAAGTATTCACATTATTCGTGAAGTTGCTGCTGAGTTTGATAATCCCGTCATGCTTTATTCAGTGGGTAAAGACTCAGCGGTGATGATGCATCTCACCATGAAAGCTTTTTATCCTGGCAAGCCACCATTCCCTTTGTTGCATGTGGATACCACATGGAAATTCCGCGAGATGATCGAGTTCCGTGATCAACGCATCAAAGATTTGGGTTGGGATTTGATTGTACATATCAACCAAGAAGGTGTTGATATGGGCATTAGTCCGTTTGTTCACGGTAGTGCGAAACATACCGATATCATGAAAACGCAAGCGCTCAAACAAGCGCTGAATAAATATGGTTTTGATGCAGCCTTTGGTGGTGCGCGTCGCGACGAAGAAAAATCGCGTGCGAAAGAACGTGTGTATTCCTTCCGTGATAAAAACCACCGTTGGGATCCTAAAAATCAACGTCCTGAGCTGTGGAATATTTATAACGGCCGCGTTGATAAGGGTGAAAGCATCCGTGTGTTCCCATTATCAAACTGGACTGAGTTAGATATTTGGCAATACATCCATTTGGAAAATATCCCAATCGTTCCACTTTATTTTGCGGCTAAGCGTCCTGTGGTTGAGCGCGATGGCACTTTGATTATGGTTGATGACGACCGTATGCCTATCGGCCCAGAGGATAAGGTTGAAGAAAAAATGGTTCGCTTCCGTACGCTCGGTTGTTATCCGTTAACAGGTGCTGTTGAATCACAAGCGACAACCTTGCCAGATATTATTCAAGAAATGTTGCTGACCACGACTTCAGAGCGTCAAGGTCGTGTTATTGACCACGATAGTTCGGGGTCGATGGAGAAGAAAAAGCAAGAGGGTTACTTCTAATGAGCCATCAATCAGATTTAATTGCACAGGATATCAACGCGTATCTCGCGCAACATGAACAAAAAGAACTGCTGCGTTTTTTAACCTGCGGTAGTGTGGACGATGGCAAGAGTACCTTGATTGGTCGTTTACTTTACGATTCAAAAATGATTTACGAAGATCAGTTAGCCGCTGTACAAGCCGATAGTACAAAACACGGTACTACGGGGGAGGCAGTTGATTTGGCATTGCTGGTTGATGGTTTGCAAGCAGAGCGCGAGCAGGGCATTACGATTGATGTTGCTTACCGTTATTTTTCAACTACCAAGCGTAAGTTCATTATTGCGGATACTCCCGGTCATGAGCAGTACACCCGCAACATGGCAACAGGTGCTTCAACCTGTGATCTCGCGATTATTTTGATTGATGCTCGCTACGGCGTAGTAACGCAGACGCGTCGACATAGTTACATTGCATCATTGCTCGGTATTAAACATATCGTTGTGGCAGTAAACAAAATGGATTTGTTGAGTTTCAGCGAATCTGTGTTTGAAAAAATCAAAACGGATTACATCGAATTC
Source organism: Cellvibrio sp. (assembly GCF_046347455.1). Classification (GTDB taxonomy): domain Bacteria; phylum Pseudomonadota; class Gammaproteobacteria; order Pseudomonadales; family Cellvibrionaceae; genus Cellvibrio. The sequence goes on from NZ_JAXMGC010000003.1 coordinate 236,188, forward strand.
TCTAAGAAGTTAGGTATGGAGAATGTTTTCTTTGTTCCTATTTCTGCCTTGAATGGCGATAACGTTGTAAATCGTTCAGAAAGCTCTCCTTGGTATAAGGGAGAGACTTTGATGGAAATTTTGGAAAACGTAGCTATCGCTGGTGATAAAAACTTTTCTGATTTCCGGTTGCCTGTTCAATATGTAAATCGCCCTAATTTAAATTTCCGTGGTTTCTGCGGCAACATTGCGTCTGGTGTTGTAAAAGTGGGTGATGCAATTAAAGCCTTGCCTTCCGGTAAAACCAGTACAGTGAAATCTATAGTCACCTTTGATGGTGATTTGGAGGAAGCCTTTGCGGGGCAGGCGGTAACCTTAACGCTGGATACAGAAATAGATATTAGCCGCGGCGATGTTATTGTTTTAGCAAAAGATGAAGTACCTTTATCGAACCACCTTAAAGCTCACGTCGTATGGATGACTGAAAAAGCGCTGCAGCCCAATTCAGAATATCTATTTAAATTTGCGAGTAAAACAGTAAGCGGCCAAATTGAAGCCATTGATTATCGTATTGATGTTAACACCCAAGAGCACACGCAAGTTGGGCAGTTGCAACTTAATGATATTGCCGTTGTTGATGTTGTATTGACTCAACCTGTGGTGGCTGATACTTATAAAGCCAATCGTGCTACCGGTGCTTTTATTGTGATTGATCGTTTAACCAATATCACAGTGGGCGCGGGCATGGTTAATCAACGTCTCGATGAAAAAGTGTTTTCAGCCCAAACTAATTTCAGCGAGTTTGAAGTTGAGTTGAATGCGTTGATACGTAAGCATTTCCCTCATTGGGGTGCGGTTGATCTCGCTCAGCTTTTAAAGAAATAATAGATTGAGTCGGTTTTAAAAAAGCGTCTATCCTTCGGGTAGACGCTTTTTTTATTGCCATTCTAAAACCACCTCCTATGGAGGTGGTGATCAGCTACTCGGGGCTATGCCTGAAAAGTGCCCATGCTAGATACTCAATCGTTTGTTACCAGCAAATGATCAGGAGTAAAAAGCATGAGCAGATATGAATCCGCTTCACACGTATTCTATCGATGTCAGTATTACATTGTTTGGACGCCGAAGTATAGGTTCAAGATATTGACGGGAAATATAGGAAAAGAGTTGTATCGAAGTATTTATGTGTTTTGTGGGATGAAGAATTGCAAAGTAGTTGAGCTAAATGTGCAGATAGATCATGTGCATTTGGTGGTAAGGACGCCGCCCAGCATAAGTGTTTCGGAGCTAATGGGGACATTGAAAGGAAGAACAGCGATAAGACTGTTCAATAAATTTCCGTATTTAAGAAAGAATAAAATGTGGGGAAATCATTTCTGGCAGCGTGGCTATTTTGTAGATTCAGTTGGCGCGAATGAAGAGGTGATTCGGAGATACGTACGTTATCAAGATAAGCAGGCGAGAGAGGAAGATGAGCGCCAGCTGCGGTTAGAGGTAACGGTTTAAGACAAGCACCCTTATAGGGTGCTAATCAAAGCCACCTGCTATGCAGGTGGATTTTTACTTTTAGAAGGACGTGTTCATTTCATTAGTTTTCACGGAATAAGAGCTTATAGTTTTTTGGGTGATCCGTTTTGATGTTTTAATGCTGTCAGTACAAAGCCCGTCATTCGTGTGATTATTCTACGCGCTGCTATGTGAAAGGTTAGGCAGTATCCCTGTGATGTTGTTTGCCTTTATGTCATCTTGTTTACCGCACCCTACACCTAAACTGTAATATTCGCGGCGAAATTTTCTCTACTAGGATTTGGTCTTTAAATTTCCATGGCGTGAATCCTTTGAGTATTCGCGTAAAACAATTAGGAGTTGTTATGTTTGGATTTTCAGCGAGAATTGCGCCAGCATTTTTTTGTTTGGGTTTGTTGCTCAGTGCATGCGGAGGTGGTGGAGGCGGTCAAAGCTCAACGTCTCCGCAAGTACCACCCTCATCTACCTCATCTGTTTCCAGCACAAGCTCGGCACTCAGCTCCTTAAGTAGTGCACAATCAGTTTCTTCTTCATTATCTTCAGGCTTCTCGTCCGACAGTAGCGTCGTTTCCTCTTTGCAGGTAATTTCAAGCTCGTCCAGCACGCAAGTTTCTTCATCGGTTAGCATCAGTGCGTCCTCTACTTCTACTACTGTAACCAGTTCTTCCTTAGCTAGTTCGTCTGCAATTAGTTCGGTAGCTAGTTCCTCGTTAACAAGCTCTTCAGTATCCAGTTCTTCGTTAACAAGTTCTTCGGTGTCCAGTTCTTCGTTAGCAAGTTCTTCGGTGTCCAGTTCTTCTTCTCTATCAAGCTCCTCTCTATCAAGCTCTTCAGTAGCGAGCTATAGCATTGGTGGCAACCTTGCGGGCCTGAGCGGCTCTGGTTTGGTATTACAGAATAATCGCAGTGAGACTTTGGCGCTCAGTACAAATGGCTCGTTTGTTTTTACTGAGCTAGTTGCCAGCGGTGCCAATTACGCTGTAACAGTAAAGGCGTTTCCTGTGGGGCAAACCTGTTCTGTTACCAACGGAATTGGTATCGTGACAGGAGCGGTTACGGGGGTACAGGTAACCTGTGTGAATGCTGCACTTTCTTTGTTTGTGGGCAACCCATTTGATCGAGGTAATGTTGACGGATCCGTTGCCTTCGCATCTTTCCAGAGACCTACGGGTATTGCCGTGGATAGCGGCGGCAACCTTTTTGTGGCGGATCGCAACAACACTATCCGTAAAATCACTCCCACGGGTGTGGTTAGTACCTTTGCAGGAAGCGGAGCAGAGGGGGCTGACGACGGTGTGGGAGTCCTGGCTAGCTTTTACTTACCCACCGGTATCACCATTGACACAAACGGCAACCTTTATGTGACGGATTCAGGTAACAATGCTGTTCGCAAAATTACCCCTGCGGGCGTAGTAACAACGTTGGCGGGAGGAACCTCAGGTTCCAGTGACGGTATGGGTGCGGCCGCGAGTTTCGGTTCTCCCAGAGGCATCGCTATTGATGCAAACGGTGATCTTTATGTGGCTGATACCTGGAATTTTTCCATTCGTAAAATCACACCGGCGGGAATGGTGAGCACTTTGACATTGAGCGGGAATGAAACCCCATCAGGTAAATATTATCCTTCCGGGATTGCAGTTGATTCGAATGGAAATCTTTATGTTTCAGATTCTTACAATGACTCAATTCGTAAAATCACACCCCAGGGAATTGTGAGTACACTGGCAGGTAGTAAGAACGGAAGTGGTTCGCCATCAAGCGAGGGACAATTTGCGGGTATTGTTCTGGATTCAGCTAATAACGTTTATGCGTCTTACGCCTACGGTCATGTGATTCGCAAAATCAGCCCAATGGGTTCGGTAACTGACTTGGCAGGTAGCATTGACGGTCTCGTGGACGGAACTGGAGCAAATGCACGCTTTAGTTCGCCAGCAGGTATGGCGACCGATAATGCGGGGAACTTATTCGTTGTAGACTGGAATAACCATAATGTCCGTAAAGTGACATCAGCAGGGCGGGTAACTACGGTTGCGGGCACTGAAGGTGTCCTCATTGGTAGCGGTGATGGCACCGGTACTGCGGCAGGCTTTTATCAACCTGAAGGGATTTGCGCAGACAGCACCGGCACTTTATATGTGGCAGATACCGCTAACAATAAAATCCGCAAGATCTCACCTGAGGGGGTGGTGACTACTTTAGCAGGAACGGGCAATGGCGCGCTAACTGATGGCGCTCCCAGTGTAGCTAGTTTCAATTATCCAAATGGCATAACAATTGATGCTAACGGTAATCTCTACGTTACAGATTTCTTTGGTGCGGCAGTTCGCAAAGTAACAACTTCAGGAGTGGTTAGCACTTTGGCCGGCGGCGGTCAGGCTGGCGATTGGGACGGAACCGGACAATTTGCTTCCTTTTTTTACCCCAGAGGTATTGTTGCGGATGCTAACGCCAACCTTTATGTGGCCGACAGTGGTAACCATTCCATTAGAAAGGTTACACCGGGTGGTGTAGTGACCACTTTTGTAGGGGGCGGAACTTCAGGTCTGACTGATGCCACCGGAATAGCCGCCAAATTTAAAACACCTACTGGTATCGCGATTGATGCCAATGGAAACCTTTATGTGGCAGATACTTTTAACCATGCTATTCGCAAAGTGACCCCCGCGGGTGTGGTGACAACACTTGCTGGTAATGGAGCCTCAGGTTTTGCCGATGGCACTGGTAATGCAGTTAGATTCAATCGTCCAAGGGGCATGTCCATCGATGCTAACGGTAACCTCTATGTGGCGGACTCTTATAACAATCGTATCCGAAAAATTACACCGACTGGTGTCGTTACCACGGTGCTTGGTCAGGGGCAGAAATTCGGGTTTATGCCGGGTGATGCTCCAGGCGTTCTACACGAACCCGTAAGCGTAGCCGTTGTTGGGACAAAGCTCTACGTTACGCAAGTCAACGGCGTAGTTAGGGCTTTATCGATTCTGTAGCACCTAGGTGGCACCCCTCCATAGAGGGGTGCCATTATGTACAAGATGATTATTCGTACATGGTTGTTGAAAAGGCAATACGGGAGCCGTGATGTTGATGCTTAGTGCCGAAGTAAAATACCGGAATGTCGTTGTGTATTCGTGCTGCTTTTCTTGAAGAAACCAACATTTTGTCCGCAATATCTTCTTAATGTAAGACATATCTCACAATAAAATAAGACATCGCCCACTAGTCGATGCGGTGTGATTTTTAATAACCTACTTCTACTCGCAGAGGGAAGTCGCGAGCTATTTAACTAACTTTTTAAAAGGAATTTTCCGATGAAAAATATTTTTTCCGTTTTTGTTTTTGTGCTTTTTGCTTTTTCTTCTGCGTCCTTCGCTGCGGATGCGCCTTCCAAAACGACTGCTACTCCAGCCCCTGTTGCCGCTAAGACCGCACCTGCTCCGCAAGAGGTGGTTAACATCAATACCGCCGATGTACAGTCTTTATCCAAGCTAAAAGGTGTGGGGACCAAGAAGGCAGAGGCTATAGTTGCGTTTCGTAAAGCTAATGGTGCCTTCAAAACAGTAGATCAGTTGGCTGAGGTTAAAGGCATAGGTACTAAAACTGTCGACGCTAATCGCAAAAGTATCCGTATTTAAATATTGCATTGGCGTGAGTGTATCAAGCGGTGCTGTGGATATTTGAAGCATTGGGAAGATTCTTGGTGTACTCAACTTATCCACAGACATCAATAGATGCTGCGAATTAACGCGAAGTTTGTTTTAATGGGAGCCTGGATTCACCATCCGGGCTTTTTCATTTTATGCGAGGCATTCCATGATAGAAATTCAAGGTCCACGTATTGTCGTGGCAATGGATTATGATAACGCGGACGATTGTTTTTATATGGCCAAGCGCCTGTCGCCGCAATACTGTCGCCTCAAAGTGGGTAAAGAGCTCTTTACGGCCTGTGGCCCCCGCGTAGTTGAATACCTGATGCGTTTGGGATTCGATGTGTTTCTCGATTTAAAATTCCATGATATTCCCAATACCGTCGCCAAGGCTGTAAAAGCAGCCGCGCAATTGGGGGTCTGGATGGTGAATGTGCATGCGTCTGGCGGACAGCGAATGATGATGTCGGCTCGCGACATTCTGGAGCAACATGCCCATCATCATAACGGACGTAAACCTTTGCTCATCGGTGTAACTGTGCTGACGAGCCTTGAAGCGCACGATCTGCATGCTATTGGTATTGCTGAAGAGCCGGAAGCCCACGTGCTTCGCCTAACGAAACTTGCCAAGCATTGTGGGTTGGATGGAGTTGTTTGCTCCGCTCGTGAGGCTAGCATGTTGCGCTCTCAGTTTGGGCCGGATTTATGTCTCGTTACTCCCGGTATTCGTTTGGATACTAGCCCGGCTGACGACCAAAAGCGTACGCTCACACCCCATGCTGCAATTGCTGCCGGTAGTAGCTATCTTGTAATCGGGCGCCCCATTACCCAGGCGCATGATCCGGTTGCGACCTGTAAGGCAATTATTCAATCCATTTCCTAAGGCTGAGCCATTGAATACAGAACCTGTTGTTATCGTCACCATAGATGGCCCAAGCGGTGCGGGTAAGGGAACCTTAAGTCAGCTTGTGGCGCGAAAGTTAGGTTATCATCTGCTTGATAGCGGTGCCTTATATAGATTGGTCGCATTATCTGCAGAAATGCAAGGAGTGGATTTCCAAAACGAGCTTGCAGTTGCAGAAGTAGCCAGTGGGCTCGATGTAAAATTCGATGTTACTGGCGATTCAACCCGTACCTTTTTAATGAACCAGGATGTAACAGATGCCATTCGCCGGGAGAATGTTGGTATGAATGCATCTCAGGTTGCCGCTTATCCATCGGTGCGTGCTGCGCTCCTTCAGCGGCAGAGAAATTTCGCTCAGTTTCCCGGTCTTGTTGCCGATGGGCGCGACATGGGAACCAGTGTGTTTCCAAACGCCCAAATAAAGATTTTTCTGACCGCTAGTGCAGAGGCGAGGGCAGAACGACGTTGCAAACAATTGCAACAAAAAGGTGTTAAAGCGGATTTTGCCGAAGTCATAGAAGATATTAAGGCGCGCGATGAAAGAGATACCCAGCGAGCTACTTCGCCACTCAAGCCCGCACAAGACGCGATAATTCTTGACAGCACTGAGTTAACTATTGAGCAGGTGTTGGATGCAATCCTGGCTATGTGCGTTAAATAACGCACGCATGTTTGTCACCCAAATAGTATATAAGTAAAGCCTTGGGAAGCGACACGTTGTGTTTACGTTTAAAGTTTAAGATTTGGGATGATTGGAATGAGCTTAACCTGTTTTAAAGCTTACGATATTCGTGGGAAGTTAGGTGATGAACTTAACGCTGATATTGTCTATCGCATCGGTAGAGCCTATGCGATTTTTCTCAAGCCTAGGTCCGTTGTTGTAGGCGGCGATGTGCGGCTGACCAGTAAGGAATTAAAAACGGCCTTCGCGAATGGTCTTCGTGACCAAGGTGTTGATGTTATTGATATAGGTATGTGTGGCACTGAAGAAATTTATTTTGCCACCACTCACTTAAAAACAGATGGCGGCTGTGTTGTTACTGCCAGTCACAATCCTATCGATTACAACGGCCTGAAAATGGTTCGCGCGGGCTCGCAGCCTATCAGTGGTGACACCGGCTTGAACGAAATCAAACGTTTGGCCGAGGAAAATAATTTTCCTGCCGTAGATTTTTCAAAGAGAGGCTCCTATCACGAACAAAGTACCTTAGCCCCTTACATTCAGCATTTGCTTTCTTATGTTGATATAAGCTCCTTGAAACCACTCAAGCTTGTCGTCAATGCTGGCAATGGTGCGGCTGGTCATGTAATAGACGCAATTGAAAAATATCTGCCGTTCGAATTTATTAAAATAAATCATGAGCCTGATGGCACTTTCCCTAATGGAATTCCCAATCCGCTTTTGCATGAAAACCAACCTGTTACTAGTGAAGCGGTGCTAGCTCATGGTGCGGATATGGGCATTGCATGGGACGGAGATTTTGATCGTTGTTTCTTGTTTGATGAGCGTGGTCAGTTTACTGAAGGTTACTATATTGTAGGACTTTTGGCGGAATCATTTCTCTTGAAAAACCCAGGTTCAAAGGTTATTCATGATCCTCGCTTGACATGGAATACCCAGGATATTGTTCAGCAAACAAAAGGCGTTGCAATTCAATCAAAAACGGGTCATGCCTTTATTAAAGAACGCATGCGTTCCGAGGATGCCATTTACGGCGGTGAAATGAGTGCGCATCATTATTTTCGAGACTTCGCCTATTGCGATAGCGGCATGATTCCTTGGTTGTTAGTTGCTGAGCTTTTATGTAAAAAGAAACAAACTTTATCGTCAATGTTAGAAGATCGTATTGCGAAGTTTCCATCTCCTGGGGAAATTAACCGCCATGTTGCTGATGCAAAAGTTGCAATAGACAAGGTGTTCGACATTTATAGTCCTAATGCCTTGGTGATAGACAAAACAGATGGCATTAGTCTTGAGTTTGAGCAATGGCGTTTTAATTTAAGAATGTCTAACACCGAACCTGTGGTTCGCTTAAATGTTGAGAGTCGTGGTAACAAAAAATTAGTGAAAGAAAAAACGGAAGAGATTTTAGCTCTGTTGCAGTAACTCAACCTCTACATAATTATTTTGTTGTTAGTTATGTAATTATTTAAAAACCTTGATTTTTTTCTAGGAAACAAAAATGCAAATTAAAAAAGCTGTAATTCCTGTTGCTGGTTTGGGGACTCGTATGTTGCCTGCTACAAAGGCAATTCCAAAAGAAATGTTGCCTGTGGTGGATAAGCCGTTAATTCAATACGTGATTGAAGAAGCAGCCGCTGCCGGCATCAAAGAAATCGTTTTGGTAACTCACGCCAGTAAAAATGCCATCGAAAACCATTTCGATACCAGCTTTGAATTGGAAGCACAATTGGAATCACGCTTGAAGCGTTCTTTGTTGGAAGAAGTGCGTTCGATCACTCCACGTGGTTTGACGGTTATCTCCGTGCGTCAAGCAGAAGCAAAAGGTTTGGGGCATGCAATTCTCGCTGCAAAACCTGTTGTGGGTGATGAACCTTTTGTTGTGTTGTTGCCCGATGTGTTGGTTGATAACGTAGAGTGTAACCTCAAGCAAGACAATCTTGCTGGCATGGTGAAACGCTTCCAGGAAACTGGTCATAGTCAAATCCTTGTTGAAGAAGTCCCGCATGATCAAGTGGATAAGTACGGTGTGGTTGATTGCTCTGGTGTAGAGATTCCAGAGGGCAAGACTGCCCCTATCAAAGCGATGGTTGAGAAGCCACCGATTGATGAGGCGCCGTCAAATATGGCGATTGTAGGACGTTATGCATTGTCGAAAAAAGTTTGGGAGTTGTTGGCGACAACTCAGCCCGGTGCTGGCGGCGAAATTCAGCTGACGGACGCGTTGGATGCGCTTTTAGGTTTGGAAACCATTGAGGCTTATCAGTTAATTGGCCGCAGTCACGATTGCGGAACTAAATTGGGTTATCTGCAAGCTAACGTGATTTACGGCGTGCGTCACACGAGTGTTGGTGCCGATTTTGAGGCGTTTTTGAAAGATCAATTTGCAAAGTAATTTTGTAAATTGAATTTTGGTCGAGAAAAGGGAGTTTCTTGGCCTTATATATTTTGGAGGCAATTGATGATTGTTCCAGTCATTCTGGCCGGCGGTTCTGGTTCGCGTTTGTGGCCTTTATCCCGTCAACATTATCCCAAGCAATTGCTGAAATTGTTTGGTGATAAAACCATGCTGCAGCAAACCATTCTGCGTTTGTCCGGCTTGTCTAATGTCGGTAGCCCTATAGTTGTGTGCAATGTTGAGCATAGATTTATGGTGGCTGAGCAATTAAATGAAATTGGTTATTCAAATGCTGCCATTATTCTAGAGCCGCTTGCTCGTAATACCGCACCTGCGTTGGCATTGGCGGCCCTGCATGCTAAGGAGACGCAACCTGATTCAACATTGTTGGTGTTATCTGCAGACCATATGATTCGAGATGTCGAAGAGTTTCGTCGAGTCGTGAAAATTGCTGCAGAGGCTGCTTCGAAAAATTATCTCGTAACTTTCGGTGTTCATCCGACTCACCCCGAAACGGGTTATGGATACATCAAAACCAACAAAAGCTCTGGCGATTCAAAAAGTGTTTTTAACGTCGAACAATTTGTTGAAAAGCCGAATCTGGAAACTGCACAAAGCTATTTAGATGCTGGTTGTTACTTCTGGAACAGTGGCATGTTTGTGTTTAAGACAGATGTGTTTATTTTTGAGCTACAAGCTCATAGCCCAGCAGTGGTGACAACCGCAAATCAAGCAAGAAATAATGCGGTCCGCGATTTGGATTTTATTCGTGTTGATAAAGATGCATTTGCCGCTGCACCAAATATCTCCATTGACTACGCATTGATGGAGAAAAGTAATAATGTTGTTTGCGTGCCTTTAAACGCGGGCTGGAGTGATGTAGGAGATTGGAAGTCCTATTGGGATGTGTCGCAAAAAGATTCCACAGGGAATAGTTTTATTGGCGACAGTATTGATGTGGGTTCAACTAACACTCTGGTTTTTTCGCAGCATAAATTGGTGGCAACCTTGGGTGTTGATAATTTAATGATTATCAATACCCCGGATGCAGTATTGGTTGCTGACAAATCCAAAGCACAAGAAGTCAAATCCATTATTTCGCAAATCGAAAATCAGACGCGAAAGGAACACATGCAGCATCGAGAAGTTTATCGTCCTTGGGGTTGCTATGACGCTATTGACGATGGTGATCGTTATCAGGTGAATCGTATAAGAGTTAAACCTGGTGCAAGCCTATCTTTACAAGTTCATCACCATAGGGCAGAGCATTGGATTGTGGTAAAAGGCACTGCTCTAGTTCAAAAAGATGATGAGGTTATGCTTTTGTCAGAAAACGAATCTACTTATATCCCGGTGGGAACACGACATAGGCTTAGCAATCCCGGCAAAATTCCGCTAGAGATTGTTGAGGTGCAGTCAGGTCCATATTTAGAAGAAGATGATGTGATTCGTTATGAAGACAGCTACGGTCGTTCTTAATTTTTTATTGTTTAGGGAGTAATTAATGAAGGTAACAGTATTTGGTACTGGTTATGTAGGTTTAGTGACAGGTACCTGTCTGGCGGACGTAGGTCACGATGTTCTTTGCGTCGATGTGGACCAAAAGAAAGTCGATAATTTGAAAAATGGGATTATTCCTATTTTCGAGCCAGGTCTTGAGCCCATTGTTAAGCAAGCGGTACAAAATGGATTGCTTAATTTTACGACTAACATGGATGAGGCAGTGAATCACGGTGAATTACAATTTATCGCGGTGGGCACACCTTCTGGCGAAGATGGTTCAGCGGATTTGCAATATGTTGTTGCCGTGGCAAAAACCATTGGTCAGCGTATGAATAGCTACAAAGTTGTCGTCAACAAATCAACTGTACCTATAGGAACTGCGGAAAAAGTTTCCGAAGCCTTGAACGGCGAACTCAAATTGCGTGGTGTTGATGTTCCGTTTGATGTAGTTTCCAATCCGGAGTTTTTAAAAGAAGGCGCCGCAATCAATGATTTCATGAAGCCCGATCGAATTGTGGTCGGCACGAGCAGTGAGCGGGCGGAGAGGTTGTTGCGTGAGCTTTACGCTCCATTTAATCGTAATCATGACCGCATGATTTTCATGGATGTGCGTTCGGCTGAGTTAACTAAATATGCCGCCAATGCCATGTTGGCAACTAAAATCAGCTTTATTAATGAGATGGCGAACCTTGCTGAAAGATTGGGTGCTGATATCGAACAAGTTCGTAATGGTATAGGCGCGGATCCTCGTATCGGCTATCAATTTATTTATCCTGGTTGCGGTTACGGTGGCTCATGTTTCCCGAAAGACGTTAAAGCGCTTATCAATATCGCCAAAAACGTGGACTATCAGGCGAGCTTGATGGAATCGGTTGATAAAGTTAATCAGGCTCAAAAGAGCAAGCTTTATTCTTACATCACAAAACATTTTAGTGGTGATCTAAAAGGTAAGACTTTTGCTTTATGGGGATTGGCCTTCAAACCCAACACTGATGATATGCGCGAAGCGCCAAGCCGCGTTCTAATGGAAGCATTGTGGGCTGCTGGTGCGAAAGTGCAGGCCTATGATCCAGTCGCTATGGATGAAACCCAGCATATTTATGGGTTGCGGGAAGATCTGAAGCTTGTTGGTACCAAAGAAGCTGCCTTGGAAAAGGCTGATGCATTGGTCATCTGTACCGAATGGAAAACATTTCGCGCTCCAAATTTTGAGCTGCTCAAGCAAGCCTTGGTTAATCCTGTAATATTCGATGGCCGTAATCTTTATGAGCCTGAGCGTATGACAGAGTATGGTTTTGAATACTATGCGGTAGGTCGTGGGAAAAGTGTTACTCAATTTAGTTGATTAACATTTTATTTCGATTGTAACTATCCCTGCTCTGCAGGGATTTTTATTTTGGGGTTCCTAAATTTTACGGTGCGGCTATGAAAGTATTGGTAACAGGTGCAAATGGTCAGTTAGGAATGCATTTGGTAGCTGAGCTTCAAAAGAAAGATTGGGTAAATTTGTTAGTTGCTGGAAGATATGATTTGGATATTACCGATAACCAAGCGGTAAAAATTTATTTTGATAAACATTCTCCGCATGTTGTCATTAACGCGGCAGCATTTACATCTGTAGATGCGGCAGAAGAATCAACAGTGCAAGCAACGGACGTCAACCATGTAGGAGCTGCCAATCTCGCCGAGGCTTCCGCAAAAATAAATGCTGCGATAATTCAAATATCAACAGATTATGTGTTTTCGGGCAAGTCTGGTGTCCCCTATATTGAAAGCGATTTGCCTGATCCCGTTAATGCTTATGGTTTAACTAAGTTGTTGGGGGAAAAAGCAGTTGCCTCAATAAATCCAAGGCATATTATCCTGAGAACATCTTGGCTTTTTAGTGGGCTGGGTAAAAATTTCTATTTAATTATGTCGGAATTGATGGCCAAGCAAAGTAAGATTTCAGTCGTTAATGATCAGGTAGGTGCGCCAACTTATGTACTGGATCTGATAAACTTGATCGTTAAAGCTCTGGAAAAAATAAATCAAAAAAAGTTATTGGCTTGGGGTGTGTATCATTACTCAGGCTATCCGTACGTGTCTTGGTTTGATTTTGCAATTGAAATAAAAAAAGCTCTTTTTCCTTTGGGGGCACAATGTGAGATTTACGGAGTATCTACAGTATCATATGGCTCTGTAGCAAAAAGGCCTTATTATTCCTGTTTGAATTCTTCAAAGGCGTGCAGATATTTTGGTGTAACTCCATCGGATTGGATGACGAGGTTGAATGAGCTCGCGACAAAAGTAAAAGGTTAATAATGCGCGTAATAGAAACAGCACTGCCAGATGTTAAAATTATTGTCCCCTCACGATTTGAAGACTCCCGAGGTTTTTTTTCTGAAAGTTATAATGCTCGGGGGTTCAACAAACTCATTGGTTCGAATGTTCAATTTGTGCAGGATAATCATTCCTATTCGACAAAAGGGACTTTGCGAGGACTGCATTATCAAATAGCTCCCAAACAGCAAGCTAAGTTGGTGAGGGTTGTGGCTGGGGAGGTGTATGACGTCGTTGTAGATATGCGAAAGTCTTCGCCGACATTTGGTCTTTGGGTTTCAGTTTTGCTTTCCGGCAGAAATGGTTATCAGCTTTGGGTTCCAGAAGGCTTTGCCCACGGATTTTACGTGTTATCTGAAAGTGCAGATTATCTTTACAAGACGACTGAGTATTACTCAAAGGAGCACGAGCGGAACATTTCGTGGAATGACCCTGATTTGGCAATTAGTTGGCCTTTGAGCGATGCTCCAAATCTGTCACCGAAAGATGGTTCGGCAGTTCAATTTAAATACGCCGAATATCTCTAACTTCTTGATCTATAAGGCCGATTCTGTTAGCCTGCCGCACCTGCTGAAAAGTCTATCTGATTTTAGGCGGTAGGAGGCTAGCATCCTGCCAGAGGAAGCCTTCGCTCCCATTAATTGACCCGCTTACTGGCCAGCGGGATGACATAGCTTGTCTGTGTCCCTTTTGAAGGTATTACCATGAGCATGAATGAAAGTTTTGCTGAGTTATTTGAAGAGAGTTTAAAAACCGTTGATATGGTCCCAGGCACTATCGTGACTGGTGTGGTTATTGATATTGATAAGGACTGGGTGACTGTTCACGCCGGCCTGAAATCAGAGGGTGTAATCCCTGCAGAACAATTCCGTAACGAATTGGGTGAGTTGAATCTCCAAATCGGCGACGAAGTACAAGTAGCGCTGGAAAGCGTGGAAGACGGTTTCGGTGAAACCAAGCTGTCTCGTGAAAAGGCTAAGCGTTCAGAAGCTTGGAAAGTGCTTGAAGCTGCTCACCAAGCAGAAAGTTATCAAAGGTATTATCAACGGCAAGGTTAAAAAGGTGGTTTCACTGTTGACGTTGCTAGCATCAACGCGTTCTGCCAGGTTCATTGGTAGACGTTCGTCCAGTGCGCGACACCGCTTGGAAGGTAAAGAGTTAAGTTCAAAGTTATCAAGCTGGACCAAAAGCGTAACAACGTAGTTGTTTCTCGCCGTGCTGTGTTGGAGCAAACCAATTCTGCTGAGCGCGATGAGTTGTTAGCAACCTTGCAAGAAGGTCAAGCTGTTAAAGGTATCGTTAAAAACCTTACCGACTACGGTACGTTCGTTGACTTGGGCGGTGTAGATGGCTTGTTGCACATTACTGATATGGCTTGAAGCGTATCAAGCACCCAGGCGAGATCGTAAGAAGTTGATCAAGAGATCGACGTTAAAGTATTGAAGTTTGACCGTGATCGCAACCGTGTATCTTTGGGCTTGAAGCAATTGGGCGAAGATCCATGGATCGCTATCACCAAGCGTTACCCAGAAGGCGCTCGCGTGAAGAAGGCTAAAGTGACCAACCTGACTGACTATGGTTGCTTCGCTGAGCTGGAAGAGGGCGTTGAAGGTTTGATCCACGTTTCAGAAATGGATTGGACCAACAAAAACATCCACCCTTCAAAAGTTGTTCAATTGGGCGACGGAAGTGAAGTTATGGTATTGGATATCGATGAAGAGCGATAATCGTATCTCTCTCGGCTTGAAACAATGCCGAGAAAATCCATGGGATACATTTGCTCGTACTTGCGCTAAAGGCGACAAAATCAGCGGTAAAATCAAATCAATCACTGACTTCGGTATCTTCATTGGTCTGGACGGTGGTATTGATGGTTTGGTTCACTTATCTGACATTTCTTGGCACGAAGCTGGCGAAGAAGCCGTCCGTAAATATAAGAAAGGCGATGAGTTGGAAACAGTTGTATTGGCCATCGACCCAGAGCGTGAGCGTATTTCTTTAGGTATCAAACAACTTGAAGCTGACCCATTCTCAGAATATGTTTCTGTAAATGACAAAGGCGCTGTTGTTAAAGGTACTGTTAAAGAAGTAGAAGCTAAGGCTGCTATCATCACTTTGGCTGCTGACGTTGAAGCGACTTTGAAAGCGTCTGAATTGAGCCGCGAGAAAGTAGAAGATGCGCGCAACCTGTTGAAAGTGGGCGACGAAGTTGAAGCTAAGATCATTGCAGTAGACCGCAAAAATCGCGCTATCAGCTTGTCTGTGAAATCTAAAGATGTTGAAGAAGAGAAATCAGCATTGAAAGAACACAGCACCAAGCAAACTGAGCAAGCTGCGCCAACTACTTTGGGCGACTTGATCAAAGCGCAAATGCAAAGCAAAGAGTAAGACCAAAAGCAGCCAGTGAAAGCTGGCTGCTCTTTTAGTTTTTATTTCCCTGAGTGCTGATAAGTTCTTAGCGAAATAAACACTGCATCTTTGGTTCACTGTTTTATTTATAAAAGGATTGCAGATATTTTGCCGACCCTCCATCTACCCGAGATTATTGGTCATGACAAAATCTGAACTGATTGAATACATTGCTGAAAAGCAAAACCAGTTACCCATTAAGGATGTGGAGTTGGCAGTTAAATTATTGTTGGATCACATGTCGGATATATTATCGTCCGGAGAGCGGATAGAAATTCGCGGCTTTGGAAGCTTTTCCCTTCATTATCGCGCCCCGCGTACGGGGCGCAATCCCAAAACGGGGGAGTCCGTTGTCCTTGAGGGCAAATACGTTCCTCACTTTAAACCTGGCAAGGAAATGCGCGACCGTGTAAATGAAA
Source organism: Cellvibrio sp. (assembly GCF_046347455.1). GTDB lineage: Bacteria > Pseudomonadota > Gammaproteobacteria > Pseudomonadales > Cellvibrionaceae > Cellvibrio. Next base: position 251,975 of record NZ_JAXMGC010000003.1, read on the forward strand.
GTATTCAGTCTCATTAGTTAATTAAGCGTTCGCAAAATATTCCCACCAGTTGAGTTACGGCTTAATGGGTGCGGCGATTATTAAGGAAATTTATGAAAATTTTAGTGACAGGTGGTGCTGGCTTTATAGGGTCAGCAGTGGTTCGGCACATTATCAACAATACTAATGATACGGTAATTAATGTAGATAAGCTGACCTACGCCGGTAATCTCGAGTCGCTAGAATCTGTATGCTCTAGCGACAGGTATTTTTTTGAGCGCGTTGATATTTGTGATCAATCGGAAGTTGCACGAATTTTTGCGCAGTACCAACCAGACGCGGTTATGCATTTAGCTGCAGAGAGCCATGTAGATCGTTCCATTGATGGTCCCGCCGCTTTTATAGAAACTAACATCGTTGGCACCTATGTATTGCTTGAGGTTGCTCGATCTTATTGGAAGGATCTAAGCGAAAGCAAAAAGAAATCTTTCCGTTTTCACCATATCTCAACTGATGAGGTTTATGGAGACCTCGAAGGTTCAGAGGATTTATTCACCGAAACCACACCTTACGCTCCTAGCTCACCTTATTCTGCGAGCAAAGCCAGTTCTGATCATTTGGTGAGAGCTTGGCGGCGTACCTACGGTCTGCCCACTCTTGTAACTAACTGTTCCAACAATTATGGGCCATTTCACTTTCCTGAAAAGTTGATTCCACTTGTAATTCTTAACGCAGTTGAAGAAAAACCCTTGCCCGTGTACGGAAAAGGAAATCAGATTCGCGATTGGTTGTATGTTGAAGATCATGCGCGCGCGCTTTACAAAGTAGCAACAGAAGGCGAGATTGGGGAAACATATAATATTGGCGGGCACAATGAGAAGCAAAATATCGAAGTTGTGAATACTATTTGCAGATTGCTAGATGAGCTCAAACCTAGGGCTAGCGGCAGCTATAAAGAGCTAATCACTTTTGTTACAGATCGCCCAGGTCATGATCTTCGTTACGCTATTGATGCATCAAAAATCAAACGAGAGCTTGGTTGGGCTCCTCAAGAAACCTTTGAGTCTGGTGTTAGAAAAACTGTACGGTGGTATTTACAAAATTTAAAATGGGCGCGCCGCGTGCAGGATGGTTCTTACCAGCGTGAGCGTTTAGGTAAGATTGCTTAATGAGATTAAAAATATGGGTGAAAAGATGGAATTAAAAAACGTAAAAATCGCAATTATTGGCTTGGGATATGTTGGTCTGCCGCTCGCAGTTGCTTTTAGTAGTAAATACAATGTTATTGGATTTGATATCAATAAAAAGCGTATCAATGAATTAAAAAATGGTGATGATTTTACATTGGAAACATCCTCAGCTGAGTTAGTGGCTGCAAAAAATGTTCAATTTTCTTCCAATGTAGAAGATTTGAATGCTGCCAATGTGTATATAGTTACGGTACCGACGCCAATTGATAATCATAACCAACCTGACTTAACACCGTTAATTAAAGCGAGCGAAACGGTAGGTCGTGCGATTAATAAAGGCGATATCGTCATTTATGAGTCAACGGTATATCCCGGTTGCACGGAAGAGGTTTGCATTCCGGTTATCGAAAAAATGTCGGGTTTTAAATTCAACGAAGATTTTTTTGCAGGCTACAGTCCAGAAAGAATTAATCCCGGTGATAAAGAGCGAAAGCTTACTAATATAAAAAAAATAACTTCAGGCTCTACGCCAGATGTAGCAGATTTTGTTGACAGTCTTTATCGTGAAATCATAACAGCAGGAACCCATAAGGCAAGTAGTATTAAAGTTGCTGAAGCGGCAAAGGTTATTGAAAATACGCAACGTGATTTAAATATTGCATTGGTCAATGAATTAGCACTCATTTTCCAACGCCTCGGCATTGACACGCTTGAAGTATTAGAGGCAGCGGGAACCAAATGGAATTTTCTACCTTTCCGTCCTGGTCTGGTTGGTGGGCACTGCATTAGCGTAGACCCATATTACCTTACTCATAAAGCTGAGCAGGTAGGTTATTATCCAGAGGTAATTTTAGCAGGTCGTCGTATTAACAATGCTATGGGGTCATTTGTGGCAGAGTCGGTAGTAAAATTATTGACAAAGCGTAAAGTGCATGTGGTAGATGCTCGCGTGCTTATCATGGGGCTAACCTTTAAAGAAAATTGCCCCGACCTACGTAACACGGGGGTCATCGATATTATTAAGGAAATGAAAACATTCAATACACAAGTTGATGTATATGATCCTTGGGCTAATCCCGAAGAGGCGTTTCACGAATATGGGTTAAGTTTGATTGATGCACCCCAAAAAAATACCTATGACGCAATCATTATCTGTGTCGCGCACAATCAATTTGTAGAAATGGGTGCGAGAGGGATTCGTGAGTTAGGTAAAGAATATAATGTAATTTTTGATGTTAAACATGTGCTACCTAAGTCTGCAGTTGATGCAAGACTTTAAAAAAATATCATTGATACTGAATAGGAATATTAAATGAAAAAATTTGCTTTAATTGGTGCTGCTGGGTATATCGCTCCTCGTCACATGAAGGCTATTAAAGATACCGGCAATGTTCTTGTTGCGGCCATGGACACTAACGATTCGGTTGGGATCATCGATAGTCATTTTCCCGATGCTAGTTTCTTCACTGAGTTCGAGCGTTTTGATCGCCATGTTGATAAGTTGCGCAGAGCTAAAAATGGTACGCAGATAGATATAATGTCTATCTGCTCGCCAAACTATTTGCATGATTCTCATATGAGATTTGCTTTGCGATCTGGATCTGATGCTATCTGTGAGAAGCCGCTAGTGCTTAGTCCTTGGAATATTGATGGTTTGCAAGAAATTGAAAAAGATACAGGTCATAAAGTAAATACGATCCTCCAGTTGAGGTTGCACCCTGCAATAATTGCATTAAAAGAAAAGGTGGCTCAGTCACCTAAAGATAAAAAATTTGAAGTGGATTTAACCTACATCACGTCTCGTGGTCATTGGTATTTGCAATCATGGAAAGGTGATGAAAACAAATCAGGCGGTATAGCAACTAATATCGGAGTACATTTTTACGACATGTTGCATTTTGTTTTCGGCGCTTTGCAAGATAACAAGGTTCACTATAATGCACCAACAAAAGCGGCCGGTTATCTTGAATATGAAAAGGCACGTGTACGTTGGTTCTTATCAGTTGATGTAAATGATATTCCAGCAGATGTTCGCGCAACAGGTCAGCGTACATATCGTGCTATTACAGCGAATAATGAGTCGATTGAATTTTCAGATGGCTTTACCGATTTACACACTGTTAGCTACCGGGAAATTTTAGCTGGTCGCGGTTTTGGTCTGGAAGAAAACCGTGTTGCGATTGAAACCGTTTATCATATTCGTGACGCTAAGCTGTCCCCTCTTTCTGGCGATCATCATCCTTTTGTGGATGCTTTGGTAAAATAGAATGAATTACATTAAGCATGAAACAGCCATTGTTGATGAGGGCGCTGAAATCGGAGAAGACTCCAGAGTTTGGCATTTTGTACATGTGTGCAGTGGCGCAAAAATAGGTAAGAAAGTTTCTCTTGGTCAGAATGTTTTTATTGGAAATAAGGTTGTCATTGGCGATAATTGCAAAATTCAAAACAATGTATCTGTATACGACAATGTTTTTTTAGAAGAAGGAGTTTTTTGTGGTCCAAGTATGGTCTTCACAAACGTATATAATCCGCGTTCTTTGATAGAAAGAAAAAGTGAATACAGAAATACTTTGGTTAAAAAAGGCGCCACCCTAGGTGCAAACTGCACCATTGTGTGTGGCGTAACAATCGGTGAATTTGCTTTTGTTGGGGCTGGTGCAGTCGTAAATAAAGATGTTAAGCCCTATGCGTTAATGGTAGGTGTGCCGGCCAAGCAAATTGGCTGGATGAGTGAATTTGGTGAGCAGCTGGATTTGCCTATTGATGGCGACGCGAAAGTGGTTTGCCCGCACACACAAGCTGTATACGAAATTAAAAATGGTGAAATATCCAAATCCCTATAATCCCATTATAAGCTGAAAAATATGGAATTTATTGACTTAAAAGCACAATACGCTCACTTGAAAGATAAAATTGATGCGCGAATTCGAAAGGTTCTTGATCATGGCAATTATATCATGGGACCCGAGGTCCAAGAGTTGGAGGAGCAACTCGCTGATTATGTAGGCGTTAATCATTGTATTTCTTGTGCCAATGGTACGGATGCGCTTCAGTTGGCGCTTATGGCTTTTAATATCGGCGAAGGAGATGCGGTCTTTGTACCCACGTTTACCTTTTTTGCTACTGCTGAAGTGGTTGCTTATGCTAAGGCTACACCAATTTTTATTGATTCTGATGAGCGGACCTTTAATATCGATCCAGCAAAACTCGAAGCTGCGATCCTAAAAATCATTAAAGAAAAAAGATTGAAACCAAAAGCAATTATTGCAGTGGATCTTTTTGGGCTTCCAGCCAATTATCCGGAAATCGAAGCAATAGCAGCAAAGTATAATTTGAAGCTGATTGAAGATTCAGCCCAAGGTTTCGGGGGCTCGATTAACGGAAAAAGGGCAGGAGGTTTTGGTGATATAGCCACCACCAGTTTCTTTCCTGCCAAACCCTTGGGCTGTTACGGTGATGGTGGTGCTATCTTTACGAATAGCGACGAAATTGCTGATTTGATTCGCTCATTTAGAGTGCATGGGAAGGGTATTGATAAGTACGACAATATTCGAATTGGTGTAAATAGTCGGCTCGATACAATTCAGGCAGCTATATTATTAGAAAAATTGGCTGTATTTCCTCAAGAACTGAACTCTAGAAATGAGCTGGCTGCAAAGTACAATGCGTCATTAAAAGATCGTTTTGTTACGCCGTATGTGCCCGAGGGCTATGTTAGTTCTTGGGCTCAATACACGGTGATATCAGATAATCGCGATGCGGCTATGGCAACCTTTAAAGAACAGGGTGTCCCGACGATGGTTTATTATCGCACCTGTATGCATCAGCAGACCGCATTTGCGGATCTGGGATGTCGAGATACCGATTTTCCAGTAGCCTCACGACTGGCGAAGCAAGTGTTTAGTTTGCCAATGCATGGATACATGAAGTAGCTAAGGGCTATCACGGAGTTTCTTGTTTGGTTAAAACTATCCTAAAGTTGAGCTCTTCAAATGTGCTTGCTCAGGCACTGCCATTTTTAATAACTCCTATAGTTACAAGAATTTATTCTCCTGAGTCATTCGGGAGCTTTTCTTTGTTGGTATCTATTGTGGCAATTTCAAGCATTGTTGCTACGATGCGGTATGAGCTTGCGGTCGTTATATCCGAAATCTCACATGTGAAGTATTTGCTGGCATTAAATTTTGGAACAAGCCTAATTGTATCTTTACTTAGCGGGATATTTCTGTTTGCCTTTGCACGTTTCTATTCGAATTTTATAAATGATTCAGCAATATATTTTCTAGTGCCTCTTGGTATATTTGTAACAGGTGCATCATCAAGTTTAACTTATTTGCTTACTCGATTCAGTAAGTTTAATGTTTTAGGTTGTGGATCAATACTGCGTTCGGTTACTTACTGTTTTTTTCAATTGTCCTTGTTTTTGTTGTTTTCGCAAACAGTTTCTCTGATCGCTTCATGGGTTTTGTCGTCACTATGCATGCTGCTTTACATGGTTTTTTCATCGAGGAGCTTATTAGCTCACGCTGATTTGACAAGAGAGTGGAGTGTTAAAGAGCTGGCAAGCGTTGCGGTAGAGTACTCCAATTACCCTAAATTTTCCATGCCGGCCAGTTTGCTAGGTGCGGTGAATTCACAGTTTAACATCGTTGCTATTTCAATGTTTTATGCCAAAGATATTCTTGGGTGTTATGTCTTGATTGAGCGAATTCTTGCTGCTCCCATCTCGATAGTTGGCAATGCAGTTGGTCAAGTATACTATTCATTGATTTCGACAAAAAGCCCCGAGGAGATATTAAAGGTATACAAACTGATATCTTTAAAAATGTCGTGTCTTGCTTCGCTTTTTTTTATATTTATATATTTTGGGCTAACTAACTATGTTGTAGGAATATTTGGTTATTCATGGTCATATACTTCAATTCTAATTAAGATTTTTGCTGCCCAATTTTCCGTTCAGCTAGTTGTATCGCCTTTATTAATGACATTGCAGAGGTTCAAGTTGAACAAGATAGAGTTTGCCTTTCAGGTGGTTAACTCCAGCTTTTACGTTCTTGTTTACTGTTTAGGTAATATTTTGGGGTTTGAGCGTGAAGTCGTGTTTGGTTTAATTGCTGCTGCTATTACAGTCTCATACTCCTCAATGTTTCTTTTTATGATGAAGTTTCTTTCTAATGAAAGTAGGAAAGCAGAATTTAAATGATGGCAAGTTTCTATAAACTTTTTGTCTATTTGGCTTTGTTCAGATTTTTTTTGGATTTGTCTTACCATGACTTTGTTGAACCCATGTTTAATTACATGGGATTTAACATAAACTTCGATCTGGTGCGTTATTGTTTTTCTTGGGTAATTTATTTAGTTTCTTTCGCAGTACTCAAGTCGAACGTTGAAAAGGTTAGCGATTATTTTTTGATTACATGCATTGTTTTTCTAATAGCACCGATGACTAGCTTATATGGGCTCGATCTCTCTTTAAGCGTTGAAGCTGTTGCGCTATCAATTGCTGCGGTTTTTATTATCAGAATTTTGGTGATTAGGTCAGTGAAGGTTTTTCCTCACGTCATAGAAGTTAAAGAAGGGTACAAGCTTTCTATAGTAGTTGCTGTAGCGCTCGTTGTGGTCGTAATTGTAAACCTAATGCGATCAGGCGTAGCTTTAAATTTTAATCCAGAGGCTGTTTATCAGTTTAGGGATGAAAATGCTGAGCTCGCCGATGTTGGGTTTTTCGCGTACTTAAACAATTGGGTGTATCAGATCGTTAGTATGTATCTGTTGATTGTTGCTCTTAGAAAAAGAAATTACGCTCTGATTGCCGGTGTGCTGGTGATGCAATTCTTTTTCTTTGCGGCGTCAGCACATAAGGCTGTGCTTTTCCTTCCTATAATGGTGTTAGGAGTTTGGTTTGTCTTTTCCAGAACGTCTAAATCGTACTATATAGTTTTGCTTTATCTGTCAGGTATAATATTTTTATATACTTATTATTTGTTTACTGAGGACGTTTTACTTCCCAGTTTGTTTATAAGACGCGCTTTTTTTGTACCATCCCAGTTAAATTTCTACTACGTCGATTTCTTTAACCACAATGGCTTCGTTTATTGGTCCCAGTCTATCCTAAAGCATTTCATTGAATATCCATACCACACTGATATCTCATCGTTGATTGGCGAATGGGCGTTCGGAGATGACACCCGTGCCAACAACGGTCTGGTTTCAAGCGGCTTTGCTAATTTTGGTTGGTTTGGTGTTTTTATATATTCCGTCATTCTTGGTTTGATTGTAAGGCTAATCGATGACTTATCATTTCATAGATTTCCTGTGTGGGTGCCGATATCCATGACCGCAGTGCCGTTAAATGTAGCGATGATTCAAACTGATTTGCTTACCTCCTTGTTAACCCATGGTTTGCTTGTGTCAGTGTTTTTTATTGCGTTATCTAGGACGCCCCTTAATAACTCACGAGCCCCCTGAGGTTTGCTTACTTGCACAATCCATTTCACGATATTTATGAGCTTTTCTACGATTAACAAGGAGGATTGCTTCACCTCCTGAAAGGTATTTCAAATGAGCGTTGATGTATTACATATTACCCATACTGATGTTCGCACTGATTCAAGAATTTTAAAGGAGATCAATTGCTTAAGTTCTTGTGGCTATTCGGTTGCAGCGGCTGGGATTGAGTTTGATGAAGGTGGGCGCGGGGGATATATTTGCCCGAATATTGACCTAATAACACTCATCGTAAAATCGAATAAATTAAGAGCTATATCCTACGTTCCAAGGCTGCTCATTTATTTTATGATTGTGCTTGAGATAACGCTCAAAATGTATTCTGCAATAAGAGATTTGAAACCAAAAATTATTCATTGCCACGATACGCTAGTGCTGCCAGTTGGTTACATTTACAAGATCTTCAATGATTGCAAATTGGTTTACGATGCTCATGAGTTGGAGTCTAACAAAAACGGAACGACCAAAGTTGGCGGCTTTTTAACATTTCTGGTAGAGTACTTAATTTGGCCAAAAATTGACGCATTTATAACAGTTAGTCACGCGATTCGCGATTGGTACTCTAGTAAATTGTGCTCAAAATTACTTAGTGAAGTAATTTTTAACTCACCGATTCTAAACGAAAGTGCCCCCTCAAATACCTCCTATCTTCGTGAGAAGTATTCTATTCCGGCAAGTTCAAATATTTTCATATATGTTGGGATTTTGGGCGAGGGGCGATTTATCGATGAGTTGTTGAAAGTGTTTCAATCGCAAAAAATATCGTCCCACATTGTTTTTCTGGGTTATGGAAGCCTTGTTAGCAGTATACAGGAAGCATCGGTCTTGAGTGAGAAGATACATTATCATGAAGCTGTGCGACATGACGAAATGCTACCTATTATATCATCAGCTAACTTTGGTTTATGTTTGCTGCCTGATGTCTCACTAAGCGATTTCTACTGCCTGCCAAACAAGTTTTTCGAGTATGTTTTTGCTGGAGTTCCTGTGCTCAGCTCGAAGTTACCGGAAATAGAAAGAGTTATTCGGGAAAAAAGGTTGGGAGTTTCAACGGATTTATCAGTTGAGGCGGTTGAAAGTGCAATTCTTAAACTGGAAGATGGGTGCGATGTGTCAAATTTCGACAGGGCAAACATTTATGAGTTTTCGTGGGAAGCGCAACAAATAAAGTTAAACGACATGTATTCTAAAATGTTCAAGTGAGATATGTATGTGTGGAATCTTCGGCTATTTATCGGAAAATCGTGTTGAGAAAAATGTGCTTGATACCCTTGTTAGATATTCACAGCAAAGGGGGCGAGACTCAAGTGGTCTCATTTCCTATGATGGTTCGGCTTATCACGTGGATCGGGCAGACTTTGATATAGAGCGCTTGTTGAAACGAGTGAGACCTTACAATGCCAAGTTGGTTGTTGGGCATAGTCGATTGGTTACTAACGGAATGGCTGATAATCAGCCTGTCGTTCGCGATGATATTTGCGTAATTCACAATGGAATTGTTGTCAATGATGCTGAAATTTGGCAAAAGATAGGCATGGAAAAGCAGCTAGAAATAGACACAGAAGTAATTGGAGCAATAGTGGAAAAGCACCTGTCTGAAGGCGGGGATATTACCAATCTTGATCGAGCTATTCTTTCGCTTTGTAAAGGTGTTGTTGCATGCGCTTTAACACTACCTAAGCTAGGGAAAATTTTATTATTTTCAAATAATGGAAGCCTTTATCTAGGTAAATCGAATAAGGGCATATTCTTTTCGTCAGAAAAGTTTCCTTTGACTAAGATTAACTGTAACAGCATCCAACAAATTAGAGATCTAGTTGTGTTGGATATTCCTGTTTCCGACCGAATTTTATCGGTAAACGACATCATAGAGAAGCGGGAAAACCTCGTGCCTAGTTTGATGTTTTCAAATGTAGAAGAGTCGTTGCTAATAAATCCCGCACCTCTGCTAAAAAGATGTACACGGTGTATTTTGCCGGAAACGATGCCGTATATTAGCTTTGATGCGAGCGGAGTATGTAATTACTGCAGTGCTTATACACCTAGGAACAATCCAAAACCCAAAGAGGAACTATTCGAACTTGTAGAGCCTTATCGCCGAGCAAATGGAGATGATTGTATCGTGCCGTTTTCAGGTGGGCGCGATAGTTGTTATGGACTTCATTTGATTGTAAATGAGCTGAAGATGAAGCCAATAACATATACATACGATTGGGGAATGGTCACAGATTTAGGTAGAAGAAACATCAGCAGAATGTGCGCGGAATTAGGGATAGAAAACATTATTGTGGCCGCGGACATTGCTAAGAAAAGACAGAATATTGCGATGAACCTGAGAGCCTGGATGAAGGCGCCTCATCTCGGGATGATAAGTATTTTAACTTCGGGAGATAAACATTTTTTTAGGCATGTTGAAACAGTTAAAAAGCAGACTGGGATCAATTTGAACTTATGGGGCGTGAATCCTTTAGAGGTAACCCACTTTAAGGCTGGCTTTTTAGGTATTCCACCTGACTTTGAAGAAAAACGTGTTTACATGCACGGTTGGCAAAAACAGCTCGAATATCAGAGCTTGCGGTTTAAGGCTATGCTAAAGAGTCCGGGATATTTTAACAGTTCTCTGTGGGATACTTTATCGGGGGAGTACTATCGTAGCTTTACGGATAAAAAGGACTACTACCACATTTTTGACTATTGGCGGTGGGAGGAACAACTTATCGATGACACCTTAATCAATCAATATGGTTGGGAAACAGCTGTCGACACTAATACAACTTGGCGTATCGGCGATGGCACTGCTGCATTTTACAATTATATCTATTATTTGGTCGCAGGATTTACCGAACACGATACTTTCAGAAGTAATCAGATTCGAGAGGGGCAAATGAATAGGGACGAAGCGCTGCGCTTGGTTGAAGACGAAAACAGACCCCGATATCCAAATATTCGCTGGTATTTGGATGCTGTTGGTATTGATTTTAGTGAAGCGATAAAGGTTGTTAATAACATCCCTAGGCTTTATTCTGTTTAACTGCGAGTGCCTTAATTGAAAAAAACAGTTTGGTTTGTTACAAAATATTTTGAGCCACCTACAGAGGGAACTCCGGGTGGCCGTTCTTTTTTATTGATGGATGCCTTATCAAAAAAGGGAGTTGATACAGTAATAATTACCTCAAATTCATGTAATCTCTATACGTTCCCTGAACTCACAAATAAGGTAACTAAGCAATCAGTAAACGAACTCAATATTGTTTGGTTGAAAACACTGTCGTATAAAACGGCTAAGTCACTAAGGCGGGTATTGAGTTGGTTTCATTTCGAGTGGAACCTATTTTTTTTAGATAAAACGTCTTTACCGAGACCTGACGTTGTCATTATATCAAGCCTGTCGCTATTGACGATATTGAACGGATTGTTAATTAAAAGGAAATTCAATTGTAAGCTAGTTTTTGAAATTAGAGACATCTGGCCATTAACGCTCGTTGAGGAGGGGGGAGTTGGTCGCTGGAATCCGTTTATATTGTTTTTAAGCTTTGTCGAAAAAGTGGGGTATAAGCATGCTGATGTTATTGTTGGCACCATGCCTAACTTAAAAGAGCATGTTAAAGAAGTAATTGGGTATGAACGGCAGGTACATTGCGTTCCCATGGGGCTGGCGAGCGATTACTTTGACTTGAAATCCTTCGAAAAATTGGGTAGTGAGATAGAAGAACTTATTCCTGCCGATAAATTTATCGTTATGTATGCGGGCACTATCGGCATTACGAATGCGTTAGAGACTTTTTTTGAAAGCGCTAAGATTTTGCAGTGTGTTGAAAAGATCCATTTTTTAGTTGTCGGTGATGGGTCTCTACGCAGTTCATTCATGGATAAATACGCCGGATTGAAAAATCTTACTTTCGCCCCTAAGGTTAAAAAAAATCAAGTGCAGTCAATTTTGGCAAAAGCAGACGTACTTTATCTTTCTACTTTTCCTTCGAAAATTTGGAAGTATGGCCAGTCGCTTAACAAGGTGATTGATTATATGCTGTCAGGTAAGCCTGTCATAGCTTCGTATGATGGTTTTCCTTCCATGCTGAATGAAGCTAATTGCGGTTTTTTCTTACCTGCTGGAGACGTAAGGGCTTTGGTAGAAAAAATAGAAGCCGTTTACAAAATGCCTGTCGATGAGCAGAAAAAGCTTGGACATAATGGAAGAGATTGGTTAATAACGAACAGAAGCTACCCTAAATTAGCGGCTGATTATTTGGATATTCTTTTTGAACATGATGAAGCGTTTATTTGATATTCTGGTTTCATTTACTGCTTTGGTGATTTTATCACCATTAATAATTGTTATTTTTTTTGCCGTGCGAAGGAAAATGGGTTCCCCGGTATTTTTTTGTCAACAAAGGCCTGGCTTAAATGGTAAACCGTTTACGATGATTAAATTTCGGACCATGCGCGATGTTGTCGATGCATGTGGCCAGCCATTAACGGACGGTGACCGACTAACTCCATTTGGTCGATTTTTACGTGCAACTAGTTTGGATGAATTGCCTGAGTTATGGAATGTGCTCCGGGGAGAAATGAGCTTGGTGGGGCCGCGCCCACTATTAATGGAGTATTTGCCTCTGTATTCACTAGAGCAGATGCGCCGTCACGCTGTTTGTCCGGGCATTACTGGTTGGGCTCAGGTTAACGGAAGAAACGCTATTTCATGGGAGGATAAATTCAAACTAGATATATGGTATGTCGATAACCAATCATTTTGGTTGGATATAAAAATACTTATTCTCACAGTTAAAAAGGTGTTTCTTCGAGAAGGTATTAGTGCTGACGGCCAAGCTACAATGGAAAGGTTTTCGGGGGGTGATTAGTGGGGCGGTTGGCAGTTCTCGGAGCTAGTGGTCACGGAAAGGTGGTGGCTGATGTTGCAGAATGTTGTGGTTGGAAAACGGTGGAGTTTTTTGACGATGACACCTCGGTGAAAAATCATAGTATTGGTTGTTGGTCTGTTGTTGGTAGCATTAATGATTTTATTTTGTCTTCAACACTATACGATGGAGTTGTTGTCGCAATTGGCAACAACTTGGTAAGGCGCAAAATTTGTGAAGATCTACTATCTAAAAATATTAATTTAGTCTCTCTCGTTCATCCGGCGGCCGTGGTTAGTCGGTATGCTCAGCTTTGTGCAGGATGTGTAATTGTTGCTGGTGCAGTGATTAACCCTTATGCCTGCATTGGTCGCGGTTGTATTATCAACACCAATGCATCTGTGGATCACGATTGTTGGTTAGGTGATTACGTGCATATAAGCCCGGGGGTGAGTTTGGCTGGAGGGGCTAAAATTGGGGATGGCACATGGATCGGTATTGGTGCTTGCGTCAAACAGTTAATCACTATTGGCTCATTTGTTACGGTTGGGGCTGGGGCTGTAGTTGTAAAGGATGTTTCAGATCATTCGACGGTAGCTGGTGTTCCAGCTCGTCCAATTCGGTGAATAATTTCTTATGTTAAATACCTCTATTTCTCCTTGGCCTTCATTCACACAAGAAGAAGCTGATGCTGTTGCAAAAGTTTTGTTGTCTAACAAAGTTAACTATTGGACAGGACAGGAGTGTCGTGAATTTGAAAAAGAATTCGCTTTATGGGCTGATTCGAAATATGCGGTTGCTTTAGCGAATGGTACTTTGGCCTTAGACATCGCTTTGAAAGTATTAAGCGTTGGGTGTGGTGATGAGGTTATTGTTACATCTCGTACTTTTATAGCCTCTGCGTCAGCGATTGTAACTGCAGGCGCGACTCCTGTTTTTGCGGATGTAGATCTAAACAGTCAAAACGTTACAGCAGAAACAATTGCTGCTGTATTAACAGAAAAAACAAAAGCTATTATTGTTGTGCATTTGGCCGGTATGCCCGCAGAGATGGATGACATTATGATGCTTGCCGAAAAGCATAATTTATATGTTATTGAGGATTGTGCCCAGGCTCATGGTGCCAAATATAAGGGCAAGTCTGTAGGCTCCATCGGGCATATAGGTGCGTGGTCTTTCTGCCAAGACAAAATTATGACAACTGGTGGCGAGGGTGGGATGGTTACCACTAATGATAAATCGCTGTGGTCACAAATGTGGTCTTACAAAGATCATGGCAAATCTTGGCATGCTGTTTACGAAAAAGAACATCCTCCAGGCTTCCGTTGGTTGCATGAATCCTTTGGTACTAATTGGCGTATGTTAGAAATGCAGGCTGTTATTGGCAGAATACAGCTTAAACGTATGGCAGAGTGGACAAAAGCTCGTCGAGATAATGCAGAGAAAATATTGGGTATCTGTAGGAAGTACGATTTCTTGCGGATCCCCTTTGTGCCTAGTCATATGGAGCATGCTCAGTATAAATGTTACGTCTTTGTGGAGTCTGATTTATTACCTGCTGGGTGGAATAGAGACAGAATTATTGATGAAATTAACTCCAAAGGGATCCCTTGTTATCAGGGTAGTTGTTCGGAGGTATATCTTGAAAAGGCTTTTGATAACACTGATTGGCGGCCGGCTAAGAGTCTTCCAAATGCGAAACTATTAGGCGAGACGAGTTTGATGTTTTTAGTTCATCCAACTATAGCTGCGCGTGATATTCAGGCAGTTTGTGCGGCGCTCTCCGATGTTTTCACCAGTATTGCCGAAGATATTAATTGTTGCCTATCTACCATGAAATTGAAAAATGAATGAAATAAATCTGAATGTCAGTCGAGGTTCTTTTTTTAAACTATATTCATCCATTTCGGTACTTCTTGGGTCGTCTTTGATATTAGCTGTGCCTAACGGTCATTCTGTTGGAGCTATATTGCTACTTTTAGGTGGCGCTGTGTTTTTGCTTCTAAGCTTTTTAGGGCATCCGGTCAACAAGGTTTCCTCTTTTGATACTAATGTATTTATAATTTTTCTCGTAGCATATTTTGGTTTAAACATAGCACTAAATTATTTACATGATTTGCCCGTTCGATCCTTTGATCTTCCGTCTCGGTTTATATTATTTATACCCATATTCCTGTTCCTCCTTCATTATCCCCCGAATAAAAGGTTCCTGTGGCTTGGTATATCTGTCGGCGCTATATTGTCTGGTGCTATCGCTGCATATCAGCAGTTTTCACTAATGCCTAAGGAGGGAGGAGAAGAAAGGGCTAACGGTTTTCTAAACGCAATCCAGTTTGGTGATATATCAATGCTCTTGGCATGTCTAATTTTATGCCATTTTTGCTTTCGACCACCCCAGAAGAATTTATCGCTTATTAGTGCATTTTTTATTTTTTCTATTGCGTGTGGGATTTTAGGTTCACTTCTGTCCAAGACAAGAGGTGGATGGATTGTTTTTCCACTTAGTGTTTTTATTATATATATTCTTTCAGACTCAGAAAAAAGAAAATACTTACGTAAAATATTTCTTGCCGCCGCAATTTTTTGCCTAGCTATTACATTCTTAATGCCTGCCAAATATAATTTTCTAGCGGAGAGGGCTTATAGAACTTCAGTAGAAATTAGAGGGGTTCTCGATGGCGATAAAGTTGGCGGTTATACTGAATACACTTCTTTAAGTGTGCGTATTAAATTATGGAAGAATGGACTGCAGGCTTTTTACGATAAACCTATAATTGGGTGGGGAAGCGTTAAAGAAATTAAAGAACATCATCCAGCTGGGTGGGATATTCTAAAATACGTGGATGATTTTAACCATTATCATAATGAAGTTGTTGATACTTTGGCTAAAAAAGGCCTCTTTGGGCTTTCTGGCTTGATCGCCCTTTATTTAATTCCTTTTATTCATTTTTCTACATCAATTAGAAACCTCAATGCTTCAAATATTGATTTTGCCATTGCAGGTATCGTTTTAGTCATATCAACTATGGTGTTTGGTTTTACTCAGTGTTTTTTTGCGCATAGCAGTGGCGTTATGGTCTACCTATATTTTCTCGTTTTGTTTTACTCCGCTGTAAACTCTTATAAATCTAAAGCGGAAATGGGCTGCGACGTAAAATTAGAAACATAAAAACACAGCATGGAAGAGAGTGGTTTATAATGCAAAAAATCAATTTCCTTGCTTTGGTTTTCGGTTTAAACGTCTTGGCTATATCTTTAGTTGCTGACTGGTCGGAAATCGAACAATCCTATGCTGGACTTTTGTAGGATGCTCATCTTGTGCTGGTCATAAAGGATTTGGCATATCATAGTAAGGGGTAGACTACCTCCGATATGAAATCGCAACCGCTTTTAATTATATTTACAGGTCTTTAATCATGGGAACTATTCTTGGATTGTCAGCAAGCTTAAGAGGTGCAAGGCAAGGTAAGGGTGTTGATGACCTATGCTCGGATCTAATGGGAATAGACACTAAGGAAGACTTATTTACCTATCTCGAGACCGAAACCAAATCTTTAGCGGCTCTTTACGAACAAGCGCAAGTGGATGGATACTCCCAGCTCCAGAATCTAATTGAGCTTAATAAAAACACTTATGTAAAGCATGGGCTCAGTAATTGTGAAGCAGCTCTCGCTGCAGGATTGTGGGGATGCTTACAAGAAAAACAAGATATAGTTTATTGTAACTTATCCCGATATTTCCCAGAGTCTGGAAATACCAAATTTCTTGAAGAGTTAGAAGAAATAATTCTTAAGTCTGATGGTTTCTTGCTGTCTGGTCCAGTGTACTTTGGGGATAGGAGTTCTATTGCTCAAGAGTTTATAGAGTTTTTGTCTAAATCAGAGAAATGTAGAGACCACGTCCGCAACAAGATTTTTGGCGGAATTTCGGTGGGAGCAAAGCGTAACGGCGGGCAAGAGACCAGTTTGATATATCAGCTCATAGATCTCATTAATTTAAATATGGTCGGTGTTGGTAATGATTATGGCTCTACGTCTCAATATGGCGGTACAGTTGTGGCCGGGGATATAGGGACAGCTGCAAAAGATTCGTATGGGCTAGCTACCGCAATAGATACTGGAAAACGAGTAGCTCGAATGACGAAAATGCTGTCGGTAGAAACGATGATCCCGAATCAGAAAGCTCGAGTAGAAATCTGGCTTGTTCAAGACGACGAGATGTCGTTCGGGCTTCGCACAATAAGCAATTTAATAAAACAAACCTCTGGGCTCGAACAAGCCGACATTGTTATTCGAGATTTTACAACAAGCCAAATACATAGATGCATCGCTTGCGACATATGTCCAATTTCTCCCGGGAAGGCCCAAGAATACCGTTGCGTTATTACAAAAAAAGACGATCTATTTGTTGCAGAGCATCCGCACCTAATCAATGTAGACGCTGTTCTGATTGCGGCATACAGCCCAATTGATCGAAGCAATATAAATTCTGTCTATCAAAAGTTCGTTGAGCGAACCAGATATTTACGTAGGGATGACTATGCTTTGAGTGATGTTCTTGTTGCGCCATTTGTAATTAGCGAAATTAACTCAAATCAGAACTTGCACTTAAGAATGGTAACGTCCTTAATTCGCCATCATACGATGATTCATCATCCTGTTCTGGTCTATAAATATCAGGACAAATTGCTAGATCTCACCGCTGCCGAGTACCAGTTGCGATCGTTTGTAGAATATGCAACTAAATGTGCGACGACTAAAGTTCAAAATTCATCAATAAAAACTTCTTATAATCCTATCGGCTATGTGATAAGCGCTCAAAGCAATCAGATTTTTCGCTCTACCAAGAGGGACGAATGAAAAATTTTTTTTATTTCGTTGCTCAGTATTTGGTTTGGCTTGCCATCTTCGGCGCAATTTTGTACGCACTTTTTGAAGACGTAACATTTGAGTCTTTCAGGTATATCGGGTTCTAGATTGAATGAATGACATTTTCCGACATGCGAAGCTTCTCCCTTTGCTGCTAGCTATGGCCTCTCTATTGCTATTAGTATTTATGCTTGGGCGGCATATGAACGGTATATGGATGAATACTAATGTTTCAAATGTTTTTGTTGATGACACTACATATGTTATGCATGAGGCATTAATACATAGTAATGATTCAAATCCCGTTGTGGTTTTTATAGGTGGATCTGTCACGCGAGAGGCTACTATTATCGATGGGGATTTTAGTGCTTTTTACATGGAGCGTTTCGGTGTGAATCAAAAGTTCTTAAATTTGGGAAGTTCCAATCAAACTTTGGCCGAGTCTGCGGCGCTGATAAGCTCGCTTAAGTTAAAACCGGGTAGCATCGTTTTCATACAGTTTTCATATAAAAAGTTAGGGTATGGAGAAGCAGAATATAACAAAGAGCTCTTTCGGCCGAATATGCCCTTGCTTGATTACTCGGCAGTGCGGCAAGAACTTTCATATTATGACAAGGTGTTGCATATTTTTACGCCCAAAATACTCTTGGGCCGGAATTTTTGGCACTACTTCGAAGCAAAGCGTGGCTGCTCACATTTGCAACTTGTGTCAATGGAGTCAACTTGTTATGAATCGCGAGATGTTGTGCGAAGTTATTATAAAGAAGAAAACCGCATGACAAGTGTTAAAAAGGACGAGTATGTCAATAATATAAAAAATCTAACTTTTAAAGAGTATCGAAAGAACCGTGAGTTCAGTGAAAAAATATTGTCCAACACAATAAGAATGATATTAGGCAGCGGTGCAACGCCCGTTTTGATCGAGTACCCCATTGATGAAAGGGAGAAAGAACTTTATTCCCTTGCCAAAAACGATCCCGAATATAAAGAAATCTTTGAACGATTGTCCAAGAATGCGGAGCATTTTGATTTGGTTTCAAATCAAATTTTTGTGAGCAATGACTTTTATGACTCACAGCACATGTTGAAGAGCGGGAAGCAGAAATCGACAGAACTGATTGCCGTATTCACGAATAATCTAATAGAAAAAAAGGAAAAAAATAATGACCATGAGCGCAGAAATCATTAGTTACTTAGAGGGGCTAGGCTTAAGCAAGGACGTGGCTAGCAAAGAGCGGTTGTTCTCGACTGGGGTGCTAGATTCAATCGATATTGTCGGTCTTCTTGTGTTTATAGAGAAAACATATAATGTAAATTTTAGCCCTTTTGATATCGGTCTTCAGGATTTCGACACCGTCGATTTAATTATTTCTGTAATTGAAAAAAACAGGGTAGAACGTGATTAATCGTTACATTATCTTTTGTTTTACGATAATTGTTTTTGCTCTCGGAGTATCCTTTTACCCTAAATCCTCTGGCGTAACAATATCGCTGGAGAATGATCCTCTGTCCCCATTTCCTGAAATTAAGGTGCGCAGTGTAGCTAACGCACGAGTCGAAGTTTCGCAGTCCGAACTATTACGTGAAATCAACATTCAAATTCGCGCAACGAAAGCTCCTGAGGTAACTATATCTGGGGCTAAAATGAAATATAACTGTGCGGAAAGCAGATGTACCGTTTCATTTTGGAGTTCTGCCAGCAGCGAAGTGAATGTTAATATTGTTGCTACGTCCAGTGATAGCCAGTTCACCATCGAAGGAATAGTATTATCCAAGGAAAAATACCAATCTGCGATTACTGACGGTATATTGAAGGAGGCTGCAATCCTCCTGTTGCTTTTGTATCCAGTATATTTTCTGGTTTACAAGAAGACTTGGTTGTCTCAATGGCTGCTAATTTCCTTGTCGTTTTACTTGCTCGCTAAAATTCAGTTGATGTTTTCGTTTGCTTTGGCTGGTTATCTATTAATTTCTTTTTTTGCGCCGAAAGCAGAAAATAAAACCATTCGAAGGGTGTTTAAACCATTTTATATAGTTGCCTCGGCCGTTTTGTTTTTCATAATTTTTAAATTCATGCTCGTCCATATTCAGTACTGGAGTTTGCAAGAAAGCTCGTACTCACTTGCTGTTCCTGTTGGTATTTCATATTTCCTCTTGCGGATAATTGATGCACAGCTAAAGTGGTACCGAGGTGAGCTAAAAAATGTTTTGTTACGTGAGTATCTTCTGTTTGTGGGTTTTCTCCCGACAGTTCCGGCTGGGCCGATTGACACTTTGGATAATTTTATAAAAGGCCGTGTTGACCGTATATCACAGCAGGATATCCGGATCGGCTTCGCTCGATTTTTTTTTGGTGTATTCCAAAAGCTTGTCTTGGCTGACTTCCTTCTTGCTCCGCTATTGGGAAGTGGTTATGACCCGCAAACTCTCGAAGGTTATAATATTTGTTTGAAATTGATTTTTACCTTCCTGTTTATTTATATGGACTTCTCAGCTTATTCGAATATTGCAATTGGTCTGAGCCGGCTACTTGGTTACAAAATTATCGAAAATTTTAACTGGCCAGTACTTGCGTTGACGCCAAGGGATTTTTGGAAGCGTTGGCATATTTCGCTTTCGGTTTGGTGTATGCGAAACGTGTACTTCCCTTTAATCGTTAAAACAAAAAGCGCCAAGATCTCTGTTTTTATGGTAATGCTTACAATCGGTATGTGGCATGCTGTTTCTCTGTCTTGGTTTCTGTGGGCAGTTCATCATTCGCTCGGGATTCTGGCTTCAGGGTTGATTGAAAAATATCTAATTCCGAAGAACCTTTTCAAAAGTCGTTTCTCTTACGTAGTGAAAACGATCCCTTCCCGAATAGTTACACTGGTTTACATTTGTGCTGGGTATTCGTTTGCTCAGTTTTCTGATATCAATTTAGCGTTAAATATGTATTTCTCATATTGGGAATACGTCATTTCACCACTTACAAGATTAGTTTCATGGATTTGTTGAATATTTCTTCCGCTCATCGTATTTCGAAATCCAAATCGTTTTTGAGTGATGGTAATACCGCTATAGATCTTGCTGATTTCTACGTGGCGGTAGAACGAACAGTTGAGGCATGGACTGTACTTGGCATTTCTAAGGAATCAATAGTTGTGATTCCTTCGGGACGCGGATTAGATTTTTTTATCGAATTAATAGCGTGCTGGAGTGTTGGAGCGATTGCCGTACCACTTGACGGTTCGATGAGCGCAGCTGCCAAGAGAGATGTTTTCTCGATGCTCAATGCTCCCACTGTGTTGGCTGACGCGAATATCAGTGTTTTCTTTAATAATGACACACGAAGATTTGACGAGGGAATTGACACAATACTTTTTACCAGTGGTTCATCTGGAACCCCCAAAGGTGTGCTTCACTCGCACCAATCTCTCATTTCGAATGCAATAGCGACGATTGAGCGTATCGAACTTAATAAGCATGACCATCTTTTTATCAATATTCCGTTTCATTTTACTAGTTCAATTTGTCATTTCTTGGCTGCAATGATTTCAGGCGCATCACTTACTGCGATTGAGCAAAGAGGTTTTTCTGTTGAGCTTTGTACAGCGATTAATAGGGCGCAACCGACGTGTTTCGGGGGGGGCACCTATTCAGCTTTTTTGGCTCGCGAATACGAAACAGCAGCTGCACGCGCCAATTAGATGGTTTATGGCTTCCGGGGATGATCTACCACGGAGCACGATAGAGCTAATACGCATTAAGTTTCCATTTTCTAAAGTTTACATCGCATACGGTCTTACGGAAATTGGCGGTAGAGGATGTATTTTTGAGGCAAATGCTGATGCTAAATTGGGGGGATCGGTAGGTAAACCAATTCGTGGTCTCGATGTATCAATTAAGGACCAAAACAATAGTAAGCTAGGCAGTAATGAAATAGGAGTCATCTATTTTTCCGGGAGTTATTTATTGAAGGGATATCTTAGAGGTTCAGGCGAGATTGAAGCTTTTGACGAGGCAGCTGAGTTTTCTACTGGAGATGTTGGCTATATTGATGAATACGGCGATTTGTTCCTGTTGGGTCGATCTGACGATGTTTTTAAAGTTGCAGGAAAAAAGGTGTCCGGATTAGCAATACGAAGAGCTATTCTAGAATCTGGATTGGTAGATGACGCCGCAGTTTATGCGGTCGATGATCCACGAATGGCGACTGTGGTGGTTGCCGTGGTCATACCTAGGAACAATGAAGGGCACACAAAGCAGGCTTTACTTAAATACCTTAGAGGTTGCCTCCCCGTAGACCATATTCCTAGAGAGGTTATATCTGTAGAAAAGATACCTCGTACGGCATCGGGAAAAATTCAGAGGAAATCACTGTTAACCCTTGTAAACGATTTAAAAGCTGTTAACTAGGGGACTCAACTTGCTAAAGTAGTGTCTCATCAGCTTAACCAATGGAATTGCTGCGAGCGCGCTTTGGTTAATTTTAGGCTCAGGGGGCTCAATAGTGGGCACATACTTCAGAAAAGCCTCTGGTGCGTGCTGGAAACCGGTTCAGCTCGGGCTAGCCTAACCATCAACACAAATACCTACGCTTGCTGCTACAAAAAGCTGTAAAAAAACGCAAATATCTTATGACGGCAGAGTGCAGTTTTGGTTGATTACAATGTTTTGCGGTATCAGTACTTTTTGCTCCCACTTACACTAACCGCAACTTCCCGTAATCTTGTTTTTTAAGCCAAACCTCATCTCTGATTTGCTCTTTAGAGTTAAAGCCAGTTGGCGCTTCTAGCAATAATTTTTTCACCGCATCGCATTTGTAACTATGACATGCATCGTCAAGTTTTGCCAATAATAGGGCTGTTTCTGACCAGCTTAAATGTTCTTCTTCAGCGCGCATAATTCGGCTGTGTTCTGTCCCGGTTACGTTGTCGCCGATGAGTAACTCCTCGTAGAGCTTCTCGCCGGGGCGCAAGCCCGTATATTGGATCTCTATATCACCCAGAGGATGTGTATCGTCTTTAACTTCAAATCCAGACAAGTGGATCATGCGTTTTGCAAGATCAACGATTTTTACGGGCTCACCCATATCTAATACAAATACGTCTCCCCCTGTCCCCATTGAGCCAGCCTGAATGACGAGTTCAGCAGCTTCCGGAATGGTCATAAAATACCGAATAATATCTGGATGAGTTACTGTTACAGGCCCGCCGCGTTTAATTTGCTCTCTAAAAAGTGGAACCACCGATCCTGACGAGCCCAGAACGTTTCCAAAGCGCACCATTGTAAAACGAGTTTTGTTTTGTCTTTTGGCTAATGCTTGTAGCACAAGTTCAGCCATACGCTTTGATGCTCCCATGATGTTTGTTGGTCGCACTGCCTTGTCTGTAGATACTAGAACAAATGACTCTACACCTGCTTTAATTGCAGCTTCAGCGCAATACCAAGTACCGAAAACGTTATTCACAACGCCTTCAACAATATTGTGCTCAACTAATGGTACATGCTTATATGCTGCGGCATGGTAAACCGTTTGCACACCAAATGTGCTCATGATAGTTTCCATTCTATCTTCACGCTGAACGGATCCTAATAAGCTGACTATTTGAATATCTGTTGCTCCGAGCGAAGCAATATTTTGTTTCAGTTCTTTTTCAATTGAATACAAACTAAATTCGTTTAGCTCGAACAAGATAAGTGTTTTAGGCGATTGGTGGATGATTTGCCTGCAGAGCTCGCTTCCAATCGAGCCTCCAGCTCCGGTTACCATTACGACTTTATTTGATATACAAGCGTGAAGTAATAAAGGGTTTGCTTTAACGGAATCTCGCCCGAGTAAATCCTCAATGTCTATATCACGAATTTGCTCAATACGCGTTTTACCGTTCAGAATATCTGCTACAGCGGGTACGGTTTGTACTGATATGGCATGCTTTTCCAGTTCTTTTATGATTTTTGCTCTTTGCGAATGACTTGTGTTGCCTAAGGCGAGCAGAATTTTAGAGACATTATTTTTCTTAATTAAAAAATCAATTGATTTTGGGGGGTGAACCCTAATACCGGCAACAATCGTTCCATGGATGAGTACGTTATCATCTACAAATCCAGCAACTTTGTGAATTCCAGATTGCAGAGCCAAAGCCAATTGGTGACCTGTGTGGCCCGCTCCGTAAATAATTACATTCTCTTGAGTGTTTTCGAACTGGTTGTTGAGCATTAAGACAATACTTCTAACTAATAGGCGGGGGGTGCCTATCAGTAGGAATGCTAGTAGCGTGTAAATAAAGGGTACTGATCTTGGAATGGCGGAATGAGTAAAGAAACTCATTAAGGTGAATATGAGTCCAGACACGCAGATCGAGATGGCTATGGATATCATTGCTGTTGTAGACATGTAGCGCAAAATGGCGCGATACATGCCCATACGAATAAATACCAAAATGCTACCCGCCGTGGTAAGCAGTACGACAGATATCTCTTCGATTTGAAAAGGTGGTGTTAAGGTCCCCAGTCTGAGGCACATGGCTAGATAAGAGGCTAGCCCAATTGCAATAACATCGTAGCTCAGAGAAACGATCCGTTTCGTGGTACGGGATGATTCGAATAGTTTATTTAACATATATTACCCCAAAGCGCGGCTTCCCTAGTCAGGCGTTATTTTACTTTAGGCGGTTAAGAATTTCATCGTGATTAATTGATGTAACCCTTATTTTCCACAAATCCAGTGAAATTAATATGCGTTTTCTATATTCTTGCTCACCTCACTGTTCTGATGTACTTAAGGAGATTTAACTTGGCCCAATCTGATTATTCTGGTTCCGCAAATAGCAATGATGAAATTGATCTTTTGGATCTGTTTCGTAAAGTTTTTGCTACCTGGAAGACTTTAGTTATCTCGCTTCTTATGGTAAGCGTGGCATTTGGGGTTATAAAAGCTGCGCAACTGGTTTTTACCGTAACTGAGTCTGTATACAGTAAACCGATTCGATTAACTTTTCCCAATGCAAATAAGCTGGTCTTTCCAAGTGGAGCCAAGTTTGCTTATAGCGACATAGTGGCACCGGCTGTCGTGCAGGTTGCCTACGAACGTAATAAATTATCTGATTATGGGCTTTCCGTGTCAGAGCTTCAGGCTGGCTTAAGTGCAGCGCCTTATGCGCCAACATATCCATTGGTTATTGCAAGATATCAAAAATTGATGGCAGACAAAAAGTTGACGGTTGAAAACCTAAACGACATTCAGAAACAAATGGAGAAAGAAATTGAGCAGATTACAAGCGGGGAGGCTGTAATTACTCTTAGACTTGAAAAGAAAGAGCTGCCAAAGGATGTCGCTGAGAAGGTTTTGAATGATATTCCTGCAATTTGGGCTGAACGTGCGATGAAGGAAAAAGGTGTGCTTACGATAAACGCTCAGCTTGCTTCTGTTAATTCGCTGAATTCTGAGCTTTTTCTTGGGGCCCGCGGTGTGGAGTTAGGTGATCTGATTAATGACAAGTTGGCTCTGCTAAAAAAAAATATCAAGTCATTATCGGAGTATGAAGGAGCGCAGTCGGTTGTTGATCCGAAAACGGGTATGCGATTGATGGATTTGTCGTTCGCTGTAGGTGATTTTGGAAATTTTGTCGCGGGGGATCTGGTTTCACCGCTGCGTCAGCTGGGTCTTAGCAAAGATGTAAAAAGTTCTACCTATTTTTATGAAGATAGAGTGTCGCGGTTGAAAATTATGTTGGCTTCGCAAAAGGCTGAGCTTGATGTAGTAACTGATGCTTATAATTCATATCTACAATACGAAAGAAAGACCGGCGAAGCAGGTAAGGATGGACAAAATGGCAACTCGGTTGCTCCTCAGCTTAGCGCTGACATGCTTGATAAGCTTGTAAATTTGTCTGGTGATGCGGTTAGAGAGAAGTATAAACAAGAGTTAAATGAGAAGCGCTTTTCTTTAACTCGGGATGTAGCGGAGACCGAAAGTAAGCTGGCGGACTCGGTTTTGGTTTTGAATGCGTTGCAAAAATCTGTGGCCGCTGGAGGTAAGTTATCGGTATCTGATGAGCAATATCTCAATAAAGTCAAAGAACAATTACCTGCTGTTATCTCCAAAATTCAGGATTTCTTTGGTGTATCCGAGCGCATATACAAGCAGTTAAGTATTGAATCTGTTGGTATTCGCGATCAGCTTTACATTCCGGTTACAAATACGATTTTAGTTAAAAAAGTATTTCTGGATGTCAAAGAGACAATCTTTGTTTGGATTGCTTTGTTGTTCTTAACTACCGTTATTGTGGTGCCCAGTTGCATGATACGAAACTCTATGAGAAGTCGTGCTCTGGTAATTGGTGCCGGGGTTTAAAAAATACTTGTTGAAAGGTAATTTGACTGGTAAATTGCGCACCTCAAAAACAGGACTATAGCTCAGTTGGTTAGAGCACCACCTTGACATGGTGGGGGTCAGCAGTTCGAGTCTGCTTAGTCCTACCAGAATTCTGAAAGCCCGCTAATTGCGGGCTTTTTTGTTTCTGTAATCTGCCTTCTTCCAGCTCATCATCTTTCTTCCCACCCTTGATTTTTCAAAAGCTCACCCCATTTTGTTTTCATTGGTTTTTGGCTGTCCTTCCCCAAAAGCCCTTTATCGTTATTTTGCACACATTAGGAGTTAGATAATGACTATAGAAGCTCGTAAAGAAACGCGCGGCTTTCAAACGGAAGCAAAACAACTACTGCATTTGATGATTCATTCGCTCTATTCGAACCGCGAAATCTTCCTTCGGGAGCTCGTATCTAATGCGTCAGATGCGGCGGACAAATTGCGTTTTGAGGCTGTTTCTAACGGTGATTTGTATGAAGGTGATGCAGATTTAAAGATTCGCGTGAGTTTTGACAAAGACGCCAAAACTATCACCATCAGTGACAATGGTATCGGCATGTCGCGCGATGAGGTTATCGAAAACCTTGGTACCATTGCTAAGTCGGGTACCGCGAGCTTCATGCAAAAGTTGAGTGGTGATCAGAAGAAAGATGCACAGCTTATCGGCCAATTCGGTGTAGGTTTTTATTCGGCTTTTATCGTTGCGGATAAGGTGGTTGTGACCACACGCCGAGCTGGCTTACCAGCATCAGAAGGTGTTCGTTGGGAGTGCTCTGGCGATGCAGAGTTTAGTGTAGAAACTGTCGAAAAAGCCCAGCGCGGCATGACCGTTGAACTCCATTTGAAAGATGATGCGCTCGAATTTGCGGATAATTGGCGTTTGCGCAACATCATTAAAAAATATTCTGATCACATTGCTATTCCCGTGGTCATGCAAAAGCCCGTTGCAGTTGACGACGATTCAGCCAAAGCAGCCGAAGATGAAGTTATCAACACGGCTACAGCTCTTTGGACTCGTTCACGCAGCGATGTAACCGACGAAGAATATAAAGAGTTTTACAAGCACGTAAGCCACGATTACGCAGAGCCTCTTACGTGGAGTCACAACCGCGTTGAAGGCAACTTGGATTACACGAGCTTACTCTACGTTCCTAGCCGTGCACCTTTTGATTTGTACAACCGTGATGCGTCACGTGGTGTGAAGCTTTACGTTCAACGTACTTTTATTATGGATGACGCAGAGCAATTCCTGCCGCTCTATCTGCGCTTTATTAAAGGTGTGGTGGATTCAAACGATTTGTCGTTAAACGTCTCCCGTGAGATTCTGCAAAAAGACCCCAATATCGACACTATGCGCGGTGCTTTAACGAAGCGCGTATTGGATATGTTGTCCAAAATGGCGAGCGGCGAGCCAGAAAATTACAGCAAATTCTGGAAAGAATTTGGCCAGGTGTTGAAAGAAGGTCCGGCAGAAGATTTTGCTAACCGCGAGAAAATCGCCAAGTTGTTGCGCTTTGCGACAACCCACACTGGCGACGCTGAGCAAAGCCAATCGCTTGAAGATTACGTTGCACGCATGAAAGAAGGTCAGGAAAAAATCTACTATATTGCAGCAGAAAACTTCAACACGGCGAAAAACAGCCCGCACTTGGAAGTCTTCCGTAAGAAGGGTATTGAAGTCTTGTTGTTAACTGATCGTGTTGATGAATGGTTAATGAGCCATTTGTCAGAGTTCGATGGGAAGTCTTTACAAGACGTGGGCAAAGGCGAGCTTGATCTTGGCAAGTTGGATACGGAAGAAGAGAAGCAAGCTAAAGAAAAAGTAGCGGAGCAATTAAAGCCGCTGCTTGAGCGTGTAAAAACTGCTTTGACTGAGCAGGTCGCGGAGGTTCGCATTACGGATCGCTTAACGGATTCGCCAGCATGCGTGGTCGTTGCTGAACACGATATGGGCGCACAAATGCGTCGTATTCTTGAGCAAGCTGGTCAAAAGCTGCCGGATTCAAAACCTATTTTTGAATTGAATCCCGATCATCCGTTAGTTAGAAAGTTGGAACAAGAAGCGAACGAAGAGCGATTTGGCGATTTGGCGCATATCCTCTTCGATCAGGCAAATTTAGCCGAAGGTGCTCAATTGCAAGATCCAGCTGCTTATGTCCAACGTTTGAACAAGTTGTTATTAGAATTGAGCCACTGAGCTTAATCTGTTCATGAATAAAGGCCTTGTCTATACTCTAGCCAAGGCCTTTTTTGTTTCTTCATATTTGGTGAAAACAATGGAATTTAAACAAGTAACCCTTGGTGCCAAAAAAAATATTGCGCTCATCGCGCATGACAATAAAAAGCAAGATATGGTCGCTTGGTGTAAAGAGCATAAAGCTGAACTATTGAACCATGGTCTTTATGCGACTGGCACCACGGGCATGATTATTGAAGAGGCCACTGGCCTACCTATTCAAAAATTAATTAGCGGCCCATTGGGTGGTGATCAACAGGTGGGCGCATTGATAACGGACGGTCATGTGGATGTGCTGATCTTTTTTTGGGACCCGTTTGAACCTATGCCGCACGATCCTGATGTAAAAGCCTTGTTACGCATTGCTGCTGTGTGGAATATCCCTATTGCCTGTAACCATATTTCGGCTGACTTTTTAATCGCGTCCCCATTATTTAATTCACCGTCGCTCCGCACCATTCCTGATTATGATGCGTATTTAGCGAAGCGCGCGGTAAGTCTTTCATGAAGTTTTTTAATTCACTCGACGAAGTTAACGCCAACGCTAAATGCTTGTTTAATCTTCAGCAAATTGAACAGGCGTTGGATGTTGTTGTTCATGCGTTAGCGCGCGATTTTACAGAGAAGCATCCTGTTGTATTAGGTGTTATGCGTGGTGCGCTACCTATGATGGGATATGTGATTCCGAGGCTTCCATTTTATCTGGAAGTCGACTACGTACATGCAACGCGTTACCAATCAAATCTAAATACAGGTGAACTTTTGTGGTTGCACGAGCCTCACGTTGATTTGACCGATAGATGTGTTTTGCTGATAGACGATATTTTGGATCGTGGCGTTACGTTAAAAGCCATCGCGGATAAATGTTACGAGCTGGGTGCTAAAGAAGTGAAAATCGCTGTGCTATGTCAAAAGAAAATTGTTGGTTTTTCACCGGCTATTTCAGCTGATTACATAGCTTTGGAAGTGCCAGACGCCTATGTATTTGGTTACGGAATGGATTACGAAGGTGGATGGCGAAATGCGCCGGGAATCTACGAATTATTAAGTACTGCAGATTCGCAATGATACAGCGCTAAATATCCTCAGGTAGCGCTGGGATCTCTACTGTTATTTTAAGTCCACCCGTTGGTTTATTCTCCGCCCAAATTTTTCCGTAATGTAAAGTTACACTTCGGTGCGCAATCGCAAGCCCTAAGCCGTGGCCGCCACTTTCTCTGTCTCGCGCTGAGTCGGTACGGAAGAAAGGCTGGAAAATATCACCTAACAATTCTTCCGGCACACCGGTGCCGGAATCGGCGATGACGATAGAAAAAATATTCTCGTAAAATTTATAAGATAACCCGACTTCTATGGTCCCGTGTTGTGGCGTGTAATGGATGGCGTTACGTAAAATATTTTCAAAAACACCTACCAACATGTTTCCGTAGGTCGCGACTAATGCCTCTTCGCGTTGGCAAGCGAAATGGATATTGATCGATTTCTCTGCGGCCATTTGCTCGTAATCATTGATAATGCTTTGCAGCAGCGAAACCAAATCCAGCGTGTCGTCCAATTGCCAGCTTTGTTGATCATGAACCGGCAAGGAGAGAATTTCAGTAATAATATTTCCTAAATAATCTGCGGCTTGCTTGATTCGCTCAAGTTCGCTATCCACCACACCTTGGCTGCGCTGTTGCGCCAAGGCAAGCGCAAATTGTAGGCGCGCAAGTGGTGTGCGTAATTCGTGGGATACGTCTTTAATTAAGCGTTTTTGTTCCAACATAGATTTTTCAAGTCGCGCCGTCATTTGGTCAAAATCTCTACCAAGCGCAGCGATTTCATCTTTCCTGCCAGAAAAATGTTTGCTGACACGCGCGCTCAAATCGCCGCGCGCAACTTTTTGAATCGTTTCCTGTAACCGTTTAATACTTGAGGTGAAGTGGCGAGCCAAAAGAAAGCAGGCGCTTCCGCTAACGAGTGTTGAAACCAACAATAGGGGCCAAATGTTGTTGATGAATAGTTCCCAAATAATGTCGCGGTCGGGGCCTTCATCCAATCCATCGGCAATCGTGATTAGTTTTACCACCTCACCATCGTTCAGAGTGATATAACGACCAAAGAGTTTACGATTCCTATCCTGAATTTTTTCGTAGGGATGCTTCGCGTTGAGTTGCTCACCAATCATGAGCACTCCCGGTGGGAGCATGCGGTTTAATAGATCTTGATTGTTGCTATCGAGCGCGAATATGAACGGTGATGACCAAGCGGGCAGGGCGCGTATATCTTTGCGAATATCGCCCATGTTGCGGTTGATAATACTGCCAGCCATTTGGAACAATAAACGTTTAGCGGGTTCTTCATCGTGCTTTAAATGAGCGTTTTGTAAATTGCCGTCGGGCGTTACATCGAACCAGTGCACCACTACAGTGGTGCCAACAATGATGACAGCGGTTATCAACCAAAAGGTTAAAAATATTTTGAGGTATAACCGCGTCATGTCAGATTATTTTTCTTCATGCAATGTCAGCATGTAACCGGCACCACGCACATTAATAATGAGTTCTTTATTGGCGCCTGCGGCGGTCAATTTTTTACGGATATTGCTCACATGCACGTCAATACTGCGGTCGTATGGTGTGAGCTTTCTGTTGAGCGCTTGTTCGGTCATGTCATCTTTGCTGATCACTTGGCCGGCTTGTCTCACTAAAATTTCCAACACACTAAACTCGGTACCGGTCAGCACAATTTCACTGCCATTCCAGGTTACATGGCGACTCCCCAAGTGCAAAACAAGAGGGCCAGAAGAGATCTTTTCTAATTTGGCTGGTGTAGGTTCATTGGTGTGAGCGCGTCGCAATATAGCGCGAATACGAGCGACCAGTTCGCGAGGGTCACAGGGTTTTGGTAGGTAGTCGTCTGCGCCTATTTCCAAACCTATAACACGGTCAATCGTGTCGCCTTTAGCGGTTAGCATGACTACGGGGGTTTGATGCGTTTTACGCAAAATTTTCAGTACTTCAAATCCGTTATAAATTGGCAGCATTACATCCAGTACAATCGCCGCAAATTGATCTTGCGTTGCGAGTTGGATGCCTGCTTCCCCATCATATGCAGCAACGACTTCAAATCCTTCGGTCGTAAGATATTCACTTAGCAGTTGGCTGAGTTCTTTATCGTCATCAATGAGCAGAAGTTTATTCATGGATAAGATCACTATTAGAAAAGTTATGCTGCAAGTGTGCAGGAGGCACTATTAGGTGTCATTGAAATTGTAGCTGTTTAACCCTTCTTAACAAATTCTGAAACGAATTTATTCATAAAAATTGCATAAATAGCCATGCGCTTTCGCCGCAGTGGCGCATGTATACACAAGAATGCTTGCGTATAAAAGCGACGCTAGGGAAAATTGTGTTTCTTATCAGTAGACATGAGGTAGATGTGGCCAGCATAGGTCTTTTTTTTGGTAGTGATGAAGGTAACAGCGAGCGAATCGCTTACAAGATTCAACAGTGTATTGGGGAGCATCTGGTCGATGTACATGATATAGCCGACGCAACTGAATTGGATTTCGTTGTTTACGACAAAATCATTCTTGGAATACCCACATGGGACTTTGGTCAAATTCAATCTGACTGGGACGACTTTTGGAACGATATCGACGAGGTTGATTTCTCGGGCAAAACAGTCGCGCTATTCGGGTTAGGTGATCAGTACGGCTATAGCGATTATTTTCTGGACGCTATGGGTATGCTTCACGATGTGGTTTTAAAAAACGGCGCCCGTGTCGTGGGTCATTGGCCGACAAAGGGCTATGAATTTACCTCATCCAAGGCAGAGATTTCTGGTGCAGACCTGTTTGTTGGCTTGGCTTTGGATGAGGATCATCAGGAGTATCTCACAGCTGATCGCTTGAATCGCTGGTGCACTCAGATTTGTACTGAGTTCGGTTTGGATGAATCCCCAAAATTACTCGATGAATAGGCTTGGCAGGTTTTAACCACGCGTCGTTAAAAAACTTGTTGCGCTGACAAGAATACTGTATATAATCCCAATTACTGTATAAACAAACAGATTAACGGGGTGGTTATGTACAATCTAACGGCGCGTCAGGAACAAGTTTTACAGCTTATAAAAAATTATGCCGATGAAACCGGCTATCCACCCACACGCGCCGAGATCGCTCGTATTCTCGGTTATAAATCTCCCAACGCTGCGGAAGAGCACATCAAGGCCTTGGCTAAAAAAGGCGCGATTGAAATCGTTCCTGGTGCCTCACGCGGTATTAGGTTGCCGGAACCTGCTAATGACGGTGTGCCTATCGTAGGGCGCGTTGCAGCGGGTAACCCAATCCTTGCTCAAGAGCATATTGAAGATTACTGCAATATTCCACCTAACTTTTTCTCACCCTCTGCTGACTACCTGCTTCGTGTAAACGGTATGAGTATGAAAGACGCTGGCATTTTGGACGGCGATTTATTAGCCGTTCATCGCACAACTCAAGTTCGCAGTGGCCAAATCGTGGTTGCTCGGATCGGTGAAGAGGTGACTGTGAAGCGCTACAAGCGTATGGGTAACCGCTCGCAAGTGGAGTTATGGCCAGAGAATCCAGATTTTGACGTTATCCATGTAGATCTTGCTGATCAGGAATTTACTATCGAAGGTTTAAGCGTAGGAGTTATTCGTCGTGAATAGAGTTCGCCATTTAGACCAAACAGTTGCACCCAGTAGCGGTATTACTGAACTTGTGATTGCCAACACGTCTCCCGAGCAGGCTGCGTTGATCATGCCAATGATTGCGTTTTTAACGCAGAGTTGTGTGAATCGCTGGGTTACGTGGATTGCTCCACAACACTTATCTCGTGAATTTTTAGAGTCTTTTGGTGTGGATACTCGCTATGTCCGCCTTATCCATTGTAGCGATGAAGCGAGCCGCTTATGGATTACCTGGGAAGCCTTAGCAGCAGGCAATAGTCACACAGTTATTTCCAGCCCGGGTAAGCTGACAGACAAAGAGCTTAAGCAGCTTGAGAATGCTGCCTACCAAGGCAACTGCCAAGGTTTGCTGCTCAGAGTTAGATGATTAGTTAGTTAAGATTTTAAACTTCCGCTACAAAAACCGCGCGAATGGGAGCGGGATGCCCCTCAGCAGTAAGTGCCGGGTTATTTGGATCAAGGAATTCAGGGAGTGAATGAAATTTCATCCAGTGCGTTGATCGCTGTTCTTCGGTAGATGTAGCACAAACATCCACAACACGCGGGTTGCTAAATCCCATTTTGCGTAACCAACTCAGCATGGTGTCGCAGCTAGGCAAAAACCACACGTTGTTCATCATCGCGTAGCGGCCTTCCGGTACCAAAACATCACCCAAGCCGCCTTCGATTACAAGCGTTTCTAAGACTAGCTGTCCACCGGGACGTAAAGCTTCTTTAAGTTCACGCAAGTGATCCATAGGTGATTTGCGGTGATAGAAAACACCCATGGAAAATACCGTATCAAAGGCTTGCAGTTTAGGTGGGAGATCTTCAATACCCACTGGCAAAACATCTACAGGGTAGTCGCCCCCCGCCAATTGTTTAACCATATGGAATTGCACAACAAATCGAGGTGAAGGATCTATGCCTATCACACGTTGCGCGCCTTCACCCAGCATACGCCAGCAGTGGTAACCGTTGCCGCAGCCTACATCCAGGATTAAGCGGTTCTTTAAGGGAGCAAGGTGGGGAATAACGCGATCCCATTTCCAATCCGAGCGCCATTCCGTATCGAGATGAATACCGTGTAACCAATAAGGGCCTTTTCGCCAAGGTATTAGAGATTCCAAAACAGATTGAAGTTCTGCTCGTGTTGACGCCTCGCAATCCCCAACGGCCCCGATTTCAACCTTATCTGCGAAGTTATTGTGGCTACTTTTAATCTTTGGTAACTGCGCGAGTGCAGACTTCCATGCGGGTAAATCGCCGTAGCGCTTCTCGCAAAGTCCGTCGGCAATTTGCTGCGGTAAGCTGTGTGACCAGCTAGCAAGGGGGCTTTCTGGCAGGTAGGCGAGCAGTTGTTTGTATTCAATCATTTGATGGCGATTATGGAAGCGAAGTTAAAACATTGGAACCAAACGTCCACGCTAGCAAAACCAGCTTCTTTCAGGCGCTGGCGATGGGTAGCGAGTGTTTCGGGGATTAATACGTTCTCGATGGCTGAGCGCTTTTGTGCGATTTCCAAATCGCTGTAGCCATTGGCGCGCTTAAAGTTGTGGTGGAGCTCAATCATCAAGGCTTGATGCTGTTCATCGTCAAACGCCAGCTTTTCAGACAGGATTAGAACGCCATTGGGCTTAAGTCCGTCGTAAATTTTGCGCAGGATGTCAGCGCGTTTTTCCAAGGCGATGAACTGCAGCGTAAAGTTGAGTACGGCAACCGATGCGTTGTTAATAGGGAAATCGCAGAGATCAGCGCAGTGCAAGGAGACTTCAATCTCCGCACTATCGGCTGCTATCACTTGCCCGCAGCGTTGAATCATTGCTGCAGAATTGTCCACACCGATGATGCTGCAGTTCGCCGCCTGGATTCGGTGTCGCATCGCTAGCGTGGCTGCACCTAATGAACAACCCAAGTCATAACAGAAGCTATCGGCTTGCGCATAACGCTCGGCCAAGTTGCCAATCATATTGATGATTGTCGCATAACCCGGTACTGAGCGTTTGATCATATCGGGGAATACATTCACCACACCTTCGTCAAAAGCAAAGGCATTAACCTGAGGCAAGGGGTTAGCGTAAAGGTTGTCGTGGCTGGACATGGCTGGTCAGTCGTAAAAATGGTTGCGCATTGTACCTGTAGCACAGGGGAGGAACAAATCTCAAAAATTCATTTGGTGCGTAGGTCCGTCATAGCATTGTCATACTGACAATAGATTATGTGCAGCATGAAAAGTCTCCCCCTTAACATCGCGCAAACGGCAGTTGTTTATTCGGAGTTACAGATGCAAGCGGAATTGCAAAGGATTATCGAACATCGTTTGCTTACTCCCGTTTTCCAACCCATTATCGCGTTGGATAGCCGCCGTATTCTCGGCTACGAAGCACTGATCAGGGGGCCGGAAAACAGCCCTTTGCACACGCCAGACCAGCTTTTTTCCGTGGCCCGCCGTACAAAGCAGTTGGCTGCTCTTGAGTTCGCGTGTCGTGCAGCTTCCTGTGAAAAGTTTGTTGCTTTGAATTTAAGCGGCAAGTTGTTCTTGAATATGACTCCCTTGAGCTTTACAGACAGCCAATATCGCGATGGAGTTACGCGCGAAATTCTACAGCGTGTCGGTTTAAGCCCCGAACGTGTTGTTTTTGAATTAACGGAGAGCCAACCGCTTGATCAGTTTGATCTGCTGCGAGCTGCGTCGGAGCATTTCCAGCGACAGGGATTTGCAGTCGCACTGGACGACTTGGGTGCTGGCTATGCTGGGTTGCGAGTTTGGAGCGAGCTTTGCCCAGATTACGTAAAAATTGATCGCCACTTTATTAGTGGAATCGACAAGGACCCCGTAAAGCGCGAATTCGTGCGCGCCATGTTGGATATTGCCAATCGCATGGGCAACAAAGTGATTGCAGAGGGTATTGAGACAGAGGATGAACTTAATACCTTAATCTCCATGGGGATTGAAAACGTGCAGGGTTATTTTCTGGCCAAGCCTGCGGCCGAGCCGATTATAGAATTCCCTGCGCACGTTAATTTAGCTGCTCGCCAGCATCATTTACCCTATCAAGATTTTTTCTTGCACAGAGTTAGTGAGATTGTTGTCAAAGTTGAGGTTATTCCGCCCAGCCTCAATGCCGAGGCGGTTGTCAAAATGTTCCGTTCGGACGTCCGCTTGTGGTGTATCCCGGTGGTGGATGACGATAAACCGATTGGAATGGTAAGCCGCGCTGAGCTATTAAATATTTTTTCTCAACCCTTCGCGCACGATTTATTTGCAAAAAAATCTATAGCTGAATTTATCAGCCCCATGTCTTTAATTATCGATTCAACGTGTGAATTGAAAAAAGTTGGTCAGTTAATCACGGAAGACCCGCACCAAAATTTGAGTGTAGATTTTATTGTGAGCCATGAGGGTAAGTATGCTGGTGTTGGAAAAATTCGACATCTGTTGCGTTGCATCACCGAAGAAAAACTGCGTGCAGCCAAGCACAGTAACCCTTTAACGCAGCTGCCAGGTAATGTGCCATTGTATGAATGGATCGATCACTTGTTGCACAAGGGTGAAAGTTTTGTCGTGGCTTATGTGGATATTAATCACTTCAAACCCTTTAACGACGCTTTTGGGTACGGCTTTGGCGATGAAATTATTTTGCGCCTGAGTAAGATATTGTGTGCTCGGGTTGAGCTTGATAAAGATTTTGTTGGCCACGTAGGTGGTGATGATTTTATTGTTATTTTTCGCAGTGAAGATTGGCGAAAGAAATGTGAATCTGTTTTTGCAGATTTTACCCGCGCATATGAAACCCTGCTGCCGCAAGCACATAAAGAATATTGGAGCTATGATCGCCACGGCAATCGTCAACGATTTGGAGCTTTGACTTTGGCTATTGGCTGTGTACTGCCCGATTCAACATCTTGCACAACTCATCATCAAGTATCACTGTTGTTAGCTGATGCTAAGCATAATGCCAAGAAGCTAGGTGGTAACTGTATTTTTGAATCTCGCCGCAGGACACTATCAAAGGCTGATATGTCGTCAGTTCCTTCTCTTTAACTTATCTCCGCCACGATCTTTCCTCAGTTCCTCGAGAATTGGCCAAAACCGACTAGACTTAGGCTAATCTGTATTTTTTGGTATGGTCAGCTTGTTGTGGCAGCAGGCAGTGAGGTAAGTGAGTAAAAATATGCCTGAAACCCCCTACGCTAAAATGCAAGCATTGGTAGTAGATGATTTTGAAAGCTTTCGTATTACGCTTACGAAAATGTTGCAGGAGTTTGGTATTGGCGCAGTTGATTCAGTTTCCTCGGGTAACGAAGCCTTAAAGTACTGCAACTCCAAAACCTACGATATTATTCTTTGCGATCAAAATCTGGGTAAAGGTAAAACGGGCCAGCAAGTGCTGGAGGTTTTACGACATAAACCTAATCCCAGTAGCGATAGTTTATTTCTGTTAGTTTCCGCTGAGTCAAATAAAAGCATCATTATGGCTGCCTATGATTATGAGCCTGATGCTTACCTCACCAAACCCATCACAGGCCAAACCTTAGGTCAGCGATTGGATCGTCTGTTTAAACAGCGCATCACTCTTGCTCCCATCTACAAGGCTTTAAAGGAGAAACAACTAGAAACGGTAGTAGAACTTTGCGAAGCTGAATTGAGTTCAACGCGGCGATATGCAAGTGCTTGTCAAAAAATATTAGGAAGAGTCTTGCTAGATTTGGGGGAATACGAAAAAGCGGAAAGTGTTTATCGCGACATTTTAGATGTTCGCCAACTGGATTGGGCCATGTTGGGAATGGCGCAGGTGAAAAAGATGCAAGGTGATTCGCTTAGCGCTCAGCAATGGCTCGAAGAGATTATCCAGTTCAATCCTTTATGCTTGAAGGCCTACGATCTACTTTCTGATTTGCTGTCTGAACGTGGTGATTATCAGGGACAGCAAAAAGTCTTACAACAAGCAGTAGAGGTTTCGCCCTTGTCGATTTTGCGCCAGCAGTCACTAGGTGATGTTGGTTTTAAAAATAATGATTTATTAGTTGCGGCCAATTCTTATCGCAAGGCGGTTAAGCTGGGTGAAAATTCAATTCACGATGATATTAAATTTCACGAAAGCTTTGCCCATACTGCGATACAACTCTCCAAGTTGGATAAAAATCTTGCAATCCCATTTTTACGTGACTCCCTAAAGGTTGTTGCTGAAATTCCCCTGCGTTTTGGAAAAAATAATAATAGCAAAATCGCCGCTTCTCTTTTGGAATCCCAACTCTATGCGGCGACAGGTGAAGACAAGCGAGCGGCAGACTGTTTGCTGAGCGCAAAGAAGACCATGGATGCGGAAGAAACTGTCGAGCTAGAGCTTCGCATTGAGTTAGTAAGAGCCTTGCGCGAGTTAGGTAAAACGGACGAAGGCGAAAAAATTATTGCAGATTTGTTAGAAGAGTTTGCAGACGATGAAGAGCAGCTGCAAAAAATCGATTGTCTACTGGATGAACCCTGCAGTGCAAAAAACAAAGCCGTGGTGGCACAAATTAATAAAAACGGCATCGCTTTCTATGAAGCGGCCGACTTTAGTCGAGCAGTCCACTGTTTTGCCAGCGCGCTACAAGATTTTCCGCAACATATAGGTCTGAGGTTAAATTTGGTTCAGGCGCTCATGGAGCAGGCGAAGCAAGAACCGGACAAGGAACAATTGCTTATTAACATGCAGCAAACCATGGATTACATTCGCAAAATTATTCCAGATAAACACGCGCAATATAGGCGCTTCCGACAACTTAATGATGCGCTTCGCGGGTTAGTTTCCACGAAGTGCAATTAATTTATAAGATTTAAGTTATTATATTAACTATCGATGAGCTAAGTTGAAAATATGAACCGAGAGATTGAGGCGTTGGATTTTTCGTTTGTGTTGGCTTCAAGTGTGCACGACATGAAAAACTCTTTGGGCATGCTGCTAAATACCTTGGCAGATGTGATGGATAAGTATCCACCGCAAGACGATATCCATGCCAAGTCATATGCAGTCTTGGAGTATGAAGCTGCACGGATTAATAGCGAGCTTATACAGCTCCTGTCGCTTTATAGGCTGGATCATGATCGAGTGCGTGCTTATATCGAAGAATGCCAAGTACTAGATCTATTGAGTGAGCAAATCGCTCGAAACCACGCTTTATTGCTGACTCGCTCAATTGATTTGGAGCTGGATTGCGACGAATCCTTGTCGGGATATTTTGACAGCGATTTGGTAGGTGGCGTAGTGAATAATATTCTGGTCAATTGTGCGCGCTATTCTAAGGCCAAGCTAAAAATATCTGCTGCGCAGACATCAGAAGGGCTGTGCATCAGTATTGAAGATGATGGCCCCGGGTACCCCGAACACATGTTAAACGCCTCTACCTTCTCAAACGTTAAAGCGAATTTTGCCGGTGGGCGGCCGCATTTGGGCCTTTTGTTCGCAAACAAGGTGGCACTCATGCATAAGAACAAAAACCAGCAGGGCTTTATTCGTTTACATAACGAGAGTTCATTAGGTGGCGGTTGCTTTAAGCTGTATTTGCCCTAAAACAGCTTATCTCGAAGTATTAATGGTAAAAAAGTTATAAAACATCCTGCAAAAGAGGGCATCTTTGCAACCCAGTCATAAATCCCCGGGGCAGGTGCTTGAAAAGGGGGAGAGCCTATAGCATTATCCAGCCTACAAATTTTGTTTTAGGTTGTGTCTAACTATGCTAAAAATTCGTTATAAAAATAATAAGTACAATTCGGTGTGGTTGGTGGAGCCCATGATCACCGTAGGACGTTCGGCGACTAACGATTTGGTAGTGGACGATCCATACGTAGCAGACAAGCATTTTGAAGTCCATGTAACCCACGAAACGCTCACACTAAAAAATCTGCAACCTCTCAAACCTGTTCGCGTCAATACAGTTGATGTTATCGGAGCTTGTACCCTCAAGGTGGACGACGAGATCACTTTAGGTTCTATCGAACTCGTGGTTATAGATCCCAAGTGGGAATCAAAAGTAACCTCCGCTGAGTCGGCCAATGCAACACAAATGCGCTCTGTGCAAACAACAGGCTGGGCCTTGAAGGCCAATCATACGGCCTTGGCTAACCGTGTGTTTCCGTTGAAGGAAACAACGGTTATAGGGCGCTCTGCAGATTGCGATATTAGCTTGGCGGCCGCGCACTTATCGCGTCGTCACGCCCAATTGCAAATCATTGACGGGGCGCTGTTTGTAAAAGATTTGGGCTCAGCCAATGGAACATTTTTGAACGGCAAACAAGTTATGGAAGCGCGCGTAAAACGTGGTGACGAACTGCGTTTTGATGCCTTGACCTTTGGTGTTATGGGGCCAGCGGACGAAATGGCAAAAACCACAGTACGCTCAATTCCCGTTCCCGCTACGCCAGCTGCTCGTTCAGCACCGCCCAAATCGTCTGCACCGCAGGATAAGTTTCCAACGCAGCATAGCTTTAGCAAAAAAGACAAGCAGGTCGAGCCCGAGAAAAGCAATCGCGGCTGGATTGTGCTTGTGGTAGTTGCTTTAGCTGTAATTGCTGCGCTGCTCTATAAACATTAACGCCCAGCTGTGAAGGTTTATTTATACTCCACCCTGGGGTGTCACCTGTGCGAAAAGGCCAAAGAAATTTTGTGGCCTTTGCTTCAGCGATATCAGCGTCAGTTAGTTGAAGTCGATATTGCTGAAGATGACACGCTCATTGAACGGTACGGCATCCGCATTCCGGTATTAGGTGCTGTCGATTCTTCTCGGGAATTAAATTGGCCGTTTAGTGCAGAACAGGTGGATGAATTTCTCGCGAGTTTAGCTGAACATCAATAATTATTTTTTCTCGCCAATACCCAAGTCGCTCATTGTGTTGTCTACCCATTCCAATGTATCCACATAAATTTTTGCAAGGTGTTCGGCTGAAATTCCATTTTCCTTAAGATACGCCCAATCAATATTATCCCAAGCTCCTTTTTCATAAGCTGTAGCAATTTCAAGTACCTTTCCCTCGCTTCCTTGCCGGTGAAGAATAGCATCGTGTATGTGTTTGCTCAGCGAAATGCTTTCCAACAAACTTGCCATAGGTGCATCCATGAACGCATCCAGTGTTGATAATAAACCCACCGTAAAATAACCCTCGGCTTTTGGTGTTTCATTTAATTTTTTTGCGATGGATTCGCACAGGCGTGCGCGAGTTAAGGCCGTGACGCTGAGCTCATGGGGTTTATTTCCCACGTTTGACATCACAAGAATATTCACCCAATTTTTAATTTTATTGAGACCGAGCAGCATTATGGCTTGCTTTAGAGAATCTATTTTTCGCGCTAAACCGAACGCAGCGGAATTGACCAGGCGCAGAAGTTTAAAGCTCAAGATCGTATCGCGCGCGAGCATACGTTCAATTTTTTCTACCGGCACATCGGGGTCTTGTAGTGCAGATAAAAGTTGCAAAACGGATTGTTTGTTTTCAGACATTTTTCGTCCGGTAATAATTTGTGGGCGCGCTAAAAAATAACCTTGAAATAGATCAAACCCGGCAGATTTGCAAAATTCCAGCATTTCGTAAGTTTCAACTTTTTCTGCGAGGAGTTTTATATCGAAAGGCTTGAGATGATGGATATGTTTGGTAAGTTCTGGCGTACTCAGCTGCATGACATCAAGTTTTACGATATCAGCATAGGGAATCAGGTGTTCGGTGTCGGGTGTTAGGACAAAATCATCTAGTGCAATGGTGTAATTATTTTCGCGCAGCACTTTAAGCGCGTGCAACATGCTCGCATCTACTTTTTGTCCTTCAACAACTTCTATCACAAGTTGCTTGCGATCAAAGGGGGGCGGGTTTTGCAACAGGTTACGAGTAAAGTTTATAAACGCAAGATTTTTACCTACCACATTTTGAATCGATAATTCAGTAAACGCGTTGACCAGTACTTGAGAACTGGCCGCATCGCCATCCGTAAAATTTGCCTGATTGATCTGGCTTGAGCGGCAAAGCAATTCATAGGCCACCACTTTCATTTGTGTATTGAAAATGGGTTGACGGGCAAGTAGGGGAAGTAACTCTGTCATAGCGAGCTTCATGGCTTCAAATAGTTATAGTTCAAGTGTAGCTTGATATGCATCGCATACAACTTCGAACCTTCCGCTTGGGCTCTAATATTTTTAGCGCTCGCGATTTCTTGACCTATACTCTCAAGAAGTAAAGGGCGTAGCGCCCATCCTTTTTCAGACTTATGGCCATTGAATGTCTAAATTATTAGATTCCATTGATCAACGAACCCGTCTCGTCGGTGAGAACCGGCTTGAGCTTTTGATGTTTCGTCTTCGCGGGCGGCAGTTATTTGCGATCAATGTATTTAAAGTCCAAGAGGTGGTTAAGTTACCTCCATTGCGTGGGGTTCCTCATAGCCATCCACATGTTAAAGGCGTGGCTCATTTGCGCGGCCAAACCGTTCCGGTTATTGACCTTAGCGCCGCCATAGGTAACGGCCCTTTGGTGGATACCGAGAACGCCAATTTGATTGTGGCGGAGTACAACCGTTCGGTGCAGGCATTTCTGATCGGCGCTGTTGATCGCATTATTAACCTGAATTGGGAGCTGATTCTTCCACCGCCAAAAGGCACAGGTCGCAGCCACTTTTTAACAGCCATTACCCGTTTGGATGACCAGCTAGTAGAAATTCTGGATGTTGAACGGGTGTTGGCGGATATCATTCCTTACAACACTCAAGTGTCTGGTGAGGTGCTGGATTCCGATTTAGCTGCCGAGGCTCGCAAACGCAAACTTAAAGTGCTAATGGCGGATGACTCGCCAACAGCTGTGAAGCAGGTTCAAGCCACTCTGCAAAATTTGGGTATTGAAGTGCTGTATGTACAAGATGGATTGCAGGCACTCAATCAGCTTAAGCAGTGGATTAAAGAAGGGCGCAAAATCGACGACGAAATTTTCATGTTGATTACCGATGCTGAGATGCCTGAAA
Organism: Cellvibrio sp.; assembly: GCF_046347455.1. Classification (GTDB taxonomy): domain Bacteria; phylum Pseudomonadota; class Gammaproteobacteria; order Pseudomonadales; family Cellvibrionaceae; genus Cellvibrio. The sequence continues at coordinate 294,624 of NZ_JAXMGC010000003.1, forward strand.
TGGATGGCTATCGCCTTACGGCGGAAGTCAGGAAAGATCCGGCACTCAAAGATCTGTATGTCGTATTGCACACATCTCTAAGTGGTAGCTTTAACAAAGCTATGGTGGAGAAGGTTGGATGTAACGATTTCCTATCAAAATTCCAACCGGACGAGTTGGCAGAAGTGGTTCAAAAGCGCCTGCGACAACTCATTAATCCCGCATAGACAAATGCCCCGAAAGGGGCATTTTTTTTGCGATCGGTTACAAATCCCGAGCGGCTTCTTGCGGTGTAATAAACGGTTGTTTATTGCCTGTGCGATACGCGTAAATGAGCGCAAAGGACAATACGTTCTGCACATACAAGCGAGTTTCCTTAAAGGGGATTGTCTCAATCCACACGTCGTAAGCGAGTTTATTGTCGTCTGTGTTCAACCATTGTTTCACGCGCGATGGCCCCGCGTTATAGGCCGCGGTCGCCAGAATGCGGTTGCCAGAGAATGCGTTGAGCAATTCCTCCAAATAGCGGCTCCCCAAGGCGATATTTTTTTCTGCCAGTAACAAATCCTGTGGCCGGTAGACCAAGCCAGCTTTTTTGGCCGTTGATTTTGCGGTGCCTGGCATGAGCTGCATCAACCCCATAGCACCGACTGGTGATTTGGCATCGGCGCTAAATGCGCTTTCTTGCTTGGTGATGGCGTAGACATAGTGCGGGTCTATGGAAGTTTGCCGCGTTGCCGCTTTCACGTGCTCGTTAAAGGGAATAGGGAAGCGCACAGAGAGTTCATCCCAATAATCCGAGTCCTGCATGGTTTGGATTGCCTGACGGTACCAGCCCCAGCGATCTGCGATGCGGCCGGCTGCCACCATTTCCTCGGTTGTGGGAAAGCGGTTTGTTGTATAAGTCCATTCACGGCTGGCGGCTGCCAAGTTTCCCAGTAGATAAAACTCGCGGGCACGTTCAATACCGGGATTGTTTTCCACCTTGTTCAAGACTTCTTTAGAAATAGCCAAAGGCTTGTCGAGCAAACTGTAGGCTATGCCCAATTTATCGGACGCCAAGAAACCGTAAAAGCTGCGTGTATTGGCTACTTGGGTGTAAAAATCTTTCGCGGTCTTGCCCTCGATTTCTTTGATTTTCAGCTGTTCCATAATGCGGCCTTGCCAGTAGGTCCAGCGCTCTGTCTTTTTGGTATCGGCGGGTAATCGTACAACCCAGCGGTAGGCTTTCTCCCAATCCTTTTGTACCAAGGCTTCGCGAATTAAGGCTTCCATTAAGTCCGGGCGGCTGAGGTTGGGGGTTGAAGCGGCAATTTGCTCCGCTTCTTTGCCGTGATCCTGACGCAACAACTGACGCGCTATGGTGTAACTGATATTCAGGCGTTCGTCCTCGGTGAAATCGCTGCGCTTGGAGTAGGTGCTCCAAAGGGCGGCGGCTTCCATTGAATCTATTTGGGCGTATTTTTCCAAACCGAGCGCGATGCTCAGGCGGGTTTCTGGTGCCTGGTTTTTGAAATGTTCCGACTGCAGGATCAAACGTGGATTTTGGGCGACGTTTTCGTATAAAAGCGCGTGCGTTTGCTGGCTTGCAGACATTTCTTGCGCCAAACTGGCGGCTAAAGCAATTTCATCCGCTTTAACGGCTTTTAGATGACGGCTCCACAGCAAAGCAGGTGTTAAATAGCCAGCATTTTTCCATTCTTTAAAGACTGGGTCACAAGCAGTGGATTGAGGCTTTTCGATATTCCAAAGGGCTTCCACCTCTTTTAGGGCAGTTTTATCGCCGGTGGCAAGTCGTGCGCGCAAATTCAGGCACGCCAGTTCTGGATCGGTAAGGTTGCTGTCGTAAAAGCGACGATATTCAGTCCACAATTCTTTGATCGCCAAGGCGCGCAGCCAGCGGTGACGCATACGTTCAGACACATAAGCATCCGGGTATCGGCTAAAAAACTGCTCCACTTCTTTCGTGGGCAACGCCATGAGCCTTTCCCCAAGTTCCTGATACTCTAAGTAAGCAACGAGAGGATAGTTCTTTAGTTTGGGTAGCAGCTCTTTGTAACGGGCAAACTGCTTTTTATCCAATGCGGCTTGAGCTTCTACATAATAGAGGCGTTCTGCTTTGCGCGCGGGCGAACCGGGGGCATCTGCCACTTGCTTGGAAGCTGTGTTAGTGGCCGCTTGTTTCGCAGGCGCTTTGGTGGTTTTCGCCGCACTGGATTTGGTTGCGGCTTGAACATTAGTGGCAATAAAACAAACTAGCAGCAAACTCTTTGCGAGTGCGCTATAGGAAAACCGGACGTGCATTGCTAAACCTCAAAAATGTCGGCGATATTTCTATTAGCTCTGCGAATCATGGTGATGGCACAGTCTTGCGAATAGATCAGATGGCCTCATTCTAGTACGCGTGGGAAATGAACAAAAGCGTTGTCGTTCCGTAACTTACTTTATACCGAGTGCGTGTCTCTTTATGGCATATGCATTCTCTTTGATGCCAGCTGGATGGAAATTGATCGATGAGATCTGGTCGATTATAAATTGTCCAATAATTAGCTTGTGCTTTTGAATGCGATCGTTTGCTTAGTAATCAACTGAGATAAATTCCCGTTTTCTTGGTACCAAGCTGCCAGATTAATCTATACTGCTAGAAGCGCCGTGCTCGAGATTTTCCTTCGGTAATGCCTTAAGAGTCGTATCTATTCATCCATGAAACAAAACAAAGAGCGGAAAGCACCCATCCATGCAAGATAAGACTCCATCGTTTATTCATGGCATTTCTTTCCAATTGGCCAAGATAGGTATTATCTTGGCCTTTGTGCTCAGTTTTGTAATGAGCTTTATCCAAACCTCCTTCGATTATTTTGAGCAGCAACGCGAGCTGGCAAAATTTATCGATCAAGTCATTGCGGTGGCAAAACCACCTGCTGCACGTTCCGTTGCAACCTTGGATGAAGAGCTATCTGACGAAGTTGTGAATGGCTTGCTGAAGTACGGTTTTATTTATGAGGTTGTGATTGCAGACGAGCAAGGCAATATTTTGTCGCAGGCGAGCGTCAAACGTGACACTGCTGCAACGCGCTGGTTTACGCAAAAAATTTCTGAACCTATTGTCGAATACAGCGATGTTCTGGCTATTCCCGGCTATCCCGAAGGTAACGCGGGTAGTATTCGTTTTAAAGTCGATATGGATCAGTGGCTCGCTCCATTTTATGCGCGTGCTTACTCCAACCTCATTTTCGGGGTGTTGCGTAACATGGTCTTAGTGTTGTTATTGTTTTTCGTTTTTTATTTCACACTGACTAAACCTCTCGTTAAATTATCCCGCGAAATTAATAATATTAATCCCGATCATCCCGGCGTTCATCGTTTAACTCTATTGCCGCGCAAACGTCGGGATGAGTTGGCACAGCTTATCGTTAACTCAAATCATTTATTGGATATTGTTGAGCTATCTCTCGCTAAGCGTCGTGCGGTGGAATTAGCGCTTCGTAAAAGCGAAGAGCATTTACGGCAAATCATCGATAACCTCCCTGTGATGATTGGTGCGCGTAACATCGCCGGTTATTACCTGTTCGCAAATAAAGCCCTAGCCGATGAGTTGGGTTTTACACCCGAACAAATGCGTAACTTGCATGTTCGCCAGCTGCTTAAAAATTCTGTGTTCGATATAGATACCATGCTGCAAAACGATTACCGCGTTATTCGCGGCAACGAAGAGTTGGATGTGATTGAAGAACGCTTTATTACTGCAACCGGCCGCCAATTATTTTTGCAAACTCATATCATGCCCTTGGCATTTTATGATGAAAAAGTTGCGCTTATTGTGTCCGTTGATATTACAGATCGTAAACATGCGCAGGCAAAAATGGAGTTTATGGCGCACCACGATTCATTGACGGGTTTACCAAATCGGCTGCAGCTGGTTGAACGTCTTGAACACGAATTGCGTCGCGCTGAGCGCCATGGTTATTACGGCGCCGTTTTGTTTATCGATCTCGATCAATTTAAAAATATTAACGATTCATTAGGGCACCCTGTAGGCGACCGCGTATTACAAGAGGTTGCAACTCGTTTACAAAATACAGTTCGCGATGAAGATTTGGTGGCTCGCTTGAGTGGTGACGAATTTGTGGTCGTACTCACTGTTCTAGATCAGAATATTGAAACGGCTGCATTGCGTGCGGGTGAAATCAGCGAAAAAATTCGTACCGTTATTTCCCAGCCGTGCTTGTACGACAACATGGAATTACGCGTGACTTGTAGTGTGGGGGTGGTGGTTTATCCCGATAAAAATAATTCCGTGCATGAATTGTTACGTTATGCCGATACCGCCATGTATCAGGTAAAAGAAAAAGGGCGTGATTCCATTGAGTTCTTCAATGAAGCTATGGCTGATAAAGTTAGCCGTCAGTTGGTCATGGAAGGCGATTTACACCGAGCTTTGGAAGAGCATCAATTCAAGCTGCATTACCAACCCAAAATAGATGTAATGTCCGGCCGCATTGTTGGTGCCGAAGCGCTCTTGCGTTGGGAACATCCAACCAAAGGTACTATTTCACCCATCGACTTTATTCCTGTGTTGGAAACTTCAGGGATGATTATTGATGTGGGACAGTGGGTGCTGGAAGAGTCCTGCAAAACCTTGGAGCGTTGGCATGAGCTGGGTTTGTGGCGAGAAAATGCGCGCTTAAGTATTAATATCAGCCCACGTCAGTTCCGTCGCACCGCGTTTGTGGATGATGTTGTTCAAACCTTGAATAAACACAAAATTCCCGCCAATTCATTGGATATGGAAATTACCGAAGGCATCGTTATTCAGCGTGTCGACGAAGCGATTACCACTATGACGATTTTGTCTGAGTACGGTATTAGCTTTTCGCTTGATGATTTTGGTACCGGCTATTCATCCATCAGTTATTTGAAACGTTTGCCGGTGAGTACACTAAAAATTGATAAAGGTTTTGTTCGCGATATTATTGAAGACCGAAACGACCGTGTTTTAGTGGAGACCATTATTACCATGGGTCGTTTGTTAGATATGGAATTAGTTGCAGAAGGCGTGGAGCAAACAGATCAGCTAAAAATCTTACGTCAATTTGGTTGCCATTATTACCAAGGTTACTTGTCTAGCCCCGCCATCAGTATTGATAAGTTTGAAGACTTGCTTCGCACAGATACTAAAAACCGTGCAGAAGACGTTTCTTAATAAAGCCTGCCCAGTAAGTAAGGCACAACAGTTTCAACCCGCATAATTCTCTCGCCTAAATTCACTGCGGTGAAGCCTGCGTTTTTTTGCAGCAAATCAATTTCATAAGGAATAAAGCCGCCCTCGGGACCAATCGCCAAAGTAATCCCATAATCAATTTGTGCGGGGCAGGGGAGATCTGTGTAGGGGTGTGCGACGAGCGGTTTTGTATCACCCACTATGGTGTTCAAATCGTCCTCAACAAATGGTTTAAAGCGTTTAATTAAATGCACTTCTGGCAGAATTGTATCGCAGCCTTGTTCCAATCCAAGTAATAAATGCTCGTGTATGGCGTCGGCTTCTAGCAGCGGTGTTTGCCAATAGCTTTTTTCAACGCGGTAGGAATTGATTAAATAAATTTTCTTCACGCCTAAGGTTGAAATGGTCTGCAATGTACGTTTCAACATTTTGGGGCGAGGTAATGCCAGTACAAGAGTTACCGGTAAAGGAGCTGGCGGTGACTGGGTCAGTGACACTTGTAACTGAATTTCTGCCTCATTAAAAAATACTACAAGTCCCGAACCCATATTGCCGTTCAACAACCCAACCTTAAGTGTTTCACCTAATTTAATTTGGTGAATTTGCGAAATATGTCCTAAGCGGCGTGCATCGCGAATGGCTATTAAATTATCGCCAATAAAATCCGCCTCTGAAAATAGTACGATATTCATAATGGGGTTGTGGGCTGTATATTCGGGTGGTCAGTATATAATTGCTATTTAAAATCAGCCACACAAGCCTCGTCACTCCTTAATGAAAATCGCGCGATTTTAATGAAAAGCTTTCCAGCCGTGCGGAATAATCGTGAAGTTGGCCTGCAATAACATGCACAACAGGGAAGGAAACATTGTCCGTATTAATTTCCACTGTGCCTTTTACTAGCAATAATCTGGATGTGAGTAAGGGCTGCCGAAACGTCTCTTGGGTACCTTTCCACACGATTACATTGATATTTCCTGTTTCATCTTCCAAGGTTAAGAATAAAGTGCCGCTTGCTGTATCTGGGCGTTGACGACCTGTAACAAGCCCGGCGACCCGTACAAATCCACCATGACGTAAATTTTTTAAATCGCAGTATCGAGTGCATTTATTGAAAGGATATTCGTTTCGCAATAAGGCCATTGGGTGGGGGCGTAAACTGAAACCGGTTGTGGCGTAGTCTGTAAGAATGTCTTGCTCTAAACTGGGGGCAGGTGTTAATAGATCGTCTTGATGATTTGATTCGGCATCTTCAAGTAATGCAGAAAAAGGTTCAATCGCCGCTGCCTCCCAGCGTGATTGATGTCGATTACCACTCAAAGAACCTAGCGCATCTGCAGATGCAAGATATTGCAAATCAACAGCAGTTAATTGTGTTCTACGCGATAAGTCTTTTAATGATGTAAAAGGTTCGCTGTTTCGCCAGTGTTCAATCATCTGTGCCTTATTGCTGTCCAGAGATTTTATTTCACAAAATCCCAAACGCACTCCCCAAATTGATTTTACGTTTTCCAGCTTGTGCTCATAACAGCTGATATTGATATTTATAGGCAAAATAGGAATTTTGTGGCGGCGAGCATCCTGAATTAATTGTGATGGTGAATAAAAACCCATAGGCTGGCTGTTTAATAGTGCGCAATAAAATGCCGCAGGATGATGGCATTTAATCCAGGCAGAAGCGTAAGCCAGTAATGCAAAGCTTGCTGAATGGCTCTCAGGAAATCCGTATCCTCCAAAACCTTTTATTTGTTCAAATAAGCGTTGTGCAAAATCTAATTCGTAATCATTTGCCAACATACCTTCAATAAAATTATTTTCAAACTTCATGAGTGTGCCGGTTTTTCCCCAGCTTGCCATTGCGCGTCGTAATTGGTCTGCTTTACCACCACTAAAACCTGCGGCAACCATGGCAATACGAATAACTTGTTCCTGAAAAATCGGAATGCCATAAGTGGACTCTAAAATGCTTTTGAGTTCTTCTTTGGGGTAGGTGGTTTCTTCTAATTTATTTCGCCTGCGCAAATAAGGATGAACCATTCCTCCTTGAATGGGGCCAGGGCGAACAATCGCAATTTGAATCACCAAATCATAAAAAGTACGCGGTTGTAAGCGCGGCAACATAGCCATTTGCGCGCGCGACTCCACTTGGAATGTACCCACGCTATCGCCATCGCATAGCATTTGATAAGTGGCAGTGTCTTCAGGTGGAATATCTTGAATGGAATCAATTCTGTTGTCATAGCTATTAATATAGTCGAGGCTTTTGCGTAATACTGTAAGCATGCCTAAAGCAAGTACATCCACTTTTAATAAACGCATTGCTTCCAAATCTTCCTTATCCCACTGGATAAGTGTGCGGTCTGGCATGGATGCATTTTCAATAGGAACCAGATCGCTAATTTTGGTTTCCGAAATAACAAATCCACCCACGTGCTGCGATAGATGGCGAGGAAATCCGCGAATTTGGTCTACTAAAATAAAAAAATGTTGCAATAATTTATGGTGTATATTTAGGCCAGAAGTTGCGATTCGCTTTGATAGATCTTCTTTGCGATCCCACCATGCCATTGATTTTGCTAAGTGATCGACTAATGATTGCTCCATTCCCAAGGCTTTGCCTACATCCCGAACAGCACTGCGCGAACGATAGGTAATAACAGTAGCTGCAATAGCGGCGCGTTCACGGCCATATTTTTGGTAAATGTATTGAATCACTTCTTCGCGACGTGAATGTTCAAAATCAACGTCTATGTCAGGCGGCTCATCGCGTTCTTTTGAAATAAAGCGTTCAAAAAGTACATTAATTTGGCCTGGGGCAATTTCAGTAATAAACAAACAATAGCAGACAACAGAATTAGCGGCAGAACCACGCCCCTGACATAAAATTCCTTGTGCGCGAGCATAATTAACAATGTCGTGAACGGTTAAGAAGTAGTATTCATATTTTACTTCTTCAATAAGGTCTAATTCTTTATTGAGAATTGCCTGATGCTCTGCTGATATTCCCTTCGGCCATCTTTTTCTTTTTCCTTCATCAACAAGATTGCGCAAATGCATAATAGGCGTTAATTTTTCTGGAACTAATTCTTTAGGGTATTGATAGCGTAACTCTGTCATTGAAAATTGACATAAATCCGCAATCACACAGGTTTGTTCCAGCAGTCTTTCAGGGTAAAGTTTTTTTAATTGATCCAATGATTTGAGATAGGCTTCACTGTTAATTTCCAGCTTGGTTCCCATTTCGGTGACGGATGTATTGTGGCGAATAGCCGTCACCAAATCTTGTAGTGGTTTGCGCTTTTTTTCATGCATAAGTGCTGAGCCGCATGCCACCAAAGGAATATTTTTTTGTGTACTTAAACTAATCCAGCGCGCAAATTCCGCTTGCTCGCCACCTTGAAGTTGGTGGTTTATGCCAATCCATAAGCGCTCTTTAAATGCATTGTAAAGCTGGTTAATGATGGCTTCTGGTTCAATAATATCTTCTGCTAGTTGTCCAATCCAAATAATCAGGCAATGCTGTAAACGAAAACGCAAATCATCAAAATGTGCTTCGTACTCTCCTTTGTTGGCACGACGGCGAGCCAGGGTAATAAAACCCGATAATTCGGCATAGGCAATACGGTTGGGTGCTATAGCAATTAATTGCATGCCATTCGTTAATGTGAAACGGCTACCTACGATTAGCTTAAAATTTAATTCTTCAGCGGCAACAAAGGCTTTAACGATGCCTGCTAAAGAACATTCATCGGTTATAGCGAGGGCATCATATTCCAATTCAGCAGCGCGATAGATATATTCCGGCGGATGAGATGCACCTGTCAAAAAAGTAAAATTAGTGGTTGTGTTTAAATGAGCGTAACGCATGATGCACCTGATTCTTATGCAAAAATTCCGTGCACGTGCCATGTCTTTTGGTGTAAATCAAAAAAAATCCACAGTCTTAGGTAATCATGCCGCTGCGCGACAAAATAATCTCGTGCAGTAGGTTTTTCCCACCAATTCGCATTAATACGTTCCGGGCCAGATAAGAGTGTTAATTTTCCACGCCAATACAAACTTTGTTTGCGTTCTTCAATAAAAATTGGTGGTGATAATAACCAAGCGGGGCGAGGCGATTTTTTATGTACGGTGGGCAATCGTTGATTAGGCACTTCATTGATTGCGATTTTTGAATGGGTTTCTTCAGGTAATAAGGCATCCTGATAACTTAGCTTATAAATAGCCTTTTCGCCCAAGCGGGCTTTGAGTTTCGCCATAGTAATAGTGAAGTTTCGCGTGGTTCCGCGAGCTTTTTTTTGGCTAAAGGAAAGCAGTTGGTTTCTATTTTGAATGGCTTGGGTGTTGGTACATGAGAGTGTGAGCGAATCGACTTCAAAAGGTAATTCTCTGTTATCCAGTTGAATGAGTGTTAAGTCATAGAGGAGCTGCCAATGGCTTTCGGGTGTGTCGCTATGAACATTAATGCTGAATTTATTGCGATAAATGTCGGATAAAGTCCATTCAATATGCTGGCATTCGAGCTGGTGCTTCCGTAAATAGTTGCTCAAGTTTTGCAACAAGGATTCAACAGGATAATAAAGCTGATCATTTTGAGTGATTGGGTAATCAAACTGAATTTTCTCGCTGAAAAACTCTGCTGGTTTGTAATTGGGTAAAGGTTTAGTGAACAAGGAAACTTGTTGAAGGTTCTGTTCAACACCAAATAAATCGCAAAGGTATTCTGAAAATTTTTCACCGAACCGCTTTTTAATGCTGGTGATTTTCTGTGAATCAATTTGCTTGGCAATATCGCCAAGAGTTTTGAAACCTGTTTTCTGCAATGCGTCTATTGTTGAAGGGAAATCGTGCAGTAGGTGAATCGGCAACAATTTTAGCTGTTCTATAAATCCATCTTTGTTTTGATTGCCAATAATGTTTTGCTCGCTGAAGGATAACAACCAAGCCGCTTTTGAGGTGTGAGCAAAACCATATTCAAACGAATGTCCCATATCGTTTAGGTTTTTAAAAATGGCTGTTACCAGATTTGGCATACCCTCAAACAAAAGTAAACAGCTAGAAATTTCAAGCAACAAACCCGAATAAGGTTGGTATTCGCATTCATAGGTTTCTAGATAAGGTGTGAATTGATAAAGCTGCGCAGATAATTCATTTAAGACTTTTTTTTCTGCTATGCGATCGCGCGTATAGGATTCACAATTGCTGAGCAGTTGCGCCGTTGTCACATCCGTTCCCACCATCACACCGGCTTTTTGTGCTGTGCTATTAAGATAAATGACCCGCTGCTTATCCGTTACAACAAGAGGCTTTTGCTCGTCATCATCTATATTTAAAGCCGCAAGCGTTAGCTTTTGTAAGCGCAGTGCTAGCCACAGACGTGAATGTTTTTGTGCGGAATTCATTTATTGCTCCGCTTCAGTAAAAACACATTTGATTTTTTCGGCGCAACGGCGGGTTGATCCAATAATGGATGCGGCAAAAACCTTTGTAATGTGTGAGGTAAAGGTAAACCAATAGGTGAGCTAGACTGCTGTAGAACACCTTTTTGTTTGAAAATATTGAGTTGAATTTGAGTTTGGGTTAGCTGTGCCTGTACGCGCAAACTGGCGGGTGAGCTTTGTTGCTGGGCACTTTCCGGCCGAAACATCACGCACAAGCCAGGGCCATCATTAGCGGCCAAAAGGCATTTACGTAATTCGGTATAACTCAAATGTTGCTGTTGTTGCCAAGCGAATAGCGCTTCGCATGCTTGGGTGCGAGCAAGTTCAGAAAAGCTCGCAAGAAAGTCAGCTTTATTTGTGGGTCGAACAACAATAATTCGCTCCAGGTCAATGCCCGCCTGAATAAACGCCTGGCAAAACGGCTCGCCCGGGGGATTCAGTAAAAGGATATAACCTTCAATAACTTTTAGTGAAGGCAAAAATAATAGCCATTCAAACTGCTGCAAACCCTTCTGGCATATTTCGATGAGCGTGGATCGCGGCCAGCCTCCATTCAAAAGCGCACCATTGAGTTCGGCAAAACCTGTATCCAGCATTATTTGAGGGGCAGGCCGGTAGGAATCGCCGCGCCAAATATCGCTGCGATTGAGCAGTTGCTCCAAGCTGAGCTCTGATGTGGGTGGAATTTCGATTGCCATCATAAATGCCAATATACTGGTTTTATATACAGTATAATGCAGGAGGCCTAAAAGGCGACAACAAATGCTTAGAATTTTTGAGGATTGAAAATAAAGTATGGTCTTACTTATCTAAATAAGTAAAAGAAGAATGACTAGTTCAGGCGGGACTTTATATTTTGATACTAACTTATTGAATTAATTAAGATGGCGTCCCCGGCAGGATTCTAACCTGCGACCTTGCGCTTAGGAGGCACACGCTCTATACAGCTGAGCTACGAGGACAAAAGAGAGCGTTAAGAGAATAGTAGGCGAGAGCCTAACTTAACGTGCGGGGCATTGTAGGGATTTTTGGGGGATAAACCAAGGTTCAACAGAAAGCTTTACTATCAACAAGATAGCAAAGCTTTTGACAGTTAAGCCTTAGCTACAGTGTGGCTGGTGCCGTAGTTAGTAGTGGCGCCTTTTTGGGTGTAAAGCGAAGGAGCTGCAACTTGGCCGCGAATAAGATTGAGTAAGTGCGACAAGGTTTGTTTTGAGCGGTTAATCATTTTTCCGTTAACTTCATTAGCGGCTTGGCACTCAGCGAACTCAGCAGTCAGGCTTTCCCAGGCGGGGATCAAGCTAATCGTTAAAGCGTCACGCTCTAAAAACATTTTCCAACCCGCTAAATCGGTGGTTAAACCGGTGCTTCTTAAAAGTTGTTCACGTTGGCGTGCGGTGTAGGAAAGGTTACCGAGAAGGTGATCTTTTTGACTGACAATTTCTTGCATGCCATCCAATTGGCGCTGCTCAAGAAGCTCGCGCTCCTTCATCAATAGGCCTTTTAATTCTTGGATAGCACTGGTGTCTTGAGCGAGCATGTCGCGCAAAAATTGAATATTAAGAGACATAGCAACCTCACTGGTTTAGTGAGCCCAGCCATGTTGGGGGATGGCCGAGCAAGGTGTAAAAGCGCTGGGAGTAAGTTGTTAGCCCAAAAGTTCGTCCTGATTAAGCATGTTTTCAGCGATGCGTTCAGGGTTAATCTCAAAGCGACCTTCGGCGATGGCTTGCTTGATGGCGGCTACGCGATCAAGGTCAACATCAGGTAGGTTGCTGATTTTGGTTTGTAGGCGCACAAGGTTTTGTGCCTCTGAACTCAGTACTACATTGTCTTTAGTGCTGGGCTCAGGCTTGGCGGCTGGTGCAGCCACTGCTTTTGGGCTGGAGGGTGCCACAGGGGCCGAACTTCGGCTGCGGTTGGCACCGCCAGATGAATTGATGTTGTTTGTATCTATAACCATGATGTCGTTCCCCAACGATTGCTATGTGTTCAAAGAGACTGATGATCTGCGATCAGAGTTTCCCTAGAAGGGTTGTCGGCCAGTTGTCTTGGAACTTTAGCAATATTTTTGGTTTTTTTACGATTTAACTTCATTGTCTTCATGCGTTTAGGCCTATTTGACCCTTTGGCATCAAGCCCCACGCTTACATAATGCTTTGAACTTTGCCTGCTGCCACAACTCTGGCATTCACAACCCGCGACGATTGGTTGTTTTTAACTCGAATCTGTTGTCCAACACGACCATCAGTTATGGCTGTTCCGTTGGTTTTCACGCTAATCTCGCCTGCGGCGGCTTCCACTGTGACGGCATCGCCACGCTTAATAACCATTGGCGCATCAAGGGCGGAATTACGGAAAGCTTCGCCCTTATTTACCGTAAACTTAATTTCCTTACCCACGATAGCTTCAGGAGTAAGTGCGAAACCCAAGCGATATTCGCTAACGTCTTTCACATCCTGCGCCAAATCGGCCTCGGTTACTACGTCGCCACGCTGCAAGGTGCGGCTGGCAACTGCCACCGAGCGGTAAACTTTTGCCTGAGCCGGGACCAAAATCGTCCAGGACGTACCGCCTTTACAGGCCACTTGAACATTTAAGTTTCCACCGCTGTTGAGCGGGTCTTTCAGGTTTAAAGCTAACTTTTGGTCGCAGCGCGCCAAACGCAATCGTTGATCCAAATTGCCAACTTTAACTTCCACTTTCACTGCTTGGGTTTTGGTGTACTCATCCGTCAAAAATTGGGCAACCTGGCCTTGTATCTGGCTAATATTCTCAATGGATGCTTGCATTTGAGCGTGGGAGTTAGCGGTTGACCCAGCACAAACCAAGAGAATTCCCACCCTATAAAACCTGCTAATGCCTTGTTTAGTTAGGGCACCAACGAATTTCAAAAAGAAAATTCTATAAAAACTACGAAATCTCATAATTTGTCCTATCCTCATAAGGCGGACGCTGCTTTAAACGAGTTTCGTCTGCAATCGACCTAAAGAGTGACGGCTTTCAGCCGAAAAAGCTTACTAAGCATGACAAAAGCAAAGACTATGCCGTTTTCTCGAATAATGAAAAAGACAGCATCAGTATAAAAATTCAGGCAAGTTGCAAAATAAGTGCAGCTTGAACGTAAATTCTGCAAGAAGAGGTGTGGCATGGCCGGAGTAATGGATAGCGTCAACCAACGTACGCAATTGGTTGGGCAAAACCGTTTGGAGCTATTGTTATTTCGACTGGGCAGCGAGCAGCTGTACGGTATTAACGTATTTAAAGTGAAAGAGGTTTTGCAGTGCCCGCCTTTAAATGCGCTTCCTGGCCGTAACTCTGTGGTACGCGGTGTGGCTCACATCCGTGGCGGCACCATTCCAATTATGGATATGAACCTCGCTATTGGCCGCCGTGAGTTGCCCGACATTGATAACTGCTTTGTCATCATCACTGAATACAACCGTACCGCTCAGGGCTTTTTGGTTCGCTCGGTCGAGCGCATCGTCAATATGAACTGGGGTGACATTCACCCGCCACCAAAGGGTGCGGGGAAAGAACACTACTTGACGGCGGTGACACAGGTTGAAGGTCACTTAGTTGAAATTATTGACGTTGAGAAGATCCTGGCTGAAGTATCGCCCATGAAAGAAGAAGTTTCGGCGGGCGTTATTGAGGATGGTATTGCCGATAAAGTTGTTCAAAAACATGTGCTTATCGTCGACGACTCAACTATTGCGCGCAAACAAATTCAGCGTGTGGTTGAGGGCATGGGTATCCGTACCACCATTAAGAAAGACGGTGCGGAAGCGCTGCAATACCTCAAAGATATTCTGGCAGCAGGCAAAGACCCTTACGCTGAGTTGGTAATGATTATTTGTGACATCGAAATGCCGGAAATGGATGGCTATACATTCACGGCTGAAGTGCGCAATCACCCAGATTTAAAGAATCTCCATATAGTGCTGCATACATCCTTGAGCGGTGTATTTAATGAGGCAATGGTGCGTAAAGTAGGCGCCGATGACTTTCTGGCGAAGTTCCATCCCGACGAATTGGCGCGCCGCGTAAATGATCGTGTGCTTGCGATTACGGGCGAAAGTTTGTTGCCCGACCAAGAGTAATAGAGCCCAGCTCACTTAACGCGATGTAGTACTTCTAAGGGCATTTATGATTAATAAAGATTCCAACGATGTATTTGCCAAGCTTGCAACGCAGGGCAACGTTGACCAAGCTGAATTTGATCAGTTTCGACAGTTTTTAGAGGATGCGTGTGGTATTTCGCTGGGTGATAACAAGCAATACCTTGTGACTAACCGTATGCGCCGCTTAATGGACGACCACAAAATTGCCAATTTTGGCGAGCTGGTTCGTAATTTAAGGCATGGCCTGAATCGCAAGCTAAAAGAGCAAGTGATTGATGCCATGACTACCAACGAAACCTTTTGGTTTCGCGATATTTACCCCTACGATCACCTCAAAAATAGCCTTTTTCCACAACTCATGGGGCCAGCCAATAAAATGATTGGACCCATACGCATTTGGTCTGCGGCCTGTTCCTCTGGGCAGGAGCCTTATTCCATCAGCATGATGGTCGAAGAGTTCAAGCTCAAGAACATGGGCACCTTGCCGCGCCAAGTACAAATTGTTGCTACCGATTTATCCACCACTGTGCTCGAGCAAGCGCGTTCAGGCGAGTACGACAAATTGTCGGTGATGCGCGGCTTGTCGAATGATCGTCTGGATCGCTTTTTTGACAAAACCCCGCAAGGCAACTGGAAAGTAAAATCTGTTCTTCGTGACCGAATAGATTTTCGGCCCATCAATTTGATGGATTCCTACGCGGCTTTAGGCAAGTTCGACATAGTTTTTTGCCGTAATGTGCTTATCTATTTCAATGCCGATTTAAAGCGTCAAATTCTGCAAAAGATACATGCGTCTTTAAAACCGCAAGGCATTCTTTATTTGGGCTCTTCAGAAGGGTTGGCTGGCGCCGCCGATTTGTTTGAGATGGTGCGCTGCGATCCAGGCATTTTGTACAAAGCTATTTAATCCGCTCAAAACTATTTATCTCGTATTGGGAGCTGCGGCATAAGCAGCTCTCGTTTTTAATCCGCAACCTCATAAATTTCTAGCGGCAACCCATCCGGGTCTGCAAAGAACGTAAATTTCCTTCCTGTGTATTCATCTACCCGAATGGGTTCGACATTCACGCCTTTATGCTCCAAGTCCTGTTTCTGCTTTTCCACATCTGCAACTGCAAATGCTAAATGGCGCAACCCGCAGGCTTCCGGGCGGGATGGACGGGAAGGTGGGTTTGGAAATGAAAAAAGCTCCAGTTGGCTGCCATCTGGCACTGCTAAGTCCAGCTTATAAGATTGGCGCTCAGCGCGATAAGCCTCGGCGATCACCTTAAGTCCAAGAGTTTGGGTGTAGAAGTGTTTTGATCGTTCGTAGTCTGAACAAATAATCGCAACATGGTGTATGGCTAAAAGCGACATAGTGAGTTTCTCTGTGGATGGATTTTTAGTGGCGATATCTGGGCGCTGGCGAAGTGTCACTTTGCCATAAAGTGTTATTCAAAAGGGAAGAGATTGGGGCAAATCCATAGCGGAAAAGCCTTGCCGCTTTTGATTTGCCGCTGGAGAACTTGCCGTTTTTTCAGGTGATCTTATTTCAAAAAAATCAATAAAAACAATGAGATAAAAATTTTTAAGCCATTGGCATAGGCGTTGCAATCTAATTTGTAACAAAGGTACATCGGCAATCACCGAGAACCAAATTGCTTACCTGATTGCTTAACCAGATCGCTTAGAGAGAAACGCTGCCATGTCAATTTCATTCGAATCAGCCTTGGGAATTCACGAAAGCGCACTGCGCTTGCGCGGCCAGCGCGCAGGTATTTTGGCGAACAACCTGGCTAACATCGATACCCCAAACTTCAAGGCGCGCGATCTCGACTTCAAAGCATTACTTAATCAACAAACCGCTGGTAGTAACCATTTCGCCGCGCAAATGACCAATGAGCGTCATATGTCTGCCGACACTATGTTTGGTGAAGATCCTGATTTGTTATATCGCACACCACAACAGCCTTCTATCGATGGAAACACGGTGGAAGATCAAATTGAACATGCGGAATACATGAAAAACAGTTTGGCGTTTCAGGCGAGCTTTCAATTTTTAAACAGTAAATTTCAAGGTTTAAAAACGGCCATACGTGGCGACTAAACCTAGCGACTAAGTATTGCGGAATTCACTGGAAAAACATTTTTTAACGCGAGAAAACATCATGGCACTGGGAACAATTTTTGACATCGCTGGCACAGGTATGAACGCACAAAGTTTGCGTTTGAATACAACCGCAAGCAACTTGGCTAACGCGCAATCGGCCAGCTCCAGTGTCGATCAAGTTTATCGCAGCCGCCAACCTGTGTTTGCTGCTATGCACAAGCAAGCCATGCAACAAGCATTGAGTGGAGATAAAGCCGCCAACGAAGATGATGCCAATGCCGGTGTGCAAGTGTTAGGAATTGTTGAGAGCGATGCGCCTTTACAACGCCGCTATGAGCCAACACATCCCAAAGCTGATAAAGATGGTTACGTGTATTACCCAAACGTAAATGTGGTGGAAGAAATGACCAATATGATTTCTGCGTCGCGTTCATTTCAAATGAACGTCGAGGTGATGAATTCTGCCAAGCAAATGGTGCAACGCGTTTTGACATTGGGTCAGTAATCTAGACTCGGCGAGTAATAAAGTTCGGCGATGAAAGTGTAATAACAGGTTAGTGGATTAGGGTGAATTAAATGAGTGATGTATCAAGTACTAAATCGCCTTCAGATGTTCTTACTGGTTATGGTATCGACAAGAATAAAGCGGCAACGCCTGCTAAAAAAACCAATGACCTTGGTCAGGATGCATTTTTGCAGTTGATGATCACACAAATGAAAAACCAGGATCCACTTGCACCTCAAAGCAACTCTGAATTCGTTGCGCAATTAGCACAGTTCAGTTCAGTTCAAGGCTTGGAAAAATTGAATACCAATTTCAATAGCTTCAGCAGCAGCTTCCAATCTAATCAGGCATTACAAGCCTCCTCACTTGTAGGTCGTTCGGTGAGCGTAGAAGGTAAAGAAAGTACGCTGGCGCAGGGTGGAATTATTTCGGGAACAATTACTGTTCCAGCATCGACATCCGAATTAAAAGTTAACGTATACGATTCAAAAGGCGTATTAGCAGCGCAAATTCCAGTCGGTTCCGCTGAAAAAGGCGATATGAATTTCCGCTTTGATGGTGAGAGCATGGAAGTGAATGGTCAGCTTCTTGATTGGACATCGAAAACACCTTTATCACCCGGCGCCTATAAATTTGAAGTGCTTGCAACGCAAGATGGAAAAACCCAGCAGTTGGCAACCAGTATGAGCGCCAACGTTAACAGCGTAACGGTTGGAACCGACGGAAAATTAGTGCTTAACCTTGCCGGTTATGGCGCCGTGGATATTAACAAGGTTAAACAATTTAACTAAGGGTTGATGTCACAACTCTTTAACGACGAAAAAATTTTTAATGACTAGCCGCTATGCATTAGCACTAGCAACTCAACACTAGGAGCACGTCATGTCATTTAACACAGGTCTCAGTGGTATTCGCGCAGCAAACACAGATTTAAGTGTGACCGGCAATAACATTGCAAATGCCGGCACCATCGGTTTTAAAAGTTCGCGCGCTGAATTTGGCGATGTGTACACCAGTTCTTTGTTGGGTGGCGGTTCTACGGTGCCGGGTAGCGGTGTTACTACCTTAACCTTGCGTCAGGCGTTTGGCCAAGGCAACTTAAAGTTCACGCAAAATGCAATGGATTTATCGGTAAACGGCGCAGGTTTTTTTGTGTTGGATGGTAAAGACGGGCAATTATTTAGCCGTGCAGGTGCGTTTGGTTTGGATAAAGATGGCAACATTGTTAATAGCACCGGCGCAAGCCTGCAAGGTTTTGCCGCTGATGCAAACGGCAATGTGGGTGGAATCCTCACTAAATTGAAAGTGGATGTGAATACACAAGCTCCACGTCAAACCACAGGTGTTAAAGCTGCTTACAACTTGAACGCAAATGAAAAAGTGTTGAAAACAACGGGCAATAGTTTTGTTAGTGATGGTTCCGCAGTGGGTGTAGCAAAAACAGGTTTAAAAGCGGCTACTACACAAACTTATACATTGACGCCCCCTCTGCCTGCAACAGCAGGTGTACTGACTACTCCCTTGAATTTTAATACTGTTGGTGGCAATCCAACGTCTTTTCGTTTAACACTAACTCCACCAGCCCCGGGTGTGGCTAGCAGTGTAGACATTAACTTGAATGCGGGTACAGCCACTAAATTGCAGGAGGTGGCAAACCTAATTAACAGCGCCAACTTTGCTTCTGCAACACCTGTGAACTTTACTGCTGTTGTGAATGGCAGCAATATTGAATTCAGAGACGCAACCAAAGGTGTGGCCTCCACTATTACCGTAGGGCCTATTCCTCCTGCTGTGGCCATGGCAGCCACTGCAAGCGCCTTGACGGCAGGCCTGGCAGGTATGGTTCAAACCACCGCCGGTGTCCCCCAGGTGACTAACGGTTATTTACCGCAAACACTGGTCATTCAGGGGCCAACAGGTGCAAGTGTGAATTTTGTGAGTGATGCTGGCGCCACGGCAGCCGCTACGGCATCCAAATTAAACGGCCTTGCAGGTATTAGCGCTACAGCTACTACTAAAGCCACCATTCAAGCGGCAGGCTTTGACAACACCAATGGCAACCTCATTCTTAACGGCGTGCGTTTAACAGCCTTAACCACATCAGCCTTGGCAACTCAAATCAACGCGTTGACTTCGTCTACCTTGCCGGGCGTCACAGCGGCTGTTGTTAATGCCGCAGGTGATTTGGAAATTGAATCCAAAGTAGGGAGCGATTTAAGCTTTTCGTTCAGCGACAAAAATGCTGCGGGCGCAACAATTGCCCCGGCTGTGCCAGGCGTATACGGCTCGGTGACCATAAGCGGAAGTGGTGGTACTCCTCAGCCTCCACTTACTGACGCCGTAAATGCAGTTGTTGTTGGTGGCAGCTTGAAGATTGTAATGGAATCAGGCTACTCCATTAAAAGCGCTACTCCCGTAGTAGGTAATTTGTTCTCACCATTATCACCAACTAGTTTTACCCCTGTATTGATTAACGCTTTTGATCCGGCTGACCCAAAATCCTATAACCATGCGACCTCGTCCACTGTTTACGATAGCTTGGGAAATTCCCATATCATGCGTTCCTACTTTGTTAAAGAAAAGCCAGATGCCACTGCCGCTAACCATTGGAAAATGTTTGTACAGATTGACGGCCAAAACGTAGGTGACCCAGATCCAAGTCTACCGTCTCCCGACAACACTAAACCTACTATGGCGTCTTATGATTTGTATTTCTCAGCCGACGGTACATTAAATACTGCCTTGACTGATACATTGCTTATTTCCAACTGGACACCCATAGGGGCAGACGGTAACCCTGTTGGTGCATTGCCTCCTTTGAATGTACTTCAGGGGGGGACCACACCGGTTGCTGAACCGCCATCAAGTTCCAACTTTGTCATTGATCTGGCGGGTTCTACCCAGTTCGGCTCCTCCTTCTCGGTCGAAAACCTCGATCAAAATGGTTACACAACGGGACGTTTGGCCGGTTTGGATGTAGATAGCAAAGGTATTCTCTTTGCCCGCTTTACCAACGGTGAAGCGCAAACTCTGGGGCAGGTAGCCCTCGCAAACTTTAATAACGTAGAAGGCCTGAAACCCGTTGGTAACTCCATGTGGGCGCAAACCTTTGAAACCGGCGAGGCGATCATAGGTGCACCCGGTTCATCATCCTTAGGGAATATAACCTCAGGTGCCTTGGAAGAATCTAACGTAGATTTGTCGGAGGAGTTGGTAAACCTGATTATTGCCCAGCGTAACTATCAGGCCAACGCCAAAACCATCGAGACAGCTAACGCTACGACTCAGACGATTATTAACTTGAGATAATAAATTGCACCCCCTCCCAACCTCCCCCTTGAAAAGGGGGAGGGGCTAACTGCACCTGTAGTAAGTAGGGAATCAGCTCCTCCCCGCTTTTTCAAGGGGGAGGTTGGGAGGGGGTTAATCTTTTGCTCCACCGGCAAACAGCGGAAGTTGTTTGCCGCTTGCCGCTTTGATCATTTTCCTGCCGCTTTTTATCCTCTAAAAACTCATTTTTTATCAATGGGTTATCTAATATTTCCCACTTGGCACCCCTCTTGCAAAACCTTGTTTAACCACAAATCTGCCAAAAAAATAGCGCTGGATTTGTAAACAGAAATTTGCGGAGAACGCATTGTGGATAGAGCACTTTATATCGCCATGACCGGTGCCAAAAACAACATGGCCGCCCAAGCTGTGCGCGCTAACAACATGGCTAACCTGAATACCGCCGGCTTTAAGGCGGATTTTGAGCAATCTCGCAGTATGGGGGTGTACTACGGTGATGGACAGCCCACTCGAGCCTATGCGCTGACTGAATCCCCACAAGCTGATTTTGAATCGGGCCCTATGCAAACCACCGGAAACCCGATGGATGTGGCTATTTTGGGTGAGGGTCTGATAGCTGTCCAAGCACCCGATGGTAGTGAAGCCTATACCCGCGCAGGAAACCTCAACATAGATGCCTCCGGAACCCTCCGTACCGCCAATGGTTTGGCGGTTATGGGTAATTCCGGCCCTATTAGTTTGCCGCCCATGGACAAAATGGAGATAGGTAGTGACGGCACTATTTCTGTAATTGCTCTTGGTCAAACAGCCGAAACCATGGTGGAAACCAACCGTATCAAACTCGTGAAGCCCGACATTAAAAATTTGGAAAAAGGGCCGGACGGTTTGTTTCGTCAGCGTGACGGGCTGCCCGCTGCAGTCGATGCCAGCGTGCGTGTTGCCAGCGGTGTATTGGAGGGCAGTAACGTAAACGCCATGAGCGAATTCACCCAAATTTTGTCTTTGGCGCGCCAATACGATATGCAATTGAAATTAATGAAAACCACAGAGGATAACGCATCTGCCTCTGCGCAACTTTTACAAATGTCTTAATGATTAATTGCTGAGCCTGAGCTCGCGAGGATTCCAACATGATTTCTGCACTTTACGTAAGCAAAACCGGATTGGCAGCGCAAGACAAACAGCTGTCCACTATTTCTAATAACCTGGCAAATACCAGCACTGTGGGATTCAAGCGTGACCGCGCCATGTTTGAAGATTTGATTTACCAAGTGCAACGTCAACCCGGCGCGCAAGAAACGCAAGATTCAAAATTACCTTCCGGTTTACAAATTGGTACAGGCGCGCGCGTTGTTGCAACTCAAAAGCAATTTACGCAAGGCAATTTGCAAGTTACAGAGCAACCTTTGGATGTGGCGATTAACGGCCGTGGCTTTTTGCAAGTGTTACAAGCAGACGGCACCTTGGCATATACGCGCAATGGCCAATTAGAAGTGAACGAAGAAGGGCAGGTCGTTAATTCCGATGGTTTGGTGTTAGAGCCAGCCATCACCATTCCGCAAGGCACCAGCAAAATTACTATTGGCAAAGACGGTACCGTGAATGCCTACACGCAAGGTGCTGAAGCTACACCACAGCAATTAGGCAATATCACACTTGCAGATTTCGTAAACCCTGCAGGCTTGCAAGCAATTGGCGGAAATTTATTTGTGCAAACAGTGGCGAGCGGAACCCCCACGCAAGGCGCTCCCGGTGAAAACGGAATGGGTAGTTTGTTGCAAGGCCAATTGGAAAGTTCAAACGTGGATATCGTTGAAGAAATGGTCAACATGATTACCACGCAACGCGCCTACGAAATGAATTCCAAAGTGGTTTCCACTGCAGATCAAATGCTGCAAAACATTGCGCAAAATCTTTAATGTTCATTGAGTAAAACATTATGAAACTCACCGTGCTGATCTCATCGTCCCAAACAATTATCGCCTTAGCTTGTGCGATTTTGTTGTCGGCTTGCGGTGCGACCAATAAACCAAAACCAGGTGATCCTTATTACGCGCCAACTGTTTCTCCCGCGCAGGCGATGCAGCAACGTACAGATGGTTCGCTGTATCAAGACTCCTACGGTTTAAGTTTATTCGGCGACAGAAAAGCACATTTTGTGGGTGACATTCTTACGGTCACGCTGAGTGAGAGCACCGTTTCCAAAAAGAGCGCGAACGTCAACGTTAAAAAAGACAATAGCCAAGTATTCAACAGTGGTGCTGGAACTCTCTTGGGTACAGATCCGACTTTGGGCAAATTAAATCTAGGTACCAACGTTGCACAAAACAGAAAGTTTGGTGGTAACTCAGGTGCAGATCAAAGCAACAGTCTGCAAGGCAATATCACAGTGACTGTTGCGGAAATTATGCCTAACGGAAATTTAGTTGTTCGCGGTGAAAAATGGATGACGTTAAACAGCGGTGATGAATTTATTCGCATCAGTGGAATTGTTCGCCCGGATGACGTTGCGCCAGACAACACTGTGTTATCCACACGTTTAGCTAACGCAAAAATTTCTTATAGTGGCACGGGTTCAATGGCTGATTCGCAAAATATGGGTTGGTTAGCCAAATTCTTCAATAGCCCAATTTGGCCGTTCTAACAACAACTGTTTTACCGCGTTTTTCAAAATCGTTAATTGAGGTTGTAGCAATGAAAGCACTTATTCAAAAATCAGTCGTTGCAAAAATATTATTTGCATGTCTGCTTTTTCAATTTTCATTCGCTGCTTCTGCAGAGCGCATTAAAGACATTGCCAGCGTAGCTGGAGTGCGCGCAAACCAATTGATTGGTTACGGTTTGGTTGTTGGATTAGATGGAACAGGTGACCAAACAACACAATCACCCTTTACCACGCAATCATTTAATTCCATGTTGAAACAATTCGGCATAGCGGTACCAGAAGGGGCGCGTATGCAAATGAAAAACGTGGCAGCTGTAATGATTCAAGCCGAGCTACCTGCGTTCGCAAAACCTGGCCAAACTTTAGACGTGACTGTGTCTTCTATTAGTAACGCAAAAAGTTTACGCGGTGGAAGTTTATTAGTTGCACCTTTAAAAGGTTTGGATGGAAAAGTATATGCGGTAGCTCAAGGTAACTTAGTAGTGGGTGGATTCGGTGCACAAGGTGCCGACGGTTCAAGTATTAAAGTTAATATTCCGAGTGCAGGCCGTATTCCCGGCGGCGCTTTGGTTGAACGCGCAGTCGAAACTAATTTTGCGGGTGGCCAACCGATTGTATTCAACTTAAATCGCGCTGATTTCACCACTGCCAATCAATTGGCAAAAAGTATTAACACTCTTCTGGGGCCAGATGTTGCTCGTCCGTTAGATTCTGTTTCTGTGATGGTGGATTCACCGCAAAATCCTGCGCAACGCGTGGATTTTATTGCGATGTTGGAAAATCTTGAGGTTACTCCTGGCGAAGAAGCGGCAAAAGTTATTATCAATTCGCGCACCGGCACGATTGTTGTTGGTAAAAACGTTCGCGTATCACCCGTTGCAGTTACACACGGTAGTTTGACTGTTACGGTTGCAGAAAGCTTAACGGTGAGCCAACCCAATCCGCTGGGTGAAGGCCAAACTGTTGTGGTTCCAAGCAGCAAAGTCAGTGCGTCTGAAAAAACCAATCCCATGTTCAAGTTTGCGCCCGGTGCATCACTTGATGACATAGTCCGTTCCGTCAATAACGTAGGTGCATCTCCCAGCGATTTGATGGCGATTTTGGAAGCCCTAAAACAATCGGGTGCACTCAAAGCCGAATTGGTGGTGATATAAATGACTGCTATAGATAAAACCTCAATGACAAATGCACTGGCCGGCACATCGCTGGCCGGAGGCGCATCAGCGATTAAAGACAATTTCTTTGATCAAAACTCATTGAATTCTGTAAAAGCAATGGGTCGTCACAACGACCCGGCCGCGCTGAAAGAGATTGCCAAGAAATTTGAAGCCATGTTTGTTCAACAAATGTTGAAGTCTATGCGCGAAGCTAACGCCGTCTTTTCTGATGGCGATATGTTTTCGAGCGAAGAGGTGAAATTTCACCAAGATATGATGGACCAACAAATGGTGCTCAATCTGACAAGCGGTGAAGGCATAGGTTTAGCTAAAGCGATGTTCGAGCAAATGCAAAAATCCTATGGCAAACCTGTTGATATAAAAGGTCAGTCAGAGCCTGTGAAGACATTGGAAAAGAGTTTCAGGTCATCTGTAACCCCTATAAAGCCATTATCATCTGTTAGTAAAGACCCTCGCATTGGAAATAAAACGGCCATTGCTGCTACACCAGAAGATTTTGTTGAAAAATTAAAGCCCTACGCGGAAAAAGCAGCCGCTGAACTCAATGTAGGTGCGGATGTTATTCTTGCGCAAGCAGCCTTGGAAACAGGTTGGGGTAAGTATTTAATTCACGATACGCAAGGCAATAACACCTTTAATATTTTTAATATTAAAGCAACAAGCTGGAACGGAAAGAGCGTAAGTGTTAATACCTTGGAAAACAAACAAGGTGTAACCCAGCAAGAACGCGCTGCATTTCGCCAATACGACGACTACGCCGATAGCTTTGCAGACTATGTATCACTTATCAAAAATAATCCCCGTTATAAAGAAGCCTTAGCTGCTGGCGGAGATTCTGAAAATTTTGCGGATGCTTTACAAAAAGCAGGTTACGCAACAGATCCTAATTATGCGGACAAAATAAAACGGATCTTGAATAGCGACTCTATTCGTTCGGTTACCGATACCAGTGCACTGAGTAATAATGGCGAGGCACAATCATGAGTGGAATTCTTTCCAACGCCATTTCCGGCTTACAAGCTAGTCAGGTTGCGCTGCGCACCGCAGGCAATAATATTTCCAATGCGAATACTGCTGGATATAGCCGCCAGCAGGTAAATTTTGCCACGCGCCCAGAGCAACAGTTTGGTAACGCAGGCTTCTTGGGTGCGGGTGTTAACCCGGAATCGGTTCAGCGTGTTGTAAATGAATTTTTAAATACGCAAATCCGCTTGGATACTGCCAATTTTAATCAGTTGGATAAGTACAACCAAAATATCGGCAAAGTAGATAAGCTTTTTTCAGATTCTGCAACGGGACTGGTTGGTAGCTTCCAAAGCTTTTTTGCTGCATTGCAAAACGGCGCGAGTGACCCGTCGTCGTCACCCGCTCGTCAATTGATCATTACGCAAGCTGAAAGCCTTACATTGCGCTATAACACGCTTTACGATCGTTTGGCTGACACAGTGAAAAGCGTAGACAATGAAATTGGCACAGTGATGGGCCAAATCAATAGTTTGGCAAAATCTGTCGCAAATTTGAATCAATCCATAGCGGAGAAAAACGCGTCGGGGTCTGGCAGTCAGCCAAATGATTTGCTTGATCAACGCGATGAAGCATTGCGGAAGCTATCAGAACTCGCCTCCATACAATTGGTGAAACAAGACGGAGGCGATATTAATGTCTTTATCGGTAACGGCGAACCTCTGGTTGTTGGCCCGAATGTAAGTAGCTTTTCTGTGCGTAATGGCGGAAAGATTTATTTAAATACCAATGCGGCTTCGTCTGACATCAGCGATGCAATCACCGGCGGGCAGTTAGGTGGCCTATTAAAATTCAAATCAGATGTATTGCAACCGTCCCTTAATGAATTGGGTCGCATAGCCATAGTCATGAGCGACGCATTCAATAAAGTGCAAACGCAGGGTCTGGATTCTAACGGTAGTTATGGTCAGGCCATGTTTTCTGGCATTAATGAAAACCCTAACAGCTATACACGTATTCTTCATGGCAATAACGCTCAACCTGATGATCGTGTTTTATCTTTAACGATTGAAGATCCAAGTGCAATTACAATTGACGACTACAAATTCGATATTGCAGCCGGTACAAACAATTACAGTATTAAACGAGCCTCGGATAACTCTATTGTAAGCCAAGGAATATTGTCAGGTGGGTATCCTCAATCAATCGAATTTGAAGGATTAAAGCTAACGCTGGAGAGTGGTTCTTTCCAAGGTGGTGATACATTTACCTTGCAACCGACGCGATACGGTGCGCGCGATATTCACTCATTGCTAAAATCACCAGATCAGTTGGCATTCGCATCTCCTATTCGCACGCTGAAAGCAAGTTCAAATACGGGTAATGGAACCGTTAGTGCTGGTGAGGTGTTGAGTCTTTATGACGCCAACAATCAATTACTGCCCGCATTTTCAAATTTAGGAAAATTATCTCCACCTGTCATTATTCGTTTCACATCAGATACAACATATGACGTTCTAGATAACTCTGATCCAGCACATCCAAAGCCTTTGATTCCGGCAATGACAGAGCAAATTTTTTATCCTAATCGTGAAAACGCAATTTTTACGACGAATAAGGGCGAGACTCGTATTATCAGTAATGGTTCTAGAATAGGATTGCCAGTGGGACGAACTGCATCAACGCTGAATTCTGCCTTGGCTGCGCAAACAAATGGTTATCCGGCAGAGCAATACACGTTTTCATTGCAAGATAAAACAACAGGGCTGGTTAACACTCAAGTGATGATGACTGGCTCAAACGCCACGGCGGCGCAAACAGCTTCGCAATTAAACACCATTAAAGGTGTAACGGCTCACGCCTACACGACCGCAACTCTGACGGATGTCCATATAGACCCCACAGCATTGGCTGCACCTTTGCAGTTAAGGTTAAACGGTGAAAATTTGTTGCGCTACAACGGTGTGAATTTGGACACCAGTGTTCCTGATCCCAACTATTCCACACCCACAGAGCCTTATCTTGGGGAGACAAATTTTAATAATTACTTGCGCGACCAAATAAACTCAAATGCAAACCTAAAAGCTTTGGGTATTCGCGCAGAAAGTAGTAGCAATCCCGTAACTGGAAGACCAGAACTTCGATTGACTGCATCTTCCGGTGTGGATCTGGATATTCGTTTTACGGCGACAAACTCTACACTTAATACCATTAGCGTGAACGACGGTACTACAAATCCAAACGTTCGTTTGACTGGTGTCGATTCAAGTCTAACGCCAACAGTTGAGCAAAGTGCTATTACAGTAGGTGGACGTTTAGATATTACTTTAGAAGATGGCGTGACTCTATCGACATCGCCGACAGATAGCCAATTACTGGGTGATTCCAGTGCTGCTGATTTTGCCAAGTCGTCTTACCTCGGGTATCAAGTAAAAATATCCGGACAACCCAAAGCCGGGGACTCATTCAGCGTTAATTTTAATACGAATTCAAAAAATGATAACCGCAATGCCTTGGCAATGACTGCTTTGGAAACCAACGCAACCATGCAAAATAAAACCATGAGTTTTAGTCAGGGGTATGGACGTTTAGTGGAAGAGGTGGGAACCAAAAGTAATTTGTCAAAAATTAATACGGAAGCAAGCCGCAGCCTGTTAGAGCAAACCAAAACCATGAGAGATGGCGTTTCAAGTGTAAATATGGATGAAGAGGCGGCCAATTTGATTCAGTTTCAACAACTCTATACGGCGAATGCTCGTGTGATTACGGTTGCAAAAGATTTGTTTGATGCACTCTTGCGCTCAATGGGTTGATTGCCGATTTGAAGAATGTGAGTTAATTCCAGGGTGAGTACTTGGAGGAGAAAAGTTTATGCGTGTATCAACTTCGCAGATATATAACGTCGCCAATATCGGTATGCGTGATGCTCAGGTTGCTGTTGATAAAACCAATCAACAAATATCGAGCGGTAAGCGTGTATTGTCGCCAGCAGACGATCCGGTCGCCGCTACGGCTATTTTGATGTTGAATCAGGAATTGGCACGCACAACTCAATTTACAAAAAATATTGATACTGCCGATAACAATTTGACATTAGAAGATACCACCTTGCAATCAGTGGTTTCGCTTGTACAACGTTTGAAAGAATTGGCGGTCAATGCGGGTAACACCGCAGTATTAACTCCTTCAGATTACAAAGCGATGGCGGCCGAAGTGGATAGTCGCTTGAGTGAATTGATGAACTTGCAAAATACACGCAATGCATCGGGTCAATATATTTTTGCAGGCTTTCAAAGTGAAACTCAGCCTTTTGTAAATAATGGCGGAGGCAATTACACCTATCAGGGTGATGAAGGGCAATTAAGTGTACAGGCATCAACCACAGTTACAGTCGCCGTTAGCGATTCAGGTAAAAGAATATTTGTCGATATTCCGGCAAGCCATAATACTTTTATAACACGTCCTAGCGCATCTAACCAAGCAACGCCACCCGCCTTGATTAGTGTGGGTGATGTATATGATCAAGCCTCTTTCGATAAATTGTTTCCGGAGGATTTACTTGTCACCTTTAACGCTAATTCGGCTGTTAATCCTCCTTCACCTAATTACACGATAACAGAGCGATCCACTGGAAAAGTTTTGGTTGATAAGCAAGTGTATGTGTCTGGTCAAGACATCAAAGTTAGTGGTGCAAAGTTTTCAATATCAGGAACTCCTTTTTCTGGTCTACCAGCTATACCTTCAACTTTGTCTTTGAATGCAGCATCGTTTTCAGGAGCCACTGCGGCAGACAAGAATTTTTCCGTAACACCCGGCTTTTTAGATATTACTGTCGGAGGTATAACGGAAACATTAACCCTGGATCAAAACATGCTGACAAGCTCCGGGGTGAGCACGGTTCCAGCTGGGCTTAATGATTTGATAAGCAACCTGGGGGGCGCAGCTGATAAAAGCTTTTACACTACACCGCCTGCGAACACTTCATCAGCGGCCGCCAATTATAAAAAGTTACAAAACTTGGGTATTACCTTGTCGGATACTGGAGTGTTCACGTCACCAACCGGGTTAAATATCACGATTAAAAATAGTTCTTCAGTGGCCATTACTAATATCACTGGTATAGTGACACAGGGTGCAGGTACAACAACCGCCAATATCCCTTTTTCTTACCCTGGTGCATCAACATTCAATTTTTCAGCCGCGCCTGAAACGGTAGACGTAAGTGTTAATGGAAAAACTGTCACCTTAACACTTTCTACAAACGTAACAGATCCAATAAGCCTTGCAGCCGCATTTAATAACGGCACTAATGCAATTGAGTTGGCAAAGCTTGGTGTGATTGCAACTCCACAAGGTTTTTCGTCAGTCAATCATTCAGTCATATCGCTTTCAAATGCTGGTACAAATGTGTTGGCAGCTATGGGGGTTAGCGGTAATCCTGTTAAATCGTCGCAGGGAGTATTGGCCGTACCCGGTGATAAATTTATTGTTGAGTCTACAGGTAAACAATCTTTGTTGACGACCGTTTCTCGTTTCAGTGAAGCCATGAAAGGTGTCGATACCACGCAAGCGAGTAAGGATGAATTCGCGAAGCTGGTTTCAAAAACATTGGCAAGTTTTGAAAACGTACTCAGTAATATTTCTTCTGTTCAGGGGGATGTGGGGGCTCGGCAGAATATGTTGGAAAGCACCCGTAATCTTAATTCAGATATCGAACTGAACAGTAAAACTGTTTTGTCTCAATTAGAAGATTTAGATTACGCAGAAGCATCAACTCGCCTGCAAATGCAGACATTTGTATTGAGTGCAGCCCAACAAAGCTTTATTCGAATCAGTGAGCTCAATTTATTCAAATATATGTAAGCACGTTTTGTTGAAAGTACTAATCGTGGTTGAGTTTTCCGATATTAAACCGCATTCTTTATAAGACCTAACATCTCAAGGTGAACCCAAATGGAAAACAACGAACTCTTAAAGCCGCTTTACGAAATACTGGATCGCGTTAAGGATTTGGTGCAGCTCGCGCAAGCTGAAGATTGGGAGGCCATGGACATTGCCGCCGCCAAATATCAACAACACGTCACTTTTTTGGATGACAACGTTTATATCAAGGCTCTGCAAGATGCCGATTTGGTCGATGCGGCTAAATCCATTATTGGCCAAATTCAGGGTTTGAACGATGACCTTGATATCCATACTAGTTTGCAGCGCGAAAAAATTGCGTCAGAGTTACGTCAGCTAGCTCAAGCTGGCAAGGCTATGGATGCCTATGGTCGTTAATTTGGCGTTTTTGATGGTTTAAGTTTCTTTATATAACTGTCTTTATTGTTTTTCCGTAATCTGTGCATTAAATGTTTTAAGTTTTTTATAAAAATCTCCTAAAGCAAGTGAAAAGTCGGGCGATAACCTTTACAGAAGTGCTGATAGCAATCTGTTCAGGCTTCACTAACCGACTTGCTACAGCATCAGTCCTGTAGAAGAAATCACCATTAGGAGATTCATCATGGCCTTAGTAATTAACACAAACATCTCTTCATTAAGCGCTCAGCGTCAGTTGTCTGGCTCAGGCATGACTCTTGATCGTGCTACAGAGCGTTTATCTTCTGGCTTGCGCGTTAACTCAGCAAAAGACGACGCAGCGGGCTTGGCAATTGCAACTCGCATGACTTCACAGGTTCGCGGTCTTGACCAAGCTGTTCGTAACGCGAACGACGGTGTGTCACTTATTCAAACCGCAGAAGGTGCCTTGCAAGAATCAACCAACATTCTGCAACGTATGCGTGAACTAGCGGTACAGTCTTCGAACGGTATTTACAGTGATAGCGACCGTAAAACTCTCGATGCAGAAAACAAACAACTGATTGCTGAATTGGATCGTATTTCTAAAACCACATCGTTCAACGGCAGAAACTTGTTGGATGGTACTTTGGGTTCAGTAGATTTGCAGGTGGGTGCATCTGCTGGACAAACAATTACTTTCGCCATTAAAGCAATGGACAGTAAAAACCTTGGCTTAGGCTCTACCAGCGCAGATTTGAGTGGTGATCGTATTACATACAACGGCTCATCTGATGTAGGCCAAGGTAACATCGTTATTAATGGCATTGGTTTAAAAGCCATTACCAATATTGGTAGTGCTACTCTTACCGATACTCAATTAAGTGATGTAATTAAAGATATTAATGACAACGTAACTGGCGTGACTGCTTCTGGATTCAATATCGCGAAAGCAGCGAATGCGGGTACTGGTGTTCTCAGTGCGTCTGAAACATTGCGTATCACCTTAGGTTCTGCGGATGGTGGTGCGTCTGTAAATTACGATGTAAGTAATACAGCCGATATGAAAGAGTTGGTTTCAAAAATTAACGCGGCGACAGGCGGTAGTGTAGTGGCTTCGCTTGATGATGCTGGTAAGTTGTCTTTGTCCAATACAACTGGCGGTTCGATTACAGTAGCCTATGACAACGCTGCCCCCTTTGCTGCCGCTCAATCGGGCGCTAGCCTGGGTACTATTACAGGCTTGTCTGACACAGGTGCAGACGGTACAGAAACTTACAACGGTAGCATCGCTTTAAAATCAAATGACGGTAAAGCAATTACCATTACTACTGGTGCCAATGGTACAGATGCAGACTTGGCGGTTTTAGGCTTTAGAAGAACAGAAGGTGCAGGCCAAGTGCTCAGCGCCGGGTTGGACTCTACTGCCCAAAATGCTGCTTTGGCTGCAGGTGATTTAAAAATTAACGGAACGGATATTGGTGTGATAGCAGCAAACGCTGGTTTGGCTGCCAAGGTAAGTGCTATAAATGCAAAAAGTGATGTCACCGGGGTGACTGCGTTTACACAAGCTACACAGTCTTTGAAATTAGATTCCACTGCTACGACTACTCAGCTTGTGGCTACGTCAAATGCCGCAGTTACAACCGGCGGTAACTTGACGATTAACGGCGTTGCTGCAGCAACAATTGCAGACGGTGACTCTCAAACGGCAATTGCTGCTGCAATCAACTCGACTAGTGCGTCACATGGTGTAACGGCATCCATTGATAAAAACGGCCGATTAAACCTGTTTAGTGAAGGATCAATTACTTTGGCCGTTTCCGCTGGTACTTTCGTCGCTAATACGGGTATCGCTGTAGGTACCGTCGCGGAAGCAACGCAAGCGACTGGTGATCTGGAAGTTAACGGAAAGGTTATTTCGTTCACAGCTTTGCAAAACTCAGATACGATCGTAAATGAATTTAACGCCCAGACTGCGACTACGGGTGTAACGGCTCGGATTGATGAAAATGGTGCGTTAAAGCTTTCTTCTGCTTCAACAATTACTTTGAAGGCATCAGGTGTTAATGGATTTGAAGCTGCTAAAGCGCTGGGTATTACATTCACCAGCGACACCATCGGTAGTGATTCGGTTAACGACACGCTAGTAATTGATCCAAGGATCAATTTGAAGAGTGGTAGCGGCACCCCAATCAGTGTTGAGGTTACTTCTGCTGGTGCATCGGCAACCAAGTTGTTAAACCAAAACACCAGCTTGGCCAGTGCGGTAACAGGTAGCGCAATTTCAAACTTGTCTATCTCCACTAAAGCCGGCGCTACTGCAGCTCTGAAATCAATTGATACTGCTTTGGATACTATCAACGATACAAGATCTCAATTAGGTTCTATCAACAACCGTCTTGACTTTACTGTATCTAACTTGACCAGTATCTCTGAGAAAACCACTGCAGCACGTTCTCGTATCGTTGACGCGGACTTCGCTTCAGAAACTGCAAACCTGAGCCGTTCAACTGTGTTGCAACAAGCAGCAACGGCAATGTTGGCTCAAGCTAACCAACGTCCACAAAACGTGTTGTCACTGTTGAGATAAGTTGGCTAACCTCACCAGAGGGAAACCTCTGGTGAATTCTTTAATGAGGGCTGCATTATGAATGAGATCCCAAAAGCCGCATCTTCAATTGCTCAGATAAAGCCAGCACAATCCGCTTCATCTGTTGGTGCTAGCGGCAAAAAGAATCCAGGTCTCGATACTTTTATGCCAAAGCCAGAGAAAGCCCAACATGATGTCAAGGATATTCAAGAGCACGTAGAAGCTGCTGTAGCGCAAATGAATGAATATATTCAGTCGACACAGCGCGATTTACACTTCAGTTACGACAAGGCTTCAGGTGAAACAGTTGTCAAAGTATTGGATAGATCTACTCAGGAAGTTATTCGTCAAATTCCCGATGAAACCTTCCTGAAGCTTGCTCACAGCAAAGATGCTGATGGCAACTTTCAGTTATTCAGTGCGCAAGCTTAAATTCAATCCGGGATTTTGGTAAGAGCAGCTAAGGCTGCTCTTTTTTTTTGCCGAAAGAACCTATTTAAAGCTCTCCCTCAGCTTATAGCTGCCGCATTTGCCGCCGGTTAATTCATTGGGGGCGGCAATCCGTTGCCGTTCAAATGCCAAGCGGCAAAATTCCAGCGCTTCTTTTCCTTGTAAATTTTTGGCTAATATCCCTTCAGTCTTCATTATTTTTCTCGTTTTGTTTTTTTGGTTTGTTGATATTGTTTATTCGATTTTAGATGTTTTATTTAGTTGTTTTTATATAAGCCAGGTTTGATTCCGTACCCATCATCGCTAAACTGATTGGCTTTTTCCTATGTCGCTCAACCTGTTGTATTTAAAGGGTATTTTCCCTTCGCTTTTTTGCGGCTTTGGTGTTTTTATGGCTGGAGCGTTTAGCTTTTTACTAAGTTTTGATGTGGATTTCACAGCAAATTTAACGCGGAAAAAGTCAAAAAAATTGTGCAAATTCCCTTACAAGACAATTCTCAAAAAATCTCCTTGATTGTTTTTGGCACAGTCTGTGCAAAAAGTCACTTAGGCAAAGAAGTAACAAAATCCTGACGCAACTAACCATGTGAGCTTGCCGGGATCTGCCGCGAAGTTTTCAAGTTTCTTGCGGGCTTCATCATTGACTTGTTGCAGAGAGTTAAAACTCTGAGCAGGAAAAATCCTTAGGAGATAAATCATGTCTTTAGTTATTAACACAAACGTTGCGTCTCTGAACTCTCAACGTCAATTGATGAATTCCGGTGGCGCATTGGATAAGGCAACAGAACGCTTGTCGTCTGGCCAACGTATCAATTCTGCGAAAGATGACGCCGCGGGCTTGGCAATTTCCAACCGCATGACTTCACAAGTACGCGGGCTGGATCAGGCAATTCGCAATGCGAACGATGGTATTTCGCTTATTCAAACCGCCGAAGGCGCGCTGCAGGAAACAACCAATATTCTGCAACGTATGCGTGAATTATCCATTCAGGCAGGTAACGGTATTTATAGTGATGCGGACCGTAAAACTCTCGATGCAGAGGTGCAACAGCTTACGGCGGAATTGAACCGGATCGCGACCTCAACTTCATTTAACGGCCAGAAGTTACTCGATGGTACTTTGGGTAAAGTGAATTTGCAGGTTGGTGCGGATGCTGGTCAGACCATTACGATGAAAATTCCGAAGATGGATGCCAAAACCCTGGGGATGGGTACCACGGGTGGCGATGTGACAGGAACTCACCTCGGGCAGGCAATCACATCTACCAGCTTTAAAGACGGTGACATTTTAATTAATGGCCAAAGTATTGGCGCCTTCGACGGAACAAAGATTCCGCCAGATACCTTTGAAAAACTCTTGGCGAATATTAACGAAAAAGTTGAAGGTATTACTGCAACCGCTTTCAACGAGGTCACTACGACTACTGTTGGAACAGGTGTAACTACCTCTGCCAACCCTATCAATGTTCAGTTGACCAACCCCGATGGTACAACCAGTCAATTTACTATTAACAATACGAATAATATGAACGAACTGATTGACGCAATTAATGTGCAATCAGGTGGTTTGATCGTGGCCACAAAAACGGAAGCGGGTTTAGTGACTCTTGCTAATGCAAACGGTGCCACCATGACCATTTCAGGAGGCGGTGCCGCGGCAGGTCTGGGTGCAATTACGTCACCTAGCTATGGTCAAATTGCGCTGACTTCAAAAAATGGACAGGACATAGTCATTACGCAAGGACCAAATGCCCAGCAACCGACAACTGTTACTAGCTCTGATTTCCCGGCAGGCACAATTACCGCAGGTGGTGCCGGTAACCTGGTTATAAATGGTGTAACCGTTGCTTTGGTTGCGGCTGATACGCCCGCGGCTAGTGCTACTAAGATTAATGCGGTAAGCGCTACTACAGGTGTGGTTGCCACTGTTACGGCAGGTGTAAATGGAGGCTTGAAGCTGGTTGATACCAAAGGCCGTGATATTACTATAAGCGGAACAGCTGCAACATTAACGGCAACAGGTTTGAGTGCGGCAACGACCAAGGCACCGTCTTTACTGGCAGCTCTGGGCTTCCAAGAGACGCGATCAAACGCTTCGATTTTTGGGCAGCATATTACTGCTCCCGAATCTACAACTCCGTTGGCTTATGGCGATTTAAAAATTAATGGTGAGACCATTAGCGGTGAAAATACTTCAACGCTGCAAGGTAAAGTCGATAACATCAACAAAGTGAGTGACACCACGGGTGTAATAGCAAGTCTCAAAGCAGAAAACGTGAGTAACTTTAACGGCAACAAGCTTTCGACTGAAGTGACAGCCGGTGCATTTGTTGCCGCAACAGCAGGCAACATTATTATCAATGGTGTTAACGTAGCCACACTGGCGACAGATTCGTTGAGCGGAGTCATTACCAAAATTAACGCGCAGTTCGCCTCTACGGGTGTTATTGCATTCCAAGATAATGCTGTACCGGCCAAGTTGCATCTGTATTCCGATGGTCAAATCAACATTAACGAGACGGCAGGTGCAGCTGTCGGTGTGGGGTTAACCGTAGGTAACAACTCACCGGCGGTAGGTGCAACGGGTAGTGTTGTGCTGAATAACACACAAATTTCTTTGTCCGACATAACGTCCTTGACCACAGTAATTAGCGAAATCAACGCACAACAAGCTAGCACAGGTGTCTTTGCCTCATTGAACGATCTCGGCCAATTAATTTTGAATTCGAATTCCGCATTCTCAATAAATGTTGGTGATGTAAATGGTGGAAAAACCCTGGCAAACCTTGGGCTCGATACAACCCTAGCTGGCCCAATGGGTGGGCTGAGAGCAACGAATGTATTGGCGTCTATTTCGTTGAATTCATTGAATGACACACCCATTAGTCTTGAGGTTACGGCTAATGGAAAACTCGCTACTGGTTTGCAATCGCAAAACCAAGCATCGGCCGGTGTTGGTTTTGGTAGCTCGCTAAATAGCATTAGCATTGCTACCCAAGCGGGTGCTCAGAAAGCAATCGGTATTATTGATAAAGCCTTGGATACCATTAACGACGTGCGTTCACAAATGGGTGCGATTAACAACCGTTTGGAATTCACCATCAATAACCTAGCCAACGTTTCTGAAAAAACATCCGCATCACGTTCGCGTATTACCGACGCAGATTTTGCGGCAGAAACCGCAGCAATGAGCAGGGCGCAAGTGTTACAACAAGCGGCTACAGCCATGTTGGCGCAATCCAACGCTCGTCCGCAACAAGTGCTGTCGTTGCTTAAAGGCTAATCTTTCAATGGGTATGCTACGGAAACCGCTGATGCTCTCAGCGGTTTTTTTTTGCGGTTTAATCCTAAATGCTTGTACTCAGATTTAGATTTTTCGGCTAGGCTTAGTGATATTTGAGTGAGAGAGAGGGATTTATGCCGCTGGCACTAGCTTCGACGCCCATGCTGACAATCAGGATAGTTCTTCTGGCGTTTACTTACGTATTAGCGGGTCGCCTTTCGTTGTTGCTCGCCTTACCCCCCGGATTTGCATCTGCCATATTTCCTCCGCTTGGTATTTCGCTCGCAGCCGTTCTGCTGTGGGGCAATCCCATGTTACTTGGTGTGTTTCTTGGTTCAGTTATGCTTAATACAAGTGTGGCTTTTACCAGTGGAGCTGGCTTCAATCTCTCCACTGTTTTTGTCGCTGCACAAATTGCATTGGGAAGTTGTCTTGCTACCTGGGTCGGCTCCAGACTTATTCGAAAATTCGTTGGCTTTCCCAATAGTCTGCTCGATGAATGGAGTATTTTTTTATTTTTTATTTTGGGTGGACCTGTTGCGAGTTCCGTTAGTGCGACGCTAGGCGTTGCGGCCCTGTGTTTTAACGACATAATTCCTTTGTCGCAGGCTGTTCGTAGTTGGTTAACTTGGTGGACAGGTGACGCAATAGGCGTGCTTATAGCAGCGCCTTTCGTTTTAATTTTGTTTGCCCAACCTCGACCACTTTGGAGCGGGCGTTTTAAAACGGTGGGGCTACCTTTACTTATTAGCTGTGCGTTGATTGTAGCGGTGTTTTTTAATGCGAGCCGCAATGAACAACAAAAAATTCAGCGCGCTCACCAAGAAAATGCCAAAGCAGTTGCAGATAAATTGTTTTTTGGTTTTAACGCATCAATTTCAGCACTAACGTCACTCAAAGGTTTGTATTTGGCATCAGACGAAGTTACGGCAGAAGACTTCAGATTGTTCACGGTTGAGTTATTGCGTTTTGAAAGCGGCATAAATGCCTTGTCATGGAATCAAAAGGTTTATGATTACGAACGCCGAGACTATGAGCAATCCCTTGTTGCTCAGGGGTTTACTGATTTTTCAATTAAAGAAACTGATGTAAATCATAACCTCATTAATGCGCCGGAGCGAAAGCAATACGTCGTTGTAACTCACATAGAACCGCATTCCAAAAACTCAAAAGCCCATGGGTTTAACATCGAGTCAGAAGAAATTCGTAGACGTGCTTTGAGAACGGCCGATCAAACGGGGCAGCCTGCAATGACGGAACCGCTGCATTTGGTTCAGTCTTCGGGGGGCGAGCTAAGTTATCTTATTTTTATGCCTGTGTATAAATCGCTTGATGTTCCCAAAACACGCGAGATGCGTGACCAACTTTTGCGCGGATACGTTACTGCGCTAATAACCGTTAACCGCCAAATTGATCTCATCCATAATAAATTTCCGGAGGCTGATTTTTCAATTTCGCTGACTGACGTCACAGAGTCAAAATCTGTTAGCTTGTACGAGGACGCTCGCCCTGTTTCAGCCGTTTCAAAATTGTTTGTTTGGAATTTTGAAGAGGTGATAGGTGGAAGAACCTTGCGGTTAAGTGTGACGCCAACGCAGCAATTTATCGACAAACAGCTTAACGGCCAATCGTGGTACGTATTGGTCGGTGGGCTGCTTTTCGCAAGCATGTTGGGTGGATTTTTATTATTAGTAACAGGGCGTACCCAATACATTAGCTCATTAGTTGAGCGTCGCACACTGGAGCTAGAATCTATTGTCGATGAAGCGGTAGAGGCCATTATCATTATCAATGAATTGGGCGATATAGAAAGAACTAATCCAGCCGCATGTCGCTTATTCAAATCAACAGAACAAGAAATGATGGGGAGATCTGCAAAGAATTTTATTCCTGTGCTCGCGGATCTTTTAGTTGCGCCCAACGGCGAATACCAACGCTCCGGCAATCATTTGGTGTGGAAAGCTTTTGAAACTCAAGGGATTACCAATGACAACAAATCTATCCCTGTTGAAATTGGTGTAAGTAAAGTGGACTTACCGGATCGTAGAATTTATATATGCCTTATTCACGATATAACAGCGCGAAAAAAAGTAGATAACTTAAAAAATGAATTCGTATCAACGGTAAGTCACGAGTTGCGTACACCCTTAACATCCATCACTGGTGCTTTGGGGCTTTTGGTTGGCGGTGCCGTACCCGCAGTACCTGATAAAGCAATGGATCTATTGATTATTGCAAAAAATAACGCTGAACGTTTAGGGCGTCTTGTGAATGATCTGTTGGATATGGAAAAACTTGAGCTTGGTAATTTGCCGCTGGATATACGCCCGTACGACACTTGCGAGCTTTTAGCCCAGGCTATAGATCAAAATGTGGGTTACGCTTTGAAATACGGCGTAAAGCTTGAATTGAATGTCGGTGCGTTTGCAAATAGGAGGATGGAAATACAAGTTGACCGAGATCGGTTTTTGCAGGTTATGTCTAATTTAATTTCAAATGCCGTGAAATTTTCACATATGGATGGAGTAGTGGAAATTTTTGCTGATGCAAAAAACCAGCATATTAGTGTCTATGTTAAGGATTTTGGAACTGGCATTCCGGAGGAATTTCGTAGCAAAATTTTCCAAAAATTTGCGCAGGCCGACAGCTCAGATACACGAAAAAGGGACGGTACTGGGCTGGGGCTGAGTATTTCGCGAGTAATAGTAGAACGAATGGGCGGAACTATTGACTACACCACAGAAGTTGATAAAGGCTCAACTTTTTTCTTTAGTTTCCCAATAAAAACTGAAGAAAAGCATAACTAATTATTTGCTCTGTGCGTTTTCCAAAATGTGTTTTACCAGCTCATCGTATTTTTCGTCAAAGTGGTGGTCGCCAGGCATGCTAATAGCTTTTACACCGAACTCGACGTTGGGTAAGCAATTAGCTGCATCATCTTTTATGCCGTAAATGCAAATAGCATTTACGTTCATTTTTTTAATCTCTGGTGTTATGGGTAAACGGCTGGCGTGAGTATCGGCATTCATCCAGCTGGATAAACGAAACTCAAACGCAGCAGTTTTACCCATGCCGAGCAAGGCGACCAGCGAAATTTTTTGACGAGTTTCATCATTTAAACGGTTGACCACAAAAGGAAGTACATCTGCACCGAAGGAATAACCCACTAAAATGACGCGTTTTTTGTTCCATTTCTGTAAGTAGTCCGCGATGATGTTTTCTATATCAGTTGCTGTTTCTTCGGGTGTGCGAGATTTCCAAAAGTAGCTCAAAGAATCCAGCGCAACAGTCGGTACATTTTTTTCAGCCAAAATTTTTGCCAAGCTTTTATCAATTTCTGCCCAGCCGCCATCGCCCGTTAAAAGCACAACTAATGAATCAGAAGGAATTTGATTTTCGCTTGAAGTCACTGCAGGGATTTCAATTAAGGGGAGGTCGCTGTCGCTTGCGTCTGATGAAATTTGGTCTGCCAAGCGGGGGTCGAGCCATTGCAAAATTTGAATAGCCTCGGCCGCAGCGTTTTGGGTTGGTCCCTCAGCTAAGGTGAATTTAAGGTTAGAAATATGTTCTGAAAATTGCTTTGCTTCCGGAAAGAAATCTTTTGTTTGAAATACGTAAAAACTGGTTGGAAGACGATCGATAGATTTTAAAACCGTGCCTTGGTCTGAAGAGTGTGTAAAAGTATCTTTTTCGCACAGCTCGGTGTGAGATTTGAGTTCTGTGGTGAGATTAACACTAACGGCCGCATGAAATTCGTGGCTTTTTGTCTGAGCTAAAGTGGCATACACGGTTGATGAGCTTTGATCAGTTCCGACGAGTATTGGGTATTCATCCTCATCCAGCTTGTAATGTTGCTGTAGCACGGTTTTTACGTCCGCTAATTTTTTAGCAAGGTTGAGACAGCCTGCGCCGTCGGGTTCTGAACGCAAGAGGGCTTCGTTATCAATCATTGCCACATAGTAACTTAGCGCAGCGAATTGCTTTGCGTATTTAGTTGTTTGGTCGCTTTGACGTTTGTCGGCAATATAAATAATTAAACCTTTTTCCGGGCGAGTTGCGCGATAGACCGGAATGTTTTCGTTACCGATTTTTACGTGGTCTGTTTTAATTGTGTTGTCGACAGGGTGCTTATTTTTTTGGGTAAACAAAAGGAATGTGCCGGCGATTATAACGACAGAGGTCAACAGTGAAAGAGCTAGTTTGGTTTTTAAACGCATCGAATAAAACTCTGAGCTAATACAGTATGTTATTTGGAGAAAATGCCTTTTACTCCGCCGGAAATAAGCGTGGTAGCGGCCAAGAGCGCTGAAGCAGTTTGTAGGCCCGGTGGTGCTGCTAAATAAACCGGTTGCCATTCAGGGTTAAATTTATCTTTGTAAAAATAGACGCCCTCAAAATTATAAAAATCGCTGCCGTTACGAAAAATCGTATTGCCCACTTTGTGCCACAGCGGAGCTAGCTCATGGTTTTCCAATCCCGATAAGGGCGCCATGCCCAAGCAGAAGTAGGTAAAGCCTTGCTCTTTGGCCCAGAGTGCAAGGCTAATATTTAAATATTCCATAATTCCGTTGGGAGTTCCGGGCAAATAGCGCATCAGGTCAATAGAGATTTGGCGACGGTTATTCAGTGCCCACAAATTACAAAATGCATAGATTTCGCCATCTTTTTTAACAACTGCCAGCTCGCAGTGCCGTAGATATTCTTCGTTAAAAAAACCTAGGGAAAAACGTTTTTCCTTTGCATTTTTTTCTTCTAACCATGCATCGGAAATACGTTTTAAATTAGGCAGTA
Organism: Cellvibrio sp.; assembly: GCF_046347455.1. GTDB lineage: Bacteria > Pseudomonadota > Gammaproteobacteria > Pseudomonadales > Cellvibrionaceae > Cellvibrio. The sequence goes on from NZ_JAXMGC010000003.1 coordinate 336,474, forward strand.
TTGCTTCTACTTGGTGAGAATAAACAATTTCAAAGCTAAAACCTTCACGTTGGTATTTGTTAATAGCACTGCGGAAATTTTGTCGCTTTTTACCTTCAAGTCCGAATGAATTGAGCGGAATTAACGCTTGCTGGCCTAATTTAATGAGGCTTAAACCCAAATCCAGGTAGAGCGGGATTTGTTGAATGCCAATTTCATAAAACGCAACTTGAGCGGCAACTTTGTCTGCCTCTTCGCGAAAGCGCCATACCAAACTTTCAAATTCTGTGGGGTCGCCTACGGGGTCGCCCATTGCAATCCAAAATTTGTTAGTTACACCAAACATTAAAAAGCTCTTTTTTGTTTCGCTCCACAAAATATATTTGTCGCCGGTCAATACCAAGTGGTGATCGGTAGTATTGGAGTCGTGGACAATTTTGGTGGCTATATCCAAGTCTTCTTTGGTTGGCAAGGTTAAATCAATTGTGGTTTTGCTCAGCAAACGGTAGATAAGTACGCCGCCGCATACCACTGAAATCACAAACAGTGAACGTAAAAAACGCGATGCATCGCCGGTTCTGTCTAAAGAAAATTGCCACCAGAGTTCGTTGGAATAGGCCACATCTTTGTAAGAAAAAAATCCCAGCCATGTGGACAAGCCCACAATCGCAGCACCAATTAAAAATTGTGAGAAGGGGATTTCCAACTGCAATAAAGCAGATTTGCGGTAAAAGTGCTTACGTGCTGGAACAAAGGTAACTAGCATCAAGCCCAGAATGGATGCCTCTTCAAAATCCCACCCTTTCGCGAGCGATGCAACCATGCCAATGCATAATAAAATAATGGTTGCGTAGTAAGCCGAATCCAATTTAATGCTTACCGCACGCGAAAGAAAAATCATCCCCAAACCAACGAGGCTATTTATCAAGTGCGAGAATTCAATCAGCGGCAGGGGTATGAAAAACTGCAGCCAGTCTAGCCGCTCTTGAATGCCCGGCGTTGCGCCGGATGCCAGCAAAATGCATCCGCCAAGGAGTAGAAGCACAGAAAATATTTTAGGTGTCGCAAGGTAGATTAGCTTGAACAGATAATGGAGTTTAAGCGTGTAAACAAAACGGTGACTTTTGGTTTCGTAGCCAGCGATTAATAATCCAGCAAATATTAGCGGAATGATGTAATACACAATTCGGTAAATAATCAGCGCCGATAATAATTGTTCTGGCGGAAATCGATCGCCTGCAAGGAACATAAAGCTACTTTCAAAAACGCCAATTCCGCCGGGCACCTGACTAATCAAGCCAAATAATTGCGCAACAACGTAATAAACCAAGAACTCACTGAAGCTGATGTCCATAAAATTAAGTAGCGGTATATAGAACACAATAGCCGCTATGCTGAGATCAATTGCGCCCATAACGATTTGTTGAAGCGCAAGAGCCGGTTTGGGTGGAGAAATGGCAAACGAGCTTACACGAAATTCTTTTCCGCTAAAAAAAGATATGCCGATCCAGCAAACAATAAACACTATGCCAATGACTAACAAAAGATGAATGGTGTTTTGTGCAATCGCAGACTCAACGGGCACTGAACCAGCTTGAAACAAATAGGCGATTACTAACAAAGTGAACGCCGCTAAAAAATAACTCAGCGTACCAAACAGGGTTACCTTTGCGATTGCTCCGTTACTCAAACCCCATTCACTATAAAAACGATAGCGTATGGCGCCACCGGTAATCGGTGAGGCGCCCACGTTATGGCTAATGGCATTACTTAAAAATGACCCAAGCAGAATCAAACGATAATTAATTTTTTCGTTGGTATAACGAATGGCAATCCATTCACAAAAACTTAAGGTGATGTAGCCAAAAACGCTCATAAAAAACATGGCTTCGAGCGTTTGCGATGGGGTGGCCAAAAGATCCACCCATAGATTGCTCCAGCCATAGTTCGCAATTTGGTGATGCACGCTATAGGCGGCAATACCAAAGAGTACCAAGCTGATAAAAGGTGTTAACTTTTTTAGCAAATCTGTGTTTAGCGGCATGTTAAATCTTTGGGGTAGTGAGAGGGTTGTTTCGGTGGCGAATAATATCACCAAGGCGCTAGTCTACGGTGTGCAAAAAGCATATTTAATCTTTATTACCGGGGGCTTGAGTTGATTGGTGCGGTCTGTGCATAGCATCCACTAAAGTGGGTGAAATGCCGTTCTTTGTGCGTTATAGCATTCAGCTGGGCAGTAGCTACGGCATGCACTTGCCGCTCACGCGTACTGCAGCGGCAAAAGGGAACCGCGGCGAGCAAATCCGGTTACGATTAATCAATTGTAAAGATCCACTATTGAACGTTATTTAGGCTAAAGTTTATTCAACACTTGCCGCTAACTTGATAGCGAAATTGTTTTTGGAGTAATCATTATGGCATCAGTTTCAAGCACAACCCCCTCCACGGTGAGCAATGCCAGCACTGGGTCCTCCATCATTAGTGCCTTGGGATCGGGGTCGGGCATCAATACCTCTGCTTTGATCAATCAACTGGTAGATGTAAATAAACTTCCAGAAACAAATCGCCTGACTAAAAAAGAATCCTTGCTCCAGACCCAAATATCCGATTTTGGATTGCTGCGTTCCGCATTCAGTAAGCTAGAAAGCGCGTCGTCATTGCTGGGTAATCCCGATACCTTTAACGCTAAATCTGCATCTGTTCCCACCACCACTTTACTGGGTATAACCAAGTTGGACGCCAAGGCTTCCATTGGTGAATTTAGTTTGAACGTCGATCAAATCGCGCAAGCTCAGTCGGTGACTTCTGGAAGTTTTGCATCTCAAACCGCGCCTATAGGCAAAGGTACCTTGGTGATCCGTTTTGGTAGTTGGAGCAACGTGTTGCCTTTGGCGTCGCCACCCGTTGCCGATGCTTTTACCGTCGACAGTTCGAAGACCGGAGCGACTATCACGATTGACGACAGCAATAATTCACTGGCTGGTTTGCGGGATGCTATTAATAAATCAAATGTAGGTGTTAAGGCCAGTATTGTAGGGCAAGCCGGGGCCTATAAATTACTTGTTACAGCTCCATCTGGTGAGAGTAATGAGATTGAAATCACCGCTACTGAAGCTGCGGGTGCCCCAGGGTTAGCGAGCTTTAATTTTAACAACTCGACAAAAAATTTGACTCAGCAACAAGAGGGTAAAGATGCAGTAATCCGTGTCAATGGATTAACAGTTACTCGTTCAACCAATCATGTCACTGATGTAATCGAAGGGCTTGAGTTTGATTTGTTCAATAAGTCCTCGACAGAAACTGTCAATATCGGAATCACGGCAGACAAATCTATTGCTGAAAAGGCAATACGAGATTATGTAACTGCGTACAACACATTTTTAGCAGATACCAAGAAGCTCATAGGTTTCGATTCAGAGAAAAACGAGTACGGGAGTTTGCGCCAAGATCCTATGGCGAAAAACTTGGTTCAACAGGTTCGTACTCAAATGAGCGCCGCTATTACTGGTGTTAGCGGCGGTTTTAACTCATTTTCTGCATTAGGTATTAGAACTGATCTGGGCACCGACGGTACCTTAACAATTGATGACTCTGCAACTGAGACTAGTTTTCGCTCCACGATTGATAAGCATTTTGATGAGGTTAGAGATCTCTTTATTCCTAAAACTTCATCGAGTAACGCACAAATTGCGCTAACCAAATATACAGATAAAAGTGTACCTGGTACTTATGCCGTAAACATAACAACACAACCCAGTAAAGGGCAGCTTATAGGTGCAGCTATAGCGGGGGCCGCGGGCGATGTGATTGCAGTGGATACTGGTTCTGTAGGTAAAACCTATAGTTTCACTGCAAAAATTGATGGTGTTGCAACAGCGTCTATAAACATACCCGCAAAAAATTATACGTCGGGTTCTGCCTTGGCTGCTGACTTGCAATCACTCATTAACCTCGATGCTAATCTCGCTGCGTCGAAGATTACTGTAAGTGTGGCTTTCAATAGTTCTACCGGAAAACTTGAGTTTACGTCTGCGGCTTACGGTAGCAGCAGTAAGGTCGATATTACTGCCGCAAGCGCTGATATGGCGGATATAGGTTTGAGCGTTGCTTCCGGAACTACTGGGGCAGATGTTGCAGGAACCGTGGACGGTGCGGCTGCTTTCGGATTTGGTAACGTGCTTTTGCCTGCTCTGAACTCTAAGGCGGAGGGATTAAGCATGCAAATAACCGCAGGCGCCACATCGGGAAACATCACTTTTTCGCGCGGCTTTTCCGGTACATTCAAGGGCATGATTGATAATTTTTTAAAGACAAACGGATTAATAAAAAATCGCGAAACAAGCATTAATAAAGACGTAGAAAAAATTAAAACAGATATGGCGACCCTGGATCGGAGAAGCCAATCCTATCGCGCCAGATTACAGGCTCAGTTTAGCGCAATGGAAGCAATTACTCGTAGTTTGAAATCTACGGGCACGTTTTTAACCGGCGCATTCAAAGCCCTATCCAACTCATCATCAGATAACTAAAAATAATTCACTTTCGCCTAAAGCTTTTCGTTCATGTGTCGATAGATAGATACGAGCCTTCAAGCTTCCTAAAGAGGAGCTTGGAGTTCAACACACACACGAAGAGTTTTAACTAATGGCTCTTATTATTAATACCAATACCGCATCGATGAGCGCTCAGCGCCAAATCATGCGATCCGGCTCAGAACTGGATTTGGCGACAAGCAGATTGTCGTCGGGTAAGCGTATTAATTCTGCGGCAGATGACGCTGCCGGTTTGGCTATCAGCGGCCGAATGACCTCGCAAATCCGTGGTTTGGATCAAGCTGTTCGCAACGCGAATGATGGCATTTCAATGATTCAAGTTGCCGAGGGTGCGCTCAACGAAACAACCAATATGTTGCAGCGTATTCGGGAAATTTCGATTCAAGCGGCGAACGGTATATACAGCGATGGTGACCGATTAACTCTGAACGCCGAAGTTAAGCAGCTTCTAAGTCAGATTGATTTTGTCTCCAACAATACAGAATTCAATGGTAGAAAAATTCTCGACGGTAGTGGCTCGCAGGTTGACTTGCAAGTTGGTGCGGAAGCCAATCAAACCGTAAGTTTCAAAATACCAAAAATGGATACTAAATCCTTAGGGATTACTGGTAATTCAGGTGATCTCATGGGCGCCCAGATGAGTGTCGATGGTCATGGAAGTCTGTCGAGTGGTATTCCAGCATCGGCCATTAAAATCAATGGAAAGGCGATTGACCCTGCGCCAGTTGGTACAAAGGTTTCGGATTTACTTACATCTATAAATACGTCCTTTGCGGACATAGAAGCATCCGCGATGGTGGTAACACAAGCAGAAGATGTGGGTACTGGTATTTTGAGCGGCGCTCAATCACTAAGTATAACGGCAGTTACCCTTCAAGGAGACTCGGTAACTTACTCCGTCAGCAATACAAATAATATGGAAGAGCTAGTTGCCAGGATCAATGAAAAGACCGGCAATTTGATACAAGCAGCCATAGGGGCTGACGGAAAGCTTGAACTGAGTAGCAGCAGTTTGGCTACATTCACAGTGGTGGATAGTTCAGGTGGTGTTGCATCAGGCATTAGTCTGGCGGGTAATCCAGATCCTGATATTTCAGCAATTGTACAAACATTACAAGGCAGTTGGATTGCTGAAGCTGAAAATATAATTGCAAATTATTTTGGGATATCGGGTGACGGCTCCGATTTGCTATTGGATCTGGTGCATGAAGGTGCTGGTGGTTCTCTGGCTTATATAGATCCCAGCGACTTTTCGTTAAACATTGACTTGGACGATTTTGTTAATTTCAGTTCCTTCTTGCCGTCGGGCCCTGACGCAGGAAATTCGTTTTACGCTGATCGCGTGTTATTACACGAAATGGTTCATGCGGTAATGTTAAGTCCGGCAAACAATATTCAAATGGCGACATTACCTGGGTGGTTTACTGAAGGTGTTGCTGAGTTTATACATGGCGCAGATGAACGTGTTGAAGCTGACATAGCATCGGGGGCGTTGGATACCATCGGTGAATTTCAAGCGGCTTTCACTGCAGCACAAGCAGTTGGCTCTCCATCTGCCATTGGCTACAGCGCCGGTTATGCCGCGGTAAAAATGTTGCATAAAGACATAGTGACAGCGAGCGGAAATACGGCGGGAATTAAGTTGTTGTTCGATAAGTTAAAATTAGGAATGTCGTTGGATGCTGCCATAACAAGCTTGAATGGATCTGGTGATACGAGTTATGCAAATCTCGCTGCCTTAAACGCAGATATATCAGCTAACGGCTTTTCTTTTATGACTACCCAGCTGAATTTTACTGCTGGTGATGAGGTGGACACGGGCTCTATTGGTGGATCGGATTATGGTTTGCCTGCCAAAAATAAGCTTACTGTTATGCCTAATACGACGAATCAAGCTCCTATTAATTTCAATCTAGTCATCCCCGCCGCATATGGCGGTGGAACCATAACTGCTGACGCTCAGCTGGTTCTAAAATCCAAGAATGGTGATCCCATTATCATTTCAAAAGGTGCTGCTGGTTCGGACACCATTTTGGAAAATCTTGGTTTTCTTGAATCCTCGAATGACACTGTCGTAGGTCACGCTGTTTCGGTGTCTAACCAAGCTAATGCTCTTGCGGTCAATGATTTAACAATTAATGGTATAGATGTTGGCGCCGTTGCATCTGGTTTGGGTTTGCAGGCTAAAGTTGATGCGATCAATAAATTAACAGAGAAAACGTCTGTTAGAGCAGACTTAACAGCAACATTAACCAGCAGGTTTAATGGTGGTGCTACGAAAGAGATTCGTGCTGCTAACGCTAGTGTTACAGCGCCGGCTACGGGCGTCATTGGGATAAATGGTCTTGGCATTGCGATAACAGCCGGCGATAACCTACAGACAATAGCTGCCAATATTAACAATGCTGCCGGCGCTACCGGAGTTACAGCATACGTAGATGATAATGGGTTGTTTCATTTGTATTCGGAGGGAGCAATTAATCTCTCTGATTCAACGGGTTTTTATACTGCGCTCGGTTTGATTGCTGATAGCGGAACAACCGGCTCCGTCAAAATTAAAGGAATTGAAATTAATTTTACTGACATCACTAATTCCGCAACGATGATGTCTGAATTAAATTCGCGTGAGGCGCAAACAGGCGTTCATGCAAAAATAGATGATAACGGGAGTATAGTTTTATCGGGATCGTCTGCATTTAATATCGCTTTAGGTAATACAAAAGGTCTAAAAACCTTACATGCTTTAGGTCTGAGTGTGAGCTTGGCATCAAGCGGTGCAGATTTATCGGATACTACGAACAACAATCTCTTGACGGACGAAAGCATACAAGTCAATTCGAGAATACAACTTACTTCTTTATCTGGTGAAGCGATTCGGCTGACGGTGACTGACAATGGAAAGGCCGCCACGGGTTTAATGCAAATGAATTTGCAAACACAAAATATGAATGGAAGCTCGTTAAGCGGTTTGAATGTGATGACATTAGAGAGTGCGCAAAAAGCGATTGGTACAGTTGATAACGCGCTAAAAACAATCAATGAAACGAGATCAAATTTAGGTGCAATTAATAATCGTCTTGATTTTACAGTCGCTAACTTGAGTAATATTTCTGAAAAAACCTTGGCTGCACTTTCTAGAATCGTAGATACAGATTTTGCGCAAGAAACTGCAAAATTAAGCCGTTCAACGGTAATACAACAAGCCTCCCAGGCCATGTTGGCGCAAGCTAATCAGCGGCCACAACAAGTGCTTTCACTGTTGCGATAATTAATAAATCCAAAACATAAAAAAACCCGCCGAAGCGGGTTTTTTTCAATCTTCAAACCGTTTTAGATCGCTACAGTTTGAATTTCTACAGCAGCAATTCGCTTACCTTCATTCGCAGCTTCTTGATAGCTTTGAATCTCGTTGAAATTCAAATAACGATAAATATCGCTGCTCATGCTGTTCAACTTATTCGCGTAGCTTAAATACTCTTCCGGTGTTGGCAACTTGCCGAGAATAGCGGCTACTGCCGCCAATTCCGCTGATGCCAAATACACATCCGCACCTTCACCTAAACGGTTTGGGAAGTTACGGGTTGAGGTAGAAACCACCGTAGAGTTCTTCGCTACACGTGCTTGGTTCCCCATACACAATGAGCAGCCTGGCATTTCAGTTCGAGCGCCTTTGGTGCCAAATATGCTGTAGTAGCCTTCTTCAACGAGTTGGTGTTGATCCATCTTGGTGGGTGGGGCAATCCATAAGCGGGTAGAGAGAGCGTCTTTAGTCGTGTTCAACAGCTTACCGGCAGCACGGAAGTGGCCGATGTTGGTCATGCACGAACCGATAAACACTTCGTCAATCTTCGCGCCTTGGACGTCAGACAACACTTTCACATCGTCCGGGTCGTTAGGGCAGGCGAGGATTGGTTCTTTAATGTCCGCGAGGTCGATGTCGATAACTGCAGCGTATTCAGCGTCAGCATCAGCTTCCATCAACACAGGGTTCGCAATCCACTCTTCCATTTTGCGCGCGCGACGCTCAAGGGTGCGAACATCGCCGTAGCCTTGTTCGATCATCCAGCGCAACATGGTGATGTTGGAGGTCATGTATTCGATGATTGGAGCCTTGTCTAACTTGATAGTGCAACCCGCCGCAGAGCGCTCTGCAGATGCGTCAGAGATTTCAAACGCTTGTTCTACTTTCAGGTTTGGTAAGCCTTCTACTTCGAGGATGCGGCCAGAGAAAATGTTCTTCTTGCCTTTTTTCTCAACAGTCAACAAACCAGCTTTGATGGCATAAAGCGGAATCGCGTTTACCAAATCGCGCAGGGTAACACCGGGTTGCAATTCGCCTTTGAAGCGAACGAGAACTGATTCAGGCATATCCAATGGCATAACGCCCGTTGCAGCCGCGAAAGCTACAAGACCAGAACCCGCTGGGAAAGAAATACCAATTGGGAAACGGGTATGAGAGTCACCACCAGTACCAACGGTGTCTGGCAACAACATACGGTTCAACCATGAGTGGATGATGCCGTCGCCTGGGCGCAGAGAAACACCGCCGCGCGTCATGATAAAGTCAGGCAAGGTATGTTGGGTTTCAATGTCCACTGGTTTTGGATAAGCAGCGGTGTGACAGAAAGACTGCATGGTCAGGTCGGCAGAGAAGCCAAGGCATGCCAAGTCTTTCAACTCGTCGCGAGTCATTGGGCCAGTCGTATCTTGAGAGCCAACAGTAGTCATGTAGGGTTCGCAGTAGGTGCCTGGGCGAATACCTGTCACGCCGCACGCCTTACCAACCATTTTTTGAGCCAAGGTGTAACCTTTGCCGGTATCAGCCGGAGCTTGTGGCAAGCGAAAGAGAGTGCTTGGTGGCAAGCCCAAAGAAGCGCGTGCTTTAGTGGTCAAACCACGGCCAACGATCAACGGAATACGGCCGCCAGCTTGTACTTCATCCAACAGCACGTCAGATTTCAAGCTGAATTCAGAAATCACGGCGCCAGTTTCCGCGTTCAGGATTTTGCCTTCATAGGGGCGAATTTCAATCACGTCGCCAGTGTTCAATTGTTCAACGGGAGCTTCGAACACCAAGGCGCCTGCGTCTTCCATGGTGTTGTAGAAAATCGGAGCCACTTTGCCGCCGATGCACACACCGCCAGTACGTTTGTTAGGTACACCGGGAATATCTTCACCAATAAACCACAACACAGAGTTAGTTGCAGATTTACGTGATGAACCAGTACCTACAACGTCACCCACAAATGCCAAGGGATAACCTTTGGTTTTCAATGCTTCGATTTGTTTGATGGGGCCGATGGTGCCTGGTTGATCTGGGGTAATACCGTCGCGTTGCATTTTGAACATGGCGAGGGCATGGAGTGGAATGTCTGGGCGTGACCAAGCATCTGGGGCAGGGGAAAGGTCATCAGTGTTGGTTTCGCCGGTCACTTTGAACACGGTGAGCTTGGTGCTTTCCGCTACTTTTGGCTTGCTGGTGAACCACTCACCGTCAGCCCAGCTTTGAATCAATTCTTTTGCGTTTGCATTGCCGGCTTTGGCTTTTTCTTCCACGTCGTGGAAGGCATCAAACATAAGCAAAGTGTGTTTCAGTTCTTGTGCCGCCAGCTTGCCTAATTCAGCATCGTCTAACAGTGCCACAAGAGTTTCGATGTTGTAACCGCCGAGCATCATGCCCAGGAGTTTTACAGCGAGAGGTTTATCAATCAGGGGAGAGGTTGCTTCGCCTTTGGCGACTGCGCTTAGGAAAGCGGCTTTAACATAGGCGGCTTCGTCAACGCCGGGGGGAACGCGGTTGGTGATCAGGTCTAACAGAACTTCATTTTCACCAGCGGGTGGGTTCTTTAGTAGTTCGACCAATCCAGCAACTTGTTCAGCGTTAAGTGGTTTTGGTGGAACACCTTCAGCGGCGCGTTCAGCGACGTGTTTACGATAGGCTTCAAGCACAATTTTATCCTCATTGGGTGGTTTTTACTCTCGCATGCAGGATCTCTGCGGCAGGAGGCTATCCGTGACCTTCACGGATGAAAAATCTACGCTCGGGCAAGAGCGATAAATCGGGGGTGAAGTATACATCATGCCAAAGAAGGTGTTAACTCGCGGGCAGCCGATGTGTTCTGTGTAGATGGTAATCTCTTGAGGATTTTGCGCGAGCCTATCAGCCATTCACTCGGTCGATGTGGTATGTTTGCTCCCCGAAAATTGGCAGTGCAGAAACAACACTTGTGCTCACACGCGTACCCAAATAACGCTAATCCAACATTTAATAAATAAGGTAGAAATCCCATGAAAATAATGAAACCCGGGCTGGTATTTTTAGCGGCAACTGGTATTGCCTCGTTTGGTTTAATGGGTTGTGAACACAAAAAATCTGAAGCACCTGCCGTTACTGCGACGACCAGTTCTGTAACTTCGTCTGTAAGTGCATGTGGTGTTGCACCGTCGGGCGAATTAACGGCAGAGCGCATCCTCGGCGCTAATAGCACTCGTACTGAATCAAGTCTTTATGAGGGCCCGGTATGGATAAAAGATGCGCTTTATTTTTCCGATTTCGTAACATCGGGAGCTTTTCCATCACGCATTCAAAAATTGGACGCGAACGGCGTTATGACTACTGTGATCGATGACAGCGGTAGTAACGGTTTGGCGGCCGATGTGCAAGGCAATTTGGTTGCCGGTACACACAAATTCAAAAGCCTTTCTCGCTACACATTAACGGGTGAACGCACTAATGTGATCGATCAATTTGAAGGCAATGTTTTCAATTCGCCCAACGATTTAACCATTGCCAAAGATGGCACCATTTATTTTACTGACCCTGCATACCAAACAGCGGCGGCTCCCGGTGGCCAACCTAAAACGCGTGTTTACCGCGTTGACACTGATGGAAAAACAACGGTGGTAGATGACACTATTAATAACCCAAACGGTATTGCATTGTCGTTGGATGAAAAAACCTTGTATGTTGCGGGGGGCGATGCGCAAGGTGTTTTGCGTACTTACGCGATTGTTGATGGTGTTCCACAAGCAGGTAAGGACTTGGTAACTGGTATGTTTATACCAGATGGTATGGCACTTGATTGCCACGGTAATATTTACGCAACTGAACACGCCGCAAAACACGTGCGCGTATTTACGCCAGAAGGAAAACAAATCGCAACCATTAATGTTGATGCCAATATCACCAATGCTGCCTTTGGTGGTGAAGATGGAAAAACGCTATTCCTCACCGGTGCTGGCGCTGTATGGAAAATTAAATTGGATGTTAGCGGTACACCCTATTAATTTCGATATTTATGCTTTTATATAAACCCGTAAGAACTCCCTGTGTGGGCATTTGCTCAACAGGGATTGGCGATAGCGTTTGCCGCGGATGCAAACGCTTCGCCCATGAAGTTATTGATTGGAATGCTTATACCCACGAACAGCGATTGATTATTGCGCAGCGCCTTGAGGGTTATTTGTCGCAGGTTGTTCAGAATATGATTGAAATTGTGGATGAAAATATTCTTCTGCAACAAATTAAGCATCAACAGATTTTATTTAAAGAAGAACAAAATCCCTATTGCTGGGTTTTTGATTTACTGCGGTCTGGTGCAAGCCAAATCACTGACCTAAAAGCCTATGGTTTGCGATTGTTGCCCAAATGGCGGGGCACGCCTCTAACAGAAATTCGCGACAATATTGACCGGGATTTTTACGCATTATCCTGCGCCTATTACGAACGCTACATTATTCCCCATTTTACCGAACAGTCTTAGTGTTATATGAATTCAGTATCCAAGCCATTAATCTCAACGCCGGCCACTATGAATGCACTGGTGCGAATCCAGAATTTCTTATATTGCGAAACCCCTGACGCTTGGATAGAAACGGCAAAACTGCCCGAGAACCAAGCATTGTTATTACTCGATCACGCTAACTGCGAAAAGAAAGCCGCATCTACTGCAATCAACTTGATGTATCGCTACGTGGGCGATTTTGAAATGATGCATAAAATGTCGCGTCTTGCGCGTGAGGAGTTGCGTCACTACGAACAGGTTATGCAAATCATGCAGAAACGCGGTGTGGCCTATGAACAAATTACACCTTGCCGTTACGCGAGTGAGTTACGCAAACCTGTCCGCACCCATGAACCCGCACGCTTTGTAGATGCCTTGATTGTTGGTGCGATTATTGAAGCGCGTTCCTGTGAGCGTTTCGCGAAATTGGCACCGTTTCTGGATGATGAACTACGAGACTTTTATTTGTCTTTACTGAAATCTGAAGCGCGTCATTATGAGGATTATCTTCATCTTGCGAAAAAAGTGTCAGGTAGTGAAGAAGTTGAAAAACGCCTGAAAGTATTTTTAGAGTTGGAAAAAAGTTTGATTGAGAGTCCCGATAACGAATTTCGTTTTCATAGCGGTGTCATGGTTGCCGCATAACGACCTTGCGCACTGCCCGAAAAAATAACAAATAACCCATAAGGAGCGGTTGTCTATGTTCAATAGTACCGTGTTGGAAGTGGCCATAGGGCTTATCTTTTGTTTTGCATCTGTTGCGCTCATTGCCAGTTCAATTTATGAGGCAGTCGCCTCATGGTTGAATCTTCGCTCCAAAACCTTGTTGTGTGGTATTTCAGAATTACTGAATGCAGAAACCAGTCAAGGGCACGAGTTGCTCATGTCAATTTATAATGATGCTTTGGCTCATCCGGCGGGTAACGGCACAGCCACCACGGTAAAAAATATACGCAATAAACCTGCGTATATTCCATCAAAAAATTTTGCACTGGCGTTAATTCACGCCTTACAAAAAACACCAGAACAAATTGATAAATTGGAATCTGCAATAGATTTGTTGAAGGATGAGCAGTTGCGTGCCTTGTTGAAAAATTTGTATCGCAAAGCTGAAGGGAATCTGCACAATTTCCAGCACGAATTAGCTACTTGGTTTGATACGGGTATGGGGCGTGTTTCGGGTGCTTACAAAAAGCAGTCGCAAATGTGGTGTTTTATCATCGCGCTAATCGTTGCAGTTGGTTTCAATATTGATTGCGTACACCTGTTTAAAACACTTTGGTTGCATCCGGCATCTATCGCGCAGCTGAGTGTTTCAGAGGGCAACAGCTTACTGGCAACTCAGGCATATGCGCAGTTGCAAACTTTGCCTGTCGGTTGGAATGGGCAGTTTGAATGGTCGATGTTGTTGGTGCCTTCTTCTGTTGTAGGTTGGTTGGTTACCGCATCGGCATCCTTATTCGGCGCGCCTTTTTGGTTTGATTTGCTGAAATTGTTAGTGCGGTTACGTGGTACGGGAACAAAACCTGAAAATGAACCGCCGCAACAGACAACAGAGCCTAAGGCTCATTAAATCGTGCCGCTAGCAGTAGGTACTTGTTTGATACCTAATCAGGCGTCTTTTTCGGTATAGGCTTCAGCTTCCTCATAAATAATTTCTGCCAAAATATCTTGCTGACTCTTTCCATTGCAATCGATCGTAATGCTTGCATATTTTTGGTAAAGCTCGCGTCGCTCGTTGTAAAGTTCTTCCAGGCTTTGGTTAGGTTTACGTGCCAGGCCGCGCGTATCAAAATCGTTTATACGCAACCTTAATTCGTTAAGGGATAAGTCGAGAAATACAATAGGGCCGAAGTGCCGCAAATGCCGCATGGCTTTATCGCTGTAAACCGCGCTACCACCAGTGGCGATAATATGGTTAGGGTAGTGCGTGTTAACTAACACCCTTTCCTCAATTTCACGCAAGGTTAAATATCCTTCGCTGTCCACAATATCCTGCAAAGTTTTACCTTGCTCCAGTTGAATCAGCACGTCTGTATCGACAAAATCTTTTGCCAAGGCTTTAGCGAGCATGATTCCCAGCGTACTCTTACCTGCGCCGGGCATTCCTATCAGAATTAAACTCTTGTCAAAGGGGCTCATGGTTCATCCGCATTAATCAAGTTACAGAAGTTCGGTTTGCTCGCGGGTACTGCTATGAAATATGGCAACCAAAGAATATTTAAAAAACGGAGCGTAGCTGGATAAATAGTCGTGCAACCAAAATTTAACCATGCCTGCATAATCTTGAATTTCCTTTTCGGAAGCTTGTGCTAAAGCTGTGGCAAGGCCGGAGAATTTGCAGCGGTAGCTGTGGGGTGAATCATGCGATTTACTTGCGTCTGTTACGCATATGTTTAATTCGGCATCTTTTAGATTCCATTCGCACAGAAAATAAAGTGAATGATCCTGAATATTTTCAGTGAGCATCTGAATCGCTTTTTCAGCAGTCCCCTCTATCGACTCGCGCACCTGTTGCTCGGTGGTATCGGGAGTCGTTGCGCAATGTTGCGTTGACATTTGGTTTTGATTGGTTGTCCAATTCAGCATATTTTTTCGTTTGTCGGTATTGTAAAAGTTGGGTTGAAGCGTGCAGTGGCTTCACCTTGGAATAGATGGTTTTTCGTCGCCGCTGCGCGATTGGATTCTGCGCAGCGGTTAAACGAAGGTCTCAAGACTCAAAAGAAACTGCTTTTAATGCCGCGCAAATCTACTTCAAAAATTACCGCCGCATAAGGTGGAATTCCGTCTGTGCCTTTCTCTCCATAAGCCAAGCGTGACGGGATATATATTACCGCTTGTGAGCCGTCAGGAATTTGCGTCATAGCTTCTGCGAAGCCTTGAATCATATCCTTGAGTTCGAAGCTGTCAGGTTTTCCGCGTTTGTAACTGCTATCGAATTCGGTGCCATCCAACAAAGTTCCGCGATAATTAAGGGTTACAGTATCTTTAATCTTGGGAAGCTTGCCGGTTCCCTTTCTAATGAATTTGTACTGCACACCGGAGTTCAGCGCTATTACACCCGGCTTTACAATATTCTCAGCCAAGAATGTTTTTTCTTCGGCCATGAAAAACTGCTTACGATTCTCCGCCCAGTCATTATCCTTAACAGCAATTTTGGCTTTGATGGCCGCCATCAATTCTTTTTCTTCTTTGGCGGAGATTTTGGGTGGCGTGCTAGCCGCTTGGGCGTCCGCCAAACCAATGGCCATACTGGCCGGCATTACCGGGATACCGCTTTTGCCAAAGCTTTTGGCAATGGCTCGCGCGGTTAAGTAGCTGAGGCGTTCTTGAGGGGAGCGCAGGCCGTCAGGAGCTTCAGTGTAGTCGTTGGTTGCAACACCATTAGCCAATGGCGAGGCGCTTTGTTTAACTGTCTCGAGCAGGTTGCCGTAGCTGTCTTCAGGTACCCGCGCTGGAATTCCGTCGCGCACATCATATGCTCCCAACAGAAACGGCTTTTCCTCTATGCGAATTTTCATGCCGGTGAGATTTTTACTAATGTTGCGGGCTTGGAAATAGTTGGCCGCTTGTTCAAGGCTATTGAGCTCTGGGCCTTTATAGGGAATATCCAGTTTGTTGCTACAGCCTGCAAAAGCCAAACTTATTGAGAAAATGCCGGCGAAGACCTTGGTGCGCATAAACAATATCTATCCTATTTTTTGACATGAGGGAACTGATTAACTTACGCCGACATCATAAACCATGGGGCTATCTTTGTCCGTTGGCGTCCATTGAAAAAGCGCGCCAAAATAAATTTTCATAATCTTGTGTTTGGCTATATTTTTTCGGAATAGAGGCCCCGATATTGACGCAAAAAAATAAGCAATTTTTTGGAAAAAGCCGAATAAATTGCCCGTATCCGTCGCTTTTGTCAGGCATTTTAGAATTTGGTAATGCGATGTAATGACTTGATGCGTGCAAAAAAAATGCGGCGACCTATACTCAAGTCATTGCCAAATAACGAGCTGATAGAAGTACGTAACTCAGGAGAGAATAATGGCTAAGCTCTGGTGGTTTTCAGATTCAAACGTGTTTTATTGTGTGCCAGAGGGCACGTCCATAATTGACGATCAAGGACTTCCTGTAGATTCAGCTGACCTTTACCGGGTTGATGTGCGAAATACAGTTGAGCTGAGCGCGCAATGCGAGTTGGTGGATCAAGTTATTATGGTTTCTGGTCGCCAGCTATTTAGCCAAGAGTTCCTGTCAACAATCCCCGCTAACCTGCCGAATCTGGCATTGATTAAGGCTACCACATCCGCTGATGCACGCGTCCAGCTTGAACAAATGGATCTGGACGGCTGGGTGTTCAATCCATTCACACATGAAGCCTTAAGTTTAAGTATCCAAAAAGCTTACGAAGATAAGAAATCGGTTTTAGCTTTGCAGGAAGAACTCAAGAGTTACTCGGAAATTGCATTCACGGCAATGTCTTCAGCTTCTGAAATGGGGATTGTTGCCTTCTATGCGCAGGCGGTTCAAGGCATATCGAATCTGGAACGGTTGGCAGATCAAACGCTAGGGTGTCTTAAGGATTTGTCTGTAAATGGCTACATTCAATTCAGTTTTGACGACTCTGTAGAAATATATCCCAAAGCTATAGCGCCTGGGTACAGGAAACTTTTTGATCAGTTTCGGACATCGGCTCTGCGTATTGTTTCGCATGGTCGTTTTTTAATCTTTAACTTCGATAACGCGCAAATTCTCATTGTAAACGCTCCAATCGCTGATTCGGATAAATACGGGCGGTTGAGAGACGTAATTGCCCAGATAGCGTCAATTGCTGAAGCCAGAGCGAAAACAATAAAAGTGAATGCCATGCTCATTGAGCATCAAGATCATATTCGAAATGTGATGGCATTGTTGGAAATGGCTTCGCGGGATAATCGCAATTCTGTTAAGCGGATTATGATGGACCTTTCCATTGCGTTGCGTGAGCAGGCAGTAAGTTTGGATCTCACACTCGAACAAGAAACCTCAATGTTACAGTTATCAGAACGTGCGCTCACGTCTTTGGAGACCTTGCACGAATTAACGGATGCAGCGGAAGGTCACTTCAGAAGCTTGGTAGTACAGCTGGACTTAGCTGCAAAACTCCTCAAAACCAAAGATCAGCCAGCACAAAACGAAGTAGAAGTGAGCGTAGAACTTTTTTAACCTAAATCAGGCGTTTGAGATATCCTCAAACGCCGCAATTACCACTTCCTCATCCTCTTCAGACAGTTGCGCCAAATCCATGATGCAACTTTCATTGACTCCAAGAATATTTTCAATTTCTTCCAAGTCCAAATCAGCCGCAGTTGCATCGCTGTAAAACTGCACAATTATTTGCGTCAATGCTTCGCTATTACCACTAGCCGCTTTTAATGCGTCAACCGTGTTGGTGATGAGTGTTGCGGTAAAAGCCATTTGGTCGTGAGAAATATTGTGTGTCATTTTGCTAATCGATGAAAAAAAATCTGATGCGTTTAAACGTTTTTAGTGTTTAGCGCACGGTTACTGTTATTTTTTCCGAGATGACGGGACTATCGCCTGGAACATGCATATAGTCACCGAGTACCAGTTGCAAACTGTGCTTTCCAGGAGGCAAAGTAATTTGGGTTTCTGTTTGAGCCTTACCAAAATGTATGAGTGTGGGTGATGCCGGAAGAGGGGTGTGAAAATCTGGCAAGGTTTCTGTATCGATTAATAAATGATGATGACCAGAGTTAGGTTTGTTCGTTCCCGCAGGAGCAATTTCAACGCCAGTTGCCCCGAATTTAATCGTGAATGTGCCGGGTACAGTTGCGCCATTTGCTGGTTCAATAATAAAAACTTTCGCTTTAGGATTTTCCACTGCATAGCTGGGGCAGGATACGCCAAGAGCAGTCAACAGAGAGATGGTCAACGAAACTCGCAAGTACATTTTCATTAATTGTTCCTCAGATGCACAGGTGCCAAGAGCGGATGAAAGCAGGGCGTCGCTGGCAGTCTACCTTTGATGCTTCAAAAAGACCACATTTGGTGTTAACCGCTGGTCGCTTTAGTTCATGCCGATTTTTCGAGCAAACGTTCTGACTCAGATGTGTGTTGTCGCACTGAGGTATTTAACCTGACCAGTTAAAAAGACTGAGCGATTATCGGTACATGATCAGATTTGGTGGGAGTATGCGATTGTCAAGCTGTACTAGTTGCGGCCAACTTGTGTATTTTGAAAACACAAGTTGTACGGCATGCGGCGCGGTTTTAGGTTTTAATCTAGACAATTTAAAAATGGAAGCCTATAAAAAAGATGCAAAAGGATTTCTCCAACCATTTTCGCGAAAGTCCAGTGTTGTCAATAAAGAGAGTATTAGGAAGCGTTATTGTGCTAATGGCTCAGATTACAGCGCATGCAATTGGTTAATTGACGAGGAGGATCCTAACGACCTTTGCGTTGCATGTCGATTAAACCGAACAATTCCTGATCTTGGTGTGGGAAATAATTTGGCACTATGGACAAAAATTGAGTCTGAAAAAAGACGTTTAATATACAGTTTGCTTTCGTTATCACTTCCGCTAACCCCGCAAAGTGAAGATGCCCCTGAGCTCGCATTTGATTTTCTCGCTGAATCAACTTCTACTGACGTTGAAGTAAACCCTGTGCTTACAGGCCACGCTAACGGCCTAATTACTTTAAACATTAACGAGGCGGATTCTGCCTATCGCGAAAAAATGCGCGAGCAAATGGCTGAGCCATACCGAACTTTGCTTGGTCATTTTCGTCATGAGTCAGGGCATTATTATTGGGATGTGCTGGTGAGAGATTCTGATTGGTTGGAAGAAGTAAGAAATTTATTTGGCGATGATACGCTTGATTATTCAGTGTCCCTGAAAGCCTACTATGAAAATGGCCCTGCGGAAAATTGGCAACTTAGTTATGTAAGTGCTTATGCAAGTTCACACCCCTGGGAAGACTGGGCCGAAACATGGGCACACTATTTACATATTGTAGATACCTTAGAAACGGCGCGCGATTTTGGTTTGCAGGTGCACCCCCGATTGACCGACAGCGAAGAGTTGCAAGCTGAGGTTGAATTAAATCCTTATCGCACAAAAAATTTCCGTGACATTATCGACAACTGGCTCCCCTTGACCTATGCCTTAAACAGTTTGAATCGTAGCATGGGGCATGAGCATGCATATCCTTTTGTGTTAAGCGAACTTGTTATCCAAAAAATGGATTTAATTCATCGAATTGTGCAAAAGAATATGCATCGGATTAAATCAACAAAAGCCGCACCTGCAGCAGAATCCGCTAGCTTGGGATTGTAAGCCCTTTAATAACGGCAGGTCTGCTAAGGAAGATCTCTAAAGCCTTGGTTACATACGGAAATTGATTTATTTCCACTAAATCTCCCGCTTCGTAAAACCCAATTAAATTTCGTACCCAAGGGAAAGTTGCTATGTCTGCAATCGAGTAATCGTTTCCCGCGATCCAACTATTTTTTTCAAGTTGTTTGTTGAGTACACCCAGCAAACGTTTCGCTTCATCAACATACCTGTCCCGTGGGCGTTTATCTTCAAAGTCTTTGCCCGCGAATTTATTAAAGAAACCTACTTGTCCAAACATAGGGCCAATACCGCCCATTTGGAACATTAGCCATTGAATGGTGTGATACCGCTGCACTGGATCTTTAGCGAGTAACTTGCCTGATTTTTCTGCGAGATAAATCAAAATGGCTCCTGATTCAAATAAAGCGATTGGTTTGTTATCAGGCCCATTTGGATCAATGATAGCGGGTATCTTATTGTTAGGGTTGAGTGAGATAAATTCTGGCGACAACTGATCGTTGGTGGAAAAATTAACGAGGTGAGGTTCGTAATCCATCCCAATTTCTTCCAACATAATGGAAACTTTAACGCCATTGGGTGTTGGTAAAGAATAAAGTTGTAGTTTATTGGGAAATTTCGCAGGCCATTTTTTCGTGATGGGGAATTCAGACAATAAGCTACTCATTGGTAATCCTTAACATTTGAAGGTTGATTTTAGAGTGTAACTATAAGGTTGAACGATGTCAGCTTTGGTAGTCAAAGAATTTTCTGTGTTCTTTTCCTGCGCTCAGGGAATTGATTTTGTTGGGGTGTCTAATTTCTTTCCAGTGATCTACTAACCTCCCGACGTTTAGTTTGGGGAATTTAATGCCAGCCGTAGTATTTAGGTTAAGGAATCTGAGTAAATCAATTAAGCTGTTGTCGTTACTTACATCAATATTCAAGAAATCATTTCGATTTGCGAAGTAAGTGAATACTTGTTGTTGATGTTGTAAGTATGCGGCACTCAAATTCATGTCACTTAAAGGATCTTCACATTTTGATAAGGAAAATGTTTGCTCGATACTGCGTTTGAGAACCGGATGTAGGTAACCCGATTTTGGTTCGAGTTGTGGGATCATTTTTGTAAGTAGTCGTCGAGCAGAAGGAATCCAGTTTTCGAGTGACCGGTTTAAGTAGACGAATTTGGAGTTTGGAAAAAGCTCGTCGAGTTGTGGGTAGTCACAGAAGCAGGGCGCATCTGAAATGACATCCGCCAATTCAAATGCGCGTTTTGTGTAAGCGGTGTGCGCTACTTTAAATCCATAATCCAGTAGCGCAACACTGACACTTGTGGTTCCCGTTCTAGGTAAACCTATAATAAAAACTTTACTTACCAATTTAGTTCAGATTTTAAGTTGGCTTCTAAGGCTTTCGCTAAACGAGTATGTGTTGTTAAGTTGGGATGATAATCGCAACCGAATCCTTCGGAGCCGTTATTTTCACCCAAGTCAAACACCTTTATATTTCCCTTTGCGAGGGATTCAAGAACTTGTTTTTGCGCGATGTGAACTTTCTCACCAAGCATAGGGCTTACAATTAAATAAATCGGTTTGTTTGGGTAGTCTGCTTGTACTTGCGCAATGAGCTTTGTCATTGCATCGCGATAATCGTTACTAACTGAGCCTTCCCAATAATCATTGGTGCCAATGTTAATGAGGACCGCGTTAGGTTGGTATTCCTGAGCGTTCCATTTGCTATTGATATCATCCGCCAAGGTGCGAGTGTGGCGAACAATCATGCTTGGATTGATCGGCGTTTTTTCACCGTAAGAACGCCAAGCTCCAATTCCGGACCACGCAATAGCATGCAAATCCGCATCGAGCGATTTTGCAGCCAAGGCTGCATAGGTTAATTGTTGGGTGCTGGTATCCAGCGTGTAGTGGCAAGATTGGTTTGCACCTTCGACACCGTAGCCTGCTGTAATGGAATCACCAATCACCAAAAGTTTTCTGTTAGGGGCAGCTGGTGGTGTTAAGAGTTTGCCGTCCGTTTGTGGGTCGCTTGTAAAACTCGTTATGCCTGCTGTTGATTCGTTAACTCTGGTTAGTCGAATTGTGTGGGTACCTTTTGGAAGATTTGATATTAAGGTGTAGACCTTATTGCCTTGTTCAGTCCAAAAATCTTTTGTTTGGCCTTCAACATCTAATGCGAAACGTGTCTTATCCGTGCTGGCAATTCCAATGCTGGCTTGTGTTCCTTCAAAGCGAAATTCAATTGCTGAGCCGGGCCAGGTGAATTTGGCCTCTCCAGAAGTAGATTTATCGAAACGACCAATTAAGCGTGAATTTTTTCCGGTGAACGGGGCGTTCACAGATGTGTTTTGAATGGAGTTTGATTTCTTTGTGTCGACGCTCGATTTAGTGTTACTCGAGCAGCCCGAGAGCAACAGGGAAACAAAAGACACAGCAATTAAAAAGTATTTCATTCGGAGAGCACCTTTTTTGTTTTTAAAAATTAAGTATTACTTTATGGATCTTATTTAGTATCAAGCTCATGTATTTGTCGAATAATATTGACCAAGCCTTTTCCCTTAGCGGTGAGCTGATATTCGGTTCGCGGTGGAAGTTCAGCATAAGCAAATTTTTCCAAGAGCCCGTATGCGGTGAGTTTACGGAATCGTTCTGATAAAACTTTGGTGGAAATACCTTCAATATGCCGCTCAATTTCACCTGGGCGAATAATGCCTTCTGCAACGCTGGTTAATACAGCCACAGACCATTTGCATCCAATCACATCTTCCAATTTCTGGTAATCACTGAGTTTCGACTTGGTAATTTTTTTCTCTTTTTCCATCAAGGTTTTACCCCAAAAAGTTACCGGGGCACCAAAAGGTGCCCGCTATTTTTAAGTGATGAAGTTACCTAATGTAGATCGGGTCAGGAGAAGTTCCTGCTATTAACCATCACTTATTTGAGGAAACATTATGAATACTAAAGCTGTGTTTTACCATGCAGGTTGCCCCGTTTGCGTTACTGCGGAACAACAATTTGTCGATAACCTCAAAAGTCCAGTTGAGTCTGTTCACTTAGGTCTACAAAAAGATCGTTTGGATGAAGCGATTAAAGCCGGTGTGAAATCTGTGCCTGTGTTGGTTGTGGATGGCAATGTGTTTCACATTAATTATGGCGCGGGTATAGAAGCCCTAATAAATGCTTGATTCGTTTTTTTTGTTTTTTCTGATTTTTTTAACGCCATAAAAAAGCCCCGCGAGTTTGCACTGGCGGGGCTTTTTATGTTCAGGATGAACGGTATGCCTCGTGCGCATGGATGCGCAGGAGAGGCGAGCCGCTAAAACTTAGTTTTTAGCAGCGGCAGCTTTCTTTTCTTTCTCTTTTGCGATTACTGCTTCAGCCACGTTAGCTGGGCACGGAGAGTAATGAGAGAATTCCATAGAGAACTGACCACGACCAGAAGTCATAGTACGCAGGGTAGAGATGTAACCAAACATTTCTGACAGAGGAACGTCAGCCTTGATACGTACACCTGTTACGCCAGCTTCTTGACCAGAGATCATGCCGCGACGACGGTTCAAGTCACCAATTACATCACCTACGTGATCTTCTGGGGTGAATACGTCCACTTTCATGATTGGCTCAAGCAATTGCGCGCCAGCTTTTGGCATAGATTGACGGAAAGCACCTTTAGCGGCGATTTCAAACGCGATTGCTGACGAGTCCACGGCGTGGAATGCACCGTCGAACAATTCTACTTCTACGTCCAATACTGGGAAGCCAGCCAAAGGACCAGTGTTCATCATAGAGGCAAAGCCTTTTTCGATGGCTGGGTAGAATTCTTTCGGAACACTACCACCCACAACGGTAGTAACGAACTTGAAGCCAGTGTTTGGCTCGCCCGGACGGATGCGGTAATCGATCTTACCGTATTGACCAGAACCACCAGATTGCTTCTTGTGGGTATAGCTGTCTTCGATTTCGCGAGTAATGGTTTCGCGGTAAGCTACTTGTGGTTGACCAACGTTCAGTTCAACACCATAAGTACGCTTCATGATGTCCACTTTAATATCCAAGTGGAGTTCACCCATACCTTTCAGAATGGTTTCGCCTGAGTCTTGGTCAGTCTCAACACGGAAAGTTGGGTCTTCAGAAACCAATTTACCGATAGCGATAGCCATCTTCTCAATCATGCTCTTGTCTTTAGGAGTAACAGCAATAGAGATTACTGGCTCTGGGAATACCATTGGTTCAAGAGTACATGGGTGCTTTGGATCACACAGGGTGTGACCGGTTTGAACGTTCTTCAAACCTACCAACGCGATAATGTCGCCCGCTTGTGCAGTGGTCAAATCGGTACGGTCGTTGGCGTTCATTTCCACCATACGGCCGATACGCTCGGTTTTGCCGGTGAAAGAGTTAAGGATGGTGTCACCTTTGTTCAACACGCCAGAGTAGATACGGCAGAAGGTGAGGGCGCCGAAACGGTCATCCATAATTTTGAACGCCAAAGCGCGGAATGGCTCGTCAGCAGAAACGATTGCGAATTCGCCAGTTTCATTACCTTCTTCGTCGGTCAAAGGTTGTGGGTTAACTTCAGTTGGGCTTGGCAAGTAGTCAACTACTGCGTCCAACAAAAGTTGCATGCCTTTGTTTTTAAAGGCAGAACCACAGAATGTTGGGAAGAATGCAAGGTCGCGAGTACCCTTACGGATGCAACGCTTGATGTCTTCGATAGAAGGCTCTTCACCTTCCATATAAGCCATCATCAGGTCGTCGTCTTGCTCTACAGCAGTCTCAATCAATTGACCGCGGTACAGTTCAACATCGTCAACCATATCAGCTGGAATGTCAGTCACCTTGTAGTTTTCTGGCAAGCCAGAGTCATCCCACACGTAAGCTTGACGGTTCAACAGGTCAACTACACCTACGAAGGTGTCTTCGCGACCGATTGGCAAGGTCATGATCAATGGTTGTGCGCCCAGAACTTTCTTAACTTGGTCGGTAACGCGCAAGAAGTCAGCGCCGATACGGTCCAGTTTGTTAACGAAAATCAAACGCGATACTTTAGAGTCGTTCGCATAGCGCCAGTTGGTTTCTGACTGAGGCTCAACACCGCCAGAACCACAGAATACGCCGATACCGCCGTCCAATACTTTCAAGGAGCGGTAAACTTCTACGGTGAAGTCAACGTGTCCGGGGGTATCAATAACGTTGAAGCGAGTACCTTTCCAGAAGCAGGTTACTGCCGCTGACTGAATGGTAATACCACGTTCAGCTTCTTGAACCATGAAGTCGGTAGTAGATTCACCTTCGTGAACTTCACCGATTTTGTGAATTTTACCAGTGAGCTTGAGGATACGCTCAGTAGTAGTGGTTTTACCGGCATCCACGTGGGCGAAAATACCGATGTTTCTGTACAGTGATAAATCAGTCATAGGAGTCTCTATAAGCTGGGTTGGAAAAATAGGCGCGTAATATACAGGATTTTTTCTGGATATGCTGTATGAAAAAGCGACGAAATATCACTCAATGGCATTCTTTTCGTCCAAAAAGGCTTGGTTTGGTGATTATTAGCTTGGATTAATTAGGACGGTGCCATTTTGGTCCGCGTCTGTGACACTTTTAGGACGGCTTGGTGCGGGCTGATTTGAATAAGTTTTAGCTACTCTAGCTGGTCCGTTTTGGTCCGCTATTTTTTAAACCAATAAGAAGGTTGAGCCTTTTGATCAGCTACTAAGCGTGCATCTGTCGGGGTAGGCATTTCAATGACACGACGTTTATCAAGATGGAGGCGCTTTAGTTTTTCGCTGAAGTATTGGTTAAATACCTTGTCGAACGAACCATCTGTAATAGCGCGCTCGAGTCCGACTTTAATGTCTTTAGCAAGTTGCTGGTTGTTTCTGTTGACATAAAAATAATAGGTTTCGGGGTAATGCAGCACTAATCTAGATTCAATTTTTAACCCAAGCTCGGGAAATGCATCTTCTTCATCATATATTTCTAAGGCCGAGCGCGATAAATAATCAATGCGTTTTTGCTTCAGCATATAAAAAAGCCCCTTCCAGCTGCCAGAGAGCTTTTGAGGTAGCTGTAGACTTTCGTATCGAATGGCTTCTGGCCAATCGTTGCCATGACCTGCCGTGTAATTATTCAATTCCTTTAAATTTTTTACGATAGAAAACTCCTTCTGATTTTCGGGTCTTATAAATAAAATACGCCACCCCGTTAAACCTTTACACAAGGGGATGCGGATCGCTTCCAAATCTTTATCAAGAGAAGGTTGAGCGTTTAGCCAATGCACGTCGTAAACATCATTTAATAGATTTGTCTTGGAGCGGCTCTCATTCATGAAGGGTAAAGAGATTTTTTCGAGCTGGTATTTCCGGTCAGACTTGTTTAAAGCGAGTTCAAGAATTTCTACGTAGTATCTAACGCGTTTGTAATAGTAAGGATTGGAGTCAGAAGCAGGGTAACGAACAACAATAGGTGCTGTTTGTTCAGCATAAGCCTGGTGAAAACATATTATGACAAGAGAATAAATGGCCGCTCTCAGGGTAGTCGCTACTGACCAAGAGTAAGAACGACGAGGTATGCATAACAGGGTGCGAATTGTTGGATACTCCAAAAGGCTATGCGCAAAGGTTCGGCAAAGAATGCAAAGCTATGATGCCATAGCCGACTCGTAATATTGAACAAGCAAATGTGAATAGCGAGGGGTGGGATAAGTTTATAAATGCATATGTTTTGGAAAGTCGAGATCGCATCTTAGCGCGACCTCGACGATATGAACGATATTACTTGTCTGCCTCCAGCACCATCTTAATCGATATTTTATTAGACTTCGTCATACCAGCGTTAACGCCCAACATAGCGGCGTATCCAACTTGTTTGGTGCCGTTGTATTCGTAGGTCATCGTTAATTTGTCTTGGGTTGCTTCTGATTTCATGCCGGCACGAATGTCACCTTGAACGGGTAAACTGTCAGCGTAAGTTTGTTTTAACAAATCGAGCAATTCAACATTTTGCTGAATCACACGTTTTTTCATTTCCTCGTCCATAGCGTCGGGAAGATATGAATAATCATTTAATTTATCTTGCGGAACCGGATGCAAGATGAAAACAATTTCTTGGGCCGCTTCCTTTTCATTCTGTTCATTAGCAGCGGCTGCTCCGCTCATGCTGGAAGATGTTTTGGTGTTGCCTTCAAGGTTAATTTTTAAGTAGGCATCATAGCCATTCCCAAAAAGAGAAGGGTGGAGTGATTGAAGATAAACGCGGCTGACCTTACCTACAAAGTTTCCATGGTTTTCTAGTTTGTTTCCGTCAGAGGAAACAATCCAGGTTGCGGTATGACTCGCTTGGCTTGATTTGACGGTATCAGCATCGGGGTTAATTTGGCGAAAAGGTTCGTACTGAGTGACGTCTTCTACTTTAAGTGGAGCAGTGTTCACGAAAGGGCGCAGATCCGGTGCGAGCATGACTTTCTCTTCACTTGTAGCTTTAATTGCGGTCGCCCAAGTAGAGTTAATTACCGAGTCATTTTGATCGCCCGATTGGGTGATCTCGAGTTCAATGCGTAAGGTGCCTTTGCGCCAACCGTCATCTGCAACAGGATCTTCGGCTTCTTGCGTGGAGCTGGTATCGGCGGTTTGTTGTGATTCATTTGATTTTTCGGAGGGAGAGCAGCTAGTGATAAAAGCAAATAAGCCGATAAAAAAAATGGATTTTAAGTGTTGCAGCGCTGTATGCATAAATGTTCCCCAATGAAGTGAATGCGAGCTAGGCAGTTTTTATATGAGCCAAGTACTCTAAGGAATTTTACTTAATCATGGCTGAATGCTATTTAGATTTGTATCTGTGTTTTTGAAATTGAGATGCTAATCACAACCATTAAAAACCAAATTAATTTTTGAAGGTATTGCAACTCTCGATAGCACCCGTTTGAAAGCCGCGATTAAACCATTCTGCTCTTTGCTTGGATGTGCCGTGCGTAAACTTTTCTGGTCTGACTGCGCCGGTGGCCTTTTCTTGCAAGCGATCGTCGCCGATTGCGGCAGCTGCGTTTAACGCTTCGTTAATATCTCCGCTATCAAGAAGCTTGCGTTGGTTATCGGCATAATGGCCCCATATTCCAGCAAAACAATCAGCTTGCAATTCCAATCGCACCGACAACGCATTGGCTTGGGTTGTGGATGACGCGCGTTGTGCACTACTAACTTTTGCGGAAATACCTAATAAATTTTGGACATGATGACCAACTTCATGAGCAATAACGTAGGCTTGCGCAAAATCTCCTGGTGCGCCAAGTTTCGTTTTCATTTTTTCATAAAAACTTAAGTCGATGTATAGCTTGCCATCCGCAGGGCAATAGAATGGGCCAGTTGCGGCACTTGCTAAACCACAGGCTGAATCTACTCTGCCTCTGAACAAGGAAAGTGTTGGCTCTTGGTAGGTTCTGCCCATTTTTTGAAATTCGGTTTTCCAAGAATCTTCTGTACTCGCTAAGATAACTGAGACAAAGTCAGTAAGTTCCTGTTCTTGTGCGCTCATAGCTGGTTGCGCCGTGTTGGCCGGGGCACCGCTCATAACTTGAAGAATATCTACACCAAGCAAACGAGCGCCGAAGTAAACAACCCCACCGATCACCAGAATGGTTCGACCAATTTTCGTACCGATTAAATAAGGTAAAAAACGAAATAAAATCGCCGCACCACCAATGCCTGCAGCAAGCGGTGCGTTGCGTTGATCATCGATATTGTTGCTGCGTCGTTCGCCTTTCCAGTCCATAAGATTCACTCCGGTTATTTTGGAATCCTGCGTGGGCAAGGTTAATGGCTTATAAAAAGGATGGGAAGATGTTTTGAATGTGAGGACGAAAAATCTAATAGGCTAAAACTAAAATAACTAATAATGCGACACCGCATGCGTTGTGTCTGGCGTTGGTGAATCAGGCCCGCTCCACGGGTCTTACTAATAACAGTATCTCTTCACGTCTTATCGTCCTTGGTTTCCTGTGCCGCTGCCTGTAGTGCCGTTGCCGCTACTTCCGGAATCGCCACCTGTTCCGGTTCCGCTTCCACTAGTGCCGCCAGAACCGGTTCCGCGCATGGAGTCAGATCTATTGGAGCCTCCGCGCATACTGCTACCGTGAGATGAGGAAGATGACCAGCTTTTGTTGGTTCCGCTCGTTCCGCTATTTGTTGTACCGGTGTTGTTCGATGTGCCGCTATTAGTCGTTCCACTGTTCGTGTTACCAGTTCCGTTTGTTGTAGTTCCTGTTCCTGACGTTTGCGCGACAGCTAATGATGCTGTCAAAATTCCTGCAAAAATAATTGATAAGTTTTTCATAAAAATCTCGTGTGCATAATGGAAAATTAAATTCGCTTTAAATAATAAATTGAAGGCGATTTGATTCTATGGTGCAAAAAAGAAATTATTCAATCCTTATATTTACATTTGGTGATTTATTTGCGTTGCGGTGACGTCAAAATTAAAACGAAATTTTTAATGTGTAAAATGTTTATCTTTATGTTGGATAAACCACGGATTGAGTAAAAAAATCTAGGCAAAATAAGGGGTGGTAAATTTCAATATTTTTATGCTGTGGCATAAGGAATATTAAAAAAATCCTTTAAATATCGAAGGAAATTTTCAGGATTGCTTTCCCAAGAAAAATGTCCTGCATTTTTTATTAAGTGTGTTTGAGCTTTTGGGTATCTGGTCTTTACTGACTTGGTACTATCGCCGTAAATATCATTTTCACCGTAGATAATTAGCACTGGAAAGGCTGGGTTAAATTGCTGTGATAGTTCCGGGTGATGAATAATAGCTTTTCGGGTCTTGTTGATGGGCGCTGCTCGAACATTGCTTACCATTTCATTAGAGACTGAAAATGCAGGATCAAAGTCCGACATATAATTTCTGATTACTTGTTTAAACAAGGCTTGATAAGCCCAACTTAAGCCAAGCATGCCGGCGAGCGAAAATATACCCATTAACATCCATTGCCCGCTTGTACAATGAGCCTTGTTGTAGCGCATTACTTCACGCTCAGTTTGCTTAAAAGTGTTAGCAGTTCCCGATGCAGGGCTGATTAAAAAGAGGCTTAGGATTTTTTCTGGATGCTTCTGTGCGTAGATTTGAGCATATAGCCCGCCCCACGAATGCCCTAATAAATGAAAATGGTTAAGCGAGAAGTGCTCTGCAATTGCATCTATGTCTGCAAGGTAGTCTTCTATTGAATAGCGCTGAGATGGGTTCGGCGAACGACCAGTACCTCTCTGCTCGAAGTAAATCACTTGGTATTTAAGGCCGAGCACTTGAGCAAGCGCTGAAAAATTTGTAGGTACACCTGGGCCTCCATGCAAGAGGATAATAGTTTCTGCGTTGGGCTTTGGGTAAATTTGTGTATAAAGGCTAGCGTCTGCGCCTTGAATATTGAGAGTCGAGTAATTCATACAACGGGGATCCTAATGTCCTACTAAATTGTCATGGGCGGTTTGCTGGGAATAATCAATGTTGATTCCAGCTCGATTAACGCTGGGTAGTTTGAGCCTTTCAAAAAATACCCAGTGCCAACTTGAACTCCTTTTTTCGGGGAGCCTCCAACAGGTACAAAATACATTTTATGGCGGGTGTTATTCCCTGTGTCGATAAATGTATAAAAGTTGGTTTGGTTTTCCCATAGTTCGGTTTGAATATCCATATTGAGCAATCGTACTTCATGAGGATTTTTGGCTGCGGTTAATGCGGCTTCAACGTTTTTAAGTTGGCGATTTCCTAAAAATGTCACGCACGCAAACACAAGCCCCAATGCAATACCCAAGATGGATATATAAAAAATGGATACCAAAATAACGATTCCGCCAATTAACCTAAACGCGGTGTGAACGGTTTTGGAGTTTTGCCCGCGAATAAAGCGTGCATAGTCTTCTAGCAAATCATACTGGGTTTTGTTGAGCTGGCTCATTTCAAGTCTATCAATAGGAATGATTAAGGGGTGGTAGTTTAACTCGCAATTTTACTTTTCCCGAATGACAATTCCAATTCCCGCTAATATTAATGCGACCGCTATCAATCTCATGCTGAGTGTTTCGTTCAGGAAAATTACGCCGCCTAAAGTTAGGCGTAAGCAAATAAAGCGAATGCGGAGGCCCAATTGCTTCCGTTGGCGGTTTGGATATTTGCTTGCTGGAGTTTTACGAACGCCAAAGCGCGAGCACGGCGGAGGAGGGGGTTTGCTGCAAACGCTATAAGAACAAGCAAAATGAGGCAGGCAGTTCTTAATTGCATAAATAAAAGAAGATGGTTCTGAAGGGTTAATAATTTGATTGTAATCATTTGTGAGTGGATTTACGTTATTTATTACGTGTTGTTTAAATAAATGTTTGGCGAGATTCACTCCTTCTATATTTTTAGTAGGATGAGTTAGGCGTAATGTCGGGGTTGATTTCGCCATAAATTTCTTCAGGGTCGAGGTTATTCATCAGTAATACCTCCCTAACGGCTTGAATATGCTCAAGTACGGTTTGGTAGCGTTCACCGTATTCATACTTATTGACCTCAATAGCTTTGGGCATATAGGTAAACGCAATTTTTAGGGCTTCTAATAAGCCGTCATGTTGTTTGTCTGTCATTTTTTTACTCCAATTAATTACGCTTTTTCTGTGCTGCAAACACGGCTATTAAAATAGCCATACCGCACATGGTTAAAGCTTCAAAGGTGGCTGTGGTTTCATTGGCGTTGTGAAGATCAGCCAAAGCTCTAGGAATGTGAAGGATTATTACCCAGATAAAAACCATAATAGCCGATAAGGTCGCTGCCAGTTGTGCTGTACGGGGTATTAGCATGCCTATGGCGCCAGCAATTAAGGCTA
This sequence comes from Cellvibrio sp., assembly GCF_046347455.1. Taxonomy (GTDB): domain Bacteria; phylum Pseudomonadota; class Gammaproteobacteria; order Pseudomonadales; family Cellvibrionaceae; genus Cellvibrio. Next base: position 367,997 of record NZ_JAXMGC010000003.1, read on the forward strand.
CACCCGCAAAATAAGTCCAGAACATTGGGGCAGGAATCCATGTGGGGATTAGCGTTGCAACAAAAGCGGCGTAAATAAAATGCAAGGTAGCTGCGAGAATAAAGAAGCCACACAAAAAATATCGTCCTAGCGGAATTAAGCTCTCCAAAAATGAAACGAATTTTCCATATTGTTCTTTTGGCAGGCTTGCCGCTACCAAAAAGTTTGCTCCTGCTATTACTAAAGCCTTCCCTGCGTTCGTCCAGATTAAACCGTTGCTCAAGTTGGTTAGTAATGAGGGCAATATAAGCAATGCGAACATAAATAAAATTAAACTGCCGAGTAGGATGCATAACAATCGGGCTTTGATGTTCAAGAAAATACACACGCCCGTGATCAGTAAGCATGCGCCCAATAGGCAGGCGAGTAGGCTGTGCGCTGGAATCCATAAAGGTATAACTGGGAAAGCGCGAGTCACGAATTCAAGGTAAATAAAATGTTGAATGCCGAAGGCTATTAATGCAATAGCGATAAAACTTCGAGCGGTGAGAGTTAATGCTTTCATTTAATTACCCCATGTTATATTTAGAAAAAGGCTTTAAAAGCTTGAAAATAAATTTAATTTCTACTTCGGCTACGGCATGTATCCTTTGTGCTTATTTGATTCTGATCCTATTATTTGTTTCTAGCATGGCTATTTGCTTTTTGGCAGAAGCTTTTCGGCAATATCAGGGTTTAAGTTTAGGAATTCTTTAAATTTTTCTGGATTCTTTTCGATTCCCACGTCGTACGCCTTTTTGTAATCCGCTTGTGCTTCTGGGGCTTTACTTAATTTTTCGTAAGCCAAACCTCTACGCCAATAAGCAAAAGGGTAACCGGGCTCTGTTTTTAATCCTTCTGAATAGGCTTCAACCGCTTTTGTGTATTCTCCCATCTCTGCATAAGTCCACCCAAGGTGGTAATAGTAGGACATGCGTACCTTGGATTTATCGCACTGGTTGTGCAGCTCAATTTGCTCTAAAGCAGCAGTGAAATTTTTTTGTTCTCTAAAAGCTATCGCCTTTTTTAAAGGACTAAAACAATCAGGTTTTAATTCAATAAAGCCTGCCGCTGGTCGGGTCTCCTCGTAATCGGCGTGGTACATATCAAGGTAAACAGAATGTTTAACCACACCCTTATTTGTGTCGCAGATAACTTCGTAAATATCCATTATGGAGCCGAAGGGGCTGGCTCCCGCACTTCCCAATCGTTCAAACGCTGATACAGGTTCGTTATTGTCACACACCAATCGGCTTAAATAGCCTACTTGTCCGCTAGGGCCGTCTACGCGGATTGGGTTGTCTTTTGATCCCAAAGGATATTTAGCTAACTTTTTCTCATCGAATTTCTTTTGCTTAAATCCCAACAGTGTACTTAGTGCTTGTGTTGAGTTTGCATCTGAAGCTTGGGCTTCTTTTTCGCTTTTTGTAGATTTACTAGCGCAAGCGGTTAGGGATAGGGCTAGTATCAGTATGAGTGTATTCTTTAGCATGATATGTCCTTATTTTTTTAGTGGGCTTACTAGGATATAGCTTTTATAACGGCGTTTAATATCATCGGCGGCGTCTTTCATTCCCATTTTATTGGCTAACTCGATAAGTTCGGCCACTTTTTTTTCAAAGGTTGCGTCACTTTGGCTGTTTGCAAAGGTGTATTTATTTTTCCTTGAAGAGCTTAATTCTGATTCTCTGAAAAATCTTAAGTTTTCAAATTCATATATAGGATCAATATACTTTTTCGCTAAGTCATATTGTTTGGCGTTGATGATGAGATCTTTAGCAAAAAAAATGGTAGGAAGCCGCTTGTTCCGGGAAATTTTTCTCTATTTCGATAAAGGTTGCTAATGTTTCGTTATCCTTTTCAATATAGCGATTAATAGCATTGTATTCTTGGAACATTTCAGAATTCCCAGCGCCAGCTAACAAGAGATTCTTGCGCTCATTGGACATTGAAATAAGTTCGCTCATCGCCGGAGGGTAGATTTTTCCCAGTGAAACCCAAGCAGATAAACAAAACGATAAACGAACACCCCCTAGGCTACTCTCTTTTTTTGATTCTTTGAAATAGTACCTAAAGGCATCCAACGCTTTTTCGTACTGATTTTCGCCAATCATTTTGTCTATCTGAGATAAATAGTTCTTGTCTAGCTCGGCAAAGGCCAGTTGTGAACTCATAAATAGCAAGGCTGAGATTAGTAGCTTTTTCATTAGATTCTCCTTAATTGTTTAGTTATTTTCTGTGTTCAGTTTCCGCCTGCTGGCGAGTTACTTTTCATTCATTCGCACCATCCATGGTGCTCACACTGCGGGCAACTATGTTGTGCAAAATTACTCCTGTAATTTTGTGCTTCGCCTAAAGTAACCATAAAATTGCAGGACAGCAATTTTACACAGCTAAGCTGCCCGTAGGGTGAATGCCACGGATGGCATTCATGAAAAGAAAGGCGACCCACTCGTTCGTGTTTCTTTTTGTTTATTCATATTAATGCTTATGCTTAGATTGCTTCTGAAGCATCTTGTTCTTGTTCATAATGGTTTTCGAGTTATTCAAGCTTTTATTGATGAGCAATATCATCGCAGGTGCGCTATCTCGCCTGTTACGCATACGTTAATGATGGGTTTAGGGAATTCTTTGTAGGTGCAATTCGACATCAGATGATAAGCATAGCCTATGCGGTACCTTTGTTCTTTACAGGATTGAAGCCATTCATCTGTAACATCGAACTTTATTCTCTTCAGTGAAATAAGCGAGTTTCTTTTAAAGCCGTATTGAACTTTTTCACTCCCGGTTATAAATTCAATATTTTTGGTTGAGCCTGTTTCATCAATCTGAAAATCAAAAACAGCATAGCCCGAAGTTTCTGCCCTGAATCCTTCAAGTGGAAATTCGGGTCTGTAAAACTTTAATGTCTTATCTGTAACGGACAGTGTGGCACAGTTAGTTGATATTTTTTCCTGGGGTGCGACTTTCGATGCATCGTATTCGATCCACGGGTAAGTGCTTTCTTCGGCCGTGGTGTAGGTTGCTATCAGTCCTAAAAGCATAAGGCAAAAAGTCTTTTTAATCATTGTTGGCTCCTTTTTGATTATTCTGGTATTGGTTTCGCCTGTTGGCGAGTTAATTTTCCCATTCAAATGTATATTCGTGTTTTTCACTTACTGATTTACTCTCGTTTCCGCTAGAAATTTTTGTTAGCTCTTCCGAAACGACAGTAACCGGCTTTAGGGTAGAGGGATTTAAGACGGCACGTACAATTATACCTTTGCTAAGTTCATTAATTTGACTGCTGGGGTTGTTTCCATCTTTCATTGGTAAATTGTTTTCTTGTGTGAAGGTTTGGATGAAATTTGTCATTTCCCTTATTGCTGCTTCTCCACCAATTATTGATGTTTGAGTTATTTTAATATTATTTGATCCGTTCCAGTTTGTGACCATTTCGGTGGTCGTTGTAACGGGCAGCATCATCCCAGAGTAATCCGTAGTGGTTCTTTTTGGTTTTGTCTTGCCACCTTTAATCTCTAATTCTGACCAGTTGCATACCCAAACGCACCATTTATCTTGAGCGGTAGCAAAAAGCATTTTTCGAACCTGGGGTGATTGAAATAAATTGGATGCTCTCTCGGTTCCCCAGTAGCTACTTACGCGTCGAATATAATCGTCAAAATCAATTATTTCTAAGGGGTTCCCATTTGAATCTACCAAGAGATTAGGCAGCTGCATGGCCCGTATTATTTTATCCCTTTCAGCTTCTTTGCCTGCGGGAGTTTTCGGTGAAATCAAAACGATATCTGATTGTTTTACTACATGACCTGCCTTCGTTACTTCCGTTGATATTTTGTAATTCAGTATTATAACTGTATTATTTTTAGTTATTTTCTCAGTTACTTTGGCACTAGTAGAGGCCCAATTAAATTTGGTTTTCGTGTCTGCAACTGCATTACATGCCATCACAGTAATAATTAAAGCAATCCATTTATAAGATTTCATTTTTTCTCCTTTTGCTATTTTTATATCTATTAATTTTTGGATTACATGTTTAACCGGCGATGCTTTTTGTGATGGTTAAAGTTTTTACCCATTATGCCCATGTGAATTTCCTGGGCATCGCAAGATGATACGACTCGTTAGCACCTGAGAAACGAAAGATCACAAATTCGCTGGATCGCCTTTCTTTTGCTTGCTTTTCTTTGGTAGGCAGAGAAAAGTGAAGCGTGCGGCAGGTTGTCATATCAAGACGATCCGTTACCACCTGACAAGCGCAAGATCAGAAATTCACCTGCAGCAGGCATGGATATTAAATATTACCCAGCTCCAATTTTAATGTGCGCGATATGCTAAACAATGAATTATTCGAACATCTCAGCAACTGTTTTTGCTGATAAAAGTTTATCAATATTTGTATATCGTGGGCTTTGCATACTGCCTGATTTAGCTTGACCAAATGGTATAGGCGTTATCGGGCGAGCTGGTGCTGCGAAATTTAGTTTGTATTTTCCTCCATCTCCGTAGGGTTCAATTGAAGCTACTTCCGCATAGTGCGTGATGGCGGATGTCGGTGCCACCTGATAGGCGGCAATATATTTTATGCCTCTAAGCCGTCCGCCTCCGATTCTAATTGCGTACCAGCAATTTTCTTTAATAAAAACTTCTTTGAATCCGTCTTGTTGAGCGGGGACAATAATCGTATTAAGTAGGTTTTCCGATGATGTTGATGTTGGCGGGGCGGCGATAATTTTCTCAGACTTTTCAAAAATTTTAACTTCTAGTAAAGGAAGTATACTTAAAATCTCATGTAGAAATTCTAAGGTGTCGGCTTTTTCCGATTGACTTAAAACGGGTTCGCTTGGTGTAACTGAGTTATCGATTTTACAGCGATTCGCCAATTGGGCTTTGGTTATTAATGCCCATTCCAGCCAGGTGATGTGCGCGCGATTGAGGCCATGATTACTCGAGACGAAGATTAATGCTTTGTCCCAAAATGGTTTGTTTTTTTCGTGTGAGTCAATTCGGTTGCGGATACCGTCACCTTGACCAATATAAAGGGTAGGCAGATCGTCGCCTTCTTGGTAGCCGACCAGTATGTAGACGCCTGCTCTGTTTAATTCTTCTCGATTTCTATATTCATTCCATGAGGGTCTCGAGATTTCCAATCCGACCCCAGTCCAATTCATTTTGTCGATTATTTTTAGGGAACTTGGATTTCCATTCGGAATAAACATTCTTATTGTGTAAGGTTTGTTCATGCATTATCCAAAAAATGTGTTGGCCACAATGTTTATTTTTTTATTTAAAAAACAAAAAACCGCTACCAAGCCCCACCAGAAAAACATCTGATACAACTCAATAACGGTTTTGGTTTATTCACTCCGGAACATGTTTGTCCATTTGTTACTTCGCAGTGCGAAGCTTTTTAAGAGCTGGGTTTGCTCGCTTCACTCGCCCTTCGGGCCAGCCTTGCGGCTGTTCAAAGCGCTTTGCGCTTTAGTCCGCTACGCGAGGGTGACGACTCCCAAAATAAATTAAAGGTGTCGCCAATAATTTTTTAAAAAAATTAATCCCAAGAAAGCGCACCACCTGTTTGATACTCAATCACGCGCGTTTCAAAGAAATTCTTCTCCTTACGCAAATCCATAATTTCGCTCATCCATGGGAATGGGTTTTGTGCGCCGGGGAATTGTTCTTTCAAACCCACTTGTGCGCAGCGGCGGTTGGCGATGAAGTGGAGGTATTCTTCCATCATGGCGGCGTTCATGCCGAGTACGCCGCGTGGCATTGAGTCGCGGGCGTATTGAATTTCTAACTCGGTGCCTTCCAAAATCATTTGGATCACTTCTTGTTGGAATTCTGGTGTCCACAAGTGTGGGTTTTCCAATTTGATTTGGTTGATTACGTCGATACCAAAATTCAAATGCATGGATTCGTCGCGCAAAATGTATTGGAACTGTTCTGCAACGCCGGTCATTTTGTTGCGGCGCCCCATAGAAAGAATTTGGCTGAATCCACAGTAGAAGAAAATACCTTCGGTCACTACGTAGAAAGCTACGAGGTTGCGCAGCAATTCTTGGTCGGTTTCTGGTGTGCCGGTTTGGAAGGTTGGGTCGCTCAATGATTGAGTGTGCTTCAAGCTCCATGCGGCTTTGTTGGCTACCGATGGCAATTCGCGGTACATGTTGAAGATTTCGCCTTCGTCCATGCCCAAAGATTCAATGCAGTATTGGTAGGCGTGGGTGTGAATGGCTTCTTCGAATGATTGACGCAAAATGTATTGGCGGCACTCGGGGTTGGTGATCAAGCGGTAAATCGCCAATACGAGGTTGTTGGCTACCAAGGAGTCGGCTGTTGAGAAGTAACCGAGGCTGCGCATTACAACGCGGCGTTCGTCTTCGGTGAGGCCGTCTTTGCTTTTCCATAAAGCGATGTCGGCGGTCATGTTGACCTCTTGTGGCATCCAGTGGTTTGAGCAGCCGTCCAAATATTTTTGCCATGCCCAGTCGTATTTGAAGGGTACGAGTTGGTTCAAATCGGCGCGGCAGTTGATCATTCGCTTTTCATCTACTTGAATACGGGCGGCGCCCATTTCAAGTTCGGCAATGCCGGGTGCGGAATCCAATTGCGCGAGTGAGGCGCGGGCTTTGGCTAGCTCTGGGCTAATGCCTTCTTCTTTAGCGGCAGTTGCAAAGCTGGCGGTTGTGGCTGCTGGCGCGCCAGCAGCCTGCGCTTGGGCTAGAGGTTCCTGAGTCGCTTGCGGCGCGGAATTGAGTACTTCCTGACGTGCAGATTCTTTGGCGGCTTCTTTTACGGCTTCATCTGTGTCGAATTCATCCCAACTTAACATGGCTTTCCTCTCTATTAAGGCTTTTGTAACGGTTATTCGCAGTGGTTATTCAGGTGCTCGTTCTTTTAATGCCACCGGCTAAGGGCGCTAGCCCCGTAAGGCTTAGTGATGGATGGCTTTTAAAAGTTCGGCCTCATTTTCTATCGCTCACTTATTGCTGTTCTTGTGATAGATCAAAGGACCAGGCGCTGCTCTTGGGCTGCGAGCCGTAAGTTGGCTGCGCGCACTGGTTAGCAACTGCTCAAGGTGGCCATACTATAAGGGAGACTTGGATTGGGCACAATATCTAGTGTTTTATATTTTGTGATGCACTAGATATATGCACCAGTATTTCACAGCTTATCCACAGGGGAGGGAAGCAAAAGCCGCATAAGCCCCGATTTTGGTGGCTTTTTGTCACTGTAAAAACTCCCGCAAACCCTAAAACAGGTTCGGCATCGTACAGATTCAACTCAGTGGTTGCGGCTAGTCTAAGCACCTATTGGCCGTTTCATAACTAGCCACCACCAGCCGCCTGAGACATTTTTGTCTCGATGCATGATCAGGAGTTTGCTATGCACAAAAACCATGATTACCTGTTGAGCAATGCGCATCAATCCCACTTCTTACCCAAGAAAAGCTATATGACCAAATATATGAACAGCATTTGGCGGGACAAGCGCAGCCCTTTCTTGAGCGACGAAGGGCAGAGCACTTTTGAAGACTCCTTCGCAGGTGATGAATTGCCTCTGCGGGAAAAAAACCTTTTAACAGAGCATCAATTAAAGGCCGTTTGGCAGCAGGAAATTACCAAAGCACGGATGATGAAGGGCAAAGTGACGGAAGATGAATTGTTAGAAAGTGCGGGGCAAATTGAGCGCTTGGCCGGTTTGGTACAAGAGCGCTATGCGGTGTCTCATGCAGAAGCTGAAAAGCAGGTGGCCGCCTTTTTGCGGCGCAGGCTTTCGTAAACGTTTTTAAAAATCAAAATAATCATGTGGATTATTCAGTAGTGCGCTTCACGCAGTTTATTTCAATTTTATGGGTGCGGATAAGGTTAGTTAGCGTACGGAATTTATAGGGCGCTTTTCCTAATCTGGCATTACCTTCTTACAGGTCAACTGAAACAGGAGATTCACCATGTTAGAAACTATTGCAGTGATTCTGCTCATTTTATGGGTGCTAGGTTTGGTATCGTCGTACACGATCGGCGGTTTTATTCATCTATTACTGGTTGCAGCTGTGGTAATTATTTTGGTGAGAATTATTCAGGGTAGACGGTTATAACTTTTCAGTTTGGTGGAATCAATTCCGCTTTTCCTTCCTAAATATCTTGCTGGAATACCCTAAATATCTTGCTGGAATACGCCCGAATTAAGTGCAAGCTTATGTGTGTTCCAGATTTTTTAGAAGCAGTTTGGCGAGTGTGGACGTATTTGTAATCCGATTAATCTTAGCGATGATTGCTTGGTCTTAGCGAAGGGATTTGCTTTTTTTGATTTATTGTTATCGTTCTTTTTTTAACGTTTTTTTATCGTTCTGCTTTTATCGAAATTCTTCGGCGTCGTTTTTCTGATTTTTAAAATGTCAGTTTAATTTTTTTCCCAAGTCATTCCCATTTAGACTGTTTAAACAATTGAACAAGTATGACTTTGTTAAATAAGTTACGGGTTATTGTTACTTCAGGTTGCTCATCAGGCGTGTAACTTCTTTTTTAACAACTTGATAGCATTCGCAGGTGCGTGCTTCGAGTTTGCGTCTATCCAGTACTGCAATATGGCCACGTCTATAGCGAATGCATTCGGCGTTTTGCAAGCTGCCTGCTGCTTCGGTGACGCTTTCTCGCCTTACACCTAACATATTAGCCACCAGTTCCTGGGTCATCACTAATTCCCCGGTAGGGATGCGGTCAACCGTGTTTAATAACCAGCGACACAATTGCTGTTCAACGGAGTGGTGACGATTGCATACCGCGGTTTGAAACATTTGGGTCATGAGCGCTTGGGTGTATCGTAAAAGCATTCGTTGCATAAAATCACCGCAGTTGAATTCTGCTTTTAAAATAGTGCGATCAAGCCGGTAGGCGTAACCCGCCGTTTGTACAACCGCTGCGCTGGGTGTCGTGTTACCGCCTAAAAATAAACTCACACCAACCATGCCCTCGTTGCCTACACCGGCAGCTTCTGCAGATGCGCCGGATTCCATTACGTATTGCAGCGAGATAATACTGGTTGTTGGGAAGTAAGCATGTGTTAAAGGTTGATTGGGTTCGTAAATACTTTCGCCGAGCTTAAGTTGTACCAACTCGAGACGTGCAGTGAGCCGATCAATTTCCGGTTTGCTCAAGGCGGCGATAAGGTGGTTTTGTAGTGGGCTATGATTCGGTTGCATTCTTATCCTTACTGGCTGACGCCAGGCATTTCTTTGCACTGGATACCTACACCGCGGTAACCAATGAAACGGTTTGCCAAATCAAACATAGGTTCACCACTTACACGGTAGTGGTGTGTGATTCCTTTAGGGTCAACTCTGCTAAACGAAAAATCGATAAAAGGTTGCCTCGCTTCAATAATGCGTTGCAGCTCTTTGCGTTCATCTTCGTTCCAGCCCGCGTTATCTAACTCAGCGATAGATGTGGTTTTTCCTACTAGCGGATCTACTTGTATGCCGAGCATTTCCAGTACGGGGCCAGAAACTTTTACGAATTTTCCGTCGTGGTCTTGTTCCCAATACCAATCTGAAGCTAGCTCGGTAAGGCTGCGGTAACGCGCTTCGCTTTCGCGTAACTCTGCGGTGCGTTCAGCTACAGTTTGTTCCAAAATTTTGTTGTAGTTCTCAAGCTTTTTGTAAAGCAAGCGAACCTCTAACATATTGTGAATGCGCGTTTTTACTTCAATTAAATCAAATGGTTTGCTGATGAAATCCTTTGCACCTGTTTGCAATGCGCGCAGTTTGTGGCCGGGTTGTGCGGTGAGCACAATCACGGGCAAGTATCCTTCCTGATCGTTGGTCTTTAGAACTTCCATGACCTGGAAACCATCCATCTCAGGCATTTGCAAATCCAGCAAAATCAAATCGTAATAATTTTTTCGATGCAGCGCGCCGACTTCAACCGGGTTCATTGTGGATGAAACATTCGTATAACCCGCTTCGCTTAAAAGTTGCTCCAGTAGCGCTACGTTCGCTTGCTGATCATCAACAATCAAGATGCTGGCATTGAGAATATCTTGCTCTGTTAGCTTCATATTCATATCTCTTAGTTTATTCTCATGGGTTTTTGTGAGGAGAGTTCAAGCGCACTGTCGAGCGTGTGCATGAACTCATTAATTTTAATGGGCTTGGTCAGGTAGCGGAAAAAACCGGCTTCCAAACCTTTCTCAATATCGCGCGGAATTGCATTCGCGCTAATTGCCACTACGGGAATATGGTGTGTGATGGGATCCTTTGAAAGAATTTTCAAAGCTTCCATTCCGCTTATTCCCGGCAAATTAATGTCCATTAAAATTAAATCCGGCTGTGCTACGCGCGCAAGTTCTATTCCGCTGTGACCGTCGCGCGCGGTAAGTAACAAAATATCTGGTCGCGTTGCGAGCACATCTTCAATGAGCGTTAAATTAGCGGCGTTATCTTCTACATAGAGAAGAGTACGTTTGGGTGCATCGGTTTTTACGGGAAGCGAAATGACGTTTTTAAAATCCTGCGGTTCCGCTTCAATAACCTCTGCATTAACGGCCATGTCCAAATCAATGGAAAAGGTTGTGCCTTTTCCGGGCGCGCTTTTTACGTGAATGGTACCGCCCATTAATTTTACAAGGCGCTTTGTCATCACCAACCCAATACCGGTGCCTTCCTCTGCACTATTTTCTTTGCCCAAACGATTGAACGGCTGAAAAAGTTGCGCCAGTTTTTCGGGTGGTAAACCATCGCCAGTGTCTTTAACAGATATGCGAACGCGATTAGGTCCACACTCGCTACATGTCACGGTAACTTCGCCATGCTGACGATTGTATTTAATCGCGTTGGACAAAAGATTGATGAGTGCTTGTTTTAAACGCGTGCTGTCTGCCCGTACCACCACCGGATTTTCAAATGTGGGAAACTTAAGTGTGATGTTACGGTTGAGCGCTTGCGGCTCAATCATGGTTTCACATTCGTGAATTAATTCTGCAAGCGAAACAGTTTCCATTGAAACAGGCATGCGCCCCGATTCAATCAAGGTGAGATCCAGAATCTCGTTAATTAAATCCAATAGATACCATCCTGCTTGTAAAATTTGCTCAACACTGCGTTTTTGGCTCGGTGTAGGGGGAGGGTTGCTAGCATCAATCAATTGCGCAAAACCCAAAATCGCGCTGAGCGGTGTGCGCAGTTCGTGGCTCATGTTGGATAAAAAATCTGATTTGGCGCGGTTGGCTTTTTCGGCGAGGTTTTTTGCTTTTTTCAATTCAATATTATTTTCCAGCAACACCTGATCCAGACGTTTGCGCTCGGTAATATCAATCATCATGTTAATGCCGCCAATCAGCTTTCCTCGCGTGTCATGCAAAGGCGTGGGGTGGGCGGTAAACCAAACGCGCGATCCGTCCGGGCGCATGGCAATGGCTTCGGCGCCGAGTAGTTGGCGGTCTTCGCGTAACGCAATTGCCATGTGGCATTGATCTGCTGGCATAGGGTCGCCATTCGCGCTGAACAATGTTTCGTTAATGCTCCATTGGTCTTGGCCAATTTGTGGTGTGCGCCCTGAAAAATCGACCGCGGCTTGGTTGTAGTGCGTTAACAAACCGTTTGCATCTGTGGTGTAAATGGCTACTGGCAACGCATCTATAACCGCACGTAAATGGCGTTCGCTATCGCGCAAAATGGCTTCAGTACGTTTTAATTCGGTGATGTCGAGATTGGTTCCCACAATAGATTCAATATACCCGCGCACGTTCGCGCGCATGGTTTCAACGGATTGAATATATCGCGTTTCGGTTTCTCCCTTCCGATGTATGCGGAACTCGCGGCTTGATCTTTCACGCAGCTTCATGTTGCTATCTAGCGCCTGCTGCGAACGCCTGTCATCCGGCATTAAATGTTGTAGCCAGTCTTCGCGTTTTACCAAGCCGTCAGGTGTTGGCGTTACGCCGTATATACGGAACATCTGCGCGTCCCAACGCATAACATCCTCGGCAATATTCCATTCCCAAATACCAACCCCAGTTGCTTCGGTTGCTAAACGCACACGCTCATCACTTTCGCGTAGCGCTTGTTCAGAACGTTTACGCTCGGTGACATTGGTGAACAAAATGGCAACTTTTTTGCTGCCAGCTTCGCCGAGGCGGCAGGTGTAAATATCAAGCCAGCGATGGAATGCTTTCGCTTCGTATTCGAAGCGCAAGGGAGTGCCGGTCTCCAATACTTCTTGGTAGGTTGCAAACCACTCATCTTCCATATCAGGTACAAAATCGCGTAAAAAACGGCCTTGAGCATTAACGAGACCGCTTTGCTTTTCAAAGGATGGATTGATTTCCAGAAAAAGTTGGTCGACGATTTTTCCATTTTCGTAAATCATTTCTGCTACGCAGAAGCCTTCGTCAATGGATTCAAAAAGATTGCGGTAACGATATTCAGATTCACGCATAACCGCTTCGGCGTGTTTGCGCGCGCTAATGTTACGCAGAACACCGGTAAAGAAACGCTGCCCTCCGAGGCGCATTTCATTTACTGCAATTTCCATTGGGAAGGTTTGCCCATTTTTTAATAAGCCCGTGACTTCACGTACTAAACCGTTGGCTCGTTCTTCGGGTGTTGCGTTGTAATATTCCAGTGAACCTCTGTCTTCCGAGAGCTCTGGAACAATGGAGCTGAAGCGTTTGCCAATGAGTTCGTTGGCTTCATAGCCAAACATTTTTTCTGCGGCGGGGTTTACGGTTGCTATAAGGTTGGAATCTACATGGAAGGTCACGATTCCATCGACCACTGTACCTAAAATGGTTTTTACTAATTCGTTGGTATCCATGAGCGCTTGTTGTGCCGCTATTTCAGCGGTTACATCGCGGAAAACCAGCACGGCACCTATCACTTGTCCGTCGTGATCACGAATAGGAGCGCAGCTGTTGGCGATATTGCACTGGTTGCCATCGCGCAAAATTAAAACGCTGTCGCTTGAACCCTGGGCGGTTCCGTAAAGCAGTGTTTCAATCACTGGTACCGCTATAGGCTGGCGCGTTTCTTTGTTAATAATTTTAAAAATTTCGGGAATGGCTCTACCGACTGCTTCATCTTGCGTCCAACCTGTCAAGAGTTCAGCAACGTGATTCATTAGCGTTACCCGCGCTTCGCGGTCTGTTGCAATTACAGCATCTGCAATTGAGTTAAGGGTAACTTCCAGCTTTCGTTCGCTGTCCTGCACCGTCATATAAGCAGAGTTCAATTGCTGGTTCATGGCTTCTTGTTTTTCCAGTGAATTTTTGGTTTCTGTGTGAACCAAATCCATCAAGCGTTGGTGGATATTGCGGTAAATGCTGTAAGCAAATACTTGTGCAAACAACAGCATAAAAATACACGCGGAGACAATGAACGCGAACAGAAAATTCATGTTCGATTGGTATTCATTGCCGTAATAATCCATTCGTACCGTTTGAATGCGGTTATAGCGCTCCATGGTTTCACGAATGGAATCCATGATGATTTTGCCTTCGTTGTTGGGAAAGCTGGCTAAAACGGTTTTCAAATCGTTAGTGCGTTTGAGTGCAATGGCGGTTGCAAGGCGAGACAATTTTTCTTTTATAAGCGGTTCCACGCGGTCAATTTGAGCGAGTGCTTCGGGGGAGCGGGTAGCTGCTCGCAACTGTGTCAGTTTTGCAGGAATGCCATCGCGAACTTTTTGATAGGGTTGTAGAAATGATTCGTCATCGGTAAGTAGATAGCCACGTGTTCCCGTCTCGGCATCCACCAACGAGGTTAAAAGCGTTTGCCCAAGATGAATTGCATTTGATACTCGCGTGCGCGACTCGCCGGCCTCTTGCATGCGGTTAAAAAACCAAAATAGTGTTGCCACCATCATAAGTACTAGGACGGTGGGTAGAGATAGCCAGAAAATATTGGCACGCGTCGTTTTAACTTTCATGGTTCGAGTTTTCTATGGCTCCTTTGAGCTATAGGCGCAAACATAGGCAGGCGCGGTTAAAAAAAATGGTGAGTGGGTGAGCTGTTTAATCCAATTTATCACTGAACTGGGTCGATCTTACCTTTTCGGCGCATAACGCAACAATCTGTTTGTCCTCTCTCCAAACGGCTTGAGTGAAGCTTGCGGGTTTAAAGCGCCATAAGATCTCTGGTGCCGGTTCAAGTTGCGTCATGTAAATCATCGGGTCAAGTGCACTGATTGTCTGTTGGCTGCCCCACATAAGTGTCACATAAGTTGTTAAAAGACAATCCTGAGTTAGAAACGGAAGGGTGGGGAAGCTGCTTGCGCAAGCAGCCCCCATGTGTGTCAGTGGGTTGTTGCGGCCATAAGTTCTTCCTTGCGCTCGGTCAGTTGCATACCGAGCTCCACTAAATCGAGAGTGGTGGCTTTGACTTTGGGGAAAATTTCGTTCTGCTCCTCCTTTACATGATGTTTTACGTACTCGGATAGAACTTTAATTTTTGCATCGTACATTTCGCCGTCAGGCTCTATTCCTTCCACTTGCGCGATTAGCTCCTTAAGCGTGGCATGCTCAACCGTAGCTTCAGGAATCAATTCTTTGTCGCGCAGTGCTTTTTTAACGGCAGGATAAAAAATTTCTTCCTCGATTTGCGCATGTATGGTCAGCTCTGTGCAAATTTGCTGTACCAAGGTTTTTTTGCGAGCGCTTGAGCGCGTCTTTTCATATTCTTCGAAAAGCTCGTTCACTTGCTTGTGGTCTGCACGCAAAAGTGCAATGGCCTCCTTGCCTTTTTTCGAGCCGTTGGTTTCTACATTTCTTGCTGTAGTTGCCATAATAATTTCCTCTTGAGTGAAAGTTGGCTTTAGACAATCAGGGTAATTGGACGATCAGGTTAAAAGTGCAATTAAGATAATGAGCGGAATGGGTATGCCTAATAAATACAATAGGATTGAACGCATTTTTATTTCTCCTGTGTGGAAATAAATCTTTTAGAAATTAGGTATTAAATTTAAAGATCGCGTTGGCGTCCTCCGAAGATGGCGCAGACACTTGCGATAAATGCACCCGCAAGCAATGAGACAAATAACCAAAGCGAGCCATAGGCTGTTGCTTTGCGCGCTTTTTCGGCTGCATCACGCGTGGCAGTTTCGGCGTCGCGTAATTTGGTTTGAAGTAATTTAAAAACATCGGTCACACGGCGTTCAGCGTCTTGTTGGCTAAGGCCGGTTGATTGTGCAACGACTTGCGCAGCGTAGCGCGCATCCTCAGTAGCGAGTGCGCCAGTCGCAATGGCATTGATATAAATGCGTGCGACTTCTGCTTTTGCGGCATCGCTCCCGGGTTCGGGTTCAACACCAGGTGCGGTTGTGGTGCCCGTTGCAGCGGCGGTCGCGTCTTTGCGGAACAGCATGTCAGTAAAATAAGACGTTAAGCCGGAATTCATTCCACCTATTTGAGCTTCATTTTCGTCAGAGGTGTTTTTGTTTGCACTTGCCACGGCTGTTGCAGTTGAGGTTGCGCTGCCAATAATGTTTGCGCCCGTTTCAGCGCCTGCTCCTACTATGGCGGTAACAACAGAGGTTAAAAGTGTGGCTGTTGCCAAGGTAGCAACTGCCCACGCAAGAAAGCCGTGCGCGGTATCGCGAAAATAAACTTCGTCGGCCGCTGTTGCTAACCAGCGGTTTCTTAAGCGCCCCGCAATGTAACCACCAATCGCGGATGCAACGACTGACATTAAGGTTACCCACACAATGGTAGATACACTAAACGTTGTTCCGCTAATGCCTTTACCGGACCACGCTGACACAGCAGAGAACCCCAAGCCTGTACCTAAAATCAATAACACCAGCGACAAAGCGGCCGCCGCGGCGGCGCCGGCAAATATGGCTGCCCAGGAAACTGCGCTGGCGTCGTGTGAATGGTTTGTTAGCGAGTGGTTGGTTAAATTGCTGCGGTAATCATTGGCAGGGTTGTGTGTAAATTGATTTTCCATATTGAACCTCCGGGTATAAAAATGTTTACCAGTGCGTTATTTGATTCAAGCAAAGATAAGCGTGCTCCAAAGTTATAATATGGAGTAAATGCTTTTGGCTCGGTGTGTTAGCGAACGCTTTAAATTCTTAAAATCATTTTTTAAAAAAATAAAATACATATTGGTTTTAATTATTCGCTGGACGACTGTGATAGGGGCGTATGCCGTAATAGGCGTGTATATCATTGGATAGCGTTAGGTCTGCCAAGTCTGGCCATTTATTTTTATTAAAGCCGGGTGCGTTTTTTAGCCGCTCTTTATTGATGTTTAATAAAAACCGTTTGTTTTCCGCGTCCAATGTGAGCGCACCCCATGGGATAGCAAATAGTTTTTCATTCATGCCAGCGTGGAAATCAAATGCAAGCACGGCATACGCAATGTAGCCGTTACGTACTTCCAACATGATTTCCCGTATCTCACCTATATCGGTTTCTTCATAGTTATACACATCGCTACCAATGAGTGTTTCCGCTCCCAACAATTTTGGCCCGGGACCTGTGTGCCGAATACTCCTATAAATGCCATAGGTATCGTGCTGCTCATAGTTCATGTTGATCTCCAGCCTGTTGCGATGTAGAGCGTTTGTACAAAGAAAAAGGTTTGGCCGTTTTATGTGGATCTAATGGGAAGGAAATTTTTATCGGGGGGGATGAGTGGCCTAGTGGAACTATCGTAAGTGCGCGGTTTTCTTTCTGTACGTGAGGCCACACATTGAGTGGATTGTTTCATAAGTGTGAATTGTCTTCGATGCACCTTCGTATTCTTAATTGAAAACGTGAAGCTAAACTGTGCAATGAAAATTTCGTACGCCAGCGAACCGATTATTTGCTCGATGCGTTTTAGCCTAGCATAGGATTGCATAAGGCAAGTCTGTGATGATTTAACATCTAATTGAGGAATTTATATGAATAGAGTCAACAAATATTTTTCACTGTTTTTAATTCTTCTGTCGCTATTTTCAGTAACGGCTTGTTCTTCTACCCACAAGCAGGAGGGTGCGGGGGAATATGTTGATGACACGGTTATTACCACCAAGGTGAAGGCTGCTATTTTGCAAGAGCCGAGCTTAAAAGTTGCGGAAATTAACGTGGAAACGTTTAAAGGCGTTGTTCAGCTCAGCGGTTTCGTTGAATCGCAAGCGGATATTAATACCGCGGTGCGCGTCGCATCGGCCGTTGGTGGTGTCAAATCGGTTAAGAATGATATGCGGCTGAAAGGGCACTAGTGAGCCAAGGTTCGTTTAGGATTCATTTTTCTTTTTTTGTTCAGAATCTTGTTCCTTTTTGTCCAGAATGAAACGGAGGGCAAGCTGGTATCGTGTGTGTGTCCAGTCTTGCCTCAATGAGTTTCTTCTGGACCTTTTTCATTTTGTTGGATGGTCAGAAAAGATTACTCAATCCTTACAGAATTAACACTACCAAAGCGGACAATGCCGCTTTGGTTGCGCATGTGGTGCAGCAACTTTTATTAACTTACTGAGTGTCTCGTTTCGTAGAAAGCAAATAACCTGCGAGCAAACTCAGGGCTACGCCGGTTCCTATGGCTGTCCACGGTTTTTGGTGAACGTAATCATTGGTAAGGTCTGCCGTTTTATAGGCTTGCTTGATAATGCTGTTACTGGCGTTTCCAACACGTTCTTTTGCTGATCGCACACGTTGTCTGAATTGCGATTTAATTTTCAGCAAATCCTCTCCCGTTGCTGATGTTGCTGAATGAAACATGTCTTCAGCATCGTCCATAAAATGTTTGAACTCTTTGAGGATCTCTTCATAGGCTTGCGGGTTGGATGCCTGTTCAAATTTCGATTTTTTAAAATGTGAAAAAATAGCCATGGCTCAGTACCTTTCGTGATGGGAATTTTTGAAAACCTGTATGGGCTTAGCGAAGCCTGATAGGGGCGGGCGTCCGCATGATAAATCTAGTAGCTTGGGGTTTTAGGTATCTGTGCGACAGCGCACCCAGTTACGCTGTTTCGTCCTATGTTAAAAAATATGCAAAGCGTGTGTTAGCAGTGATTTTAATTTAAGCGGGCTAGCGCACGGATGCAGTGTGTATTTGATTTTAATGTGCCGGCTGAATCGCTTTATTTTAATTGATGAATTCAGGGAAACCTTATGAAATTTTATTCAGATATGAGTGAACAAAAATTCCTGTCCGGTATGCAGCCACACAAGTCACTCGATAAGCATCGCGGAAAAAACAAAAGGTTACACTCCTTTAAACGGGATGATGCGGGGATGGATGAACTAGACCGTTCGCGTGCTGGTTATAAGCGTGCCGCAACGAAAAATCTACTGCGCAACCAGCTGTGGGAAAATTTGGTGCATTAACTATTGGCGTAAGGGCGATGCGAGGAGGTTGCGATGAAGGCAATCAGGTTTTGGCAAATTTTCTTATTGCTTTTGTGTCTTGGTTTTATCGGTGTGGTGATTTACGGCATCAAGACCGATTGTCCTAACACCGCTAGTTATGTTCACTGCACAAACCGCTAAACATAACAACCAACGTGCACGGGAAAAAGCGCGGTAGTGCAAACATTTTAATCACTTAAAGCGAGGATATAAGTATGAATGTGCAAAAATTAATTGGCATCGTGTTAATTGTGTTGGGTGGTTTTGGTCTCGCCTATGGCGGATTTACCTATACCAAAGATACGCATGAGGCTGACCTTGGCCCTTTACATATGGAGGTGAAAGATAAGGAACGCGTCAATATACCTCTATGGGCCGGTGTTTCGGGTTTGGTTATTGGTGCGCTTTTGCTGGCCACTGCAAACAAATCTGCGTGAGTTGAACTATCGAAAAGTCCCCGGTGGTAATCGGGGATTTTTTCACAGTGGCCAAATAGTTTTTCCAGATCAGAACCTTTTTCGAACTCACATATTTTTTTGGGTTCAAACAATTTTCTCAAGCTCAAATACGTTTCTGCAGCTCAAATAATAAGATTGACCGATCTTTCACCACAAAAGAGTGACCAAACTGGAATGCCGTTTGTGTTGGGTGGTCGTCGTCAGTTGTGTCCAAAATTTTCAGCCAACCACTGCCTTGCGCAACTTGCGGTAATTTAAAATCTACTGTGTCTTGTTGCGCGTTCAAAATAAGCAGCAGTGTTGCATCGCTACCACGGCGGTGAATTCCGGTGGGCTGCGCACGTCCGTCCATTACCAGACCGAGACAGTTCCGGTCTGCTTGGCTCCAATGGTCTCCATTCATTTCTTCGCCACTCGGGTGAATCCATGAAACGTCTTTTACACCCAGCTCTTCGTTATAGTTCCCTACCAAAAAGCGACCCCGCCTCAGGATGGGGTATTTGTGGCGAATGCGGATGAGTTTGCGTGTAAATTCGACCAGTGCTTTTGCTTCTTGATCCCAGCGCCAGTCTAACCAGCTGATTTCGTTATCCTGGCAGTAGACATTGTTGTTTCCTTGTTGGCTGTGGCCGAATTCATCACCGGAAACCAGCATGGGTGTGCCTTGCGACAGAATTAGTGTGCTGAGCAAGTTACGCATTTGGCGCAAGCGCAGCGCGCGGATGTCAGGATCTTTTGTATCGCCTTCTGTGCCGTAGTTGTTGGAGAGGTTGTTGTCGGTGCCGTCGCGGTTGTCGTCGCCGTTGGCTTGATTGTGCTTTTGGTTGTAACTCACGAGATCGCGCAGGGTGAAACCGTCGTGCGCGGTGATGAAATTTACCGAGGCAAATGGCTTGCGTCCGCCCCAGTTGAAAAGATCCCCCGAGGCAGTGATGCGGCTGGCTAGCTCGGGCATCTTGCCGTGATCGCCGCGCCAAAATGCGCGTACCGTATCGCGGAAGCGGTCATTCCACTCGGCCCAGCCGGGAGGAAAAGCGCCGACTTGGTAGCCGCCGATGCCACAATCCCAAGGTTCGGCAATTAGCTTGAGCTGGCTCAAAATGGGGTCTTGACGGCAGCTCACGTTAAAGCCGTGGCGTTCATTGAATCCGTTTTTTTCGTCGCGCGCGAGAATTGTGCCCAAATCGAAGCGAAAGCCATCCACGCCCATTTCGGTAGTCCAATACCGCAGCGAATCCGTAACCAGCCTGAGTACGCAGGGGTGGGTTAAATCAAGGGTGTTTCCTGTGCCTGAATCATTAATGTAATAGCGGTTGTTGTCGGGCAACAATCGGTAGTAGGTGGCGTTATCTATACCGCGCAACGAAAGCGTAGGGCCCAGCTCATTGCCTTCGGCAGTATGGTTGTATACCACGTCGAGAATGAGCTCTATCCCGGCATCGTGAAGACTTGCAGCCATCTCTTTAAATTCGTTTAGCTCACCACTGTGAAGGTACTCAGGGTGGGGCGAAAAAAAGGCGATGCTGTTGTAGCCCCAGTAATTGCGCAGGCCTCGTTCCAACAAATGGTTGTCATGCACAAACGCGTGGACGGGCAACAGCTCCAGGCTTGAAACCCCCAAGTCTTTGATATGCATAATGAGATCCGGCGTGGCCAAGCCAGCGAATGTGCCTCGCAAGTTCTTTGGCACCGCCGGATTGCGCATGCTTATACCGCGCACATGGGTTTCGTAAATGATGGTTTTATCCCAAGGCGCGCGGTAACTGCGTTTACCATTCCAATGGAAAGTGGGGTCTATAACCTTGGCTTTGGGCACGAAGTGGGCGCTGTCCCGCTCATCGAAACTCAGGTCGCCGTCGGGGTGCCCTATGGTGTAACCAAATAGGGCTTCGTCCCAAACAAGCTCACCCACCAGCTGCTTGGCGTAGGGGTCTATGAGTAATTTATTGGGGTTGAATCTGTGCCCCGCGCCAGGGTCATAGGGGCCGTGAACGCGGTATCCGTACACTTGACCGGCGCGCATATTGGGCAAATAGCCATGCCAGATTTCATCGGTATATTCGGGAAGCTCAATCCGCTCCAGCTCGTTTTTGCCTTCGTCATCAAACAGGCAAAGCTCAACCTTGGTCGCGTGGGCCGAAAAGAGCGCAAAATTAACGCCCTGGCCGTCCCATGTAGCGCCCAGCGGGAAGGGGTGGCCCTCGGTAACGCGCGTGAATTCTTCAATCTTTGGGGCTTCTTGCTTTTTGGTCATAGCTATCTCCGTACGTGAGCCGGGGTAATACAGCTAGATGCCGCACTTTTTCTAGGTGTCACACATTTTCCAGCGAGGGTTTGGGTACTTTTGTTTTGCTTGATGCCCGGGTTTTCTTGCTCCGAGTCTCTTGGTTCAGCGCCGATTGTTCTTGCGGTGCAGGCTCCGCAAGCGGTGACTTTTGTTTGAGTTCAGGTTCCGGATCAGCTGGTCGCCCCAGTGACACGGGGTTGTTGTCGATGAGCGATTTGGGCGCGTGCGCGGTTGCTTTTGCACGGGATTTGCGCGGCGGCGCAACAGCAATGGGTTGTGCGGGTGGTTGTGCGGGTTCTCCCGGTTGAATGGGATCCGTAATCGGTTGTTGCAGTGGCTCCCCCGGAGATATGGGTTCTACGGGTTCTCTGGCAGGAATGTCTTGGTCTCCACCTCCGACCTCTGCTGTGGCATGGGCCGCTACAAGTTTGCACGCCATTTCCCAGTGCCGTTCCGATTGCCCGAAGGGGCGGCCTTCAGACTCCCAAATTTGGTACGCAAATTCGCGAACTTGGTGCTCGTTGATGTTCATCATGGAAGCTCCTGATAAGAAAAGTGGTGATTAATGATGATTAAAATGCAAAAGATTGACGGGTAGGTTTTCCAACAAATCACTTAGGGGAAGGTGCTCGGACGTAAGCTCGACTCGGCTGTGATCCAGCTCGCTAACCCACTCAGACCCCACCAGCGTTGCGGGCATTGAGAGGTGAGTATCAGCCCAGGCAGCGGCAGGAATGTGGGGCACATCAGTTTCACCCAGTAGGCTTGAGGTAAGGCGGGGTACAACCACAAGCGCGTAATCGGATAAATACAAACGCATAAACGCTACCACCTTGTCTGCATGTTCACCTTCAATAGTGAGCGGTAGGTAATCTCCGTCGCGGAAGAGCGCGAAGTGCTCGGTGCGCGCTGCAAGGGCGCGGGAAATGAGCCACTGTTTTATGCGGCCATCGCGCCAGTTCTTCAGCAGTTCTGCCGCAGCAATACTCTGTTCCAGCATTGCAATCCGCGAGCCAAAATCCACGGGGCGGCGATTATCGGGGTCTACCAAGCTGAAACCCCACAAATCCGCCCCCTGATAAAGGTCGGGAATGCCCGGTGCGGTCATACGCAGTAGGGTTTGGCTAAGGCTGTTTAGGGCGCCGGCGGGTGCAAGATTGTGCGCGGCTTGAGCAATTTCAGCGCGCAGTGCGCTGCCCTCGTGCGAATTGAGTAAATGCATAAGAAAGTCCTGAGTGGCTTTTTCGTAGGTCGCGTGAGGCGCGCTCCAAGCGCTGCGGAGCTTTGCCTCGCGCACAGATTTTTCCTGCCAACACAGCAGCCGCTGGAGGTAGGTACCTGAGTCCGGCGGCTGTTCATCCAGCGGCCAGCAGCCCAGCAGGGTTTGGTAAAGGATGAGCTCATCGCCGGGTGAGGGCGCTGTACCCTCATCCAGTTCCACCCGAAAAGGTGCAGCCATAAGGCGCCAGCGCTGAGCGCGCTCGGCAAACCAAGCGGAACGTTCGCTAATAACTGCCAGTCGCGCGCGGGTGTCCTCACCGCGCTTGTGGTCATGGGTGGCGGTCGTCAGCAGGTTATGGGGAAAACGCTGCGCGCGCGCGGCGGTTTGCTCGTGAAAAAACGAAACCGGCGCACTGAAGCAATGTGGGTTAAAACCAACATCATTGCGTGACAACAACACGGCGGAACGATAACAGGCAGTATCCTCAACGGCTTTGGCCGCAGCTGGAGACGTGAGTTGTTGAAAGCGCGCAACAATGGCGCTACGCAAGCGGCGGCTTTCGCCGGGCGGCAAGCTCGCGATTGGTTCGCCGCCCAGCCAACTGTTCAGGTGATCCAGAATGGGAACATCTGCCTCTGCCAGAGTCAGGCGCGCGCCGGCGAGTGCTTCGTTGAATTGCTTTTCATCGTCCACCGTTCTGCCGCAAGCACCAGCGTAGGTGCGGTAAACCGGAAAATTAACAATGAGTTCTATCAATGCGCGGCGAATTGCGCCCAAGGTTAAATCGCGGGTGCTTAAATCTGTGCGTGCAATTTGCAGTAGGCCTTGGGCTACAGTTTCTACATCGCCAGCCAAACTACTGGTTAGCACGAAGCGTCGCGCTTCACGTGCCTCGTCTTTAAATGTTCCCAAACGGCCGGTGGTTGAGGCCCATAAGTCAAAAAGTTGTAACTCGCCACGGGGATCGTGCTGGAGCAGCGACACTTGATTCATAAACTCGTAACCCGTCGTACCATCCACCATCCAGTCAGCGGAAAGTTGTTCTCCTTCACCCAGAATTTTTTCAACGTAAATGGGGAAGTGGTGTGTTCGCAGTTCGGGCGCTCGGCGCTCAATAAGCCGATCTATGCGGCGACGTAATTTGCGGCAATAGGCTCGTGGGTTAGCCAGGCCGTCAATGTGATCGATACGAATGCCGTCGATCAGGCCGCGTGCAATTAATTCGAATATTTTTTCGTGGCTGGCCT
Organism: Cellvibrio sp.; assembly: GCF_046347455.1. Classification (GTDB taxonomy): domain Bacteria; phylum Pseudomonadota; class Gammaproteobacteria; order Pseudomonadales; family Cellvibrionaceae; genus Cellvibrio. The sequence continues at coordinate 391,559 of NZ_JAXMGC010000003.1, forward strand.
CAAATACGTCCGCTCGTTCGACACGTAACCCCGCGAGTTCATTTACATCAAAAAAGCGGCGCCAGTTAATGTCATCTGCTGCAGTTCTCCAGCTCGCCAAGCGATAGTGTTGCAATTCCAAAATCTGGTGTAGGCGCTGAAAGTTATCGTTATCTTTTGGATCGGCAGGTGAACTACTCGTGTTTGCTTCTTCTTGAAAATTGCGCCGGTCGCGCAATGCGGACTGCTCACCCAGCGCAACATTGTAGTAACTCAATGCTTGTTGGATGTGGTTTGCTGTATTCGCTGCTGCTGCAAGCTCACTTAATTTTTTTTGCAGCGCCCCGGCATCCGCACGCGGATTTTGATGTGTGTCCAATTCTTCAAATTGCTGACCCAGAAGCCCTAAATTTTCTTGATTGGTTTTACCGAGAATGTGGCCATAGGTGACTGGGTTGAGTGGAAAATAATTGTCGTAATAGCGTGCGTAAAAACAGCCAGTGTCTGCGTCAAAATCTAAAAAAATATCGTTGTTTGCGAGCGCTTCACCATAGGCGGTTCCGAGTACTGGCAATAGGAGTTGTTCTTTTAATAATGGATCGGGCGAATCCCATTGAATATCGAAAAATTGCGCGTAGGGGCTGCGAATTCCCCAGCACAATACATCCAGCCACCAAGGATTTTCTTTACTTACGGCCATATGGTTAGACACTATGTCCACCATAATTCCCATGTCGTGTTTTCTAAGCTCTGTTACCAGCTGCACGAGTGCAGCTTCACCGCCAATCTCGGGATTGATACAAGTTGGATCAACAACATCGTAACCGTGCGTAGAGCCGCTGCGCGCTTTCAAAATGGGTGAAGAATAGATATGGCTTATGCCCAATGAGTGGAAATACGGAATCAGGGGAATTGCGTCGTACAAGCTAAATCCACGGTGGAACTGCAATCGCACTGTGGCGCGAATTTGTGGCATAGGAACCCTTTCTCGCTAGGTTGAGTCAGGTCACCATTTTTCTCAATTTGCGTCGTTTCGGTCTGTTGGATAACGAACTTAATGCGGCAGGTATTACAACTACTGTTGGTTTTGCATGCTCACCAGAATTGATCCCGGCGGTAAGATGCCTTGTGCATATTCCGCGCTTAACACTGGGTGACTAAAAATAAGGCGCGTTTTGTTCCAAGGTTTGGATACGGTGACCGAAACACCTGATAAATTGAGATAAATGTGAAGAAAGTTTTTATCACTCATTAGCCATGACGCCACTAACGCGCCTTCCTGAAAAATATGTGTACCCACACTTCGCGCATTTTCTAATCGTGGAATAATTTCTTTATGGCGCAGTGCGATCAGTTGCGCATAATAATTGCGCCACGCCTCATGCTCCTGTTCTTGAGTGGCGGCGGGAATGGAATTCGTAAAGGTTGCAATATCGTTCGGGTTGGGGATTTGTTCGCGCAGGTGCGGATCATTGAATTTAGCGAAGCTTGCAAATTCGTTGCGTCGGCCTTCGCACACGGCTTTTGCTAATTCATCATTATGGTCGGTAAAAAACAGGAAGGGTGTTTGGCAACCCCATTCCTCGCCCATAAAAATCAGGGGAATCATTGGACTTAACAGCAAAAGCCCAACGGCGGCTTTAAGTGCATCGCGGTCGGCGAGTTTAAGCAAGCGCTCACCAAAGGCACGGTTGCCAATTTGATCATGGTTTTGCAAAAACAAAACGAATCTAGTGGGGGGCAAATGTGAACTCGCTTCACCTCTTAGCCGTCCGCGTGCTGTGTATTCGCCTTGGTAAATAAATCCTTCACTTAGACAGCGAGCCAGCTTTTGTGTGGGTGACTGTGAAAAATCGGCGTAATAGCCTTCGCTCTCTCTGGTGAGTAAATGATGCAACACGTTATGGCCGTCGTCATTCCACTGCGCATCAAATTCAGTTCCCAGTAAACTGGCTTGGTTATCTTCGTTTTCAAGAATTAAATGAAGATATCTGCCCGGTAAAATTGCATTGCGAAGGCGCGTAGAAAGTTCGCGCAGAAAATCCTTATCTTTAATAGCGTGTGCTGCGTCTATTCGCAAACCATCTACGCGATAATCCAAAACCCACATAAGTGCATTTTCAATAAAAAACTCACGCACTTGTGGTTGCTCAAAATTAATGGCATCGCCCCAGCCTGTTTTTATGTCGGTGCGGAAAAACGGAGCGGCGTAGTGTGCAAGATAATTTCCATCAGGGCCGAAGTGGTTATAGACCACATCGAGAATAACCATTATGTCCAAGGCATGGGCGCGGTCGATCAAATGCTTAAGTTGTTCCGGCGTACCGTAAGATGATTCGGGGGCGAACAAGAGTACGCCGTCGTAGCCCCAATTGCGCGTACCCGGAAATTCACTGATCGGCATGAGTTCAATAGCGGTAATTCCCATGTCCGCAAGCTGCGGCAAAAGCGCTTCGACTTGTACAAAACCACCGCAAGCACCAACATGAATTTCATAAATAATTGCTTCGCGCCACGGGCGACCGCGCCAGGTAATTGTTTCCCAGGGATATGTTTGGTCAACTACCAGGCTCCAGCCGTGAACATCATCTCGCTGCCGACGGGATGCAGGGTCTGGCACATGTAATTCGTTGTTAATGATGTATTTGTATGCGGTTCCAACACCGCAGTTAAGGGTAAGCTTATACCAGCCATCATCACCTTTTAATAATTCGTGCACTGTATTTTCGTTGGAAATTTCGATGGAAACACTGCGCGCATTTGGCGCCCATAGCGAAAAACACGTAGTTCCATCTTTATTTACGTGGGCGCCATGTTGCTGCTGCCGGCTTTTGTGTATGTTCAAGTGCTTGATCCCCAGTTGCCTAAAATAACATTTTTCTTTTTTAACAGTAGTCGGTAAAGATTGTCGTAAGGCTTAACCGATTCTTGCCAAAAGCGCGGCGACAACATGGCGCGACACCGCATTGCTGATAAAAGATTGGGATGCTTGAACACCTTAAGTGCGCGAATAACTGCCTTGCGATAGGCTTCTGGATTTGCACCTTCAAATAAAAACCCACTCACACCATCTTCAATCGTATCGGCAAGGCCGCCAGTGCGGTGAGCTATAGGTAGCGAGCCAAAACTTTGCGCATACATCTGGCTGAGGCCGCAGGGTTCAAAGCGAGATGGCATTAATAAAAAATCGCTGCCTGCAAAAATACGGCGTGCTTCCGCCTCGTTGAAACCAATGTAAACACCGATTTGTTTCGGGTATTGATGGGCCAGGCGTTTCAGTTCAGCTTCAATGCGCAATTCGCCTGTCCCCATAACAACCAAGCGGCCACCCGCACGCAAAATTGTTTTGGCCACACTCAGGGTGAGATCGAGTCCTTTTTGGTGAGCCAAGCGCGATACCACTGCAAATAGCGGCCCGTTGGTATGCGGTAAACCAAAAAGTTTTTCAACATAGCGCGTGTTGGCGTGTTTGCGATTCCACTGGCGCGCACCAAAACTTTCAATTAAATGCGGGTCTAGATGTGGCTGCCAGCTGTCGTCAATACCATTCACAATGCCCGTTAATAACCCCTGTTCGTATTTTCGCTTTAGTAGGCCGTGCAGTCCGCAACCCTGTTCTGGCAAGGTTATTTCACGCGCGTAATTTTTACTCACGGTGGTGATATGGTTGGCATATACAAGTCCCGCTTTCAAAAATGAAATTTTTCCGTAAAACTCCATGCTTTCCATGTTGAGTGCTTCTTGCGGCAAGCCAAGTTCGGTTGCACATTGGATGTCGAATAGCCCTTGGTGCGCGAGATTGTGAATGGTAAAAACGCTTGGTGTTTGTATGCCTTGCCATTTCATATAAGCGGGCGCGAGCGCGGTGGGCCAATCATTGGCATGAACAATTGCGGGCAACCAATTCAGTAAATTTTTTGTATGTGCGATCTGCGCTGCTGTCAAACCGAGCCGTGCAAAACGTATGTGGTTATCACTCCAATCTTTTCCGTTCGCATCGGTGTAGGGGTTTCCGTCTCGTTCAAAAAGTTGTGGGCATAGGAGAACATAAATAATGGGGCCTTCACTCATTTTCATTTCGCCCAATTGACACGCGGGTAAGTCTGCGTAGGCGGGCAACTCAGCAATGAGGGTAATAGGATGCGGGCTATTTAATACAGCGGTGTAGCCGGGAATGAGAACGCGTACATCATGAAACGCAAACAAGGCTTTGGGTAAAGCACTGGAGACATCCCCCAGTCCGCCCACTTTAATTAAATCGGAATACTCCGATGTGACGAACAAAATATTTCGGCGTTGTCGTCTGTTTACCGTGATGTGCGTATCGGGTTTTTCGCGTAGCCGAGGGTGCACGGAATTTGAGTGATCGGACGCGTGGCGTGTGGCTCGGACAAAAGGGCTATGCATAACTACTCCATACGAATAGCGAAATACCTTCAGCTTTCTTGCATTGCATTAAACCGAAGGTTGGTGTTCTGCCACTTGAATTTGTTGCTCTACGGGAGGTGCCTTCGGGGTGTCTTCGTGCAAATTTGCGCGTACCTGTGGCAAACATTCCGGGTGATGCAACGCAATAAAATTAATCAGTTTTTCGCGCACAAAGCAGCGTAAATCCCAATTGGTGGATGAGTCTTTTGTGCTCACCAATATGCGTAGCTGAATTGCTTTTTCCGTGGCCTCAGTCACTTGCAATACACAGACCTTGCCATCCCATAAGTGCGGTGATTGCGCGCATAAAGATTCAAGTTCTTTGCGCAAAGGTGCCAAGGGCATGGCGTAGTCCACCCATAAAACGAGCGAACCAATCAGGTCAGACGATTTTCGGGTCCAATTTTGGAATGGGCGTTCAATAAAATATTGCAGAGGAACGATCAAGCGGCGGTCATCCCAAATACGGATAACAACATAGGTGCCGGTAATTTCTTCTATGCGACCCCACTCGTTTTCAACAATGACAACATCATCAAGCCTGATGGGTTGAGTAAATGCTAATTGAAGGCCGGCAATTAAATTTCCCAAAACGGGTTTTGCCGCAAAGCCAACAGCGAGCCCAGCTAAACCGGCGGACGCTAATAAACTGGTGCCAAATTGGCGGGCGCCGGGGAATGTCATCAACATAGCAGATATGCCAAATAGCAATACAAAAAATCCGAGCGTTTGCACCAGAACTTTGGTTTGGGTTTGAACGCGGCGCGCAGCAAGGTTGTTTTCCGTATTAACAGGGTGGCGTTGAACAATAATATCTTGGGCTGCGCTAATGATTCGCAAAAACAGCCAAGTGACAGTCGCAATAATGGCGAGGCTGGTGAAATGTCGCGCTTGACCTATGTATTGGATATCGTTCGGAGCCGAGCCAAAAATCGCTCTCAACCCTAGCAGGGGTATGAGCAAGTGAATAGGTGGTTTGATACGTTCAAGAATGTCTCGTGCAAACGAGAAAGGTGCGGCGAGGCGAGTAGCGATACGAGTGAGCCACGGAGCAATAAGTCGTAGTATCAACACCACTACAACCGCCGTTGCAAGAAGCTTTAATTCCGGTAAATATTCTTCCCAATGGAGTTCCATGCTTAACCTTATTGCGCTAATGAATTTTAAAATTTGTGTTGAATTATTAACGCCTTAACAGAATCCTCTCTGTATGGAAACGCACATAGGTTGTGCTAAAGCCCGGCAAAAAATGGACGTGCTGGAATTAAGGCTAAAGAGGGAAGGAACTTCCAGGAAGTTGTTTAGGAATTAAAATCACGAATGTGAAATCAGGCAATAAACGAAGTCGCCGGCACGGGCTAGCCGCACCGGCGCTGCCATTATTTCTTCACGTGTGCTTTCTGCAGTGCTTCAGCGGCGCGAAGATGGTGCTCAAGTTTGGGCAGTGTCGCCACAGCAAAGCTGGCAAGCTCGGCATCTGCGGATACGGAGGCTTTGTTAAATAATTCAATGGTGTCGCGGTGTGCTTTGACCTGATTATTGGCATAAGCTTCGTCAAAAGATTCGCCATCTCTGTGTTTTAGTATCATGGCTTTTGCGCGGTTCATGAGCTCCGCTTCATTGGCAACTTTTAATTTCTTTTTGGCTGCTATTGACGCTAGCTCGCGGTTGGCATTGGTGTGATCATTAATCATTTCTTGTGCAAAGGTTTTTACATCAACAGACGCCGATTTCTGCAACGCGAGTTTGCTGGTTTCAATTTCTGCAATTCCAGAAGCTGACGCCTCTTCCACAAAATCAACGGCATCAACTGTATCTTTTGCCAGAGTGTAACTACTTAAGGTGCCAAGACCCATTAAAAAAGCTGCAGTCAAAAATAATTTGGAGATTTTCATTCTTGTACCTCGTTGTTGATTTGATGAATGTTGTTGAGCTGATAAATGTTTGGCTCATAATGCTGAGCAATAGCACACCAAACAAATGGAACTCACAGGCGTGAGCAAATACAACAGGCGCAAAGCGCACTATGGTCATCATGAAGAGGTGAGGTATTTTTTTCGGTGTGTTAGCGCACTATGCCTGTTAGCTTATTGAGCAGCTGAAAACCTCACTAAGGTACGATTGCGCTCGGTGTTACTAATAAGCTCCGGACGTTTGCTAGGTCTTCATTTTCAAAATAAATCGCTACGCAAATAAATATGTTCTCTGCTGAAACACGATAAATATTTTGGATGGCAATTTAAGCATGATGCTTATCGATGATCAGAATATTCAGCGGCTTTTAATCTGTAAGGGAGTGTGTGAATTTTATTTCCAGGTTTAAGATTTAATCGGTACTAAAATCTTTTAACGCGTGGTGCCTAGGTATTTGATTTAGTGTTTGATATACCAAATTGTGTTACCAACATCGTCAGCAACAAACAGACCGCCTTTGCGATCAATCACAACACCAACCGGCCGACCATAAGCTTCACCGCGCTCACTCAAAAAACCTGTAAGCACGTCAATTGGCATGCCTTGGGGTTGGCCGTTTTCAAACGGAACAAAAATCACTTTATAACCGCTGGGTGGGTTCCGATTCCACGAACCATGCAGACTAATAAACATGCCGGATGAAAAGTTTGGCGTTAATGTTTTGCCATCGGAAGCCGCTAAACCTAGCGATGCCGTATGTGAACCCAGTGCATAATCGGGCACTATGGCTTTTGCGACCAAATCTGTGCGTTGCGGTTTTACGCGCGTATCCAGATGTGCGCCAAAATAACTGTATGGCCAACCGTAAAAGGCCCCATCTTTTACAGATGTTAAATAATCAGGTACCAAGTTATCGCCCAATTCGTCGCGCTCGTTCACTACCGTCCAAAGTGTTCCAGTAGTCGGTTCCCAAGCCATGCCATTAGGGTTTCGTAAACCGCATGCAAAAATTCGCGAAGCACCAGTGGCGAGTTCAATTTTTAGAATTGCTGCGCGGTTTTTTTCCACATCCATACCGCGCTCACCTGCATTGCTGTTAGAGCCAACTGTTGCATAAAGTGCTTTCCCGTCGCGGCTGGCAATAATATTTTTAGTCCAGTGGTGATTAATATCACCCGCTGGCAAGCTTGCTAGTTGAACCGCTGATGACTTAATTCGTGTGTCACCGGAGATATATTGAAAACGCAAAATGGCATCAGAGTTTGCAACGTAAAAATCATTGCCAATTAATTCTATGCCGAATGGCGAATTAAGCCCTTCAAGAAAGACTGATTGGAACTCTGCGATTCCATCCCCGTTAGCATCGCGTAACAGGGTGATTCTGTTAGCGCTTGGTGTGATTGAACCGGCTCGCTTCATAATTGTTTTCATTGCAGCACCCTTTAAACCTCTACCATCTCCCGGTTTAGGTGGTGCATTGGTTTCTGCAACCAGTAAATCGCCATTGGGTAATACATAGAGCCAGCGTGGATGCTCCAGATTTCGAGCAAATGCAATGACTTGTAAACCATTTGCAACCTGTGGCGTTTTATCTTTAGGCCAACCTATGGCTTTCGCAATATTTACCGTTGGGAGTAAAGATGTCTTGGGTTCTGGAAGCGAGGGTGAGGGGCCAACGCCCTCGTTAAAAGTTGGATCGGGCGTTGTTACATTTGCCTGAATATGTGTAACAAAGGTTAACAATTTTGAAAGGATAATCGTGATAAATATGCGCCCTAAACCAAGCGAGGTGTCTGGCGTAAATTTGTCATTCTGAAATTTGCGCATGGTAATTCCTTCGTAGGTTTGTGTTTGGGTGTGAAGTGGAGTACCTAAAGTCTTTGTTGGCATGACCCGCTGAACCAGAATACGGAACAAGATCCTTTCCTCTCGGTTCGCCATCACACCCATCGTCTGTCGTTAAATTACCTATTTATGAGTGTTAGCGTACGGAAGCCTTTGTTCCCCGTCCGTAGTGTTATCAACATTGATTGTCCGGGGACAACGGGCTTCGCGTTATTTTTTTGAATGTTTCGTTTTGACTTGAGGATACCTGAGGATTTTTTATGAGTATTTACAATGAATTTAATGATGACCACGTAAGAAATTTTCTGGCCGCGCACAAGCGTCGTGTATGGAAGCAGGAAACACCGCTCGATGTATCGGCATATTCAAAACCTGAGCCAACCTCCAAAACCCGAATTCGCACCAGAGAAACCCATCAGATCAATGCGAATGAATTAGTGGTGCAACAGCAACGTTAACGGAGTTCTTCTCAAGGACTGAGACACAGTATGTGCAGGTAGGAAGAGGGATATTCCCAAATGGATTTGCAAAGGAATTGCTCTTAATGTGCTCTAACAGAGGTAACAGAATGACTATTAATTTATTGGATATTGATGCCTTGCGCAATCAAGCGAGCACTCATATTAAACAAGGCGCGATTACACAAACTTATACTGCAGATCGTCTGGAAATTATTAACCTGCTTAACCAGGCCTTGGCAACAGAACTGGTGTGTGTATTACGTTATCGGTGTCACCATTTTATGGCGCGTGGAATTCAAGCGAAAACAGTTGCCGCAGAATTTCTTGTTCACTCCAATGAAGAGCAAGCGCACGCAGACCAGATTGCCGCGCGTATAGTGCAATTAGGTGGTGAACCGGATTTTTCGCCAGACAGGTTAACCGAACGAAGCCACGCAGAATACCAAGTGGGTTCTTCACTTGCAGAGATGATTAAGGAAAATCTTATTGCTGAACGTATTGCAATTGATAGTTACCGCGGATTAATTCAATACATCGGCGATAAAGATTCAACGACTAGCCAAATGTTAAAATCAATTCTTGCCGTTGAAGAAGAGCACGCAGATGAGCTCGCCGACTTTCTTGAAGACATTCCAGACAATATTCAATAAAGGAGCGTGGAAACATGGAAACTCATGAACATGATATGGTCAATTTATTTCAACAATTAGGTCTGCCATCGACTGAGGATGACATACAAGATTTTATTGAGCAGCATCCCTTAGACGCTGAAACCAATATTTTTGACGCGAGTTTTTGGACTCCCAACCAAGCTAAATTTTTGCGTGAACAAATTAAGGCTGATGCGGATTGGGCGGTAGTGATAGATACACTCAATAACTGTTTGCGACGCTACTAAAATTACGAAGAACTAAACGGGTTTGTTTGAAGCAACGCGTGACTCAAACGCGGGCTGCCGCTATATCCTGATAATCGCCAATCAAATCTTTAAACACGGCTTGTGCTGAGGCTGTTTCTTCCGGAGAGTGTGTTTCCACCACCAGCGGAATTTGGCCCGCTTTAATCGCATCACTTATAAGTTCAGATAAAGATCTTGACTTTGTGGCTGCACCAGCCGATGCCCCCAAAATGCCACCAATTCCAGCACCCCATCCCATCATAACCAAGGGGGCAATCACGGGGCTGGCAACAAATAGTGTGACGTTAGCTGCTACTAAAGCTACTTCTGCTAATCCTCCAATGGTTATTCCAACAGCGGTGCCAAGAGCTCCGTCAACCAAGACCTCTTTTAATACCTGATTACTCCCTTCCGTCGATTTGTGCGTGGGTAATGAAGATGTTGAATCAAATATTTGAACGCGATTTGGCGGTATGCCTAGCGCAACTAGTTGCGTGTAGGCCATTTGTGCTTGATCGCTATGCGAAAATAATCCTGATAGATAATGACGATAATTTTCCATGATCGTACCTCGTGGTCAGCACTAACTAATCAATTTTTCCAGTTTATCGTCCTGAATACTTTTTAACACTTTACGGACTTCCAACATAATGAATGCATCTGCCAAATCTTCATCCAGATCCGGTAGGTTATTGCCCATCATGGCGTGGTATTTTTCGATCAAGGCTTTGATATCTTGCTCAATGCGGCGCGGGTAATCATTTAATTTACCAATTGTTAGTGCCATGGGGTGCTCCGCGGTTGCGACATTGTTGAGGTTTTACAGTAAGAAAAATGCTAGGGGATCTCTGTTCGTTGCCGAACGGTTTTGCAAGCCGATAGGCCTCAGTCTGCATGTAGAAATTTATAAAGATTTTTTTAATGCTTAAACTGTTACGGCAGAAAGAGAGGTTAAATATGTTGTACTCACTCAGCGATTTGGAACAGTATACGGTTAACGCGTCAGATGGTTATATTGGAAAAGTAAAGGATTTTTATTTTGACGACAGAACGTGGAAGTTACGATGTGTCCTCGCCGAAACAGGAATTTGGCTCAAGAATCGAAAAGTACTTTTGCCTGCATCTGCAGTAAAATTAGTGAATGTGGATGACAAGCATCTCTCGCTGGATTTATCTATGTATCAGGTTAAAAATGGCCCCGGTATCGATAAACAGCTCTCACTAAACCCACAGTCTGAAATTGATTACTTAAGTTACTACGGTTATTCATTCTATCGCGGTGCTACAGAAGCTCACGGATTTGATCAGGACGCAGAAGCAAAACTCGCAGACATCTTCGCGTCAGTGGATGCGGTACGTCGCACCTACGGGGATCGTCATTTGCGTAGCTGTAGAGAAATAATTAATTACGATATCGAGGGAAGTGACAATCAGGTTGGCTATTTGCAATCTATGTTGTTCGATGAAACGGATTGGTCTGTGCGCTATCTTGTGGCTAATACAAGTAATTGGTGGCTAGGACATCAAGTGTTGTTAGAGCCTCAATCCATAAAAGATGTAAGCTGGGGTGACGCGCGCATATACCTGAATATGTTGCGTAGCCAAGTCCAGAATGCTCCGATTTTTGACCCAGACACCTTCAAGAACGATCACGAAACTGGCGAACACTTGCACGAACCGGGTAACACCGTGTACGACAAACAGCCGATTTTCAGGCTCGTGTAATCCTGCCGATAATTTCCCTTCGCAAGAATTCTACTTTATAGCCGCCTGATTGAGTCAGGCGGTTTTATATTTATACTCAACTAATATCTTGGTGTTACAATTCTTTTTGCACATCATTTCGTTTTAAAAAACTAGAAGATTATGAAAACACCTTTAATTACACGAGAAGGCTTGGAAAAGCTCAAAGCTGAACTGGATCATTTGTGGCGCGTGGAGCGCCCCGAAACCACCCAAAAAGTGTCTTGGGCAGCCAGCTTAGGTGACCGTTCCGAAAACGCCGATTATCAATACAACAAAAAGCGCCTGCGTGAAATAGATCGTCGCGTTCGTTATTTGCGCAAATGTATTGAGGATTTAAAGGTGGTTGATTATTCGCCCGTGCAAGAAGGTAAAGTATTCTTCGGTGCATGGGTTGAAATTGAAAATGATGAAGGTGAACAAAAGCGTTTTCGCATAGTAGGCTATGACGAAATTTTTGATACCAAAGATTATATTTCTATTGATTCCCCAATGGCCCGCGCGCTCATCAAAAAAGAAGTGGATGATGAGGCAATTGTTCGTACTGAGGCGGGTGAGTTTATGTGGTATATCACTAAAATCGAATACCAAAAATAAGATGTTAGAAATAGGAGCCTAATCGCTCCTATTTCTAATTCAGGTTGAAAACATCTTTATAAAATTCCAATTCTGCTTCTATCGCTCGTTGAATACTGTCCGCTTGCCTAAATCCATGGCCTTCTTCTGCAAAGGTGACATAAGCAGTTTTTATCCCTTTCTCGGTAAGTGCATTTACCATGGCTTCGGCTTGGCTGGGTGGCACCACCTTATCTTTTAAACCTTGCAGAAAGATAACCGGGCAATTTAATTGCTGAATATGGTTGATGGGCGAGCGAGCTTGGTAAATTGCTTTTTCGTCTGGGTAAGCCCCCACGACTGAATCCAAATAGCGTGCTTCAAATTTATGCGTATCGCGCGCGAGTGCTTCCAAATCTCCAATTCCGTATAAGCTGGCGCCAGCTTTGAAAATATTTGCAAAGGTGAGAGCGGCAAGTACGGTATAGCCACCGGCGCTGCTACCACGAATAGCGATTTTTTCCGAATTAACTAGGCCGCGCTCAACGAGATGTTGCGCTCCGCTGCATACATCAATTACGTCTGTAACGCCCCAATTGTTTTTTAAGCGGTCACGATATTTCCTGCCGTATCCGGTGCTGCCGCGATAGTTAACATCTAGCACAGCAAAGCCTCGGCTCGTCCAAAATTGAATTTTCATGTTGAGCGATGTTTCTGTTGCGCCGGTTGGCCCGCCGTGGCACATCACAACAAGTGGCGGCAGTTGCTTACGGTTATTTTTGATATTTCTATTTTTAGGGGCGTAATAAAAACCGTGAGCTAGCTCTCCATCGCTTGTTGCAAAGCTTATTGCTTCTGGTTGTGAAATATCTTCGTCGCTTAGTTGTGTGCTATGGGTGGGTAATAGGGGGGTTATGTTTCCGTTTTTAAAACTATAAATCGCACTGGTTTGCGTGGAACTTGCGGCGAGGAAAAACGCCTTTCCCTTACGGCAGCTTATGTTGGAGATATCTCTGAACGAGTGGTTTACGCGGCTTAAACTTTTTTTATTAATGTCGACAATGCCCAAATGCCACACGCCGTTTTGGCTAAAACAGCAGAATATTTCGTTCCCATTCAAAAAGCCGTAGGTGCTCATCCCAAAAACCCACTGCGGTGTCGCGAATTCGGCGGGCATGTCGCATACAATATTTATCTTGCCGTTTTTATAACTGTAGATGTTCCACCAATTATTGCGGTCCGATACAAAAAATAATTCGTCGCTAGGTGACCACTGCGGCTGAAAAATGGATTCGTCTTTGCCGCCAGCAATAAGTTTGGTTTCAAGGATCTCGCCACGGTTGTTGAGTGTTGCACAACAGCACTCGCCGCCGTCCCAAGGCATTTGCGGGTGGTTCCAACACAGGTAACTTAAACAATCACCGGTGGAATTCAGGCGCGGATTGCTATAAAAATCCGCTCCGCTTACAAGAACCTGCATCTGGCCATTTAAATCAATTGCTACAATTTCACTGCGTTCAAAAATGTGATGAGTGTGGTCTGCCTCGGTATGATCTTCACGCACGCAAATCAATCGAGCGCGTTTTTTATCCCAGCAAAAATCGGCGAAGCGATAATTGCCTTGTTGAGTAAGTGGTTTAAGTGTTTGGTTTGATCGGTCGATCACATAAATGTTTTGGTCGGCGTCTAACACGCAAAATATGTAATGGGTTGTAACTAAATAGCTAGCTCCGCCATATTCGTGGGCGCGAGTTCGCACGCTATGCGGTGCACTTAAGATATCTTGGCGGCCGCCATCTGTAAGTTGTACCAAGGCGCTCCGGCCTTTTTCGTTCGGGCGAGATTCAATCCAAAACAAATCCTCACCAAAGACTTGTAGCTCACCAATCTTGGCGCTTTGCTGAGTTAGCATTTCTGCAGTGATAGGTGAGGGCCAGTTTCCGTGGGTGTGTGTCATAGCATCAGGTTCTTAATTTTCGTTGGACGCATTGTGGCGGCTCTGAAAAAACTTTTACAGTTCTGCAGCAGTTTTTATTTGGTGGGATTTCCGCTTTAATGGCGCTCCCGTATCCATAACCCGTTTCAGCTCATATGACATTTTCTCCCGCCAGCTTTGCTTCGCAATTGCCGCACCTTGGCTCAGGTATCTGGTGGGTAGCTTTGTCTGGCGGATTGGATTCTTGTGTGTTGCTACATGCGCTAGTTTATTTGGATTTGCCAGTTCAAATCCGCGCCTTACATGTAAATCATCAAATTTCGCCTAATGCCAATGCGTGGCAGCAACACTGCACGGATCTTTGTGAGCGTTTGAATGTGCCGTTTACCGCCGAGCGCGTGCGTGTTGAGAATAGAGGGCGGGGGATTGAGGATGCGGCGCGCGAAGAGCGATACAGAGTGTTTGAACGGCATATTGGCGCAAATGACGCTCTCCTAACCGCACACCACGCCAACGACCAAGCCGAGACTCTCTTGTTGCGCCTGTTGCGTGGAACCGGCCCACGCGGCTTGGCCGCTATGGCGCAACAGCGACCTTTGGCCTCCGGCATACTGCATCGCCCATTGCTGGCGTTCAGCAGAGCTGACCTTGAAGTCTATGCGAAAGCGCAGGGGCTAAGCTGGGTGAATGACGAGAGTAATGCCAATGATGATTACGATCGCAATTATCTGCGCAACCAAGTGATGCCCTTGCTGAGCGAGCGCTGGCCGTCGTTCCCCCAGAAATGGCAACAAACGGCGGACTTGTGCGCTGAGTATGAGCTGTTGGTAGGCGAGTTGGCCGACGAGGATCTAAGTCGCGCAGGCATAACTCCTGAGTTGGTCGGCACCAGTTTGAGTCTTAAGTATTTGCGGGAAATCTCTTCGGTTCGCCGTAACAATTTAATTCGGGCGTGGCTTAGAAAAGACCAACTGAGCACTCCTGAGCAGCAACACCTTGATCAAATCCAGCGCCAGCTTATCGATGGTCGGCAAGATGCTGAGGCTCAAGTGGCTTGGGGAAACTTGTCCATGCGCGTATATCGGGAACGAATCTACGCGTTGCCGCTGGCGGATTTACCATCTGTTCCCGAATCGCCGCCTGCGTTGTCGTCGATTACAGAGTTACCCTCTGGTTTTTGTTTGAAGATGGAGCCGTACGACGAGTCAGAAACGCCTTTGCTAAAAGCGGATCTTCCCAATTTGCATTGCCGGTTTCGAATTGGCGGAGAGCGCTGTAAGCCGGTAGGGCGCGCTCATTCGCAAACCTTAAAGCGCTTATTACAGGAGTACGGCGTTGCGCCTTGGCTACGTGAAAGTCTGCCCCTGATTTACAGTGGCGACGATTTGGTTGCCGTGGCCGACCTGTGGGTGTGTGAGGGCTATCAAGCGGATTCGGCTGGCTATCGTCTGAAATACGAGCGAATCTCCAAATCTGCCCGCACCTGACACGACTTTTCGCCCCGAAAGGCAGCTTTTCGTTGAGCCATCATCCGCTTTCGGGTAGACTGGCGCCCCGTCCTGAAAGATAAACCTCACGCCCTGCAACAGGTGCATTTTTGATCGTTTATCTCCATCTGCTTCGCTTACAGCTCTTATTTAATTACTTGCAATTAGGTTTTCAATGACACGATATATATTCGTTACCGGCGGTGTTGTTTCTTCTTTGGGGAAAGGTATTGCGTCGGCGTCGCTTGCGGCCATCCTTGAAGCGCGTGGTCTAAAAGTGACCATTATGAAGCTCGACCCTTATATCAACGTAGACCCCGGTACCATGAGCCCCTTCCAACACGGTGAAGTTTTCGTTACTGAAGACGGCGCTGAGACAGATTTGGATTTGGGCCATTACGAGCGTTTCATTCGTACAAAGATGACTCGCCGCAACAATTTCACCACAGGTCGTGTTTATGAAACCGTGCTGCGCAAAGAGCGCCGCGGCGATTATCTCGGCGGCACTGTACAAGTTATTCCGCACATCACCGACGAAATTAAACGCCGCATTCTTGAGGGCGGCCGCGATATGGATGTGGCATTGGTCGAGATTGGCGGTACGGTAGGTGATATTGAATCCCAACCATTCCTTGAAGCTGTGCGCCAACTCAAAGTTGAAATGGGTTCACGCGCATTGCTGATGCATTTGACCTTGGTTCCTTACATCGCCACCGCAGGCGAAACCAAAACCAAGCCAACTCAGCATTCCGTAAAAGAATTGCGTTCTATTGGTTTGCAGCCCGATATTTTGCTCTGCCGCTCAGAGCGTATGGTTGACGATGATTCACGTCGTAAGATTGCACTTTTCACCAACGTTGCCGAACGTGCCGTGGTGCCGCTACCCGATGCAGATACTATCTACTCAATCCCGCGTTTGCTGAAATCTTTCGGTCTCGACCAAATTGTGGTTGAGCTTTTAGGCTTGCAATGCCCAGAAGCAGATTTGAGCGAATGGGATAAAGTGGTTGAAGGAAAATTAAACCCAACCAAAACCGTCACCATTTCCATGGTCGGTAAATACATGGAATTGTTGGATGCTTACAAATCATTGATTGAAGCATTAACACATGCTGGCATTCACACCAGTACCAAAGTGAATATTAATTACATCGACGCTGAGCGTGTTGAGAGCGAAGGCGTAGGCATTCTGAAAGATGCGGACGCGATTCTGGTTCCCGGTGGCTTCGGTGAGCGCGGTGTTGAAGGCAAATTAATGGCTGTTCAATACGCACGTGAAAATAAAGTGCCATACCTTGGTATTTGTTTAGGCATGCAATCTGTTGTGATTGAATTTGCGCGCAATGTCTTAGGTTTGAAAGGCGCTAACTCAACGGAATTTGACAAAAATTCTCCGCATCCTGTTATTGGTTTGATTACTGAATGGATCACTGCGGATGGCGAAATTGAAAAACGCGACGAGTCTTCTGACCTCGGCGGTACTATGCGTTTAGGTGCGCAAGAGTGTCGTTTGGTTTCTGGTTCAAAAGCGCGCGACATTTATGGTGATGATGTGATTGTTGAACGTCACCGTCACCGTTATGAAGTCAATAACAACTATGTTGATCAAATGCAAAAAGCCGGTTTAAAAATTGGCGGCTGGTCTGCTGATGATACCTTGGTTGAAATGGTTGAGCTGCAAGATCACCCATGGTTTGTGGCTTGCCAATTCCACCCGGAGTTCACGTCAACACCGCGTGATGGTCACCCGCTATTTACCAGCTTTGTAAACGCAGCCTTAGCCAATAAGAAATAATTCGTGGGCGCTCTATGCGCCCCTTTCATGTGCAAGTCCCGAAAGGAATTAACGTGTCTCAAGAAATTGTAAAAGTAGGCAATCTTCGCGTCGGAAATTCTCTGCCGTTTGTTTTATTCGGCGGTATGAACGTTCTTGAATCGCGTGATATGGCTATGCAAGTTGCAGAAGCCTATGTTCAGGTTACGCAAAAGCTTGGCATTCCCTATGTTTTTAAAGCATCTTTCGATAAAGCCAATCGTTCTTCTATTCATTCCTATCGTGGCCCCGGTATGGAAGAAGGCTTAAAGATTTTTCAGGAAATCAAGCAGACCTTTGGTGTTCCTGTAATTACCGATGTTCATGAAATTCATCAGTGCGCTCCGGTTGCAGAAGTTGCCGATGTTATTCAGCTGCCAGCTTTTCTTGCGCGTCAAACCGATTTGGTTGTCGCCATGGCAAAAACAGGCGCAGTTATTAATATTAAAAAGCCGCAATTCTTAAGCCCAGGCCAAATGAAAAATATCGTCGAAAAATTTGGCGAGTGCGGTAATGATCAAATTATTTTGTGCGATCGCGGCACAAACTTTGGTTACGACAATTTAGTCGTAGACATGCTTGGCTTCCGCACCATGCGTGAAGTGAGCGGTAACGCACCTGTTATTTTTGACGTAACACACTCATTGCAATGTCGCGATCCTATGGGCGCTGCGTCCAGCGGTCGTCGTCATCAAGTTGCAGAGCTGGCGCGCGCAGGCATGGCAGTTGGTTTAGCCGGCTTGTTTTTGGAGGCGCATCCCGATCCAAACAAAGCAAAATGCGATGGCCCCAGCGCACTGCCCTTAGATAAGTTAGAACCATTCTTGGCGCAAATGAAAGCTATTGATGATTTGGTAAAACGTTTTCCATTACTTGATATTCAATAAAACTGAAAATCAAATTCAGTAAATACACGAATTTTTATAACGCTCGATTTAAAACATTTGGAGTAAACACATGACTAAGATTGTTGATATTAAAGCCTTTGAGATTCTGGATAGCCGCGGCAATCCAACTGTTATGGCAGAAGTGATTCTGGACGATGGTTCTGTTGGTTCTGCTACTGCTCCGTCTGGTGCATCAACAGGTTCACGCGAAGCATTGGAACTGCGCGATGGCGATAAATCACGTTACTTGGGCAAGGGTGTTTTAAAAGCTGTTAACAACATCAACACCACTATCAAAAATTTGGTTGTTGGTATGGATGCTCTTGATCAACGCGCTGTAGATAACGCTATGATCAAAGCTGACGGTACAGATTTCAAAACCGTATTGGGCGCAAACGCAATCCTTGCTGTATCTTTGGCGAACGCTAAAGCTGCTGCAATTTCAAAGAAAGTTCCTTTGTACGCACACATTGCGGATATCAACGGCACTCCAGGCAAATACTCAATGCCAGTGCCAATGATGAACATTATCAACGGTGGTGAGCACGCTGATAACAACGTAGATATTCAAGAGTTCATGGTTCAGCCAGTAGGCGCAAAAACTTTCGCGGAAGCATTGCGTATGGGCGCTGAAATTTTCCACAACTTGAAAAAAATTCTGCACGATAAAGGTTTGAACACCGCAGTAGGTGACGAAGGTGGTTTCGCGCCTAACTTGCCATCTAACGAAGATGCTTTGAAAGTAATTGCAGAAGCCGTTGAGAAAGCAGGCTACAAGTTGGGTGACAACGTTACCTTGGCTTTGGATTGTGCTTCTTCCGAATTCTACAAAGACGGTAAATACGATTTGGCTGGCGAAGGTCGTGTATTCACCACTAACGAATTCTCTGATTACTTGGCTGACTTGGCTGCAAAATACCCAATCATTTCTATCGAAGACGGTAAAGACGAAAGCGATTGGGACGGTTGGGCAGATTTGACCAACAAAATTGGTCACAAAATCCAATTGGTGGGTGATGACTTGTTTGTAACCAACACCAAAATTTTGAAACAAGGTATTGAGAAGAAAATTGCAAACTCAATTCTGATCAAATTCAACCAAATCGGTTCTTTGTCAGAAACTCTGGATGCAATCAAGATGGCGCAAGATGCGGGTTACACTGCCGTTATCTCTCACCGTTCTGGCGAAACAGAAGACACCACTATTGCTGACTTGGCTGTTGCAACTGCTGCTGGTCAAATCAAAACCGGTTCTCTGTGCCGTTCAGATCGCGTATCTAAATACAACCGTTTGTTGCGCATTGAAGCTGAATTGGGCGCTGCCGCTCCTTACAAAGGTCGCGCAGAGTTCAAAGCTTAATTTAAAAAGGGCCGATTATGTCGGCCCTTTTTTCTGATTGGTTAATAACTTTTTAAACATGTTGGTCTAATAATAATTTTATGAAATGGCTTTTTGCAGTTTTGTTGATTTTACTGGCTGCACTCCAATACCGCCTTTGGTATGGAGAAGGTAGCCTTGCGCACGCTGCGCAGCTTGAGCGTGATATTAAACAACAACAAGCTGAAAATGACCGTATGCGCGAGCGCAACCGCATTTTGGATGTGGAAGTACAAGATCTTAAATCGGGTGCAGATAGTGTGGAAGAACGCGCCCGTAACGACATAGGTATGATTAAAAAAGATGAAACCTTTTTTATGATTCCTGCCAAGAAAAAAACTGAAAATTGATGCCTTCCTCTGATAATCCGCTTTACTGGTTTGTTATTCCCGCTGCCGGCATAGGCACGCGAATGAATGCGGGCAAACCAAAGCAATATTTAATTCTCGGTTCGCGAACCATACTCGAACATACTTTGTCTCGCATTTTGTCCTTACCGAACTTGGCTGGCGTGGTGGTCGCTCTGAGTCCAGAGGATACGCACTGGAAATCGCTCACTATTTTTAATAATCCTCTAATTCATGTTGCCACGGGTGGTGCCAGCCGGGCGGAATCCGTGCTGAACTCTTTGGATTATTTGTCGGGTCGAGCGAGTTCTAAAGATTGGGTTTTAGTGCACGACGCTGCACGTCCTTGCGTTACCTTGGCAAGCATTAAAAAGCTGTGTGAAGAACTTACAGATAGTCAAATCGGCGGCATCTTATCTGTGCCCGTTAGCGACACGATTAAGCGTGTGGCAGATTTGAATGAAATTCAAGCGACTGTAGATCGTAGTCCCTTGTGGCAAGCGCAAACGCCGCAAATGTTTCGTTACCAATTATTGCGTGATTGTTTAACGAGCGCGTTAACAAATAATCAAAATATTACAGATGAATCATCTGCTTTAGAATTGTGTGGCTACAAGCCTCTCGTCATAGAAGGTAGAAGTGACAATATCAAGGTTACGCGCCCGGACGATTTGGTATTGGCCGAATTCATTTTGCAACAACAAGAGAAAGAGTTATGAGAATTGGTCACGGTTACGACGTACATGCGTTCGGCGACGGCGATAAAATTGTAATCGGCGGTGCAGTCATTCCTCATTCGCGCGGCTTAATTGCTCATTCTGACGGAGATGTTTTATTGCACGCGCTTTGTGACGCGCTTTTGGGAGCTGCAGCTTTAGGTGATATTGGCAAACATTTCCCTGATACAGATATGCAATATCGCAATGCAGACAGCCGTTCTTTGCTTCGTATGGTTTACGCAAAAGTTAAAGCAAAAGGTTGGAAACTTGAAAACGCCGATATGACTATTGTTGCGCAAAAACCGCGAATGGCAAATTATATTTCGCACATGGTGGAAAATATTGCTGCTGACTTGGAGTCGCAGCATGATCAGATTAACGTAAAAGCAACTACTACAGAAAAGCTAGGCTTTACGGGGCGCGAAGAGGGCATTGCAGCATATGCAGTTGTTCTTTTAACAAAGATCTAATTTTTAGCTGATGAATAATATGCAGTTCTCTCTCGATTTCCCTTTTGCCTATGGTCAACCCGACGTTTCATCTATATTCCGTGCTGAACCTGAAGATTTCAAAGTCGATGAAAATTTAGGTTTTTTACCTCTTGGTGAAGGCGAGCACGTTTATTTGCACATTTGGAAACGAGGCGAAAATACCGCATGGGTCGCCGAGAAAATTGCTGAGCTCGCGCAGGTTCTGGTGATGGATATCGGCTATTGCGGTCGTAAAGATCGTCACGCGGTAACTACGCAATGGTTTAGCGTTTATTTACCTAAGAGAGAGATGGAACCGGATTGGTCGCTACTTAATTCGGATTCAATAAAAATACTATCGCGCAGCCGACATTCACATAAATTGCGCCGCGGAGATCACGAAACAAATAGTTTTGTTATTCGTCTACGTAATCCAAATGTTGTTAACAAATCAAGTTTTGAACAACGAGTTTCAAACGTTTTCGATCAAGGTGTTCCCAATTATTACGGTGAACAACGCTTCGGACATAACGGAAACAACTTGGTAGAAGCGCATGCGATTTTGGTTGAAGGTAAACGCATCCGAGATAAACAAAAGCGCGGCCTCATGTTATCGGCTGCCCGTTCTTACTTATTCAACCAAGTATTATCTGCTCGCGTTAGCGCAAATAACTGGCAGCAATTAATTGAGGGTGAACCTGAAGCCTATCCAACGGCACCTTTGTGGGGGCGTGGGCGTTTAACGTCAAGTGGCGAATGCTCGCGCTTGGAAATGCAAGTTCTTGATGCTTGGCCTGAATGGTGCAATGGTCTAGAGCACACAGGGCTGTCACAAGAACGCAGGGCTATTATTCTTAAACCTTCAGATGCTTCTTGGTGTTGGGTTGATCAAGATATAGAGTTGCGCTTTACGCTGGGAAGCGGCGAATTTGCTACAACTATTTTACGAGAATTAACGATTTTACAATCTTCGGTAAAAACAGAAGCAGCTGGCGTGTGATATAGTTGACGCATTAATAATCGCAGCAATTTTAATAAGTTCAAAAGGGGGAGGGCTAAGAATGAGTGACTTGATGTTGCAAGGTGTTGGTATGACTTCCGCCCGAACTCGCGATCGTTTAATTCAACGTTTGGTTGATCAAGGTGTCACCAACATGCGCGTACTGGATGTAATGCGCAACACACCACGTCACATCTTTCTTGATGAAGCCTTGGCTCATCGTGCCTATGAAGATACAGCCTTGCCTATCGGTCATGGTCAAACACTTTCGCAGCCGTACACCGTTGCTCGCATGACAGAGATATTGTTGGGTGCTGCAGGTAAGTTGGACAAAGTTTTGGAAGTGGGAACCGGTTCTGGCTATCAGACTACGGTTTTGGCCCAATTAGTACCTCAAGTTTATAGCGTTGAACGAATCAAACCACTTCAGGATAAGGCGCGCGACCGTTTGCGTCAGCTGGGTTTACGCAATGTGAGCTTACGTCATGCAGACGGTGGTTTTGGCTGGCCGGAAATGGGGCCTTACGATGGCATTCTCAGTACAGCCGCTCCACACGCTGTTCCTCAAGAGTTGTTGAAACAGCTTGCCCCATCTGGAGTGCTGGTCATCCCTATCGGGGGGAGGGAGCAGCATCTTCATCTCATTATGCGGGATGGTGATACTGATAACTTCGTCACCCGTGTCATCGAACCGGTAAAGTTTGTCCCTCTCGTTTCGGGCACTTTCCGCTAGAAAATCCTGACTAAAAATACTTCAAATTTCGGCAGGTATGATTGCTGTGTTCAGTACGAGTCACTAGCTCAACTTGTGCACAAACATTTACAAATCGTTCAAAAAACTCAAGTCTGGCGATAAAATAATCAGTGTTGGTGCATATTTATATAAAAATTTTAGATAATTTTAAAATAAATTTGGAATATTAAGCACTAAAGGGTATAAGAAAGATTAAAAATCAGCCAATTTATTGTTCCCATATTATGTGTAATAAACGCCTGAAAAGTTCAACTCTAACTTTAACAGTGTTCATTTTAATGATCACTTTTCTGGCAATTTCTTCGTGTTCATCTTATAGATCTCCGAGTGTTGACGAAAGTTCTACCCAGCCTTATCCCGGTAAAACCCACAAAGTAATTAAAGGTGAAACTTTGTTTTCGATTTCATGGCGTTATGGGATTGATCTCAAAAGGCTAGCCGAAATAAACAGTATAAGGTCACCCTACACGATTTACCCTGGTCAGATTTTGCGGCTCGATGCCCGGACATCCAGTGCGCGTATAGCGGGGGTCCCGTCATCTGGGATGAAAAAGAGCCAATCGGTATTTCGTTCAAAAAAAGAAACGGAAAATCTCGCGGGGAGTTATAAAAATGATAAGCCACGTAGCTCAGTTGTGTGGCAATGGCCTTCCTCTGGCAAGTTGCTTGCACAATTTCAGGGCGAGACGGGTCAAAACAAGGGTATTGATCTTGGCGGTAAATTGGGAGAGCCTGTGCTGGCAGCCGCATCCGGGAGGGTTGTTTACGCGGGTAGTGGGCTGAGTGGGTACGGCAATTTATTGATCATAAAACATAATGAAACTTTCTTAAGCGCTTACGCGCACAACGAAGAAATTTCCGTTAAAGAAGGCGATTTTGTTAAAGCTGGGCAAAAAGTTGCCGATATGGGTTCAAGCGGTACTGATAGAGTTAAGCTTCACTTTGAGATTCGTAGCGACGGTAGTCCAGTGGACCCACTGAGATACCTACCCAAGCGCCAATAGAGTTCACACATTCGATAAGCAAAGATAAGAGGGGTCTGTGAAGCGACTCGTTAACCTGATCCAGAATAAAGAAGTAGGCTGAAGGGACTGGTATAGCTTGGGTGAGCTAAGACGTACTTAGCTAAATTTTACGATTTAAGGGGCTGAAAAATGACTTTGCAACATAAAGAATCAAGCGTATTTGACCGCGACGACGTGTTCATGGCGCAGGAAATTGATTTTGATGAAAGTGATATCTTATTGGCTGAAGAAGAGGAAGTACCTAAAGCCACACGTTCAGCAGGAATTAGTGATCGAATTGTAGATGACAAGTTTAACAAGACCCTCGATGCAACTCAGATTTACCTCAACGAAATTGGATTCTCCCCGTTATTAAGTGCTGAAGAAGAAGTTTTCTTTGCCCGCAAAGCCCTCAAGGGTGACGAAGCTGCTCGCAAGCGCATGATCGAAAGTAACCTCCGTTTGGTTGTAAAAATTTCCCGCCGTTATGTAAACCGCGGTTTGGCGCTTCTTGATTTGATTGAGGAAGGCAACTTGGGTTTGATTCGCGCTGTAGAAAAATTTGATCCTGAGCGCGGTTTCCGTTTTTCAACTTATGCGACTTGGTGGATTCGTCAAACCATTGAGCGCGCCATCATGAACCAAACGCGCACGATTCGTTTGCCAATTCATGTTGTAAAAGAGTTAAACATTTACTTGCGTGCAGCACGCGAGTTGTCTCAAAAGCTCGATCACGAGCCGTCCCCTGAAGAAATCGCTCAGTTGTTAGAAAAGCCCGTTGCTGATGTTGAGCGCATGCTGAGCTTGAATGAGCGTGTAACTTCAATTGATACACCGATTGGCCCATCTTCCGACCGTACTATTGTTGATACCATCGCTGATACTCATGTGTCTGACCCTGCGACAATTTTGCAGGATCGCGATCTCACTATGAGCTTGGATTCATGGTTGGATGAATTAACCGAAAAGCAACGCGAAGTTCTCTCTCGTCGTTTCGGTTTGCGCGGTCACGAAGTGAGTACTTTGGAAGAGGTTGGTCACGAAATCGGTTTAACCCGTGAACGTGTTCGTCAAATCCAAGTAGAAGCATTAAAGCGTCTGCGCGATATTATGGAGAAACAAGGTCTGGATAGCGCAGCTTTGTTCAGCGCCTAATTCTTTCCTCGTTTGATTGTTTAAACAAAAGCAGCTTCGGCTGCTTTTGTTGTTTTTGCGATGCGTGAAAAATTGAGGCGTAAAAAAACCGCGACTAACGCGGTTCTTTTTATCGAATTTGGCGATTAACGTTCTAAATACTGAAGCTTTCCTGGAACACCGTCCCATTGGGCAGCATCAGCCGGAGCGTCTTTGATTTCAGTGATATTTGGCCAAATCTCAGCGAGCTCGGCGTTGAGTTGCAAGAAGCCGGCTTGATCTTCTGGCAGCTCATCTTCAGAGAAGATTGCACCAACGGGGCATTCTGGCTCGCACAATGCGCAATCAATACATTCGTCTGGGTGAATCACCAAAAAATTGGGGCCTTCGTAGAAACAATCCACCGGGCAGACTTCCACACAATCTGTGTGCTTACATTTAATGCAGTTTTCCCCAACAACAAAAGTCATAGTTGACTCCCCCACGACAAAAAATAAGTTACAACATTGAGAAGCGCGCATTCTAAACAGCCTAAGCTCGTTTGGATAGCGTTTTGGCAGGAGTTTTATGCCCACTTGCGCTTCATCAAACCTAACGCCCCTTGCGCAAAATCTCCTTCAAACGATACAGCTGCTCTAAGGCTTCCCTTGGAGATAGATTGTCTGGATTGATTTTAGCCAAGGCGTCAACCGCTGGATTTGGCAGCGCATCAAACAGCCCCGATTGCAATGGTGACGCAGCTTCTTGTTTTGTTGGCTCTTGTAATGATGAAGTGTTGGGTTGTGTTATCGCCGCCGTTGCTTGCTGAGGGTGTGCGCCTTGTTCCAAAAGCTGCAGCTGAACTTGTGCTTGGGCTAGGACTTCGGCAGGGATTCCGGCGAGTTTAGCCACTTGCAAGCCGTAGCTCTTACTGGCAGGGCCTTCCTGTACTTTATGCAAGAAAACGATGCTGTCGTTATGCTCGGTTGCGTCCAGGTGTACGTTGGCGATACCAGGAATGCTTTCGGGTAAGCTCGTAATTTCAAAATAGTGAGTCGCAAAAAGAGTGAATGCGCTAACTTTTTCAGCCAGATGCTTGGCGCACGCCCAAGCGAGCGACAGGCCATCAAAGGTGCTAGTGCCGCGTCCGATTTCGTCCATGAGTACGAGGCTGCGCGCCGTGGCGTTGTGGAGGATATTGGCGGTTTCCGTCATTTCCACCATAAAGGTCGAACGCCCGCCAGCCAAATCGTCGGACGAACCAATGCGCGTGAATATTCGGTCGACTATACCAATTTCCGCGCTTTCGGCTGGAACATAGCTGCCCACATGAGCTAACAATGCAATGAGCGCCGCTTGGCGCATATAAGTCGATTTACCACCCATATTTGGACCAGTCACTATGAGCATGTGACGCTCGCGATGGAAGAGTAAATCGTTGGGAATGAAGGGGGCGCTTGTAACTTGTTCAACCACCGGATGACGTCCGCCGACGATGTTGATACCCGGATCAACGGATAAAGTGGGGCAGCAAAAGCCTAAAGCGTCAGCGCGTTCGGCCAAGGTAGCTAATACATCCAGTTCAGATACAGCGTTGGCGGAATTTTGCAACGGAATGAGCTGTTCGTTGAGAATATCGAGCAGCTCGTCATAAAGCGCTTTTTCACGGGCGAGTGCGCGGCTTTTGGCTGAGAGCGCCTTATCTTCAAACTCTTTAAGTTCTGGCGTGATGTAACGTTCAGCGTTCTTCAGCGTTTGGCGGCGAATATAGTCCGCGGGTGCCTTTTCAGACTGGGCACTGGTAAGTTCAATAAAGTATCCGTGAACACGGTTATAGCCCACCTTCAGCGTTGGGATTCCCGTGCGTTCGCGTTCACGCGACTCTAAATCCAGTAAATATTGGCCCGCATTGGTGCTTATGTTGCGAAGATCGTCTAGCTCGGGATCGTAGCCGTCGGCGATTACGCCGCCTTCACGAATTACAACAGGAGGGTTTTCAATAATGGCCCGGGATAATAAATCGACTAGATCTGGAAAAGTGCTGATTTGTGTGGCTAATTGACTGATCAGAGGTGAATTGAGTTTTGCGAGTTCTGATTGCAGTTCTGGATAGCATGCAATGGACATCATCAAGCGCGACAAATCGCGTGGTCGCGATGAGCGTAGCGCAAGCCTGCCGAGGATGCGTTCCATGTCGCCCACGTGTTTTAAAATGCCGCTAATCACTTCGAATGTGTAGTTGTGGCGTAAAGTGGTGATGGCGTTTTGGCGCGCTTTTAAAAGGTTGATGTCCCGCAAAGGTCGATTTAACCAGCGGCGTAAAAGACGGCTGCCCATGCTTGTTGCTGAGCGGTTCAGCACGGAAAATAAAGTATTTTCTTCGCCACCATTTAGGTTAATGTCAATTTCCAAATTGCGCCGCGTCGCCGCATCCATAATCACGGCTTCGTCGCGGTTTTCATGGGCCAAGCTGCGTACATGGGGAAGGGCAGTGCGTTGCGTCTCGCGTGCATAGCTGAGCAAGCAACCCGCCGCACAGAGCGCTGTTTTTAAGTGTTCGCACCCAAAACCTGCTAAATCCTTTGTCCCGAATTGTTGGATAAGCAAACGCTCTGCTGTTTCATAATCAAATTCCCAAGGCCCGCGGCGGCGAAGGCCTTTGCGATTTTCAATCAGCGTTGGATGGGTTAGATGATCGCTCAGTAGTAATTCGGCTGGAGCGAGGCGTTGAAGCTCACCTAAGGCAGCATCTAAACCCTCAACTTCGAGTACGAGAAAGCGGCCGCTGGCCATATCCAGTGAGGCGATGCCAAAGACATCTCCTGCCTGATGAAGTGCAACGAGCAGGTTGTCTCGGCGGGAGTCCAACAAAGCCTCATCGCTCACGGTGCCCGGCGTCACTATGCGCATCACTTTGCGCTCGACAGGGCCTTTGGTGGTCGCGGGGTCGCCAATTTGCTCACAAATGGCTACAGATACGCCCTCTTTAACGAGCTTGGCGAGATAGCCATCGGCAGAGTGAAAAGGAATTCCCGCCATGGGGATGGGCTCACCGTTGGACTTGCCGCGTGCAGTCAGGGTGATATCCAGAATCTCAGAAGCCTTTTTAGCGTCGTCGAAAAACAACTCATAGAAATCGCCCATGCGATAAAACACCATCTCGTGGGGATGTTGGGCTTTGATACGCAGGTACTGCGTCATCATTGGGGTGTGCATAGATTCAGGTGCGGTTTGCAAGTCATTGTTTTGCATAATTATTTTTTCTTTTTAGAAAATGGGATTCGTGTCTGGATGGTTGAGCTCCGATCTAGAAAAGCTGTGATCCTGACAAAAATGAAGTCGAATAAGTTTGGGGGAATTCTAACAAACCTCGCCATAGGCTCACAGCAAAACATCCTGTCGATTAGGAGTTTTTAGCAGTGCTTCTCTTTGGGGTAGGGACGGTATTTTAATAAGGTCGGAGATCTTTCGTTGTTGTGAGTTTTTTGGCTCGTAGCCTCATATTCTCTCTTCGTACAGACTTAAATTTTTTATATAAATAAATTAGCAAACACTTAAAGCTGAACTATTATCAGGTTATGTATATCCACATAAAACGAGGCAACATCGTGAACTTACAAACTCTAATAGATAACGCTCAAAAATTGCCCAACATTCCCAAGGTTGTTCAAGAACTTATCGAAAGTTTTGGCGATGCAAATGTTAGTAACGATGCAATCGCTAAAAAGATCAGCGCAGACCAAGTACTCACGATTAAAGTGCTTCGCGCTGCTAACTCAGCACACTACGGCGGAAACCGAAAAGTAGGTTCAGTAAATGATGCAGTTTTTCTGCTAGGTTTTAACGCGGTAAGAACTTTGGTTTTAGCCTCTGGTTTAACCGGTGCGTTTAAAGCACCTGAAGGGTTTGATATCAAGAGGTTTTGGCGAGATAGCTTCGCCGTTGCAGCAACCTGTAAGTGGATCGCGCGTTTCTCTCACGACGATGCTGAGACTGCTTTTACTTGCGGCATGATTCATAACATTGGCGAATTATTAATTCACATTTTGTTACCTGCCGAATGTGCAGAGATGCAAAAAGTGGTCGATAAAGGCGCGCGTAATGTTGATATCGAAAAAAATTATTTAGGGTTTGATTTCTCAGAAGCTGGTGCTGAGCTTGCGCATCGTTGGAAATTTCCAGATGCGATTGTTAAAGGCATTCGCTATCAATTAGATCCGCACGAAGCAGAAGTTTTTCCTCGCTTAGCGGGTGTTATTAATATCGCATTATACATTAATAAAATGAATGCTTCGGGCGCGGATAGCGCGGCCATTCTTGCTAGTTTCCCAAACACTTTAGCGACTGAGTTGGGCATTAATTTGGTTAAATTAATGGAGAAGATTGAAGATACTAAAGAATTAGCAACGGCGATTGACGAGTTGCTCGATTAATTAAGTGTTATAAAAAAGCCCGCCAAGTGCGGGCTTTTTTATTGAGGCGCGAAACACGAATCGAGAGCTTTTTTGAAACAAGCTTCAATATCTTGCGGCGTGCTTTTGCGTTTAACATCATCAAAGAAAACTTGAGCCTGTGGATATTGGCGGCTTAAATACATCAGCCATTGCTTAACGCGGTTTCCGCAGTTGCGCTCGTCATACAAGGGCGTTGTTTTTTGATAGTAAGCAAAAAGCATTTGGCAAATATCTAACCAGTTTAATGGCTGGTAGGTTTCACCCGCTAGATGAGCTTTTATTTGTCTCGCTAGATCTGGGCACGACAACAATCCTCGACCCAGCATTACGTCATCGCATTGCGATTGCTCGCGGCAGCGAATGTAATCGTCAATTGTCCAAATTTCGCCGTTCGCAATAACAGGAATTTTTAATTTTGCTTTTATATCGGCAATGTAATGCCAATAGGCTGGGGGCTTGTAACCATCCGCTTTAGAGCGAGCATGAACCGTGAGTTCATTTGCACCGGCAGATTCGACTGCGCTGGCGTTTTCCATGTAGCTGGATCTGTCTTCAAAACCCAGGCGAATTTTTGCGGAGACGGGAATTTCCTTTGGTACAGCGTCACGTACCGCTTTGATGATCTGATAGACACGATCAGGTGTTCGCAACAGACAGGCACCGCCCTCATGTGAGTTAACCGTTTTAGCTGGGCAGCCGAAGTTAAGATCAATCGCTTTGGCGCCATAGCGAACCAGTTCGACGGCATTGATTGCCATAGGTTCCGGTTTGCTGCCTAAGAGCTGGACTTTTACGGGGGTGCCGTTTGGCGTTTTCGAGTCGGTTTCCAGTTCTTGGGCGTACTTATAAAAGACGCGATAGGGCAGCTTCTGATCAGTGACACGAATAAATTCCGTCACGCAGCCATCAAGGCCACCGATGCGTGTCAGAATGTCGCGTACGTGATGCTCTACAACGCCCTCCATTGGGGCTAACATGATTCTCATGACTGGTTGGTATGGTTTCTACAGATCGTTGGTACAGATTGGAAAGTGCGGCATTCTACGCATCATCTGTACTCTTTGCAGGCATTTTGGTGTTTTCGGTTGATAGATGCTGTCAATCTGCGTAGATTGCGCGCCTTTTCCTATATATCTGTTTTTGAGGTTTTACCATGTCATCGACCCGTTTTCATGAGCTGATTGCCGACTCTCAACTGCTGAAAGCGATAGACGCGCAAGGCTATGAGCAGCCAACGCCTGTACAGTTGCAGGCAATTCCCCGCGTGTTGGCCGGTAAAGACTTGCTCGTAAGCTCGAAGACAGGCAGTGGTAAAACAGCGGCGTTTCTTCTACCTGCGTTACAGAAAATTCTTAGTGTTCCTACATCCAATCCCGCCAGTTCGCGCATTCTCATATTGACACCAACACGCGAGCTGGCTCGCCAAATCGTGAAGAATGCCGAACAGCTTCTGAAGTTCACACATATAAAAGTGGGAATGGTGTGCGGCGGAGAAGAATTCAAATATCAAAAGGCAATGTTGCGCAAGAATCCTGAAATTATCGTGGGAACCCCAGGGCGATTGGCAGAGCATGTCACGCACAAATCGACCGATTTCACCGGGTTGGATTTTTTGATTCTTGATGAAGCAGATCGCATGTTGGAGATGGGCTTAATTGAGGATGTTGTCGCCATCGCGAAAACGTGTAGTGCTGATCGCCAAACCTTGTTGTTCTCTGCGACTTTGGAGCCCCAAGGTATTCGGCATTTAATCAAGCAGGTGGTGTTGGGCGAGTCTGAAGAAGTTGCTGTACACGAAGTGGCGAATGCCATCGAGCAACAAATGATTTTGGCGGATGACGTTAAGCACAAAGAAAAACTGCTTGTAGCTTTGCTCGAGAAATCCGCCTACGAAAAAGTGGTGGTGTTTACCAACACCAAAGCCAAGGCGGTGCAGCTGGATAATCTGTTGCGTTACAACAAACATAAAGTAAGCGCTCTTCATGGCGACATCACTCAGGATCAACGCCGGGTAGCGCTGGATTTTTTCCGCCAGGGAAGAACACAAGTTTTGGTGGCCACTGATGTTGCGGCGCGCGGTTTAGATATTCCGGGCGTGGACTTGGTTATCAATTTCGATATGGCCCATTCTGGCGACGAATATCTGCATCGCATTGGGCGCACTGGTCGAGCGGATGCCGAGGGTAGGGCAGTATCTTTCGTGGCTGCGAATGATTGGAATCTTACGAAGGGGATTGAGCGCTATTTAGACACGCAGTTTGCGATCGTCTCAATCCCAGGTTTGGTTGGACATTACAAAGGGCCTGACAAATTAAAATCTTCTGGAAAAGCGGCGGGCACCAAAAAGAAAACAGAAGATAAGAAAACCTCTGCTGATAAAGATGCAAAGGTAAAAGTACGTGCACGAGATAAAAAGAATATCGGTAAGCGCCGTGCGCCTTCGGCGAAATCAGATGCAGTTCCCGATTTTGGCGACGGTTTTTCCGCTTTCAAAAAAAAGCCGCAATAGCGGCTTTTTTTACGACTTAAATTTTTCATCAAGCTGTAAAAAATTATTGACCCTTTTCCGCTTTAAGCCTAGTATCTAGTTGTGGGTGACAAAAAATCCACAATATATGGTGCGAAATATGTTTTTTTGATGTGTGGATCTTTGGTGCGTGTCATCACTTATTCACGGAGCTTCGTTACCTTTAGATTCTGTGCTTATTTAATTTTTCCTTCAATTAAAGAGAGGTGATTTTAGCAATAACCAACTATGTATCAGCAATGCGTTAAAGGGCAAATAGGTTTTAGACACACGTATTCAAGAAGACGTGTATATAGAAAATAGAAAGCTAAACCTTGTTGTTAACTTTGAACCTTAAGGGCGGTGACCATTTATGGCAAGAAGAAATCACGCTAGACGCAGTAACTCATATAACAACAATTCTCACGGTAACTTCGCCGACGACGGCATCCAGAAAAGCTCGCGACATAAATCATCGCGAAAACAACCGAGAATCGATGACAACATAGTTGATTTAAAAGCCCGCTCCAAACAAGTCGAAACCGCTTACTCCCCACCTCGCTCAGCCCAACCTCTCCGCGCAAAAAACCAAGCCCAGCAAGATTACATTACCGCTATCAATCAGAACGCGCTCACTTTTGGTATTGGCCCAGCCGGTACAGGTAAAAGTTATTGTGCTGGTGCATTAGCGGCGGAAGCCCTGGAGTCAGGCCGAATTGAACGTATTATTCTGACTCGTCCCGCAGTTGAAACTGGAGAAAGTCTTGGATTTCTGCCAGGCGATTTGGATGAGAAATTTTCAGTTTATATTGACGCGTTCCGTGACATTTTAAACGAACGTTTAGGTGCCGGAACTGTAGATTACTGCTTGCGTCATGGCCGCATAGTTGCCGCTCCACTTGCCTACATGCGTGGTAAGACATTTAACAGTAAAACCTTTGTTATTTTGGATGAAGCGCAAAACACTAGCGTCGCACAAATGAAAATGTTTTTAACGCGCATTGGCGAGGATTGTAAGGTTGTGATCAATGGCGATGTCAATCAAAGTGATATTCGCGGCTCTAACGGTTTGGCAGACGCTGTTGCGCGTTTAGGTGATTTACCGAATGTTTATGTGCACGAATTTGCTCGCGACGATATTGTGCGCAGTGGTTTGGTGCGTGATATCATTGATCGCTATGAATTAAATGAATAAATGCCTCGCAGTTTTCTTTGCCTGAATGTTGTTGAGAAGAAAAGGGCACGTTACTGGGTTAACGTGTCCTTTTTTATTTTACTGAAAAGCAATATTGATTCGGCAGTGTTAAATTTTTACTTTTGATAAGGGTTCATGAATAAATTAATTTGTCCTTTGTGCTCGCTTTCGTTAGTGGGCACTGAGAGCGGCGCAGTTTGCGCAAATCGGCATCACTTTGATCGATCCAAAGATGGCTATTTGAATTTGTTGCCCGTTCACCACAAAAACTCGCGTGAACCAGGTGATGCTAAGCAGCAGTTGAGTGCCCGCCGCGCTTTTTTGTCTGCGGAGTATTTTGCCCCATTACTGTGCGAATTAAAAAAGATTATCAGTCCAGATACCGACACATTGTTAGATGTTGGTTGTGGAGAAGGATATTTCACTCGCGGGCTTGTTGATCATTGCAGCGGAGCGGACATCTATGGGATCGACATATCCAAAGCTGGCATACATCTCGCTTCAAAAATAGACAGACGTTCCACTTATGCAGTGGCCTCTAGTCATTCCTTACCTCTTGCAAATGCGAGCATGGATGTAATTCTCAGAGTCTATGCACCCAGCAAAGACCCGGAGCTTTGCCGTGTGCTTAGACCGGGCGGCAAACTAATTATCGTCACGCCCGGTGAACGGCATTTAATAGGACTTAGGAAGGAAATTTACCGGGAAGTGCGGCCTCATCCCAAACCCCAAGCTCCGGGTGGTTTTGTTGAGATTGCTCAATCCCAGCTGGGCTTCACCTTGGATATACCTCCGGGGGATCTGACGCGAGCGCTTTTGGCCATGACACCTTTCGCATGGAGGCTCAAGCCAGCCGATATGGCCGCTTTGGAGGTTCTCGGTTTAAAAGACGAGGCGGACTTTCAAATTGCAACCTATCAACTTAAGTAGTTGTGTCGCAGCACAAAGTTGCTGATGCGAATTTCCGAATGTGTGATATTTATCACAGAATGATTTCTGTGGTTGTGGGCTCGCAATGGATCGGTTAATATGCAAGGATGTTTCAAATGCCATTTAAGATGACATGGTTAAAAGATATCTTTGAAATAGTTATATAAAATAAAATTCTGATTGTTTTTTCGCCAACTACACTAATTCGGACTTAAGCCTAGAAGGTATGACATTAATGAAAAATGGTTCAAAGGTGGCACCGCGATCCTTTATTGTTCGTTCACTTGTTGGTTCTTTGATCTTTGCTGCCATCAGTGTGCATGCAGCGCCTGCTGGAACGGTACGTGATGCCGCGACCCAAGCCATAGAATCAAATCCGGATGTACAGTCAGCTTGGCACACTTTTAAGGCTGCGACTTACCAGGTGGGAGAAGCTCGGTCTGGCTATATGCCCTCGGTAGACTTGGCTGCCAGTACTGGTAGAAATTATCGTGACTTTGATGGTCAGGGCCGTTACACCAACAGCCAGGGACAAGTTTCGCTAACCCAGAGTTTGTTTGAAGGCTTCCGCACGCTGGGGCAAGTCGAGCACTTGGAAGGCGCGCGCTTGGTACGCTATTACGAATTGCTGGATAGTGTTGAAACTACAGCGTTTGAAGCGGTTCGAGCTTATGAGGATGTTAGCCGCGAGCGACAATTGTTAAGTTCTGCTCGCGATAATTATGCTAAACATCAAGAAGTCTATGCCCAAATTGAAGAGCGTGTGGCCTCCGGTGTGGGGCGTAAGGTTGATTTGGAGCAGGTTGCTGGTCGTCTGGCGCTGGCTGAAACCAATCTATTAACAGAAGCCTCGAACCTACATGATGTGACATCCCGTTATTTGCGTATCGTTGGCCAATTACCCGCTGCGGATTTGGCCGCTTCCTCCTTAGCACAAACTAATTTACCGACGAACATTCGGGAAGCACTTCAGCTCGCCTATCAAGGTAACTCCGGTTTTCATGCTGCTGTAAAAAACATTGCTGCAATGCAGGCAAATGTGAAAGTTGAACGGTCTGGTTATTATCCAAAAGCTGAATTGCGTGCGCGTCAGGTGGTTAGCCGTAACACCAATGGTTTTGATGAGCGTGTCGATGCGGCGCGTTATGGCGATGAAAGCGCCGTTGAGTTGGCTATTACTTATAATTTATTTTCCGGGGGGGCTACTCGTTCAGCTGTGCGACGTGCATTGGAAGAGGTTAATCAAGCTAAGGACTTACGCGATAAAGCTTGCGTAGACTTACGCCAAAATACCCAAATTGCTTATAACGATTCCCAGCGTTTAAAAGAACAGTTGAAGTCGCTGGATCAGCACCGTCGTTCAAGTGATAAGGTTCGTATCGCTTACGGTGAGCAATTTAAAATTGGCCAGCGTTCTCTGCTTGATTTGCTGGATGCGGAAAATGAATATTTCCAAGCCAACCGGGCATACACAAGTGCGCAAGCTGATTTGAATATCGCCCACGCTCGTACCTTGGCTGCCATGGGTAAACTGCTGCCCGCTTTGAATATCACGCGTGAATCCCTTGTGCAAGTTAAAGACGCCAAGGTTAATGATAAGGGCGAAAAAATTGATGGTGCCAATGCGTGCCCTGCAGAAGTTGTTGAGGGTTTTTCCCGCAAAGATCTGGTTTCTGAAATGATTCGTATCAGCGGTGATGCGCTTTTTGATGTGGGTAGTTCAGCATTAACGACCACCGCGTCTCAAAAGCTGGAACTTTTGGTGCAGCAAATCAAAAACACGCCGAACGTTGTGCAAATTAAAATCGATGGCCACACTGATAATACAGGTACGGATATGATTAACATTCCGTTGTCCAAAGCGCGGGCGGAAAGCGTGAAGAATTATTTTATTCTTAATGGGCTCGATCAAATTAATTATCAAACAGAGGGGTATGGTGCTACTCGAGCAGTGGGAGACAATTCTACTGAGCAAGGTAAAGCGGCGAACCGTCGCGTGGAAGTTACTGTATCTCGCCAGCAATAGTCTAAATGTGTACTCGAAGAAGCACAGTGAAGTGAGCCTTCGGTCACTGTGCTTTTTTTGTATCTGAAACAAGCATTTATGCTGCGGATGAATTGCGTAACTGAATTTTCCGGCTATATTTACCTAAGTTGTTTATTTTTGCGCTGCCAACCGATGTTTTGCTTTTTTTGTACTTGTTGCGCCAGGTGCGCGCAGCTAATTTTACCCAAGTCAAGTTTAGTTTTTCTGGAGTTTCCATGGTGGTGCAACAAAATGGCGCATTCGAAAAAGGTGGGCCCTTGTTGGAGTGCTTGCTAATTCTCGCTCGTGCTCACGGTGTTTTGGCAACTGCAGAGACATTGTTAGCTGGTTTACCGCTCGTTCAGAATCAACTTACGCCATCTTCTTTTTCTCGTTCAGCCAAGCGCGCGGGTTTAACCAGTAAAATTATTGCCCGTGATCTATTGCAGCTTAATGATGGTCTTTTTCCTGTCATTCTTTTGCTAAAAAATAATTCTGCCTGCGTATTGCTTGAATTGAGCAAGGAGGCACAAAGTGCGCGAGTTGTTTTTCCAGAGTTAGGTGCCGCACCTGTTCAAATTGCTCTTTCAGATCTGAATGAAAAATACGGCGGACAGGTCATTTACGCCCGTCCAGAAGAACAATTTGATGCGCGCACTACAAACATCGCCAAGGTAAAGCGCGGTCACTGGTTTTGGAGTGTTATCGGCGAGCATCGTGAGCTTTATCGCGATGTTCTTTTAACTGCGTTTATCATTAATATTTTTGCGTTGGCGTCACCTTTGTTTGTGATGAATGTTTATGACCGCGTTGTTCCAAACCATGCTACAGATACTTTATGGGTGTTGTCGCTGGGCATTATTTTGATGATTAGTGCCGATTTTGGTTTGCGTATGATGCGTGCCTGGTTTGTTGATTTAGCTGCAAGCCGTACTGATATTACCTTGTCTGCCACCATTATGGAGCGGGTGCTTGGCATGAAATTGTCTGAGCGTCCGGTGTCTGTGGGTTCTTTCGCTTCAAGTTTACAGTCGTTTGAATCGATTCGTAGTTTTATCAGCTCTGCAACAGTTCTTGCCTTTGTCGATTTACCCTTCGTGCTTTTATTTACCACGGTTATTGCGATTATCTCCTGGCCACTTATTTTGCCAATTTTATTGGGTATTGTTGCTGCTATTATTTATGCCGCTGCAGTGCAGAAAAAAATGCACAGCTTGTCTGAAAGTTCCATGCAAGCGGCCGCCCAGCGCAATGCAATCCTTGTTGAAAGTTTGCAGGGATTGGAAACTTTAAAAACCACTGGTGCAGAAGGGCGCATGCAGGCGATTTGGGAGCAGGCAACCTTATTGCTTTCGCGCACGTCTGTAAAAATGCGCATGTTATCTGGTTCGGTGGGCTCGGGTACGGCGTGGATTCAGCAAGTTATCTCCGTCATTATTATTATCGTGGGTGTTTATCTCATTATTAACGGAGATTTAACCCAAGGCGGATTAATTGCGAGTTATATGTTGTCTGCTCGCGTTATGGGGCCGATCAGTCAAACCGCTGCGTTGCTCATGCAATATCATCAAGCCGCGACTGCGCTTACTAACCTCGAACAAATTATGAATAAGCCGATCGATCGCCCCGTTGGCGCTAATTGGATCAGCCGTGCGCGTCTGCAAGGAGGGATTGAATTCAAACAAGTCGGGTTTAAATATCCGAACGATGAGCGCGAAGTTCTACGTAATATTTCATTCAAGATTAATCCGGGTGAACGTGTTGCGATTTTAGGGCGCAATGGTTCAGGCAAAACGACTTTGGAAAAAATGATTGCCGGATTATATGAACCCACAGAAGGCACTGTGTTGGTGGATGGAATTGATGTGCGCCAGCTCGATCCTGCAGAGCTTCGCCGCAACATTGGTTTTGTGTCGCAAGATGTAAATTTATTTTTTGGCAGCTTGCGCGATAACATCGCTATGGGAGCAGGACACGTTAGCGATGAAGCTTTATTAGAGGCGGTACGCTTAAGCGGTTTGACTGAATTTGTGAATCAACACCCGGCGGGCTTGGCGATGCCAGTGGGTGAGCATGGTCAATTGTTGTCTGGTGGTCAGCGTCAAAGCGTAACTATCGCCCGCGCTTTATTAAATGATCCCGCTATTTTGTTATTTGATGAACCAACTGGATCAATGGATCATTCCAGCGAAGAAGAATTTAAACGCAATATCGCTGCATATTCGCAAGGTAAAACTTTGGTTGTAATTACTCATCGCACTTCTTTGCTGGAGCTTGTCAATCGTATCATTGTTATAGATGCCGGAAAAATCGTTGCAGATGGGGCTAAAGAGCAGGTCGTTGAAGCCTTGCGTCAAGGTCGTATCGGGAGGGCTTCGTAATGAACGCGCATCTTCCTGAAAAGCCCCTTTCTAAATCAGAAATTTATTTCAAAAAAGTAGGGCAGTGGCTCGATAAAATCGGCGTGCCTGCGAGCGCGTATATCGACAAAATTTACCAACGTTGGCTTGCGCCTATTAACGAGCAACCTCACGATTGGTTAAGCGATGCCGATTGGGCGCGTGTACAACAAGAACCGCTTCGCGCACGTCTTTTGCTAAATGCTACGGCAATTATTTTTGTTATTTTGTTGCTGTGGGCAGCCGTGGCTAAGGTTGATGAAGTTGCGCGCGGCGAAGGTAAGGTGATTCCTTCGCAACAATTACAAGTAATTCAATCTTTTGATGGTGGTGTTGTAAAAGAAATTTTGGTGCGAGAAGGCGATATTGTTAACAAGGGCGATTTATTGGTTCGTATAGATCCAACCCGTTTTGTTTCCAGTTTTCGCGAAAATAACGCGTCTTTAGTTTCGTTGGAGGCTCGTGCTGCGCGTTTAAGGGCGCTTACTTCCAATACGGCGCTTGATATGCCTGAAGAAATTATCAAATCTTCGCCTGATATTGCAGAGCATGAACGCAATTTGTATGAAGCAAATCGTCGAGAGCTCGATGAACAATTGAGTATTTCTCGCAGTCAATTGGAGCAGCGTCAACGCGAGCTGCAAGAAGTGCGTGCGAAGTTGACCCAAGTAACCCGTGCGTTGGAATTGGCGAATCAGGAATTAACCGTAACCACGCCTCTGTTGAAAAGCGGTGCGGTTTCCGAAGTTGAAATTCTTAAATTGCAAGGTGAAGTGTCCAATGCGCAGGGCGCTCGCCAGCAAGCCTTGGCGCAAGAACAACGACTCATTGCTGCGGTAGAGGAATCTGAAGGTAAAGTGCGCGAAGTTGAACTAAATGAGGTCAATAAGTGGCGTACTGAATTATCGGAAACGCTTGCAAAACTTTCCAGCCTGAGTGAGACGGGCACAGGCCTTGCGGACAAAATTAAATATTCCGAGATTCGCTCTCCCGTTCACGGTACGGTTCAAAAACTGCATACCAATACTTTGGGCGGCGTTGTGCAACCTGGGCACGAGGTCATTGAAATAATTCCGCTTGATGATCAACTGTTAATTGAAGCGCGTGTATCGCCAAAAGATATTGCGTTTTTGCATCCCGGAGAAACAGCCATCGTAAAATTTACAGCCTATGATTTTGCAATTTATGGAGGCTTAACCGGAAAGCTGGAACATATTAGTGCGGATACTATGAAGGATGACAAAGATAACGTGTTTTATCTGGTGCGCGTGCGTACGGAAAGGTCCGGTTTTGATGCATCTTTACCTATCATTCCCGGTATGACCGCGCAGGTAGATATTTTAACGGGTAAGAAAACGGTTCTCTCTTATTTACTCAAGCCTGTTTTGCGGGCGAAACAAAATGCCTTAACCGAGCGATAATGCAGTCTATATTTATTTCTCCACCTCATATTGAATCACCGCGTTGGCTTCAGGCGTTTCCGTCTGCGCAACTTGCTCATGACAACAATTTACCTTCAGATTTGCAGGGGTGTTTGATTTGGTTGATGTTGGGTCAAACTTATGGTCTTCCTGATATCGAGCGCTGGGTTGCTGCGGGTGCGCGCGTTGTTGGCATGACCCAAGCCGAAGATCCTCGTCAGGCAAAAGAGATTCTGGAGGCCGGAGCGAGTGGATATTTACACTATTTGGCCGTAGTGCCCGTGCTACAGCAAGTGAGTCAAGTCGTAGAAGTAGGTGGCATGTGGTTGGGCGTAGATTTAATGCGTCAACTTGTGCGTGCAACGTCTACACTCATTAAATCACCGCCTAGCACGCTCGAGCTGAATGTGTTGACAGCCAGAGAGCAGTCGGTCGCCATGGCTGTTGCTAGCGGTAAGTCCAACAAAGAGGTTGCGCGAGAGCTGGATATTGCGGAGCGTACTGTTAAGGCACATTTGAGTGCCGTATTTGAAAAGCTGGGCGCGCGCGACAGGCTACATCTAGCATTAATTTTGGCGGGGCATCGCTGAGCAGATTCCAGTTTTAGGCTCATAATTTACACATTGGAGTGTTTGATGAGTGATTTAAAACATAAGGTTTTAGTGGTTGATGATGATCGTTTCGCTCAAAAGCTTATCGTCAGGGCTTTGATAGCGCAGTACGATCTGAAAACGGCATTTGACGGGTTGGAGGCCATTTCGGTGGCGCTGGACTGGATGCCCTCAGCCATTTTGCTTGATGTTGAAATGCCGGGTAAAAATGGCTTTGAAGTCTGCGAGGAGCTTAAAAACAACCCAGCTACAGCCGCAATTCCTATTATTTTTCTCTCGGGTAACGGGTCATTACGCGAGAAGCTGCAAGGCTTTGAGTTGGGGGCAGAGGATTACCTGGTAAAGCCCTTTGATTCGGATATCCTAAACGCCAAGGTTAAGTTGGCCACCTCCGGTTACCACGAAAAACGCGAATTGAGTGAGCGGGCGGAATCTGCTCAGGGAACTGCGTTTGAGGCTCTGACGACAAGTGCAGAATTGGGGCGAGCATTAAGGTTCGTCGAACATACTTTTTCTATTCCTACTTTCGATGCCTTGGCCCAAGCGCTGTTCAAGTCCATGGTTGACTTTGGTTTGCATACGTCTGTGATGTTTGTGACGACTTCCGGCCCGCTGTTTTATTCTCAAAGCACGGCTGACGTTCCTCCGCTCGAAAAAGACCTCTTGCAGATAATGCATCATCAAGGGCGGTTTAAGGACTTTGGTTGTAGAACCTTCTGTAATTATCGTCAGGTTTCTTTGTTAATAAAAAATATGCCACTTGACGATAGGGAGCGTTACGGTCGGATTAAAGATACAGTGCCTTTTATTCTGGGTTCGGTCGACGGCAAAATTCGGTCACTTGATGTGCATCGCTCGCTCGTTTCTCAGGCAGAGAGCCTGGAGCAATCGATCGCCGCAATAGC
Organism: Cellvibrio sp.; assembly: GCF_046347455.1. GTDB lineage: Bacteria > Pseudomonadota > Gammaproteobacteria > Pseudomonadales > Cellvibrionaceae > Cellvibrio. The sequence goes on from NZ_JAXMGC010000003.1 coordinate 432,737, forward strand.
TGGCACCCTGAGTTCTCTCGGTCCTTTGGTTGCAAACGGTCATGCCGAGATCAGTGAGATTATGAAATCCTTGCTCGCCGATCTAGATGAGCGTTTACCCAAGTTAGGTTTGGAGGAGGATCAGGAAAAATATCTGGTGAACCGGATCGATCGATCATTTACTGAAGTATTGGCGGGTTTGGATCGCAGCCTCGTGATTAGCGATTCGCTTACCGGAGTTGTCAGGCTATTAACGCATCTACAAGGGCAACAACAGAAAATGGTTGCAGCTACCAGTGTTGCTGCCGAGACAGCTGATCTGCCTAATGATGGCGAAACACTTTCCGATGATTGTGAGCTGTTTTAGAAGCACTGCTTTTCCGTTCTTATTGCCCTTTAGTCCAATAGCAAATAGCTGTTCCTGAGCTAGACTCCATATCGTCTAAATCCACATTTGCGAAATTGGAGTCTTGTTATGGCTAATGCTGCCGCCACCGTTGCATCCCTTGAAGGTCAAGCTTGGGCTAAGGGGCCCGATGGAAAACTTCGCCCCCTTAAAGTAGGCGACACGGTCTCCGCAGATGAGACCGTTATTACTGCAACCGGCGCGCGAATTGAGTTGGATTTTGGTGATCATCAGCCTGTGTTTATCGCGGGTGGTCAAGAAATAGTTATGAACCGTGATGTGTGGACTGATCTCGCATCCGACAATAAAGAATCTGCCATTGATAATGCTTCAGTGCAGGAGGCCTTAACCGTTTTAAACGAGGGTGGCGATTTAACCACCACGCTTGAAGAGACTGCTGCAGGTTTGAGCGGTGGCGGTTCTAACGAGGGGCACAGTTTTGTCGCACTGACTCGGGTTGTAGAACAAACAGACCCTAATGCCTTTAGTTTTGGTGTTTCTAATCCCGATTCTGGTGCTATACCGCTGCCACAATCTTTCGCTTCCAACGCTGCTCCCGTGATTGAGGCTCAAGGTTTTACAGGCGATGAAGACACACCTATAAGCGGCCGTATTATTGCGACTGACATTGAAAACGATCCATTAACCTATGCTCTGTCTGGTCAGCCTGCTAATGGCGTACTTGTGCTTGATCCCGCTACCGGCAACTTTACCTACACTCCAAATGCGAACTACAACGGCTCCGATAGTTTTATCGTCACTGTGACCGATGACCATGGAAACTCAACAACTTCTACGGTAACTCTTACGGTTAACGCTGTTAACGATGCCCCGGTTTCTGCCAACCAAAACCTCTCCACGCCAGAAGACACACCCGTTTCAGGCCAAGTAGTGGCAACTGACGTAGAAGGCGATACCCTGACATACAGCCTCTCTACCGCAGCTGCTCACGGCTCAGTAAATCTTAACCCCGCCACAGGCTCCTTTGTTTACACACCCAATGGGAATTACAACGGAGCGGATACATTCGTTGTAACCGTTAGCGATGGCAACGGTGGTGTTGTAACCAGCACCATTAATGTCGGTATCACTCCGGTTAACGATGCGCCAGTAAGTGGTAATCAAAATCTTACGACAGCTGAGGATACACCTTTGTCTGGCAAGGTAGTTGCGTCAGATGTGGATGGTGATTCTTTAAGTTATACAGTGACGGGCTCTGCTTCACACGGTGTCGTCACGCTTAACTCTGCTACCGGGGCTTTCGTTTATACCCCGAGTCTTAATTACAACGGCTCTGATAGCTTTGTTGTTAGCATTTCTGACGGCCAAGGCGGTTTAACTACCAGCACTATTAATGTTGGCGTCACCCCGGTTAATGATGCACCGACGACCAGTAATCAGAACCTAACCACACCGGAAAGTACGCCCCTTAACGGTCAAGTTGTGGCTAAGGATGTTGAGGGCGATACATTAAGCTATTCCGTAACTGGTGCAGCGGCACATGGTACAGTCAGTCTTAATCCAGCCACCGGCGCGTTTATCTACACTCCTGCATCTACCTATAACGGCCCAGACCAATTCGTCGTCAGCGTTTCGGATGGTAATGGTGGTGTTGTTACGAGCACTGTAACCATCAACGTCACCAACACAGACAATCCAGTTGTCTTGATTGACAGCAACGCCGCATTGAACACGGTTGCCGAAGGTGCGGCGACTGGCAGCGTGGTGGGCGTCACGGCCTTGGGCACCGATGGCGATGCGGGCACGACCGTGACCTACAGTCTCACCGACAATGCCGGCGGTCGCTTCGCGATCAACGCCACCACCGGTGTGATCACCGTGGCCAACGGCGCCTTGCTCGATTATGAAAGTGCCACCAGCCACACCGTGACCGTGAAAGCGGTGAGCTCCGATGGCAGTGAAACCACCGGTGACTTCACCATCAATATCACCAACACCAACGACAATCCGGTTGTCTTGAGCGACAGCAACGCAGCATTGAACACGGTTGCTGAAGGCGCGGCGACTGGCAGCCTCGTGGGCGTCACTGCCTTGGGTACCGATGCCGATGCAGGCACGACTGTCACCTACAGTCTCACCGACAATGCCGGCGGTCGCTTCGCGATCAACGCCACCACCGGTGTGATCACTGTCGCCAATGGCAGCTTGCTCGATTACGAAAGTGCCACCAGCCATACCGTGACCGTGAAAGCGGTGAGCTCCGATGGCAGTGAAACCACCGGTGACTTCACCATCAATATCACCAACACCAACGACAATCCGGTTGTCTTGAGTGACAGCAACGCCGCCCTCAACACAGTGGCCGAAGGCGCGGCGACTGGCAGCCTCGTGGGCGTCACCGCCTTGGGCACCGATGCCGATGCGGGCACCACCGTGACCTACAGTCTCACCGACAATGCCGGCGGTCGCTTCGCGATCAACGCCACCACCGGTGTGATCACTGTCGCCAATGGCAGCTTGCTCGATTACGAAAGTGCCACCAGCCACACTGTGACCGTGAAAGCGGTGAGCTCCGATGGCAGTGAAACCACCGGTGACTTCACCATCAATATCACCAACACCAACGACAATCCGGTTGTCTTGAGTGACAGCAACGCCGCCCTCAACACAGTGGCCGAAGGTGCGGCGAATGGCAGCCTGGTAGGCGTCACCGCCTTGGGTACCGATGCCGATGCGGGCACCACCGTGACCTACAGTCTCACCGACAATGCCGGCGGTCGCTTCGCGATCAACGCCACCACCGGTGTGATCACTGTCGCCAATGGCGCCTTGCTCGATTATGAAAGTGCCACCAGCCATACCGTGACCGTGAAAGCGGTCAGCTCCGATGGCAGTGAAACCACGGGTGACTTCACCATTGCGGTCACCAACACCAACGACAATCCGGTTGTCTTGAGCGACAGCAACGCAGCATTGAACACGGTTGCTGAAGGCGCGGCGACTGGCAGCCTCGTGGGCGTCACCGCCTTGGGTACCGATGCCGATGCGGGCACCACCGTGACCTACAGTCTCACCGACAATGCCGGCGGTCGCTTCGCGATCAACGCCACCACCGGTGTGATCACTGTCGCCAACGGCGCCTTGCTCGATTATGAAAGTGCCACCAGCCATACCGTGACCGTGAAAGCGGTCAGCTCCGATGGCAGTGAAACCACGGGTGACTTCACCATTGCGGTCACCAACACCAACGACAATCCGGTTGTCTTGAGCGACAGCAACGC
>NZ_JAXMGC010000004.1:0-394905 GCF_046347455.1 Cellvibrio sp.
ATTGTCAGCCAATGAAGGCAGGCTCACAACACCAAGTGTACTGAGTGCCAAAACGGCGAGTTGTTTTTTTGCAAACATAAATTGCTCCTGTTGATTTTTACTTTGGTTGATTGCGGACTTAAAGAGAATCGTCCGAGGGTTTTAACATTCGAACGAGCGTTTTATCGCGTTTGATAAAGTGGTGAAATAATGCAGCAGTCGCATGGAGGGCTACTAACGCAATTAGTCCCCAGGCAACGTATTTGTGAATTTTACCTGCGCGATCGATATTATCGGCGGATAGCTCGAGCGTGGTCGGGATATTAAAAATGCCAAAAAAATTTGCGCCGCTGCCTTCTGCGGTTGTGATCAAATAGCCGGTAATACAAATCGTGAATACTGCAATATAAATAACAAGCTTCACGAGATTTGCTGCGAGTTGGTTGCTTTTGGGAATTGTCGCTATAGCCTCTGGCGATCCACTGCGGAGTCGCCAAAGCAAACGCAATACCATCAAGAAAAAAATAAGTAAGCCTAATTCGATATGAATTTCAGGTCCACGATGATACCAAGGTGAGTAGTAATCTAACCCGCGCATGTAAACGCCGAGACCAAAGACAAATAGTATTAAGGGAGCGCAAGCCCAGTGAAAAATGATGCTAATTAAACCGTAGCCAGTTTTTGAGTCTTTTAACATTTTTATCCTCCCTATGTAGCCTGTTTGGATGCGCACATTTGCCGGTAGTTCCTAGACTACCGCTGTTTTCACAAAGTTGTGTGACATTAACAGCAATTTAGGCGAAATACAGCAGAGGAAATAAATACTCAAAGACCTTAGTTTTAGGGGGATATAGGTTATCGGCCAAAAGTCGAAGATCTATCTTATTGAATTTAAAATGCTTATTAAGAGTTTATGGGTTTTGCATCAACCGAATGTTTAACAAAAGATCAAATTTTTCGTGTTATTTGATCGAAATCTTGGCGGCATTTTATCCCCTAATAGGTCGTTTTCTACTTTGTTCATCGATGGCTACGTAAACAAACTCACCTTCTGTAACCTTAATGCGTTGGTGTGTTTTAAAATCCTTTATCCACACTTCTATTCCAACTTTTATAGATGTATGACCAATTCCACGCAGGAGCGAATAGCAACTTACCAGAGAGCCAACCGGAACGGGATGCAGGAATTTCATACCGCTCACAGCCACCGTTGTAACGCGCCCTTGCGCAATTTCGAGGGCTAATACAGCACCCGCTATATCCATCTGTGAGAGCAACCAGCCGCCAAAAATATCGCCTTGGGGGTTTGTGTCTGCGGGCATGGAAAGGGTTTGCAGTGTGAGTGTGCCTTGAGGTTGTTCAAGTAAAGTCATGGGGCTATTAACCTGTGTTGGAATTTTTTAATTTCAGCACAGGAACGCCGAACACGCCAGTTTGTTTGGGTCGAGGAATTGGAACGATAAAGCTCAATCGAGAACACGATTGAGCTTTATGCGAATGGACTTATGTCAGGCTTCGTTACTGGGTTTGCCAATGGTCGCTAAAATACCACCATCAACATACACAATTTGGCCGGTTACAAAATCGCTTGCTTTGGATGCAAGAAAAATTGTCGTGCCTTGCAAGTCGCTTGGGTCACCCCATTTTCCTGCTGGGGTGCGGTTGATAATAAAGTCGTTGAAAGGGTGACCGTCAACCCTAATGGGTTCTGTTTGGCTTGTTGCAAAATAGCCTGGGCCAATGCCGTTAACTTGCACGTTATATTTGGCCCACTCAGTCGCCATATTTTTAGTGAGCATTTTTAATCCGCCTTTGGCGGCGGCGTAGGCGCCCACTGAATTTCGGCCGAGCTCACTCATCATTGAGCAAATATTGATAATTTTTCCGCGGCGACGCTCAACCATTTTGCGCGCAACCGGGCGAGTCATAGTAAACACGCCGGTTAAATCAATTTTTATCACTTCCTCAAAATCTTCTAAGGACATTTCCAGTAATGGTGTGCGTTTAATAATGCCGGCGTTGTTAATTAAAATATCTATTGCGCCGTGGTCATTTTCAATTTGGCTAACTGCGGCTGTAACTTGCTCCTCGTCGGTTACATTAAATTTATAGCCGAACGCCTTGAAGCCCATTTCGCGATAGATGTTTACGGCTGCATCAATTTTTTCTTGCGATGAATTGCCGTTAATAATTAAGGTCGCACCGGCGCTAGCGAGACCGGAAGCCATAGCCATACCCAAACCATGAGTTGCACCCGTTACTACTGCAATTTTTCCGGTTAAATCAAACAGCGGATGATTCATTAGCGCACCTCACTCGGCTTGTGAAAATCCATATCCGTGTAATCGTGGTTTTCTCCAGCCATTCCCCAAATAAAAGTGTAACTCGCTGTGCCCACACCGGAGTGCATTGACCACGGAGGTGAAACAACAGCTTGTTCATTCGCAACCCAAATATGGCGCGTTTCTTCTGCAGGGCCCATAAAATGGCAAACAGCGTGATCCTGAGGAATATTGAAATAAAAATAGGCTTCCATGCGGCGGCTATGGGTGTGCATTGGCATGGTGTTCCAAATGCTGCCCGGTTTTAATTCCGTCATGCCCATTTGTAACTGACAGGTATCGAGCACTGTGCTAATCATTAGCTGGTAAATATCGCGCTCGTTGCAAGTGTCACTTGCACCCATGTGCAACACTTTGCTGTTTTCTTTATTCAGTTTTTTGGTGGGATAAGTGCAATGTGCAGGTGTTGAATTCAAATAAAATTTCGCTGGGCTATTTGAATCATCACTGGTGAATATAACGTCTTTTGCGCCGCGGCCAATATAAAGCGCTTCTTTGGTATCAATGGAGTAGGCGGTGCCATCAACAGTAACCGTACCTTTGCCGCCGATATTGATTGCGCCGAGTTCACGTCTGTGCAGAAAATAATCTGATTTTAGTTGGTCGATGGATTCAAGCTTCACGGCTTTAGCAACGGGCATGGCTCCGCCCACCATCAAACGCTCATAGTGCGTGTAAGTAAATTGAATATCGTCAGCGACAAATATATTTTCAATCAAAAAGTGTTTGCGTAATTTTTCGGTATCGTAGTGTTTGTAATCGTCAACATGAACGGCAAAACGTTCTTCGATTTTTTTCATTGCTTAAACCTTATCTAAAAATAGGTGAAGTTGAATTTTGATGCCCTAATTTTTTAACAATCTATGCATTTCTAATCCAGCCAGAATAAAAGGCGTATTACCTTTCGCATCGTTAGAGGTAATAGGCTCAGTCATGTAATAGTCGTAACTGCCATCACGCCCCACACCTAAGCCCGCAACTAGGCATTGGTTATTCATGGAGATTTTTCCATCAGCTTCAACGCTTGCAAACTCATTGATCAAGCCCATGTAGGTTTTAATCGCAGCTTCTTTATATGAGCTGGGTAAATACCCTTGGTTCACTGCTTTGGTCAGGAAGTAACTGAACATAGCGGTTGCGGTAGATTCACGGTAGTTGCCGATATCGCCTGGGCGATCTGTAATTTGCCACCAAGTGGATGTGGCCGGATCTTGGTAGCGCAAAATATCGGCTGCTAATTCATTCACTATATCAAGTAAGGTTTTGCGCAATTGTGTTTCGCTGGGTGGTAAAAAATCCAACACATCGACTAAGGCCATGGCGTACCAGCCCATGCCGCGCGACCAATATTGAGATGCGCGACCGGTTGTTTTATCGGCCCAATCAGCTTTTTTAGATTCATCCCACGCGTGGTAATAAAGTCCGGTTTTAGGGTTGCGCAGGTGATCACGTGCGATTACGAATTCATGTACAGCTTCTTTAAAGCTTTCATGTTGTTGTTTACCCGTTTCATAAGTAGCAGCATATTGCGCAAGAAACGGCATGCCCATATAGACACCGTCTAACCACAATTGATTGGGATAAATAATGCGATGCCAAAACGCGCCTTCAGATGTGCGTGGATGACGTTTTAAATTTGCGCGTAACAAATCAACCGCTTTACGATATTTAGCTTCTTTGGTTTTTTGTTCCAACAAAATAATCATTTCGCCGGGTTTGGTCCTATCAATACTAAACAAGTCAGCGTTGAAACCGATGATAGTTCCGTCATTCTTTATGTAGCTACCGGAAACTTTCTCCAAAGCGTCGCTATAGCGGGTGTCTGGAGAAATTTGGTTTAGTTTTTGGAGCGCACCAATTTGCATGCCCACCACATCGTATTCGAATACAGTAGGGCGTTTGCGATATTCATCCCAGCCGTTAGCGTGATAGCTCAGTGTTTTGCGCGCAAGTTCAGAATCAGCCAAACCTTTACTCCAAGCTAAAGCTGTTTCGGCGGTAATGGGTTTCGCTTTTGCGGCGGCGCTCAATGTAGATTCAACTTTGATACGTGTTTCTTTTGTAAGACGTTCTACTTCGCTATCCAAATAGGCTTTGAATTCAGCTTCTGTTTTAATCGCGTTAATTTCTTGATCCCAAACAGCTACAAAGTAGTAATCCAAATCGCCGCCATTGGTATTCATTACGGAGACATAAGAGCCTGAATCTTCTGTTTGCTTTTCGCGATCGCCTTTGCGGAATATGACAGCCATACCCAAGTAACTATCTGGGCTGCTTAAACTTTGTTTGCCCCAGCTCGCAGCGTAGGTCCACGCGCTACCGCTAATGTTGTCACTGCCAAGAAGTAGTTTTGTGTTGGGGTGTTTAACAACACCGATTGCTATGTTGGGTAGATTTTTATTCACGCGCGCGCGCGGATCTATCTCGTCTGACGGTGGCTCATGCTCGGTTACTTTTAAGCGTGTGTGTACCAAGCGGCTACCAGCGTTCATGGACAATTGCGATGAGAGATCAAAGATATGATTGTTTACTTCCCACTGGTTATATTTGATGTTGAATGCGGAATAGAGCGCACCGTTTTCAACAATAGTAGCGTTCCAGGTTTTAACGTTGGAGACGAGTTCTACTGACTTTCCATTCCAGAAACCGTAACCGCCCGTTCCTAAGGTCTTGCCTACTTTTAAAATGTCTTGGCCCCATGGTGCATCATGGTGGTATTCCTCGTAATCTTTTTGCCCCACATTTTGCAGAACCATTTCCGGTGTTTTTTTACCAAAAATATCGAATCCATTTCGCCAATCTAAATAAACCCGGTAAGCGGTTTTATCTGATTCAATGCCAGGGCCTTCATAGCGGATATAATAGGAATGATCGGTATATTGTGGTGGCGGTGTAAACGATTGAACGTTTTTGAAATGCGTGAAGTTTTCGTAAACCTTTCCGTTCCACTGGCCGCCATCTTTAATAGAGATCTCGGCTTGCGTCTGCTTTTTCAATACAGGTACTTTAATGCTGGAATCACTCACAACATTAAATTTTAACGTTTGAGCTGGTGCAAAATCCGGTACGACTAAAAAAGTATCCGGTTTGCTATCCATATTCGTATCGATAAGTTGGCTCGGCAGAATTTTTCCATCTTGAAGTGCAACCAGATATTTTGCTCGTGCATCATCAAGGGTTAAACCTAATTCGGTAAATGAAAAATAAAGTGGCTCTTGTTTACGTGGCACTTTGGTTGGGTTCGTTGCTTCGATAGTCGCAACAGGTGATGCTTTGGGGGCTTGCGGAGTAACTTGCGTAGGCTTCTCAGTTGCGCACGCAGTGAGACCGCTGAGTATGGCACCGACCAATACAAATCCAACATACTGCTTTGATGATGTAAGCTGATTCAAAATTCCACCTATTGTGTTTATGGCCTTTTTTTGCCTAAAGCAAACTGCAAATTGTTGTAGATAAATCTTCATCTCTAACAAGCAAAGAGGGATGCCGGTATACCGACATCCCTTTTTTAATAGGCTTGTGTAACGCCTATTGATAACGCGTTAACTTGTGCGAATTAAAATTTGTAATTTACGCCCAAGTTAAATTGTCTACCCGTCTCGTGAACGTAAGACAAACGTGGCTCGCTTGATTCAACCCATTGATCATCAATTTCATTGGTCAGGTTAAGCATGTCCAGAGTGACTTTGAAGTGATCGTTTAAATCATAAGACACTTGAGCGTCTACGTTGGTGGTACCGCGAGTACCATTTTGGTAGTTGCCGTTAGAGTCATTTACTGCAAGTGTTAAATAACCATCACGTTTTGCAACAGACACGCGCGCCTTGAAAGCATCTTTTTCAAAATAAATGGTTGCGCTGGACGAATTTGGAGACAAGCTCAACAGAGGGGCTTTGTTAAGAGCACCTGATGAGGTGATGTAATCCATCTCCGCACTTACGTGGGTGTAAGAACCAATGAAACCAAAGTGTTGCCACACACCTGGCAAGAAGGTGAATGGTTGCTGATAATTAATTTCGTAACCATTAATGACACCGCCTGGTGCGTTAACAGGTCTTGAAACCGCCCATTTTAAATTTTCATTACAGTTGGAATTTGCTGCCAAACTGTATGAAGTTCCGCAGGCTTGTACCGCAAGATCAGACGTTAAACCGAGCTCAGCGAAGGTGAGATTATCAGGCACTGTTTGCACAAAGGTATCCACATCTTTTCTAAACAATGCGAGACCTAAAGCAGATTCAGGAGCAAAGTACCATTCAACACCCAAATCGTAACTCTTCGCTTTTGATGGATCTAAGTATGGGTTGTTGATGGAGATTGCGCGGTTGGTACCCGTGTAAGTGACGTTGGTATCATTGGTCAAGCTACCCATATTCGAGCGCGCAATACCTTCAGAATAGGCAGCACGAACGAGCAGGTTTTCTGTCGGCTCCAGGACTAAATTAATTGAAGGCAAAGTATCTGAGTAGCTGCGACTCACATATTCTTGTCCCCACACTTTGTTGCGCTGCACCCAACCACTTGATGTTTGATCTGTTGTGAAATGGCGCAAACCAAAATCACCGCGGAAGGGCATGCCCGCCAATTCCGTTTTGAATTCAACTTGCACATATTCGCTGTTGGTTTTTTCGGTTACATCGAAAGTGCCGCTACGCGCAGTGCTACTTTCAGTTGTGGTCATTGGCTTTTTCCATAACCCGAAGCTATCCATTACCTCTTGGCGATTTGGTAACAACCAAGGTACATCCTGCCCTAGACCTGAATCGTAACTCACAATAAATGTGGGGCTGGCAAGCAAATCAACACCACAAGATGGACTTGGTGTATTCGCGGTTGTGGTATTGCCAGTGAGTGCACAGTTTGCAGTTGTGCCTAAACCTTCACCGCCGAGATAGGCTTGCTGCCATGTATCAAAGGTAAATTCTTTACGTGCTGCACCTGCTTTCAATGTGAAGGTGTCATTGATGTCGAAGCCGAGATTAAAATTCGCTGCGTCATAATCATTTTTTGTCGCTTGCGGGCGTTGGCGAACGCTATTGATTGACCAATTCCCGGGAACAAATGCGCCATCACCGAAGGTAATACGACCATCACCGTTGCGGTAATCCCACGTCAGGTTTTGGTTGTTAGCTTGCATGATGATGGTGTTTTGAATTGGGTTTTGGAAATCAGAGCGCGATTTACCTACCATTGCGTCAACACGGAATCTATCACTAAATTCATGCTTGGCTGACAATGTATACATGGAGTAATCCGTTGTCATTTGGTCTTCGCGGCTTTCAGCCAAAAGACGTGCACCGGTCATGCTGGCGTAGGCCAGAGTTTTGCCAACGATTTCATAATCGGTAATGTTTACGTTCGCGTTTTGCGTGCCGTTCATAGAGGCTTCAAGAAATTTTTCTTTACGTGTTGCTTCATAATTTGATTTCAATGCATCCAAGCTAATTTCAGTTGCATCAGTGGGGCGCCATTGCAAAGACGCGCTCATGCCTTCGCGCGACAAATTGGTTTCGTAAGAATCGTAACGCGGAATACGTGGATGGAACGCAGTTGTAATTGCGTCGGTCGCGAGAATGGTTGTGCCTTTCAACTTACCAAATTTTTCGTTTGCTGCGTTACTCCAGCGAACTGTGCTGGTGCCTTGGTCGAGAATGCTGCGCTCGCCGTAAGAGTAAGAAAACAATGCACCGAGTTTTCCATCTGCAAAAGTATTGCTAATTAGAAAACCGCCTGATGGATCTTGCTCTTTAGAAAGATCGTTGTAGCCCAATTGGCCGTTAGCAGTAAATACAAAGCCTTCTTTATCGAATGGACGTGGCGCGCGCATATCGACGGTTGCGCCCAACGAGCCTTCATCAACATCAGCAGAACCCGTTTTGTGAACAACCAGCGAGCTGAACAAATCAGAAGAGAACACGTTAAAGTCGAAGCTACGGCCACGGTTGTTACCGCCTGTGGCATCTGTACCACCAGTAGTCGTTGATGTTTCCATGCCGTTAATACGAATGCGGGTGTACTGGGCGCTTAAACCACGCACAGAAATATTTCGGCCTTCACCACCCGAACGGGTAATAGCGACACCAGGAATACGTTGCAAAGATTCTGCAAGGTTGTTGTCAGGAAATTCTGCGATGTCCGAAGCCATAATCGCATCGACTGCACCTGTCGATTGGCGTTTGGTATCCAATGCTTTCGCTTGGCTGGCACGGAAACCCGTTACCTGAATTTCTTCAATTGTTTCGTCCTGCGCAAGCGAAACTTGTGTGTACAGGGCGCTCGGCAAGGCTACTGTCATGGCGAGCAATAGTGGATTGATTTTAAATTGTTTACTCATTTTGCTATTCCCATCTTTATTGTTGAATGATCACTTTGAGGTTGTGATATTTATTGTTTACTACGGTTGCAGGTAACAATTCTGTCTTGGTGATTCCTCGCAAAAAAGCTACTCATCACTGTTATTCGTTAAATTGAAAATGGCTTTCCGGAAATGCTGACATTGCTGGATAAAAATCCGTCCATATTTTCAAGGCGGCCTATATCAACAGCTTTATCAAAATGTGAGTTAACTAAATGCAAATTGCGAATAGGTGAGCGTAAATAACCTTTTACATTGAAAATTTGTTGTGCGTTTTTACAATGCAAGTCGCGCACCTCTATATTTTTTACAGTAGGTGGAAATTGACCTGTATCGCCCTCTTCGTAATCAAAATCAATGACGATAGCGGTTTGTACGTCGCCTATATCAATATTGCGGAAGAAAATATTTTCGATGGTTCCGCCGCGCACAGAATTGGTTTTAAAACGCAGGCCGCGTTCAAGTTCATGGCTGCTCATCTCACAATTTTCCGCAAAAATATTGCGTGCGCCGCCCGAAATTTCACTGCCAATTACTATGCCGCCGTGACCATTACGCATCTTGCAATTGCGAATAACGATATTTTCTGAGGGGATATTCAGGCGGCGTCCATCCGCATTGCGGCCTGACTTAATAGCGATGCAATCGTCACCTGTGTCAAAAAAGCAATTTTCTATGATGAGATTTTTGGAAGACTCAGGATCACAGCCATCGGAATTTGGCCCCAAGCTTGAGCAGGTTACACCTCGAATAATCACGTTCTCACAAAGCACTGGGTTAATCAGCCAGAAGGGCGCGCGAGTAATGGTGACATCTTGAATCAAGCAATTTTTACACTCATAAAATTGCACGAATGGCGGACGTAATTGCGAGCCCTCACCATAAATTCTTTCGCTGACAGGACGTTTAGCTTCAACATCTTGTTCTAACTTTTTGCGCGCAGCATCCTGCGTTGCAATGCCTTCTTTGCTCCAATTTTTGGCGCTTTTCCAGCTGCCACCTTTCCACGGCCACCAAGTGAATTCATCTGCCTGACCATCAAGTTTTCCTTTTCCTGTGAGGGCGATATTTTGCTGTTGGTAGGCATAGACCAAAGGCGAATAGCTCATTAGTTCCATTCCTTCCCAGCGGGTAAACACAACCGGTAAGTAATCCTTTGCATTGGTGCTGAATAACAGCGTGCAACCTTCTTCGAGGTGCAGGTTCACATTGGAGAGCAAGTGAATTGGGCCGGTAACGAAATCACCCTTTGGCACAATCACCCGACCGCCGCCACTTTGGTGGCATGCCGCAATCGCATTTGCAAAGGCTTGCGTGTTGTTGCTTCCATCAGCCTTTGCGCCAAAGTCGACTGCGTGAAAATCACGCTTTGGAAATGTGGGCGCTTTGATGTTGCGGATAATTTTGCGCGCGAGCGCCCAAGCCGTTTTGGATTGATCGTTTACCCGCTCAAGTTTGCTGTCTTGCTCCGAATACAGGGCGCAACCTGCTAGACCTACAGCAGATGCAAGAAAGCTTCTACGACTTAATTGGCTCAAGCGGTTATTCAACTGCGTACTCTCTTCAATCGTTATGTTTTTTTTGGGCGCCAGAGATTAGTGGTGCGGTTCGACAAATCTGTTTTCAGTAATGGAAACGGTTATTTATTAGTCGTTGTATTTTTATTGTGAAGAGCGGTTTGAATAAAAGCAATAACCTGCAATGTAAAATTTTCTATAAAAATCCATTTTATTAGTTTTTTTAACCTAAATTAATTTATGAAAACGATTACATTTTGCTTTAAATATTTATGTAAACGTTTTCATGTATTTTGCGAAATAATTTTTTTTGATTTTTTAAAAATATTTTTTGCGGATGGGATTTCGATCTTTTGATTAAACGGAAGTTTATTTAATAACTTTAAGAAGTGAATATAGGATGGATGTTGCAAAATCGTACCTTCATGGTCATGAAAACGTTTCAAGACCCTATGGTTCGCTTGCTTGGGTGTGTTGCAGTTAAAATGCGGGCGGTGCTAGTCTAAAAACGGTATTGACCGAATACCATTGCCGATTTGGGCGCCGCAAGGCGCCTGTTTTTTCTTCTGGAGCCTGAAAAGCGGCATAAATTTCATTGTGTAGTAATTGATTCAGGTGGTTTTGTGAGCAACATTCTGCGTTTGCATGATTTAGACAATGTGGGCATTTGCAAGGTTGCCTTGCCTGCTGGAACTCAACTAATCACCTCTGAGCTGCGCCTGGTAGATGATATCCCCGCACTACACAAGGTTGCCCTGCAGGATATAGCTGCAGGCGAAGCCATCCTCAAATACGGCCAGACCATGGGGTTTGCCAGCCAATTTATTCCTGCCGGCGCTCATGTTCACGTCCACAATTGCGTGATGGGCGACGCCGATAAAGATTACGGATTTTGTAGCAAAGCAGTTGCCACAGATTATGTTCCGAACGCTGAGCGCGCCACTTTTCGCGGCTACAAGCGTGTCAATGGCAAGGTGGGTACGCGCAATTATGTAGGTATTCTGACGACGGTTAACTGTTCTGCAACGGTAGCGCGAGCTATAGCTCAGCACTTCACTTTTTCTGGTGAACTAAAGAACTTCCCCAATATTGATGGCGTGGTGGCGCTTACCCACGAGACGGGTTGTGGCATGCGTTCGGATGGCGAAGGTTATGAAACCCTACGTCGCACCTTTGATGGTTATGCTCGTCATCCCAATTTTGGCGGTGTGATGATGGTGGGCTTAGGTTGTGAAACCATGCAAGTCAGCCGTGTACTGCAAGAGAGCGGTTTGGCGGGTAGTGAAACCTTCGGTTTTTTTACGATTCAGGACGAGGGCGGTACCCGCGCTGCCGTCGAAAAAGGCATAGAAACACTTCGTAAGATGTTGCCTCTCGTCAACAAATTCCAGCGCGAGGAAGTTCCGGCAAGCGAGCTGATGATTGGGTTGCAATGCGGTGGTTCCGACGCTTTGTCAGGTGTAACCGCTAACCCTGCGTTAGGCATCGCGGGTGACATTCTTATTCGTCACGGCGGCACCGTCATTCTGTCGGAAACCCCTGAAATATATGGGGCCGAGCATTTGCTCACTCAGCGCGCCGCTACTCCGAAAATTGCAGAGCAGTTGTTAGATCGCATCAAGTGGTGGGAAGAGTACACCGCGCGCAACGACTTTGAATTAAATAACAATCCGTCGCCCGGTAACAAAGCGGGTGGTTTGACCACCATTATGGAGAAATCCTTGGGGGCGCAGGCAAAGAGCGGTTCCACAAATCTCAACGGGGTTTACCTTTACGCCGAGCACATTGATCAAAAAGGTTTGGTGTTTATGGATAGTCCCGGCTATGACCCTGTGTCAGCTACGGGGCAAGTGGCGTCTGGAGCCCAAATCATTTGCTTTACCACGGGCCGCGGTTCGGCTTTTGGTTGTAAGCCCGCTCCTTGTGTAAAGCTGTCCAGTAATACGCCGCTCTACGAACGCATGAAAGAAGATATAGATATCAACTGCGGCGGTGTATTGGATGGCGAAATAAGCCTGTACGAATGCGGCGAGAAAATCTTTCAGGAAATTTTAAAAATCGCTTCTGGTGAGCAAACCAAGAGTGAGCTCTTAGGTTATGGCGATAACGAATTTACACCGTGGAAAATCGGCGCGACCGTCTAGCAGTTGTTGCGATGGGGGATGGTAAGGATGGTTGAGAGTAGAAAACTCTGAAATCAATGCCTCAAACTTGTATACTAGTTGTCATTCGCTCTATTTCAGATTTTTAAATGTTACCAAGATCGCCAGCCGCTCATTAGCCGCTGGCGATTTTTTACGGCCATTAAGCGCCAAGTTCTTTATCAAAAACTGATCTTTCAATCACCGCACCTCGGTGGCGAATGATTATGCCTGCACAGCGAATACCTTGGCGTGCGGCATCATCAGCGGATGCACCTTGAAGTCGTGCGGCCAAATAGCCAGCGTTAAAAGTATCACCTGCGCCGGTAGTGTCTATGACATTGGCAACAGGCGGCACAGGAACCTGTGTCTGTGAATTTGCAGTGATGATTACCGCATCTTCTGCTCCGCGCTTTAACACCAGCTCACGCAAGTTGCAATTTGCGTAGCGTGATTTGCATCCTTCAATGGTGTCGTCGCCCCACAGAAGTTGCTCATCATCCAATGTTAGAAGTGCAATATCTGTGTGCTGCATAATTTGCAGAAGTGCCTGTTGAGCTTCGTCTTTATCGCGCCATAAGCGTGGACGATAGTTACTGTCGAACGCTATTGTCACGCCGGCAGCGCGTAATTTTTTCAGTGCGCCAAATAAATTCTGGCGCGATTGTTCGCCAATAATCGCAAGTGTGATTCCGCTTAAATATACGCAGTTAAATTCTTTCAATTGTTGAAGAAGTGCTTCGCAATTTTCTTGCGTGGAAAACAATTCACGCGCTGGTGCTTCTTTACGCCAGTAAGAAAATTCGCGTTCGCCGTCCGGCGTATTGCTAATAATATAAAGCCCGGGAGAGCGGCCAGGCATGCATTGAATCATATCTGTACCAATGTTTTCATTGTGCATGCGCTGCAGGATTTTTTGCGAATAGGTGTCTTCACCTAAGTTAGTCACGTAGTGCGTATGCAAACCAAGGCGAGCCATATAAACCGAGGTGTTGTAAGTATCTCCCGCGAATGACAGGGCCATAATGTCGCGGCCTTGTGCTTCTGGGGTATTCATTGGGAAGGGGGAGAGTTCTACCATAACTTCGCCAATCGCTGCGATAGTTGGGCTTTTCGATACAGACGCGCTATTTAATTCGGATGCCATTTTAATTTCCGGTTGAAAGATCAGGTTGATAATTTTTGTATGTGAAAGTGATCAAAATATATCACTTCAAAAATTGAATTCACACAAGTATTTTTTTTAAAAAACTTAATTAAAACTTTAATTTATCGCGGAAGATCTTATGAATAGATTGAGTCAGGCATGTGTAAGTGAATTACCGTCAGATGTGAGCTTACCAAAATATGATCGCAAACAATTAAAGGCTGGTATTGTGCATTTGGGTATAGGTGCATTTCATCGTGCCCACCAGGCGTTTTACACAGAAGCAGTGTTAAATAAATTTGGCGGTGATTGGGGAATCGTTGGTTGCAGTTTGCGTTCGCCTAGTGTGCGTGATCAATTGGCTCCGCAAGATGGTTTGTATACTTTGGTAGAGCGCTCTGGCGACGGTGAGAAGTTACAATTAATTGGTGCAGTTATTAAGAATGTAGTTGGGCCTGAAAACCCGGCAGAATTAGTGAGCCTGATGGCGCAACCCAACATAAAAATTGTTTCTTTAACCATTACCGAAAAAGGTTATTGCCACGATCCAGCGACAGGTAATTTAAATTCCGCACATCCCGACATTGAGCACGACATTCAAAATCTATCTCATCCTAAATCCGCGATAGGCTTCTTGGTGGCTGCTTTAGCAGAACGTTTTAAATCAGGCACAAAAAGTTTTACGGTGCTCAGTTGCGACAACTTGCCGAATAATGGCGAAGTATTGGAAAAAATGATTGTTCAATTCGCTGAAAAAATTTCAGCCGAATTAGCGGCTTGGATAAAAGCTAATACCTGCTTTCCGTCAACCATGGTTGATCGCATTGTGCCAGCGACAACAGATGATGATCGCCGCGATGTTGAAAAGCGCCTGGGTTTGCGTGACGAAGGTGTTGTGATTGCAGAACCGTTTTCGCAATGGGTCATTGAAGATAAATTTTCCGATGGTCGCCCGCAATGGGATCAGGTCGGCGCACTACTTGTGGAAGATGTTCGCGTCTTTGAAAAAATAAAATTACGTTTGCTCAATGGCGCGCATTCGATTATGGCATACACCGGTTACTTATCTGGCTTTGACTATATCAGCGAAGTTATGAATGAACCTGCTTTTGTGAATATGGTTAAAACCTATATGGCGCGTGAAGCCGGTGAAACCATTGTTGCGCCAGCGGGTTTTGATATTGAAGCCTATAAGCAGCAGTTGCGCGACCGTTTTTCCAATAAAGCCCTAAAACACCGCACATGGCAAATTGCGATGGATGGCTCACAAAAACTGCCGCAGCGTTTATTGGAAAGTTTGCGAGTCCAGCTTAAATCAAACGGCAATATCGATATCATTTGCTTAGGTGTTGCCGCTTGGATTCGTTATGTGTCCGGCGTTGATGAAAAAGGAAATGCTATTGAAGTATCTGACCCTTTTGCAGCTGAATTGCGTGCATTGTCAGACGCGAACAAAGATGATGCAGCGGCAAATGTGCGCGCTATAGTGGGTATTTCAAAAATCTTTGGTGATGACCTGATTAACGAAGAACGATTTGTGCTGACCACCATTGATTGGTTAACAAGATTTAGAGCTAAAGGTGTGTTAGACAGTATTAGAGAAAGCTTTTTATAAACATGCGTAGCAGGTGTATTGAAGTGCATGGAAATTTAGTTTTAGCGTTTTGTATGTTTTCATGTGCTTCTTAGGCTATGCAGAGAATCTTTGAGAATCGCGCTTTTATTACAAAAGCGCGATTCTCACCGATGGCTCTAGGGTCTTAGCACTCAAGATCTATCTTAGTATTCACTAAAAAATAATACGAATTGGGGTTTGAAAAACTAGGTTATTGTTTGAAGTGGCTTAGGCAAATATCCACTTCATTGGCAGATCCAAGAATCACAGGAATTCGCTGGTGTAATTTATCGGGAATAATTTCCAGTATATCTTGCTGCTCACTCCGTGCATCTCCGTGCGCATTGATCGTTAAAAAAGCCATTGGATTTGCCTCATAAATTAAACGCAATTTTGCGGGTTGTTTTGCATCGCGTGAATCGGAGGGATACAAAAAAATTCCGCCGCGCAACAAGACCCGATGCACGTCACCGACCATAGAAGCATTCCAGCGCATATTGAAACGTTTTCCTCTGCTTCCAATCTCTCCATCTAAAAGGCTCTGAATATAGTTGCGTATAGGCGGAGACCAAAATCTTTGATTACTCATGTTGATGGAAAATTCCTGTGTTTCATCAGGAATATGTAAATCAGGCTGCGTGAGTAAAAAGGTTTTTGATTCGGGATCTAGGGTAAATAAATCCGTTCCTTTGCCAATACTGAGCGCCAATTGGGTTGATGCTCCATAGATCGCGTATGCGGCAGCCAGTTGATTTCTCCCCGGTTGCAGAAACTGGTATTCGCTCTCAATATTTTCAGATGCCAATCTAGGTAAAACGCTGAAGATGCTACCGATTTGGCCATTCACATCGATATTGGAGGAGCCGTCTAAGGGATCAAAAGCGACCAGAAACTGTCCGCCTTGATGAAAGCTCAAACTAGTATCCTCTTCTTCAGATGCAATGGCTGCAATCTCTGGGCATAAGTGCAAATCAGCTTTCAATAAATCATTGGCAATAATATCCAGCTTCTTTTGTGTTTCGCCCTGAATGTTTTCATTTTCGCTAGAGCCGAGCACGCCAGCGAGTGCTCCGCGTTCTACTAATGCTGAAATTTTTATACATGCCTTAGCTAGCGAATGTATAACCTCGCGCAAACCATCAGATGTTGTGTGGTGTAGTAAATATTCCTCTAAAGTTTGCATAAGTTTACCTGTACTGATTAATACAATTTAAATCCGCAAAGGATTGATGCAAGCGTTTTACCATGGCCTCTTCGCTTTTTCTCAGCCACACACGAGGGTCGTAAAATTTTTTGTTGGGTTTATCATCACCATTTGGATTTCCGATTTGGCTTTGCAAATAATCGTGATGATTTTTGTAATAATCCATCACGCCTTGCCAGCTGGCCCATTGAGTGTCTGTATCAATATTCATTTTTACAACACCATATTGAATTGCTTCAACAATTTCTTCTCGAGCTGAACCTGATCCCCCATGAAAAACAAAGTCTAAACTATTATGGGGTAGTCCAAATTTTTCACTCACGTGAGCTTGTGAGTTTTTAAGTATGGCGGGTGTCAGCTTTACGTTGCCGGGTTTGTAAACACCGTGAACGTTACCGAAGGACGCGGCTATTGTAAATTTATCGCTTATTGCGCTCAGTACCTCATAAGCGTAAGCAACGTCTTCAGGTTGTGTGTAAAGTGCTGCGCTATCTATACCTGTGTTATCCACGCCATCCTCTTCACCGCCAGTGCAACCTAATTCAATTTCAAGCGTAACGCCCATCTTGCTCATGCGTTTTAAATAGTTTGCGCTGGTTTCAATGTTTTCTAACAAAGGTTCTTCAGAAAGATCAATCATGTGTGAACTAAACAATGGCTTTCCGGTTTGCGAAAAATGCTTTTCGCTCGCGCTAAGCATTGCATCTACCCATGGCAATAAATTTTTGGCAGCATGATCTGTATGTAAAATCACTGGCACACCATAAGCCTCGGCAACGGAATGAATATATTGCGCAGAAGCTATGGCTCCTAGAATTGAACTTTGATGGGTTGCGAGCTTAATTCCCTTGCCCATAAAAAACGCCGAGCCGTTATAGGACAGTTGGACGATGACGGGTGAATTAATGGTGTGTGCAGCTTCTAGCGTCGCATTGATAGAATTGGAGCCCGCAACGTTAACCGCTGGGTAGGCAAAGCCATGTTGTTTGGCAAATTGAAATAGCGTTTGCACTTGGTCGCCGGTAACGACGCCAGGTGCAACGAGCTTGGCTAAAGATGTCATGATGAGTACTACCTACAGTTGATATGGAAATTTTTATTTCTCTCACTGTATTGATGCTCATGCCATTGCCTGTTCAGACACTTGCTCGCATATCGCAAGAAAGTGTCCTGGGTCTAGACTGGCACCGCCAACAAGCAGGCCGTCTATATCTTGTTGTTTTAATAATTCTGTTGCGTTGTTTTTGTTAACACTACCGCCGTAGACAATCCGCACGCGATTTGCGATCTCGGCGTTGTACAAGCGTGTTAATTCTGTGCGAATAAATTGGTGGATTTCTTGAACCATCTCCGGCGTTGCTGCCAATCCGGTTCCGATTGCCCAAACAGGTTCGTACGCGATGCAAATATCTTTTCCATTCAGATCAACAGTATTTAATCCCTCGCTCAATTGCGTGAGCAAAATGGATTTTGTTGTATTTGCAGCGCGTTCTTCTTGTGTTTCACCGACGCATAAAACGGGTAACAAACCGTGGTTCAATGCAGTCTGCACTTTTACTTGGCAACCCAGATTATTTTCCGCAAACATCGCGCGACGTTCAGAGTGCCCGATAATACACAATGAGCATCCAGCTTCTTTCAGCATTTGTGCGGAAGTTTCGCCGGTGTAAGCGCCAGATTCGTAGCGACTCACATTTTGACTACCAATTTTCAATTCCGAATACTGCAAAAAAGTCAGCATGTCGCGCATGTAAAGGTAGGGCGGGCAAATCACTATATCGGTCTCAAAATGTTTGCCGATAAAGGACGCGACTGACGTGCAGATCAAATCTATTCCGCCGTTAAGCTTCCAATTTGCAATCACTATGGGTCTACGTTTTTTCATTATTGTCTCGCAGTCAAAAACTCCGCAAAAATGCGGGGTCGAGATACTTATTTGGGGGAGAGGTCGTCATTCAATGTCGCTGAGAAAGCGATTGATTACTTAAGTGTAGCCTTGCAGAGGGGTTCCACAATAAGTCCTATCCCGAGGCACGCGTGCCTCAATTTTTTGGTTGGATCGAATTTATTGCCGATGAGTAGGGTAGGTTTTTATTTTTTGTAGAGACTACACAGAAGCCTTTGTTCTGGCAACCGCAAAGCAAGATGAAATCGCAAAAATAGCAATTATTTGAGTATGCTTTTCCAAAAAATGTTATGGAAACGAAAACAATATTTTTATATTTTTAATGTAAACGTTTTCCGATTTTTTAATAGTCTTTGCCAGTATACAGACCAAATCTATTTCTTCTCACCCAATTGCCGACGCAAAGCAGTAATCACCGGAATCACCTCAGGGCGTATATCACGCCACAAGTAAAAGGCTTCGGCGGCTTGGCCTACCAACATTCCCAATCCATCGGCGAGTTTTGCTGCGCCATTTTGCTCGGCCCACGTTAAAAATACGGTTGGTTCCGCGCCGTACATCATGTCGTAACAGCTCGCGCCGGGTTTTAAGAGCTGCGCAGGCAAGGGTGGCAAGTCACCATTTAAACTTGCCGAAGTTCCATTGATAACCAAATCGAACTGCTCGCCCGCTAACTGCGAAAACTCGCAAGCTTTCATATCTGCCAAGTCATGAAACTCCGCAACCAGCTCTTGGGCTTTGGATAGCGTTCGGTTCGCGATAACCACCTGCGCAGGACGCTCTTCTAGCAAAGGCTGCAAGATACCGCGCACTGCGCCGCCGGCACCCAGAATCAAAACACGCTTATCTTGGATATCCCAGCCGAGGTTGTGCATGTCGTGAACCATGCCTATACCATCAGTGTTATCTCCCAGAATCTTGCCGTCTGCCCGCAAGGCCAGGGTGTTAACGGCTCCGGCACGGCGCGCACGAGGGGTCAACTCTTGCGCAAAGCTGTAGGCGTCAATTTTAAAGGGAACCGTAATGTTGAGGCCTTTTCCACCTTGGGCGAAAAAGGTTTGCGCGGCAGTCGCAAAGCCATCCTCCGCGACAAGTTGCTTGGCGTAATGCAAATCCTGACCGGTCTGTTCGGCGAACTGCTTGTGTATCGCAGGGGATTTGCTGTGATTGATAGGGTTGCCGAATACGGCGTATTGATCTGTCATTCCGATGGATTCCAAAAACAGTACGGCCGCGCTGCGAAGCTGCGACCTGTCGCAAACATAAAGTGCGTTTTTTATAGGATATTTACTTCAGCCAGTCGCGCTCAGGTAAAAATTTTTCGTACAACTCCGCCTCGGCGCTGCCGGGAGCTGGATTATAGTCGTACTCCCAGCGCACGAGTGGAGGAAGCGACATAAGGATCGACTCAGTACGTCCCCCCGTCTGCAAACCAAAGAGCGTGCCGCGGTCAAACACCAGGTTAAATTCTACATAGCGACCACGGCGGTACAATTGGAACTGGCGCTCGCGTTCACCGTAGGTCATGGCTTTACGAGCGGCCACAATAGGTTGGTAGGCTGCCACGTAGCTGTCACCCACCGCACGCAAAAAGGCGAAACTTTTGTCAAAACCCCATTCGTTCAAATCATCAAAGAACAAACCGCCCACGCCGCGCGCTTCTTTGCGATGCCTCAAATAAAAATACTCGTCACACCATTTTTTGTAGCGGGGATAGACCTCCTCACCAAAAGGCTCGCAGGCGTTTTTAGCGGTTTGATGCCAGTGAACAACATCAGCTTCATTGCCGTAGTAAGGCGTTAAATCATAACCACCGCCAAACCACCAGACGGGCTCAGCGCCTTCTTTTTCAGCGATAAAGAAGCGAACGTTGGCATGACTGGTGGGAACGTAAGGATTGTTGGGGTGAATAACCAACGACACCCCCATTGCCTCAAACGCACGGCCAGCCAACTCGGGGCGATGAGCTGTGGCCGATGCGGGCATTTGCGTACCGTGCACGTGCGAAAAGTTAACGCCGCCCTTTTCAATCACAGGACCGTTGGCTAACACACGAGTGCGGCCACCGCCGCCCTCCGCGCGCTCCCAGGAATCTTCCACAAAACCGGCTCCGCCATCTTCGACGGCCAGCGCGTTGCAAATACGATCCT
This sequence comes from Cellvibrio sp., assembly GCF_046347455.1. Lineage (GTDB taxonomy): Bacteria > Pseudomonadota > Gammaproteobacteria > Pseudomonadales > Cellvibrionaceae > Cellvibrio. The sequence continues at coordinate 20,357 of NZ_JAXMGC010000004.1, forward strand.
GCAGATCCAATAAATAGGCTTTTACCGCCGCTTTGTCAGGTGCGTTGCTCATACAATTCCTTAACCCAAATATGGATTATTAGAGGGGATCAACCCGCGCGAACGATGTCGCCCGTCATCAAGTCGCGGATTTCCGATGGATTGGTACGTTTACCTACGGTGCCAGAAGTGATGGCATCCAGCTCGCCGCCGAAATAGCGCTGCACTTCAAAGGCTGTGCGCGCCGGAGGGCGGCCTTGGGTATTACAAGAGGTGGAAACGATGGGCGCACCAAAGGCACGGCTCAGGCCTGCCGCAACCGGGTGGTCGGTTACACGCAGCGCAACGCCGGTGTAGTCGCCTGTAATCCACTTGGGTGCCATGCCGTTATTAGGCACGAGCCAGGTTACCGGGCCGGGCCACGTATTTTTAATGCGCTGGCGTTGAATGTCGTTCAAATGGTAGATGAAAGGCTCGAATTGGCTGATATCTGCAGCCAACAGGATTAAACCCTTATTGACGGGGCGCTGCTTTAACTCCAGCAACTCCATAACAGCATCTTCGTTAAACGGATTACAGCCCAAGCCCCAAACGGCCTCCGTCGGGTATGCCACTACGCCGCCATGCCACATTTGTTTGGCAGCAAATTGAATGCGGGGATTAATCGCCCAATTGTTCATAAGAGCACCTTGCAAAAAAGATTGCTGCAATTTACCCAAATTAGGTCACTGAGGAAACCTTTAATCGCTACCTCATCTAGATGCGCTGATAGGCCACGCCAACTTGTTGCACAAATCCCTTAATCTCTAAGCCTATCAACTGGGCTGCAACTAAACCGGCGGGATTTCCGGTACGATCAATCAAATCATCTACCGTAACTGGGTCATAGCCCATGGCCTGTAAAATTTCCTGCTCTCCTGCGGATAAAGAATCCAGCGATTTATCGTCGATTTCTGATTTTTTCGCCGCTTTTTCGCGCAACTTGTCCAAAGTTTCACGCTGATAACCCAGAATGCCTTGCAGCTGATCGACTATGTCCTGCGCCGTTTCCACCAAAGTTGCGCCTTGACGAATCAGTTGATGGCAGCCGCGCGCAAGCGGGTTGTGAATCGAACCTGGAATTGCAAAGACCTCACGGTTTTGCTGCAAGGCAGTATGAGCTGTAATGAGCGATCCACTCTGAATCGCCGCCTCTACCACCAATACACCACAGCTCAAGCCGCTGATAATCCGATTGCGCTGTGGGAAATTCGCTGCTTTGGAACCGCTGCCTAAAGGCAATTCTGTTACCAAAGCGCCGCCCGTTTCGACAATCTCCTGCGCGAGGCGACGGTGACGCGATGGGTAAATTAAATCCAAGCCAGTCCCCATAACGGCCACGGTTTTACCGCCCGCCGCCAGCGCACCCTGATGCGCCGACGCATCCACCCCCAAAGCTAAACCGCTGGTGATGGCAAAACCATTCGCCGCTAAAAATTCCGCAAAGCGATGCGCATTTTCATGGCCGCCCACCGTAGGGTTGCGGCTACCGACGATGGCAACTTGCGGGAGATTGAGCAGGTGAACATTGCCACGCACAAACAATAAAGGCGGCAACTTGGGGATCTCGCGCAACAACTCAGGGTAGGTGGCGTCGCCAATGGAAACCAAATGCACATCGGTTTGCAAGGCTAGCCATTCCAAATCCAGCAGCACTTTTTGGCCAACAACGGAGTTCTCAGCACGCACCTGAAAGTCTTGCAAGGCCACCAAAGTTTCGTTATCCAAGAAGGATTCCAGACGGTTTATGGGGGCGGCCAAAACCTTTTCAGGCGAACCGAAATGCTGGATTAAACGCTGATAGGTGGCTGCGCCAACGTGGGGTAAACGGTGTAAAACGAGGGAGTAAAAACGAGGGTCTTGCATGATACTTCCTTGTGGTGAGGGTGACCTTTAAGCAGGTAGCGGCGCTCCATGCGCCGCCTTCGCAAATAATATTAGGGATTTTGCAAGGAATCGCCAACCGCCAGAGGGCGATCTGCTTCCAATACTAACGCGAAGCTCATTTTTCTAAAGGTGCGGAACACCATCAACAAGCCAGCGCGCTCATCGGGCAGAGAAACTTTACCGCCGGTAACGCGATCCACAACCACCTCACCTTTTTTGTAGATGGCGAGTACGTTGCCCACTTTCAAACCTTCACGATCGCCGCGGTTGATCATCACCACATTGTATTTACCAACCTGCTGCACACCACCTTCAACACCGATGATCGAACCTTTTATATCGGTATCTGGGCCGCTTGGGAAGAAAGTAGACGCCGTTGAACGATCTTCGCTTGGTAAGAGCTTGTCGCCAATACGGATTTCCTCATTGGCACGCACCACGTTCACGGTGGCTATATCGCCCTGTTGGGATTTGATGCTCACCGCGCCCACACCTGAGGCGTAGAGGCCAAGCACTTCGCGGGTCTGCGGGTCGTAAAAGAACTCGCCCTTGCGGAACACACCGAAGTTAGTCAGATCTTTAAAATCGCCGCGCGCATAAGCTTCGTCGCCAGCACCAGCCACGATACGTTTTTGCGGACCAGCAAGAATGTAGGGAGCCTTGTCCATCATCTTCTCGCTCTCAACGATACGGCTGCGAGAAAGGAAACTATCAATCTTATCCAAGGGGATCGCGGCAATAGCAGCCTCGTTCTGTACCACGCGAATCTGGGGGGAGAGCTTCTCAGTACCGTTGATGCCACCACTTGCACCTGGAACCAGCTTCAGCGTGCGCTCAGAGGTCAAACGAGCCTCGCCGTCGATATAAATCAACTTGATTAAATCGCCGGGGTAAATCAAATGGGGGTTTTCAATTTGGGGGTTGGCATGCCATATCTCAGGCCATTTCCACGGGGATTTCAGGAAGGTACTGGAAATATCCCAGAGGGTATCGCCTTTCTTAACGGTGTATTCGTCCGGGTGGCCGTCTCTGAGCAGCGAGTCTTGTGCCCATACATTGAGGCTCAAAAGTGCAGCGGCTATAACGCCGATAAATATTTTTTTCATAGAAACCGATCCTGTTTTATTCGGTCATGGGACAGATAGACGTTATAATAGCTTATTAATCCACCACGCTGCTTCCAGATTACAGAGTATTTCCTGTACGATCATCATGTTAGCAGCGCTTATTATCTTTTTACTAGAAGTTTGTCACAAGACTATGGCGATATTAGAGATACTCGAATTCCCCGATCCCCGCTTACGCACTATAGCCAAGCCCGTCACCCATGTAGACGACCGCGTTCGCAAGCTGATCGATGACATGTTTGAAACCATGTACGACGCACCCGGCGTTGGATTGGCCGCATCGCAAATCAACGTGCATGAACGCATAGTCGTTATAGACGTGAGCGAAGATAAATCCCAACCCATGGTCTTTATAAACCCGGAAGTAACCGTTTTAGACAGCGATATGCACGAATACGACGAAGGCTGCCTCTCGGTGCCCGGCTTTTACGAAACCGTGGAACGCCCCGAGCACATCAGCGTCACTGCACTCGACCGCAATGGTAAAGAGTTTACGATCAAACCTGAGGGTTTGCTGGCTGTTTGTATCCAACATGAACTGGATCACTTGAACGGCAAGCTTTTTGTGGACTACATCTCTGCCTTCAAGCGCGGGCGCATCAAGAAAAAGCTTGAGAAGAAGCATAAAGAAGAGGCGCGCTAAGCGCCTTTTTGTTTTTCCCGACCACTCTATTCCTTACCTTTTGATATCGAAAACCAATGCCCGACACTCCTTTGAACATCATCTTCGCCGGCACCCCCGAATTTGCCGCCGAGCACCTAAAAGCCTTGCTGGGCAGTCGCCACAAGGTGATCGCCGTTTACTCGCAACCCGACCGCCCTGCAGGTCGCGGTAAAAAGCTCACGGCCAGTCCTGTGAAAGAGGTTGCGCTCGAACACAATATTCCGGTGTATCAGCCGCTCAACTTCAAAAGTGACGAAGCCAAAGCAGAACTAGCTGCGCTCAATGCAGATTTGATGGTGGTAGTGGCTTATGGATTGATCCTCCCCAAAGCCGTTTTGGATACACCGCGACTCGGCTGCATCAACGTCCACGCCTCGATTCTTCCCCGCTGGCGCGGTGCCGCACCTATCCAGCGTGCGATTGAAGCGGGCGATACGGAAACCGGCGTAACCATTATGCAGATGGATGTAGGACTGGATACTGGCGATATGCTGATCAAAGCATTTTGCCCGATTTTAGCAACAGATACAGGCGGAAGCCTGCACGATAAACTCATTTCAGTTGGCGCACCCGCGCTTTTGGAAGCTTTGGACCAAATTCAGACCGGAAAAACCAATCCCATCAAACAAGATGATTCCCTAAGCAATTACGCCCCCAAGCTCAGCAAAGAAGAGGCGGCGTTAAACTGGCACCTATCTGCAATTGAGCTGGAAAGAAAGGTTCGCGCGTTCAACCCCTTCCCTGTAGCTCATACCAAACCTTCAGACGCGGCGGATGACGCACGCATCCGTGTATGGGCCGCAAAAGCTACCAACACCTCAGCTAGCGCCCCTCTCGGAAGCATTACCAAAATTTCAGCAGATGGAGTTTGGGTAGCCTGCGCGGAAGGGCAATTAATACTTGAAAACATCCAACTTCCCGGAAAAAAAGCGTTGAACATCGGCGAAATCCTTAGAGGCCATCCTGATCTGTTTAAAGTAGGTGACAAACTGGAGCTTCCCGCATGATGAGCGTTCGCGCTGCGGCAGCACAGGTGCTTGCGCAAATTTTACGCGACCAAGGCTCGCTTTCGAGCTTGCTGCCAAGCATTCAACATCAAGTTGCCGAGCAAGATCGTCCTTTGCTGCAAGAACTTTGCTTTGGCACCTGTCGCTACTACCCCCAATTGAGCGCCTATGTTGAATGCCTTTTGGACAAGCCTTTGCGCGCAAAGGACAGCGATATCCAGGCGCTGCTAATGCTTGGCTTATATCAGCTCTTGCACACCCGCATCCCAGACCATGCCGCACTTGGCGAAACAGTGGAAGTGACCAGATCCTTGAAAAAGCCGTGGGCGACCAATCTGGTGAATGGCGTTTTGCGCAGTTTTCAGCGAGATCGCGCCAAATTGGACGATCTTTTGGCACAAAATCGCGCTTTTCGGAGCAATCATCCTGCGTGGATGGAAGGCGTCTTGCGCAAAAACTGGCCAGAACAATTTGACCAACTTATTGCGGCTAACAACGAGCATCCACCTTTTACGCTGCGCGTGAACACTCACAAGATCAGTCGCTCCGAGTACCTTACCGAGCTTCAAAACATCGGAATAAATGCAAAACCTACGAAATTCAGCCCATACGGGTTAACACTGGAACAGCCATGCGATCCCCGCAAGCTACCTTTTTTTGAACAGGGATGGATTAGCGTTCAGGACGAGGCGGCGCAATTAAGTGCCGATTTGCTGCAATTGTCGCCCAACTTGCGCGTATTGGATGCCTGCAGCGCACCGGGCGGAAAAACGGGCCATATACTTGAACGCGAGCCGAGCACACAAGTAACAGCCTTGGATGCAGAAGAACGTAGACTCGGGCGTGTACGCGAAAACCTTGCACGCTTGAATCTAAGTGCCAAGATCGTCTGCGGAGACGGCACCAAAACGGACTGGTGGGATGGGGAATTATTTGACCGAATTCTACTGGATGCACCCTGCTCAGCCACCGGCATTATCCGCCGCCACCCCGACATCAAAGTCTTACGCACGCCAGAAGACATCAACAAACTCGCCACACTTCAAGGTCAGCTGCTCGATAATCTCTGGCCAATGCTCAAACCCGGCGGCTTCATGGTTTATGCCACCTGCTCTGTCATGCCAAAAGAAAACACACAGGTCATAGCCGCATTTTTGGAAAGATGCCCGCAGGCCGAGCATCAACCGCTGGCTGTAAATTGGGGAACCCCACAGCCGTTCGGTCGTCAACTTTTACCCATGATCGGCGGGCATGACGGGTTTTACTATGCGGTATTACGCAAGCCAGCAGATTAACGAACGGTCGAATTTAGCCAACAAACAGTTGGGCAGCTTTCATCACGGCATCAAAATATTGGGGGTTACCTTGCCCTTTCGCACCTATCAACCCACCTTGTAGCAAGGCAAAAAACTGGCAAGCCTTCTCGCGGGCGTTCGCGCTGCCCAAGACACGGAATTGCTCTTCAATCCATCCGATATTCAGCTCATAGAAGCTAGCCATTTCCGCTTGGATTTCTTCGGGCAAATTCTTTATTTCGGCCGCCAGCATAGTACACACCGTCATCCGTTGGCTGGTGTTGGCCTCATGGCGATAAATGGCGATGAGGTTATGCAGGGCCTCAGTAGGATTGGAACTTTGTGCGGTAATCGCCTCTAAAGCTTGCGCCAAGCGCTCGCGATATGTTTTAGCCACCTCAACCCCCAAATGGGTTTTGGTGGGAAAGTGATAGTGAATACTCGCGCTTTTAAGGCCCAACTCGGCAGCAATTTCGCGGAAACTGAAGGATGAATAGCCGCGACTGGCGATGGCTTCCTGGGCGAGTTGAATAATTTTTTCTCGAGTATCGGTAGTCATAAAGGCCCAATGGATGATGTTTGTCAACATTTTAATCTACGGAACCTATCTAGTGGTAGATAGGCTTGACTAGAGCAACCACAAAGCCTTAACTTACCTATCACTAGATAGGCAAAATCAGGAATACATCATGACAAATACGCTCAACACTCAAGTGGTCGTTTTAGGTAGCGGCCCCGGCGGTTATTCTGCCGCTTTCCGTGCAGCAGACTTGGGACTCAAAGTCATCATGGTCGAGCAATACAGCACCTTGGGTGGCGTTTGCCTGAATGTTGGCTGCATTCCCTCGAAAGCCTTGCTGCATGTAGCGGAAGTCATCAACGAATCCAAACACGCCAGCCATTTGGGGGTGAATCTCGGCACCGCGACCTATGAACTCGACAAGGTTCGGGCCTATAAAGATTCTGTCGTCGATAAGCTGGTGGGCGGCGTGTCCGGAATGGCTAAAGGCCGTAAGGTCGAGGTCATTCAAGGTTACGGCCGCTTTGTGAGTGGCCATCAACTCGAAGTTGTTAATGGCGATGATAAGACGTTGATTCAATTTGAATATGCCATCATCGCCGCGGGTTCCAGCAGCGTGAAATTGCCCTTTATTCCGGAAGATCCGCGCATTTTCGACTCAACTGGCGCGCTGGAATTGAAATCGGTTCCCGCTCGCTTGTTGGTAATCGGAGGCGGGATTATTGGCTTGGAAATGGCAACTGTTTACGAAGCGCTTGGTAGCAAAGTCACCCTAGTGGAGTTTGCCGACCAACTCATCCCGGCGGCAGACAAAGATTTAGTGACCGTCTTCACCCGCTACAACAAAGACAAATTTGAGTTGTTATTGTCCACTAAGGTGGAAATGGTTACTGCCAAACCCGATGCACTCTACGTGAAATTCAATACCGCATCCGAGGAGCGCAGTTTTGACGCTATTTTAGTGGCGGTAGGTCGCTCGCCTAACGGTAAAAAAATCGCGGTGGAAAACGCAGGCGTTCATGTGGACGAACGTGGATTTATTCCCGTTAATACATACCTGCAAACCAATGTTCCCCATATTTTGGCAATCGGCGACATAGTCGGCCAGCCCATGCTCGCGCACAAAGCCAGCCATGAAGGTCACGCCGCTGCCGAAGTCATCGCGGGGCACCAACACGAATTCGCGCCACTGGCGATTCCGTCCATTGCTTACACCAATCCCGAAATCGCCTGGGTTGGTTTGACGGAGAAAGAAGCCAAACAAAAAGGCATTAACTACAAAACCGCGGTTTATCCTTGGACAGCCAGCGGCCGCGCCCTCAGCGCCGACCGCAGTGAAGGCAAAACGAAATTGATCTACGACCCCACGACAGACCGATTGTTAGGCGCGGGCATCGTTGGCGTCCACGCAGGAGAATTACTGGGTGAGCTAACACTTGCGCTGGAATTTAACGCAAGTGTGGAAGATATAGCCCTCACCATTCACGCACATCCAACCCTTCATGAAAGCGTTGGGCTCGCAGCTGAATTAGCGGGTGGAACTATTACGGATTTGCCCAATCCGGCAGCCGTAAAACTCTAGGCATAATTGTGAAATAAAAAGCCCGGCAGACTTACGTGTGCCGGGCTTTTTTATGTTGTGAGAGATTAAATAACCATAATCCCATCAGCTTCAATTAAAGAGGCGCGTGGCAACTGATTAATACCAATCGCCGCACGTGCAGGGAAGGGAGCGTTGAAATACTGGCCCATCACTTCATTCACAACCGGGAAGTTCGCCAAATCGGTTAGGTAGATGTTGAGCTTAACAATGTCCTTCAAACCACCACCCGCCGCTTCGCACACGGCGCGCAGGTTTTTAAACACTTGATGAGCTTGAGCCGCGAAATCGCCCTCGACCAACTGCATAGTCGCTGGGTCCAAAGGAATTTGGCCCGATAAGTAAACGGTATTGTTGACCTTTACCGCCTGTGAATAGGTGCCTATAGCGGCGGGTGCGTTGTCGCTGTGGATGATGGCTTTGTTGGTCATGGTGAATCCTTAGAGCTGTTCCGGGAAAGCACCGAGTATAAAGAAGCACCGCACTCAAGACCAGCCGCGCACTTACGCGCTTGCCTCCATTGAATTACGGCCCAGCGCCCTTAAAAAACTGAAATGCACGCCTAATCAAGCTATGATGGCGGCCTCTGCGTGGTTCAGATTGGGTTCATCGAAACCTTTCTATAGTCAGGCTGTCATTTCTTTTTCCCAAGTGTTTTGATTACTGCAGGATCATCATGACTTACGCTAAAGCACTAGCAATCCCTTTGTTCTTCACTCTTTGTGCGTCCGCCTTTGCAGATGACAAATCATCCGTTTTTTCCAGCGATTTTGATGGCGAGTCCAAGTGGGCCTTGGTATACGGCGCCGAGTTGGAAAGCGCGCAAGCCCATTCGGGAGACAAATCCCTCAAAGTGGAAAACGAAGCCTCGATTCGCACCAAATCCATGATCGCGGAAGCGGGCACCATGGAAATCTGGTTGCGCACCTCTGCACCTGTTACCAACTACAAAATCAAAGTGTTCGTGAATACAACACTCAGTAATGACGCTGGCTGGGTACAGGTTGGCAATTTGGAGGGGAGCAACAACGACACTGAATACCATGCTAAGCGTGTGTCCGTTGATGACCCGGGCAAAAAATACATTCGTTTGGACATCGAATCTGTTGGCGGTACAACAAACATTGACGATATTTCTGTAGACCGTATTTTGTTGAGCACAGCACTGCAAAAAAATCAGCAGCAAGTGTTTGATGAAGTCATGGGCAAATTGCGCGATGACCAAAGCTACCAGATTCAAACTGAAGCGCTGAAAAAGCTTGGCGACAATTACACCTCGCAAATTGAAATTCAACGCCAGTACATTGAGTACTCCAACGGAATTTACTCAACCATTTCCTTAGTGCTCGCGACCTCCGAGCGCAGCAAAATGGCGAACCCACTGGGCTACGCTACCTTTAAACACGTGATTGATGACGTGAAAAAAGTATCGTCACCTATTCAAAAAACCCGTTTGGATTCGCTGATTCGCCCCTTCGGCGATATTGCAACGGCCTCGTTGAACATTGTCACCGCTGGCGCGTTTAACGCATTTGCGGAACCCTTCAAATCCATCGTAGCAACTACGTTTGAAAAATCTTCATACGAAAACGCCGGTGTAAGCAAAGAAGCGCAGAAGTTTGCGGAGAAAAACGGGCTAAATACCTATCAAACCGCCGAAAAATTCTTGGGCGAAATTGAAAAAGAATTAGCCAAGGCTAACGGCTTGGATAAAGATCTTGCGGATATTCAAACCGATGTAGATAGATTCCGTAAAGATTTGAGCAAACACTTGAAAGATTATTTGGTATACGGCGGTCAAGACAAACAATCTGAAAACTTTAACAAGGTAATGAGTAAGGATGACCAAGTACGCGCCACTGCATTGAAAGCAATTAACGAAGGTTTTGCAAAACAAGCGGAAGCCGTACAAACACGTTCGACCTCAAACGCACAACTCGTGCAATTTATGTTGCGCGCCAATAACAATATTGACGAGCTGCAAGAGTACAAAGAACGCTTCAATCAAATTACGTCGGCGATGATTACCTTCTACGACAAATTTGATAAATCCATTGCGCCTGATCAGAACCCTTTCAGCAATGCAGATGATCGCAAAGCTTGGGAAATGCACGCAACCAAAACGCGTAATTATATTCAACAATCCAAAGAAGCCTTTAAGAAAGCTTACTTGTAATTGGCGATGTAAAACAAAAAGGCCTGCAGAGATGCAGGCCTTTTTGTTTTATCGCGTTGAAAAATTAATTTTTACTGCGGTGAATCCTGATCACAAAACTCATCAAGCGGATACGACGTAAAATATTGGCAAGGTGAACGCGATTTTGCACACCGATGCAGAGATTAATTACGCTGTTATGGGCATCGCGTTCTTGCACGTTGATGTGTTCAATGCTGCCAGCTTCCTCGTTAATGCGGTTGGCGATGGTGGCGATAATACCGCGCTCGCTTTTTACTTCTACGCGCACATCTACCAAAAATTCGCCGCTGACATTCGCGGCCCAGTTAACTTGGCTGATTTTATCCGGTGAGTTGCGTAATTCTGCGATGTTCTTACAGGTGTCCTGATGAATCACCAAACCTTTTCCAGAACTGATGTGCCCCACAATTGGGTCACCTGGAATAGGGCGACAACAGCGCGCGAAGCTGATCATCAAGCCTTCGGATGAATCAATGGTAATAGGCGCGTTGACGCTGCGAACTTTTACATCACTATCGGGCTTCAGTAATTTTGCAACCGATAAAGCGATGCGATTACCCAAACCAATATCTTCAAGTAATAAATCGAGTGAATCCATTTTGGTGTCGAGCAATAATTTTTGTTGTTGTTCTTCACTCAGCTGATCGAAGTTCATTTGCAAATCACTAAAGGCTTTGCTTAATAAACGACGTCCTAAAGCAATGGATTGATGGTGACGTTGGTTTTTCAAAAAATGGCGAATCGCACTGCGCGCTTTTCCTGAAACCGCAAAGTTCAACCAATTGGGATTGGGTTGCGCACCTTGCGCGGTCATGATCGTTACTTTTTGGCCGCTTAACAAAGGTTGCGATAAAGGCGCGAGGCGGCCATTAATGCGGCAAGCAACGCAGGCATTGCCAACATCGGTATGCACGGCGTAAGCAAAATCTACCGCCGTAGCACCTGTGGGTAATTCAACAATTTTTCCTTTGGGCGTGAATACGTAAACTTCGTCCGGGAACAAATCGATTTTTACGTTTTCAATAAATTCGAGCGAATCGCCAGCGCGCTGTTGCATCTCCAACAAACCTTGTACCCATTGACGAGCGCGGTTGTGGCTGATGTTTACCGTATCGCTGCTGTTGGATTTATAAAGGAAATGCGCAGCAATGCCGCTATTCGCCATTTCATCCATTTCTTTGGTGCGAATTTGCACTTCAATCGGTACGCCGTGCATGCCCACTAAAACAGTGTGCAATGATTGGTATCCGTTGGCTTTGGGAATGGCGATGTAATCTTTAAATTCGCCCGCAACCGGTTTATACAAATTGTGCACGACACCGAGCGCGCGATAACAAGTGTCTACGCTATCCACGATAATGCGGAAGGCATAAACATCCATAATTTCTTTGAAGAATTTTTTCTTGGTGCGCATCTTTTCATAAATACTGAAAAGATGTTTTTCACGGCCAATCACCAGCGCCGTTAAATTCTCACTCGCCAAACGTTTTTCTAACGCTGTTTGAATTTGCTCAACCAATTCTTTGCGATTACCGCGCGCGCTTTTGAGCGCTGCTTGCAGGCGTGTGGCACGCAAGGGATGCATGGTGTAAAAACCGCGATCTTCCAACTCCAAGCGCAAATCATTCATGCCTAAGCGATGCGCGATGGGTGCGTAGATTTCCAAAGTTTCTTTGGCAATGCGGCGTTTTTTCTCGGGCGGCATAGCGCCCAAGGTGCGCATGTTATGCAAGCGGTCGGCAAGTTTTACCAAAATGACACGCAGATCATTCGCCATGGCCAAAGCCATTTTTTGGAAGTTCTCGGCCTGCTTCTCGGCGTGGGATTCAAATTCAATTTGGGTGAGTTTACTGACGCCATCCACCAAGTCTGCCACCGAATCACCAAACTGGGCGGCTATGGCTTTTTTGCTGATGCCTGTGTCTTCAATCACATCGTGCAGCATGGCGGCCATAAGGCTTTGGTGATCCATGTGCATGGTGGCGAGAATGTCGGCAACCGCGAGAGGATGGGTGATATAGGCTTCGCCGCTGCGGCGCTTTTGGCCGTCGTGAGCTTGTTCGGCATAGTAATAGGCACGCTTCACCAAGTTAATTTGGGGCGCTTCCAGATAAGACGAAAGCCGGTGGCTTAAGGCTTCAATGGTTTGCAATGCCGTGCTCCGAACGAAATAAATCTAACAGGAAATACTAAATTACCCAGAGTGTAACGCCAAACACTGAATAAAAGGTGAATTTCGGGCAACAAAAAACCCGCTGAATCACTGATTTAGCGGGTTTTCAGGTGTATCGACGAGGATTAGATCTCGTTGTCGTATACGCGCTCTGGTTTTGGTTGTGGCAGAGTCTCTTTTTCCAAGAGGATGCTGGAATCAATAAAGCCTTCTTCGATTTCGCGCAGGGCGATAACGGTTGGTTTATCGTTCTCTGGCGCTACGTGTGGCTCTTTACCGCCAATCGCCAACTGACGCGCGCGGCGGCTGCTAACCATAACCAGCTCAAAACGGTTGTCCACATGAGCTAAACAATCTTCAACGGTAATACGTGCCATAACTTTGTACTCAGTAAAAACGCGGCGGCTGCCGCCTTAAAAAAGTGGGCGCATTATGCGCTAGATCGGGCAAAACTGCCAAGCACTGCCTAGAAAATAACCGCTGCGCGGGTTCTTAGTCCAACAACTCGTTGATCAAGGCCATGTGCTTTTCCACTTGGCGCGCCAAGCGCAAATGCTGGCTGGTAATCAGCGCCTGGAATTGCGCCAAGGCTGTTGTGAAATCATCGTTAATGATCAGATAGTCCGCTTCCACGTAGTGGGACATCTCGCTAATGGCCTCGGCCATGCGTGCGTCAATCACTTCCTCGGCATCAGTTCCGCGGCCGGTCAGGCGTTGGCGCAAACAGGCGAGCGAAGGCGGGAGGATAAACAGGCTAACCGTGTTCGGCATAAGGTTGCGCACCTGCTTGGCGCCTTGCCAATCAATCTCCAGAATCACATCAATCCCTTGCTGTAGGGTTTCTTCAACCCATTTTTGGGATGTGCCGTAAAGATTGTTGAATACGCGGGCATGTTCAAGAAAGGCAGAGGATTCAATCATCGCCTCAAAAGTCGCGTGATCGACAAAGTGGTAGTTCACACCGTTAACTTCACCGGGGCGCATGGGGCGAGTGGTGTGGGAGACAGAAACGCAGACTTCTGGGTTGGACTGCACCAAGGCCGATACCAAACTGGTTTTGCCCGCGCCGGAGGGAGCGGAAACGGTATAGAGCGTACCCAAGTGAGCCATGTGAGAAACCTGCGCTTGAAAAGTTGAAGTCCAAATTATGGCACAGCTTTAGTTTTACAGCTTTGGTTTTGATGGACGACTTCCCAAGCGCGAACAATTTAAGGCTTTGCAGGGGAAAAGTTTGTGGCATAGTAGCTACCACATACCCGCCAGATACCAATCATGCTGCAACAACTTTTATCCATTACCCAAACCGCCGAACGCCTGCGCGTCCGCCCGGACTACGTGCGCGAGCTGGTGCGCAAACAGCGCCTTACCTTTATTCACGGTGAACAGCTGGACGCCGCCCAAGTGGAAAAGCTCGCAAAACTCATGGATAAGCTGCGCCATAACGGCATTGCAACACTCGTTCAAATCGTGGATGAAAAAGGCGAACTGGAAAGCTGATTAAGCATCGGCGGCGCATAAAAAAACCCGGCCTTAGCCGGGTTTTTATTTGGACTAGCTCGCAGCGGGGTAGTCGGTATAACCAACCGCTGTTGCACCATAAACCGTTTCCCAATTCACATCCGCTAATGGAAGATGTTGCTTGAAACGAGTCAGCAAATCGGGGTTGGCAATGTAGCGAGAGCCGAAGGCTACCGCTGTCGCGCCACCTTTCTTAATCAAAGCCTCGGCAGATTCCTGGGTGAACTTTTCGTTAGCGATATAAGCACCGCCAAAAGCTTCCTTGATTTTGTCGCCAATAGAATCATCGGCCTGGTATTCGCGCGCGCAAATAAACGCGATCTTGCGCTTGCTCAGTTCTTTCGCCAAATAGGTGAATAGTGCGACCGGATTTGAATCGCCCATGGTATGCCCATCACCGCGCGGAGCGATATGGAAGCCAACACGGCTTGCGCCCCAAACCGAGATCACCGCGTCGGCAATTTCCAGCGCGAAACGCGCGCGGTTTTCGATACTGCCACCGTATTGATCGGTACGTTTGTTGGTGCTGTCTTGCAGGAATTGGTCGATGAGATAACCGTTTGCACCGTGGATCTCCACACCATCAAAACCGGCGGCTTTGGCATTTTCCGCACCTTTTCGGAAGGCCTCGACGATGCCCGGAATTTCGCTCGTCTCCAAGGCACGTGGCGTGACATAGGCTTTCTCTGGGCGTACCAAACTGACGTGACCTTGCGCAGCTATAGCACTTGGCGCAACGGGCAGCTCGCCGTTCAAAAACATAGGGTCAGAAATACGGCCCACATGCCACAGCTGCAGGATAATTTTCCCGCCTTTTTCGTGTACTGCGCTGGTGATTTTCTTCCAACCTTCCACCTGCTCATCAGACCAAATTCCCGGCGTGCGCGCATAACCCACGCCCATGGGCGTAACAGCGGTCGCTTCTGAGATGATGAGGCCCGCATCGGCGCGTTGGGAGTAATAAGTTGCCATCAAACTATTGGGGACGCGGTTGTCGGTACCGGTACCGCGTGCGCGGGTGAGGGGCGCCATGACGACACGATTGGCCAATTCCAAATCGCCGATTTTTACGGGTTCAAATAAAACAGACATAAAGCTACCACCTTGGAATTCCAAAAGACGATTTTTGCAACGATAGCGTTGCCCTGAAGACTCAATGAGGCGCGCAAACGAAACTTCAAGGCGAGCAACTCATGAGATTACAAATATCACCTCGCGCAAAATGGCGGGTATATCGGTATTTTTAGAAGCAAAGAATCTGTAAAAGCGGCAAAAGACGCTCAAACTTTATCCAAGCCAGCCGTTAACCCTCTTATCCAAAACAATATCCAGAAAACCAGAAAGAGGGAACACATGATTATTGCCAACGCCCAGATCGCCATGAGCGCCCGCCACGATTATCGGGAGGAGCACCAAGTTAGCGAAAAGCTCGATTTCTGGCTGACTGATAAAGCTAAGGAAACCAAGACGGAGGAAAAAGGCTCCCGTTGGGGCGAGCAAGTGGTTATTTCACAGCGCGGCATGTCTTTGCTGGAATTGGAGCGCAGCAAGCCAAAGCTGGATATCAATAGCCCACTAGATTCGCGCGCGCGCGTTAATCTTGTGATTTTGCAAAAACTCTACGAAGCGATTACTGGTCGCAAAATGACCATCGCCGACCCGCTGGAACTGCAAGATGCCAACTTAAAGTTGGATGAATCAGCGTTAGCGCAGAGCCCAGATAAGAGTCCGGACGCCCCGCGCGACACATCAGAAGGCTACGGCCTGATCTACCAACACCACGAACGCTATCAGGAACAGGAGAAACTGGAGTTCAACGCGGAAGGCGTGATACGCACCGAAGACGGCCGCGAAATCAATTTCTCAGCGGCACTGACAATGAGCCGCAATTACGTAGAGGAATCTAACCTCACCATTCGCGCGGGCGACGCCAAAAAAATTGACCCGCTGGTGATTAACTTTGACGGCAAGGGCGCACAGCTAAGCCAAACCCGATTCAAATTCGACTTGGACAACAACGGAACCGAAGAACAAATTGCGACCTTGAGCCAGGGCAGCGGCTTTTTAGCGCTGGATCGCAACGGCGACGGTGTCATCAATAACGGCAGCGAACTCTTTGGCCCAGCCACGGGTCACGGCTTTGAAGAACTCGCCATATTTGACGATGATGGCAACCATTTTATCGACGAAGGCGACGCAATCTATAAAAGGCTGCGTATCTGGAGTTTTAACGAAGACGGCTCACAACAGCTGGTCGCCCTCGGTGATAAAAACATAGGCGCTATCTTTTTAGGCCATGTGACATCGCCCTTCCAACTCAAGGACAACGCCAACAACTCCTTGGGCGAAGTCGCAAGTTCAGGCATTTATCTAACGGAACAGGGCAGCGTGGGGGTTATTCAGCAGATCAATTTAACGGCTTAAGACAGTCGACGGCGGGCTACTGAAGCGCCGCCAGTTCTTGCGCGTTTTTGGGCAAACATTCCAGAACCTCTGCCTGCCAAGGGGTGGCGACCAGAATCTGTTGGATCAGATCTTCGCATTCTTTGTTTGAAAGTTCACCCAATCCTTCCAGCACAAAATCGGGTTCATCTTCATCTAACCGAACCTCAAATACATAGGCCGTTTGCGCAGAATCACCGCCCTGCGCCACCCAATTAAAATGCAACTCCACTTCCCCCGACACCAAAATAGCCCGCCCCAAAGCCCAAGATTCAACCTTACCTTTCGGGAGCGGATCTACGCCTATATCTTCAATAGCACAATCGGCGGTGTAGAAGGGTTTTGCGGGGAGTTTATTCAATGTTCTGCACCTGCTCACGCATTTGTTCGATCAGCACTTTCAACTCAACCGCCGCTTGCGTGGTGTCGCTCACAACGCTTTTGGAAGATAGGGTGTTCGCTTCGCGATTTAATTCCTGCATAAGGAAATCCAAACGGCGACCTAGAGAATCGGTTTGTTTTAGGCTGCGCTTTACTTCGATAACGTGCGTGTCTAAACGATCCAACTCTTCATCTACGTCAGCTTTTTGAGCGAGCAATACGATTTCTTGTTCCAAGCGTTCGGGGTCGAGTTCGATTTGTAAGGCGGCGAGTTTGGTTTGGAGTTTTTCGCGCTGGGCGGCAAGGATTTCAGGCATGCGTGCGCGCACTTTTACAACTTGGGCTGATACGGAATCCAACCTTTGCAGAATTAATTGCTCAAGCTCATTACCTTCGCGGGTGCGGTGTTCAATAAGTCCTTCAAGGGCGGATTGAAATAGGGTTAATACTTCGGCTTGCATGGCTTCGCGATCGAGTTCTTGCTTCTGCAGCACGCCGGGGTATTTGAGGATATCCAGCGCGCTAATAGGTGCGGCGGCGGCACCGAGCAGTATGTTGATCTGCTGCGCGGCTTTGGTGAGTTGGACTACGCGTTGCGTGTTGATGCCCAGATCGGCTTCGCCTTCTTGCTCCCAATGGATGCTTAGGCTGGCTTCAACTTTGCCGCGCTGGAGGGATTTACGCATGGCATCGCGCAGTTGGGGTTCAATTTCGCGGAAATCTTCTGGCAGGCGAAAGCTGGGTTCGAGGTAGCGGTGGTTAACGCTACGAATTTCCCAAACGGCCGTTCCCCAAGGGAGCTTTGCTTCGCGGCGGGCGAACCCGGTCATACTGCGCGGCATATAAATATTCCTTAAATTTCAGTAGCTTGGTGGCTTAGGATCGGCATAACTGGTAAAGTTCGGCGCGTTTTAGCCACATTAGGTTTAGGCGGGATGGTAGCATACCTTCCCCGAATCACACTCAGAAGTAAGGAATTAGAGCATGCAACGTCCCAGCGGCCGTAACCCCAACCAACTCCGCGATATTCGCATCACCCGTCGCTACACCAAGCATGCTGAAGGATCGGTATTGGTCGAGTTTGGCGATACCAAAGTGATTTGCACCGCCAGCGTGGTGAACAATGTTCCGGGCTTTTTGCGTGGACAAGGGCAAGGCTGGTTAACCGCCGAATACGGAATGTTGCCGCGTTCAACCGGCACCCGTATGGATCGTGAAGCGGCGCGTGGTAAGCAACAAGGCCGTACCGTGGAAATCCAACGCTTGATTGGCCGCTCGCTGCGTGCAGCAGTGGATTTGAGTTTGTTGGGCGAAAATACCATCAATATCGACTGTGATGTTATCCAAGCTGACGGTGGTACTCGTACAGCCTCTATTACTGGCGCTTGGGTCGCATTGGCCGATGCAGTCGCGTTTTTGAAGGCTTCCGGTAAAGTTACCGGTGAACCACTTAAACGCGCGATTGCCTCCGTTTCTGTGGGCATTTATCAAGGTGTGCCCGTATTGGATTTAGATTACCCGGAAGATTCCGCCGCTGACACCGACATGAATGTGGTGATGGGCGATGATGGCGGCATTATTGAAATTCAAGGCACCGCAGAAGCTGAGCCTTTCACTGAGGAAGAATTTGCAGCCATGTTGAAATTGGCTAAGCAGGGGATTGGTGAATTGCATCGTTTGCAGCAGGAAGCTTTGGCGAAGAATTAAGGCTCAAAAAATCCCGCAATTTCAAGTTGCGGGATTTTTTTTGAACCTTATTTATTGTTTAGCTGGCAATGTCCGCCAATAAAACCTGGGTGACTTCGTTTTATCCGCATCTGTATTTTCCATACATTCCTGCACAATCGCAGGCTCCACATCAACCATTTTAATTTCCCGGGTGACCGGATCAGTTACTGATTGTTGAACTCGGTGTTTTTCACCGACCGCATAAACAACGTCACCATAAATGCAGCCTTCTACTTTTTGCGATTTTGGCGTCCCCTTGTCTTGCGCCAGCGTAAATTGGCTCAATAGCGCTAAGGTAATTAAAAATGAAACTCTTTTCATCATATGATCCTTTAATTGATTGATTAAATTTTGCGTAGACGAAATTCAACAAAAAAGCCAAACATACCACTGAAGAACAGCATTGCGCCTACCAGCATCAAATAGTGATTAGGTGTTCCTCGTCCATCCCTTAAACTACTATAAAAATAGACACGCTGTCCGCCTTCAACATTTTTGTAAATGGCTGCACCTTGATAATCTGCAAGTAACAACGTTTCAATTTTTTCACGAACATTAATATTTTTGGACGGATCTACACACGCTTGTGGATCAAATTTTCCATCTACAGGTATTGGGCAGCCATTAGAATAAAAATAACGATTCCGATGCTCAAAAAGATCCATTGGCTCATTAGGCTTTATAACACCACCGGAAATGTACTCATATTGCACCGCACCGAAAATTAACGATTTATAACCCGCCACAATCAATGTCAGCCCAATCACACAGGCCGCCGCTGAGCCAAACAACCATTTTTTGATGTTGTAGATTTTGTACGCAACGCCCGCGTTCAAATAATTAGCGACATCGGGAATCTGTCTTAATTGGCGATAAATGATTTTTTCGTCTATCCCTTCCAAAAAATTTCCTACATCAACACACAAGGCTTTAAGGATTGCCTGAAAGATATCCGCAGACGGAATGGATTTATCATTTTCCAATTTAGACAAATAGGATTGCTCAATACCAATGGCCTCTGCCAATTGTGGTTGAGTGAGATTTTTCTCTGTGCGGAGTTGTTTAATTTTTTCGCCAATGTTCATAGGTTGTCCTTGTGTGCGGTGGAAAAAGGTTGTTACCGCAATTTATTCTTTGAGATTCCTGTAAAACTTGGAAGATGAATATGACGGAATAATAGGGATAGAGTCATTTTTTTATTCAGAGCCCCAAAATAAAAAACTCGCTCGGGTTAGGGAGCGAGTTTTTCTGAAAACATCTTACTTAAGGTGCAAGTTCAATATCGTAATCAATAATGACCGGCATATGACTTGAGAACTGCTGAGTTTTATAAATTGCAGCGTATTCCACTTTCGGGCCAATGCTGTTGGAAACGACTTGGAAGTCAGTTCGCCAACCATCGCCTTCTCCTTTAACACCGGATGGCCACCAACTGTATTCGTCAGCGTCTTTATTAACTCGACGGAAAGCATCTACGTAACCTAATTGGTTATAGAGCTGGCTGAGCCATTGGCGCTCATGGGGCAAAAAACCGGAGTTGTGTTGGTTTTCGGTTGAGTTGCTTACGTCGCGCGGGGTATGAGCCATGGCCCAGTTGCCGCAGAAAATATATTCGCGACGCTTGCGGGTAATTTTGTCGAGGTGCGCCTGGAAATCATCAAAGAATTTGATTTTAACTTCTTGGGATTCAACTTCAGAGGTGGCGCTGGGTGCGAGCAATGAACCAACGCTCAGTTGTTCGTAGTCCACTTGCAAGTAACGGCCTTCCATATCCACACCAGAAGCAAAGCCCAATCCGTAAATAAGTGCTTTGGGTTGGTAGCGGGTATAAATGGCAACGCCGTTGTAATTTTTGGTTCCAGAGTCGAAGAAATAGGCAAAGTAGCCGTCAAGTTGATACTCAGGCTTTTCCATATCGCGCTCACGAACGCGAAGGTCTTGCAGGCAGATTAGATCTGCATCCTGATTTGCCAGCCAGTCATAAAGACCGCGCTGCGCCGACTGAACAATCCCGTCGACGCTAAGACTTATAACTCTCATGTTAGCCCCTTGATTACGGACTGTGTATGATACCCAAGGTTTGTCACAATGTGTTACCTATGTTTCGGATTGATACAATTTTTGAAAGCTTGTGGGGAATTGTACGTAGGAAAACAACTGGATAACCAATGACAATTGAGTAAAGCCCCTAAAATCTTATTCTTGAGTCTGCCCGACCTTATTGCTTTTAAACTTAGTTCATAAATAGGAAATTTGCATGCAAAAATACCAGCACGACTTCATCCAGCTGGCGATTAAACACCAAGCCCTGTGCTTTGGTGAATTCACCCTCAAGTCCGGCCGCACCAGCCCCTACTTTTTTAATGCAGGTCGGTTCCAAACCGGCAGTGCGCTTGCAGAGCTAGGCCGTTACTACGCGGCTGCGATCAAAGACGCCAACGTAGATTTTGATATTGTTTTCGGGCCAGCCTATAAAGGCATTCCATTGGCAGCAACGACCGCCATTGCGTTATCCGATCATCATAGCCAAGATCTACCTTATTGCTACAACCGTAAAGAAGCAAAAGATCACGGCGAAGGTGGCACCTTGGTTGGCGCCCCATTAAAGGGCAAAGTTCTGATTGTTGATGACGTCATCACTGCGGGAACTGCAGTGCGTGAAGTGATGTCCATCATTCAAGCCGCTGGTGCGCAACCTGCTGCCGTTCTTATCGGCCTTAACCGCCAAGAGCGCGGACAAGGTGAATTATCTGCCATTCAGGAAGTTGAACAATCTTTTGGCATTCCTGTGGTCAGCATTATTAATTTAAACCATATAATCCATTATCTTGAAAGTCAGTCAAATCAGCAGGATATGGTAAATAAGATTAAAGCTTATCGCGAAACCTACGGTGTAAACTAAGCTAAGATTAGCGGACGAACTTTGTACCCAATATCCAAACCCTGAATTTTTAGTGGTTAGTCGGTAGCTATGAAACAACGAAACCTTTTGCTTCACTCACTTTTACTCGGCAGCTGTGTTGTATTGGCGAGTGTGAATAGCTTTGCACAAGATAAAAAAGTGTTTTTCCGCTATACCTTGAGCGATGGTCGCAAGGTGGTTTCGCAAACTATCCCAC
Source organism: Cellvibrio sp. (assembly GCF_046347455.1). Taxonomy (GTDB): domain Bacteria; phylum Pseudomonadota; class Gammaproteobacteria; order Pseudomonadales; family Cellvibrionaceae; genus Cellvibrio. Next base: position 42,033 of record NZ_JAXMGC010000004.1, read on the forward strand.
CTCAGTACGTGCGCAATGGTTATGAGATGTTGACCATTAGCGGTGAGGTATTGAAGGTTGTTCCACCCGCTCCGCCAGAAGCAGACGCGGAGCGTATCGCTAACGAACGCAGAGCAGCGAAAGAACAAGCGCGCATTGATCTGGAACTGCGCAGAACCTATAGCTCGGTTAAGGAAATAGAATCTGCCAAGACGCGCGGCCTTCAGGATCTCACAAACACCATTAATATTTTGCAAGCGAACTTGGTGAGCGTAAAAAAACAATTAAAAGCGCAAGAAGAACACGCCGCCACGATTGAGCGCAATGGAAAGACAGTTACAGAAGATATTTTGAAAAATATTGCAACACTGCGAAGCGAAGAAAAAGATTTAAATAATCAAATCAAACAACGCCAAAGCGAATATGATGGTGCTGCTGAAAAATATGAAAAAGAAAAGGCGCGCTTTATTGAAATTAGTAATCAACCTAAATAAACCGGCCTAGCCGGTTTATTTATTTCAGGCATCTGCCAATTCCGGTTTCACCAATAGAGAAGTCAAAGCGCACCATTGCTCTATCCAAAGTTCGGTAGGCGCCATTTGGAATTCACTTCGCACAAACCGAACTAATACTCCATCGATATAGGCGACCAGTAAATGGGCGAAGGCAGCTGCTGGTAAACTGGCATCTATTTGATGCCGCGATTCAGCATCGCGCAAAATTTGTTTTAATTGCGTTTCAATACGCTCAAAAAACTGGACAATGCGTTGACGTAAGCGTTCTGTTTCGCCAGTCAAGGCATCGCCAACCAATAACCGCGACAAACCTGGATTGCGCTCCACAAAAAGCAGGATGGATTTAACAATCATTTCGCAGCGTTTTGTAGGAGATTTTTCCTCCGCCAAAATTAATGTAATTTTGGAAAAAACAGTGTCTTCGATATACTCGATCAAACCTTCGAACATTTTTGTTTTGCTGGGGAAATGCCGATAGAGTGCGGCTTCAGATACGCCAACCGCTTTTGCCAGAATCGCCGTGGTAATACGTTCGCCAGGGCTGGCCTCAAGCATTTTTGCAAGCGCCGTTAAAATTTGCTCGCGGCGCGACAGGGGTGTTGCAAGCTTACTCATATTACACCTGACTTCCGTGGTAAAGATTTAGCAGGCGCTATACATGCGCCTGCTAAGATTGAGCTTAACTTTTGGGTTTATTGGTGATCAATGTACCCACACCAGCATCAGTGAAAATTTCCAACAACACAGCGTGATCTACACGTCCATCAATAATGTGTGCGCTGGTACAGCCGCCCTTCACTGCATCTAACGCACAGGCAATTTTCGGCAACATACCACCGTAAATAGTGCCGTCTTCAATCAATGCATCGACTTGTTGAGTACTCAAACCTGTGAGCACCTTGCCTTGCTTGTCTTGCAAACCCGCAACGTTGGTTAACAACATTAATTTTTCCGCATTCAAATATTCAGCGATTTTTCCTGCAACCAAATCGGCGTTAATGTTGTAAGAAGAACCGTCTTCACCCACACCGATAGGCGCAATCACTGGAATAAAATCGCTGTTTATTAACATGTCGATCACAGCCGTATTTACGCCTGACACTTCACCCACGTGGCCTATATCGAGAATTTCCGGTGCGGTCATTTCCGGAGTTTTATGTGTCACCGTTAATTTTTTGGCGCGAATTAATTGCCCGTCTTTACCGGTCAATCCAATAGCTTGACCACCGTTGCGATTAATTAAACTTACGATTTGTTTGTTTACGGTTCCGCCGAGAACCATTTCAACCACATCCATAGTTGCACTATCGGTCACGCGCATACCGTTAACAAATTCGGATTTGATATTTAATTTTTCCAACAAACTACCGATTTGCGGGCCGCCGCCGTGTACAACAACGGGGTTCATGCCTACGAGTTTCATTAATACTATGTCGCGCGCAAAGCTATTTTGGAGAGCCTCGCCTTCCATTGCGTTGCCGCCAAATTTCACAACGATTGTTTTTCCGGTGAAACGCTGAATGTAGGGAAGCGCTTCTGTTAATACGTTGGCAATATTCATTGCCGAATCACGATTGAGTGACATAAATAATTCCTGTGCTCAGTAAAAAATTAAAACTTCAACGCGAGGTTCGCATCAATTTTCAGCAATTCACGTTTAAATATTTGCTTAATAATGTTTAAAGCTTCCTGGTTTTCTGCTTCAAAGCGCAAGGTTAAGGCTGGCGATGTATTGGACGCGCGCACCAAGCCCCAGCCCTTGCTGTAATCTACCCGAACGCCATCTATAGTGGTGACATTGCCCTGTTGGAAGTCGCCTGTTTCCACCAACTTTTTGATTAATTCAAACTTAAGGTTATCTGATACAGGCACTTTAATTTCGGGTGTCGTTAACAACTGTGGAAATGCGGAAAATATATCGTCGATGGATTGGTCGCGTAGCGTAATAATTTCCAACAAACGCGCCATAGCATAAAGGCCATCATCAAATCCGTACCAGCGGTCCTTGATAAAAATATGGCCGGAATACTCGCCGCCAATTAACGCGCCTGTCTCAACCATTTTTGCTTTCATCGGTGAGTGCCCCGTTTTCCACATAATGGGGCGACCACCATAACCACTAATAACCTGATTCAATTGACGCGAGCATTTTACATCGAACAATACATCTGCACCGGGGTTGCGGGCCAAAATATCTTTAGCGAAAAGCATCAACAAACGATCCGGCCAAATGATGTCACCTTTTGCGCTAACCACAACCAAGCGATCACCATCACCATCAAATGCAACGCCCAGATCGGCATTGATTTCTTTTACTTTTTCAATCAATGCAATCAGGTTGCTTTCTTGCGTTGGGTCTGGGTCGTGGTGCGGGAATTCACCGTCGAGATCACAATAAAGCGGTGTAACCTGACAGCCCAATTCTTCGAACAGTTGGGGTGCAACTACACCCGTTACGGCGTTACCTGCATCTATCACTAAGGACACGTCGCTCGCGAGAGCAACGTCGGAAAAAATGCGCTCGATGTAGTGTGGAATAATTTCGCGAAAACTCTCCTCTCCAAGACCTTGATGCAATTGCTGACGCAAAATTCGCGTACGCAATTCGGTAATGGCCTCGTCCGCTAACGCATTATTGTTGATAACGATTTTGAAACCGTTGTATTCCGCGGGATTGTGGCTAGCAGTGACCATGACACCACTGCGAACGTCCTGGAAATGATAGGTTGCAAAATACATGAGCGGTGTTGGCACTACGCCAATATTCACCACATTACAACCAGAACGCAAAATACCTTTGATCAGCGCGTTGGTTAAATCCTGACTGTGAATTCTACCGTCGCGCGCAACTATTAACGCTGTCTCGCCCTTATCAAGGGCTTCACTTCCCACGGCTTGGCCAATTTTATCCGCGAGGATTATATCCAAGTCTTTTCCAACTACGCCGCGAATATCGTATGAACGGAAAATATGTGCGGGCACACCCGATTCATCCAAGCCGGTGTGCGCCCCGGATTCGCTGGATTGTTTTTTATTGCGCGTGTCGTTTAAACCTAAAATATCTTCATCTTCATCGATAACTTTTATATCGAGAATATCTTGTTTTTGGAAAAGAGGATTAGTAGAGTTCTCTGAAATTGGCGCTATGGTTGCCTTATTCATATCCGCAAGCGTAGGTGCTACTTGTTGTTCTGCTTCTTGCTCCGCTTTTGCGAGGAAGCGACTTAATACCAACGCAAGAAATAAACTTAAGGCTGTGCTACACCCAACGACTAACAACCAAAGTGTGGGCGATTCTTCTGCACTAGCGACCAAAACATCTGATGCGGTAAATTTTATTTCCCAATTACTGGCGGGAACAGCTAAGGTTTGGCTTGGAAGCGCGTTGCCACTACCAAATTTAAATAGAGTGATCGCCGGTGATTTCGCAAATTTTTGTTGCAAAACTTTTTCGCCATGGCCGCCTTGAGTTGCTTGTAGACTTTTTTTCAATTGCTCCGCATCTAGCGTCATCATCATGCTACCAATCAAGGGAAGGTCTTTGCCTGCTGTTACTGGTGCCACAAAATGAATTAGCCATTTCTCATTAATCCGCGCCGCTTCCGCAAAGGCTTGTTCACCGCGCTCCGCACGGCGTAACAAATCAAGTTCTGCATAACGAATCGGCACCGCGCTAGTTGGGTCAACATCCGCTTCACCCGCAACAAAAATTTTTAAATCAGCAAGGTTTGCTATGGACGCCGACAGGGATTTGGTTAACGCTGCCAAGGTATCTTTATTTTTTTCGTTTAACGCCTGAATAAGTTCTGGATGTTGCGCGATTTGATTTAAGGCATCCTGATTTTCTTTTAAATATTTACTTGCAACGCGAACACCAGAATCCAACTCCTGTTGAATGGCTTTTTGTTCGTTTTCGCGCGACACATCTTCAACCATAATGCCACGGAGAAAATAACCCAAAACCAAATTCAGCACCAAGGCCACACCTAGCATGATAAACAACAAACGTTGCTGAGCTTGGGCTTTTCGCTTGGCCTGCTCTTGCGCTCGCGTTGCAGCGCGGGAAGCAGCACTGGACGAGGGCGCAACAATTTGCGGAATGACTGCAAGACCCGGCTTATTTATTTTGTTATCGAGATCGTCCACATTGTCCCCTAGGTGATTATGTGAGTGGTATTGATTCAATCTTAAACAAAGCGATTATTGTTAAATTCGTTCGTCCAACTTCTTCGCAAACACCGACATCAACTCGCGCGCGAGTTGCTGCTTACTGCGTTGGCTAATTTCCTGGTGATGGGTTTTATCTACCAATGTGACTGCATTGTCATCCGAGTTAAATCCTATACCGGCGACGCTTATATTATTGGCAATCACCAAATCCAAATTTTTTCGCGCTAATTTTTGCTGTGCGTAGGCGATAAGATTTTCGCTCTCTGCTGCAAAACCCACTGTAAAGGGTTTGTGCTCCAAGGCCGCAACGGAGGCCACAATGTCAGGATTTTTAACCAACTCCAGCGTGATAGTTTCTTCGCCCGACTTTTTAATTTTTTGCTCGGCTACTCGGGCGGCACGGTAATCCGCTACGGCGGCGGCGGCGATAAATACATCGCAACCATTAGCCTGCGCCAGACTTGCCTCAAGCATCTCTTGGGCAGTGGTAACCGCAATAAATTCCACACGCTCCGGCGCAGCTAATTGCGTTGGGCCAGAAATTAGCACGGTTTTTGCGCCCGCTTCAGCCGCGGCCTGCGCCAAGGCGTAACCCATTTTGCCAGAACTGTGATTGCTGATGTAACGCACAGGGTCAATTGCCTCGCGCGTTGGACCGGCGGTAATAACCACTTTTTTGCCAGCAAGCACGCCTGTCGCAAACAAACCGGCGGCGGCGTCTACCAACGCGAGGGGTTCCAGCATACGGCCGGGGCCCACATCACCACAGGCTTGTTCGCCGGCAGCGGGACCAAAGAGGTGAACCTTACGCTCAATTAAGGTGGCGACATTCGCCTGAGTACTCGCGTTGCGCCACATACCTTGGTTCATGGCGGGCGCTAAAGCTATGGGAGCTGCCGTGGCGAGGCATAGCGTTGTCAGCAAATCATCGCCCTGACCTTGAACCAGGCGAGCCATAAAATCTGCGCTTGCGGGTGCGACCAAAACTAAATCTGCCCAACGCGCTAACTGGATATGCCCCATACCCGCTTCGGCTTCCGGGTCGAGCAAGGTGGTGTGTACGGGATTGCCCGAGAGCGCCTGCATGGTGAGCGTGGTGATAAATTCCTGAGCGGCCGCGGTCATCACCACGCGCACCTCAGCACCGGCATCTTGCAAACGACGCACGAGATCAGCGCTTTTGTAGGCAGCAATGCCGCCGGTCACACCCAGCAAAATACGTTTATTGGCGAGCGAACTCATAGGCAGGTCTTAAGTTAGTCAGTCAATTAGCCATTGTAGCGCAATGTAACTGACTACTAACCCTCGATAGCGCGAATATGGTGATAAAGCCGACTATTTCAGCAGGACTATGTTGGACTCCGCCAGATAGCAATCGGTTTGCAACAGGCCTTTGGCCGGGTTAAAGGACGTGGTGAACACAATATTACTCTCCCGCTTAAGAGCAGTAGCTAGCTCTGCTTTGGCAAAGTCGAAGTAGTAGAGATCTGACTCGCGGCACATGCCGCCTCGAATGAGATAAACACCCTTGTCATCCACCTTGAGTAGTTTGGTGTTGTCGCCAATTCCGGTCGCGAGTTGTTCCAAGCTATCGTCCTTGTGGCGAAGCACCCAAAGGCTGGTCTCGCCGACATATTGAAAGTAAATATCGCCAGCGTACTCAATAGCGGAGCCCACGGTGCCGAAAGTCAGCTGCTTTTGCTGCTGGTTTTGAGTGTTGATTCGCCAGAGATTGCGTACTTCGCCATTGCTTTTGAGCACCAGCGCGCGATGCTGTTCCGGGTGATAGGCGATGGGCTCAATGCGTTCGTTATCGCTCAACAGGAGGTTGGTCTCGGCCGTTTTAAAGCTGTAATCGTAAAGGTTAGAGCCAGCGCTAAACAGAAGGTGTTCGGCATCCGCAGACCACACAATCACCCCCACTTTTTTGGGAATGGGCTGCGCCGTTAGCTGCCGCTCCTGACCGCCCTCCACCAACCATAGGTGAATCTGGTTGTTGCGGACGGAGGCATAGACCACGCGCTCACCATCGGGCGAAAAGCTGGCGCTGTAGTTGAAGTCCGCATTGTCGGTGACCTTCGTCTTTTTACCATCCAACCCCAACAACAGAATATTGGAGCTGCGCTTTTCTTCGGTGTAGAAGATCGCCTCACCATCGGGGCGGAAACGAGGGCGAGAGAACACCCGGTCTTTTACATCTGTCAGAGGAATTTGGGTTTGCTCGCCATTCAGGTAAAGCGTGAAGAGTTTGCGTTCGTCTTCTGCGTAGACGAGCACCCCGCTACCGTCGGGAATCCAGCTGATATCTGCAGCAGGAACATTCAGTTGCCAACGGCTAATGCGGGATTGATCCTCGTTCAAAAAATCAATCTGCACCGCATTTTTGTTAAGGCTGGCCAACGCCGTTTTTTTGTTCAGCACTGTACTGGCAACCGGGTTGGCGACGCCTTCTACCTCATCAAGCATGCTCAAACGCTGGTCTTGAATGGAGTAGCGGTAGCGGGCGTTGCGGGCGTTCGGGCCCTGTTTGGCGACGAACTCCAGGCTAGCGTCATCCCACCAGGTCACACTGAAAATGCGACCCTGCCATTGGCTGAGGAGCTGTTTTTCCAGCAGGCGATTGTTGGCTAAATCCAGCGTGAAAATATGGAAGGAGTACAGGTAGTTTGGTTTTTCGTAAAAGTTGGGGCTAAAAGGCAGGCCTTCGCTGCGGCGAACCTCCACGGCAACCAAGTGCTGACCGGAGGGCGACCACGCCATTTTGAACCAAGAGCCATGGGTGCTGGCTACGCGCCAGTCTTTGCCGTTTTTGTCGCGAACCAAAATGTCGCTGTCGGTCTCGCCACGGTTGTCGCTGTTAAACTTCTCCCGAATATAGGCCACATGCTCGTTATCCGGATGCGGTACTGCGTTGCGCTCATGGCCGGTTTCGTTGGTGTAGCCTTGGCTGGTCACAAACAGCGTTTTGTGAGCCTTAACCACTCTTATATGAGGCGCGCCGCTGTAAATAAACACGCCCGACATAATCACCACAACGCCCAGCACAGCAATCCACAAAGCAGGGCGCGGCCAATGCCAAGATGCCGGTAGCTCGGGGGGTTGCATATCGGAGGATGCCGTCGCCGAATCAGTCACCGCAAACGAAGGCTCCAACTTCAGCTGGTAACCACGCTTGGAATAGTGAGCAATGATTTCCTGATCGCCCAAAAACTCTGCCAAGGCGCTGCGCAAAGCATTAATACTTTTTTGCACGGAACCATGAGTAACTATGCGCCCCGCCCAGAGCTCCTTAATCAGTTCTTCATTACTGATCACGCGGCCATGATTCCGCGCCAGATAATGCAACACGGCCATCACCTTGGGCTGAATCTTCAGCACACGCGTACCTGCACTCAAGGTGTTGTGCGAGGGTGAAACTTGAACATCGCCAAGTGTAAAACTTGCGTCTTTATGTGCGTCCATCAGGCACCACACTTAGCCTTGAACACCGGAGCCCTATTCATAGTGCTTACCTTTTCATGTCTTCCAAAGTCAACTTCTTCTTATATTAGGGGATTGCCAGCATGGCGCTGGGCAAACCCTGACCTGACCGCAATTTTGCAAGATCGCACCTGTGAAAGACAAGTTTTACCGCTTTCCGATAAATTTATATCTTATTGATTTATAAAGGGTATTTTTTGGTAAGCAAAAGGTAAGCAACAGGTTTTTGTATGGTCAGTGTTTTTTTCCGCAATTGCAATATATTCACTCCAACGCACTCTTGCTGGGAATGCAATGCCGACGCTGGGTGCTGTTATCAACAATCAAACAAACAGGTAACAGGCTATGAAATACTCACTACTTCTTCTGGCTCTCCTCACACCAATGCTAGCTATAGCTGCTGACGATCAACCACTCAGCGCAAAAGCGCCACTCGTCTACGTGAATAAGAACCTTGGCTTTAATGTGCCGGGGTACAAATACAAGCAATCGGGCTTTCCCTGCGAACTCGATAAGGTATTGGTCGATAACCTAGTAGAACAATCAAAACTCAATGGTATTCGGATGGAGCCGGTAGCCACTGCCGACAAAATCCGCAATGGCGTTGTGCCTGTATTGCTGATCGACGTTGAGCAATTGGTGTTGGGGGATCGCCAATTCGGCACCGAGCGTGATTCCAAACTACCTAAGGTACAGGTCACCGCTGCAGTGTTGAAAGGCAAAAACATGACTACCGCAAAACACACCTGCGCCATCATGACGCTCAATGAGTTTACGTCTTCCAGCGATGTGCTCGATTTAGGCAGCAATGGTGTGACCGTGTGCGCAGCTACTCGTAAATGCTTGCAAGATCTCAGCAAAGATGTGGTTCAGTGGGTTGAACCCCAACTGCAGTAATAGACAGAGTTGTTTTTAAGATGTTGTTCCGTGTTGTTCGTTTGTAGTACCGCTCCACCTACAGCGTAATTTAAGCGGTTGTTTGCGCTGTATCGTGGAACACCTTTCGATCTTCCACGTTGTAAATGCAGTCCCCCTATCAGCCCGACAATAAAAGGCTCTCCTCCAACGCATAACCGGCGCAGTTAGCCGGTTATGCACTCCCGAGAACTAGTCGATTTTTAAAGCACCACTAACTTGAAGTTCAGCTAAGCCTGTCACGGCGCCTGCCGTAGGGCGAAGCGTAATGCGCACCCGTCGCCCTTGGGCAGATTCCGTCTCCAGCACGCGTGTTTGGCTGGAATCCTGGCCTTCAATCTGCTCTATCAACTTGCGCCATTTGCCCGTACGGTCTTCCACTTCCGCCACAAATCCGTAGGGCGCTGCCTGCGGGAAGCTCAGCTTAATGTTATGTACCTCTACCACCCGCTCAAGGTCTAAGGTAAGGCTCATCTGCTTGTCATTGGCATCGCTCGCCCAATAAGTATTGATGTTTCCATCATTCGCCATACGCGAACTATGGCTCGGCTTGCTGGAACTGGCGAAGGTCGGGTTATTCAGGCCAAACGTATTGTCACCTTCGCGTTCGCGAACAGGGTTAGTAAAGGCGACGTAAGGTCGATCGGCAGCGAGCGGCGTTGTCCCTTTTACAAAGCGCGGGCCATCCAAAGTGCGCACCACAGCCAAACCATCCTTCAGGCCGGATGACGTTGCCCGCAAGCGAGTTACTCCCGCTTGCCAGCTGCGCAAGGCGATAGCGGCTTCGCCATCGCGAATGGTGATATCGCTATCCGGCGCGAAGTCGATAGATCGACCTGTGGGAAATTCGCCGGGGCCGGACTCAATGGTCAAGTGCACCGGCGGACTGTTGCTCAGGCGCTGACCTTTGGCATCCACCACGCTAACAATGACTTGCACATCATCAGTGCCGTCGGCCTGTTTGATGGCGGGGGCACTGGTTTTAATACGCAGCGCCGCTGGCGTTCCCTCTACTGGCCATGCAGGAGGCGGTACTTGCGCATAGGCATTGCGATACCAGTAGTATTGGCGTTTAGGTAAGCGGAAGTAATCAATCATGCCCATACCGCCAAAGCGTTTACCGGCAATGGAACCGTGATCAAAGCCCGCCCAAATTGCCTCCCCTGAACGCCAAGGCAAGCGCCAGGAACCTTCTTTGCCGGGTTCAGCACCGGGTGTTTTGGCCAAATCATCCCAACCCGGCTCGTAAGTACCCGGCCTGTCGGTCATGGTGGAGCCATATTCCGCCACAAAATTGGGGATTCCCGGGTTCGGGAACAGGCTCGCGCCATCGCCGTTATAGCCCGCAATATCACCCAGCTTGTCGATCTCACCGCGCTGGGCGCCATTGATGGAGGCTGGGCGGGTAGGGTCGAGTTCGTGTGACAAAACCACCAGCTCTTTCAACAGGCGTTTCACTTCCGGCAAGGTTTCCTTGGCGGTAAAGAAGACTTCGTTATCCATACCCCAGGCAATAATTGATGGGCTGTTGCGGTTGATACGAATCATCTCAGCAAGCTGTTGCTTCACGCTCGCATCAAAAGCGGCGCGATCGGCGGCGGCAGTTGGGTAAGCCGAAGATCCCCAAGGGTTTTTGAAGGATGCGGTTCCCCAAAAAGGCGCTTCCGACAAGAACAGCACGCCGAGTTTGTCCGTCATCCGGGCAAAGTGCGGGTCGTGGGGATAGTGAGAGCCGCGGATAAAATCGAAGCCGGCGTCTTTTATCATTCGAATATCGCGCTCAATCGCGCGGTTAGTCACCGCATCACCCCAACCCGCCTGATCTTGATGCACATTGGCGCCGCGGAAATAGCGATGTGTGCCATTCAGGAAAAAGCCGCGATCAGCCGTCCACTCAAACCAGCGGAAGCCGAAATCAGTTTCGTACTGATCGCGCGTCTTACCGTCCACTTTCAAACTGGTCACCACCTTATAAAGCACCGGCGTTTCCGGGCTCCACAAATCCGGCCGCGCTATGGGCGCAGAAGTCTGCTGGGCAATGACCACCGCACCCGGTTCCACCACCACTTGCTGGTCCGGGAGGCTGACAACTTTGCTGCCTTGGGCATCGAGAATACGGGTTTGCACCAAGACTTCCGCTCGGCTGGCGCTGTCGTTGCGGACTTCCGTCTCAACCGCAACCTTGCCGGATTTGGCCGACAACTCCGGTGTAGTCACGCGCGTACCGGTCCAAGGCACGTGGATGGCATCGGAACTCACCAGCCACACATCGCGATAGATCCCGCCACTAAACACATGCTCGCCCGCACGCGGCGCCAAGGTGGCTTGCCATTCATTATTTACCTTCACAGCCACCAAGTTACGTCCGGGGCGTAGGGCACGGGTGATATCGACAGCAAAACCCGTATATCCGCCACGGTGATGCGCAAGTTCAATACCGTTCACATAGACGCGAGCATCTTGAAACGCGCCCTCAAATTCTAGTGAAAGACGACGATCAGCCTTTAACTCCGGCAACACAAAGGCTTTGCGATACCAACCATCACCCGTATAAAAAGCAGGGGCGCGAAAATAAGGAAGACTAAAACTATGGGGCAAGCCCACGGATTCCCACGATTCATCATTAAAATCGGGGGCTTCAGAGCCGTCACTTTTACCCAGTTTAAAGCGCCAGTCAGCATTGAAGTTTAAGGTTATTCGACCTTTCTGATCTAATGCTAAAGGTTTGGAGGGAAGGGTCGTATTGGCTTGCGCGCCGACAATAGCCGCTAAAGATACGAGTACACAAAGGGCCCAGCGTTTATAGACAGTCACTTTATAGACAATCATTGGGTGCTCCGTAATTTATTATATGTAAAAGACAATATATCATACAAAATAATCATTTCGCTATGAAGCGAAAGACTCGCTCTTGACGATTTCTATTAGATTCCGCATTCTCTCAGCTCACGCCCATAGCCTTGGGCTCACACTTAAACAAGGAATGTCTATGTCTATTGCCGATTGGCCCGCCGCCGAACGCCCCCGCGAAAAACTCCTCGAGCTTGGCCCCAAAGCCTTATCCGATGCCGAACTGCTCGCCATCTTCCTGCGCGTTGGCTGCGTGGGGAAATCTGCCGTCGATCTCGCCCGCGAACTCCTGCAGGAATACGGCGGTTTGCGCCCTTTACTAGAAGCAAGCCAAAGCGATTTTTGTAAGGGATTGGGTTTGGGCAGCGCCAAATACGCGCAGCTGCAGGCGGTGTTGGAAATGGGGCGGCGGCATTTGTCGGCCAGCATGAAAGAGGGCGACTTGCTTACCAGCCCCGACTTAGTCCGCAATTACCTGAGCGCGCAACTGAGGCACCAAGCGCAAGAGGTCTTCGCCGTCTTATTTCTAGACAATCAACACCGCCTCATTGCCTACGAAGAAATGTTTTTTGGAACCATAGATGGCGCATCAGTTTACCCACGCGAGGTGGTTAAAAAGGCACTCGCCAAGAATGCAGCCGCCGTCATACTCAGCCACAATCATCCATCGGGAATCGCCGAGCCCAGCCAAGCCGATCAACGAATAACTCGCCGCCTGCAAGATGCCTTACAACTGGTAGATGTACGCGTCATCGACCACATGGTTGTGGGCGATAAAGAGGTCATTTCCTTCGCCGAGCGCGGCCTATTGTAAAGATGGTCTATTTCGGCATCTTTTTTGGCTAAAAAATCAGCTAGTCATTGCTATTGGAAAGCTGTTTTGGTATAAAACGCGGCTCTTTGCGGCAGGGTTATTTTGAGCACTTTTATTCATGGTCTCAAAGTGAAGCGCCCCGCACAAATTTCCCTGTGAAGTTTGCCTGACTGACTCAAATTTCAGTCCGCGAATTTGAAAATAGGCTGCTTACAACAATGCTCTAAGCTGGTTGTTAGTCTGTGTTACGGCTCCCAGCGCCGCCAACTTAACGGCCGGCTTAGTGCGCTGATTTATTGAATGAGGCAATAGAATGTCCAGAGTATGTCAAGTTACTGGTAAGCGTCCAATTACCGGTCACAATGTATCTCACGCAAAAAACCACACCAAACGTCGTTTTTTGCCAAACCTTCACACTCACCGTTTCTGGGTAGAGGCTGAAAAGCGCTTTGTTAGCTTGCGCGTTTCTGCAAAAGGTATGCGCGTAATCGACAAGCGCGGTATCGATGCAGTATTGGCTGAAATCCGTGCAAACGGCGAAAAAGTTTAATTAGGAGCAGCGTCATGCGCGATAAAATTCGTCTTAACTCTAGCGCCGGTACTGGTCACTTCTACACCACTGACAAGAACAAGCGCACCATGCCAGAAAAAATGGAAATCAAAAAGTACGATCCAGTTGTGCGCAAGCACGTGGTCTACAAAGAAGGCAAAATCAAGTAATTGATTGCCCGATTTCCCAAAACCCGCTTCGGCGGGTTTTTTTATGCCTGATGATTTAGGTGCAAATAACCAGCAAGTCGCCCAACCTGATCTAAACTGGATGGTACGAATAAATATTAAAAGGAATAACTTGAATGAGTGAATTGCGCGGCCTAGATGCATGGATGAGAGCCCTGTCCGACCAGGATATGCCCACCTTGAATTCAGTAGTGAAGGATATTTGTGAGCTCAGTGATGACGATGAATGCCGCGCAGACGACCTCACCAAAATCATACTGCGCGATGCCAACCTTACGTCTAAAGTGCTAAAAATCGCCAACTCCATTCATTACAACCGCTCCTTCACCCCCATCAAGACCGTATCGCGCGGCATTGTTCAGCTGGGTTTCGACAACCTCAAAAACATCACACTGGCAAGCAGCCTTATCGACAGCTTCTTGCGTGGAAAACCCAAAGCCCTGTTAATAGAAAGCCTCGCCAAATCCTTTCATGCCGCTGTGCAAGCGCGCGCGCTCGTTCCTTACTTGAACGGGGAACACAAAGAACAGGTATTTATCGCTGCACTTTTACGCAATATCGGCGAACTTGCGCTCTTATCAACTGGTCGTGAAGCAGCAGAAAGATTCGTGACCCTTCGCAATGAGCACCCCGAAAACGAGGCTGCCATCTCGCGGGAATGTTTGGGTGTGGATATCAACCAGATTAACCGAGGGCTTATCAAAGAGTGGTCTTTGGGTGAGTTAGCACGTGAATCCTGCGAAGACACAGTTCGCCCTACGACCATGGCGAGCGCAGTCAACCTAGGCAATGAAATGAGTAAATACATCCACAAAGGTGTTAATTCGCCGGAAATGGAACGTATTTATCAACATATGGCGAAACTTTGCGGCATTACGGCCGCAGCCGCGAAAACACAAGTTGCGCAAATGGCAGAAGAAGCCGCCGTTGTCGCCAAGAGTTACGGCGTTGAGGTTCTGCTACAAGCTTTGCCGGACACCCAAGTAGCCGAAGAACTGGCGGAAGAATTACCTCCTCAACGTACCGGCTATGAGTTTCAACAGCACATCAACCAAATCCACAAAATCATGCTTGAAGGCGGAGACATATCCAAAATCATGCAGCTTTCGGTGGCAGCCCTGTACGAGGGCTCGGGGATTGCGCGGGTAATTATCTCCATGCTGGACTATAAATCCAAATCGCTGGATATACGCTACGTCGCAGGCAAGGGCACTAACCTCTGGCGGCAAACCGTAAAAATTGAACTGGATAAGTTACACAAGGGCGAGTTGTTGCACGAATTTCTGCGGGTTCAACAGGCAGTTTGGTACCAACCGTCACAAGGTGTAAAGCCATTAGGCGCCTTATCTGCCCTGGATCCAAAAAGCGACTTGATGATGGCTCCTCTTCGAATCGATAAGCGGTTAGTAGCAATTCTCTATGCCGATGGTGCCGATCACAAGCTATCTGCACGCCAGTTCGAAGACTTCCAGTTAATTGCTAATCAACTAAACCTGATTTTAAAAGTGAACGCGGCAAGCTGACCCGAACTTTTTTAAAAGCACGTCTTGAGCAAGGGGATACCAGAGGCTTTTGAGCTACTCCGGTTTCTGGCAAGCTATGCGCTGATGATTCCCTGAAGGGCACCTATGCCAGAACTACCCGAAGTCGAAACCACCCTGCGCGGTATAGCGCCCCATACAATCAACCGCAAAGTCAGCCGCGTGCTTATTCGCCAACCCAGCCTGCGTTGGCCTATTCCTAATGAACTGCCCGGTTTGATTGAAGGTAACAAACTGCGAAATATTAGCCGCCGCGGAAAGTACCTGCTGTTTGAGTTTGCGACCGGTCAGGCGCTTATCCATTTAGGGATGTCCGGCAGCCTTCGCATAGTGCCGGCCGACACACCACCCAACGCCCATGACCATTTCGATTGGGTTTTTGGCGATACCGCCTTGCGCTACCACGACCCGCGCCGCTTCGGCTGCTTGTTGTGGGTAGACGGCGAACCTAGCCAACACAAGTTATTGGCCAAGTTGGGACCCGAACCCTTAACTGACGAGTTCAACGCGGACTACCTGTTCCAGCGCAGTCGCAAGCGCACCCAAGCCGTAAAGCAATTCATCATGGACAGCCATATTGTGGTGGGGGTGGGCAATATTTACGCGAACGAATCCCTGTTTATGTCGCGCATTAAACCTATCCGCAAAGTGGGAACACTCACCCGCAAAAACTGCGAAGACTTGGTGCGCGATATTAAATTCGTCCTTGCACGTTCCATCGAACAAGGCGGGACAACACTGCGCGATTTTGTCGGCGGTGACGGCAAGCCGGGATATTTCAAACAACAGCTGTTGGTTTACGGGCGTGGGGGCGAACCTTGTACCGAATGCGGAAAAGGTTTGAAAGAAGTTCGCATGACGGATCGCACAACGGTTTACTGCGTGGACTGCCAGAAGTAAAAATCCACCTGCATAGCAGGTGGCTTTGATTAGCACCCTATAAGGGTGCTTGTCTTAAACCGTTACCTCTAACCGCAGCTGGCGCTCATCTTCCTCTCTCGCCTGCTTATCTTGATAACGTACGTATCTCCGAATCACCTCTTCATTCGCGCCAACTGAATCTACAAAATAGCCACGCTGCCAGAAATGATTTCCCCACATTTTATTCTTTCTTAAATACGGAAATTTATTGAACAGTCTTATCGCTGTTCTTCCTTTCAATGTCCCCATTAGCTACGAAACACTTATGATGGGCGGCGTCCTTACCACCAAATGCACATGATCTATCTGCACATTTAGCTCAACTACTTTGCAATTCTTCATCCCACAAAACACATAAATACTTCGATACAACTCTTTTCCTATATTTCCCGTCAATATCTTGAACCTATACTTCGGCGTCCAAACAATGTGATACTGACATCGATAGAATACGTGTGAAGCGGATTCATATCTGCTCATGCTTTTTACTCCTGATCATTTGCTGGTAACAAACGATTGAGTATCTAGCATGGGCACTTTTCAGGCATAGCCCCGAGTAGCTGATCACCACCTCCATAGGAGGTGGTTTTAGAATGGCAATAAAAAAGCCCTGCACAGCAGGGCTTTTTCTCTTCGTCATCTTAAAGCGATGCCAATTTTTATTCGGCAGGAACCAAGCCCAAGTTTTTAACAATTTGCGCCGTCGGCTCCGTTTGGTTCATGGTGTAGAAATGCAAACCAGGTGCTTCATTCTCCAAGAGAACATCGCACAACTCGGTGACCAAATCCACGCCGAAAGCTTTCAAGCTCTCTTCATCATCCGCGTAATTTTCCAACGCCTTGCGCAACCAACGCGGAATTTCTGCGCCGCAGCTGTCTGAAAAGCGCGTGAGGTTGCGGTAATTGATGATGGGCATAATGCCGGGGTAAATCGGTTGCGTAATTCCGGCTTTATGGGTTTGCTCCATAAAGTAGAAATAAGAGTCCGGGTTAAAGAAATACTGCGTGATGGCGCTGTCTGCACCTGCATCAAACTTGCCTTTTAAATAACGAACATCTTCCGAGTAGCTTTTCGCTTGGGGATGAATCTCCGGGTAAGCGGCCACTTCCAATTTGAAGGTGTGACCAAAGTGCTGGCGAATAAACGCAACCAACTCGTTGGCGTACACCAACTGTTGTTGACCACCCATGCCGGACGGCACATCGCCACGCAAAGCCACAATACGATCCACACCGAAAAATTTGTATTCGTTTAACAAACGCAAAATCGTTTCGTGATCGTCGTTACCAAACGACAAATGCGGTGCAATGCTAATACCGTCGTTTTTAAATTGCGTGACCACGCCTTTGGTGTTGTCGCGCGTCGAGCCGCCCGCACCATAGGTCACCGAAAAAAAGTCAGGCTCAAATTCGTTGAGCTGATCGCGCACTTTGATGAGTTTTTCTTTTCCTTCCGGCGTTTTAGGCGGAAAGAATTCAAAACTTAAACGCGGCTGTGAGTCGGTCATTTTTTCTTCTCGATAGAGTCACTTCGGCTTCGCGTTTTTCAAAAACGAAGCCGAAGTGATCAAAGTTAACATTAATACTTATAAGACTCTGGTTTGAACGGCCCATCAACAGGATAACCAATATATTCTGCTTGCTGCGCAGTTAATTTGGTAATCACACCACCAAAACCTTCCACCATATCTTTCGCTACTTCTTCATCCAGCTTCTTCGGCAACACACGAACATACAAGTGTTCTGCTTTTTGCTCCGCAGGAAGATCCGCAAATTTGCGTTCGTACAAATACATTTGCGCAAGAACTTGGTTAGCGAAAGAACCATCCATAATGCGTGATGGGTGACCTGTCGCGTTACCGAGGTTTACCAAGCGACCTTCCGACAAAATAATCAAATGATCGTTAGTTGCTTTATCGCGATACACTTTATGTACTTGTGGTTTAACTTCTTCCCACTCCCAATTTTTGCGCATAAAGGCTGTATCGATTTCGCTATCGAAGTGACCGATGTTACACACCACTGCGCTGCGTTTTAACGCACGCAACATGGCAGAGTCACACACATTTACGTTGCCAGTTGTTGTCACCACCAAATCGGTTGTACCGAGTACCGCATGATTAATGTCTTCGTATTTGCCGGTGTTAATACCGTCGTTGTAAGGAGACACAACCTCAAAACCGTCCATGCACGCTTGCATTGCACAAATCGGATCAATCTCGGTGACCTTAACAATCATACCTTCTTGACGCAAAGATGCGGCAGAACCCTTACCTACATCGCCATAACCGATTACCAATGCCTTCTTACCCATCAACAAATGGTCTGTACCGCGCTTGATTGCGTCACTCAAACTATGACGGCAACCGTATTTGTTGTCGTTTTTACTTTTTGTCACTGCGTCATTTACGTTGATAGCAGGAACTTTCAAGGTGCCTTTTTTCAACATATCTAGCAAACGGTGAACACCCGTTGTGGTTTCTTCAGAGATACCATGGATTTTGTCCAACATCTGCGGATATTTTTCGTGAACGATTTGGGTTACGTCGCCGCCGTCATCCAGAATCATATTGGCATCCCACGGTTTGCCATCTTTCAAAATAGTTTGCTCGATGCACCACCAGAATTCTTCTTCAGTTTCGCCTTTCCACGCGAATACTGGAATATTCGCAGCAGCAATCGCAGCAGCAGCATGATCTTGTGTTGAGAAAATATTGCACGATGACCAACGCACTTCCGCGCCCAATTCAACCAAAGTTTCAATCAACACGGCGGTTTGAATGGTCATGTGAATACAGCCGATAATTTTTGCATCAGCTAAAGGCTTTGAATTTTTGTATTTACGACGCAGCGCCATCAATGCTGGCATTTCGCCTTCGGCGATTTCAATTTCTTTACGGCCCCAAGTGGCGAGGGACATGTCAGCAACTTTGTAGTCGGTGAAGCTCATGGTTTATTTCCTAAAATGAATTTGGTTTTTACCCCTCTCCCTAACCCTCTCCCAAAAGGGGAGAGGGAACTGTTCATCGCAAGATCTATAGCACTCGCTACGAAGTTTGGCTCCCCTCTCCCCTTGTGGGAGAGGGGCGGGGGAGAGGGGTGAATTAAAAAAATTAAAGCGCTTTCTTCAATGCATCTGCTTTGTCAGTTTTTTCCCAGGTAAAATCAGGTAACTCTCTACCGAAATGACCATATGCAGCAGTTTGACGATAAATCGGACGCTTGAGATCCAACATTTCAATCAAACCACGTGGGCGCAAATCAAAATGCTCGCGCACGAGTTTTACAATTTCCGTATCAGGCAGCTTGCCAGTGCCAAACGCGTTAACAGAAATTGATGTGGGTTCAGCAACACCAATGGCATAACTCACTTGAATTTCCAAACGATCTGCAATACCTGCGGCTACTAAATTTTTTGCAACATAACGGCCAGCGTATGCCGCAGAGCGGTCAACTTTTGATGGATCTTTACCAGAGAATGCACCGCCACCGTGACGCGCCATGCCGCCATAGGAATCCACAATAATTTTACGGCCGGTCAAACCACAATCACCGACGGGGCCGCCGATAATAAATTGGCCCGTTGGGTTTATGTGGTACTGCGTACCCGCGTGCAACCATTCTGCTGGCAACACTTGGTTGATAATTAATTCACGCACTGCTTCGTGAATTTCTTTTTGTGTTACGTCTGGGCTGTGTTGGGTGGACAAAACAACCGCATCAACTGCAACAGGCTTTCCATTTTCGTAACGCAAAGTCACTTGGCTTTTTGCATCTGGACGCAACCAAGGCAAGGTTCCGTTTTTACGCAATTGCGCTTGTTTTTCTACCAAGCGATGCGAATAGAAAATAGGTGCTGGCATTAATACCGATGTTTCATTAGTGGCGTAACCGAACATTAAACCTTGGTCACCTGCACCGAGATCTTTGTTGTTCGCTTCGTCAACGCCCATAGCGATATCGGCAGATTGTTTGCCGATTGCATTTAATACAGCACAGCTCGCGCCATCAAAACCAACATCGCTTGAGTTGTAGCCGATATCCAGAATGACTTGGCGAATTAAATCTTCTAAATCAACATAGGTTGATGTACGCACTTCACCAGCGACGATTGCCATACCAGTTTTAACAAGGGTTTCTACGGCCACGCGCGCATTAGGATCATCTTTAATGATGGCATCGAGAACGGCATCAGAAATCTGATCTGCCATTTTGTCGGGATGGCCTTCGGATACGGATTCGGAGGTGAAGACTGAATATTCGGACATGTTGGTTTCCTGTTTTAATGCAAATAAAAATAACGTTTAACTCAGCCGGGATTCGTTTAAAAAGGGAATCGTCATCCTCGCGAAGCGGGGATCCACCGGGCTGGCGACCCAACTTTTGCTTTTAATCTCAACTTACTTAATTTAAATTTTTAGGAGCTGGATCCCCGCTTCGCGAGGATGGCGACTCCAATATAAACCACCTAATTACTTAACACCGACGCACGCGACTTAAAAGATGGTTTCTCAACAACTAGAAATTTGCCGGTTTAAAAAATTGTCTTAACTGAATTTGAAATCCATTGCGCAGTGCAAAGTAAACGCTTTGGCCTTCGTTTAATTTTGCGGCGGCGGCCCAGCGTGAAAAATCCTGGGGCTCGAAGCCTTGCCACAAATCGCCGCAGGCTTCTCTTGCCCAAGCTTGTTCGTGGCGACACAAATCGCAAATCAAAAGTGCACCGCCCGGTGCGAGTGCTTTGCTTAAATCTTGGAAAATATCTGCAGGCGATGGTGTATGGTGCAATACCATGTTGACGATTATGCAATCGGCCAGCACTTTTTTCTCGGCCAGCACATGCGTATCGCCGTGAATAAATTCCATACTGCGCAAATTGTGTTTCTGTGAAAATTCTTTCGACTTCTGCAACATCTCTGCGGAGCTATCGAGCGCAACAACTTGCGAAAATTTTTGCGCAAGCATCGGTAAAAATTCGCCTTCACCGGGGCCAACTTCCAACGCAAGCGTCCAGTTGCGCAAGGGTGTATTGTTGAGCAATTGCGTCATGTGCTCTGCATATACGGGATAGCTGGCAATTAGATCTTGCTGCTCGCGAAATTTATGCGCGTTTTCCGCAAAAAAATGTTGCGACGCCAAGCTGCGTTCTTGCTCAAGTTCGCGCAATTGCACCTGCACGGACTCGGCGATGGGCAATTGATCGATACTGGCAAAGAGCGCTTGCTGCAAACTGGCGAGCGGACTATCGGGCACTAAATAAGACCGACGATAAAAAATGCTGTTGCCTTCGCGACGCGTACTGAGCAAGCCTGCGCTGGTGAGTACCTTCAGGTGGTGGCTCATCCCCGATTGCTTGGCGTTAAAAATGCGGCACAGCTCCAACACGCCAAACGAATCCTGCGCAAGCACACGCAAAATTTCTAAACGGAAACCGTCGCCGGCAGCCTTAAGCAAGTTGGGGAGCGACTGGGCATCCACCGTTGGCAGTGAGGCTGGCTCAACGATATCCGTTAAAATCGGCGGTGCCTCCACTACCGGCAGGACTACCACTTCGTGCAACGAGGGTACATCTGCAGCGTCAACTAATGCCGGAGCCACCACCCTTGGCTCAGAAAGCTCAGGTAGTTCTGCGTCATGCACTTGCTCGGTAAGCACAGGCAGGTCGAGATGGTCTTGATCGAGTAGCTCATTCATAGTGGTGCAGTCTAGCAGGCCAAAAAACCTATATCAAAATATTTTGATATAGGTTTTGAGTTTTCTTATCGCGATAGAGGTGGATGGGTTTATGAATGCTTTTGGAATTGACCTTATAGTCCACATAACTATATTATGCGTGCCAGTTTGGATACTGATTTTCGTCGGACTTAGCTTTACCCCTGAGTCCAGCTGAGCGAGAATGTGCGGCCCCGTTTGCCAGTCATGTGGCTACAGGGTTGTCTTCCTGCTCCTCGGTTATAGGGCGCGCCGTTCCTCACGATAATGAGCTGGCGATCTTATGAGCAGCAAGCGCAAAGCGTTCTGCAAAAGAGCATAGCGCTCTGAAAATGGAACATTCCAACGATATCAGCTGCACCGCGCCTTCTACTTTGTAGGCATGAGTGACGAAAAGATCCGCCAGAGATCGCTTTAACCGCTAATCAATCAACTTTGAAATGCTAGCTTTTGCTAAATAACCTAGGAGCTTCTTACGATGCCTTCCCGTAAACACTTGGCTGATGCCATTCGCGTTCTTTCAATGGACGCTGTTCAAAAAGCTAACTCTGGTCACCCAGGCGCACCTATGGGCATGGCCGATATCGCAGAAGTTCTGTGGAACGACTTTTTAAAGCACAACCCAACTAACCCTAACTGGGCTGACCGCGACCGTTTCGTATTGTCTAACGGCCACGGCTCTATGTTGATTTATTCCTTGTTGCATCTTTCTGGCTACGATTTGCCAATGGAAGAGCTCAAAAAATTCCGCCAATTGCACTCTAAAACCCCTGGTCACCCAGAGCGTGGTTACACCGTAGGCGTTGAAACCACTACCGGTCCTTTGGGCCAAGGTATCGCTAACGGCGTGGGTATGGCATTGGCTGAGAAAATTCTCGCCGCGCAATTCAACCGCGAAGGCCACACTGTTGTTGATCACCATACCTACGTTTTCCTAGGCGATGGCTGCATGATGGAAGGCGTTAGCCACGAAGCTTGCTCTTTAGCCGGTACTTTGGGCTTGGGCAAATTGATTGCGTTCTATGATGACAACGGCATTTCTATCGATGGCCACGTAGAAGGCTGGTTTACCGATGACACCGCCAAACGCTTTGAAGCTTACGGCTGGCATGTAATCCGTGCTGTTGATGGCCACAATGCTGACGCGATTAAAGCGGCTATCCAAGAAGCTCAATCTGTTACTGCAAGACCGACGTTGATTATCACCAAAACCATCATTGGTTTCGGTTCACCCAACAAACAAGCATCGCACGACTGCCACGGCTCACCACTGGGCTTGGAAGAAGTGGCTTTGGTTCGTAAAACCCTGGGTTGGGAATACGAGCCTTTTGTTCTCCCTGCTGATGTTTATGCTGGCTGGGACGCAAAAGCCAAAGGCGCAGCTGCTGAGAAATCATGGGAAGAAAAGTTTGCTGCCTATAAGGCTGCTTACCCAGAACTCGCTGCGGAATTTGAACGTCGTGTTATCAAGGGCGACTTGCCCGCTGACTTCGCTGCGAAAGCCGAAGCCTTCATTCAAGAAAGCCAAGCAAAAGGCGAGAAAATCGCTAGCCGTAAAGCCTCTCAAAACGCTATCGCTCTGTTTGCAGAAGTATTGCCAGAATTGTTAGGTGGCTCTGCTGACCTCGCGGGCTCTAACCTCACCTTGGTTAAAGCGTCTAAAGGTGTTGAAGCAGCAGACGCCAGCGGTAACTACGTGTACTACGGCGTACGTGAATTCGGCATGAGCGCCATCATGAACGGTGTTTCTGCCCACGGTGGTTTCATCCCTTACGGCGCAACCTTCCTCATGTTCCAACAATACGCCGCTAACGCTGTGCGCATGTCAGCATTGATGAAGCTTCAAAACATCTTCGTTTACACCCACGACTCTATCGGTCAAGGTGAAGACGGCCCAACTCACCAGCCAATCGAAGTTTTGGCGACCTTGCGCATGACACCAAACATGGACACATGGCGCACTGCAGACGCGACTGAAACTGCCGTGTCTTGGAAAGCGGCTGTTGAGCGTAAAACTGGCCCAACCTCATTGGTATTCAGCCGTCAAAACCTCGATGCATTTGCCCGTACTCCGGAGCAAGTGGCTAACATCGCCAAAGGTGGTTACGTGTTGGTTGACTCACAAGGCGAACCAGATGCAATCCTGATCGCTACCGGTTCTGAAGTTGGCGTAACCGTAAAGGCAGCAGAAGCCTTGAAAGCCAAAGGCAAAAATGTTCGCGTTGTGTCTATGCCTTCAACCTCTGTGTTTGATCGCCAAGACGCTGCTTACAAAGAATCTGTATTGCCAAGCAATGTTAGCGCGCGTGTTGCCGTTGAAACCGCCGCTGCCGACTACTGGTACAAATACGTGGGCTTCGATGGCCGCGTAGTAGGCATGACTACTTTCGGTGAATCAGCTCCCGGCCCAGCGCTGCTCGAATACTTCGGCTTCACCGTCGATAACATCGTCAGCACTGTAGAAGAATTGCTGGAAGACTAGAGCACTAAAAACACCCGACGCAAGTCGGGTGTTTTGTTTTTGGGTAGCGCAAAGCGCGGACAAAGGAGCCAATACATGACCGCCTTACACAACCTCGTCATTTCTTACAACGAAGGCGGGGAGGATCTGACCCAGGTTGTGATTAACCTACCTCCTCACGGTGGTGACAGTTTTTTATCCTTGGGGCGAGAACAAGATCTGGTACTCCCAAATGGCGAAGTTGTTCAAATTTACGCTGAGTTAAATCCCACTGCGCAACCCGCCGACATATTGCTCTCTATTATCCAGGATGGCCGCTCATTGGATGTTCGCTGCGGTGCAGGCATTATTGTCAGTTACCAAACCACCGCAGGATTTGAATTTCTCGCCCAAATTGGAACAGGCGCATGGGAATAAAACTCCCCTAAGGGCCCCACCAATTGTGTAAACTTCGTATTTTTAAAATCGTCACATAGGCTTACCCAGCCATCTTTAAAAAAGGCAAAAACCATGACCGTAAAACTAATGAAAGACCAAGACCTCGCCGGCAAACGCGTGCTGATTCGTCAGGATTTAAACGTACCGCTGGAAGATGGCCGCATCACCTCAGCTGTACGTATTGACGCCTCCATTCCAACGATTAAAGCCGCACTTGCTGCTGGCGCAAAAGTGATGGTGATGTCGCATTTAGGTCGCCCAGACGAAGGCGTTTACGAAGAAGCCTCTTCACTCGCACCTGTTGCAAAATATTTAAGTGAAAAACTTGGCCGCAATGTTCCGCTGGTAAAAGATTGGGTTGATGGCTTCGCTGACCAAGGCGATTTAGTTCTCTTGGAAAACGTTCGCTTCAACGTGGGCGAAGGCAAAAACTCAGACGAACTTTCCAAAAAAATGGCCGCACTCTGCGACGTATTTGTAATGGACGCTTTCGGCACCGCGCACCGCGCACAAGCATCCACTCACGGCGTTGCGAAGTTCGCACCTATCGCTTGCGCAGGTCCGTTGCTTGCAGCAGAGTTGGAAGCATTGGCAAAAGTACTCGATAAACCCGCACGCCCATTGGTTGCAATCGTTGGCGGTTCAAAAGTTTCCACCAAATTGAGCGTGTTAGATGCTCTCTCAAAAATCGCCGACATTCTTGTTGTAGGCGGCGGCATTTCAAATACCTTCGTAGCAGCAGCGGGCAACCAAGTTGGCAACTCACTCTACGAAAAAGATTTAATTCCTGAAGCACAACGCCTGTGCAAAACCACCGAAGTGGTTTACGCCACCGACGTACGCGTTACCAAAGAAGGTTTCAAACAGTGGAACCACAACTCTGTAGCTGTTGCGAAAAAAGCGAATGAAATTCAAGCCGACGAAGAAATCATCGACTACGGCCCGGAAACCGCAGCACGCGTTGCAGACATCATCAAAAACGCCAAAACCGTTTTGTGGAACGGCCCATGCGGTGTGTTTGAATTTGATGCTTTCGCACAGGGCACCGAAACCATCTCCCGCGCAATCGCAGAGAGCGATGCATTTTCTGTAGCAGGCGGCGGCGATACTTTGGCAGCCATCGACAAGTGGAATTTGGCTGACAAAATTTCTTACGTCTCTACCGGCGGCGGCGCGTTCCTTGAATTCGTGGAAGGCAAAAAATTACCAGCCGTTGCGATTTTGGAAGAGCGTGCGAAGAACTAATTAGATTTTATTCAATTACTTCGGAAGCCCGCATTCAGAAATGGATGCGGGCTTTTTACTATGAGATGTTTGTTAGGATATGACTGAATTCACCGCCTGCAAGCTTGCCTATATTATTGACGGACAATTACTCGTCTATCTTCGCGATGACTTCGCACATATTCCTTTTCCCAATATGTGGGATTTCCCCGGCGGTATGCGCGAGGGTGACGAAACACCTGAACAGTGTGTGTTGCGCGAATTAGAGGAAGAATTTTCCATAAAGCTCGACGAGCCGCGTTTGATTTACAAAAAAGTTGGTGTGAACTTTAACAACACGGGCAATTCGTATTTTTTTGTTGCCCATGGCAAACAAGAAGAAATTGATGCCATTGTATTTAGCGAGGAAGGTCAGCATTGGCAATTGATGGACATTGAGGAATTTCTTGGGCATCCTCAAGCTATTGATAGATTAAAGAAACGATTTGAAGATTTTCTCCTTACGAAACTAACACCGCGTTGTTAAATCGCCAATGAACTTCGATCTATTTGCAAATGAACCCGCACAACAATGTCAAGAGCTTCTTCAGGGTGCGGTTTTGTTGCGTGGGTTTGCGCTATCGCTTGAAAATCAACTCTTGCAAGATATTAATCGCGTAACTACCGAATCGCCACCGCGCACTATGGTAACGCCCGGTGGCTTGCCTATGTCTGTTGCCACAACCAGTTGTGGTGATGCAGGTTGGGTAAGTGACGCTTACGGGTATCGTTATTCCAAGCGAGATGCCTTATCCCGCGCCAACTGGCCTGCAATGCCGCGCAGCTTTTTCAATCTCGCTGTAAGCGCAGCGGCCACTGCCGGTTATGAAAACTTCTTGCCAGATTCGGCCTTGATAAACCTTTATAAAGTCGGCGCAAAAATGTCGTTGCACCAAGACAAAAATGAAAAGGACTTTTCGCAACCTATTGTTTCTGTTTCCTTAGGTTTACCGGCAATATTTCTCTTAGGCGGTTTGCGACGAGAGGATAAGACAATTCGTGTGCCGCTAACGCATGGTGATGTAGTGGTGTGGGGCGGCGCGGCGCGTTTATTTTTTCACGGCGTTTTGCCAATAAAATCTGGCGTGCATCCACTGCTGGGCGAACAGCGGATTAATTTAACTTTTCGTAAAGCACTTTGATTTTACGAAGAAACTTTGTTTCTAGAAAACCATTTTTATCGCCAAACCAATCAGCGCTGCCGCACCAATCACGAGACAAATTGTACGAGCAATTTGCACAGCTTTTTCTGCCCGAAGAGCAAACTACATAGATGTGGTTTGTGAATACATTGCTGCTATAAAAAAGTTTTTATCGCCAGTCCAATTAATGCCGCAGCGCCAATCACATGAATAACATTACGTTTATATTTAAATAAAGCGATCGCAGCTGCCACAGCAATCACCGCTGCTCCTATATCAAAATGGCCACTAAAACCCTGTGGCCAAAGTACGTGATAACCAAAGAACAATGCGAGATTTAAAATTACGCCTACAACCGCTGCAGTGATTGCTGTTAATGGCGCGGTGAACTTCAAATTATTATGCGTGGTTTCAACAAAGGGGCCACCCGCCAAAATGAAAATAAAAGACGGCAAAAACGTAAACCAAGTCACCAAGGATGCAGCTAAAGCGCCTGATAAAAATAAATGCTCTGCGCCTAGCAATGCTTTCACATAACCGCCCACAAATCCTACAAACGCAACCACCATAATTAATGGGCCAGGAGTAGTTTCGCCCAGCGCAAGGCCATCAATCATTTGCGTGGGTGTAAGCCATTGGTAATGCCCCACAGCACCTTGATAAACGTAAGGCAAAACCGCGTAAGCACCACCAAAGGTTAGCAGCGCCGCTTTGGTGAAGAACCACGCCATTTGCGTGAAATCATGCTGCCAACCAAAAATCGCGCAAAGAATTCCCATGGGAATAAGCCAAAGCACAATGCCAACAACAAATACCAATGCGAATTTGGACCAGCTAAAAATCGCATGCGTCGGTGTTGGGGTATTGTCATCAATAAGCGCTGCGCCGTAGGATTTTTTTGCATCACCGTGGCCTGCGCTGGCATTAAAAATATTTGGGGCATAACGACCACCAAAGTAACCAATAAGAGCTGCGCCTAAAACAATTAATGGAAAGGGTAGATTTAACGCAAAAATCGCCACAAAAGATGCGCCTGCAAGTGCCCACAAGATATTATTTTTTAACGCGCGGGACCCAATACGATGTGCAGCTTGCAGAACAATCGCCGTCACTGCCGGTTTAATGCCGTAAAACAAACCCGCTACCCAACTCACATCGCCATAAGCGATATAAATCCAGGAGAGAAAAATTAAAATAAATAGTGATGGCAACACGAAAAGTGCGCCTGCAACAACTCCGCCCCACGTTCTATGCATTAACCAGCCGATGTAAGTCGCAAGTTGTTGTGCCTCTGGCCCCGGCAAAACCATGCAGTAATTTAGCGCGTGCAAAAAACGCTTTTCAGAAATCCAGCGACGATTTTCTACCAACTCCTGATGCATGATAGAAATTTGCCCAGCAGGACCACCGAAGCTAATAAAACCGAGTTTTAACCAAAACCAAAACGCCTGCCAAAAGCTAATCGGTGCCGGCACCGTATTTTGCAATTCATCTTTCATTTTATTGTCTCAAAAAATATTTCTCGGTACTGTTCGGCTCGCTCTTGCGCATAAACAACCGCTTTTCAGCGTCTATCCCTAATAACACCTGAAAAACATCCGCCAGAATAGCGCGCGACGAATAATATCCATGACCCAAACCTAAACTAGGCGCGTCTATTAAGCTCACATTGACCGAATCGATATTTTCAGAGAAAGCGCAGGCACCGAAGCGTGGGTTTTTATTGTAAATTTCAGACACCGTCATGGCGCGGTCATTGTAAGAGCAATAGACCGTAATGCGTTTGCTGATTTGCTTTACGCTATCCGCAATGTTTATAAATTCATTCGCCTCATAATCCGGGGCGTTTAAGATGAGTTCATTAATAACTTTGCTATTGGGGTTAAGTAGCGCAAAATCTTTTAGCGCAGGCAATACAATCTGGTGCCCCATGGAATGCACTACCAAATTTATTTTTAAATTATTGGCACGCACCTGATTTAAAAAAGCCTTAAATGCGCCTATAGAATTTTTGGCATTTTTGAAGTTGCTATCATAAGTACGTGTAATCATTTGGTTATCTAAAAAACCATCTCCCGCACCGGCAGGCCAAGAAAATAAAACAATCGGGCCTTGGTATTTCAAATCAAAGGCAATTTGCGATGCGCGCAATACCGCATCTTCATAACGCAAGTTAAACCCATGCACAAACACCAAAGGGTAGCGTTCCGATTTTTTTAAATATTCAAAGGTTGATGCTTCTGTAAGCGATTTTGCATTCAGAATTTTAAAAAATTCGTGGGATGACTGGCGGTTATCTTTAGTGAATGCAATTAAACCCGTGCTGTGATTTTTAGGCACGTTGATTTTGCAGGCACCAAAGTGGGTTACAGAATCTAGCTCCACGCCAAGCTGATCATTAGTACAACCAAAATTATCGGCCTTCAATTTGCGGTTGCTGATAACCAGTACGTCTACTGCTCGCGTGTCTGAATAATTTTCAACAAAATAGTTATCCCAGACTTGGCTCAGGCTTTTATGGAAATTGTCATCAACACTCGGTGGTGGTGTTACTTCCACTGGTGGCTCGGGTTGTTTTGGCGGCGCCACTGTTACCGAGGTTGAAAATGGCGAGGGAATTTTTGTAGGTAATCCGCCGCACGAAGTGACGAGTACAAGCGCGATTACCATCATCGTATATTTCATAAATCCTGCCCTTGGTTTTTTTTCGCTATCATATTAGCTCGCGTACACTATAACCAGCGCTGTCAACCGATAGCTGAATAGGTTTTCAAACTCGCTAGCGGTGTTCTCGTGAACGGTCATCCCGTATACTCTCACCATGATGCAAACTCCCCACGCTATCCTCAAAGATGTCTTCGGCTACCACGAATTTCGCGGCCCGCAGGAAGCGGTCATTTCAGCACTCGTCGCCGGCGAGGATGCTCTGGTGCTCATGCCCACCGGCGGCGGTAAATCCCTGTGTTACCAAATTCCTTCCCTTGTGCGCGATGGCGTCGGCGTGGTGGTTTCACCGCTTATCGCCTTGATGCAAGATCAAGTCAGTGCGCTTCACGAACTTGGTGTTCGTGCCGGTTTTTTAAATTCCACCATGACTGCACAAGAAGCCTGGCAAACTGAACTAGCCATGCACCAAGGTGAATTGGATTTGCTCTACATTGCTCCTGAGCGATTGATTCAACCGCGTACTATCGAAATGTTGCACCAGGTAAAAATTGCGCTCTTTGCGATTGACGAAGCTCACTGCGTTTCGCAATGGGGCCACGATTTTCGCGCGGATTATTTAAAGCTCGATATGCTGCAGCGCGAGTTTCCATCAGTGCCGCGCGTTGCGTTAACCGCGACGGCGGATGTACGCACACGTGAAGAAATTATCACGCGATTGCAGCTGGAAAACGCTCAACAATTTGTTAACGGATTTGACCGTCCGAATATTCAATATCGGATCCAACAGAAAAATACACCCAAGGTGCAACTGCTGCGTTTTTTGCGCGACGAGCACCCAAATCACTCCGGCATTATTTATTGTTTATCCCGAAATAAAGTTGAACAAACCGCTGAATGGTTAAGCGCCGAAGGTTTTACGGCGTTGCCTTATCATGCAGGCTTAACACCGCAAGTTCGGCAAAAAAATCAGCAGCGCTTTTTACGCGAAGACCAAATTATTATGGTCGCCACCATTGCCTTTGGAATGGGTATTGATAAACCTGACGTGCGGTTTGTTGCGCATCTCGATTTGCCCAAAAGTATTGAAGCTTATTATCAAGAAACCGGCCGTGCAGGGCGCGATGGTGAACCCGCAACGACACTGCTGCTTTACGGTTTGGAAGACGTGGTAAAACTTCGCCAAATGATGAGCAATTCCGAAGGCAGCGAAGAATTTAAACGCAACGAACAACAGCGCCTGAATGCCATGTTGGGTTTGTGCGAAATTACCACCTGCCGTCGCCAAACCTTATTGCGTTATTTTGGCGATACACTCGCGCAAGCCTGTGGCAATTGTGATTGTTGTTTAACGCCTGCGCAAACTTGGGATGCGACAGAGCCAGTTCGCATGGCGCTTTCTTGCGTTTATCGCACCGGCCAACGTTTTGGTGCTGGACATGTGATTGACGTGTTGCGCGGAGCCAACAACGAAAAAATTAATTCTTTCGGGCACCAACAACTTTCCACCTATGGCATTGGAAAGCATTTGGGCGCAGATGAATGGAAATCTATTTTTCGCCAATTAGTTGCGCGCGGATTTTTAGATGTTGATGCGCAAGCTTACGGCGGTTTGAAATTAAACGACAGCTGCCGCGCTATTCTGCGCGGAGAAGAAACTGTTCATCTGAGACGCGAGATTAAAGCCACTACCGCCACTGTTGCGCGCAGACAAGGTGTGACAGTCGATGCAGAAGACCAAGCTTTATGGAATGCCTTGCGCACCTGTCGTAAACGCTTGGCCGAGGAACACGGCGTGCCGCCTTACGTCATTTTTCACGATGCGACACTACGCGAAATGCTGGAGTTCCGCCCAATTACGCACGACCAATTGTTATCCATCACCGGCGTTGGCCAGAGCAAACTAGAAAGATTTGGTGATGAGTTTTTGGAAGTGATTCGTGAAGTGGAGTATTAAATCGCACAATGAAAAAGGGTTGATTGCACAAACTGCAATCAACCCTTTTGGTCACATCCAACCCTAAACTTTCAATACGCCCCATACATCGCGGTTCGCTGGGCAATACCTATCTAAAAATTCCTGATGGGTGGGCATAGCTGTCACGCGCTGAGCAATGGTGTCTTTAAATTTATTCAAGTAAGTCAGCAACTGCTCGTCTGGAATTGAACGCGCGGCTGGGTGGTAATCCCTCGGCATCATCCCTTGGCCGAGCATTACGTGAGTCCATGAATCTATGCGGAAGAGTTCGCGGGTTTCCTGAAATGCGTAGGCAGAACTTTTAAAGAGTTCGATGCGCGATTTAAGCGTGTCTGGAATCTCCATATTTTTGCAATAGCGCCAGTAGGCCGTGTCATCCCTCTCGGTGGTGTTGTAGTGGAGAATAATAAAATCGCGGATACTTTCGATTTCTTGACGTGCTTCGGCGTTGAAACGATCCACTACCGACTGATCAATTCCGCTGTGAGGGAAGAAGTGCATTAGTCGAATCGCTGTACTCATAATCATATGAATACTGGTTGATTCCAGAGGCTCAACAAAGCCGCTTGAAAGCCCCAAGGCGATACAGTTTTTATTCCACACTTTACGGCGGCGACCCGTGCGGATTTTCACCGTCCAAGGATCACGTGTGGGTTTCCCGTCGACCGCAGCCAGCAATCTGCTGGTGGCTTCGTCAACTGACATATGACGACTACTGAACACCCAACCATTACCGGTGCGGTGTTGCAGTGGAATATTCCAACGCCATCCGGCCTCATGAGCAATCGCGCTGGTGTAAGGCTGAACCGGTGCGACGTTTTCGGTTTGCAAAGCAATCGCGGTATCGTTCAGCAACCAATGTGTCCAATCCTCGAAACCGGTATTCAACGCCTGTTCTATCAGCAAACCGCGGAAGCCGGTACAGTCCAGAAACAAATCACCTTCAACCGCTTGTCCAGATTCAAGCGTCAGCGATTCGATATAACCTGTAGTTGCGTTCTGATCAACGCTTCTGATTTTGCCTTCAATACGTTTAAGGCCGTTTTTCTCCGCAAGTTTGCGCAAGAAACGGGCGTAAAGCGCAGCGTCTACGTGATAAGCGAAGTTGATGTCCGATTGCGGCGAGGTTTCAAAACGACCTTTATCGGCAGCCACCCATTCCAAGCAATAATCGCCCAAGCCGGAATCAAGACCCAGCTTCAAACTGTGCAACCAATAATGGTGGAAATCACACGCCCATGTAGGTTGGCCGTTAGTACCGAAAGGGTGGATATAACGCTCGCCAATCTTTCTCCAGTTCTCAAACCAAATGGCGAGCTTGAAGGTTGCGGCGGTTTCGCGCATGAATTCTTGTTCATCGAGACCAAGAAGCCTATTGAGTGCACGCATAGGGGGTACTGTAGATTCGCCCACTCCAACGGTAGCGATATCTTCGGATTCTACTAAGGTGATATCCAACACTTTGCCTAATTGTTGGGACAGGATGGCTCCTGCCATCCAACCAGAAGTACCGCCACCCGCAATAACGACTCTTTTAATATTTTGATCATTCATGCTCTTATTCTCTATTTGTTTTTGACCGGAATTGCCCGCTCATGAGTTGAGCCACCCTTCAGACGCGCACGGATTTAGGCCTGCTAAGGAATTGCACTCAAGCCTGCGCAGATCAGTTATAACTATTGGACTTTGTCATACTGACGCTGCACGAATCATACGGCAAAACATGCGCGTTCGTCTTATTCAGCTTATCAAAACCATGATTTTTGCTATTTGATTTTTGTAGACTTTAACGGCAGATAATATCAACAAAATTAACCTGAAAAAAAACCCGGCATAAGCCGGGTTTTTTACGCAACAACATCATCAAGTAGATGTAATTACTTGGTTTGTTTCTTTTTCACGTCAGTAGAAACAGCACCTACCACGCGACGGTTTTCTTCACGACCAGCAGCAGTTGCGTTGTCAGCTACAGGTTGAGCCTCACCAAAGCCTTTCGCAGTAACGCGGTCAGCAGCAATACCAAACTTGGTGATCAACACTTGTTTTACAGCTTCAGCGCGTTGTTGCGACAACTTCTCGTTGTACGCATCAGCACCTTGGCTGTCGGTGTGGCCTTCAACGGTTACTACAGTGTTAGCGTATTGGTTCATGAACTTGGCGAGGTTGCCAATATCATCAACGTATTCGTCTTTAACGATTGATTTAGCAGTATCGAATTTAACAGCCAATTTAACCGCAACAGTTTCGGTCAACTCCATTGGGCAACCAACAGCGTCAACTTTGTATTGTTTTGGGGTGTCAGGGCATTGATCTTTAGAATCGAACACACCGTCACCATCGGTATCAACTTCTGGCTTGGGAGCTGGAGCCGCAACTACTGGCGCCGCTGCACGAACTGGTTCAGCTCCGAAAAGGTAGCTAATACCTGCATTCAACGCCAAATCAGTATACTCACGGTCAAGACTGTTGAAGAAACGGATGTCACTGCGGAATTCCCAGTTACCACCCAAAGAATGTTTCAAACCACCACCAAGGTTTACCAAGGTATCACGATCATTCTTCATGCCAGTTACTTTCAGCGATTGGTCACCCACGCCGAACGCAACAAAGGGACGCCACAGGCTGGTGGTATCGATGTTATAAAGCGCGTCCAAACGGTACTGGCGGCCATCAACATCAAGATTTGAATTAGACACTTCAGTATTGAAACCACTTGCTACCGCTTCGAGGGTCCAGTTCTTATTCAGAACATAACCGAAACCCAAGCTGCCAGTAGTAGCGTCATCTCTTGGTTCATCAAAAAAAGTACGGCCTACGCCTACTTGTACTTCAAACTTATGATTGTCTGCAAATACGCCCGATGAAATCAGGGTTGCAACGAGGGCAGATAAAACTTTCTTGTGTGTGTGTGCCATTTTTTGAGTCTCCATAAATAGCTATCTATAACGATTTGATCAATCCGGTAACTGCTTTTTGGCTGCTTCTGCTTCAGAGCTAGCTCTCTTTGATTCACCGTTTTTTCTTGGTCTACAGGTTGGCTTATTACCATTCTCTGCAAATTGCGCAGTTTTAAAATCCATTTCATTGTTATTCTTAATGCCGTCACCTTAACAAATTATGAACAATGTTGGAACAACAAATCCCAAACGCCGTGACCCAGTCGCTCTCCACGCTTTTCAAACTTGGTGATTGGGCGATATTCGGGACGCTCACAGTAATCTTTAGATGGCGACAAGTTATGATATTGTTCGGCGACGTTCATCACTTCTAGCATATGTTCTGCGTAAGGCTGCCAGTCGGTCGCCATATGGAAAACACCGCCAATTTTCAATTTTGGACGCAACTTTTGGACGAACGCAGGCTGAACTATACGACGTTTATTGTGCTTCTTTTTGTGCCAAGGATCGGGAAAATACAACTGTAAGCGGTCGATTGAAGCGTCTGGAATGCAATCTTCGAGGACATCCATGGCGTCAGCCATATACACGCGCAAGTTCTTAACGCCCGCTTTTCCCGCCTCGTTAATCAACTTTCCAACACCTGGCGGATGAACTTCAATACCAATAAAGTCTTTGTCCGGCTCGTTCTTCGCCATTTCCAGCAGCGAATCACCCATACCAAAGCCAATTTCTAGCACCACGGGTGCGCTACGCCCAAAAATATCCGCCAAATTAATTTTGCCCTTGTACAAACTGAGGCCGTAGGTGGGCCACCAAGTATCGAAAGCGGCTTTTTGGCCGGAGGTAATGCGGCCCGCGCGAATCACAAAGCTACGAATGGATTTGGGTTTGAACTCAGGCTTGATCAAAAAGCCTTCTTCGCCTGCCTCAGCAGCAGCGATAAACTCCAGAGAATCTGACGACATAAATACCAACAAGGAGACCGACGAAATGAAAAAATTAGCGGCGCAAAGCCCCCGCAAACAGAGCTGCCCAACCCACCAAAAAGCTCAGCCCACCGATTGGGGTGATCATACCGAATGGTTTTGGAGCGCCTATCGCGAGCGCGTACAAACTACCGCTGAATAAAAAGCTGCCCAGTATAAAGGCTAAACCGGCCAGCTTTAAGGCTTTTGATGCAGAGGTTGGATAAAGCAGGCTCACGCCGAACAAAGCCAGCGCGTGATACATCTGATATTGGACACCGGTTTGCCAGATGGCGAGAGACTCGGGCGGAATCTGGTTCTTTAAACCGTGAGCGGCAAAAGCGCCCAAACAAACACTTAAAAAGCCGCTAATGGCGGCGAAACTTAGAAAGGTTCGTTGCATTTATTGCTCACAATCTTATTGTCGACTGACTTATTGTTTATTTGGGAGTCGTCATCCTCGCGCAGCGGGGATCCAGCTCTTAAAAGCTAATGTAAAAACCAAAAGCTGGATCCCCGCTACGCGAGGATGACGACTCCCGGTTTAAATGGAACTAAAGAACATTTTCAATGTAGTAGCCCAAAAACAAAAAGCCGCGCTAGGCGCGGCTTTGCGGCGAATCAGTCGGCTTATTAGGCTTCCATCATCATGGTTTTTACTTTGTTCATGGCGTTCTTTTCAAGCTGGCGAATACGCTCGGCAGATACGCCATATTCTGCGGCTAAATCGTGCAAAGTTGCTTTGTCGTCATTTAACCAGCGGCGTTGCAGAATGGCACGGCTGCGGTCGTCCAGCTTTTGCATCGCCAATTCCAAACCATTTACGTTGGATTCTTCCCAATTGGACTCTTCCAAACGCACTGCCGGATCGTAGCGGTT
Organism: Cellvibrio sp.; assembly: GCF_046347455.1. Taxonomy (GTDB): domain Bacteria; phylum Pseudomonadota; class Gammaproteobacteria; order Pseudomonadales; family Cellvibrionaceae; genus Cellvibrio. Next base: position 78,358 of record NZ_JAXMGC010000004.1, read on the forward strand.
ATCTTCCAAGTAATGAGCTGGTGCTACGTAAATGCTATCTTCATCGTCTTCGTCCGCATCAAAGCCTGCATCGTAAGATGCCAAGCGGCCTTCCATCTCGCGAACTTGTTTGATGTCTACACCTAAATCTTGCGCGACAGCAGCGGCTTCGTCGTTGCTCAACCATGCCAAACGCTTTTTAGCACCGCGCAAATTAAAGAACAGCTTGCGTTGCGCTTTGGTGGTGGCGATTTTAACAATGCGCCAGTTTTTCAGAATAAATTCGTGAATTTCGGCTTTGATCCAGTGCACCGCAAAAGACACCAAACGCACACCTTTATCAGGATTGAAGCGTTTTACGGCCTTCATCAAACCTACGTTGCCTTCTTGAACCAAATCACCCAAAGGCAAACCGTAACCGTTGTAAGAACGGGCGATGTGAACCACGAAGCGAAGGTGCGCCATAACGAGCTTACGCGCCGCATCGAGGTTGCCGTTGAAATATAAATCTTTAGCGAGCTCTTGCTCTTCATCTACCGACAGAATGGAAAAAGCGCTTACCGCTTGAACATAGGCGTTCAGGTTTGCGCCGGGGGCAAGTACGCCTATGGGCTGCAGACTTGTGCTTGTGCTCATATGTTTTCTCCAGTGAACTGCTTTGGTAATACAATCATAATCGAACCTTGGACGAGCCTCTTTATGAACATCATCAACATCTGTCTTTTGATCAACATCTGTTTGAACAAAGAGAGCTCCATAAGTTCATTCAGCTAAACGCCGGGAAATGGAGTCTAGCACTTGTTATTTTAGAGTGCTATCCGGCGGAAAGTTTCACAAGTGATGCTTGTCATTTAATCTGTTTGATATACGTCAACGAGGCTGAATTTGGATCAAGTGGCGAACCACTGCAATCCACGCGCCCAGCAAGCCCGTTAAGCCTGCAAGCAGTACCAACTGCATGCTGCCAAACACCCCCAAGCCCTGCAGGCGGAAGTTGCTTTGGTAAAGCGCCGCCAGTTGGTCAACCGTAGCAGACACCCACAGGAAGCCTGCACCGAGTATAAGCAACGCCAGCAAGCCACCCCCAATGCCATACCACAAACCGGTATAGAGGAAGGGGCGCGCAACGTAGGCGTCGGTTCCGCCTACCAGTTTGATGACTAGGATTTCATCGCGGCGATTTTCAATTGCCAAGCGGATGGTATTGCCAATCACCAGCAAAACACCCAAAGCGAGTAGCCCACCCAAGCCGTATACCATTTTCTTGCCCAACACCATCAACTGCTGCAGGCGTTTTACCCATTGCATGTCCAAGCGAACATCCGCAACGGCGGGGTCGGCCAACAAGGATTGCTCAAGTGAGGTTACGGCTGCATCGCTGCCATCTGCCAAGCGTGGAGTGACCAATAAAGTGCCGGGAAGCGGATTCTTTTCCAGACTATCCACCACTTCACCCAAGCCGGATTGCGCTTTGAACTCTGCCAAACCTTGCGCAGGGGATACGTAGACCACCTTGGCAATATCCGCACGGGTCGCGAGTTTGGCTCGCATTTCTTCGGCGCGGGCATCCGTAGTTTCTGGCTTGAGAAACACCGAAACCTGGCTGGAACCTTCCCAGCTTTCGCCCAATTGCTGCAAGTTGGCGAAGCCGATGTAAAGCGCTGCAGGAATGGCAACAGCAATAGCAATTACGAGCCACGTCATTAAGCTTTGGAAGGGCGTTTCGAAAAGGCGAGCCAAGCTGTCGATGGCAGAGGTACTGTGGTGCGCAAAATAGGCGTCAAATTTATCCGCAATGCGCACCTTGCTTTGCACCGCACCTTGCTGGCGATGGGTGGGTTCGGGCGCGGGCGGGCGTTCCGGACGGCGAGTTGCGGTCGCACCGCGCGTGGCTCCGGTGGATGGACGAGTGCTGGGGCGATTGCCCGCAACTGAGGGACGTTTTGATTTCACCAGAGCACCCCATCATGTACGAGTTTGCCTTCCACCAAGCCGAGAATGCGTTTGTTCATTCGCTTCAGCAGCTCAACGTCGTGGCTAGCAATCAGAATCGTGACGCCAACTTCGTTGAACTGGCGGAATAATGTCATGATCTCTTCGGATAACTCGGGATCGAGATTTCCGGTAGGTTCATCCGCTAAGAGCATGGTTGGCTTGTTCACCACGGCACGCGCAATACCCACGCGCTGCTGTTCGCCGCCCGAAAGCACTATGGGATTCAAGCGCTCCTTTTCCAACAGGCTCACCTTATCGAGCGCTGCGCGCACGCGCTTGCCGATTTCCTGTGGCGGCAGACCGGCGATTTGCAGGGGTAGGGCGACGTTGTCGAACACACTGCGATCAAACAACAGCTGGTGATTTTGAAAAACCACGCCTATGTTGCGGCGATAGTAGGGAATTTGGCTGGACGACATGCGATTAAGGTCGTGCCCATCGACCATAATCTGGCCATTGCTGGGGCGCTCCATCTGCATGATGAGCTTCATAAGCGTACTTTTACCGGCACCTGAGTGCCCGGTTAAGAACAGCATTTCGCCGGGCTCGACAGCAAAACTGATGCGCGAAAGCGCTTCAAAACCGTTGTCGTAGCGTTTGCTGACGTTATCAAAACGTATCACGCAGGCTCCTTGAATTGATTTTTCTGGTTGAGATTATTCTTGTGTAGTGAACAAGGCTTCCACAAACGGCTCAGCTGCGAAGGGTTGCAGATCGTCTATGCCCTCACCAACGCCGATAAAGCGTACCGGCAGGCCAAACTTTTTACTCAGCGCGAAGATTACGCCGCCTTTCGCCGTGCCATCCAGCTTGGTAAGGGCGATGCCGGTGACACCAGCTGCCTCAATAAACTGTTGCGCTTGGTTAACGGCGTTCTGGCCGGTTCCCGCATCCAGCACCAATAGCACTTCATCGGGTGCGTTCGCGTCTAACTTGGCCAAGACTCGTTTTACCTTGGCAAGTTCATCCATCAAGTGATCTTTATTGTGCAGGCGGCCAGCGGTATCGGCGATCAATACATCCAAACCGCGGGATTGTGCGGCTTGCAGGGCATCGTAAATCACCGAGGCCGAATCAGCGCCCGTGTGCTGGGCAATCACCGGAACCTGATTGCGCTCGCCCCAGACTTGTAATTGCTCAACAGCGGCGGCACGGAAGGTATCGCCCGCAGCCAGCATGACTTTCTTGCCTTGACCTTGCAGGCGTTTGGCGAGCTTACCGATAGTCGTGGTTTTGCCCACGCCATTCACGCCCACTACCAAAATCACATAAGGCTTTTTAATGCCATCTACCACGCGGTTTTCAACCACCAGCGGCTTTTCAACGGGGCTCAACAACAACGCCAGTTGCTCGCGCAAGGCGGCATAGAGCGCATCGCCATCCGCTAATTGTTTGCGCGCAACGGCTTGGGTGAGGTTGTTGATGATCTCCGTGGTTGCGTCCAAGCCGACGTCGGCAACCAACAGCTGAGACTCCAACTCCTCGAACAAATCATCGTCAATTTCTTTACGACCGAGAATCAGATTGCCAATGCCTTGTGCAAAATTGCTGCTGGTGCGGCTTAAGCCTTGTTTGATGCGAGCGAAAAAACCGAGCTTTGCGGGTGCTTCGGCCTCTGCGGCGGGCGTTTCAACAACAGCGGGAGATTCCGCAGCAGGAGTTTGCGATTCAGCGGGAGCAGGTTCGGATTTCTTAAAAAACTTGGAAAACATAAATACAGTTCTGACTGGATACTTGAATGATACGGCCGACCCCGAATTAACCGCGAGCCGTAAAAAACCGTTATGCTAGTAAAAACCCTATCCTACCATTAAAACCTACCACTGCTATTTCAAGATTTGAGAATAAGACTGTGAAACCTGCGCGAACTTCGCCTAAAGCCGCTTTAAAACCTGCTACAAACAATCAACTTCGTATTATTGGCGGTCTTTGGCGCGGCCGAAAGCTCGCATTCCCTGACGTGGAGGGTTTGCGCCCCACCGGAGATCGCATCCGCGAAACCCTGTTCAACTGGTTAGCGCCGGAGATTCAAGGCGCGCGCTGCCTGGATTTATTTGCAGGTTCGGGCGCCTTGGGCATCGAAGCTTTATCGCGCGGAGCGGAAGTGAGTTTACTGGTAGAGCGCGACAGCAAAGCTGCTGCCCAACTCCGATCAAATCTGGAACTGCTTAAAGCAGACAGCGGACGCGTTCTGAATGCAGACGTGATGGAGATGTTACGCAAGGGCAACGCAGACACGCCTTATCACATCATTTTTATCGACCCGCCATTTCAGCTAAAGCTGTGGCAGGAGGTTATCGAGGCGCTGGAAGCGGGAAATTGGTTAGCGGAAAACGCGACTATCTACATTGAATCCGGGCGAGACGACCACTACGCCCCGCCCATCAACTGGCAACTGCACCGCGACAAACACGCCGGCGCAGTAAGCTACCGGCTGTTTTATCGCGAGCTTGTTTAGAAAAATTTACAGCAAGCCATTACATCAAAGGGAGCTATGCTTTTTGTGCTAGCAACCCAAATTGTTTACTATGCCGCACACAATAAGCCCCTGGAACTCACATCCAGCTCTCAAGAGACTCTCCCATGCGCAAAGTGGTTTACCCCGGCACCTTCGACCCTATCACTAATGGTCACATCGATTTAGTTGAGCGCGCATGTCGCTTATTTGACCGAGTGGTGGTGGCAGTAGCGGCGAGTAATCGAAAGAATCCACTGTTTACTTTAGAGGAACGCGTTGCGCTGGCGCAGGAAACACTTTCGCATATTCCAAACGTAGAAGTGTGCGGTTTTGATATTTTGCTAGTGGAGTTTATTCGCCAGCAACAAGCGCAAGCCGTATTGCGCGGATTGCGCGCTGTCTCCGATTTTGAATACGAATTTCAGTTAGCCAACATGAACCGCGCCTTGGCGCCTACTATGGAAAGCATTTTCCTCACGCCGGCAGAACACTTATCTTATATTTCGTCGTCGATAGTGCGTGAAATTGCGTTTTTGGGCGGCGATGTTACCAAGTTCGTCGCTAAACCAGTGGAAGCTGCGCTCCATAAAAAATTTGGGCGCTAAGCGATAAATAACAGTAGTTTGCTAGCGAGGTTTGTATGGATAAACCCTTAATCCTCATCACGGGCGGGAGCCAAGGTATAGGTGCTGCTACTGCTTTACTTGCCGCGCAAAAAGGCTACAACATTTGTTTTAGCTATCACTCACAAGAGCAACTTGCACAGGAACTTGCAGTACGGCTGGAATCCTTAGGCGCAAAAACTCATTTCGTTCGCGCTGACGTCAGCGTTGAAGCCGATGTTCTCAACCTTTTTTCCGAAACCGATAAACACTTTGGTCGACTGGATGCCTTGATTAACAATGCCGGCATCTTGCGACAAAAATTGGTGCGCGACATTGAAGTTAAGGAGCTGGAAAAGCTCTTTGGCATCAACGTTATTGGCAGCTTTATTTGCGCGCGCGAAGCCATTAAGCGCATGGCATTTTCCCAAGGTGGTAAAGGCGGAGCGATCGTGAATATTTCGTCCATTGCATCGCGCATGGGTTCACCCTTTGAGTACGTCGATTACGCAGCAACCAAAGGTGCAATTGACAGTTTTACCCTGGGTTTAGCGAAAGAAGTGATCGGCGAGGGCATTCGTGTTAATGCTGTGCGTCCCGGCATCATAGCGACGGACCTGCACGCGAAAGGCGGCGAACCGGGCAGAATTGAACGCTTGAAATCTGCTGTACCTATGCAGCGCGCAGGTACAGCCGAAGAGGTCGCGCAAGCAGTACTTTGGTTGTTATCCGACGACTCTTCCTACACCACAGGTCATTTGCTGGATGTCGGCGGCGGGCGCTAAACCACCTTCATCAAAACCAATCAGCCTTCCTTTTAAGCATTAACAGCTCGCTAGAGTAGCTAATGAATATTCGAAAAAATCGCGCAAATTGCTCAGCTTTTTTCTGTGTTTTGTTAGTAGATAAACACCTAAAGTGGATACCAAGTGAGGTGGACTTGCGCCGCCAACACCCAAACTATTCAGACTCGGCGATGCTTTTCATCGCCCACTAATGAGGTGACATATGATCAGCATTAGACGCAGTAACCAACGCGGTGCCGCCGACTTCGGCTGGTTGAAGAGCCAACACACTTTTTCGTTTGGCAATTATTACGATGAACAGCACATGGGCTTTTCTGCGCTACGCGTTATTAATGACGACCATGTTGCGCCCGATGCTGGTTTCCAAACTCACGGCCACCGCGATATGGAAATTATTAGCTACGTGTTGAAAGGCGAAATCGCCCACAAAGACAGCGAAGGCAACGTGGCGACTTTGCCGCCCGGAGAATTTCAATTGATGTCGGCTGGTAGTGGAATTCGTCACAGTGAATTCAATCCCTCATCAACCAATGAATTGCACTTTTTACAAATTTGGATTCAACCTAATGTTTACGGTCAAGCGCCCGGTTACCAACAAAAAGATTTTGGGCAAAACCCAGGTTTAACCTTGGTGGCAAGCCCAGATGGAGAAAGCGGTAGCATGCTTATCAAACAGGACGCACGCTTGTACCAATTAATTTTGGGTGCGGGTGAACAGGTTGATTTGAAAGCTTCTGCACAACGCAACTATTACGTACACGTGGTTGAAGGTGAATTGCAGATTGAAAACGAAATTGCAAAGCCCGGCGATGGCGTGAAAATTACGAAGGTAGAAAACGTGCAATTGCTTGCAACCAACAACAAGGTCAAAGCCTTAGTGTTTGATTTGCCTTAAAAGTGTTAAGCAATAAATGAAAAAGGTTTGCGGATTAAACTCCGCAAACCTTTTTTGTTTCCTTTTTTCCAACGTGATTTTAAGTTTGATCTGGTTGTTCAGGTTCTGGCGGGCCCTTCACTTCATACGGATCTGTTGAACGCTTCTGGCCACTTTTGTCTATATGCTTATCCTTATCTTGGTCTTGCTGAGGCGTTTTATCTTTCTGGCCTGAAATTAAACGCGCAGCGAGCCGCCAATGACGCTCCGCTTGACCTTCGGGTTTACCTTCAGATTCCCACAATTGATGCGCAAGCGTGCGAATTGAATAATCTTTTGCATTCATAGGTTTTCTCCAGCGATAAACACAGTGCTTTATAACAAGTAGTTTACGGTCCCTTCTGTGTGCCATCGCGCTTAGTAAATTACTGAAGATGTGCGACGAAATAAGGTATATTGCGTCAATCAACAAAGCATCACTGCGAATCACTTACAAAGACAAAATTTTATGGACTCACATTTACAAGAAAAAGCTGAACACCTGTTAGAAAATGGCGATGTAGAAGAGCTATACCAACTTATTGAACCTTACATTAACGCGCGAGATCCTTACGCACTTTTCCTGTATTCGAGTTTTAGCCTGGAAAGTCTGAACGAAAGCGACGATGAATTTGAAAAGCGTAGCGTGGAATTATTAAAAGCAGCTTCCGAAGGCGGACTCGCAGAAGCGTCTTACCGCTTGGGTGTGCTCTATTTATACAGCGATTTACCTGAAAATGAAGACGCGCAATCCTCTGTATATTTTGAGCGTGCAATTGCGCAAGGGCATTCCCATTCAAAATTTACTTATGGTTTTAATTTGTATTACAGCGTTAGCCAAACCAAGCAAGATAAAAATCGCGGATTAAGGTTAATGAAGGATGCAGCTGATGAAGGTGTTGCCTTAGCAGCAGAAGAATTGAAAATTATTTATGGCGGAGCGAATTGAAACGCTCCTATTTTTTCAAACGTCTGATTTGATATAACTCGCATATTTTTCATCAAGTAAATCCATTATTAATCTAACGGATTCTTCTATGGAGATCTTGCCCGTATCAATTTGCAGCCATGGATTGGCCGGTTCTTGATAGGGTTCATCCAAGCCTACAAAATTCTTCAGCTCACCAGACATCGCCTTTTTATATATGCCTTTTACATCTCTCTCGGCGCAAATATCGAAAGAGCACTTGCAGTAAATTTCAAGAAATCTATCGGCTCCGACAATGTCTCGCGCAAGAGATCTCTGGCTTTCCATTGGAGACATAAATGCTGCAAGACTTATCACGCCGGAATCGAGAAACAATTTGCATACTTCTGCCGCACGTCGAATATTCTCTGTTCTTTCGCTAAGGGAAAACCCCAAATCCTTACACAGGCCTTCACGAAGCCTATCGCCATCAATTAATACAGTTGCTAATCCACGAGAACGCAATTTTTCGTGAATCGCTTTTGACAAAGTAGACTTCCCTGCGCCTGAGAGGCCTGTAAACCATAATACGTGCGCTTTTTGCATGACAAGACCTTATTAGCAAACTCAATAACGAATAATGGAAAAATGCCTGATGTTAATCAACCTGATTTTTGTATCTATGAGGTAAATTTAACAGAACTATAGGCATCAATAATTTGCCGCACATCTAATTGGCTATTCAACTGCACCCTATTGTAGTGCGCGAGCGTCTTGAGCAAATAGGCGGATATCATTTTTTCATCGGCCGCATTTTTCGCTTGCCAGATTGATTCACCTGTTGCACTTACCTTCAAACTTGAATTCTTTAAATTGGAAACCAGCAAAATTTCGTAGTAACGATTTTTATCCGCAATTAGCACTTCACTTTTCAATCGCAAATCCAGCGCGATAAGTTGCTGGCGTAAAGTGTATTGATGAAGTGTGGGGCACAACAAAAAGTCGATTTCGGTTGTTGGGTTTTTCGTGAGGATGTTCTTAACAAATTCGCTGATTAGATTTCCACCGACGCCTGCGATGATTATTAAATGCTTGCCGCCTAATTCTTGCGGTTGCAAGTTGGAAATATCTTCACAGTAAACGTGCCATTGCGAATGATTTTGCGAAGCATTTTCGCGCGGAAAAAAGCGCTTAAGTTTTTGTTCAAGCTGCTGCATAAGCTCTGAAACAATATCCACAAAATGAACATTGGGCGCTGCGCATTCCGCGAGCAGGGCGGCACCCAACAAACCGTGGTCGCAACAGCAATCCCAAATATGGTCGTACCCGGAATCAACCATGGATTTGAGCTGTTCAAGTCGTTTCCCAAGCCTCAAGAATCCGTCTCCAATACAAAACCCCCATTCTATCGTTTAGATAGCCCAACAAATACTTAAGTTTAAACTTGACTATTTGCCTCTACGAGATTAGATTGATACTGAAGTTAATAATTCACTATTGCAGAACCCGTGGAGGACAGCATGAATATTCAGTTCGACAGCTTTGAAATAGTTGAGGAGTTCAATTGCTCCGTACAAAAACTTTTTAACGCCTTTACAGACCCGGTCATAAAACGCGAATGGTTTGCTGACGGCGCTCATAGTGTCACGCACGATACTGACCACTATTCTTTAGATGCTCAGGTCGGTGGCAAAGAAATTTTTGAATTCACGCTTAACGATAAGACACCAGTACCCGGTTTAAAAATCCGCATGGAAAGTGAATGCCTTGCTCGAATGGATGAGCAACTTTTGGTTTTTCAATCACGCATGTCTGTTCACAATAATTACGTTTCGGCCACCAATGAGACATTTGAGTTTTACGAACGTAACGGCAAAGCCGTGGTAAAACTCACGCAACAGGGCACTTATCTTGAAGGTTCGGACGGGCCACAAATGCGCAAAAATGGCTTCGCACAATTGTTTGGTCATTTACGCAATTACATAGGTGGTTAACAAGTGGCTAATCTAGACACTACATCAACTCCACAACCCGAAATTGAAGCCCTGTTTTTTGCGTTGGGTGAAAAGCAGCGGCGAACTATTTTTTTTAGTCTGATGGACGGTGACAAAAGCGTTAAACAACTAGCGGAGCCCTTAAATATTACGCTTACTGGATTAGGGCAGCACATTAAAATTTTGGAAGCTGCAAAATTGGTGCGCACCGAAAAAGTAGGACGCGAACGTATTTGTTCAGTCAACCCCGAAGGGCTCGCCACCATGGAAAATTTTGCAAAGTTGCATAGAAACTTATGGAGTTCTCGTTTCAGTACATTGCGAAAACTTGTGGAATCACATTAAAAAAATGCCACGAACTTTCGTGGCATTTTTGTTTACAAGATTAATTATTTAAACAAACGCGGCGCAAAATCATTGAGGTTGCGGCGCCAGGTTTGCCATTCGTGATCGGTTCCTTGCGATTCCACTAACACATGCTTGATTCCAGCGTCGTTTAATCCGTTATGCAATCCATGAATGCCTTTGCGCATATTTTCAGGTTCTGCAGTACCAATCCCTAACCACAGTAAATGTACTTTTTTCGCGAAGGCATCGGGATCTGCAAATGCGCCAGAGAAATCGGTTTTGGGATCAAATTTTCCACCACTCAAAAAGCCGCCCGCTCCACTGAATCCACCGATGTATGAAAACAATGGCAAATTTTTGGTAGTAACGTAATAAGTTTGCATACCTCCCATTGAAAGACCTGCCATAGCGCGGTTATCACGATCGGTGAGCGTTCTGTATTCTTTATCGATATACGGAATCAATACTTGCGTGATTTCTTCGTTAAAAACTTCCATGCGCTTTTCAAAGGCTTTCACCCATTCTGGCGAACCGCGCTCCACTTTGCTCAAATCAGGTTCAACTTGATTCGGGCGAGTAGGGTAACCATTTGCCATAACAATAATCATCGGCTTGGCTTTTCCTTCGGCAATTAAATTGTCCATAATAAAATTGGCATTGCCTTGTCTTATCCAACCCGTCTCATCTTCACCGCCACCGTGTTGTAAATAAAGAACGGGAAAGCGCTTTTTAATTTGCTTTTCATATTGTGGTGGCAAATAAACCATTGCATGGCGCCAACCGCTCGTTACTTTAGAGAAATACCAAATGTCGCGCACCTGGCCGGCAGGCACATCTTTTTTCAAATAATAATCAGAACCTGGCTCGGGAATTTCCACCGCGCTAACGTAACGACTGCCACCAAAAAAGGCTTTGCTGTTTGGGTCACTTGCGCCTACACCGTCAATCATGAGCGTGTAGTAATGCAAACCGGGTACCTGAGCAGGTGTAGTGACCTCCCAAACGCCATCAGCATTTTTGGTCATGTCCATTTTGGGGCCACTCCAAAAATTCACACCTACTTTTACAGCATCAGGCGCTTTTATTTGCAACTTAACACGACCTTCGCTATTGACCTGTGGATATTTGGCACCCATTACGTTCGTTGTCGCAGGCACAAAATCATTTACGTCTGCGAACACAGGCGCGGTAATCAAACACGACAACAAAAACAATCGAATAGCCATTGTGAAATGATTCATTTCGTTTTCCTCGTTAATTGTTTTATTTTCAGCGAAGCTGAGTCACTATTGTTTTTTCGGTTCGCTGGTGCGTATCCACATTCTATTATGTAAATGTTGTCGTCGGTTTGTTAAACGGTGGATGATCGCATAACACTTGCTGTGGCGCTTAAGCCAGAAGAGTGCCTGAGTATACTAACCACAAATGTCCGATAAATGTTGAAGAAATTGTTAAGATAAGAAATAGATATGAGCCGCATACCGCGCGCCTTATACTGGGTATCACTTTTCTCTATTGAGCATTTACATGAGCACCGATTACAACGACATAAATACCTTTATTTTTGATATGGATGGAACTCTGCTGAACGAGCACCATGAGCTTTCCGCCAATACACTTACCACGCTCAAAGAATTAGGTACACGAAAGGCGAATTTGATTATCGCCACCGGCCGCCACATCAACGATATCCGCTGTTATATAGATCAACTCGGTGGAGACATTGCCGCCATCACCTGCAATGGAGCAAATATGCACAACGCAAAGGGGGAGTTGATTGCATCACAAACCTTGCCCCTCGACGCCAATGAAGTGCTTATCAGTTTGGGCAACCAATTTCAGGTATATACAAACCTTTACACGAATAGTGAATGGTTAGTGTGCCGGCCTTGCGAACAAATGCTTAAAGCACATTTGCGATCGAAATTCTTTTACCGCGAAACCACCCAACAGGAAATGCGCACTAGCCCTGCATTAAAAATTATGTTTTATGGTGAACACCGTGAACTCCTCGCTTTGCGCGAACAGATTCCAGCGCACATAGTCGAGAGTTTGAACGTGACCTTTTCGGATGATAATTATTTGGAAATCATGCAGAAAAATATTTCAAAGGGTGATGCATTAAAGCTGCTGCTTGCTAAAACGGGTGTTCCCTTGCATCAAACAATGGCGTTTGGCGATAGCATGAACGACATGGAATTGTTTAAAACCGTAGCGCACCCGATTTTGATGCAAAACGCTGTTAAAAATCTTGCTGCGCTTTTTCCAAATGCCCAACGTACAAAGGCAAACACAGACGATGGCGTAGCGCATTTTATCAACGAGCACATTTTGAAACACTAACCAATACAATGAACATTCTACTGCCACCTGCCACGCTGTTATTTTGGGTTAGCTTATGTACCACGCTATTGGTACTCGCTGCTGCCTGTTGGCGCGCTGCCTGGCCGCAGCTACTGGCGGTACAAATACGACAACATGCATTATTTGCGGCGGTCATAGGCTTAGCGATTTTGTGGTTAATGCAAGCTCACGTGCAAGGCATTATGGCTTTTCACATCATGTTAATGACGGTAACGACCATGGTGTTCGGGTGGGGGCTTGCGGTGCTGATTGGCGCTACTGCATTGATCGTACTGAAGATTTTGCAAATAAGTTTACACAGCACGACTATGGGTCTAGACGTTGCACTCGCAAACATTAATCTCAGCACAGTTCCCGTCGATTTTTGTTTAAGCGTTGCTGTGCCTGTGGGTTGGACCTGTTGTGTGATTTGGTTTGTTAATCGCTGGAAATTTAAAAATCCGTTTACCTATTTTTTGGGCGTTGGTTTTTTCGGTGCGATTGCAAGCTGTATCCTCACAGATATTAGCGCTTATTTGTTATTCACAATAACCGGGGATGAAATTTATTTTGAGGTTATCCAGGAATATTTTTTCCCTTTCTTACTAATGGCTTTTCCGGAAGGTTTTGTCAATGGAACTATTGCCACCGCGCTCACCGTGTTTTACCCGGATTTGGTAAAAACTTATCGCGATGATTGGTTTTTAAAAGGTTAGCCTTGTGGAGTTTCGGACAACATCTACTTTGTATATAAAGTAAATGCTGTCCGCTCCAGAACACAGGATTTTATTTAAGTGTTTTACGCGGTTCAATCACGCGGAACTCGCCACTCAAATGCATCATGTTGAAAATATACAACATGCCATCGAAATAGCGCTGTTCACCCACAGGCATAGGCGTGTTCCAAAACTCTTGTAAAAACGCGTCAGAAATTTCACCGGGTGTTGCAGCCAAGCCGCCCGCTGCAGCCGCAGCCAACATGCCCACTGAATGGCGATCTGATGCAGGTTTTCCATCCAGCGTGTATTTATCCGCGAAAGTACTTAAACCTTGTTTGAACAAAAATTTTTGGTAGCGATCGCTCAATTGCGTTTGGCGCGGGTCTTTTCTAAACCAGCTGTAATCCACCGCCATGTTGCTGATAGTTCTCCAACTGTCGTAGGCATAAATACTTGGCTTGCCATCCCAACCCATTGAAGGTGTACCGTCATAATCGGTGCGGTCTGGTGATAGGCCCGTTTCGGGATGCGCTGCTTTGTGGAATAAATCGCGGCTTGCCGCTGCAGCGCGCGCCCAAAATGCGCGCTCTTCTTTGGGTGCCCAACGCGCCCACAATTCATAAAAGGCTGGCAAATGATAAGAAGGATCTGTGCCGGGTAAATTGGTTTCTGGCACAAAACGAACCATTGCGTGTTCTTCATCAACCATTGGGCCAACGCTTACTTGGCGTGGCTTATTGCTGCGCTTGAAGGGCGGCCATGGCTTACCTTCTTTCGCAGCTTTTGCTTGTTCTGTGCGATTGTTTGGGCTCGGCCAACCAGTTTCAGGTTCAACCGGAATAGGATCATTTGCATGCACGCGGAAAGGCGTAGTGCCGGTTAAAACTCCGTGGTGACGCATGCCACGCAAAATTGTGTCCGCTTCTTGTTGATAGTTGTAAATGCCTTTGCCATTGCCCCAACGGTTCGCTGCAAAATACAAAGCCATGGCGTAATACATTTCACCATCGGGCGCTGCGCTGGTTGAACGCGGAGTTCCATCGGTATTCATTGACCACGCAAAATACCCACGCGATGGATTCGCAGGATCTGTGTTCAGCATGTAAGTTTTTGACCAGTTCCAAATTGCATCGAACTCGCGCTTTTTACCTAATTGCACAGCGATCATCATGCCGTAACTCATGCCTTCGCTGCGCGCATCATTATTTGCCCAATCGGTAATGTAAGCGAGCGGCCCATTTTCGTTAGCGCCCGTTTCAAAATAAACGCGCTCTTCTTGACCATCGCCGTGAAAAAATTTCTGAAACGCTTGTTCAATACGCGCGCGTGTCTCCTCTGGCGTTTTATGCAAACGCTCAACAAACAAGTTGGGATATTGGCCGGATTTATAAGCACCAGCGCCGTCATCCAAGGTTAATGCTGCTGCGGTTTTGCTTACACTGCTAGCGGGTTCAGCCGCAAATGCAGGTGTTACGAAAGCAACGCTGGTGGCGATTGCCATTAGGGCGACAAGGGATTTGAGTTTCATGTCATTTTCTCTGTGGTGTACGAGTGGCAAGTGTTTTGTATTTTTTGTGATGTCTATTAAGGCGTTAACCAAAACAATATTCACGTCTTTTTACATAGGATTACATGGCAACCGATTACATGAACCGTGAGTTGCGCAAGACGTGAAGCGAATCTAAGCAGGCAAACTAAAAACCCAACTCTCGGCAAAGCAATTGAATTTAAGTAAAGGCAGGAGTTACAACTTAGTCAAATTGAAAGGCAAAAGCAACTTCGGTCTAAATCAACCAAAGCTGCCTTCACTAACACTTATTTCATATTCTTTTTCTCAAAACTCCAACCAGGCATTTTGGTGATGTCTGGTGTTTCGCCGGTAAACAGCTTGCTCGCTTTTTTATCGCCTTTTAATTTCCAGCTGAACCATGCAGTAGCCACTTTCGCAAAATCACCGCCATGAGGTTTTGCGTAGGTACCACCGTGGCCAACATCCAAGTTGCCAACAAATACGGGAACATGGTTCAAATGCGCAACGTCATCCATACCGTTTTTGTAAGCGATATCAGATGGGCCACCCAAAAGGTAAAGTGTAGGCGTGTGAATTTTGGTGAGATGGGTTTTATCCAACTGCGGCATATTGGGCATAGCGTTGCCACGCATGGCTTCAATAAAAATTCCGCTGTTAGCAACCAGTAAAGTTTTTACGCGTGGATCTGGCGCAATTTCCAAAGCTTGCAAACCACCACAGGACATACCGGCAATACCAATATTTTTGGTATCAATTTTTTTGTAGTAAGCGCTTTGCTTATCGCTGTTTTGCGCAATCGCCCAATCCATTGCATCTTTTAATTTTGTTGCAACAGAGCGGCCTTTATTTTGCTCACCGGTCTCTTTGGGCATGGTGCCAATAGCAACTACCATAAATCCGTGCGACGCAATTTCATTGAGGAAGTTTACGTGCTCAAAAGGTGAATCAAAACAAGCACCGTTACCCCACACAATTAAAGGCAAGGCTTTTTTGCCTTTAAAGCCATCAATATCTTTTGGCCTGAAAATGGTGTGTGTTGGTAAGGAGGCATCCGTAATCATCACCGCGGAATATTTTCCAGTACCGCCATCTTCAACAACACGAGAAGCCACTTCTTGCGCAAACGATGGCACTGCAGCTGCCATCACCCACAGTAATAATGCAGAGGTTATTTTTTTCATATGTTTAATCCTATTGTTAAACGCGGTCATTATTTACGAACAGATTTGATCAGCTGCATCAATTCTCTGTCTTGGTTGTGAACAATTTTTGGCTCTTTATCAAAAATCATAGTTTCGCCATTCTCGGCGGTATAAGGTTTCCATGCTGGCAAAGATTTATCGTTAGGGTTGCCGGTTCTTGCAAAATTAATCCACGCCGAACTCATTTTCTCTGCAAGATTTTTCGCATCGTCGCTAGTACCTGTCCAATGTTTGCCGAGTTCAATATTTTTAAACGCCAAGGGAATATCCAAGCCGTGGAAGGAGCCTTTAGAGCTGTTATCGACATCGCTTTTCCACGTTAATAAATAGTTGTACACGGGTGCTTTGGTTTTAGCGGAGCGTGCATCCGCCGTAATAATTGTGTTGGGGCGGAAGAGCGTGTCTATAGAAACCAAATCTTGCGGTGTTGCGTTTGGATAAGTTTTTTCAAAGAGTTTTAGGTAAGTCTCGGTTTTGTCGCCGTAGATTTTTTCCAAACGTTTTTTGGCCTCATCCATGGTGAGATTTTTTTCGCCGTAAGCAACTTTTACCAACTCATTTAATGTAGTGCCCATCAAAATAGGAATGTCTTTAGAAATATCCGCAAAATCTGGCGTAAAAGGTTGTTGTAATAAATTAACGCCATCCGGAACGGGCGCAAACCCAACCATGGTGGTTGAACCGGGTGTTCGCAAACCAACGGTTCTTTCTAAGGCTTTATTACCAGCTTCCACTAATCTTTTGTAAGGAATATTGTTGATCTCGCTGACGTTATCTTTATTCAAACCAAGTTCTTCGACTAAAGCTTTACCCACTTGCAAAGATTTTTCTTTGGTCATTACATTCAAGAGTGTGCCGCTTTGAATAATGGCTTTGTGAAATAAGCCTTGCGCTGCAGGCATAGACAACAAAGTACCGACTTTACCGCCACCGCCAGATTCACCGAGAATGGTTACGTTTTTGGGATCGCCACCAAAGTTGCGAATGTTTTTATTCACCCATTGCAAAGCCGCAACCACATCTAACATGCCCACGTTGGCAGAACTCGCGTATTGGTCGCCATAAGCCGACAAATCCAAAAAGCCCATAATGTTTAAACGGTGATTTACCGAGACCAAAACAACATCGCCTTTTTGCGCGAGCATTTTTCCATCGGTAATCGGATCATCACTCGCGCCCACGCCGAAGCCACCGCCGTGCAACCAAAACATCACCGGCCTTTTTTTGCCATCGTTGATGCCACGGGTCCACACGTTCACGGTAAATAATTTTTGTTCGTTCATCGCCGTTTCTGGCGACCAAGCATTCACCTGCATTGCGATTGGGCCGAACTTGGTATGTTCATGCACACCTTCCCACGAATCAGGCGCTTGCGGCGGCATGAATCGATTCGCCTTCGCGTAAGGAACGCCTTTGAAACTGAAAACACCGTCTTCAAAGCTGCCCGAAATTGAACCGTAATTGGTTTTTACGATGGGTTCTTTTTGATGCTGATTACCCGTGGGACTACAGGCTGTAAGCCATAAACCGGTGAGGACACTCGCGATAAAAAGAGAATAAGTGCTCAAGCGCGTAAGGTTTTTCATAGGAACCTACTTTTATTGTTAAGAAGCGTTGTGTTTAACCTTTTGTTTTTTGTGGTGTTGCGCACGCGCAGCAAAGCAGGGATTTATGCACCGCGTGTTTACTAATGAAAATGGAGTTTATTGTTGTAGATGTGCAAAAGTTATTTAGCTGATTGTAATACAAATGAATGTTGAATCTACAACATTTGCACAATGTTTAAACATTCGTAGAGATGAATTGCGGGTCGTTAATATTAACTAAGCCGAAACCATTTTTTGGCTGATGCTAGTGATAATAAATTCTGCAGGCCGAACTATGGCGACGCCAATTTGAATACGCATCATGCCATTTAGAATATCGTCTGCTGTCATGGTGTTGCCCAAACCAACGCTGACGAAAAATGCATGCTCTGGTTTAGCCCCTTGAAATGCGCCTTGCCGCCAAAGATTGGTTAAGAAATTTTCGATCGTGGCGCGAACTTTCACCCAGGTGTTTGCATCGTTGGGTTCAAATACATAAGCCTGTAAGCTCTGCTTTATCGATTGCTCAATAAACGTAATGGTTCTGCGCACGGGCACATAGCGCCATTCGTTATCGTTACCCGCCAAGGTGCGAGAGCCCCAAATTAAAATTCCTTTTCCAGCAAATGAGCGAATCACGTTAATAGATTTACCCGCGCTGGAATCTACATTTAATGAATCTTGTTGTTGGTCTGTAAGCTGAATGGGTAAACCCACTACGTTATTTAGGCTTACATTGGCAGGCGCTTTCCACACGCCGCGCGAGTCATCTACAGATTTATACACACCTGCAATAGCACCGCACGCTGGCAAAATATTTGCGGATTTCAGCGTTAAATCAAAAATCGTTTTGTATAAAGGGCTAACCGCTAAAAGCGCCGCTTGTTGTTGGCTATTGCTTAAAGGATTGGCAGGAGGATTTTGAATAGCCAGCAAGACTTGAGACGCAGGCGAATTAGGTGAGGGCGCGAGTAGCGATTGCAGTTTTGTAATATCGCCACCAAAGAAATTTGTAAAATCCAACTCACCGGATTGCATGATATTGGTACATACAAAGGGATAATAACAAGCGCCATATTTCAAACTGTTTACGCCAACACTATCGCGGAAAGTTTGAATATCGGTTGAGTAACCAAACGAATCAGGTTTATCGCCGCCGATTACATCAAAAACGCAAAACGCCGTTTGCATAGCTTCCGCTTGTTGCAACATGGCTTGCATGAGCGATTTATTATTTGCCACTGATAACAAAGTTGCATCGGGGCAAACATATATCGTGGGTTCCTGTTCTTTCTTTAACGCCGCCAAACCTTTTTTCAAATGGGTAAGTTTTACATTGGGGTTCACAATTTGCTTTGTAGGGCCCGCAAGCGATTTCTTTTTTACAGGACCATATTTCCCAACAGACACAATATAAGCCGCGCCCACGCCGTTTTGGTAAAACAAACGCACGCTGTTATACAAATAATAGATGGTGCTTGGGTCAGGCAGAATCGCGTAAGTCGCGCCCGCAATATCCAAACAATTAGGTGCGGTACTTTTTTTAGATTGCGGCTCTACATAATAATTTGGGCTGTATTGCTTCGCAGAGTCTACTGCTTGCGCAGGTGTAGGCAATAAAAAGATTTGTTCAAATTCTAGCAACGAATTAATGCGCTGCGGCTTAAAGTAAACCGACTTACCCAAATGCTCCGCCTTGGGCGTGTAACCAATAAACGCTGGAATCGCCGTGGGCACAGGCACTACCGAATTTGGGAATTTGGGAATTTCTTCTATATAAACACCGGGGGCTGTGTAACTAGGCATAGGGTTCCCTCTTGGTTGATTGCGATTAAATACCTTTTTATGAAGCAAACCACTAATGACACTAGCCTAAGTCTACTCTGAACTGATTTGCTTTGGTGCTAGTTAAAATAACCATCCCACTGCGGTGCCAACTCGGTCAGGCTTTTCCCGCGTCATCTTGATGCAATTGCATCAAGCCAATCAAGCGCGCGACCACGCCCGCCAAATACAACAAGCCTACAAACATTTCGACGCTTGCCACTGCACGCGCGTGCGGAGTTAGCGGTATAACGTCGCCAATACCGGTACTGGAGAGCAACGCAAAGCTCAAATAATTAAGCTCAGTCCAGGTACGCATTTCTTGCGGATTAACGGCAGCAGCAAAAGTGCCCGGCTCCAAAAATTGAATCAACATAAACAAATGCGTAAAACCCCACGCCAACAAAGTAAATGTCGCACCCGCGGCAAACAGCTCGTCGGTAGTAGCGCGCTGGTCTTCCATCATGTACGCAATCAAACTAGCGGCAGCGTAGAAATAAAAAATCGCCTCAAGCCCCGCACTCCACGGCAGTAGTTGATTCATAGAAAAAAATGTTTGCAGCATCAAAAGCACAATGATCGCCGTTGCCAAGCTGCCACTAATCCAAATTAAACCCGGTGTGCGCCGCACCATCAATGTAGTCAGCGTTAACACAGTTACACCAAAAGCATTAAACGCTACCAACCCCGCATGGGTTCCCTCAAGAAAAGGGTAGAGCAACATCCCCGCCAACTGAACCACCAATAGAATTGCTGATGGATGCCGCGTGGTGAGATGCAAAATAGGAAAATGTGCCATAAATAAAAAGTGCCGAGTAAATGTTGAAAGTGCTAGTTTTGGTTGTGAATAGAAATTACTGTTGCGTTAGCTTTTCAATTAAGATCAATGACACCACATTTTTTCAGATACATATAAGTGTTGTCATAAAACTCAGTTAACCGAGTTGCATCTTCTTGATTACCAAGAGGGAGATAAATAACCATTCCCTGTCTCGCTCGCGTCAGTAAAACTCGATATGCGTTCTCAAGATAGCGTTGTTTTTGGTCTTGCTTTACCCGCATCCATCGAGAACCCTTAAAGCTCCAATGTTCAAATGTTTCACCATTGTGTCGATAATCCGCATCCCAGCCAACCAAACACCAGTCCAACTCCAAGCCTTGAACCATGAACTCCGTCGCCGCATCTTCCAAGAAATGCGACGACCGAACATCATCCACATCATTCAAAAACCAGTTTTCAGCGATGACCTCTCCGTCAACAAATATACCCTCAGCCTTCAAACGCTTGGCACCAGATGATGCAATCAAGCCACTACTTTCTAAGCCTTTAATTTTTCCTCTGATCCAATTTTTTGCGAGGGATAAATCACGAGATATGTAAACAGGATATCTATCACGAATTTTTCTAAGTTCTTCTTCTGCTTCTTTTGGTTGGTTATGAATTAGATAATGGACAAAATGAGAAAGCTTATCTGCGCGAAAAGATCGCATAGAAGTTGATAGATGCAAACTGGCCTCACTAAATGAGCGATGTTCATCTAATAGGCTGATATCAACTTCACTACCCGCATATTCTTTTTGTATAAGACGGTTTGAATAATAAATTTTCCAGCCACCGAAAGCCTTATTAAGCGCAGAAAACCACCCGTTTAAACCGGCCTCACCATTGTTTATTTCCTGCCCACCGCCGATGAGGGCAATAATCACGCACCAACTCTCATGACGATCCATAACACTAATAAGAAACTCTGGTTCAGATTGATTGAATTCAGCTTGGTTGCGTTTCTTTTGCATAAATTCCGACGCTTTTTGCTGATTCCATGCGCGTTGAGCTTCGTCGAAAATTACAACCTTTTCAACGGGAGGCAAATGTTTATCCTTCAGTGCTTCATCTCTAAAGTGATGGATATTTTGAATAAAGCTCGCTGTCTCTCGACGGGCTTCCGCAATTGATTGAGCACGGTAATTGAGTTCAGTTTCTCTGGCTCGATCTCTGGCCAAAGCTTCTCGAAGAACATCAACCAAAGGACCGTTGCCAGAGAGAAATACGGCGTGCTCTTCGCCATCTGCGTTATTGTGTTTTGTTGCTACTTGCAAACCAACTAGCGTTTTTCCTGCGCCCGGTACGCCAGTTACAAAGCAAATTGCTTTCTGATTGGAAACTCGCGACTTGTGAATAATATTATTCAAGTGATCTACGGTTTCAGACAAATTAACAGCATCTGCGTCTGAACGAGCAATATCTTTAACTTCATGATTGTTATAAAGAGCTTGTGCAGCTTCGATAATTGTCGGTGTTGGCTTGTACTGAGATGCCATCCACTCAAGAGGATTTAATTTTTTCTGTGAAGAAAAAATAGCTAATACTGAATTAATTATGGAAGCAATATTTTCACCATTGGTCTTAACTGGTTCTAAAACTCCTATAAAATCACTTGCTATATAAAAATCAACAGAAGGCGCCTTCGTACAAATTAAAATCGGGACAATCACGCGATTATGGCTTGCTTGATGAAAGCAACTCAGATCCGCCGCATATCCCTGCGCTTGTCGCAAATCAGATCGCCTATATTCTGACTCTCCAATTTTAAATTCGATTACGAAAATAATACCATCCAGCAAAAGAACAACGTCTGCACGACGCCCCATTCGAGGAATCAGTAATTCAAAACACAGGTAGCCGTCGTGAAAATTTCTTAATTGATCTTGAAGAAATTTTATCTGCACGTCCCACGCACTGGTTTGCTGATAGACAATATCTTGTGAGTGGAATTGTGCAATATGGCCCCTAATTGCATCGGACGACGTTTTGTGAAATTCACTGAGACTGGCTGAGTAGTAGGCTCGACTAGACAAGATCTACTCCACTGAATCTAAATAGCTCTGCCGGTTCGACATTCAGAGCTCTAGCAAGGCGCTCAATATTTATCAAACTAACGTTGCGTACACCTCGCTCGATTCCACTTATATAGGTTCGATCAAGTTCAGCAAGCTGTCCGAGTTGTTCTTGGCTGATGCCTTGGCTTAATCGAATCATTTTAATTCGATTTCCGAACAATCTAAGAATCTCTTTATCCATACATACCTTAATGACGAGATCTAAAAAGCAGTATGGTGTTATTAATGTGACTTATGGGTCTACGGACGATAAGTCACATCTCTAGATTGCCAATGGTTAAAGCTAAAAATGAATTCATACTCCTTCAGTGGAGATATATGTTGCCAAAATGGGGCGTTATCTGTGCCTCTGGATGATGAAAGGTCCACGTTTGAAATTAAGACGGTTACCGTGATAGAGGCTTTTTGCATAGCGGCCTTAACTCCACCTGCGTTCCTTTTCCATAAATAGCCTTCACTAAGTATTTATAAATATCTTTATCAATTTCTGGTGCGGTAACTGAATTGAGTATGTGGGCGTAGTCTTCTGCGGAATCGGCAAGGCCGAGGATGCACCAGTTATCTACCAGTAAGTGCATTTCTCTTTCGCTGTGTTGGCATTTTTCAATAAGCGCGATGGGGCCTTGGTAGGGCCATGTTTTTAGCGCAAGTGAGGATAACCCTTGCAACAATTTTACGTTATGCACGAGCGCGGTTAGTTTGCCCACGCAGTAGCCTTGGCATTTTTTGAGTTGGTGGCTTGTGCAAGCACGTTGGCTTTGTTTTTCTAGGCCGATCACTTGGTAGCAAAGTTGGTGTTCATTGCTGATGTATTCCAAGCTGTCTTTTGCTTTTTTATTGGAGGGAAAAAGCCCGTACCATTTTTGCTGCGTGTTTGTTTTGGCTGCGCGCGGCATTTCTGCAACGGGGCGAATTTGTGGTGTTAAAAGGCCGCCCTCTGACTCTTGCAAATAAATGCTGTGGAAAGTGCTTACGCGGCGTAGCTTGCGGTTGTAAACGGGGCTTAGCTCTTTTACTTTTTTAGATTCAAGAATGAGTGCCGTTAATTCGCCTGCGGTTTTATCAAAGGTAATGTGGCGAGTTTGTTGGCAAATTTTCATTTCCTTTGATGATTTATGGTCGGACGTGAAATGCGATAGCACGCGTTTGCGAATGCTGATGCTTTTGCCAACGTAGAGCAGCTGCTTGTTCTCACCCCAAAAATAATAAACGCCGGGGGTATTGGGTAAATCTTGTATGAGCGTTTGATCAAAACCGGCGGGAATACTTTCTTTGCGATGTTGGTGCGCAATGGCCGCTTTTATTTTTTCTTCGCCGTGTTCTTCTTCGGCAATTTTCATAAAAGTGTAAGTGGCTTTTGCATCTGCCAGTGCGCGGTGGCGGTCACTTACCATTATTTGGTGGCGTTTAATAATTTTTTCTAAACTGTGCCCGTCGGCTTCACTGTATAAAAACCGCGAGAGTTTTACGGTGCACATGAGTTTGGATTTGTAGGTGTAGGCCAAGCGCGCAAATTCGTTACGAATAAAACCGTAATCAAACCGCACGTTGTGCGCCACAAAGATTTTGCCTTGCAGCTTTAGAATAATGTCTTTGGCAACTTGCTCAAAGTAGGGCGCAGATTCCACCATGGCATTGGTAATGCCTGTTAAACGCTGAATGGTCTCCGGGATTTTGGTGCGCGGGTTAATGAGTGTTGACCATTCGCTAACGCCATTTTCCGTGACTTCGATAATACCGATTTCGGTAATGCGGTCATAAGTGACATTGCCGCCGGTTGTTTCTATATCCACAATCACGCAGGGCAATGGGAAATGTTTGAGCATTAAAAGTACCTGTTTAAACCGCAGGAATTATAGTCAACCGCTGATCAAGCGGAAATATGCAGAGGTGTTTGCTAGGTAGTTAGGTGATGTTTACTACGTTGTTATTTTTGTGTTGGATGTAGCCTAGCGTATTTCAACCTTAACTTTTTTCCAAAGGTTTTAAATAAATGCGTGAATTAGAAATGTGTTGTTTATTCATAAATTTTAGCCAATAAAAAAGGCGACACTTTTCAGTTTCGCCTTTTTTGCTGTTACATCGGCAACTTGCGTTGCCCGTAGCATCTAATTAGATTGCTTGAATGTTTTCAGCTTGTGGGCCTTTTTGGCCTTGGGTTACCGTGAAGCTAACTTGCTGACCTTCAACCAAGGTTTTGAAACCTGAGCCAGAAATAGCGCTGAAGTGAGCGAAAACGTCTGCACCTGATTCTTGTTGAATGAAACCGAAACCTTTAGCTTCGTTGAACCATTTTACGGTGCCAGTAGTAGTTTTAGACATGGTAGTACCTGTATATAAATAATTGATAATTGCGATTGTGCTTAAAAATAAGGGAATTACTTATGTGACAGGACGAATACTAAAACTGGAACTTCGAAGTGAGGCATAAATACTAAACGTGCTTTCAAGCTGAGTTCAGTCTACTCCCCTTTCCCTCAATGTCAATCATTCAATTTTTGGCGCGAGCGACTCTTATTGCCAGCTTACTTTTTTTTGGCATTCACAATTTCGGCTTTTGCACATTAAAGCGCAACTTAATTTCAATTTATTTCTACAGGAACCCATTTACCGAAGCGAATAGCCGTGCGTTAACGCACTGTACTCAGCACAAATGATTCTTAATATGCAACGGGTAACGCGGTAAACATCCATTTTCAACAGAGGGCTTTATTATGAACTTTATTGTTTGGGTTGTTGTTGGTGGCATAATTGGCTGGCTCGCTAGCATTGTTATGAAAACCAATGCGCAACAAGGTCTGTTTCTTAATATTATTGTTGGTGTCGTTGGTGCGTTTTTAGGTGGCTTGCTCCTAGCTCCCTTGTTTGGTACCGGAACTATAAATAGCGATGATTTTAGTTTGTCTGGATTAATTGTTTCGTTTATAGGTGCAATTATTCTTCTTGCAATTGTTAACCTATTCCGTCGCAAATCTACAACTTAATTATTCTTGCGAATATGGTGATTAAAAAAGGGCCTTTGTCGTATTGAAATAAAGTTAGTAACTTTATTTGCCTTCAAGGCACATCTTTCAAAGAAAAACCGTCCTCTTAAAAATATAAAGTTTGTAACTTTTTCCATATCTGCATTTTTTAGGTTAACAATAAGTATAAATATAGTTGGTAACATTTGATTCGTTGTAAAAAGACTCACAAGATCCTTTAACTCATGAATGTTGCCTACAGCTATCCATCAGCTTAACCAGAGCCAAAGTATTTAGCGGTATACAACTTACTCGGCTAAGGCAGAAAACGAAGCTGCGATATTACTGAAAATAGAACATCGCAGCTTCGATTCCCTGTGCTAGGAATGACTTACCAACAACGGTTGATTCGCATCATACACACTCACTAATACTTTTGATTCCGATGCAGGTGGCGGTGCAAAAGCGGCCATAGCTTGAATCATGGAATCCAGTTGGCTTGTGCTGGACACCGGCCCAATTGCCAGGGATTGCTTTTCGAATAGTATCGCTTTAAGGGGAGATGCAATTAACGGCGCTACGATTGATTTTACTGGCGATGTATTTCCTGCGGCATCTTTCGCCGTGACATTAACCGTTTCTTTATTAATTAACGCGGTGGTTAAGGTAATGCTGTAAGCGCCCGTTGTTGCATTTGCCGTTGCTGTTCCCAGTGTCGCGGTGTTCCCGCTGTTCTTCACCTCAACGGTACTGCCAGCTTCTGCTACACCGGTAATGACTTTACCGGTTGTATCGAATGCTGCCGTTGGTTGCGATGGTGCGGTTTTATCCGGCGCAACAATTGCTTTCGCGGTCGACACATTTCCTGCAACATCTTTCGCCGTAACGTTAACCGTTTCTTTGTTAATTAACGCGGTGGTTAAGGTAATGCTGTAAGCACCGGTTGTTGCATTTGCCGTTGCTGTTCCCAGTGTCGCGGTGTTCCCGCTGTTCTTCACCTCAACGGTACTGCCAGCTTCTGCTACGCCTGTTATCACTTTACCGGTCGTATCGAATGCTGCCGTTGGTTGCGATGGTGCGGTTTTATCCGGCGCAACAATTGCTTTCGCGGTCGACACATTTCCTGCAACATCTTTCGCCGTAACGTTAACCGTTTCTTTGTTAATTAACGCGGTGGTTAAGGTAATGCTGTAAGCACCGGTTGTTGCATTTGCCGTTGCTGTTCCCAGTGTCGCGGTGTTCCCGCTGTTCTTCACCTCAACGGTACTGCCAGCTTCTGCTACGCCTGTTATCACTTTACCGGTCGTATCGAATGCTGCCGTTGGTTGCGATGGTGCGGTTTTATCCGGCGCAACAATTGCTTTCGCGGTCGACACATTTCCTGCGACATCTTTCGCCGTGACATTAACCGTTTCGCTGTTGATCAATGCCGTGGTCAAGGTAATGGTGTAAGCGCCCGTTGTTGCATTTGCCGTTGCTGTTCCCAGTGTCGCGGTGTTCCCGCTGTTCTTCACCTCAACGGTACTGCCAGCTTCTGCTACACCGGTAATGACTTTACCGGTTGTATCAAACGCAGCCGTGGGTTGCGATGGTGCTGTTTTGTCTGGAGCGATAATGGCTTTCACCACAGACACATTACCCGCAACATCTTTCGCCGTAACGTTAACCGTTTCTTTGTTAATTAACGCGGTGGTTAAGGTAATGCTGTAAGCACCGGTTGTTGCATTTGCCGTTGCTGTTCCCAGTGTCGCGGTGTTCCCGCTGTTCTTCACCTCAACGGTACTGCCAGCTTCTGCTACGCCTGTTATCACTTTACCGGTCGTATCGAATGCTGCCGTTGGTTGCGATGGTGCGGTTTTATCCGGCGCAACAATTGCTTTCGCGGTCGACACATTTCCTGCGACATCTTTCGCCGTGACATTAACCGTTTCGCTGTTGATCAATGCCGTGGTCAAGGTAATGGTGTAAGCGCCCGTTGTTGCATTTGCCGTTGCTGTTCCCAGTGTCGCGGTGTTCCCGCTGTTCTTCACCTCAACGGTACTGCCAGCTTCTGCTACACCGGTAATGACTTTACCGGTTGTATCAAACGCAGCCGTGGGTTGCGATGGTGCTGTTTTGTCTGGGGCGATAATGGCTTTCACCACAGACACATTACCCGCAACATCTTTCGCCGTAACGTTAACCGTTTCTTTGTTAATTAGCGCGGTGGTTAATGTAATGCTGTAAGCACCCGTTGTTGCGTTTGCCGTGGCAGTACCCAGTGTTGCGGTGTTGCCGCTGTTTTTCACTTCAACAGTGCTGCCAGCTTCTGCTACACCGGTAATGACTTTACCGGTTGTATCAAACGCAGCCGTGGGTTGCGATGGTGCTGTTTTGTCTGGAGCGATAATGGCTTTCACCACAGACACATTACCCGCAACATCTTTCGCCGTAACGTTAACCGTTTCTTTGTTAATTAGCGCGGTGGTTAATGTAATGCTGTAAGCACCCGTTGTTGCATTTGCCGTTGCTGTTCCCAGTGTCGCGGTGTTCCCGCTGTTCTTCACCTCAACGGTACTGCCAGCTTCTGCTACGCCTGTTATCACTTTACCGGTCGTATCGAATGCTGCCGTTGGTTGCGATGGTGCGGTTTTATCCGGCGCAACAATTGCTTTCGCGGTCGACACATTTCCTGCGACATCTTTCGCCGTGACATTAACCGTTTCTTTATTAATTAACGCGGTGGTTAAGGTAATGGTGTAAGCACCCGTTGTTGCATTTGCCGTTGTTGTTCCCAGTGTCACGGTATTACCACTATTTTTTACAATAACGGTACTACCTACTTCCGCCACACCCGTAATGATCTTACCAGTGGTATCGAATGCTGCAGTTGGCTGCGATGGAGCGGTTTTATCTGGTGCATTAATACTTGTAACAACAGACACATTGCCTGCAGAGTCCTTTGCGGTTACGTTAATTATTTCGTTATTAACTAATGCCTTACTCAAGGTAATCTTATATTGGGATGTGTAGGGAGGTAGAACCACGCTGCCCAGAACGGTAGTATTAGAGGCATCCATAACTGTAACGGTAGTCGTATCGATATAATTAATTTCAATTTGGCCAGTAACAACTTTTCCTGTCGAATCAAGTGTTGCCGTAGGAGGTAAAGGTTTGGTGAGATCCGGTGAATTTACAGAGGTAGAAGTCCCATTACTCGCCGCATTAACTGCAAAAACAGTGAGTGAGCTGCCATCGATGACGGAATCTGCGAGAGTTATAGAATATGAACCGTCGGTTGTGTTGGTAATGGCGTTTCCAAGTACTCGTGAACCGTCAGCTCCCATAATATAGACCAATACACCAGGGTCTGTTACGCCAGTAACTTTAGTTCCTAGTGAATCGAAACTCGCTGTGATTCCTGATAAAGGAGTTCGATCGCGCCCCACCAATTCAAACGCTTCCGATGTATTTCCAGAATTATCTGTTGAAGTAACAAAAATATGCTGCTTATTCGAAAGGTTGACGTTCGTAACGAACGCGCCAGTTTGGATATCCGCAACAGCATTGGCAATCACGTTATTGTTAGCATCTTTGACAGCCACGGCACTCCCTGCTTCAGCATAGCCCGATAACTCATATTCATAAGTATTTAAAGCGGCCACAGGGGTAATCGGTATAGTTTTATCTGGCGCACGAACATACCGAGTCGAAGAACTAACATTCTGGGCATCGAGCACGGACACGCCAAATATTTCGTTATTTATATATGCTCTCGGTAGATTGAAAGTGTAACTTCCGTCGGAGGCAGTTACATTCATGCGCCCAACTTCAATATTCTTTCCGTCGAGAATAACAACTTTATTTCCAAAACTCGCAATGCCAGATATAGCTTTTCCATCGGAAGAAATAGTTGCAGTGGCCTGAGCTGGAGAGTTTGCTGCTGGTACAACTAGCGGCAAGATTGATGACACATTGCCGTTTGAATCCATTCCTTTGATATTAATTGTTTGGTTACTTGCTATTTTTTTATTGAGATAAATCGCAAAACTTCCGTCAGTAGCCGTGCCAGAATAACCCAATAAAACACCGTTAAGATCTCGAGCCTCTAAAACCACTCCGGGGTCTGCAAATCCATTCACTTGAATTCCGGCATTGTCGATAGTTGCTGCTATATTTTTAGGCGCAGTAATATCAGGTGATTTTATCCTGCGGATATTAGACACGTTTCCTGCCGCATCTTTCGCAACAATGTTTACTTGCTGACCGTCATTAATGGATTGCGTCAGGCTAACAACATACGCTCCTGTAACACCATCGGCTGTCCCTGTACCTACCACTTTATTTGCCAAGTCAGTAACTAGTATGGTCGAATTTAATTCGGCAACCCCAGTTAAAGTGGTACCTGCTTTGTTAAAGAAAGCGCTAGGAGAGTTCGGCGCTGTAAAATCTGGTACATGCAAAATTGTTGGAACAGATTCTATTCCGTTTTGCACATAAGCTATTACCTTAATTTCCTCATTGTTGACAGCCCTGCTATATAATTTTAGCGCATACGCGCCTGAAATTATATCTGAGTACATACCGGACTGAGCTTGACCGTTTACAAAAACCGAAACATAACTTCCTGGTCTTGCGATACCATTAACCATATAGCCAGAAGCATCCAATGCAGCTGTGGGCGAAGGAGGGATACTAATATCTCTTTCAGGACCAAATACCGTGATGGGTAAGACATTTGATGATGAGTCTTTAGCGCTTACAGTTATACGAGTGAGGTCGCGAATCTGGAACCCAAAATTAAAGGAAAAGTTCCCGGCCGAATCGGTTGTAATATCAGGGTAGGTGGTTATAGAGTTGTCTTTATTTCGGTATGAAATCGTCAGTGTTAAGCTAGGTGCTAATGTACCGGCCAGCGTTGAACGGTCAGCAGACATATTTGCTTTGGTTTTGGTGACTTCCGAAGCTATCTTCGCCTGATTCCATACAGTTGAATCAGAAAATTTAATATCGTATGAGCCATCACTAAACAAGCCATTAATTTTATCCGTGGTGCCTTTGATACTGATATCAAATCTATTTTCATAACCACTCATCCAACCTCCTTGTGATTTATCAACGAAATAAGATTTGATGGTTAACATGTCTGGAGTAATCCCAGCGCCCAATTCCAGGTGGCTTTGGTTTTTGGTGGTACCGTAGAGTGTGTCTACGCCATCGCCAAGGGAAAAACGAATAGTGGCGGAACCTCCAGTGAGCTCTCCCACATTTATGTAGTCATCGCCTTTGCCACCAATAAAAATATTATTGCCAGTTGTGTCAGAAAGGTAATCGTTGCCATCACCACCTTGCAGCGAGTCGTCACCATCTTCACCAACTAAAGTGTCATTACCCGTGCCTCCGATCAGAGTATCATTGCCTGCGCCCCCAATGAGTGAGTCATTACCTCCTTGTCCATCGCTCAGGTCGTTAGAGTCATATGCAAATAAAACGTTATTGCTAGATGATCCCACCAGTGAAATCCTTTGCAATATATCTGCAGTGCTCCAACTTGTAGAGTCAGAAAAAACAATATTTTCGATTGCGCCGATACCAACACCTCTTGAAGTAAACTGACCTTGAAAAAAATCAACGACAGATATGGTGCTCGTGCCAATTTTAATATTAAGGTCAGTTTCTGTTCGGGTGAATGTTAGATCTGTTGGTTTTATCGTTGCGCCGAACTCGATAGTATCCTTACCGCTGGCATCATAGATAGTGTCGTTACCATCGCCCAACTCATAATGATAAGTATCATCTCCATCGCCGCCACGTAATATGTCGTTACCAATTCCCCCTGAAAGCGTATCGTTACCTGCACCAGAAAGAATTTCATCGCTACCTTCACCGCCATTTAAATTATCAGCGAAATTACTTCCGAAGATTAAATCGTTTGCAATCGTTGGAGATTTTGCTTTGTTTAAAAGATCCTGAAGGTTCCATTTGATGCCGCCAACAAACTCCACTAACTCCATAACCTTGTCGATATCTGGTTCGAGCAATCGACCAGCATAAGAATCAGCGATACCTGTATAACTACCTAGATAGATACTGCTACCGTCATCAATGCCTAATGCCAAGGTGCCTGCACCTTCCCAGCGCACCTTGACATTTTCGGGCAGGATAGAAGAGTCAAAAACAATTTTGTCTGAACCACCGAAGTCAGTAATATAGTCAGTACCATCACCACGTGTGTAACGATACTCATCATCGCCGTTATAACCCAGCAACTGATCATCACCGGCATGCCCAATCAAAGTATCGCTATTATTAGTGCCAACTAAGTAATTATTAAATTCATCTCCTACAAGCAAGGCTGGATTAGATAACGGATCAAAACTAAATGAAGAGCCATCATACAGTTTAATGGTCTCAATTTGACCTTTGTAATAATTGCCAGGAAGTACCCAGTCAGTGATAAAAATTTGATCAACGCCATTTTTGAAACTAATGACAAGATCTTTATCTTTTGGGGTAAAAATTAAATCATTTTTAGTAATCCCGGCGCCAAAACTAATAGTGTCCTTACCACCAACATCAGTAATCGTGTCAGAGCCGTCACCGAGGTTATACTGATAGGTGTCATTGCCGGACCCACCTCTCAGCAGATCGTTGTCCGCGCCACCATTGTAGGTATCGCCGTTGACACCGCCAGATAACGTATCATTACCCGAACCACCTATAAATGTATGAGCCGAATTTCCTGTTGCGTATAGATTGTCGTTACCTTCGAAGCCATTCATTACGCTTACAAGACTTGAGCCAGCTAAGTAATCATCTTTCGAAGAGCCCGTGACCGCCTTGTTAACGAGCTGACTCAGGTTCCATTTTGTGCCGTCCATAAACTCGACAATGTTGGAATTTAATAATGAGGTGCTAGGTGTTGCATTTAAATCGAAATCAAATAAATTATTTATTTTAACAATCGTACTTCCTGCAGAAAGTAACAGCGTCCATTTTTTTTCATCTGGATAACTATAAACCCAAGTAACTCCGTTATCTAAACGCGAGAAATTATCTGCAGCGTAAATTCTTACTCCAACATCAGCAGGATTAATTCCTTCAGAAAATAAAATTCTATCTTTTTCACCAATTGAATAATTTATATAGCTGGTTCCTGACTCCTGAGAAATCAAATATGTGTCATCACCTGACATGCCATCCAAAACGTTGAAATCCGCACCTCCGACAAGTGTGTCATTGCCGCTTGTACCACTAATATCATCATTGCCATCCAAACCGTTAATATAGGCCCCGGCTGAGCCGCCTAAATGTATTTCATCCCAAGTATTGCGGCCAATAGAAACACGATCGTTAACAATAGTTTCATTAACCTTTTGATCAATATTCTGCGAATTCCAAATCTCACCGTTGCTAAAAATAACATTCTCTATGGCATACGCGTTATCGTAAATCGGACCGTTTGGATTGCCTAGAGCCTCGATCATTTCACCATTTTTAAGTAGGAAATATAAATTTTTTGAATCGCGATAGACAATCACATCACTAGGAGTGATTCCGACCCCAAATTTAAGTGTGTCACTGCCACCAATATCAGTGATCTTATCTACGCCATCACCACGGTTAAAAATATATGTGTCATTGCCTAAACCTCCTCTCAGTTCATCGTTGCTTTTGCCGCCGCCCAGAGTGTCATCTCCACTGGTACCGTATATGTAATCAGCTTTATCGCTACCTTTAAATATTTCGCTCTTGATTCGTGCTGAATCCCACACGACGCCATTTGCAAAGCGCACCGATTCGATCGCCTTGCTCGGTGTGTCATTCATATGGTTAACAAAAACGGACTGGCCATTAGGCAATATAAACTCAGCTTCGCCAATAAACGAAGATCCCACCTGAACTTGTGATTCCGTAATGCCTGCGCCGAACTGAATAGTATCGTTGCCACTCCAATCGATAATCGTGTCTTTGCCATCGCCCAAGTTAATCACGTATGTGTCATCGCCGGCCCAACCGACCAGCGAATCATTGCCTTGACCACCACTTAAAGTGTCATTGGAATCGAAACCCCAGAGAACATCAGCTCCCGGTGTTCCTTGCGCTAACGCTTGTTTAATGCGGACAAGGTCCCAAGAACTGTTATCAGCAAATACGATTTTTTGAATGCCGCCCACCAGCACCGCTCCCGTATTACTGTCAAACATTCCGTCTACGATGATGCGATCGCCTGTTGAGCCGACATCGATGGTTAGATCCTCATAGCCCGCCTCGCTCCGCCATATTTTAATGTCCTTTGGGGCGATGCCAGGGCCAAATACAATGGAATTAATACCGGCCGGATCATAGATAACATCTGTACCATCACCAACATTAAACACATAAGTGTCATTACCAAGACCGCCATGCAAGCCATCAAGGCCCTTGCCTCCGATCAAAGTATCGTTATCATTTCCACCGACCAAATTATCGCCTCCGTCAGTTCCGATAATAAGTTGGTCGTTGGTATTTAAAACATCGTGTCTGATTTTTGCGGAATCCCAAACCGTCTTGTCATCGAAGACAATTGACTCCACCATATTGTTGGTGAAATTTCCGGAGGAATCAAAGGCGTTCGAAATAGTGATGCTGCCACCCGTGGCTAATGTCAGCAGTAAATTATTGCCTTCCCGCGTCGCTTTGATTTGCGATGCTAAAATACCAATCCCGAATTCAAGACGATCAACCCCAGAGACATCTGTAATCGTATCGTCGCCATCACCTGATGCATATTTATATACGTCGTTACCCTCGCCACCGCTCAGCTGATCGTTACCTTTGTCGCCGTAGATAACATCGTCAGTATCAAATCCAACAATTGAATCGTTGCTTACAGTACCTTTCAACGCTGCCAACTTGATATCACTAACGCTCCAAATCGCTCCATTTGCAAATTTAACAGTCTCAACGATATTATTCAGTTCACTAATACTATCCAAGGAAACAATTAAATTAAAATTTCGGGGGGCACCTAAATCTGTATCAGGCATAACCGATTGGGCATCTAAAGAGGGATTACCATAGTCAGAACCTGCCACAGAACCAGTGTCAGAATTGGTGAGGTTCAACAAGGTGCTAATACTTGAATAACCTACAGTCTTAACATGTGATTCAAAACCGGCCAGATTAGTCCATAAACTTTTCAAACCGACGTGTGCGGTACCAAGCTCAGCAAGTGATTGGTCAAGTGTCTTCCCTGCTTTTAATAGCGCAAATAATTCTTTGATTCCGCTACCGCCATTATTTCTAATTTCTTTGTCCAGTAGTTTTACTGCGATATAACTTACTGAATAACCAGCGCTTGTATTTGGAGATCCTAGGGTTGTTTTGAAATAGCTATTGAAATCAGTTTGATTGCTAAAATTATTTAGATCGATTTGGGTTCTCTCATCTGCTCCGGTAATAAATTCAGCTGCACCTTCTATAAACCAACCCGGCATAGAAGAAGTGTCCATGTTGTAACCCATAGCCGCATGCACCATTTCATGGGCCATAACACGATCGTAAAAAATTGGGCCTATACCATTAGGTACAGCCATAAACTCGTCCAGATTGGCAGTAATCGTTATTCGTTTTGAGCTATTCTCAGTGTAAATTTGTACATTGGCAGCTTCGCCACCAGTGTTGTGGGTAAACTGTAAAGTTATATCGCCACCAATCGTCAAACCGTAATTGTTTTCGATAAGCTTTTCGGCTTGCGGAATCCAACGTGTTTGCATAAGTTGGACAATAGTAGCTACATCTGGATCAATCGTTTGAGACGCTGCAGCAGCAAACATATCCTTAACTGTTAATGTTGCGCCGTCTGTCATTGTGAAAATCAGATTTCTACCATCTGACCTAGTTTTTATATTTTCAGTCGTTATGTCGGCACTAAATTGTATTGAATCGGTGCCTGCCAATTCGGTAATCACATCGTTACCATCACCAAGCGCGTACTGATACAGGTCGCTACCACCACCACCTTGAAGCTGATCGTTTCCTTTACCCCCCGCCAAGGTATCTGTGCCAATCCCTCCAATTAAGGTTTCGTTCGCAGTATTGCCTGCAAAAAGCTTCCCCGCGTTTTTGGCGACTTCGGATTTGATGCGCGATAAACCCCAGACACTACTGTTAGAAAATCTAACATATTCAATTGCATTAGGTGTAAAACCGCCCCACGCATTAAATTCGCCCGCTACCGTGATGGTAGCGCCGTCCGGCATTTTCAATATTAAATTGCCGTTGCTATCCGCTGTGGCAGTAACCTGGGATTGATCGATGCCAGCCCCTAGATTTATTACATCTTGATGACCAGCTGCGTCAGTGACGACATCATTTCCATCGCCCAACGAATATTCGTAGTAATCATTACCTGCACCACCGAAGAGTTTGTCATTACCCGTCTTTCCGACAATTGTGTCGTCGCCACTTGTTCCATTGACGGTATCATCAGAAAAGCCTCCCTTAATTTTTTGAGTTTCCCAGATAATTCGATTCAGATCCCATATGCTTCCGTCAGAAAATTTAACGGATTCAATCGTATAATTTAACCAGTAGGATAAGCTGTCCGGCACGAAAGTATTGTTCACAACAATGCTGCCGCCGCCTTGAATATTAATGACTAAATTATTAGAAGCATCGCGGATGATATTGACTTGATTTTCGGTAATGCCTCCATCAAGCTGAACAATATCTGAGCCGCCGGCTTCATTAATAAAATCAATGCCATCGCCTTTGCTATATTGATATGTGTCATTACCCGTCCCGCCATATAGATAATCAAGACCTTTACCACTGGAGATAACGTCATTTCCATCAAAAGCATAAATAGTATCGTTACTGGATGTGCCCGCATGGGATAAAATTTCTGTTTTTATTTTTTCGATGTCCCATACATCACCATTAGCAAACTGGAGCTCGCCTACTGCATTTTGGTTAATGACCGCTCCAGTCAAACCATCAAAATAATTCTTAATCCTTATTTCATCGGTCCCTGCAGTAATAACAATATTCAAATCCTGATCAATTCTTTGGAGGCGAACATTTTGCGGCAGAACGCCAACACCAAATTTGATAACAGCCTTATCTGTTGCCTGTCCCTGACGAACTAACAAATCCAAGCCATCGCCCGGACTATAGAAATAAATGTCATTGCCTGCACC
This sequence comes from Cellvibrio sp., assembly GCF_046347455.1. Taxonomy (GTDB): domain Bacteria; phylum Pseudomonadota; class Gammaproteobacteria; order Pseudomonadales; family Cellvibrionaceae; genus Cellvibrio. Next base: position 114,588 of record NZ_JAXMGC010000004.1, read on the forward strand.
AGCGCTTAACAGGTCATCACCACTGCCGCCTGTCAGTTGGTCGTTACCATCTCCTCCATACAAAGAGTCCTGGCCGTCCCCACCCAAAAGTGTGTCGTTACCTTGCTCACCTCTCAGGATATCGTTGCCCGCGAGGCCACTAATCACATCATCACCGCTACCGCTAGACATCACATCATCTTGCGCTGTACCGGTTAATGTATCTGCACCAGTAGTACCGCGAATTTCGTTGTATTCATTGAGGAGCGATTGACCTACCGGTTGTATACTTGCAAAGTTTGCCGGCCCTATGTCAAGGTAAGCACCATTCGTAAAACTAATTCGATCAATGTAGCTGTGTGCTGAAGTGTTGCTGTTAAAATGATCTTGCACGATCAATAGGTCGTGCGTACCGTTAATAGAGATCCATAGGTCATTGCCATTTCGCCCAAGAGTGATATCTGCTGGATAAATAAAGCCGGTGAGCTTGATAACGTCAGTACCATTATTGTTGGAATTAATAATCCTGTCGTGACCATAACCAACACCAAAACGGTATTCGTCACTTCCCATTCCACCCATCAATAAGTCATCACCAGCACCACCGTCCAATACATCATTACCGGCACCGCCATCTAGCGTATCCTTACCTGCAAGCCCCAAAATTGTATTGTCATTTGAATCGCCAACTACGTTGTCGTCCGCGCTACCCTGAGCGACAGCGTTTAACATTTGTTTATCGTTTGAAGTTAAAAAGCTACCATCCGATGAATTCATAAATGTTGAAAGCTGTTGGATAAATGTATCGATATTTTTGGTCGAATAAGGGTTCACCCCCCTAATGCTTTGTATTAGGTCTACACCAATATTTTGTGCTTGTTCAGGGTGATCATGAAGATAATGACTTAGATAGCTAATAGTATCTTTAAAATCACCAAGCCAATCACCAGTCGCAGCATCCTGTGTCCAATTTACCTTATCGAAAAAAGGAGCAAGGTAAGTCTGCGATGCAAGTTGGTAAAAGATAGTGTCTGTTAAATTTTGAAAATAGCTTTCGTATAAAAATGCGTATTGCTGTCCAGTACCGCGCGGAGTATCTACTTTATAACCGTAAAAAGCCTCAAGCGCTGAGATCTTTCTACCATCAATCGGTGATAGCGCACCTTTATCGGTGTAAACCGCGCGTTCACCGCCTGTCTGACCAGCCCAAGCAAAAATTATTCTTTGAATCAAATCAAGTCGCGACTCTCTTGTCTGCGAGCTTACGAACTGCTCTACTAAGGAAATCAAATTGCCTGATGTGTCACGTACCATCGCTTGATGCAAGGAGCGTGATTTACCGAAACCTTTAGCATCTGGTAGTAAATATATCTCCATAGATATTGGTAGCTTTTCTTCCAGTGAATTTGTTAGATCCGTTGCAAACCATACGTCAGTAATATTACGAGTCACGCCGTTTAATAAAGTGTAATTTCCAATTTGATTGTGTCGGTTTCCGTTACTGTCTATTTGATCAATTTGAGTTGAATAATTTAGACCGATGCTGGCAATTTCTAATTGAGAAAGCGTAAAAAGCTCACCCTCATCTGATATGCCGTCCTGATTTAGATCACGCCAAACTTTTAGTTTGGAAAAAGAAGCGTCACCCACATCAATTTTGCTATTGTTATTTGTATCAAGCTCCGCCAATGCAACGAAGCCATTACTTGCAAAGGTGCCATTTTTTAAAAGTGTTGAATTACCAAATAACTCATTGCCGCTAGTAATTTTTCCATCATTATTTTTATCGAGCACAAGCAGACCATCATCAGCGCCAACCCAACCTGTATTCTCCTTAAAGGTGTCGCCCTTGTAATCAAAGTGAATGTTGCTGTTTAGACCCGTGGTGGAAATAATACCATCGCTATTTAAATCTAAGGCTAAAGGTGATGCAGGGGTTGCTGCCGGACGTTTGCTTCGGCGCAACTGGTTTTGGAGCATCAAGATTTTTACTGCGCGAAGGAGGTCTCGTAAATCTTTAACACCATCAACATAATCTTTATCGCCACCCACTATTAATCGCAAAACATCTTCATCGTTCAGCGCCAGCTAGGTTTGCCTTGAGGGCGGATTTTGTAATTATCAATGCTTTCCAGATAAAGATTTACAACTATTGGATACCGTTTGAAAGTCTTCACCGAGACCGAGCGGATTTTAGGAAAAGCTTCATTCATCATATTGTCTTGAGTGCCCAGCCCAAATCTGTGCTTTGATAATTTGAGCTGTCGTTCGAATAAACTTGGCCGGGCCCAAAAGCTTCTCCGTGTGTTGAGGGTGCAAACCCATAACTTCTAGGCTGCCCACTAAGTTGGTACCACATATCCTCAGCTAAATTGTTTGATGCAGTTTGTACCTTTTGTTGATATATTCACAGTCAACTTTGGCATTCTTAGCTCCTTTCTCATTCCATAGATTAATTTAAAAAAATTCGATAAGTTGATATATAAACTACAAACTCACTATCTTTCATAAGAATTAATTACGCTATCATTCATAGCTATCTATGCGATCTAACAAGCTCATAACCAAAACGAATAGCAAATAGAATCAACATAGGAACAAAACAATGATAAAGAATTATCCAAAAATAATTAAACAATATGTTATAGATTAATCCACCGTGCTGATGAATAGGCGATAAAGCAAAGTGAATTAGTCCTGCAAGTGGGGAAATTGATAAACTAGCAACGAGAACCCATACAACACTACGCACGCTGTGAGGAATAAATGTAGCAGGAATTAAGGCAGCCCCAATAATCACAGAAGGCACAAGCATTGGAAATGGAAATAACAACATCCAACTTGGTAAAAAGATAGTTTTTGAGAATGAAAAAAAATCAAAATATATATAAACTATAAAAGATAAGATAACAGCACTCGCTCCAAAAGCTAAGTAGTTTCTACTCATATCAAAAGCCCTCATATTATCAAAATTCGATATCCAATTTTTTAAAACACATCTAAAAAACGATATTATTTAACGCCACATATAAGATGCATTATTTATCAAGTGCAATTCTACTTGGCATTACTCTGAAAAAATTACCTTAAAATTAAACACTTTATGAAAATAATCTAAATAAATAATTTTCATAAAATAACTAAAATTATTAAAATTTTTGCATACGAAATATAAAAATTTAGCAGCTTTGTACTATCAACAATACGAATATCAGAATTATTTTCAGCAATTTCCTTAGCAATACAATTAATATTTATATACTGCCCCAAATTGCCAATGTATAAATAGTCTGCGTACCAGTTCCTTTGATTTCTAACTGGAAAATTAAATTTCGCAGATTACTCGACCATTCTCTCGCCGCCAAAGCATCTCTAAAAGCTGTCATCATGACTCTCCTTTAATTTAAAAAATTTATTCACAAAAATCTTTGTTTTTCGCATCTGTATAATATGTAAATTCATAGGAACACCCGGCCACAGCACACGACCAAGTCTCTACGATAACTAAATTTTGGTTTTTAGGAGAAATTACAGCAACACCGCCAGACGCGCCGCTGAAATCACATTTTCGTACTGAATATTTTTGTTCATTATTCTCAAAGGGAGATATAAAGCTTTGTTGACCTAGAGGCTTCTGGATTGATAATCCCTCGGAGACCTTAGTAACTGCAGGAAAGTCCCAATTCGTTATTAATAATTTATCGCCCCCAATCGCTTGCACTTTATCTAGAAGTGGTATTTTCCTATGCACCGAATCAAAACACTCATTGCCTTCAATAATTTTTGCAGCTTCAAGTATTCCTTTTTCTTCAATAATTTTTTCTATCCCAACCAATGACATATTTATTTTCGTACACAACATGTCACACATTGCATTTTCAGAAAATACACCAACAAAAAGTATCGCAATAATTTTTTTCATAAAACACCACCTCATAAAAATATAAACACAAATCAATTAAAAGTTAAATTTCATTAGGTCTGATATTTTGACAGCTATACGATAAATTATCAGGGTACTTTTGAGATTTATTTGCACGAAGGACATAGTGGTTACCAATATATTAATTAACGCCATTCACTATATTTTTAGATAAACATGAAATTTTCGCCTTCGTTGATTATCTCTCCCTCAAACTCTCCGAAGCATGCCTCATCAACGGATCAAGGAAGTATTCAATCACACGTCGCTGTGTTGTTTTGATTTCCACCGTTACCGCCATCCCGGGTGACAGGTTTACCTGATTACCATCCACAAAAATTGCGTTTTTGTTGAGGCGAACACGCGTAGCGAATACTAAGCCCAGCTTTTCATCTTTAATTGCATCTGACGACACTGAAATAACTTCGCCTTTTACAGTGCCGTATTTTGTGAAGGAAAAGGTTTCAACCTTCACTTCCACTTGCTGGCCTTTACGAACAAAGCCAATATCCTGATTAGACACGTATGCTTCAATTTCGATGGGGCTATTGGTGGGAACAATCGTCATAAGCGGTTGCGCGGGAGTAACAACGCCGCCGATAGTGTGAATAGCTAATTGCTGGACTGTGCCATCCACAGGTGCGGTTAAACGCATAAAGCCACCGCGCGAGGTTGCCTTAATAAATTCTTGCGACAATGAGCTAGTTCTTTGCTCTGCCTCGTGCAATTTATCGAGCCAGTTGCGGCGAGTTTCTGCGTAGAACTGTTTACTCTCCCGCTGGGCTTCAACAAGTGCCGCTGTGATTTCCGCCAGATGTTCCTTTTGCGCTACCAAATCTCGCTCTTGTTCAATGAGTGATTTTTTTAGTTCGAGGTACTGGTGATTGGATACGTAGTTTTTTTCGCGAAGGCGCTGGTAGTCTTGTTCACGCTGCTGAATGATGGGTAGGGTTTCCTGGTATTTTTCTAGAATAGATTGCGTGGAGCGCTGCTCAGCTTCTTGCCGCGCTATAACTGCAGCGAGTTGTGAGGCACGGGTTTTGTAGGCATCTAACTGACCAGTAGCTAAACGCTTTTGTGCATCAATATCGGCACCTGAAATAGTGCTTGGGAATTTTTGAACGTCAAATTCCAATGCAGAGGATTTCTTTTGGAGCGTGGCAGATTCCTTTTCATGCGCAGCGAGGAGCGCTTTGTACATTTGTGCATCTAAAAATGCGGCTTGGTATTCGCGCTGCAGGCGATCGATATCAGCTTGCGCGACGGTTGCGTCCAACTCGATTAGACTCTCGCCTGCTTTAACCGCTTGGCCATCCACCACATGAATGGCATGAACCGATGCGGTTTCCATGGGCTGAATGGTTTTGCTGCGGCTGTCAGGGACTATTTTGCCGGTTGCAGAGGCCACAACATCCAACTTGCCAAAACAAGACCACAGCACCAATAAGACCACAAACAATAAAATAAGCCGCATAAATATTTGCGGGGCTGGGTGAATTGGCGTTTCTTGCAATGCGAGTGTCGCGGGCAAGAACTCATATTCGTGGGGAGTGCGTTGTACCGGTTCCATTTCGTGGCGGCGGGCCCACACCAACACAAATATGGATTTGTAGCGGTAGAGCAGCTCTTTAAATGCTTGCACTTTGAGGCTCATGATTAGCCTCCCTGCAATTCAAGCAGGCGGGCGTAATGGCCGCCGTTATTTTCCACCAACTCATTGTGATGGCCCATTTCAACAATTTGCCCGCGTTCCATAACGACAATGCGGTCGGCTTGGCGTACTGAGGATAAGCGGTGGGCGATGATAATAACGGTGCGTCCCACGCAAATATCTTTCATGTTATTTTGAATAATGCGTTCAGATTCGTAATCAAGCGCACTGGTTGCTTCATCAAAAATAAGGATTCGGGGATTACCCATTAGTGCGCGCGCAATGGCAATGCGTTGGCGCTGACCGCCTGATAACGTTGAGCCATGTTCACCCACCATGGTGTCGTAACCATCTTGCAGCTCTAGAATAAATTCATGAGCACCGGCTAACTTGGCTGCCACCATCACTTCTTCGATAGATGCGCCGGGATCAGCAAGGGCGATATTTTCACGAATGGTGCGGTTGAACAGCACGTTCTCTTGCAGCACGACACCGATTTGACGACGCAAGGAGACCGTATCCGCTTGCGCAATATCAACGCCATCAACCAGTACGCGGCCACGCTCGGGTACATAAAGGCGTTGAACCAGTCGCGTTAAGGTACTTTTTCCTGACCCGGAGCGCCCTACAATGCCGATGGTTTCACCCGGCTCAATCAACAGGCTTAGGTTTGAGAGAACTTCCTGGCCATCTGGTCTATAGCGGAAACGGACTTGATCAAACTCAATTCTGCCTTCTAAGCGCGGCAGGCTGGAGCGATTATCGGCGGCCAGCTCGGTACGCGCGTTTAAAATATCGCCCAAGCGCTGCATGGATATGCCCACTTGTTGGAAATCTGTCCACAATTGCGCCAAACGCATAATGGGTTGTGCAACACGGCCAGCCAGCATATTGAACGCAATTAATTGCCCAACACTGAGATCGCCATCAATAACCAACCTTGCACCCAACCATAGAGTCCCAACAACAACCAGCTTACTCACCAAATTCACGCCTTCATGGGCAATTGTTGATAAGGTGGTTGCACGGAAGCTTGCTGATACATAACTCGCTAATTGCTTATCCCAATGGCGAGTCATTTGCGGTTCGACCGCCATGCTTTTTAGCGTGTCTATTCCAGAAATGCTTTCTACCAAAAAGGATTGGTTTTCGGCACTGCGATTAAATTTTTCATTTAAACGAACCCGCAATAGCGGTGTGATGAGCAGCGAGATACAAAAATATAATGGGAGGGAACCTAGAACAATGAGTGTTAGCCACCCGCTGTAAAACAGCATCACTGCAATAAAGACAATCGAAAAAACGATATCAAGCACAACCGTTATGGCGTTGCCCGTTAAAAAGGAGCGGATATTTTCAATCTCCCTAACACGCGCAACCGAGTCACCCACGCGGCGAGCCTGAAAATAGCTCATGGGCAGGGCGAGCAAGTGCCGAAAAATTCTTGCTCCGAGTTCAACGTCAATACGGCTGGTGGTATGGGCAAATACGTAGGTGCGCAGTGCGGACAATAAGACTTCAAAGATGGATACCACTAATAAGCCGATGGCAATTACATCCAATGTAGTCATGCCGCGATGGACAAGAACCTTGTCCATTACCACTTGGAAAAATAGCGGTGTCACTAGAGCAAATAAATTCAGCGCAAGCGATACCAACAGGATTTCACTGAGTAGTTTGCGGTATTTAACAACAGCGGGAATAAACCAAGTGAAATCAAACTTGGCAAGCTCGCCGATCATGGATTCGCGGGATGCCACCAGTATTAACTCACCGCTCCATAACTCAGCCAGCTCTTCCTGACTTAGCACTAATGGACGTGCTGAACAGGGATCTTGAATTAGGAATTTATCAGTATCTGCCTGAGCCAATACAAAAAATTGGCCTGTTTTACTTACTGCTATAGCGGGCAGCGGTGTTCTATCCAGACGCTCAATCGACGTCGAGACATGCTTGACTTGTAACTTATATTTCTTTGCGGCCAACATAATGTCGGACACAGAAAACAATTTACCCGGCAAGCCAAACTCATGCTCAATCTGTTCTGGCTCTACGGGTATTCCATGAAAGCGCGCTAAGAGCACAAGACTAATTAAGCCAGAATCCACAGTCGGCGATTCCTGCAATGGGTCATTTACTTCTAAAACAGACATACAAAATCCTGATTCGAGTTGCGACTACGCAAAGTAACAACCCATTCCCTTCGTCATTTCTACTACATTGCGAGCGGCTTTGCCCAACAGGACATTCACGCAGCAGTAGAAAGCATTTTTTAAAAAATTAGGTGTATCAATATGAGTTTTGGCGGGAGACATGCTTCCATACTCAATTCCTTTTTATACTCAATCACAGGTAGATATAGGTACAATGCGGAAAAAAAAGTGACAAGCCTACTTGCCGGTCGCGCGGAATTTAACAATATTTGCCTGTCGCGTAAACTATCGTTTCGCAAAAGTGTTAAGGAATACAAACTTCATGAAGATTCTTTTCGTTCACCAGAACTTTCCGGGACAATTTAAACACCTTGCACCTACGTTGGCAGAATTGGGGCACGATGTTAAAGCCCTCGCAATTAATAAGAACCCAGTACCGCAAGGAGTTCACTGCGTACATTACACACCATTACGCGGTAACGAACCCAAAGTTCACCCTTGGCTACTGGACATGGAATCGAAAGTTATTCGTGGTGAAGCTGCATATTTTGCAGCGCGGCGACTGAAAGCAGATGGCTTTGATCCGGACATTATCATTGCACACCCAGGATGGGGAGAGGCTTTGTTTTTAAAAGACGTATGGCCACAAGCGCGCCTCGGTCTTTATGCAGAATTTTATTACCAAGCCCAAGGTAGCGATGTAAATTTTGACCCCGAATTTTTAACCACAAATGTTGCTGAAGCTTGTCGGTTACGCATAAAAAATGCGGGCCAAGATTTGCAATTTGCTCAGGCAGATTTATTCTTGTCCCCTACACAATTTCAAGCTTCTGTATTCCCAGCCGATTTACAAAGCAAAATTTCCGTTATTCACGATGGAATTGATACGCAACATTTGACACCTAGTGTGGATGCCGAACTTAAGCTTAATAATTCAGTGGTGCTGAACAAACAATGCGAAGTTATCACTTTCGTAAATCGAAATTTGGAACCAATGCGTGGCTATCATATCTTTATACGAGCCTTACCAGAAATACTGAGCAGACGCCCGAAGGCCCGCATTATTATTGTGGGCGGTGATGGGGTCAGCTACGGAGCAAAGCCGCCCAAAGGTAAAAGTTGGAAGAATATATTTTTGGATGAAGTACGCGATCAGATTGATATGAGCCGCGTACATTTTGTTGGAAAAGTTTCCTACCCAAACTTTATTAAACTACTGCAACTCTCAAGCGTCCACGTTTACCTTACCTATCCATTTGTACTGAGCTGGAGTTTGCTTGAAGCCATGAGCATTGGTTGCGCGATTGTCGCGAGCGACACAGCGCCAGTCAGCGAGGTTATTGCGCACAATAAGACTGGGCGCTTGGTAGATTTTTTTGATAGAGAAGCGCTGGCCGCACAGGTCATCAATTTATTGGAATGCCCTACAGAGAGAGAACGATTAGGTAACGCAGCCCGTGAGTTCGCGATACATAATTACGATTTAAAAAATGTCTGTTTACCTAAACAGATGGAATGGGTACAGAAATTAGCAAGAAAGGGATAATAATTTAATTTTCAAATAAAAGCTTCCTGCCCAACGTTGCACTGATTCTTGCGCAAGCGATGTGTTATCTGTTGTACCGGTCTTTCGGTGGACGCGGCTATTTTTAGCGTGTTGTGGTCATTTTGAATGCTGCGGAGGCGGCTCAAGTCCACGCCATATTTTCTTCAAGTCGCCACATGGATCCCAAAATGTATCGCTTTGAGAATCTTTATTTTGCTTTATTTAAAGTGCAAATCAACAGACCCCGATCAGTGTTCTTACCGGCTGGCTGCCGACTATGCAAAATCTAGTTCGTGGTTCCTGATCGTAAGCTTCGTAATTTCAAAGCTTTTTCGCAGGCCCCTACGACTTGGCTGAGCGACCTTTGACTTAGATACTAAAAGAGTTTCATAGACGATAATCCCTTTGATCTGTGAGCGTCATCAACTCTGAATTTCAATAGGCAATCTCAACATCGTCAAAATTGGCGTGTAAACATCAACCTCCGCATTTTCAGTTTCTATAGACACTATCAAACTATAACGTGTTTTTCGATTCCAACATCCAAGATGAGCTCGCTCTCTCCACCAACCGATTTTTGGCATTACGGAAATAAAATTTGAGGTTGCGAGCTCCGCCGCTGTACCCAACCAAGTATCGGAATGGATAGAGCCGCGATCTCTCGCGGTTGAACCAAGTAACCAGTGCCCAGATGCAGATTGGGTACTAACCAGTTCTTCATCTTCTTGTCGCGCAGCTTTGTTTATTCGTTTAATAAATTCTTCTTTGGATTCACCCGGATTATTAATATCAAATCGCAACGCGTGCGACGCGTAACGATATCGATCTTTCCAACCGATTTCACCGGGCCCTGGCTCAATAAAATATGAAAGTGTAATTTTCATTTTTACTTGCACGTTATCAGGGAGTGATTGCAAAACTTCTACCGGCCATGGCAAATCATAGAAATGCATATCACGAGTACGCATTCCGCCACCTGATTTTTTATCAAAAGGTTGCAGTACTGCTTGCGCGATTAAGGTTAAGGAATTTCTGGCGCTATATCGCGCTCGATCAAGATTGGGTACACCATAACCGCAGATTTTGAGCAGATTTTTGTAATCACTCTTTTTATCGCCCAACATAAATTGCTTTTTCAAAGCTTCGGGCCACTCTGCCGAATGCACTAACAATGCTCGAATAGTTTCTTCCCAATAGTCTGGATATTCGGCTCTGATAAAACCCGCCATTCTTGCCAATTGAGCGGTGGCCGCACTCGTCATATTGAACGGATAGAAATAACCTTGAGAATTCGGTTGATAGGTCGTAGAAAGAATTGAAAGATCATCACATTCAGTAGCAAACCCAGTATCGTCAATTGCTAAGTTTCCACCCTCCAATACCAGCTCTGGCTTAACGGGCCACTTATTCTCTTCCCATGTACTTGAGGTTGTAGAAAATGGGGATAGCGTTCGCGCTTCCGCAACGGGATGGTAGGACGCTAAATTGGTTTCAACAATATCTACAAGGTTTGTAATTGCACCTACTGTCAACGCATTCCATGATTGAGCAGGATCGTGAACCGATTCTGTTACCTGAATATCAGGATAGTGTTGAGCAGCTTCTTTCACTCCTATGGAGTGCAAAGAATTTCCACCGCTGATAATAAATAATCTTTGTTCATTCCATTTGGCAGTCAATTGATCGATTTCCGCAGACCAAGAGCTAGGGCGCCCTCTATCGCGGCTATCCGTTGCAGTGACTGCCATGCAGTAGGAACGCTTTCTTTCTGGCGCTTGTATTTCCGCTCTGCTTACACCCTGAGCAGTAATATATCCCCATAAATTTGGTTCATTTTCACCATCATGCGGCAATATTTTTACCGACTCTAAAATGTGAGGAATGGATATTGATTCGTTGCTTTCCAATAGAGGTGTTAAATCCCCATATAGAGCAGTGCCCGCCATCAAAGTCCCATGCCTATCATGATCATGCGAGCCCCAAGCCGCATCAACAGTCTGGCAGTCTTCGTTCAATAAAAATGGTTTGATTAAAGGATGCCCATTGTTGACACCCGTATCCAGAATACATACCGATGACAATTTATCCTGAGACTGAACAATTCGTTTTTGTAGATTATGAATCCAGTCGGCTTGCTCTTTGGCATCCATTTCCATAAAGAAAGCAGATGTTGTTTTAGCCAAGCGATATTCTGCTATAAGATCACTTGACTGAGTCAGCTTTTCCAAATCATTTGAACTGGCGAAAATTACCTTAACGGTTCGCTCTGGAAACTTGATGACTCCTTGTCTCGCCTCCAATTCCAGCTGAGCTAAAAGCCTTTCAAATTTATTTACATCCTCACCAGAGTCAATTCGAAGCCAAACTTCTATCCACTTTTTATCTTGTCCAGGTTTTGGAGCTGTTTGATCAGTCCAAAATGATTCAACCAATAATGCAGTTCTGATATCGGAAATACTAGCAACAAGATCTTGATGCCTTGGGTTACCCTTATCCGTATTCAGACTCAGATATTCGGAAAACTTTTTTACAAAATATGCTCGTTTATTATTTGAGACATATACAGTCGCTAATGTAACTAATTGGTCAGCGGCATTTTTTACTTTTCGAACATTTAGCAACCTTATTTCCTTGGATTTCATATCCTCAAGGCTCTTGGTTACTAGTTCCGCATCTGGATCGCTTACAAACTCTAAGTAAACACCGTCACGCGCACCAACTGTTACTAGCTGACTACTATGAGACTCATCCCATGCTTTTTTAAACTGGCCTTGCAAATATTGACCATGTTGCGCTCGATTTCTGGGGACAATTGTTTTTTGGATTACTGCGGTGGAGGTGCTGGTGTAAAGGCGGGTTTCAGGCAGGTTAGGTAAAACTATGTGAGGTAACTTATCCATAAATTATTTTCTGTTCTAGTGGTATTAGATGTCAGAGTCCCGAATAAACTTCTCTCCGCTGATCTAAATTTTCGATTAATTCATTCTCGGTAACTCTCGATTTATCATGTAGTACCGCTTCCTTAATTGCGTCGCGACAAGCCGATCCAATTTCAGCCTGACTCAAACCGTTGCATGTTTCAAGAACATTTTTCCAAGAAAATCGGCCACTCAAAAATGTACCTAAAACGAGCTCAATCAGATGTTTTCTTTCGCTCTCATCAGGCAAAGAATAATAAAGAACATCATCGAATCGGCGGAACAAAGCGGGATCAAGCAATTTAGGGTTATTGGTCGCAGCAATAACAATACTATCGGACTGATCAAGCTCAATAAATTGCAACAGTGCATTTAATACACGCCGCATTTCACCCACATCGTTATCCAGTGAGCGATCACCGCCTATAGCATCAAATTCATCAAAAAAATATACGCCTTGCTTCTGTGCCATCACATCAAAAATCTGACGCAGCTTAGCACTCGTCTCACCCATAAACTTAGTTACAAGTCGATCTACCTGAACAGTGTAAAGAGGTAGTTTCAACTCATGCGCGAGAACTCTTGCCGACATGGTTTTTCCCGTTCCAGGTGGTCCAGCGAGCAAAATGCGGCGGCGGTTAAAGAGGCCATGCTGTTGTAACTTGCCGCGCTGGTAGAACTCTTTAATCACCCGATGAAACCGATCCAGAGTGGCCCGAGGGGCAACCAAAGATTTAAATGGGATGTCTGGATTTTCTGATACCACCAACCCCTTCAATTCTTGAGGAAAGGGAACGACTGTCAACCCATGGTGAGTACGCTTGCGATGATTATCCACCAGCCCACGTATTTCATGAGCGAGGGACGCATGCCCTTGTTTTGCCTCATGTGCTGCCACTTGAAGAGCGATTGAGTAGAAGCGCTCTCGATCCTCCTCGGAGTAAGAGCGAATAAGAGATTTAATCTGATCCGCAGTGGCCATGGCGCTACCTAAAAATGAATATTCTAATGACAATATGCTACAGGAACTTTGCTATACACAGAACAGTTCCGAATTTAGGTCAGAGTAACACACATTTGCGTCTAATAGACACATCTGTTTGTCTATTAAGCTTAATTAATGGTTTAATAGACACAGAAATCTGATATTGAGCGTGCTTAATGAATGTTCGTACACTGAAGATGGCTGATGCATGTGCAATCTCTGGTTATACCAGGGACCAAATGAGGGCACTTTTGCGAGATTTGCCATCATTTACAATAGACCAAGGTTCTGGCCGAAACCGCACATTCACCAGAGTTGAACTACTAACTATCGCGATCATCTCCCACATGGAGCAGAGATACGGAATCAGACGCGCAGCTATTGGAACCATTATTAAACAGCTACTCGAGACACTTCAGACTCCCCGCACAGTAGATCCACTCGCTTGCTTGGTGATCATCGCCGGTGACTCATTTGTTTTATACACCCAATTAGGTGAATCGGTTGCGGAAGGACTAGTGATTCCTCTTGCACCCATTTTCGACCAGTTAGACGCCTACCTAGGCGTAAAAGCACCTCAAAAACAGATGGAAATCGGTTTTGGGCCATCTGCCTTGCGAAAGGCTTCTATTCACACTATTAGATCCTAAGAAGCCTCATAGAAAACCAGCTCAAATCATTTCTGCATAAACCCTTTCAGCCCAGCGCTGAACCGATTCTTGTTCAAGCGATGACTTATCTGCGGCGCTGGTCTTTTGGTGGGGGATGCGTTTGTAATTTTTTCCAAACACTTTTTTCAAATAAGACGTTGGCCAAGCCAACGAACGCTTCACCAAAAGCACTTCGATTTCAGCTATTCGCTTATCCCAATTCTGGTTTTCATTTTGCTGCTTCAGTAAGAGACTAGAAAGGCGGTTTTTGTTGTCTGAGGTATCAACCTCGACTAATGCGTACACGGCGTTGTTCTTTCTTATAAGGTAGTACGCTAAACAACGCGGGTTGCCATCTGCAAGTAAATGTTTGGAATATCCCCCAATCGCTGGAAGCTTGCGTAGCTCACGCCTTATTTGGCTACACTTGGGCATTGCGATTAAGTGCTTAACCATTGCTGCAAAAGCTTCAAACTTATCGGCATAAAGATAAGTATCTTCGCTCTTATCATCCAATCCATCATAATCAGCTGATGGCAGAGTTCCATGAATACTTGACTCATTTGTACTGACATCTATGGACGGATTAGTTTTCGAATTTGACTGATCATCGCCCTGTTGTGTTCCACTAGAAGAACGAGTGCCTTTGCCAACACGTGTAGTTTGGATTGGATTAGTAAATTCAAAAGAAACTGTAGGCGTTTCTATTTTAATTTCTGAATGATCTGTATCGGGATCTTGTTCATCATCTATCTCAACTTCGGGCAATGGAGAACCGCTTGGCTTAGCCGCACCTTTACCACCTGATTGTTGTGTCTGATATCGAGGGTCAAAAAATTCAACGGAAGAGGGGCAATTGCATGTGAGATTGGAAACACTGTAGATCTCATACACAAAAAATACTTTCTGTTCTTGATCATAGTGCCCCCTAAGAGTTAGCCCTACACCCTCAAGTAAGGGCGGATCAAATTGGAAATGCCAAGTTCGATACTTTTCTGTGTCATAGCCATTTTGGAGTTGATAGTACGAAATGCTTTCAAATGAGCGCCTTGCATCAGGGTCTAATAATATCCAGGCTAATAGTCGTCGCAATGCATAATCACCCCTTACGTAAAGCGGCACTGAACAAACAGGTAGGATATTAATTAATACTTTTTCGGGACTTATTTGTTGAACATCAAAGTCTTGTACGAGTCCTTGGTCTATAAGCGATAATCGTGCTATGTATGCATGATGAAAAAATAAGACTCTAGCCAATTCAAGCTGCGGTAAATAATAGGTTGTGCCTTTATCTTGAAAAGTAAAACACCATTGTTGTGAATCACCTTGCTTACTAACAGATGCTATAGGACAAGATTTAATATTTGAGACTTTCCATAAACCCGTAGTGTTAATCAAAACAGATGATTGAAAACCCGCTAGTTTTACCTGATCTGTAGGGTTAATTACTCTGCGCCTTGCTAGCACAGGCAATTGTGATGCTCCAAAATATTGTTTTTTCTGATGTGGCATTAACTTTACATTAATATGCCAATCCGATTTATCTACACCACGAAATAGGGAGCCTATTTCCCTGACAATACTATTATTTTCTACGCCTTTGAACTTCATGCTCATAACTCACTAAATCTTCCAAATAACTTCTCGAATATTCTGTTAGCCTTTCTTCACTCAACCCTGAATTTCGTAGCAATCGCCAGCGAGGTGGAAATTCAAATAAACCCCTCAGATCTTCATACGCATTTTGTAATCGTCTGACTTGATATTGTGAGACAGTTTCCACCTTCTCTGACAAAAATTGATAAGTCAGCGGCATTTTGTCCATATTTTTTTCAATGGTCGATACGTTTCCCAGAGTTTTTAAGTACATCGCCCTGGATCGCCGAGCACACTTATTATTGGCCTTAAAGAAATTATCCAGTTCTGCTAAGGCTTGCAGATATTCCCGATCACGATACTCCCAATCAACTTTGAGCTTATGCCCAATGGATCGATCTTTTGCGTGTTGGCAATTAATATCTAGTAACCAATCACGATAATTTCGATAAAGCCTTGCATATAAAGCAGGAGAAATTTTTCTAGATTTTTTAGGGGTATGTAATCTTAATAAATTTATCCATGAGTGTTGATCATCCGAAAGAGCAAGAGAGGTTAAATTTTTGACATTAATCTGATCTGATTTTCTATCTTCGGGATACTTACGAACAGCTGCAATTACATCTGAGATTTTCCAGTCTTCGCCCAATAATGTCTGATTTACAACTATGTGTTCAAGATAACTAAACGTTTTTCTATGTTTTCGGAATAGATTGCACAACCAATCAGATTGGTTGTCGTGAGCATTAAATGTAAGTCCATATTTAATCAGCCAGTTTTTTGGCCAAACCTGTAGAATTTGCTCCTTAATTTTTTGGTGCTCAATTTGGGCATTACCTCGGACAAAACCAAACTGACGCGCCAACTCCTGATAATATTTAGTCCACTGCGAAAATGACGCTGATGGCTCAGCAGGCATCATGAGTAGCTGCTGAACCTGTTGGCCTACCCATCCAGACATTATTTCTTTCTGTGATTGCAAAATAACCGGACAGCTATCGGGCGAAGCGGCTATAAACCTATGTCGTTCAACCCCAGTTCTAGAAATTTTGGTATTAATTAATGCTAAGGTTTTATGTATAGAGCATGTTTCAATTCCAGCGATTTGCCATTCTCTACACCAAAAATATTCGCCATAATTTAATTTTTGCTGTGTTACACATTTTGGACAATATCTGATAAATCGCAGAGTTTTTATTCGAGATGCCGCAACTCCTAAAGCCACATGAATTGCACCTTGGGATTTTTTCAGCATCCACTTCATACATTTTTGGCGGCGCTCTTCGGGTATAAAAGGTGCATAGATAGGAAATAACGTGTGATTATAAATTAGTTTTTCCGCATTAAATTCAGAAGGCAACCAATTTAATATGGAAGAAATATGGTTAGGTAAATCTAAAGTCGCTATCACAGTACGGGAATTAAAAACTTCATCCAATAACTGTTTTGGGCTGGTCAATCCGTGCCTTATACCGGCACGAGCAATCGTGCTGTAAAGAAGCTCTTCCTGATACGGTATAGGAAAGTTAAGCATCTATAGCTATCTCATTTGATCAACCCAATGTTCAGCATCAAGAATAATATTTTCTTTTTTCAATGACTCCTGGAAATATTCTTCGTTAGCAGATTGAGAAAATAGAAAGCGTAAATCCCGTGATTCCAAGGTATGCCATTCATTCTTTTTAATGGTTTTCTTTTTTGGTTTTACAGATACAGAAGCTCCGGATTCTTTATTTTGATACCAATTCAGAATTAGCGGCATGAGATCCCTAACTGCTAAACCAGAGTGTTCTTCGAAAGCACGATTAATGAGAGGCTCCAGTAAACTTGACTCATAGCCCATATCAACAAGCATATTGTGTAAACGAATTGCTTGTTCATTTCCGCGATATTTGACGGCTGCATTGATATTTTCTTGTTTTGATTGGAGCAGATTACTTAACTCAATAATTTTTTTGTCAACCTCTGGAATTGTAAGATCCGAGTACTGGGCGATTCTTTCGATGTCACCAGAACTTAATGCTTCAATCATGGGATGAATTGGTTTTAGCTCATCCTGATATACCTTCTTCATTAGAGTAGGTGTGATTCGCTCTATGCCTGTCACCACGGCCCGAATTTGTGATAAGACAAAAAGTTTAATAACAATATCCATTATCCCTTGAGATAATTCATACCAGGTGTCACGAACGTCTTGCGATATTTCGATAGATGCTTTTGTCAACCACTGGTATTTCCACAATCGATCAGTAAAAGCTCCCCATTCTGTTCGCGATATTTCTTGGTCTGCAGAAGGCTTATTTAAAGGCTCCCAAAGTATTGAGCCGAAACCGGCGCCACGCCGAGCTGATCGCAAATCCAATTCAAATATTGGTCTGGCTTTCGGAGTTCCAACCATGACAACAGGTACAGAAATTTCATTTACTAGAGTTACAAAAAAATTGAGCATTCTTTCTGCACCGCCAGAATGCTTAACACTCAAATGCTGAATTTCATCTATTACTAAAAGTCCTATCGCATGGGTGTTGGCTATGTGCGCCATAACTGCAATTAATGTTTCAACGCTGTGTCGTTTTTCAACATATCGACGTACATAATTTGTTGCGAGTATTGCGTCTATTTCACGGAAAAAATTATGGCACAGACTTTTTAAAGAACCGTCATGTGGACAATCAATTTTCAAAAAAACAATTTGCGTAAAGTTATATTTCTCGTGATATATCAGTTGCGGATACGTAGCCAAAATTCTGTTTAATGAGCTTGTCTTTCCTGAACCAGAGCAACCAATGAATGCCAGGCTTTTAGCGGTAGATTCGACATGATCAAATCTGAATACACCAAGGTTACCTTGCATCACTCGTTCATATCCATTCTGAATATGCGCATTCAATTCACCAGTCGCCAAATTTCTTCCAACGTACCCTTGCCTGAGCATTATGGATATCTTTGATTCCAGCTCTATGTGACGGGAAAGTGGCTGGAAAAAACTGTCGAGCAATTGAGAAATAACGTGTATTCGTGTCTGGCCGTCAAGATAAATATCTGTCGGACGAATTTCGATATTACTTGAAAGTCCATCACGTAATTGTTTCCGATCTAATATGGGTGGTAAAGCTTCAATAAGAGGATTCCCCTGATACCTATCAATACCCGTATCACGATAAGCCGCATTAACCATACCTTTTGGAAGCGTCATTCATCATCTCCAAATAGATCATCTAAAAAGTCAGGAAAAGCAACGTCTTCAGGTTTTTCATGTAAATAGGTAACTGTTGCCGATGGCTTTGATTCTTTAGGCTTTATTTCAGACTGTCGTTGTCGTCGCTCCGCCGCCTTGGCTTCTCGCCGACTGCCTTCAATACCTGACAAGGTTTCTTTCTTTAGCTCTCCGAAATATGATGGCCGGAGCTGCTCTGCTTTTGCGATAGTTTCCTGAATTGCATTTTCCAGTTTTCTTTTGCTGTCTCGTTCCTGCAATTTTGCAGTGGCCGTTGTTTTTCGCTGCTGCCTTTGTTTATCCCACAATTCCCACATTGACATGCCACGATATTCCCGCGAACGATCTGTCAAAGAGCACTCCCAAAATTCGGATTTATTTTCTTCAGGAAAAAAATAAATTATGTCCGCAATAGCAGGATCATACGCAGCCATAAATGAACTTGGCCTCTGACCGCCACCTCTATGTAACCATCCTGTAGCGAGTAGTTCGCGCGATGTGTAGAAAGCACCAAAACACTGAATACCATTGTCAGAGAGAGTTACCTTTTGGCGTGGAAGCAGCGCTAACTTTAATTTTTCCTCAGATGTGTTTCTTAAACGACCACTCCGATGTTGAATACCCCATTTCCAGATATGTACAGGTATTGCAGGAAGAGAATCTGGCATATCTACATCACGGTCGTATTTAACTAATACAGAGCTCAAGTTTCTATGCAGAATGGAACCAAGAATAATTTTTCTAAAATCACTCATCGTCAACGTGGCATCTAATCTGTAGTCCTTTCCGCCGCGTTTTTTAACAATGGTTCCAGATACCACACCTGGAGCAAATGGTTTAAAATCTGCCTGAATCGTATGAAAATGGCGCTCAACAATACCTTTTGCATCGCCCCGATAAGGTGGTGTATTTTCAATCCTTACACCAAAAGCTTGTTCGAGATACTCAATTTGATATCCCAACAGTTCGCCACGATCCGCCAAAATGGCATCTGGTAAACCAATTGAGGGCCAGTCATCTTTATCAATGTCGTAACCATACTCCTTGCATAACTGCGTTTTATCCGTCATCGCATTTACCAACGCTAACATTGCAGTTACATAGGATGGATTTTCTGTGCCGACATAAAAGCCAGCAATCAAACGACTATATACATCTACAACAACATAGAGTGTTGGGCGACCGATAATTCTTTGTCTATCCTCCGACAGTAAATAGATGTCAGCGATAGTCGCATCAATTTCATAGCGTGCGCCTGGCCCATGCACACTTGCTGTAGCGGTACCATGCAGAGGTCGAATATCTTTTTGATATTCAATTTTATTAGCCCTCAATCGAATGCGCTCAGGAAGAACATATTCACGCTCATAGAAGTAGCGCAACTGCGCAAGCGTAGGAAAGTCCTCTTTGGATACTCCAGGATTCGCAGCTTCAAACATATCTTCAAAACGACGATGAGTGTAGGGAAGGGAAAGCTTCTTCTCATTTAAGTAATACCGATCAAGCACAATGCGAAACATACGCTCTACAGTTTCGTCAACAATTGCACCTGTACCAGAAGCAATGCTCCTCGGGCGGCCAAGTTTCTTTTCTGAGGCAACGCGTTTTTTCCCCCGACCACCTGAATTTTCATAATCAGGTAAAAGAGCATTTGGCGTACTACCTCTTTGCCAAAATTGACGAAGATATGCATAGATAGTTTTCTTAGGCGTACCTGTTTCTTCAACAACTCGTTGAATCAATGTGCCCCTACCATTTCGGTAATAGATATCAGAATGACGAATCAAACTTGAGATAATTGAATAACGCTTGTCTCTGATTTGTTGAGCAGTAGAACCCGGTTCAGGAAGCTGGGCCGCCAGATTTAAAAATGGATCATCGGCTTTCTTTAGGTTTTCCGATAAAATTTCAGATTCAACTTCTGATATCAATATTGATTCTGGAAATGATTTTTCAGAATCAATATTAATCCATATGTATCTGGAGTCACCGACTTCCAAAATTCGATATCGCTCGCCTCCGAGTTTCACCACATCATTGATTCGCAGCATAACGATCCCTTAACGAGTTAATATCTGATGATGCTTGTAACTCACACACTGACAATGATGACCAAGGTTTACGGATATCAAATAAGAAAACTCTCAATGCCATAAGAGCACGAATTCTTTGAAGAGATTCACCTGTTGAAAGTGAATAAGCTTGATCTAGCATCATCGCGGCTTGTGATATTTGCAGTGCGGGGTATTGAAGAAAATAATTCAGATACAATGGAGCAAAACCAAGAGTTTCTTCCAGTTCTCCTAAGACAACCTGTGCGGGATAAAGCCACGCAATATTCTTTATTACTATTTTAGGGATTTGCCTCTCGGTAAGTAGATACCAAGGAATTTCTTTCATTTCCCAATAACGCCGTTCAAGCTCCAGCTTTTCAATCGTTCTTGGATTGAAGAGGTCAGTCGAAGTTTTGACTTGGATTGCCAATCTGGGCGTGTTTGGTCTATTTGTATCAACAAGCAGGTCCGTAGACATCACTTGGACCTGTCCACCAACTTCTGGATGGCGGATACCTGCATCAGTTGCGAGTTTAAGTGTGTCTTCAAGCCTAAGAGGGTATTGCTCTCGGATATCAGTAACCGTTGAATTCCAGTCAAAAAGAAAGAAGGCTGCTAGTTCAAGGTCTGATAATAGATGGTGTGTTCTCTGGGTTTGAAACCCCCAGATACGATGAGACCTGCCAGAAGATGGCAGGTCTCTAACAGTTAACCATGGATGATAGTCTTTTCCTGAGCCTGAGCCGCGCCCTTGCTTTATCCATTTCTGGGAGCGTGAATCAAGAATAATGCTGGTCATGTCCCATATACCTTCAACATTGCCGAGGTTAGATGGGAAAAGTTACCAGCTTTATTTGCAAGTTACTATCTTTATTTATATGTTACGAACTTTATTATCGTGCCACAGCCTTCATTTGAAGGCCCTTTTTTATTATTCCACAGTAACTGATTTTGCTAGATTGCGCGGTTGATCTACATCCGTTCCTTTAATAATTGCCACGTAGTAACTCAGCAATTGCAATGGCAGGGTGTAGAGAATTGGCGCTAACCACGGGTGAATATGCGGTACGTTTATTACGCGCATGGTGTCATCAGATTCGAAGTGTGCGTCTACATCAGCAAACACATATAATATACCGCCGCGTGCGCGAACTTCTTCTACGTTGGATTTCAATTTTTCCAACAAGTCGTTATTTGGTGCGACCACAATGATTGGCATTTCTGCATCAATCAATGCGAGTGGGCCGTGTTTTAATTCGCCGGCTGCGTATGCTTCTGCGTGAATATAAGAAATTTCTTTTAACTTCAACGCGCCTTCCATTGCGATGGGGTATTGATCACCGCGGCCTAAGAAAAGTGCGTGGTGTTTATCCGCAAATTCTTCTGCTAAAGCTTCAATGCCTTCCGCTAATTTCAAAGATTCTTCTAATTTAGCGGGTAAATTTTTCAACGCAGCAACCATGTCTTTTTGTTGCTCGGCAGTTAAGCCGTTGTATTTACCAATCGCCAATACCAACATGGCCAAACCAACCAATTGCGTGGTGAAAGCTTTGGTAGATGCCACACCAATTTCTGCACCGGCGCGCGTCATAAACGCGAGATCTGATTCGCGTACAAGTGACGAACCCGCAACGTTACAAATAGTTAAGCTACCCAAGTAGCCCAACTCTTTTGCAAGGCGTAATGCCGCGAGTGTATCTGCCGTTTCGCCCGATTGGCTGATAGTCACAACCATACTGTTAGGTTGTACGAAGGATTTGCGGTAGCGAAATTCGCTCGCGATTTCTACGTTGCATGAAATACCCGCGAGCGATTCCAACCAGTAGCGCGCAACCATGGCTGAGTGGTAGCTGGTGCCGCATGCGACGATTTGGATGTGTTTTACTTTCCTAAATAAATCTGCTGCGCCGTTGCCGAAGGTTTCATCCATAACGGATTCATTGCTTAAACGACCTTCTAGCGTATTCAAAACCGCATTGGGTTGCTCGTAAATTTCTTTGAGCATGAAGTGGCGATATTGGCCTTTATCGCCTGCATCGTAACTGGCGGTTGATTCGTGAATCTGACGTTCAACGGCGTTACCATCTTTGTCGAAGATTTTAATGCTGTGACGAGTAATTTCGGCAACATCACCTTCTTCCAAAAAGATAAAGCGACGAGTGACGGGCAATAATGCGAGCTGGTCTGATGCAATAAAGTTTTCGCCAATCCCCAAACCAATCACCAAAGGCGAACCGGAGCGAGCAACAACCAAACGCGATGAATCGTTTTTATCCATCAACACCGTGCCATAAGCACCGTGCAGTTGCTTTACCGATTTTTGTACGGCGGCTAATAAATTGTTAGTCGCTTTTAATTCTTTTTGCACGAGGTGCGCGATGACTTCTGTGTCTGTATCAGACGTAAATACATAACCGTCTTCTTGCAAAGCGCGACGCAAATTCGCGTGGTTTTCAATAATGCCGTTGTGCACAACCGCAATGTGTTCGCTAGAGATGTGTGGATGCGCGTTGCGTTCGCTTGGCTCGCCGTGCGTTGCCCAACGTGTATGCGCAATGCCAGTGCCGCCGGGAGTAGGATCTGCTTTTACCGCGTCAGACAATTCTTTTACCTTGCCCAAGCGACGCACGCGTTGCAGCTCGCCGCCGTTGCTGACAACGGCAACACCTGCAGAATCATAACCGCGGTATTCAAGCCGGCGCAGCCCTTCTACCAAAATTTCTACCACATCACGCTGCGCAACGGCGCCTACGATTCCACACATAATTTTTTCCTTGCAGAAATTAAATGAATTTTTAAATAGGTTATTCAGACGCGCAAATCACTTGCACGCCCTGCTGTTCAATTTTTTGTTTATCGGTCGCGCTTATGCCATCGTCTGTTACCAAGACTTTGATGGAAGACCAAGGCAATTCCAGGTTGGGAATTTTTCGGCTGATTTTGTCGGACTCTGCCATCACAATCACTTCGCGCGCCACCTCGGCCATGACTCGGCTCAAGCTGTAGAGTTCATTAAAGGTAGTTGTACCGCGCGTTAAATCCAGCCCATCCGCGCCGATAAAAAACTGGTCGAAGTTATAGGAGCGCAGAATTTGCTCGGCCAGTTGGCCCTGAAAACCCTCAGACTTCGGGTCCCAAGTGCCCCCGGTCATGAGAATTGTGGGTTCGTTTTCCAACTCGCGCAGTGCGTTGGCGATGCTCAACGAATTAGTCATCACCACCAAGCCTTGCTTGTGCGACAGCTCAGGTAGAAGAGCGGCGGTGGTTGAGCTGCCGCTATCGAGAATGATGCGATTGTGGTCTCGGATGAGCGCGGCAGCCGCTTTGGCGATAGATTGCTTACGAACTGAAACTTTTTCTTCGGCAGGGTTAGCGATAAGCTCGTGAGGAACTGGGACAGCGCCGCCATAACGACGCAATAGCAATCCGTTTGCCTCTAAGGCCGCCAAATCCTTTCGAACCGTAACTTCTGAGGTCACAAACTGAGCCGCCAAAGTCTCAACACTGACCTCGCCACTGGCGTTGAGCAGGTCGATAATGGCTCTACGGCGTTGTTGTGTGTTGCGTTTGGTCATTTAGCTTGCCTTAAGTTTCGAAACGAAAGATATTCTAGTCAAAATCGAAACAAAGACAAGTTATTTGATTAATATAGGGTCAAATGAACCTCACCTGCCATAACGTCGGCCTTCGCTGAACACGAGCCGTTACCTTTATGGCTTAAATTAGCCCCAACTAATAGCGAGCGCTCCCCAGATCGTGTTTGGCCTCGAACATCTGTTAACTTTGCATCGCCCACTTTTGCGTGCAGTTCGGCTGAGCCCAGTTCGGATTCTTTAAGCTTCAGGTTGAGCTGGCCGGCGTTGAGGTTCGCATTTAGGCAGGCGCTGGTACCTTCAATACTCAACTCGCCAGCTGCTTGGATGATGTTGAGTGGCTTGTCATTTGGGACGCTGATTTTTATGTCGATTTGAATGTCGTTGTAACGAGTAATCTTATTGGGTATCAAACTCAGTGCAGCGCCTTTTCCCATTTTGTTAGACCAACCCAAATCATTCAGTACTGATTCGCAATTCGCTCGATCTATTTTTCTATCCTGCTTGCAGCTGGCCTTTACCTCCGCCAGTAATTTATTACCAGTTGCGCCAACCACCAGCACTTGGCCTGCAGGTATATCGATAGTGATGTCCTGCGCTTGGCTGACATCTGCTTCAAAGCGTTTAGAGTTTTGATTGTCGTTTGCTAATGCAGTGCCTGAGATTGTGAATGCCAAAAGCGTAACTGCAATGAGATGCGTTTTAAGTGCCATAACAGCCGTCCGTAAATTATGGTTAGTGAATGTGGGAACCTCGCTTACATAGACGCAACTTTTCCATATTTAGATTCAAGCTCGTTTATTTATCTGGCACAGCCAACACAAGGCGTGTAGATTCGCTCCATCTTTTAAGGAGTGGAAATATGAAACAGGTTAGCCGTGTAGGTGGTGTAATTTTGTTGAGCTTGTTGTCGCAGCTTGCGCTTGCTGACGACCCCAGCTGGAGCGCGCCACACGCGCCTTACCAAATCACAGACAATATTTATGCAGTGGGTACAGAAGGGATTGGTGTGTATCTCATCACCACACCTAAAGGTCATATTTTGTTGGATGCATCCACTGAGCAAGGTGCGAATGTGGTTGAGGCCAACATAAAAAGCCTGGGCTTTAAATTAACCGACATAAAATATTTGATTGAAAATCATGCTCATTCAGATCACGTAGGCGGTTTGGCGCAACTCAAAAAATCAACCGGCGCAACCATTGTTGCAAGCCAAGGTGATCGCTACAGTTTGGAGCACGGTACGCTGGATAGCGAAACAAACTGGGAAGATAAATTCACGCCCGTTAAAGTAGAAAAGATAATTGCCGATGGCGAAAAAATTTCTGTCGGCGGAGTTCAGCTGCAAGCGGTACTTACGCCCGGACATACCAAGGGCTGTACAAGCTGGTTTATGCAATCACCCGATAATGGAGCTGTGCGCAAGGTGGCATTTGTTTGCAGCCTCACCACGGCTGGCAACAAATTAGTGAATAATAAAATCTACCCACAAATTGCTGATGATTTTCGCAACACCTTTGC
Organism: Cellvibrio sp.; assembly: GCF_046347455.1. GTDB lineage: Bacteria > Pseudomonadota > Gammaproteobacteria > Pseudomonadales > Cellvibrionaceae > Cellvibrio. Next base: position 140,373 of record NZ_JAXMGC010000004.1, read on the forward strand.
AAAGCTTAAAACCCAAAAAGCGGATTTACTGTTAATTGGCCACCCGGATTTAGCCAACTTAGAAGGAAAAAGTATCGCCAAGAAAAATGGGAAAACAGACGCATTTGTAGATTCAACTGAGTTACAAAAATTTGTAAAAACATTTGAAGACAAATTTGAAAAGGAATTGATGCCTCAGCAAAACCTCAAACCATAAACTTATTCAAGACTGTGTAAGTTTTTAAAGCTCTCGCGATAGCGACGGGAGAGCGCAAACTTTATGCCGGAATGTAAACTGATTTCATAATCATTGGATTTTTTCTCTACGCTAATCATCCTGTGACTCATAACTTTGTGGATGACTGGTTTAACCACGCGCGTTCGTTTCTGTGTTTCGTGTTGGGGTTTGGTCTTGTGCAAATACCGAGTCTTTGGAAGCAGCTTTGCACATGGCGCTGGCATTTTTTGATAACGGCAAGCTGCAGCTACGCTTACTGCCTGTTTGCATTTCATGGTGGTAGTCTGGGCGGCTCTTGGTTGGCGAAGGAAACTAACGGATTTATCTGGTCGGCCAATATGTGGTTATGGACGCTTACGCTAATCGTTTGGGCACAGCGCCGTTTTACGCAAAGCTCACCCATGTTGCGTTATTTAAATAACGGAGTGTTTTGCTTTTATGTGCTGCATCAAACGCTGATTATTGTGTTTGCCTACTGGCTAACGCCGCTAGCACTGGGGCCTGTGTTGGAGCCCGTGATAATTATTTCTTTAGTGGGACTTGGCTGTGTGATCTTGTATGAGTTGATTCGCAGGCTACCGGTCTTGCCAATCTTCTTTGGTATTACTCGCAAATCCTGAAATTGGGGTGTAAAAGCCCTAACCCGAAATGGCCAGCAGATGCCGTGAAGGTATCGCGCACTGACAATCAAAAACGAGGCTTTCGGCCTCGTTTTTATGGGAACCTAATGTCACGGCTTTTTCACTCCACATTCGCCACAATAAATTCCAGAATATGTTTAGCGGTGGTGATGTTGTTAAGTTCAGTGTACAAAGATCCGTCCCGCCCTGAATGGTGACCATGTCCCACTAAATTAAATAAGTGCTGCCCCGGTGTTTGTGAATCAATAATGGATTCATAAATAAGGGAGGGTTGCCCCGATGAACCATTACCCGAGTAAATTGCATCATCAGGAAAGCGGTTCTTGCTGTAATACTCATTGAAATCGTAGGTGCGATTGACCTCGATCATAAGTTTGTAACGTCCCATACGTGGTGCAGACATAGTGACTTGATAATCCACCTTGGGTGTTGCAGCGGCAATAGCATCCAGATCAGAGTTGTGTTGGTCAGGTGTATAAAGGCCATCGATCGATTTGATTCCGCGCTTATGACTCCAGTAGGGCAATGCCTCTGGGCGGCGCACTACATCTTTAGCAAGATCTTTTGAACGGTAACTGGAGTTGGATGTTTTTCCGGTAATGTAAAGCGTATCGATATATTTACCCTCAAGCGTTTCCATCCACACCACAATTTGTGGTGTGCTGGTGTAGGTTAGATTCAAAAATAAATTTTGCGGTGCAGACTGATACTCTGGGCCAGCCTTAAAAAAAATATGTAATTTGGGTGAGGTTGCATGGGCACTTAAATCAATCACCGTGTACTCTCGTTTGTCAGGCTCGGCTGCCTTCTTTAAGTTATAGCCAAAGTTAGCGACAGTAGAAACCGGGGGTAAATCAAATGTTAAGCCGATTGCCAAGGGTACAACACCACCAATCGCTAATCCCATGGACCATTTTCCGGCTCGCTTTTGCATATGATTTTTATAGGTTTTCGCATTGTGTTTGATATGCCAAACGATACAACCTAAAAACAAAATAGCCCCCCATATATGAAATGAGACGACGTAATAATTATAGGGTGTTGCGTATAAGAGTACGCCGGTGATGAGCAATACTACAAAGGCAACCGATAAAGTAATGGTAGAAACAACGCGAATATTCATAATATTTCTCAGCTAGTTGGCAGCAATCACAGGTTTGATTTAGTACGTCAGGATTTGAAACGTCTTATCAACAGGCAAATCAAACTAATCAGTAACCCTGCTATAGCCCAAAGGTAGGCCAAGATAAAAATGGCAAATTTGATAACTGCAAAACTGGAGTAGGGATACACCAGCCAATCTGCAAAACCTTGCGGGTTAGCGATAAAAAGAAATGACACCAGATTTTCCAAAGCATCAAATAGGGCCGCAGTAGGTGCGATAAAAATCATCGCCCAAGCTAAATTTTTCAACCATTTCACATTCGGCAAGCTACGGTAAACAGCTGTCATAAGCGCAAAAAAAGACCCGAATACGGTCACCATAAATAGGTAATCTGCTATCTGCACCCAAAAATATTTATCTAGCGTACCTTTGCTTATTAACACGGCGTAGTAGCCTTTCAGTTCTTCGGCGTTAAATGTGGTTTGGCCTACGTAGAAAGGAACGGGAAATTGGCTATCTACATAAAGACCATCTAACCATACTTGGGTTACTTGGCGAATAACGACCAACGCAATTGCAATGCCCCACCATTGCAATGGGGTTAAGTGCTTCGTGAGCCCTGCGCCCACATCGATGAAATTTTTTAACATGATGATTTTCCTTTTGCTTATTGGTTTAGGTCGGCTGTCAAACCAACAAAGGCTTCGACAGCCTTATTTGGCTAGGCATTTGAAAACTTTTCGTTCAGTTTGTTACGCAGCTCAATTATCTGGCCATCAATGCTCTGATTAATTTCTTTATAGAGCAGGTCGGGTAATTGAGATTCATGCATTTGAAGTGGTGTTTGGGGTTGTGAGTATGAAAACTTCATAAATTTAAAGTTTTTCTTTTTCGCCCATTCACCGAATGACTGTTTAAACTGAGTTAACTCTTCTTGCGTTAGCAAGCTCGCAAGCTCAGCTTCCTTCTGCGCGAGAAAGGCGGGAATTTTTTCGGTTTGGTTGGTGAAATAGAGTTTTGGTATTTCGCGATAAGAACCCAGAATCGCGTCCATTTTTGCGGCGCGTTCTGCATCAAGGTTTAGCTCCGCAACAAAACGATGGTGTCCGGTAGCCCAGTTAGATTGTTTTTCACTATCGGATGAATCCCAATTCTTAGCTAAAGCGAAGGATGCATAAGTGATGCTAGCGGCAATAAGGCTGGTGACAAGTAGCTTTTTCATAACACTTTCCTCTTTGGTTGTGGTCTACAGTTGCCAATTTAGGCCACAAATGAGGAAGCAAAATGTTTGAATTGTGAATGAATTATGTCTTTTTAAAGCCAGCCTCGGGAAGGAAAAGCGAAATCACGGCGCCTCGTATTTATAACCACTACCGTAGACCGAGCGAATCAGTTCGACTTGATCATTTGCTTCATTAAGCTTTTTACGGAGCTTTTTGATATGACCATCGACAGTCCTATCTCCCACTACACGGTAATCTTGATAAATATTATCGAGAATATATTGTCGGGAAAATATTCGACCAGGCTGAGAATAAAGTAATGAAAAAAGTTGAAATTCCACGCTCGTTAATTCAACTTTTTGATCAAAAACTTTCAGGCTCATACTTTGCTCATCTATAACCACCGGTGGAGTTGTTATTGATACATTTTGAATTGTTACAAAACTTCGACGAAGGACAGCCTTGACTCTCGCAACAACTTCGCGAGCGCTAAAGGGCTTGCAAATATAGTCGTCCGCACCCAGCTCTAGTCCCAATAGTCGGTCAATTTCTTCAACTTTTGCTGTCATCATGATAATGGGTACAGCAGACAGTTGACGTTTATTTTTGCAGATTTGCAAACCATCCATTCCCGGCAACATTAAATCCAGCAAAATTAATGCTGGCTCATTTTTTTGTAGCCAATCATTAGCGTGGTCGCCACGATTAAAAACTATAGTTTCAAAGTTACTGGCTTTTAAATAGTCAGCCATAAGCTTGGCTAAATCGATTTCATCTTCAACCAAACAGATAAGTGGTAATTTTTGCATTTTTATTCCATCGACAGATTTTAAAAACTTCTTGGTAACTCGACACGAATTTGCAATCCACCCAAGTGTGAACTACTTGCAGTAATTTTGCCTTGATGTGCATCGACAATGTTTTTGCAAATCGCTAGGCCCAAACCAGCACCACCAGTTTCTCGGCTACGGGAATTTTCTAAACGATAGAGTCGTTCAAAAATTTTTTCTTGTTGTTCCAGCTCAACACCTGGTGGGCTGTCATCTATGGTGATTTGAATAAACGTGTCTCGCACGCCGATACCCACTTCAATTATTCCACCTGAAGACGTATAACGAATCGAATTTTCAAATAGGTTACTCAATAGCTGTTGTAGTCGATTCCTATCTGCCATTATCAAGTAATCTTGCCCTGCATCAATATTATCTTTTAGTGTTAGTCCCGCGGCTTGCGCTTTTACTTGAAAATGATCAATACACGTTTTTACCAATGGCGCGAGGGAAACATTCTGTTTGTGATAAGTTAAGGCACCTACATCTGATAATGACAGCTCAAATAAATCGTCGATTAAATTGCTAAGGCCAAGCACTTTTTCATAGACAAACCCCAAATTCTCGTGATTTGCAGGCCTGATTCCATCTTGCATAGCTTCTATTTGTACTTTTAATACAGAGAGTGGCGTGCGCATTTCATGGGAAATATCCGCAACCCAAAGCGCACGTGATTTTTGACTAGCCGCAAGTGCTTCGCTAAGCTGGTTAAAACTATTGCAAAGTTGGCCGATTTCATCTTGACTGGATACAGGTATTTTTTGGGAATAGTCTCCGGAAGACAAAGCATGAGCTTTTTGTGCGAGGCTGGTGAGTGGTTTACTAATTCTTCTCGCTAATAAAGTGGCAACAATGGTCGCAATCACCAATACAAATAGGCTAATTACACTGAAAATTTTAAATTGATGTTGTATAAAATTTTGGTCTTGCTGTCGGCTCACAACCTTAGGTTTTACAAAACTAATAAAACCAATAATATTATTAGCTTGAGTGATCGGAATCCAATCCAGCGTTTGATTAGGCTTGCTAACACCTAACAGTAATTTTTTATCGGCATCATGCAAATTAATACTGCTGACGAATTCACGATAATAGGCACGTGGTGCCTCTGCATCTGCGCCTTGTGTTACCGGTATACCTTCAAAGAGTGCATCACTCTCTGCAAAAATAATATCTTTCAAATTTAGCCAGCGTGATGGATTAGATTCCAACCCAGAAAAAGAGCCCTCTTCCCGATGCACTTTTATCAGTGCACTGCGCAATATTTCCAGCCGCTGCACCGATTGTTTGGAAGTGTAATCCAGAAAACCTTGTCTCAAACTGTTATGTAACAGGAGATAAAGTGCTAATACACAAAGAGCTATGGTGCTCACAAAAGCAAGCCAGAGTTTCGTACCTACATTGAGTCGCATGAAGTCCCTACTAAATTATTTATTTTGACCAATAAGAGGTTTCAATCTATTCGCTAGGAGATTAAATACCTCTGAGGTTGTGTGCAACAACAACTTCCATTTTAAAGTCATCACCTTGTGAAGAAGGGCGAGTATGGCACTTTTCGTGTTTGTTGAGCTTGGTTTATGAACTTGTATGGGTTGATTCGCAGGCTACCGATCTTGCCAATCTTCTTTGGTATTACTCGCAAACCCTGAAATTGAAATGTTGAAGCCCCGCATGGAACCGCAGGGCTTTTGTCTTTCTGCCATTTTTCTACAGCTTTCTTCCCAAACGTTTCTCTACCAATCGCAATTCCCATTTGGGCGGTGTAATCCAACTAAAAGCATCATGTGCCCAGAGCCCATGCATGGTTAAGCCCAAAGCCCAACCCAAAAATGGCCAGTGGATTCCTTGTAGGTGCCAACCTCCATTTAATAAAAACGTGCTGGTAAAAACAACGTACATCAAAACGTGGGAGTAAAACTCAATAACGCCTTTAACGTAATGCATGGCCTGTACTTCATCGGCCTTTAGGTGTTGCGTGTTCATATCACTATCTCCGGCTTCAAAGGTTTGTATGTCAACCTCAAACACCGCCGCAAGCGATTTCAGTGTCTCCAACCCGGGCTTATGACCGCGCTCCAAGCGCTGAATAGTACGAACACTTAAATTCGTTAATTCCGCCAAATGTTCTTGCGACCGACCGCGTTGTAGCCTGAGTTTTTTAACAATCATATCGTCACCTGTGTGTGTTGAGGTGGGAGAAGTGTCGGAGATGAAGTGAGTGTAGAACACGTCAGGAACCTGACAAAAGAGCGAAACAGTCCGGACTTAAGTGAGATCTAGTACACCAAATTAAAAATGGCGTCTCACTTATATTGATCGAATGGCTTTAGCAATTTACATTCGCCCCGTTTTTTCTGCAGTCTACTTTTTATAACGTGCCTTTTTGACGAATAAATTCTGGAGACCTCGAGGGATTTTATGGATTTTACAACTAAAGATTTTCTTCAATTGCTTAAGGTGAGCGCCAGCGTTGCGCTACTGAGCACTGCGAGCATTTCTTCCCACGCTCAATGGCTGGGCCAGGATTACGCGACTTATGGCGTTCCTCAAGTTAATTATGCGGCGAACAGCTTTCTCAATTTTTCCGTTCTGAATAATGCTAGTGAAGAGGCGGCTGCAGAGACTTCAACGATTGCGCCGCGCACCGGCAAGTCAACCGTAGCCGCCGATTTGGCCGCGCGCTACACAGGTGCTGACCGTGCACAACTTACGAAAGTGTTCACTGACTCACTCGCCAATTTTGAGCAGGTGACTAATCGACTTGGGTTGCCGAATGATGATGTGGCGTCCGCGCTGGCGGCCTTCCTCGTTGGAAACTACATCGCTATGCACGGAACTTCACTGCCTCCTGACGAGGAGTTTGTCGCACTGACGGCGCATTTGCGTACCGCACTCGCAAGCTCACCGCAATTCGTAGAGTCCACACCCGCACAAAAGCGCCAAGCCTACGAACAGTTAGCGATGATGGGCATGTTTATGACCACAGCTAGGTTAGCTCTTGCTCAAACACCTAATCCAAAAGCAGAAACCCATTTTCGCAATCACGCAAAAGCCAATCTTGAACAGCTACTCAACCGCCCGGCCGACACTCTGGAAATTAAAGGTGGGCAGGTAAGTCTGCACTAACTCTGGTTGAATTCCTTGGTTTTGGTCGGGGGATTAAAAAAGCTTTGGACTTTAATTAACAGAAAAAAGGCGGCTCAGTTATCGAATCTGAGCCGCCCAAGAAGTAATGCTGTACTTATTGCGGAACCGATACAGTTCTTACGTCACCTGTATTGAAGTCAAGGATATAAATGGTTTTGCCATCCGCTGAGATATCAATCGAGTTAGGGCGATTGAATGTTGCCTGCAAGGCCGCACCATCTTGTGAGCCGGCTACAGATTTTGTGCCGGCAATTAATTGGAAATTTCCAAACAAATCTACGCGGCGAATTTCCTGATTGAGCGGGTTAGGCGTATAGATGTAGCCATTAAAATATTTGATGTGGTTAACGCGCGTGTCGCTAGTGCCAATTTGTTTTACCTTTCCACCCGTCACCTCAAAAATTTCGCCGGTGTAGAAATTGGACGCGAAATACCTGCCCTTACCATCGCCCGCAACACCAACTACGTTCGCTAAACCGCCGTCGCTCGCCAGCGTGCTAATGGTGCCGTCCGGGGTGATTTTCAATACTTTTGCCGCAGGTGTTGCGTAGCCAAACATACCCACAATCAAATTATCCTGTTCATCAATATACATACCGGCGGGACCATCCATGCCAGTTAGAAAATCAGTCACCGTACCATCCGGTGTAATTTTGTGGATGATGCCCGAGGTTTCGTTTGCAACAAACAAATTACCTTTTGAATCGAAATCAGAGCCATTTGCCGAGCCGTTCGCTAGCGTGGCGAAAAGTGAAATTTCACCTTTTGTGGTCACGCGATAAATCGTATGGCCCTTGGACGTGCCCACAAATACATTGCCATTTTTATCGAGCGTGAGGCCGTCGCCATTTAATGCCGCCTTTTTGGCGAGAGTCCCTACGGTTACGCCTGCATCTGAAACTTGGCTACTCGTGCTTGAACTGCTAGAGGTACTGCTTGACATAAGACTGCTGGAACTGGAGCTGGAACTTGAAATAATAATTGTTTCTGAGCTTGCAACATTACCGCTCTTTCCACTGTCACCACCGCATGCCGATAGAATGCAAAGAATTGCACTTAGGGCTACTGAGGGCGCGATGAGTTGTTGATTTTTCATGGGGGCCTCCACCGAAGATTAATGGTCTTGTTATACCCGCTGCCGCGAGCTTGGTGGATATTAAAAAATAGGCCGCAGCACTCAAGGGGACTGTGATAAAACAAGGAAGTGGCGGTGTAAACGATAGAATTGGTGTGACCAATCAGAAGACATTTGTTGAGGGAATTTGTTTGCGCATAAGCCAAACAAAAAGTGCGAGCTTAGCTTTCGATGCGCGCGAGAAGACTTTCCTTGTAGGTTTGACTTAGCTTTAGTGTATCGCCATTTTTTAACACCAAGTTAAATTGCCCGTCATCTTGGCTTCTAATTTCTTTAATAGACGACACGCGCACTATGGCGCTTCTATGGCATCGCGCAAATACGTTCGGATCCATATTGTCTTCAAGATAGGACATGGGGACGCGATGCAAATATTTTTCATTTTGCAAAATAACTTCCACATAATTGCCGCAGCCGCGAAACCATACAACGTCGTTAAGATCTACAACTTGGATGAGCCCCACGGAACGCACAATTAAAATTTTGAGATAAGGTTTTTGGGTATTTTGCTTGTCGGGTTCGCGCTGCAGTTTCAACGTGGAAGCTGTACCTGATAATTTATCCAAGCGTGCAAGGGTTTGCTTGAAACGTTCATCGCTAAAGGGCTTTAACAAATAATCCAGCGCATAAAGTTCAAACGCCTCCAGCGCGTAATCTCCGAAGGCACTGGTAAAAACAATAAGTGGCGCATTTGGAACAGCAAGCAAACCTTTGGCCGCCAAAATGCCATTGCGTTTAGGCATGCGCACGTCCATAAAAATTAAATCCGGTTGCAGCTGACTTACATAGTTTTCGAGGTCTAGGCCGTTTTCCAGTTCAAGCACAATCTTCCAATCGGTGTATTTTTCGATGAGCAGCCGCAGATTGATTCTGGCTAAGGGCTCATCATCGATAATCATGACGTTAGTGATCATGTTGCTGTGCCACCGGAAAAATAATGCTGGTCTTAAAGTATTCTTGGGATTCCACCACGCTGAGATCTGCTTGCTGCCCGTAAAGAACCTGTAAGCGGTTTTTCAAAGATTGCAAACCCGTGCCTGTACTTTCATATTCACTGAGCAAACGCGGAGAATTTTCCACGTTTATTTGAATTAAACAATTCTGCTCGCTAATTTTTACGCGTATGTGAATGGGATTTGTTTGGCTCATATCATTGTGTGAAAACACATTTTCCACCAGTGTTTGAATACAAAAGGGGGGACATAAATGATAAGTATCAACACCATCAACCGTAAATTGCACATCAAAACATCCGTCGAATCGGCTCGCTTGTAACGCAAGATAATCCTGGGTGAAGCGAATTTCATCTGCCAGGTAAACCTGTGCTTGGCTGGCGGCTTCAACGGCGTAGCGCAATAAGCCGCCCAAGTGTGCAATTGCTTTAGTAATTGCTGAGGTATCTTGCATGCGCGCCAAACCGCTAATGGTATTTAAGCAATTAAACAAAAAGTGCGGGCTTAGTTGCGATTGAAGGGCCTGCAATTGAAAGCGCGATTGCTGTTCTAAATGTTGGATATGTTCCCTTTCCAATTCCAATATTTTGATGCGAGACTCTTGCATGCGCCTGTAAAAAAATAGCCCCGTACACGCAGAATAGATAAGTAAAACTTTTACCAAATTAAATAAATGTAAAAACGGCGGCATGCTCGTGAGCATGTAGCTAAAGGATTTTAATTTTTGTCCCCATAATAACTGGCTGAGCGACTGATTGATCAGGGTTATTAAAATCAACCATACAATTGCAGTGATGGTCAAATTCAGAATCCAACGAAGATTATTTTTGGACGGGGGATCTGATTCAATCAGGTAATAAAGGAAAACGGTGAGGAATGCCCAGCAAAGATAGGCATAGACAAAAAGTGTTATTCGTTGTTGGGACAAGAACGCCATTCGATGCGCAGCTGGCTCTTCAAGCCAAAGCGAAACCACGTGCAAAAGACCCAAGGTCATCCAAAAAAGTGCGGCGTATAAAAACAACCGACCGTAGATCTTCAGGTTAAATACAGGCATCCGTGTTACCTATAAATTTCAATATAATGTTTATTATTTTAAAATGGAAATTACAGAAATCCTTTTCTGATTGGCTTCCGCTGAATTACTTTTTCTTGGTCGGTCTTTCCCAACCTTGAATGTTGCGCTGCTTGCCGCGGCCAATTGCTAACTCAGCGGCTTCAACATCTTTGGTAATTACCGAGCCCGCTCCAATCGTACTGCCTGCACCCAATTTTACCGGCGCAACTAATGCGGAGTTGGAACCAACAAATACGTTATCGCCAATTTCGGTTTTGAATTTATTTACGCCGTCGTAGTTACAGGTGATGGTGCCTGCGCCGACGTTTACGTTGCTGCCAACAATTGCGTCACCCACGTAGGACAAGTGATTTACTTTACTCCCTTTGGCGATCACTGCTTTTTTGGTTTCTACGAAGTTACCGATTTTTACGCCGTCCGCCAAATCGGTACCGGGACGCAAGCGTGCGTAAGGGCCAATATCACAATCAGCGGCAAGAACAGAATCTTCAATATGCGTGTAGGCTTTGATGTGACTGCCCGCACCAATTTTACTATTGATGATGACGCAGTTTGGTTCAATCACAACGCCATCGCCTAATTCAATTTCACCCTCGAACACACAATTAACGTCGATTACTACATCTCGACCTACGGTTAAATTTCCACGAATATCAATGCGCGCTGGGTCGAGCAAGGTTACACCGGCAACCATCAATTCATTCGCTTTTTGTTTTTGATAAAAGCGTTCAAGCGCTGCTTGTTGTTGGCGATTGTTAATGCCTTCAACTTCTTCTACCGCATTGGGTTGTTCGACATGAATCGCAACTCCGTCTGCTTTCGCCATCGCGATAATATCGGTGAGGTAGTATTCGCCTTGTGCGTTGTTATTCTTCAAAGCTGGCAACCACTTTTGCAGATGCTTGGCTTTTACCGCCATGATGCCTGTGTTGATTTCGGCAATTTTCTTTTGCTCGTCGCTCGCGTCTTTATGTTCAACAATCGCGGTCACTGCGCCAGATGCATCGCGGACAATACGACCGTAGCCGGTCGGGTCTTGCATATTCACCGTGAGCAAGCCCATTTGCTTTTCGCTCACGCCAGCGATTAATTTTTGCAGGGTTTCTGCACGAGTTAAGGGAACATCGCCATAAAGAATTAACACGGTCGCGTCGTTACGCAATTGTGGAAGCGCTTGTTGCACAGCATGGCCAGTGCCGAGCTGTTGCGCTTGCAATACAAATTTCACATCAGGCGCTGCCATGCGCTCTTCAACTTTTTCTGCACCATGACCAACGATAATCAACAATTGTTCACCACCGACTTGGCGAGCGGTATCTGCCACATGTTGCACCAAAGCTTTGCCACCAATGGGGTGCAACACTTTAGGCAAATCTGAACGCATGCGAGTGCCTTTACCGGCAGCGAGAATGAGTATGTCGAGCATGATGATTCCTTTACATAAACAAATGTGAGGTCGGCATTCTAGCGCCCTGCTTGGGGTATGCCCAGAATCGCCGTGATGAACCAATAAAAAAGGCGACTCGAAAGTCGCCTTTTTTACTTACATCTAACTTACTGCTTGCCAGCCTTTTTCTTGATAGCTTGCAAGGTGCGCAATTGTGCAGACGCTTCTGCCAATTGGATCGCCGCGCGGGAGTAATCAAACTCACCGCTTTTGTTTGCCAGTTCTTGCTGAGCGTGTTGCTGAGCCTGAAGAGCGGCAGCTTCATCCACATCGTCGGCGCGCAAAGCAGTGTCTGCCAATACGCTGATGTGGTAGGGCTGTACTTCCAGGAAGCCACCGGAAACGTAGTAGATTTCCTCGGTACCATCTTGCTTGATCACACGTACTGGGCCTGGTTTCAAACCAGTCAACAGTGGGGCGTGACCATAGGTGATACCAACTTCACCGACGCTACCCGTCGCAATCAACATTTCGACCAAGCCAGAGAAAATCTCGCGCTCAGCGCTGACGATATTGCATTGAACAGTCATGGCCATATCTGTCTCTCTTGATGAATTTCAAACCCAAGTGACAAACCCCGACCTAGTGGCCGGGGTCAGTAATTACTTGAGCTTGCTCGCTTTCTCGATAGCTTCGTCGATTGAACCAACCATGTAGAACGCTTGCTCTGGCAGGTGGTCGTAGTCACCAGCCAACAAGCCTTTGAAGCCGCGGATGGTTTCTTTCAACGGAACGTATTTGCCTGGTGAACCAGTGAATACTTCTGCTACGTGGAAAGGTTGAGACAAGAAACGCTCGATTTTACGCGCGCGGTTTACGGTTTGTTTGTCTTCTTCAGACAATTCATCCATACCGAGGATCGCAATAATATCTTTCAACTCTTTGTAACGTTGCAGTACGGTTTGTACGCCACGGGCTACAGAGTAGTGTTCCTGACCGATAACCATTGGGTCCAACTGACGCGAGGTTGAATCCAGTGGATCGATCGCTGGGTAAATACCCTTAGCGGCGATGTCACGGCTCAATACTACGGTTGAATCCAAGTGAGCAAAGGTGGTTGCAGGAGACGGGTCAGTCAAGTCGTCCGCAGGTACGTATACCGCTTGTACAGAGGTAATAGAACCGATTTTGGTAGAAGTAATACGCTCTTGCAGAACGCCCATTTCTTCCGCCAATGTTGGTTGGTAACCTACCGCTGAAGGCATACGGCCCAACAATGCAGATACTTCAGTACCAGCAAGGGTGTAACGGTAAATGTTGTCAACGAACAACAATACGTCTTTACCTTCGTCACGGAATTTTTCAGCCATGGTCAAACCAGTCAAAGCAACACGCAAGCGGTTACCTGGCGGCTCGTTCATTTGGCCGTAAACCATCGCTACTTTGTCTACTACGTTAGATTCTTTCATCTCGTGGTAGAAGTCGTTACCTTCACGAGTACGCTCACCTACACCGGCGAATACAGACAAACCGCTGTGCTCTTTTGCGATGTTGTTGATGAGTTCCATCATGTTTACGGTCTTGCCTACACCGGCACCACCGAACAGACCAACTTTACCACCCTTGGCGAAAGGACATACCAAGTCGATAACTTTAATACCGGTTTCCAAAAGCTCTTCAGAAGCAGCCAATTCTTCGTACTTAGGAGCAGCACGGTGAATTTGCATACGCTCTTGTTCGCCGATAGGGCCAGCTTCGTCAATTGGGTTACCCAATACGTCCATAATACGACCGAGGGTTTCTTTACCCACAGGTACTTTGATTGGCTCTTGGGTGTTGGTTACTGAAAGGCCGCGACGCAAACCTTCAGATGAACCGAGTGCAATAGTACGAACAACACCGTCGCCCAACTGTTGTTGAACTTCGAGGGTCAAATTGCCTTCGGTAATAACCAGTGCGTCATACACTTTTGGTACTGAATCACGTGGGAATTCCACGTCGATTACCGCACCAATGATTTGAACAATACGTCCGCTACTCATTTCCGGTTCCTCATTTGTTCCAGAAATATCAGGCCTTTATAAACCGCTTCGGACCTGAAGGTTAAACTTAAAATAAGTTAAATAAGGTTTGCGTCTTAGCTTACTGCTGCCGCACCACCCACGATCTCGGAGATCTCTTGGGTAATGGCTGCCTGACGCGCCTTGTTGTAAATCAGTTTCAAGCTGTTGATTAACTCGCCAGCGTTGTCGGTTGCGGACTTCATCGCAATCATACGTGCAGCTTGTTCAGCCGCGGCGTTTTCAACAACGGCCTGATAGACTTGCGACTCAATAAAGCGAGTCAACAGACCTTTCAACAGGAACTCGGCATCGGGCTCATAGATATAATCCCAGTGATGCTTGAGCTTGCTGTTTTCATCAGGCAACAGCGGTAACAACTGCTGGACACGTGGCGACTGCGTCATGGTGTTAACAAACTCGTTACTCACCAAAAACAGCTTGTCGATTTTGCCTTCTTCAAATGCATCCAACATGACCTTAACGCCGCCAATCAGATCAGCAACGGCTGGTGCTTCACCTAAATCGCGAGTTGCAGCAACAATGTTGCCACCGAAACTCTTGAAGAAAGCACCGGCTTTCGCACCGATCAGGCACAGATCAATGGCCACGCCCTGGTCTGCCCAGGATTTCATGGATTTGATCGCGGCTTTAAACACGTTAATGTTCAAACCACCGCAGAGGCCGCGGTCACTGGACACTATGACAAAACCCACACGCTTGACTGGACGTTCCAGCATAAAACGGTGTTTGTATTCGGGATTGGAATTGGCCAAGTGCCCGATTACTTCACGCATGCGACTGGCGTAAGGTTTACCCAGCTGCATGCGGTCTTGCGCACGACGCATTTTACTAGCGGCAACCATTTCCATTGCGCTGGTAATTTTCTGCGTGCTTTTGACGCTTGCAATTTGCGTCCGGATTTCTTTAGTGCCTGCCATACGCAAAAACTCTTGAAAGATGAAGCTGCGTTTAAGCGCAGCTTCGGTTAACGGCTATTACCAGGTGCCAGTTGTCTTCAGCTTGGTAACCAGTTCTTTGAACTTGCCTTCCAATTCGCCGTTCCAATCACCGGTCGCGTCGATGTGGTTCATCGTGTCCGCGTATTGCGATTTAGCGAAAGAGAGCAGGGCAGCTTCAAAGTCGAGCACTTTGTTAACAGGAATATCTTTCAAGTGGCCTTCGTTGGCAGCGAACAATACCAATGCCATTTGCGCAACGCTCAATGGAGCAAATTGTTTTTGCTTCATCAATTCAGTTACGCGTTGACCGTGATCTAACTGAGCTTTGGTAGCTTCGTCGAGGTCAGAGGCAAACTGCGAGAACGCAGCCAATTCGCGGTATTGCGCCAAAGCAGTACGGATACCGCCTGACAATTTCTTAACCACTTTAGTTTGCGCAGCACCACCTACACGCGATACCGAAATACCGGCGTTCATCGCAGGACGAATACCTGAGTTGAACATGCCAGATTCAAGGAAGATCTGACCGTCGGTAATAGAAATCACGTTGGTTGGTACGAACGCAGAAACGTCACCAGCCTGGGTTTCAATGATTGGCAGAGCGGTCAAAGAACCGGTTTCGCCTTTCACTGCGCCATTGGTGAATTTCTCAACATAGTCTTCGCTCACACGTGATGCGCGCTCCAACAGACGGCTGTGGAGATAGAACACGTCACCAGGATAAGCTTCACGACCTGGTGGACGACGCAACAAGAGAGAGATTTGACGGTAAGCCCAAGCTTGCTTGGTCAAGTCATCATAAATGATCAAGGCATCTTGACCGCGATCACGGAAGTATTCACCCATGGTGCAACCAGTGAACGCAGCCAAGAACTGCATTGCAGCTGGGTCAGAAGCGGTAGCTGCAACCACAATGGTGTGGTCCATAGCGCCGTTTTCTTCCAACTTACGAACAACGCTCGCAATAGAAGAAGCCTTTTGACCGATGGCAACATAGATACACTTAATGCCAGAACCTTTTTGGTTGATGATTGCATCAACCGCAATAGCGGTTTTACCGATTTGACGGTCACCGATGATCAGCTCACGTTGACCGCGACCGATAGGTACCATCGCATCGATTGCTTTCAAACCGATTTGAACAGGTTGGTCTACCGATTTACGCCAAATTACGCCGGGAGCGATTTTCTCAACCGCATCGGTCATCTTGGTGTTCAATGGACCTTTACCGTCGATTGGGTTACCCAAAGCGTCAACTACACGACCCAACAACTCTGGACCCACAGGAACTTCCAGAATACGGCCGGTGCACTTACATTTTTGACCTTCGGCAACACCGCGGTAGTCACCCAGAATTACAGCACCTACGGAGTCGCGCTCCAGGTTCAGTGCCATACCATAAACGCCGCCTTCGAACTCGATCATCTCGCCGTACATAACATCGGCGAGACCGTGAATGCGGATAATACCGTCGGTAACGGATACCACCGTACCTTCGTTTTGTGCTTCTGTCGAAAACTCAAGACTCTCAATACGCTTCTTGATGATTTCGCTGATTTCAGAAGGATTCAGTTGCTGCATGCTCTGTTCCTCAATCCCAACGATTAGGATTTCAATGCTTCGGCGAGTTTCGCCAAGCGGCCACGGACGGAACCATCAATTACAACGTCACCGGTGTGGATCATCGCTCCACCCAACAAGCTCTTATCAACAGAGCTGTTAACGTTTACTTGACGATCCAACTTGGCGCTCAGTGATTGGGCCAATTTGTTAATTAAGTCAACAGGCAACTCGTAAGCCGCTGTCACCTCAACATCGATAGTTTTTTCTTGCTGCGCTTTCAGGTTGGCAAACAATTCCTTGATAAAAGGAAGCAGTGCCAAACGCTTGTTGCTTGCAAGGGTCTGGATGAAATTTTTGAAATTTGCATCCAACTGCTCACCACACACTTGTACAAACACGGAAGCTTTCTGCTCGGCAGTCAGACCAGAAGCGGCTAGCGCTTTTTTAACCTGGTCTTGTTCTGCTACGGCGGCTGATACTTCCAATGCTTCAAACCATGACTGCAGTTTATTAGCAGCTTTGGCGTATTCGAATGCGGCTTTGGCGTAAGGTCTTGCCAAGGTGGTTAGTTCAGCCATATCTACCTCTTAGAGCTCGGCAGCGAGTTTATTTACCAACTCGTTGTGAGCATTTTGGTCGATAGAAGATTCGAGAATCTTTTCTGCACCGGCTAAAGCAAGAGTCACTACCTTCGCACGCAATTCTTCACGCGCACGGCTAGCGTTTTGCTCAATTTCAGCTTGGGCAGCGGCTTTCACACGCTCAGCTTCAACAAGGGCTTTTGCTTTTGCTTCTTCAACAATTTCAATCGCACGCTTGTTTGCCAAATCGACAATAGCGGCAGCTTCTTTCTTTGCAGTAGAAAGCTGTTCAGCTACTTTTTGCTTGGCTAATTCAAGATCTTTTTCAGCCCTATCCGCAGCCTGGAGGCCATCTGCAATACGTTTGCTACGCTCAGCCATTGCCGCAACAATGGGTGGCCACACAAAACGACCTGTCAGATAAATAAAGATGACAAACGCCACCATTTGGCCAATTAACGTTGCATTAATGTTCACGTTTAAATGCCTTTGTTAAAGGGTTTAAAAAAGTTGTGTGGAATTACTGACCAACAACTGCGAACAGGATGTACATGCCGATACCAACACCAATCATTGGAACCGCGTCCACCAGACCCATAACAACGAAGAATTGGGTACGCAACATTGGGATCAATTCTGGTTGACGAGCACCGCCCTCCAAGAACTTACCACCCAAAATACCTACGCCGATTGCTGCGCCAACTGCACCCAAACCAATTACCAGGGCACCTGCGATGTATAAAAAAGCTAATGCTTCAGTCACTGTATTTCTCCTACAAAGTTAAAGTTAAAAAGTTAAAACAAAAAAACAAACCAAAAACAAAAATTAGTGATGCTCTTCTGTCTGGTAAGACAGACTCATGTAAACAATGGTCAACACCATAAAGATCATTGCTTGCAAGAAAATAATCAGAATGTGGAAAAGCGCCCACACAACCTGAATTAAACCAGCCAAAGGCGCAAACAACACACCAGCGCCATACATGATGGCAACCAGGATGAAGATAATTTCGCCCGCGTAGAGGTTGCCGAACAAACGAAGACCAAGAGAAACAGGTTTAGAAATCAGCGTTGGCAATTCCAAGACGAAGTTAACCGGAATAAACAAGGCTTGAACAATAGGGTTGCTGCTGCTGAACGGATGCAAAGTCAGTTCTTTCAAGAAACCCAATGGACCTTTTTGAGTAATGCTGTACCACAGGATCAAGGCAAATACACACATTGCCATACCCAAAGTGATGTTAGGGTCAGTAGAAGGAACCACTTTGAAGAAGACTTCGTGTGGGTTGGCGCCCATGGCACCACCGATTTTTTGCGCGATGGTTGGCAGCAAATCGATAGCCAACAAGTCCATCGCATTCATGAAAAACACCCAAACGAAAATCGTCAACGCCATAGGCGCAACCATTTTGTTTTGGTAAGGGAACATGCTTTTTACGTTGCCTTCAACAAACTCAACTGCTGACTCAACCACGTTTTGCAAACCGGTTGGAGTATCAGAGGTTACTTTCTTGGCAACACTGCGGAAAATCAAAAAGAACACTAAACCGAGGAATAGTGACCAGCCCATGGTATCCACGTTAATTGCCCAAAAGCCCATGGTTTTGGCTTCGGCAGCATTAGCGGCGAAACCCCAGTGGCCATCGGGGAATTGACCATAGGTCAGGTTGGTTAAGTGGTGCTGGATATACTGTGATGAGGTGAGGGCTTCACCGTGCTCACTTACGTGTTCAACGTCAGACATGTCGTTAATCCCAATCAAAATGAAAAAACTTTTATCATCAACCTCGGCGAGCACTCTTCAAGAGTCTGCTACGAGCCAAGGGATATGCCCACACCGTGCATTGCACCAAGGCGTAGGACACAAAAATCAGGAGCGCGTATTTCGCTTGTTTAAACCATGCAACATATTTGAATGCAATCAGGAACAGTAAGGCCGTGATTACAAATTTACCTATTTCGCCCAGGTAAAAGGCAGCCAGCATTTCCCTCGGTGGTTTTCCCAACGCGGGGCGAAACGCAACAATCGCAAGCCAAAGGTTAGCTAACGAACAAATCATTCCACCAGACAGGATTACGATTGCGACTTGCTTGCTGAAAGGGAGCCCAAACAAGCTCAACCCCAGCGATACTACTACTTGAGCAGCAACAATTTCCAAGGCGAAGGTGCGACCTCTAGGCTCCACAGGGGGCTGGGCGCGGGACGAAAGATTGCGATTCGTCAAAGGCGTTCTCTTGGATTTTGCGCAAGGTTGTTATTACTTTTGGTAACAATCAACCGGATTTAAGGCTCAATTTTGGCGCAGGCATTATAGTGACAAAGGTCACTCTCATCAACCACGGCGCTTTACAATATCCTTACAAAGCAGCAAAAGCTGTCGCGGTTTTGCTGCTTTTCCACCAGATTTACTGGATATGGCCCAAAATGCCATCCAATTCATCCAGCGAGTTATAAGTAATCACTAACTTGCCCTTACCTTTAGTGCCATGCTGGATTTCTACTGCAGCACCCAGTTTTTCCGACAAGCTGTTTTCAAGGCGACGTATATCGGCAGAAGGCTGGTTATCCGGCTTCACCTTTTCATCCTTTTTGCCTTCCTGATAAACCCGAACCAAGGCCTCCGTTTGGCGAACCGATAAACCCTTGGCAACGATTTGGCGAGCGATGTCGCGCTGGGCGGCAGCTTCCAAGGTGAGAATCGCACGCGCATGGCCCATTTCGAGGTCGCCATGTTCCAGTAATGTCTTCACTTCGTCGTTGAGCGCGATCAAGCGTAACAGGTTTGTCACAGTCGCGCGTGATTTACCCACCGCTTGGGCTACTTCCGCATGGGTCAATTCGAATTCGTCTTGAAGACGTTTGAGCGCAACGGCTTCTTCGATGGGATTGAGGTTTTCGCGCTGGATGTTTTCGATAAGCGCCATGGCAATGGCGGCTTCATCGGGTACGTCGCGAATCACGGCGGGGATTTTGTCCAAGCCGGCTAATTGGGTCGCGCGCCAACGGCGTTCACCAGCGATGATTTCGTAACGACCTTCACCAATGGGGCGAACCACGATGGGCTGCATAACGCCCTGAACTTTGATCGACTCCGCCAGTTCTTCCAAGGCTTCTTGATGCATATCCCGGCGCGGCTGGTATTTACCGCGCTGAATAATTTCCACCGGCAAATGCGCGAGCTTGCCATCTTTGTATTCGAGTTTCGCATCTAGCTCGCCGGGTACGAGTGGCATATCCGGCGCGGGCGCTGTCACACCGAGACCTGCGCTCAGGAGCGCATCCAAACCTTTGCCTAGACCTTTACGTTTTGTGGACATCTGACTTAAACCTTATGAATTTTTAGTGTGCGGTTTCAGCTGCAGCAGCTGGTTTGGCGGCGGCTTCGTTGCGACGCAAAATTTCGCCCGCGAGCGCAAGGTAAGCAATGGCTCCTTTGGACTGGCGATCAAACGCCAATACTGGCATTCCGAAACTGGGCGCTTCGGCCAAACGAACGTTGCGTGGAATGCAGGTGCGATAAAGTCTATCGCCAAAGTGTTGCGTTAATTGTGCAGACACATCGTTGGTCAAGCTGTTGCGCGGATCGTACATGGTGCGCAGCAATCCTTCGATTTTTAAGTCGGGATTCAACACGCGCTGAATTTGGTTAATGGTATTCACTAAGGCCGACAAGCCTTCGAGCGCATAGTATTCACATTGCATGGCAATGATCACACCATTGCACGCGGTCATGGCGTTGAGCGTGAGCATGTTGAGCGAAGGCGGGCAGTCAATCAAAATATAATCGAAATCATCCTTCACTTGATTCAAGGCATTTTGCAAACGACGCTCTTTGTTATCGAGCGCAAGCATTTCTACTTCGGCGGCGGTTAAATCGCCGTTTGCTGGTAGAACTTGATATTTGCCACTCTCCGAGAACACCAAACAATCTTTTATGGATTCACGCTCGGTGAGTACATCGTAAATAGATTTTTCAATTTCATTTTTATTCACACCACTGCCCATGGTGGCGTTGCCTTGTGGATCCAGATCCACGAGCAAGACACGCTTTTTGGTCGCAACCAAGGAAGCGGCTAAATTCACACAGGTGGTGGTTTTACCCACACCGCCTTTCTGATTTGCAATAGCGTAGATCTTGGTCAAAATAAAATCCTTTAACCACAAGGTGGTTTTCAGTATTTATGATTCGATTATTTTTTTGTTTGCAGTACTAACAAGTGACGCTCACCGTCAGTTTCTGCAACATCTAATTTTATGCTTTCGAGTAATTCAATTTTTTCCGCGATAGGCATCAATTCATCTTGCGGATAAACACCTTTCATCGCTAAAAACACGCCGTCGCTTTCTAGCAAGTGGGCGCAACCTTCTGTCATATCTTGCAAGCTCGCAAAAGCGCGGCTAATAACAGCGTTAAATTTTTGCGCGGGTTGAAATTCCTCGACACGGCGATTTTCAACACTAACATTTTCCAATTTCAATAATGTTTTTACATGAAACAGAAAGCGTGTTTTTTTTCCGGCGCTATCAAGTAGCGTAAATTTTTTTTCGGGAAACATAATCCCTAGCGGAATTCCCGGTAAGCCTCCGCCTGTTCCCACATCAATAACACGGTCGGTTGAGTATGGGGTTTTCAAAAAATAAGGAACCACACTCAAGCTATCTAACAAATGCCGCGCCACCATTTGACGTATATCGCGAATGGCTGACAGGTTATAGGCTTTGTTCCATTTATCGAATTCGCGGATATAGGCCAACAGGTTGTTAATTTGCGATTCGGCCAAGGCAACCTGCATTTGGTTTGCGC
This sequence comes from Cellvibrio sp., assembly GCF_046347455.1. Lineage (GTDB taxonomy): Bacteria > Pseudomonadota > Gammaproteobacteria > Pseudomonadales > Cellvibrionaceae > Cellvibrio. The sequence continues at coordinate 162,060 of NZ_JAXMGC010000004.1, forward strand.
CCTGAACGAGAATTTCACGCAAATCTTTTTCTAAATCACTCACTCGATAAAACTCTTGTATTTGTTAGATGGTGTTAGCGAAGCGCCCCTTGCTTCCGCGTAAGCGGAAAATTTTTACGACGCTTGTTGCTCAGCGCTGTCCACCGACTTCATTCTTTTCAACATGCCATGCTTTTTCAAGTACATCAGCAATTGTGATATTGCCGCAGGCGTAATACCTGAAATTCGCTGGGCACGCGCCAATGTTTGCGGCCGCGCAGCGGACAATTTTTGTTTCACTTCGTTAGACAGACCTTCTACCAAGCTGTAATCAAAATCATCCGGTAAAATGGTATTTTCATAAGCACGCAGGCGTTCTATTTCTTCTTGCTGGCGATCAATGTAGCCGGAATACTTTGCTTCAATTTCAATTTGCTCGGCCACGAATTCGTCGTTAACCGCTTCGCCTTTTAAAGTTGCCACTTGATCGTAGGTTAATTCAGGGCGCTTTAATAAATCGTGCAAGCTGTATTCGCGAATTAATTTGGTGTTAATAATCGCTTCGACTTTTTCCGCTTCTGGTGAACCAGCCTGAATCCAGGTGGATTTCAAACGCTCTTGCTCGCGCGCGATATTTTCACGCTTATCGCAGAAGGCTTTCCATTGTTCGTCGCTAATTAAACCTAACTCGCGACCTTTTTCAGTCAAGCGCAAATCGGCATTGTCTTCACGCAATAACAAACGGTATTCGGCGCGACTGGTGAACATACGGTAAGGTTCTTTGGTGCCGAGCGTAATCAGGTCATCAACCAACACACCTAAGTAAGCTTCATCTCGGTTTGGGCACCAAGCTTCTTTTTCCTGCGCGCGCAGCGCCGCGTTTATTCCCGCAAGCAAACCTTGCGCGCCCGCTTCTTCGTAACCTGTCGTGCCGTTAATTTGGCCGGCGAAAAATAATCCGCCAATCACGCGAGTTTCTAAACTGTGCTTCAAATCTTGTGGATTGAAAAAATCGTATTCAATTGCGTAACCGGGACGGAGGATATGCGCGTTTTCAAAACCTTTCATGGAACGCACGATTTCCAATTGCACATCAAACGGCAAGCTGGTGGAAATTCCGTTTGGGTAAAGTTCGTGCGTGGTCAAACCTTCGGGTTCGATAAATACCTGATGTGAATCTTTATCCGCGAAGCGGTGAATTTTATCTTCGATGCTTGGGCAGTAACGCGGGCCAATACCTTCGATCACGCCAGAATACATGGGTGAGCGATCAAGATTGCGACGAATCACATCGTGAGTTTTTTCGTTGGTATGCGTCATGTAGCAACAAATCTGACGCGGGTGCATAGCACGATTACCACGCACGGACATAACCGGAACCGGATTATCGCCCCATTGTTTTTCCAAACCTTCGAAATTTACGGTGCGCGCATCAATACGCGGCGGTGTTCCGGTTTTTAAACGATCAACGCGCAGCGGCAATTCACGCAAGCGCTTTGAAAGTGCGATTGACGGTGGATCACCCGCGCGACCACCCGAATAATTTTGCAAACCAATATGGATCAAACCACCGAGAAACGTACCCGCTGTGAGCACAACTTGATTTGCGTGGAATTTCAAACCCATTTGCGTGACGACACCGCGAATTTCGTCGTTCTCGACGATTACGTCATCGGCAGCTTGTTGGAAGATCCACAGGTTAGGTTGATTTTCGAGAGTTTCGCGAATCGCGGCTTTGTAGAGAATGCGGTCTGCTTGAGCACGGGTCGCGCGCACAGCGGGACCTTTGCGGGCATTGAGAATACGGAATTGAATACCGCCTTTATCGGTTGCCAACGCCATAGCACCACCCAAGGCATCAATCTCTTTTACGAGATGGCTTTTACCAATGCCGCCAATAGCAGGGTTACAGGACATTTGGCCGAGAGTTTCGATGTTATGGGTCAGCAGCAGGGTTTTACAGCCCATGCGCGCCGCGGCCAGACAGGCCTCGGTACCGGCGTGGCCACCACCGATTACGATCACATCAAAACGCTCTGGAAAAATCATCGAGTACAACCTTGCAGCGGTGCTGCAGCTAAACGGGTTTGCCATGCAAAGCGCGGACACAGCGCTTTTGCGAAAAGGGCACGCATTATAGAGCGAGTTGAGCAATTGCACAAAACATGTACAGGGTTTAATCAGCTTATTTTTTGCACGAAATTTTATTCTGTTACAACAGAGGAAAATATTTAAATAAATATATTTAAGGTTAATTAGGAAGTTAAAATATGTTGTAATTAATATGACGATATATATCTGTGGATAAGATATATTTTTATTTATTTATCAATATATTACAAGAAGTAAAACCCTTAGGGAAAGCTGCTCGAAAGCTCATTGTAAGATGGATGTAAGCTGTTTGTGGAAGCCCAACTTATACAGACGCGACGAAAAATCCGACTTATCCCCAAAAATATCGCAAGCTTTTGTTCAGTCAACCCACAGAATTACGCACAGACCTGTTAATAATTAACGAAAACCTATAAAAAACAGTTATTTATGGCGTAAATCTCTATTTTATTGTGGATAACCTGTGTAAGTGTGTGGAAAAACATGAAAATAAACTTGTATAAACATTTCTCTTACTGGAATGTTTGTGTTGTTGTGCAGGTTTTTGTAGTTTCAGTTAAAAATGGCGTTAACATTAAAAGGCCGCTGGTTGAGAGCGGCTTTTTATTGCCATTCTAAAACCACCTCCTATGGAGGTGGTGATCAGCTACTCGGGGCTATGCCTGAAAAGTGCCCATGCTAGATACACAATCGTTTGTTACCAGCAAATGATCAGGAGTAAAAAGCATGAGCAGATATGAATCCGCTTCACACGTATTCTATCGATGTCAGTATCACATTGTTTGGACGCCGAAGTATAGGTTCAAGATATTGACGGGAAATATAGGAAAAGAGTTGTATCGAAGTATTTATGTGTTTTGTGGGATGAAGAATTGCAAAGTAGTTGAGCTAAATGTGCAGATAGATCATGTGCATTTGGTGGTAAGGACGCCGCCCAGCATAAGTGTTTCGGAGCTAATGGGGACATTGAAAGGAAGAACAGCGATAAGACTGTTCAATAAATTTCCGTATTTAAGAAAGAATAAAATGTGGGGAAATCATTTCTGGCAGCGTGGCTATTTTGTAGATTCAGTTGGCGCGAATGAAGAGGTGATTCGGAGATACGTACGTTATCAAGATAAGCAGGCGAGAGAGGAAGATGAGCGCCAGCTGCGGTTAGAGGTAACGGTTTAAGACAAGCACCCTTATAGGGTGCTAATCAAAGCCACCTGCTATGCAGGTGGATTTTTACTTTCCTATACAGAAACTACTGAAGATTCGACCCAGCAAATCATCGGGCGTAAATTCGCCGGTGATTTCACTTAAGGCGTTTTGAGTTTGGCGAAGGTCTTCGGCCAGCAATTCACCGGCTGCGTAGCCCTGTAACTGGGCTTTACCTGAGGCAAGGAATGATTGTGCGCGTTCAAGTGCATCCAAGTGGCGACGACGAGCGGTAAACCCTCCCTCACCCGTGTTGCTAAAACCCATAATGTCTTTTAGGTGTTGTTTTAAATCATCCATACCGTCGCCCTTGGCGGCGCTGATGCCTATATAAGAAACACCAGTCTCTAATTCCACAATTCCCGCCCGTTCGCCACTCAGGTCAATTTTGTTGCGTACGAGCGTTAATTTTTCGGGGTGTTCCAAGCGCTCAATAAAATCGGGCCAGATTTTTATGGGATCTGTTTCGGGCGTGCTGCCGCTGTCTACTAACAAAAGCACGCGATCGGCTTGCTGGATTTCTTGCCAGGCGCGTTGAATGCCGATGCGTTCTACTTCGTCTGGGCTGTCACGCAACCCGGCGGTATCGATGATATGCAAGGGCATGCCATCGATATGAATGTGTTCGCGCAGCACGTCGCGGGTAGTTCCTTCAATGCTGGTAACAATCGCCGATTCGCGGCCGCTTAAGGCATTCAACAAACTGGATTTTCCGGCGTTGGGTCTGCCTGCAATAACCACACGCATACCATCGCGAACCAAAACGCCTTGTTTGGCTTCTTTAAATACCTGATTGAGTTTTTGTTCGATAGTATTTAAATCATGTGCGACTTTTCCATCGCTTAAAAAATCGATTTCTTCTTCAGGAAAATCGATCGACGCTTCAACGTAAATTCGCAAACTGATTAAGGCTTCTACCAATTCGTGAATACGTGTGGAGAAAGCGCCTTGCAAAGAATGGAGCGCATTTTTAGCAGCTTGTTCGCTGGTGGCATCAATCAAATCTGCAATAGCTTCAGCTTGGGCTAAATCGAGTTTGTCGTTGAGAAAAGCACGTTCGGAAAATTCACCGGGGCGTGCAAGGCGAACGCCAAGTTGCGTAATTTCACGCAAGAGCAAATCTAAAATAACCGGGCCACCATGACCTTGCAGTTCAAGAACATCTTCGCCGGTAAATGAATTGGGACCAGGAAAAAATAGCGCTATGCCTTGATCAAGAATTTCACCTTGGTTGGAATAAAAAGGTGTGTAATGTGCAAAGCGTGGTTGGAGCTTTTGTTTTAACAGCGTTTCAGAAATGAATTTGGCTTTAGGGCCAGAGACGCGAACTATACCGACACCACCACGACCGGTCGCAGTGGCGATTGCAGCGATGGTGTCAGTATGTAAATTCATGCTTAAGCTTTTGCGTCAGCTTTTTCTATTTGTTTGGTGATCACGTATTGCTGAGCAATAGTCAAAATATTGTTGGTTACCCAGTACAACACCAAGCCTGCTGGGAACCACAAGAACATAAAGGTAAATACCAGTGGCAACATTTGCATGACGCGCGCTTGCATCGGGTCAGTGGGTTGCGGATTTAATTTTTGCATGAACCACATGGTCACGCCGTAAATTAACGGCAACACATAGTAAGGATCCATGACGGACAAATCTTGAATCCAACCATAGAAAGGCGCATGGCGAAGTTCTACGGATTCCATCAATACCCAATACAACGCCAAAAATACCGGCATTTGAATCAGCATTGGCAAGCAACCGCCAAGCGGATTTACTTTTTCATCTTTGTAGAGCTTCATCATTTCTTGCGACATCTTTTGACGATCATCGCCATAACGCTCTTTCATCTCTGCCATTTTTGGAGCGAGTTTTTTCATCTTCGCCATAGATCTGTAACTGGTAGCAGAAAGATGGAAGAACAAGGCTTTAACAATAATGGTCAAACCAATAATCGCCAGACCCCAGTTGCCAACGAGCAAATGAATTTTTTTCAACAACCAGAATAAGGGTTCACCAATCATCCACAGGAAACCGTAATCAACAGTTAAATCCAAATGTGGAGAAATAGTTTTAAGTGAATCTGTATCTTTTGGGCCAGCATAAAAATTCGCTTTGATGCTGCCTTGTGCACCTGGGGCTACATCAACGGGGCTACCAATAAAGCTAAACAGGAAAACATCGTTGGTGCCTTGCTGGCTTAGCTTGAAGGTATTGGTGGTGCTTGGATCTGGAATCCAGGCGCTGATGAAATAATGTTGAATTAGAGAAACCCAACCACCTTGTTCTGTGGTTTCAAAAGGAGCTTTTCTCAAATCATCAAATTTAACTTTTTTGTAATTTTCTTCTTTGGTTGTTACTGCGCCGCCCAAGTAGGCGCTCATCATCATGGCGTTGGTTTTTGCGAAGTTTTTGCTGTCGCGTTTGATTTGGCCGTAGAGTTGACCATCCCATTTATTAGCGCTTTGGTTATCAATCAAATATTCAACACCAACAACATATTGGCCGCGGGTGAAGGTAAAACGCTTGGTAATTTTTACATCGCCTTGCTGCAAGCTTAAATCCACCGCTAAGGTATCTTTACCGTTTTCCAAGGAGTATTCAGATTTTTCAACGCTGTAAGTTGGGCGACCTTGCGCGGTGTCAGTACCGTTAGCGCCAATCAAACCACTTTGAATGCGGTAAAGATGATCGGGTGTGTTGTCAATCAACACAAAGGGAGAATCTGGGTTTTTCAGATCAATTAAATGACGTGGCAATGCGACACGCACTATATCGCCACCCACTGGATCGATACTTACTAACAAGCTGTCGGTTGCAACTTTAATGACACTGGTCGATGCAACGGCAGGCGCAGTCGGTGTAGATGGGCTTGCGGTAGAAGTCGCACTGGGAATATCAGAAGACTTGGCAGCAGTTGAAGCTGGAATTTCTGATGTAGCTGCTGGTGCAACAAGGGGAGCATGTTGCTCTTGATAGGTATTCCAGCGAATCGCCAGCATAAATAGAACGGCGAGAATTGCCGCGATCAATATGTTTTTTTGCCAATCCATCTTATTGACTGCCATCTAAAGGTTGTTGAAAGGAATTCTGTTCAGGTTTTATCACCGGGTCCAAACCACCCGGATGCCAGGGGTGGCATTTTAGTAGGCGACGCAGGGTTAAATAACCCCCTTTGGTAACGCCATATACATTTATTGCTTCTTCCGCGTAGTGTGAGCACGTCGGGTAAAACCGGCATTGGTTGCCAATCCAGGGGCTTAAAAAAAAGCGGTAACCGTGAATGCACTTTATGGCGATACGGCTTGGATTGAGAAAACTCATGCTGCAGGTTCCGATGTTGCTTTTTGAAGCTTGCGGATCAAGCGCTGCCATTGGCCATTGAGTTGTTCTATCAACATGGCGTTGGTTGAATCGTTCATGCCTTTGCGCGCGAGCACGATAACATCTATACCCGCCAATTGTTGCTGTTTTACACGAAAAGTTTCGCGAATCAGACGTTTCATCCGATTTCTATCGACAGCATGGCGAATGTGTTTTTTGGCAATGACTAAACCCAAGCGCGGACGACCGAGCTGGTTTTGACGAGCGAGAAACAGGAAGTGTTGGTGCGAGGTACGAAGCGGTGCGTCATCAAAGACGCTTTGAAAATCGCTAGAGCTTAGCAGGCGCATCGACTTGGTAAATGACTGACCTGATTTTCGGTCAGCTTGCCATTCGACGGTAATGGCCTGCTTCACTCTAACGATCCATTAATACGGGGTATTAAACGGTTAAGGCTTTACGACCTTTAGCGCGACGACGAGCCAATACCAAACGGCCGTTTTTAGTAGCCATGCGAGCACGGAAACCGTGGTTGCGAGCGCGTTTAAGAGTACTTGGTTGGAATGTTCTTTTCATGAAACTAAACCTGTTGTAAGGACACAATAAATCACACGGTGTGTGAAAGACGCGGGATTCTAAAGAAGTTGTGTTTATAAAGCAAACAGTTTTGGAATTATTATTCAGTTTGCTGGGTGAGTGTTAATAACCACGGGTTTTACTCAGTTTATACATAATATATAAACAGGTTTATCCACAGATTTTATTAATAAACATTATTTCGCTTATTTTTTGGGCAATCTATAAGTTGTTGAATTTTTAGCACTTTGAACCATGTTTAAAAATTCTTACAGAGATTTTTAGTCTAACTGTGGATAACTTTTTTTGTTGGGAGTACACTCCGTTTTCTTAAAAATTCTTTCCCTAAAAACCTTCTGCATAACCCCTTTTTTGTAGCGGTTTTTGGCTATTTTTTGCTCGTTACACATAGATGTAGGTTTGCAGTTCAATAACAGTCCTATATGTAGTTATTCGTAGATATATATAGATAAAGATAAGATCGTCGGGAGTTTCTGTTTTGTCGCAGTCCGTTTGGAAATTATGTGCATCCAGCTTGCAGGATGAATTGCCTTCGCAGCAATTCAACACCTGGATTAAGCCTTTGCAAATAGATGAAGTTGCCAACCCTAACGAATTGCGTTTGTTAGCACCCAACCGTTTTATCAGTAATTGGGTAGAAGAAAAGTTTTTAGCGCGTATTAAAGAGCTGGTCGCCCACTTTCAAGACGGAGCGCCCTTGTCTGTGGTGATTGCTGTGGGTGCTAAACCTCAAGCCGCTTTTGAACAGGTACGTGCGCCAGCAACTTCGGTCGCTAATACGCTCACTGTTGCATCATCTATAAAGGAAGCAACACCCGTCGCCAAATCTGATGCTGATGAAGTACCTGAAAAATCCCGTCGTTCTAATGATGATGTACAACGTGTTGTGCAAGAGGCCGATGTTGAAGGCGGCTTAAAACACAGCAACTATTTAAATACGGCGTCCACTTTCGCCACCTTCGTGGAAGGTAAATCCAACCAGCTGGGATTGGCCGCCGCACGCCAAGTCGCCGAAAATCCGGGTGGTGCTTACAACCCGCTCTTTATCTATGGCGGTGTGGGTTTGGGTAAGACGCATTTAATGCAAGCCGTTGGTAATGCATTGGTTGCCAAGAACCCCAATGCAAAAGTGGTTTACTTACATTCCGAGCGATTCGTTGCCGATATGGTGAAAGCCCTGCAATTGAATGCGATCAATGACTTCAAACGCTATTACCGGTCCATGGATGCTTTACTCATCGACGATATTCAGTTTTTCGCCGGTAAAGAGCGTTCACAAGAAGAATTCTTCCACACCTTCAACTCACTACTTGAAGGTGGTCGCCAAATTATCCTTACCTGCGATCGCTTCCCCAAAGAAATTAATGGCTTGGAAGAACGCTTAAAATCGCGCTTCGGATGGGGTTTAACCGTAGCCGTGGAACCGCCAGAGTTGGAAACCCGCGTGGCGATTTTGATGAAGAAGGCCGAGCAGGTAAATATTGAATTACCGCATGATGCTGCCTTCTTTATTGCGCAACGAATTCGCGCTAATGTACGTGACCTCGAAGGTGCGCTTAAACGCGTGATTGCGAGTGCGAACTTTACCGGCCGCCCAATTGACGTTGAGCTGGTTCGCGAAGCCTTAAAAGATTTGTTGGCGTTGCAGGATAAACAAGTCGGTATCGACAATATCCAAAAAGTGGTGTGCGAATATTACAAAATCAAAATGAACGACATGGTGTCTAAACGTCGCAGTCGTTCTGTGGCTCGACCGCGTCAAGTTGCCATGGCCTTAGCGAAAGAATTGACCAACCATAGCTTGCCGGAAATTGGCGAAGCCTTTGGTGGACGCGATCATACTACCGTGTTGCACGCGTGCCGAAAAATAAAAGAATTGCAGGAAGAAACAGCCGATATTCGCGAAGATATGAAAAACTTGCTGCGGTCGCTGACAACTTAATTTATAAACACGCTTACTATTTTTGTGCTGATTTTATTAATAAACCTTTAGATCCCGGACGATAACAAAAGAGACCATCACATGAAATTTGTCGTATCCCGCGAGGCGCTACTTAAACCCTTACAACTGGTTGCAGGTGTGGTGGAGCGTCGTCAAACGCTGCCCGTTTTGTCGAACGTCCTTATCGTTTTGAATGGCGATCAACTGTCCTTAACGGGTACAGATCTTGAGGTCGAAATTATTGGTCGTGTGACCTTGGAACAGGCTGGGGACTCCGGTGAAATTACAGTTCCTGCGCGTAAGTTAGTAGATATCTGCCGATCGCTACCAGATGGCTCAAAATTAGAGTTTATCCAAGAAGATCAGCGCATAGTTTTAAAATCAGGTCGCAGCCGTTTCACCTTATCAACACTGCCTGCATCAGATTTCCCGAATGTAGAAGATGCACCCGGTAATTTGCGTTTTAGCTGCGCACAGCAAGAAGTTAAACGTCTTATTGAGCGCACCGCATTTGCTATGGCTCAGCAGGACGTTCGCTACTATTTGAACGGCATGTTGTGGGAAGTTCGCCAAGATCAATTGCGTGTAGTCGCTACCGACGGTCACCGCATGGCCATGTGTACTCGCGCCATTGCAGTGAATGCTCCCGATGTTGTACAAGCTATTCTTCCGCGCAAAGGTGTGTTGGAATTATCTCGTCTTTTAGATGATTCAACGGCGCAAGTAGAAGTGACCTTAAGCGGCAACCATATTCGTGTGACCTCTGTTGATTACACCTTTACCTCCAAATTGGTGGATGGCAAGTTCCCTGAATACGAGCGCGTACTACCGCGCGGTGGCAACAAGGTGGTTATAGGTTCTCGTCTAGAATTGAAACAAGCCTTCGGCCGTACTGCTATTTTGTCGAACGAAAAATACCGTGGCGTGCGTCTTTTATTATCCGATGGTTTGCTGACAATTGTGGCTAACAACCCAGAGCAAGAAGAAGCCGAAGAACAAGTGGTGGTGGATTATTCTGGCGATAGTTTGGAAGTGGGCTTCAACGTAAGCTACTTGCAAGATGTAACCAACGTTATCCAAAACGAAAACATTAAAATCACTTTGTCTGACGCCAACTCCAGCGCCTTATTGGAAGAACCTGAAAACAGCGATTCCTTGTACGTTGTAATGCCAATGCGCTTGTAATGAGCGCATTGAATTCTCTAGTAAAAATCTTTGGCTGTAAGCCATCTTTCCTGTTGGTCGTATGACCTTAAAACGTCTCTTTATCCAGAACCTTCGTAATCTTAACTCGGTAGATGTACAACCATCTCACCGAGTTAACCTTATTTATGGCGAGAATGGTTCTGGAAAAACCAGCATTTTGGAAGCGATTAATGTGCTTGCGTTGGGCCGATCCTTTCGCAGCCATAAGCACAAGCCGCTTATATCTAACGGGCAAAACGCATTTACGATATTCGGAAAGGTGCTTGCGGATGATCAAGCAGAAGTCCCTATAGGCATTAATCGTCAGCTGGATGGAACGGCTAGCTTTAAAGCAAACGGCAATTTGGTGAGCTCGGCTGCAGTCTTAGCTTCATATTTGCCCGTGCAAACTATTAACTCAGACACCTTTTTATTATTGGAAGGTAGCCCAAAGGTTCGTAGACAATTTATTGATTGGCTTGTGTTCCACGTGGAACATAAATTCTTCCAAACATGGAAAGATTGTCAGCGCTGCCTTAAACACCGCAACAGTTTGCTTCGGCATGATAGAATAGATCCCTTTGAATTATCGACTTGGGATCAAGAGCTTGTCGCTCTTAGCGAACAGCTGCATATCTACCGAGCTGAGTGCTTTGAATTGTTTAAAGCAACTTTTTATGAGTTGCTGCAGGAATTTATCAGCGTTGACGGTATTGCCATTGGCTACTATCGCGGTTGGGATAAAGAAAAATCCTATGCGGATGTACTGGCAGCGAGTTTTGATCGTGACCGTCAGCAAGGCTATACCTACATGGGTAGCCATAGAGCAGATCTACGCATTACCGTAAACGGCCAAAACGCGGCGGAAATTTTAAGCCGAGGCCAACAAAAACTTCTGGTATGCGCCCTTAAGATCGCTCAAGGTTATGTGTTCTCGCGTATGACAGGCCGTAAAACCGTTTATTTAATTGACGATTTGCCGGCCGAATTAGACGAGAGACACCGTGATTTGCTCACCCATTGGTTAGATACCATGGAAACACAGGTGTTTATCACTGGGGTAGAGCAGGCGAGTTTACTGTCCTCATGGCAAAACAAGCCAAATACAGAGATTAAAATGTTCCACGTGGAACATGGTTGTGTGACTAATACAGTTTCATAGCCGCAATTGTTTTGAACATATCCTTATACTGCTCAGATTGATTGAGCGGCCTAAGGTACACCGAATAAAAAGTGGAGATTAGCTATGTCAGAAGAGAATACTTACGACTCGTCCAGTATTAAAGTCCTTAAGGGGCTGGATGCGGTGCGTAAGCGCCCAGGGATGTACATTGGCGACACCGACGACGGCTCGGGTCTTCACCACATGGTATTCGAGATCGTGGATAACTCTATTGACGAGGCTTTGGCTGGCCATTGCTCTGAGATCAAAGTTGTTATCCACCCTGACGAAACGGTCTCTGTTAGCGATAACGGTCGAGGTATTCCAACGGATATGCACGAAGAAGGGGTATCGGCAGCGGAAGTTATCATGACGGTTCTCCACGCCGGCGGTAAGTTTGACGATAACACCTACAAGGTTTCCGGCGGTTTGCACGGTGTGGGTGTATCTGTAGTGAACGCGCTTTCTGAGCAATTGAAGCTTACTATCCGCCGTGCTGGCTACATTCATGAGCAAATTTATCGTCACGGTGTGCCTGATGAGCCACTAAAAGTTGTGGGGGAAAGTACAACTACAGGTACTGAAATCCACTTCAAACCTTCGGCTGAAACCTTCACTAACATTGAATTCCACTACGAAATTCTCGCCAAACGCCTGCGTGAATTGTCATTCCTGAACTCAGGTGTGCGCATTGTGTTGAAAGACGAGCGCAGCGGCAAAGAAGAAGTTTTCCAATACGAAGGCGGTTTAATGGCTTTCGTGGATCACTTAAACAAAAACAAAACCACCATCAACAAGATGGTTCACTTCGTATCGCTCAAGCGTGACGACGGTATAGGTGTGGAAGTAGCGCTGCAATGGAACGATAGCTTCCAGGAAAACCTGTTCTGCTACACCAACAACATTCCTCAACGCGATGGCGGTACCCACTTGGCGGGCTTCCGTGCGGCATTGACTCGTGGTTTGAACGGCTATATCGAGCGCGAAGGCTTGGATAAAAAGGCCAAGGTTGCCACCACCGGTGACGACGCCCGTGAAGGTTTGACCGCGATCATTTCGGTAAAAGTGCCTGATCCTAAGTTCTCCAGCCAAACCAAAGACAAGCTCGTATCCTCTGAAGTGAAAACGGCGGTAGAGCAGGAGATGAACGAACACTTCGGCGCTTACCTGTTAGAAAATCCGCAGGAAGCTAAAGCCATCGTCGGCAAAATGATCGACGCCGCGCGTGCCCGTGAAGCTGCACGTAAAGCGCGTGAAATGACTCGCCGTAAAGGCGCGCTGGATATCGCCGGTCTGCCCGGAAAATTGGCGGACTGTCAGGAAAAAGATCCAGCATTATCAGAGGTTTACCTGGTAGAGGGTGATTCGGCAGGCGGTTCAGCCAAGCAGGGTCGCGCCCGTAAAACCCAAGCGATTTTGCCGCTCAAAGGTAAGATCCTGAACGTAGAAAAAGCCCGTTTCGACAAGATGTTATCCAGTGCGGAAGTCGGTACTTTGATCACCGCGCTCGGCTGTGGCATAGGTAAAGAAGACTACAATCCGGATAAGCTGCGCTACCACAGCATCATCATTATGACCGACGCCGACGTGGATGGATCGCACATCCGTACCCTGTTGTTGACCTTCTTCTTCCGCCAAATGCGCGAGCTGATTGAGCGTGGCCATGTATATATTGCCCAACCACCGCTGTACAAAATCAGCAAAGGTAAGCAGGAGCAATACCTGAAAGACGAATCGGCCATGACCGAATTCCTTACCCAAGCGGCGCTTGAAGGTGCAGCGCTCCACGTGAACCCAAGCGCGCCAGCCATTGCGGGCGAAGCTTTGGAGAAGCTGGTGCAGCAATACCGCAAGGTAATGGCGACCATTGAACGTCTGTCGCGTTTGTATCCGGCAGAAGTCTTAGAAAAGATGATTTATATGCCAGTTCTGCGCGCTGAACACTTGGCAGATCAAGGCCACATCCAACAATGGTGTGATCAAATGCTGGCCCGTTTCGCATTGGATGCGCGCGCGGGCAGCCAAAAGTACAACATCGTGGTACGCGAAGACACCGAACGCCATTTGTTCTTGCCAGTAGTGGAAATCATTGCCCACGGCATTTCCAACCACTTCCCGTTCAACCAAGATTTCTTTGGTTCAGGTGAATACGCGTCTATCGTGTCCCTTGGCGAAGCCTTGGATGGCTTGATCGAAGAAGGTGCCTACATTCAACGTGGCGAACGTAAGCAACCGGTTACAGGCTTCGCAGAAGGTCTGGATTGGCTGATGAAAGAATCGCGCAAAGGCTACAACATCCAGCGCTACAAAGGTTTGGGTGAAATGAACCCCGAGCAGCTGTGGGAAACCACCATGAACCCGGAAACCCGCCGCATGTTGCGTGTAACCATTCAAGATGCTATCGCAGCTGATCAAATTTTCACCACCCTAATGGGCGATGATGTTGAACCACGCCGTGACTTCATTGAAACCAACGCCCTCGCGGTAGCAAACCTCGACGTATAGTTAAGGTATGATCTAGAAAAGGCCATAACCTTCTGGTTATGGCCTTTTTATTTGCCCGCGATTAATCTATGTCTTAAAACGAGGTGTTTTTGTCGTTTACCGACATTTGAAACCCGTTAGAGTAAAGCCTCACTCACCTAAAGGAGGTTTTTGCGATGACGATTAAAGTAGCAATCAATGGTTATGGCCGTATTGGCCGCAACACTCTGCGGGCGTTTTATGAGGCGGGTAAACGTCATGATATCCAGATCGTCGCCATCAACGACCTTGGCAGCGCAGAAACCAATGCCCATTTGACTCGCTTTGATACTACCCATGGCAAATTCCCCGGTTCGGTTGCAGTGGAGGATGGCTATCTAGTGGTGGAAGGTGACCGCATTAAAGTGTTGACGGAGCGTGACCCTGCAAACTTGCCTTGGGGCGAACTGGGTGTGGATGTAGTGCTTGAGTGCACGGGGCGTTTCGCCTCTAAGGATAAGGCTTCTTCCCATCTGGCGGCTGGCGCTAAGCGAGTGATTATCTCTGCACCAGCGGGCAAAGAAGTGGATGCAACTGTGGTTTACGGCGTGAACAACCATGTGCTGCGCCCAGAACACCGAGTGATTGCCATAGGTTCTTGCACGACTAATTGCTTGGGTACCGTTGCCAAACCGCTTAATGATCATATCGGGATAGTGGCGGGTTCAATGACGACTGTGCATTCGGTGACCAACGATCAGGTATTGACCGATGTGTACCACGAAGACTTGCGGCGGGCGCGGTCGGCCATGTCGTCTATCATCCCTACCAAAACGGGCGCGGCCAAGGCGATTGGTTTGGTTTTGCCGGAGCTGGATGGCAAGTTGGACGGTTTTTCGATTCGGGTGCCGACCATTGATGTGTGCATCCTGATCCTGAGTTTTATCAGCGCAAGGCCGACCTCAGTCGAGGAAATCAACCAACTGATGAAAGATTCGTCTCAAAGCGGGCCTTTGGTTGGTTTACTCAAAACGAATGATTTGCCGCTGGTGTCGGCGGATTTCCTGCACAACGATGCATCGTCCATATTCGATTTGACACTGACTAAGGTGATGGGCGGCACTCACGTAACCGTTCAGGCTTGGTATGACAACGAATGGGGCTTCGCCAACCGCTTGCTGGATAATGCTGTGGCGTTTGGCAGCTTGCCCTTGGCTTGATAACAGGAGGTGTGAATGCGCGAGATTGGCTTTTTGATTCACCCGAACTTCCAATTGTTGGATCTCAGTGGGCCACTGGCTGCTTTTGAGGTGGCCGGGCGTTTTGCGAGTGAACCTTATCGCATCCACACCATGTCATGCCACGGTGGGGTAATCGCCAGTTCATCGGGGCTGGCGGTTATTACCGAACCCATTCGTCAGGCGCAGTTCGATACCTTTATAGTCGTGGGCGGCAATGGCTGCTTAGAGCCGGAAGCGGTCACGGAACTGGCCGAGGTTACGCAGGTGTGCGCCGCTAAATCTCGCCGTGTCGCTAGCGTCTGCACGGGCGCTTTTGTGCTTGCCAAAGCCGGTTTGCTCAATGGTTTGCATGCGACAACCCATTGGCAGCACGCGAATTTACTGCAGCGGTTATTCCCCAAAATTAAAGTTCATGGCGACCGAATTTTTACCCGCGATGGCGATGTGTGGACATCCGCCGGCGTGTGCGCGGGTATCGATTTGGCTTTGGCCTTGATTGAAGACGACCACGGTCTGGATATAGCGCGAGCAACGGCGCGCAATCTGGTGGTTTATCACCGCAGAACCGGCGGCCAATCGCAGTTTTCCAGTCTGCTGGAGTTGGACGCGGCCTCTGACCGCATTCGCGCGGCCTTGAGTTTTGCGCGAGAACATCTCCACGAAAAACTACCGGTCGAGCGCTTAGCGGAAGTGGCGTGCCTGAGCTCTCGCCAGTTCGGGCGAGCCCTATTTGCCGAAACGGGTGAAACACCCGCTAAAGTCGTGGAGCGTTTGCGGGCCGAAGTTGCGCGGCAAAAAGTCGAAAGCAGCGCAGACCCCATCGAACTTATCGCCATCCAAGTGGGTTTTGTGGACCCCGAACGCATGCGCAGGGCATTTATCCGCTTGTTCCGCCAAACCCCGCAAGAAGTCCGGCGCAACGCGCGCGTTGAAGGACATGTTTAACACTTCTTATCGCCCACATGCGCAAAGTCTGTTGAGATAAAGTCGGGATGACTTTATTTTGGTTTGGATAATAAACAACACAAAAAGGTGATGTTATGCGCTCTGGGTTTGCTTTATCGGCATTGGCCATGTTCTTGGTTAGCGGCTTGGTTGGGTGTAATTCAACCGATTCACCGGTGGCTAAATTGCCCTACGCAGGTTCTACCTGTGTGGTTTCACCCTTGGCGGATGTCGATCATCTACCGGTGATTAACGAGTTACCTAATCCCTTTAAAGGTATGACGGGTAAGCTCATCACCACAAAAAAAGACTGGATTTGCCGCCGGGCGGAAATTGGTGCGCAGGCGCAGGCTTATGAGCTAGGTGTCAAGCCCGGCGTGCCGGAGCATGTGAGCGCTGAGCTGCAAGGCGAGAATCTGGTGGTAAGAGTGGCTGATAAGGGCCATGAGATTAAGTTCACCGCCAAAATTACCTATCCCAAAACGGGCAAAGCGCCTTACCCCGCCATGATCGGCATGGGTGGTTCCTGGATTAATAATGAGGAATTGGCCAAGCAAGGGGTGGCGGTTATCCAGTTCCCTAATAATGACATTGCCGAGCAGCTCAACGGCAGTTCGCGCGGCAAGGGTAAGTTCTTCGAGCTTTACGGTGCGGAACATTCTGCCGGTGCGCTCATGGCCTGGGCGTGGGGCGTGAGTCGGTTGATTGATGGTTTGGAAAAAACGCCCGCAAGCCAAATTAACGCGAGCCGTTTGGGTATTACCGGATGTTCGCGCAACGGCAAAGGCGCCCTGGTGGCGGGCGCCTTTGATGAGCGCATCAAACTGACCATTCCGCAGGAGTCTGGCTCGGGCGGTTCCTCAAGTTGGCGCGTATCTGACGACCAAAAAGCCAAGGGCCAGAATGTACAGACTTCATCGCAAATCGTCACCGAGAACGTGTGGTTTAGCGAAAACTTCAAGCAGTTCAGTCAATCGGCCAATCGCCTGCCTTTCGATCACCACAGCTTGATGGGAATGGTGGCTCCACGTGGATTGTTGGTGATTGAGAATACGTCTATGGAGTGGTTGGGAAACCGCAGCGCTTACACGGCATCGCTTGCGGCCCGTGAAATTTGGCGCGCTCTTGGCGAGGAGAGTAGCTTTGGATTTTCGCAATTAGGTGGCCATAACCACTGCCAATATCCGCAAGCCCAAGTACCTGAACTGAATGCTTTTGTGCAAAAGTTTTTGTTGGATGATGCAAAAGCAGACACGGCGATTTTCAAAAGCGATCAGGAATTTGCGGTTGATAAAGATCGTTGGATCAACTGGAAAACTCCCAAGCTGAAGTAAGCGACAGGCTCCAAAACAGACGATTAGGTGTACATTTTTATAACAAAACACTGTTAAAAATTACAATTTTCTTTCCGGCGGTTTTGAGGCCTTGGTCTATAATCAAACTGTGTTCGCAGCACAATATTTATTAACTGTACAAACGGATTCCAAAAATGAGTGAGAAGAAAGTGGTAAAGGTGATGCTCAGCCAGATTGAAGAAGCTTTGGAAGAGCGCCAGAACAACGATAGACGCAAACAAGCAAAACCTATCCCGGCGAGTGAAGATCGCAGAAAGCAAGACAGAAGATCAGAAAAGAAATAAACCTAGAGCATCAAACCTAGATTTCCAAAACGCCTTTCCGCATACGCTGAAAGGCGTTTTTTATTTAGGGCATAGGCAAGGCGGTATTTACAACTGGCGACTTGAGCACGAACGAGGAATGCACACCGCTCACACCCTCAATGCGGGTGAGCTTGTTGAGCAGAAACTGCTGGTAGGCATCCATGTCTTTCACAATCACCTTTAACAAGTAGTCAGAGGATTGACCCGTAATCAGGTGGCATTCCAGCACTTCCGGGTATTGCGCAACGGTGGACTCAAAGGCGTCGAAGCGCTCCGGCGTGTGTTTATCCATGCTGATTTGAATAAACGCCATCAGCGTTAAGCCGAGCTTGCGAGCATTGAGTAGTGCCCGGTAGCCATCAATCAACCCCGATTCTTCAAGCTGACGAACCCGGCGCAAACAGGGCGAGGGTGAGAGGCTGATGGCGTCGGCCAGCTCCTGATTGGTCATCCGCCCGTTCTTTTGTAACTGTTCCAAGATCAGGCGGTCGTAGCGATCCAGTTCAATAGGCATAGCTATTTCTCATTTGTGAGCATAATAAATCAATATATTGATCTATTGCGGCAGATAATTGCTTAAAATATCCTCAGAAGACAATCTTAGCAATCATCTGCCACGTCTGTCCGCCTATAATTTCAAAACCTGATAGAGGTGTCGCTCGCACACTTCGTGGAACTGGGCCACAAGCCAATGCCGGGCGGAAGAGTTAAGGCGCTACCCGCGCCTTATGACTGCTTCCGTTTGTCCTTGCCAACCCGCAGTGACTTTCACGCATTCTCCTCAGGTACAGCCACCTTTAATCTTACAGTGCGGAGTTCGCCATGATTGCCAATCCATCCACCAAATACCAACGCTTCGTTGGCGTGAGTTTGCCCGACCGCCAATGGCCGAATAACTTTATTGTTAAACCTCCCATTTGGATGAGCACCGATTTACGCGATGGCAATCAGGCGCTAATCGACCCTATGTCGGTTGCAACCAAGCTGCGTATGTTTAAAGAATTGGTAGCAATTGGGTTTAAAGAAATTGAAATTGGTTTTCCATCAGCCAGTGAAATTGATTACAACTTTACTCGCCAGTTGATTGAAGAAAATTTAATTCCCGACGACGTCACCATCGAAGTCTTGGTGCAAGCGCGTTTCGATTTAATTGAAAAAACCGTGCAAAGTTTGCGCGGTGCCAAGCGTGCGATTTTGCACATGTACAATCCGCTTGCACCTGCGTTCCGTAAGATTGTGTACAACACCGATAAAGACGGTGTAAAAAATATTGCGATTCAAGGCACCAAGTGGTGCAAACAATTAACGGAAACAGCACCCGAAGTGGATTGGACTTTCCAATATTCACCAGAAGTTTTTTCCAGCACTGAAATTGATTTTGTAAAAGAAGTTTGCGACGCCGTGGTAGATATTTGGCAACCCACGCCGCAGAAAAAAGTGATTTTGAATTTGCCTGCAACCGTGGAGATGAACACGCCAAATACTTACGCGGATCAAATCGAGTGGATGCACAGAAATATCAACAAACGCGATTCCATTATTATCAGCGTGCATCCGCACAATGATCGTGGCACTGCGGTTGCCGCAGCAGAATTAGCGGTAATGGCCGGGGCAGATCGTGTGGAAGGTTGCTTGTTTGGTAACGGCGAGCGCACAGGTAATGTGGATTTGGTAACGCTTGCGTTGAATTTGTATTCGCAAGGTATTCATCCCGGTTTGGATTTTTCGGATATCGACAAGGTGCGCAAGTTACACGAAGAGTGTACCCAGTTGCCGGTGCATCCGCGTCACCCTTATGCGGGAGAATTGGTTTTCACCGCGTTTTCTGGCTCGCATCAGGATGCCATTAAAAAAGGTTTCGCTGTGCAGAAAAAAGAAGGCTTGTGGGAAGTTCCCTATTTGCCTATCGACCCTGCGGATTTAAACCGCAGTTACGATGCAGTGGTGCGTGTCAACGCGCAGTCTGGTAAAGGTGGTGTGAGTTTCTTGTTGCAGCAAGAAGCCGGTTTGCAATTGCCGCGTCGTTTGCAAATTGAATTTAGCGCAGCCGTGCAAAAAGTGAGTGATGCAACGGGTAAAGAAGTGAAGAGTGCAGATATCGTTAAAATTTTTAACGACGAATACTTTTCTGTTACAACCCCCATTACTTATCAATCGAGCAAATTCACCGAGCAGGATGATACACACCAGGTTGATATAGTGATTCACGCACAGCACAAAAACGAAACCGTAAACATCAGTGGCAGCGGTAACGGCCCCATCGATGCAGCGGCCCATGCGATTAGCCAATTTATCGGGGCAGACGTGAACGTTATTGATTATCACGAACACTCAGTGGGCGAGGGTTCGGATGTTGCTGCCGTGACTTATGTAGAAGTTAAAGTAAACGGCAAGGCCGTGTACGGCGTAGGCCAAGATCGCAACATTATTACTTCAGCAGTGAAGGCGCTGATTAATGGTGTGAATCGCAGTGGCTCTATTAGCTAAGGCATTTAGATAGTTTTATTGTTAAAGCGCGGCCTCGTTTCGGGGTCGCGCCTTTTTTTGCCCGCAATTCCTGTGCTTTAACAAGCGCTTCACAAATTTAAATCCGCTTCTCTGAATCCAAACTGCCACAAGTCGCGTCCAAGAAGGTAAGACTTAAAGCTCAACTTCAATTTAGCTTCCCATATTCAGGGTCGAGCCGGTTGTGGGAATTTATAGCGCTGACACTTGTCATGTCTTTGTTAACGAACGTAAAGAAATAAGAAATGCGCCAAATAGTGATTTAGCTTGGCAATCTGTCATCTGCATCCTTAAGTGAACGGACTATGATCAAACTGCATAACATCCATAAATACTACCACTCCGGCGAGCAGCCCTTACATGTGTTGAAGGGAATCGATCTGCATATTCGCGAGGGCGAGTTGGTATCTATTATGGGTTCTTCTGGCTCGGGTAAATCCACCTTGTTGAACATTCTGGGTATTTTGGATAGCCATGATGAAGGTGAATATTTTCTCGCTGGCCGCGAAATCAAACATCTCAAAGAAAAAACCGCAGCCAAGTTGCGCAATGAATTGCTCGGTTTTGTTTTTCAATCGTTTAATTTGCTTCCCTTTAAAAACGCCACTGAAAACGTGGCTTTACCACTGTATTACCAAGGTGTTGGACGCAAGGAACGCAATTATCGCGCCGCGCAGTATTTAGAGATGGTGGGCCTAGATCATCGCGCAACTTTTATGCCGAATGAATTATCTGGCGGCCAAAAACAGCGTGTCGCGATTGCACGAGCACTGGTAACAAAACCAAAAGTTATTCTTGCCGACGAACCCACTGGTGCTTTGGATAGCCAAACCACTCAGGAAGTGATGACTTTGCTAAAAGACGTTCACCAAATGGGTAACACCATCGTGATCGTAACTCACGAACAAGATATTGCCGATCAAACCCAACGCCAAATTATTCTGAAAGATGGATTGATTGTCGCAGGTAAACAAAACGCGCTGCATGCTGAGCACGCAGACAGCATTTCGGGTTAAGCATTATGTTCGACGGCTTACAAGAAATACTCTACAGCTTGCGGCAAAACAAACTCAGAACCGTGATTACCGGCTTCGGTGTGTTCTGGGGAATTTTCATGCTCATCTTAATGCTTGGCTCCGGTCAAGGCATGCGTAACGGTATAGAGCAGGGCTTTGGTACGGTTGCAACAGATACAATTTCATTTGTCGGCGGCGTTACCAAAGTTGCCTATGCTGGAACAAAAATAGGTTCCAGCATTCGTCTCACACAAGAAGATGCAAGTCTTATTCAAAATACATTTCCCTCCGTTCGCTATGTATCTGTTGAAAATAGCAAAGGTGGTGTACAGGTTGCGCGCGACAAATCAACGGGGAGTTTTCAGCTTTCTGGCGTAGATGAGCAATATTTTCTCATTAAAGAAAAACTACCGATTTTAGCGGGAAGAAAACTCAACGAGCTCGATCATCTTGAGCGTCGTAAATCTGCCGTTATAGGCAAGCCTGTTGCCGAGCGTTTGTTTGGCGATGTGAATTCAGCGGCAGGTAAAGATATAAAGCTCAATGGCATTTTTTTTAAGGTTGTTGCTGTTTTTGATGATGACGACAACATGGGCATGGCGGCAAATCGAATTTACATTCCGCTTTCAACCTTTAAAACCGTATTTCGTTATGACACCTACGCCGACACGGTTTATGTGCGGCCTAAATTCGGTGCTGACGGTATTGTCCTCGAAGAAAAAATTTTAAAAATGCTCAAAGAGCGGCACAAAGTAGCGCCAGATGATAACCGCGGAATTGATTCCATGAATCGCGCTAAAAATGTTGAGGGTTTAAACAAGGTTTTCCTTGGCATCAATACGCTTATTTGGTTCGTGGGAATTGGAACGCTTATGGCGGGCATTGTTGGCGTAAGCAATATTATGATTATTACCGTGAAAGAGCGGACACGCGAAATTGGTATTCGCAAAGCATTGGGCGCAACACCAAAAGGGATTGTCGCAACCTTGATTATGGAATCTATTTTGGTGACAACAGTTGCCGGATATATAGGTCTTGTATTAGGTGTCGGCTTGTTGGAGCTCGTGTCTTTTGTGCTTGAAAAAGCCGGCGGAAAGATGATGTTTTTTAAACATCCCGAAGTCGATTTCGGTGTGGCTGCAACCGCCATCATTATTCTTGTCAGCGTCGGTGCTGTAGCAGGTTTTATCCCAGCATCACGCGCAGCCCGTGTATCACCCATCGAAGCCATGAAGCAGGAATAAATAATGTTTTTTGATTTGGATAAATGGCAAGAGATCTGGTTTTCGTTACGCAAGCACAAACTGCGTACGTTGCTTACGGCATTCGGCGTTTTTTGGGGAATATTCATGCTCAGCTTGCTCATAGGAGCGGGTAGGGGTTTGGAAAACGCATCAACCGAAACACTTAAAAAAATGCCGAATGCAATTTTTATCTGGATTCAAAACCCCACGCAAATGGCGTTTCAAGGTAAGCCCCTGGGTCGTTGGATTCAGTTTAAAGACGAAGATATTCGTTACCTGAAGCAAAGACTTGAAGGTGCTGAAAATATCTACGCACAAAATAGTGTGGGGCGTTGGAGTGGATCGCCGGCCTATACCACCTATAAAACGAACAGCGGTAGTTACTCCATTGAAGGTTCATATCAAGGCCTGGAGTCCATGCATCAGATTGAAATGATCGAGGGGCGAGGTTTCAATCGAGCAGATGAAACTGAACGGCGCAAAGTTGTCATTATTGGTAAAAAAGTAAAAGAAAATTTATTCAAATCAGGCGAAACGGCCATTGGAAGTTTCGTGAACGTTGCCGGCATTAACTTTCAGGTAGTGGGTATTTTTAAAAGCAGTAACGTAGGCTCAGATGGGTCGGATACCGAAAAGCTCTATATGCCCAATGCGTCCTTACGCTACTCCTTCAACCAGCTATCGTGGATCGGAAGCATTTTAATTATCCCCAAGCCTGGGTATGACGCTTACGCAATTCAAGACAAAGCCATTCAACTTTTAGGCGAACGTCATCAATTACACCCCAAAGACAATTCTGTTTTTGGGAAATTTAACATGCAACGAATCTTTGACCAGGTTTATGGCTTGTTCACAGGCATTAGCGTGTTCAGTTGGATTGTTGCCATTGGCACCATTATGGCGGGAGCCATTGGTGTGAGTAACATCATGCTCATTGTTGTAAAAGAGCGTACGCGCGAAATTGGTTTACGCAAAGCGCTAGGCGCAACGCCGTTCTCTATCGTCATGATGATTATCCAAGAATCTTTAGCGGTAACCATTCTCGCGGGTTATTCCGGTTTGGTCGTGGGTGTTTTCTTTCTAGAGCTCGTAAATAAAGTGTTATCCATGAGCGGCAACGACATGTTTAAAAACTTATCCATGGATTTACACACGGGAATTGTTGCCCTAACCGTTTTGGTTACTGCAGGTCTTGTTGCTGCGTTGCTCCCAGCGTCCAAAGCGGCAAAAGTGAATCCCATACTTGCGTTACAAGATGAATAATTTTTTATTAATTGGAATTAAACGATGAAAAAGATATTTAAATACGGATTTCTAGCATTGGTTCTGTTTGTGTTTGTTGGCACGGCCGTTTTCCTTGTCAAAAAATCTCAGGCAAAACCAGAGGTATACACTACAGACACACCCGTAAAAACAACAATCGTTAAGAAAACAGTGGCCACGGGTAAAGTCATTCCCCGCCGCGAAATCGAAGTTAAATCGCAAGTATCCGGTGTGGTGGAAAAAGTTTACGTCGTTGCCGGTCAAACGGTTAAAAAGGGCGACATACTGGCAAAGATTACCTTGCGCCCTAATATGCTCAATGTGAACTCAGCAGAATCACAATTACAAACGGCAAAAATTAATTTGCAAAATTCGGAGATTGAATACAACCGTCAAAAACGCTTGTTCGCCCAAAAATTAATTTCTGAATCTGAATACAACAAATTCCTCGTGTCTTATAACTTGCAACGTGAAGCGGTTAATAATGCTGAAAACTCCTTGCTACTTTTGAAATCTGGCGCGACCAAGAACTCCGACAAGGTATCAAACCTGATTCCAGCGACAGTCGACGGAATGGTGTTAGATGTACCTAACAAAGAGGGCGCATTTATCGTTGAATCCAGTACTTTCCAATCAGGTACCTCGCTTGCCATTCTGGCCGATATGAACGATATGATTTTTGAAGGTTTGGTCGACGAATCTGAAGTCGGAAAATTAAAAGAAGGTATGGAGCTGGTATTGAACATTGGCGCTCTTCAAGGCAAACCTTTCAGTGCAGTCTTGGAATATGTGTCTCCTAAAGGTGTAACAGATCAAGGCACCATCAAGTTTACGATTCGAGCGGCCGTTAAATTAAATAAAGATTTATTCCTTCGCTCAAATTACAGCGCTAATGCTGATATTGTGTTGGACAAAAAAGAAAATGTTTTGGCGATTAACGAGGGAAATTTAATTCTGGAAGAAAAAGCCAGTTTCGTTGAAGTGGAAACAGCGCCACAGAAATTTGAAAAGCGCGAAGTGAAAACAGGTATATCCGACGGCATTAATATCGAAATAGTGTCTGGCTTGAAAGCGACAGATAAAGTTAAACATCGCTAATCCTTATACACCCCAAAAAAAGCATCGCCTCGGCCGATGCTTTTTTTATGCCCTTCAGACCGCTATCATGGGTCATCCCACTGTTAACTCCCTCAGGATTGCCCATGAAAAAGTTATGCGTCTTAGCTCTTAGTCTCCTCACTTTGCCGGCGCTTGCGGATAACGAGCGCGGCTTTTATATAGGTGCAGGTGTAGCCAGCATTGATGATTTGCAAGACGGCATAGATAACCTTAGTCGTATTCGCGCAATGGAGCTTTTTGGCGGTTACAAATACAACGCCGCGCTTGGTGTAGAGCTGCGTTTAGGTAATGGCCAAACTACAGGCGAAAGTAAGAGTTATTTCGACACAAATGGACAATTGCAAAACGGAAAGCTGGAGCGCGACATTGGCAGCTATCAGAGTATTTACTACAAACCTGAATTGGTGAACGACGAAGCCAAGCTTTATGCGTTGCTGGGCTATACCCACCTTAATAGCTCCGGCAAAACCTTTGACGGAGCCGGCAAGCTAGTGAGTAGTTCCGATGATTCGGCGTCCGGCTATTCTTACGGCTTGGGTGTTGGCTTCGTGATTAATGAGCATTTCAACATCAACATCGAATATAAAAATATCTGTGAAGAAATCAGCCGCAAGCCAAATCTGGCGAGTGTAAATATCGATTACCGCTTCTAATAATGCTCTATCTGGCTGGCCAGCACCTCGCTGGCCACTCACAAAAGATTACAGATTCCCACCCGGTTTGGCGGTATAACTAGCGTGTTATGCGTAAAGGGCTAGGCCATGATTATCAAACCATGTATCAATTACCGAATTTTTGCCGTTATAGGTCTGCTGATATTCCAATTGGCCAGCTCCTCAAGCTGCCGTGCAGAAGACGATGAGTCGCGCTGGCAATTTAGTGTTGCTCTTGGTCTTGGAGTACGCACTAATCCTGTTATGGATAACAAAGATATTCCGCTGTTAGTCCTTCCTCAGTTCAGTTATCAGGGTGACCGATTTTTTATCCAGAATTTGGATCTAGGTTTTAGGCTAGCGGAAAATAATACGCAGGCGCTCAATTTATTGGTCACTCCCAGTTACGATCAAATTTTTTTCAATGAATGGGATATTTCAAATTTTGTTGATCGCTCCTCACTGGGGAATATGTCCGCCGCTGTAAAAGATAGCCCCTCACGAGAGGACAACAATCGCTCAATAGATAAAAGTCGCTTGCACGATCGCGATATGGCAGCCCTGGCGGGGTTGGAATACAACCGAAGTATTTACGATCTGAATGTTCAGCTACAGGCTTTCCACGAAGTGACAGGTTATTACGATGGAAACGAGCTTCGTTTAGGCTTGAGCAAAGATCTGGGGCTTGGCAAGCACGATGTAAAATTAACAATCGGTGCTAATTGGCAAGACTCTGCAACGATTAATTATTTTTACGGTTTGCCTGAGAAAGATTCTCCCGGAAATTTTTCTTACAGACCTATGGCGGGCTTAACCGGTTTACTGCGCTTTGATTGGTCCTATGAATTGGACGAGCATTGGAGCTTGCGATTTTTTACTAGCTATCGCCACTTGAGCCATTCCATTTCAAACAGTCCTTTGGTTACCCAGAATAATGTGATTACAGTATTTGCTGGGGGGGTGTACCATTTTTAAAGGAAAGTCGCTCGCCATAATAAGCATAATTGGCTGCACGGTTTTGATCGATCACAGGTGTTTCGCTGATAAAGCGCCCGCCGTGGAATTTACAATGAAACCAAATATTTGTGTGCTGTCAGAAGCTGAGACTCAGTGTCGCGATTTGCTGACGGCAGAATGGAAAGCGCATAACAATCAAAATTATTCGTTATGTTTATATCAACAAGCGAGTAAAACGCCAATTGAATGCTGGGAAAATGTAAACGCGGGCAAAGCAGAATTTAATCAAGTAATTGCAACAACAACTGTTTTTGAATTACGTGAAATGAATAGTCAGACTTTGTTGGCACAGCAAGCCTTTCAAGTAATTAGTGCGCAAAAGAAATTTCAGCGTTCCCGTCGCAACCCATGGAGCTTTTTCTAAACGAGAATCAAAATGAAAAATCATATCTTGCTGGTTGAAGATGATCGCCGCTTAGCAGATTTAGTCAAAGATTATCTGGAAGCTAATGAATTTATCGTAACGGTTGAAGGCAATGGCAATCGAGTTTTGCGCCAGTGCCAACAATTGAATCCAACTTTAGTGATTTTGGATTTAATGCTGCCCGGAAAAGATGGCTTAACTATTTGTCAGGAGTTACGCCCCCAATATCGCGGTCCCATTTTAATGCTCACCGCACGCAATGAAGATATCGATCAGGTTTTAGGTTTGGAATTTGGTGCGGATGATTACGTGATAAAACCGGTAGAGCCCAGGGTTCTGTTAGCGCGTGTGCGTGCTTTGATGCGGCGTTATTACCAACAGGACAGCGTTGAGCAGGAAAATTTGGTTTTTGATAAATTATTAATTCAACCGACTGCCCGTAAAGTCCAGCTGGATGGTCAAGATATAAATTTATCCAGTCACGAGTTTGATTTGTTAGTCGCACTGGCAAAACATGCCGGACAAGTTATTGGTCGCGAATATTTGTTTAATCAAATCTATAACCGCGAATACGATGGTTTAGATCGCACCATTGATGTTCGCATTTCCCAATTGAGAAAGAAATTATCTGACAATCCAGAAAATCCAACCCGCATAAAAACCATTTGGGGAAAAGGCTATCTTTTCGTCGCAAATGCGTGGAGTTAAATAATGAACCGCGCTTTTGTGTCGCTGTATCTGATAATTGCCTTATCCATTCTATTATTGGGCGCAATGCTCAATAAATTCTGGGACGAAATCAATCCACCGCTAGCCATAGATTCTACGGTAGTGGACCTGTTAAATGTTTTAGAACAATCGCTGCAAACACAAGCGCAGAATAGACAAGCGGCCTTGGAAAATCTTTCAGCCAAACATCATTTTAAAGCCAGCTTGATCTCGCTCTCTGATTTTTCAAAAACTTCATTAGTGGAAGAAATTAAACGTGGCGATGTTGTTGCCGCTTCGGATTCGCATACCAACTATTTTTATAAACGTATCCATGATTCAGACGAAGTTTTGATGCTTTCATATGCAACGGAACTTAGTAGACATAGCGAATTATATGTTCTGTTTATTGTGGTCTTTTATGGCGCAATTGCAGTGGTCATCTTTTTATGGGTGTGGCCTTTGACGCGGGATTTATCGCGCTTAACGCAACATGCGCAGCAAATGGGTGGCGAGTCGCAGCAGACAAGCATTGCTATTTCTTCCCGTTCCATTCTTTATCCCTTTGCCAAGGTTTTTAATTCCATGGCGAAGCGGCTTGACGATATTTTGCGTTCGCAAAAAGAAATGACGCTCGCGGTGTCCCATGAATTGCGTACGCCTTTAGCGCGAATGAAGTTCGCTTTGGCGATGACAGAAGATCAACATCTTTCACCGAGTTTGCTGCGCCAAATGTCCAGTATCAAACGCGATATTGCTGAGATGGAAGCGCTGATCAATTCTTTTCTCGCATATGCTGCGTTTGATCCTCAGTCACAGCAATTAAATCAACGTGAAGGACACATTCAGGATTTGGTTCAAGAAGTTGTGGGCCGCCTTACAAATCATATTGAAGGGAATATTGAAGTTGAGATTGCAGACAAGACTAACGGATTAGTTATGAAGTGCGAATGGTCACTCATGCAAACGGCGATTCAAAACCTTATTCACAACGCCTTGGATTACGCTAAAAGCAAGATTAGGGTTGGTCTAGAGATTCAAGATGATGATTTTATTATCTCTGTCGAAGATGACGGCCCCGGTATAGCGAAGGAAGATCAGGAGCGAGTTTTCGAAGCTTTTGTTCGTATTTACAGTGACATACCGAACAGAACCGGATTCGGACTTGGGCTAGCTTTGGTCAGGCGGATCATGGATTGGCATTCTGGTGTCGCAATCTGTGGTCGCTCTCAGCTCGGTGGCGCTGCATTCACGCTAAAATGGGCCCGCTAGGTGGATTTCAGTAATTAACTCCCGCAGAGATATAGCGCATTTGCTGGAAAATCGGTGCGGGTTATAGTTCAAAGTTGTAACCGCAAAAATTCGGCGGATTTATATGCCAAATATTTGAAGGTAAACCTTGGATTTGGCTTAAATAGCGCTTTTCTTGGTGTTTAAGAGCAGCTACTATAGCCCCGTTTTTTAGGAGGGGTAGCGCGTCTGCCCATGCATAAACCAAAAATAACCTAAAAAATTGTCAGAGTTTGTTAATAAAGTCTTAATCGCCGGTTAACCTAGCTATACTGTTAGCCACTAAGGCTCGGGCTTTAGGCGCTTACTCCGTGAGATTGTGGATACAACTGCCAAAATATCGGGTTTGTTTGTACTGCGATGTCATTTTTTGCAGGTGAAATTCAGAAGGTGGCAGCTAAGTTATGTCATATCACGTCAAGAAAAGTGCGGGACAGCGCTCTACGGGTTTAATTATCGTAGTCGTATTCCACGTACTGCTAATCTGGGGTCTGGCCGCTGGCCTTGACCGCGAAGTTGTAAAAAACGCAATTGAAATCCTTAAGGCAGATGTTAAAGAGGAAGAAATCGTAAAAGAGGAACTTCCACCTCCACCTCCGCCAGAGGTAAAACCACCACCACCAGATTTTGTTCCTCCGCCATCGCTTGACTTTGTTCCTGATGCACCTGCACCAGCAGCTATTCAGAACGTTCAAAGAACAGAGAAAAAAGTTGAAGCTCCGGTAAACCAAACCAAGGCGAAAGTGGGGCCAAAAGGTCTTTCCAAGCCTGAATATCCCGCTGCGTCTATTCGTTTAGGTGAAGCTGGTACTACCTGTCTCAACCTCTACATAGGCGAAGACGGTAAAGTTCAGGATGCTCAGATTTCATGTAGCAGTGGTTCAACAAGACTTGACGAAGCCGCGCAGAAACATGCAATTCGCTCTTGGAAATTTATTCCTTGTATGGTTGGCGATAAGCCTGTTGCATGCTGGAATCCAATTAAATTCACATGGAGGATTGAGGACGCCAAGAACTAAGCTTTTCGCTTAGGTCTCATGTCACTCAATCACAAAAAATAGATCTTTAAATTTACGTTAACTGCAGGGTTTGAAAAATGTTAAAAAAACTTTCATCTGTTTTAATTCTAGCGTTGGCTTTAGGTGGTCAGCATTTCCTCGTTAGTTCAGCTTTCGCTCAAGACACCGCTGCCCCAGCTGCTGACGCTGCTCCAGCTGCCGACGCTGCCGCCCCAGCTCCTGAAGCTGCTGCTCCAGCTCCAGCAACTGATTCTGCAAGCGCAATTGACTCAGCTAACGAAAGTACCGCTGGTGCGGAAACACCTTACGGTATGGGTAAATTGTGGAAAGAAGGTGACGCGGTTACTAAAACCGTATTGATCCTTATGATCATCATGTCAGCTTCTACTTGGTACATTGCTGCTATCAAGTTGATGGTTCAATCTAAACTGTTCAGCCAAGCTACTGAAGCCCGTAAAGTATGGGATGCTAAGAGCTTGCAAGACGGCGTTAATAACCTCAAAGCAGACAGCGCTTTCCGTGCAGTAGCTGAAGATGGTTTGAAAGCTGTTAAACAACACGACGCTAACAAGATTGATTTGGAATCTTGGGTAAGCATGTCAGTACAACGTTCAATTGCTAACGTAACTAACGATTTGCAAGGTGGTATGGCTGTATTGGCAACCGTAGCTTCTTCTTCTCCATTCGTAGGTTTGTTCGGTACCGTATGGGGTATTTACCACGCGTTGATCGCAATTGCTCAATCTGGCCAACCATCAATCGATAAAGTTGCTGGTCCAGTGGGTGAAGCTTTGATCATGACTGCAATCGGTTTGGGTGTAGCGGTTCCTGCGGTATTCCTCTACAACTGGTTGGTTCGTCGTAACAAAGTTGCCGGCGAAGCATTGAATGCTTTCGGTTCAGATGTTCACGCATACCTCGTAGTAGGTGTTCGTGGCGGCGACAAGTAATTTTACACTAACGGTTTAATACCTGATGACTAATCCAGACAGGGCTGTTTGGCTTCTGATGGGTTAGTCATAAGTAAAAACTTGTAACCGAGGTATCTCAAGATGGGCATGAATATATCCGAAGGCGGCGATAATACCGAACTGAACTCCACGATTAACACAACCCCATTGGTTGACGTTATGTTGGTACTTCTGATCGTATTTTTGATTGCTGTACCGGTAGTGTTAAAAACTGTTCCGGTTCAACTGCCAAACGTTTCAAATATTCCAACACAATCCAAGCCTGAAAATATCGTCATTTCGGTAGACGCGGCTGGTGAAACTTATTGGAACAACGTTCCAGTAACGAAAGAAGATTTGTTGGCTAATTTAAGAGCTAAAGCTCCAATTAAGCCTCAGCCAGAAGTGCATATCCGCGGTGATCTAAGCTCGCGCTACGAACCAGTAGGTCGTGTAGTAGCTTATTGCCAAAAAGCGGGTATTGTCCGTGTGGGCTTCATCACTTCACCTGAACATCATTAAGTTGATGGTTCCACAATAAAAGGTAATTCATCATGGGTATGAATGTTGGGAGTGGGAGCGGCGAAGGCGATATGATGGTGGAGATGAACACCACTCCTCTTATCGACTTGATGCTCGTACTCATTGTAATGCTAATTATGTCTCTCCCCCCGCAAACTCACGCGGTGAAGTTAGACATGCCGGTGACCAATAACCCACCGCCAGATGTACCACCGCCAGTAATTGATATCGTAGTTGACTTCGATGGCTCGATTTACTGGAACTCCGAAGTTGTTTCTAGCGGTGATCAGTTAAAAAGTTATTTACTTCAAGCAGCAAAAGCGGAGCCTCGTCCAGAGATTCACTTAAAGCCCAACAAGTTAGCAAAGTATGATTCTGTTGCTAAAGTGTTAGCTACCGCACAGCGTTTGGGTGTAAAAAACATTGGTATATTAGGTAACGAAGCGCTGGAGTAATCTCCAGCGTTTTTTCGCATTAGTGCTTAACCTTGCTGCAAGCAGTAACCTTATTGGTAAACATAGTTATGTGTGTTAAAAAGAATTTCTTTGGAATAGCAAAATCAGTTTCATTTGTAGTGGCTTTAACAACCGGTATAACGACTGTTTCAGCAGTGTTTGCTCCCGCTGTTATGGCAGCTGAAAAAGCTCAGCAACTCAGTTCAAAAATGAAGCCTCTTGGCGAAGCTCAAAAATTAATGGGCGAGAAAAAGTGGAAAGAAGCTTTAGCCATTATTAATGAGAAAGTTGTTCCTATCTCTGGCAAAAGTGCTTACGAAGAACAAGTAACTAACGAATTCAAAGCCGCTTGCTTGGTGCAATTGAAAGACTACGCTGGCGTAGCAAAAGTATACGAAGCCATGTTGGCTGCAAACCAAGTTCCTGCTGATCAAGTGGGTCAACGCTTGAATACTCTCGCAGAGTTGTATTTATCTTTGGGTGATTACTCAAAGGGTATCGAAGCTTACGATAGATATCTTAAAAACTATCCTGCTAACAACGATGTATATGTTGGTTTGATGCAAGCCTACTTCAAAAAAGGCGATTACAAAAATTCTGCTGAATATGCTCAAAAGCTAATCAAGCAAGCTGAAGCTGCTAAGAAGCCAGCAGACAAAAACTGGTTGCAAATCTTGGGCTACAGCTACTCAAAATTGGGTAACAACGCTGCTTACGCCGACGTATTGGCAAAATTGTTAGAGCTTTATCCATCTCCAGAGTACTGGAATGACATGCTGAAAATCGCTCGTAACGAAGTGTCATTTTCAGATAGAGAAAAAATTGAATACTATCGTTTGAAGAAAGCAGTTGGCGCAATGACTGCGGAAGACTACAACGACATGGCTGAATTGTCTTTGTCTATGTTGGATTCTGGCGATGCTAAAGCTGCAATCGAAGCAGGTTTGGCCGCTGGCGTAGTACCTAATTCAGAGCGTACTACCAAGTTGTTGAATCGCGCTAAATCAGATGCTGCTGCTGACCTTGCAACTCTTGATGCAACTGCGAAAGAAGCTGCCGGCAAACCAAATGGTGAACCATTGGCCAAAATCGGTGCTGCCTACTTGGGTCACGGTTTGAACGACAAAGCAATTTCTACCATTCAAAGCGCAATTGCTAAAGGCGGTTTGAAATCAATTGATGAATCTTACGTTCGTCTAGGCGTTGCATACTTGAACTCTGGTAAAAAAGCTGAAGCTATCAAAGCTTTCCAATCAGTTTCAGATAAGTCTAACTTGGCTCGTGTTGCTCAGCTTTGGGTAATGTACGCTAAGAAGTAATCGAATAAAAAAGCCCGCGTAAGCGGGCTTTTTTATGTCTTGTTAAAAGAGTATTCAAATCAAAACTATTTCTACTCTTCCATCCTACTTCAATAATAACTAACAATTTCCCGCGTTACCGGTGAACCCAATTTAGTTTCACTTGGTTCACTTCAGCATCGAAACCTCGATAAAACCGAAACAGAATCCACGAGGCTATTGGCGAGCACAAGATGAATAATCTATTTCTTAAATTTCTAATACTAACAAGTCTATGTTCGGCAACAGGTATTTTCGCTGAACCTGCATCATTCCCTGTGACGATAAAAGTTGATGCAAATAAAAGCCAAGGCGCGATAAATCCTGTTTGGAGATTCTTCGGTGCCGACGAGGCAAATTACGCAACCATGAAAGATGGTCGTACAACCCTGTCTAAGCTGGGTGCTCTAAGTCCCGACAAGGTTTATTTTCGGACGCACAATTTACTAACAACAGGTGACGGCACTGCTGCCCTTAAGTGGGGGTCGACAAACGCCTACACGGAAGATGCCAATGGAAATCCTATTTATGATTGGGAAATTGTAGACCGAATTTTCGATACCTATCGTGAACGCGGAGTTCGCCCTTATGTCGAGATTGGGTTTATGCCCGAGGCTCTTTCAGTAAAACCAATCCCCTATCAGCACGAATTTCGCCCCGGTAGCGGTAACATCCGCACCGGCTGGGCTTACCCACCGAAGGATTATGGGCGTTGGGAAGAACTGGTTTATCAATGGGTTCGCCATTGCGTAGAACGTTACGGTCGTGAAGAAGTTGCTACCTGGTATTGGCAGACATGGAATGAGCCAAACTTACCTCAGTATTACTGGGGCGGCACACAAGAAGAATTTTTTAAATTACATGACGCTGCTATGCGAGCTGTGCGTCGGGCTTTGCCTGAAGCGCGTGTCGGCGGGCCAGATATCGCCGGTGCCGGAGATGATTTCATGACGAAATTCATCCAACATGTGAAGAAAAATAACATACCGACTGACTTTCTATCTTTCCACGCCAAAGGTGCTCCTACGACTATAACGCAGGAGAGCGGACATTCATTTGTTCAAATGGGACTAAACACTCATCTTAAAGCCGCCAATCATGAGTTCTCCCAAATCGCGCAAGACCCGGAGCTGCGAAATAAGCCAGTGATCATTGGCGAGTCAGATCCAGAAGGTTGCGCCGCATGTCAGGGGCCGGCAAATGCCTATCGAAACGGAACGCTTTATTCCAGTTACACGGCTGCTTCATTTCCACGTTTGCAGCAGTTAGCGGAACGTCAGCGAATTAAGCTGGAAGGTATTCTTTCCTGGTCGTTCGAGTTTGAAGACCAACCCTATTTCGCAGGCTTTCGCCAGCTAACATCTGCCGGAATAGACTTGCCCGTTATGAACACCTTTAAGATGTTTGCGAAAATGCGCGGGCAAAAGCTAGCGGCAACATCCACCGCACAATTATCGACAGACGAAATAATGGCGAATGGCGTGAGAGACAATGCCGATGTAGGTGTCAGCGCGTCGTCGGATAAGGACAAAATTTACGTTCTCGTGTGGCATTATCACGATCAAGATATTCCCGGCCCCGATGCGGACATCCAACTGACGGTAAATCACCTTCCATCGAATCTTTCAAAACAACTTAAATTGACCCATTACCGGGTTGATAAAGAGTTTTCCAATAGTTACACCGCATGGATAAAGATGGGATCACCCATTGCCCCCTCAAATTCGCAACGAGCGGAGCTAATAAAAGCATCAGAACTTGCCGTTATTAATGATAAAATGCTGGCCGCCAACAAGGGTGTGGTAAATTTACGCTTCAAGCTGCCTCGACAAGGTGTATCCCTGTTGCTACTTGAGCCCAATCAGAATTAAGAGAGCATAGATTGTGAGTTTTTTTCAGTTTTTAATTCAAGAATGGATGCTGACCAGCCTTTTAGCGGTACTGGTCATCGTTTACACAATGCGTGAGCGCGTTAAAAGCGGCGTACCTATTACAAACAATCAATTAACCGCATTAGTAAATGCCGATAAAGCGGTTGTTTTGGATATTCGCCCTAGCGCTGAATTCAAAGCGGGTCATTTGGTAGATGCCATTAATATTCCCTACGAACGCATTAATAGCGACTTGGCCACGCTTGAAAAATACAAAAGCAAAACCATTATCATCGTAGACAAGATGGGTCAGTACGCTGGCACGGCGGGGCGTCAATTGGCTAAAGAAGGCTTTGACGTACGCAGATTGTCCGGCGGTATTAGCGAATGGCAAAACCAAAATTTGCCATTAGTCAAAGGTAAATAGTTTAAAGACAAATCAAAAAGGGTAGGAAAATGGCGCGAGTTTTAATGTACACCACTGCAGTTTGCCCTTACTGCGTGAACGCCAAAAAACTGTTGGCGCAAAAAGGTGTGGACGTGGAAGAAATTCGTGTCGACCAAAATCCTGAGCTGCGTGTGGAAATGATGCAGAAGAGTGGACAGCGCACTGTGCCACAAATCTGGATTGGCGATTTACACGTCGGTGGTTTCACCGATCTTTGGGCGTTGGACAAACAAGGTAAGCTCGACGGGCTTTTACAAAATAACTAATGTGGAATTAAGAGAATTATCATGAGTGAAGAAAATAACCAAGCTGCTGCAACCCCAGAACAACAAGTTCCGCAAGCAGGCTTTGCTATTCAAAAAATTTATTTGAAAGACATTTCATTTGAAACGCCCAGCGGTCTTGATGCCTTTACCCAAGCTTGGAAGCCCAACGTACAACAAGATTTAAACATTCAAGTTACTCCACTTGAAGGCGGTTTATTTGAAGTTCTGTTGTTATTAACTATCACCGCACGCATCGACAACAAAGTTGTGTTTTTGGTTGAAGTAAAACAAGGCGGCTTATTTGTGATTAACGGTTTGGATGGTATTCAACTGAGCCACGCGATTAACACTTTGTGCCCGCAGATTCTTTTCCCTTACGCGCGCGAAACAATCGACAGCATTTTGACACGCGGTGGTTTCCCGCCCTTGATGTTGGCACCTATCAATTTTGATGCGGTATTTGCACAAGCGGTTATGCAAGCACAGCAGCAAGCAGAAGCCGCAGGTGAGACCGGCACTGCTGAAGCAGCACTGAATTAATCTTCCCCAATTTGCCCGACGTTCGTCGGGCAAATTTTTTCTTCAGGTGTAAAAGTCGATGTTCAACCTTTCTCGCCTCGATCGTTCAAACGCCAGTCACATAGCCGCCATTGATTTGGGCTCCAACAGCTTTCACATGATTATTGCCAAATGGGATAACGACCAGTTGGTGGTATTGGATCGTTTGCGTGATCCGGTTCGTATGGGTTGGGGTTTGGGTAGTGACGGTTCACTCAGCGAAGATGCCCGCATTCGTGCGCTCAACTGCCTTGAAAAATTCGGCGAGCGCTTGCGCGAATATCCGTCGCGCAGTGTGCGCATTGTCGGTACCAAAACGCTCCGCAGTATTAATGATTCCAGTCAATTTTTGGCAGATGCGCAACAGCGTTTGGGCCATCCCGTAGAAATTATTTCGGGTGACGAAGAAGCGCGTTTGATTTATTTAGGTGTTGCGCATTGCATAGCGCCTAAAGATGGCAAGCGTTTGGTGATGGATATTGGCGGTGGCAGTACGGAAATTATTGTTGGCGAAAACATGTCGCCACTTGTTAAAGAAAGTTTGAACATGGGTTGCGTAGCCATTACCAAAAAATTCTTTTTGGACGGCAAAGTTACTGACAAAAATGCCAACAAAGCTTTTATTGCCTGTATGCAAGAGGTCGCGCCTGTAGCGGATGAATTTATCCAGCAGGGTTGGAATCAGGTGCTCGGTGCATCGGGTACGATTAAAGCGGTGGCGAAAGTGTGCACAGCAGCTGGATGGAGCAACGGCACCATTCGCTTAATGGATTTAGAAAAAATTATTCAACTTTACTGCCAACATGGTAGTACCGATTTAAAAATTCCGGGTTTATCTGACGATCGCCAACCTGTCTTTTTAGGTGGCGTGATTGTTTTAAAAGCGTTGTTTGAAAGTTTGCAAATAGCGGAAATGATGGCCGCTGATTGGGCCCTGCGTGAAGGTTTGTTATTCGATTTAAAAGGTCGTTTAGAAAATCATGATATACGCCAAGGGAGTGTCGATGCTTTAGCATCACGATTTCACGTCAATATGGAAAAATCTTTGGCGGTAGCCTCAACCGCTTTGAATTTTCTGTCGCAAGTGGCAGATGACTGGGATTTAAATCACAGCGAAGCCAGCAAGATGTTAAATTGGGCTGCGCGTTTATATTCCGTGGGTTTGGATATAGCGCACAACGATTATCACAAACACGGCGCTTATATTGTTCAAAACGTGGATTTGGCGGGATGCTCGCGTGTGGAGCAAAGCCATCTTTCTGTGCTCGTCTTAGCCCATCGAAAACGTTTCCCCATCAAGCATTTTCCCGCAGGCAATGAAGATCTGATTCACCTTGCGATTTTGTTGCGACTGGCGGTGATTTTTCATCGCGGAAAAAAAGCAGATGGTTTGCCGAACATGACACTATCGGTTAACAAGAAAAAAATTAAATTAAAAATACCGCCGCAATGGTTAGAGGAACATCCGCTCACCTTTGCAGATCTTGAAACAGAAATGCGACACTTGGACGATATAGGTTATAGCTTGGATATAATCTAAAAATAAAAGGCCGATCTTAGATCAGCCTTTTTATGTGTCGTTTGATTATTAATGTCGTGACGTCCATCGGTCGAGCAAAATACCTTGGGCATCAATTTCGATTTCCTCACCCTGTGGCGCGAGCAGTTGGTAATTTCCTTTCGCATCTAATATCCATGCGTGTGTGTTGTCGGATAGATAAAGATTCAAATCTTCGATCAAGCGATCCCGGATTTTCTTATGCTTGATAGGAAAACAGGTTTCAACGCGATGAAACATGTTACGTGTCATCCAATCGGCACTTGAGCAAAATAATTCCGGATTGCCGTTGTTCTCAAAATAGAAAACGCGGTGATGCTCGAGGAAGCGGCCGATGATTGAACGCACACGAATGTTTTCCGACAAACCCTGCACACCGGGTCGTAGTTGGCAAACGCCACGCACGATTAAATCAATCTGAACCCCGGCTTTTGAAGCGGCGTAAAGTTCATTTACCAATTCTTCGTCGTAGAGCGCATTCATTTTCGCGATAATGCGCGCGGGCTTCCCGTGTTCCGCGTTTTCTTTTTCGGTGCGAATACGGCGAACCATACCTCTGTGCAAGGTGAAGGGCGCGTACAAAAGCGATTCCATTTTGGATGCTTTGCCCATACTGCTCAATTGCAAAAAGATGCGATAAACATCATCGCCAATATCTTTGTCGGATGTCATCAAACCATAATCGGTGTAAAACTTACTGGTTCTGGGGTGATAATTTCCTGTGCCCAAGTGTACGTAGTAACGCAACTTGCCTTCTTCGCGGCGCGCAATGAGTAACATCTTGGCGTGAGTTTTAAAACCTACAACACCGTAAATCACGTGAATACCAAAACGCTGCAAGCGTTCAGCCAGCGCCACGTTTTGTTCTTCATCAAAACGCGCGCGCAGTTCAACAATAGCAGTAACTTCTTTACCGGCTTTGGCGGCGGCAACGAGTGCATCAACTATGGGTGAGTTGGAACCCGTACGATATAAGGTTTGCTTAATTGCAAGCACATGCGGATCTGCAGCCGCTTCGCGTAGGAAATCCACCACACCTTGGAACGAATCAAAGGGGTGATGCAATAAAATATCTTGCTTGTCCAAAACCTCAAAATAGCTATTGGTACGCTTTGACAGCTTCGGCATTGCCTGCACGAATGGTTTGAAAAATAGCTCTTTGTTTTTTATCAGCTCAAACAAATCGCTGTAACGGTTTAAATTCACTGGGCCGTTAATTTTGTACAAATCGCGTTCTTTAATTTCACAGCGCTGTAACAGAAAATCGACTAACTCTTCGGGGCAGGTGTCAGCAATTTCCAAGCGGACTTCGTCGCCGTATTGGCGGTAAGCCAGCTCGCCTTGCACAGCGCGCAACAAGTCTTCGGTTTCTTCTTCATCCAGAAAAATATCGGAGTTGCGAGTGAGGCGAAATTGAAAGCTATCAATGACCGTCATGCCCACAAAAATTTCGGCCATAAAAAAATGGATGATGGACGAAATAAACACGAACTCGCGGCATTGCGTAGTGAGTTCAATGGGCAGCTCAATGATGTGCGAAAGCGAGCGGGGCACTTGCACAATGGCGCGGCCGGAGTTGCGGCCAAAGGCGTCTTTGCCATCGAGCTTAACAATAAAATTCAAACTTTTATTCAGGATGCGCGGAAAGGGGTGCGCTGGGTCAAGCCCGATGGGGCTAAGTACGGGCAAGACATCGGAGATGAAATAGTTTTTGAGGTATTCAATTTGCTCCGGTGTCCATTCACTGCGACGCAGAATACGAATACCCGCTTCGCGCAAACTCGGAACAATCTCAGTGTTTAGAATTTTGTATTGTTCTTCAACGAGCAGGTGAGCGCGTTCGGAAATTTGTTCCAGCGTTTGTATTTCAGTTAAGCCATCGGGACCGAGCGGAGTTTTGGTAGGAAGCTCCAAGCGTTCAACCAAGCCGCCAACACGCACTTCAAAAAATTCGTCTAGGTTGGTGGAGAAGATGCACAGAAAACGCAGGCGTTCTAGCAGAGGTAAGGACTTGTTATAAGCTTGATAAAGCACGCGTTTGTTGAATTCAAGCAAGCTGAGCTCGCGGTTGAAGTAGGCGCTGGACACATAAACCTCGGTGATTAAAGCAAATCAACAGCAGAATATGACACGTCAATATGACGGAAAAAAGACGAGTAACTTAACCTTAGCAAACAATCGGGTGGCTGCACATTTTCCGGCTGGTGAAGCAACTGCCAGCGACGCGAATCGCTGGCAAGGATTTTACTTTTTGCATCTGTAAACGTTAAAGCTTTGCTTGCCATTTTCAATGCCGGTGCTGGGGACAACAGTGTCACCGCCTAAACCAGCGGCTTCGTTGCGTGCCAAGTTTGCCAACTCGGTAGCCACTTTATCCGCATTACGCTTATAGAAACCTACTTTGCTCGTCACACTCACCGTGACTTCGCTCAGGTTTTTGCAACCGCGAACATTAGCAGAGTTTGCGACCGCAACCGTACTGCCGGTTTCGCTCACTTTTACCCAGGTACAGCTGCTGGTAATGGCGGCTAGGGCGAGTAGAGTAAGAGATAATTTTTTCATGATGTCGTCCTCATGTTAGTTGCGAACTGTGATTTTGGTCGCGTACCGGGTGAATGGGTGGAAGCTTGTAAAATCGGGCGAGCCGTTTACACCAAGCCTTTACCATCGTTAAAAATAATTACCGGCTACACTAATCCTATGAATGCATAGATGCAACCAATGCCATCGCCTAAATGGCACCACTTTTCAAACATGCCTGTAAAGCGTTCCGCAAATCCTGTGCAAATGCTGGTTTGAAAATCTCGAGGTGGTTATTATGCCGTTCAAACCATTCGGTTTATTTTGAGGCCATTTTTGGCCTACATGGACGTAACGACCTGCCAAGTATATTGATAAAAATATTGTGCAATTCACACACGTGTCATCTGTAAACGGGAATTTCTCTGGAGTCCATCATGTTTATTATTAAAGCGGTTATCGGCTTATTTCGCTGGATTCGCCGGCATTTTCGCACTTTCTTAAAATTAAAAATCCTATTCATACTTTTAGTGCTAATCATTCT
Organism: Cellvibrio sp.; assembly: GCF_046347455.1. Taxonomy (GTDB): domain Bacteria; phylum Pseudomonadota; class Gammaproteobacteria; order Pseudomonadales; family Cellvibrionaceae; genus Cellvibrio. The sequence continues at coordinate 203,094 of NZ_JAXMGC010000004.1, forward strand.
TGCTGCGGGCAAAACCTACCAGCATTGGGACGATGATCCGGATCGCGGCGCGGTCGCGATTACTAACGGCGCTCACGGCGAAAGCTATTCCACACCCGTTTACCTCAAGCAAGGTTGGAGCGAGGCGGACAGCCTGTGGTTCTACAACACCACGCAAGGCTCAGGTTTGTTGCCGTACGACTTCTTCCTTTCGTTAGAGCAGGCAGATTCTACCGAGTTACTGCGCGCGAATAACAATATCGATAAATTCCGTTATCTGCCGCAGAAGCCTACCTTCTTCAACCCCGATGGCTTGGCGGTTGGTTTTGTAAAAGAAACCTATCAAGGCCACGATTACATGGGTTACACCTGCGCCGCGTGCCACACTGGCCAGGTGAACTTTAAAGGCAAAGCTATTCGTATCGATGGTGGCCCGTCCATGGCAGATATGGTGGGCTTTCTTACCGCGATGGAAAAAAGCTTGGAGCAAACCCAAACTGATGCGCAAAAACGTGAGCGTTTTGTAAAAGCAGTGCTGGCACTTAAGAACAATTACAGCAATGAAGAAGAGGTGCTCAAAGACCTTAAGAAGTGGGGCAATACCATCAAGCTCTACAACACCGTCAACCACAGCCATATCGATTATGGTTACGCTCGCCTCGATGCTTTCGGTCGCATTTACAACCGAGTCTTGGAACATGTGATCAACAAAGCCCAACTCAAGCTGGCGCTGTTGCAAGTTACCACGCCGGACGATAAGCGCATTCTCAATGAAGAACAAGTTGATGCAGTCCTTGAAGGTATCAACGAAACCATTATTGGCGATGTACAGTTCGCTGTAGTTATGGAGCGTTTGGGTTCAAGCACTGGCAAATTGCCGGGCCTCAATCTGCGCGACCAACTACGTGTGCGCGAAGCGATTTTTAATGAACCTGATGCGCCGGTTAGCTATCCCTTCTTGTGGGACATCACTCATTCCGATTACGTGCAATGGAATGGTTTGGCAGCAAACGCGGGCGTTGGTCCTCTTGGCCGCAACACCGGCGAAGTGATTGGCGTGTTTGGTATTCTGGATTGGAAGGCACAAGAAAAAGGGTTTAGCCTCTCAGCTTGGATCACTGGCGAGAAAAGTAAAAAGCACACAATCGATTTTAAATCGTCCATCGACCTAACCAATCTCGGGCGCATCGAATCTCATTTGAATAGCCTGCAATCGCCAGTGTGGCCAGAAGATATTCTGGGCAAGATCAACCGCGATTCTGCAAAACGAGGGGAGTTGGTCTATAACGAATACTGTTCGTCATGCCATCAAGTGATTGAGCGCGACAATTGGGATCGCTTGGTTGTTGCCAACATGTCGAACATCGATGTGGTTGGAACTGACCCCGCTATGGCAACAAACAGCGTTGCCTATGCGGGTTATGCGGGTAACTTCGAATCTATTTATCAAGAGACGGATGTAGGTTCGGTGGTTGTGCAAAAACGCGCGCCGGTTGTACAAGTATTAACCGCTGCCACCAAGGGCGCAGTTGCAACACCAGACGCTGATAAATATGCGGTTCGCCGCATCGCAGATTGGGCGTATATGTTGGGTAAATCCTTCTTTGATAATGAGATAAAACCCAGTGTAAAATCCGGCAACTATAAACCCGATACCACAGCGAACCCTTATCAATCGCTCTTGTCTTATAAAGCGCGCTCATTGAACGGCATTTGGGCGACAGCGCCTTTCCTGCACAACGGCTCCGTGCCTAACTTATGGGACTTGTTGTTACCCACGGAAGAGCGCCCCACAGAGTTTTGTGTGGGCAACCGCGAATTTGATCCGGTCAATGTTGGTTTTGTTAAAACGGGTTGCGATATAACTGATCCTAAAGATAAACGGCGCTTCATTGTTGAACCGCTCGGCAATCACAATACCGGCCATGAATACGGCACCGGTAAAGATGGCAAGGAAAAATTAACAGAGCAGGAGCGTTGGGATTTAATTGAATACATTAAAACGCTGTAAGCTTTAAAAATATTCAGCTAGTTCAATCGAGAAAAACCTTTGCGCGATGCCGATGTCGCGCAAAGGTTTTCTTTAATTAAGACTGCACGAGCTATCTGAATTTTTGCGAATTTTATTCAGCGTTCTTTGCCGATGGTTGTGCATAAGACGTTATGAAAATATTGAAAGACATTGCTTCACCGAAAAAGGCAAATTCCCGAGCATGTTCATGGGCAAGCTCTCTCGTCCTGTGGCTGTTGATGGCAGCAAATCCGGCAAGCGCACAAACTGATAAACAAATTTCCTACCCGGTTCCCATTCAAGCAGAACGCGCCGCAGCGAGCAGCAGTGCACCAGCTGCACCTGTGTACAAAGCTCCGCAGCCGGTGATTCGCCCAATTGAAGAAGCTTCTACCACACCGCCAGACACACCCAAAAAATCCGCAACCAAAACGACTACACAAACCACTAGCAAAACGGTAAAAACCGAAACGCCTGCAAAAGCTGTTGTTAAAAAGACAGAAAAGGCAACGACCAAAGCGGATAAAAAAGTCGTTGAGAAAAAATCTACAGCCACAAAAACCACAGCCGCAAAAGCGACTACAAAACCAACAACAGCTGCTAAAGCCACTACAACGGCAAGCGTAAAAAAAAACACCGCACAAGACACAAAGCCAGAACTTGAAAAAGCGGCACCAACACTCCTAGCCCCCGCGAAGCCAGTTGAAAACACGCCGAAAGTTTCTACGGCAACCAAAATGGCGATTGCACCTGTAGCAGCTGCGGGCTTGGCCGCCGCCGACTTATCGCAAGGAAATGAATTAACCGAAGGTACTTTGGACGACGAAGATTTTTCGGGCGGCGGTGAATTAACAAATGAAGATGCACCTGTTTCAGCGACAGCCTCGTCTGCATCAGTCGTCAAAAGTACAGCCTTACCCGTTGGTGGACCGCGCGAACGTTTTGTTCAGGAATTTAAAGAATACGTAGAGACAAAATTAGTTCCGCGTGTACCCGGCCTCGCGTTTGCAGTCATTGCGGACGGCAAAGTAAAAGTTATGCAAGCTTACGGCGTAAAAAAGGTGGGAACCAAAGACCCTATTGATACAGATACTGCCTTTCGCTTGGCATCTGTATCAAAAACTATTGCGGGTACCACTGCGGGTGTATTGGTAAATGATGGTCTTATTTCGTGGGACACGCCCATTACTTCGGTTTTACCGAATGTAGAGTTCAGCAATCCGCGCTACGGTAATCAATTGACCTTGCGCAATATCATGTCGCAATCAACGGGTTTGCCAACACACGCCGGCGATAACTTTATTGAAGAAGGTTTGCCTTACGAGGCGGTGTTGGAAAAATTTAAAGCGGTTAACTTCGTATGCCCACCGGGCAAATGCTATAGCTACCAAAACGTGACTATGAGTTTGCTAGCCAGCATAGTGCAGAAAAAAACCGGCAAACCTTATGAGCAATATGTAAAAGAAAAAATATTTACACCTTTAGGTATGCGCTCGGCATCAATTGGTTTGGAAGGATTATTAGCAACAAAAAATTACGCCTTACCCCATGAAGTTGCTGGCAACGGAAAATGGTACACCAAAGAAATTACGCAAAATTATTATCGTTTGAATCCTGCTGCGGGCGGCAACGCGAGCGTGAATGATATGGCGCGCTGGATCTTGGCGCATATGGGTCATAACCCGGAAGTTTTATCGCCGGCCACTCTGCAGGCTGTGCACGCTAAGACAACAAAAAATACACCAGCACAATCACACTATGGCGCACGTGAAGGTGTAACAGATACTTATTACGCCATGGGCTTTAGAACTTTTGATTACCGCGGCGACAAAAACTTTTTGCATCATGGCGGTTATGTATTTGGTTCGCGCTCTGAAATGGTGTTTAACCCGGAGCTGCAAATCGGTATGGTTATTTTAAGTAACTGCAACCGTTTGCCTGGCTCAGTTATTTTTGAATTTTTGGATGCCTACGAAGATGAAAAACGCGGTGAAAAGAGGCCTTCGTTAGTGCAAGCGGTAAAGAAAAAAGTAAGCCGCAATAAAAAAAGCCCGTCTAAGTGACGGGCTTTTTTTTGCGGTTAATGAACAATTAAAAAATGTCTTGGTCGCTGCGCTCAGGATTTTTTTGTACCCACACCTGAAGGATGCGACGCCCTTCCATTTGTTTTATTTCAAAGTTGAATCCGGAAATGCTAATGGTTTCGCCAACGACGGGAATATGCTGCAATTGCTCCAGTAGCAAACCCGCGAGAGTGAAGTAATCGCCTTCTTCACGCTCGAGTTTGGTATCCAGTACTTCTTCGAGTTGTTCAAGCGACAAGCTGGCATCCAATAACCAACCGTCCTCTTGTTCAACCACTAAAGGCGCTTCGTTTGTATCTGCCAGTTCGCCAGCAATAGCCGCCAATAAATCGCTGGTGGTCACCACGCCTTTTATACTGCCGTATTCGTCGATCACAATCGCCAAGGGCACTGCTTGCTGGCGCAACATTTCCAATACGTTCAGTGCGCTGGTACCTTCGGGTACGGCCAAAGGTTCAACAGCGAGCGCGGCGAGATCAAGGGGTTGATTACTCAGCGCCGCCGCGAGCAAGTCGCGACTTTGTACTACGCCGTGCAAATTGTCCAATTCATCGCGCGCAACCAGCAAACGCGTTTGCGGTGTCGTTTTTAAAACGGTGAGCAATTCTTCCGGCGTTGCGTTTACATCCACCCAAATGATGTCGGGGCGTGGTGTCATCAGCGACTGCACAGGGCGGTCGGTGAGTTGCAATACCGAGCGAATCATTTGGCGTTCACTGTTTTCAAAAACCAGCTCTTCGCCTTGCGGATTCGCCATAGCCACTATGTCGTCGCCCACTTCATCAGCATCGCTGCGGCCGCCCAAAAGTTTCAATACGGCTTCGGCGGTGCGGTCGCGCAAGGGGCGCTCGCCAATCAAGTGGCGTGTGCGGTTGGAGCGCGCCAATTGGTTGAAGAATTCGATCAAGACCGAGAAGGCGATGGCACCATAGAGGTAGCCTTTGGGGATATGGATTCCCGCGCCTTCGGCGACTAGGCTAAAGCCAATCATCAACAGGAAACCCAAGCAGAGCATAACGACTGTGGGATGTTTGTTGACGAAATCGGTAAGTGCTTTACTGGCGATAATCATCGTACCCATTGCGATAATAACCGCGATCATCATCACCGGGAGGTGGTTGGTTACACCGATCGCCGTGATAACGGCATCTAGCGAGAAGACTGCATCGAGCACAACGATCTGCGCAATTACCGCCCAGAAAGCTGCATGGACACGCGGACCACGCTGCGTATTCACCTTGCCTTCAACACGCTCGTGCAATTCGATCGTCGCTTTAAATAAGAGGAATAGACCGCCGAAGATAAGGATAAGATCGCGACCTGATAGGTCTTGGCCAAACACCGTAAACAAAGTGGCCGTTAGGCTCGCCATCCAGGAAATACCGGCCAGCAACACCAATCGCAACAAGAGGGCGAGGGTTAAACCCACCATGCGCGCGCGGTCGCGCTGGTGTTTGGGCAGTTTGTTGGCGAGTACGGCAACGAAAATAAGGTTATCTATGCCGAGAACAATCTCCAGCACGATAAGGGTGAGCAAGCCTAACCAGGCCGTGGGGTCAAAAATCCATTCCACCGCTAGCACCTCACCATCGAATTAGAAGCTGTGGGCTGACGGGTATGGAGCGAGGTAAAGCAATTTTTTCGATGACTCTGACATTCAGGGTCGGGTTCTGCGCTTGGCATTGAAAATCCAGAATGACCTAAGGAGCGCTGATTCTACTGCAGAGCCTATGACAATGACCACCTTATCTTTATTCCGTGGCCCGGCGTTTAACGGTGGATTTTGCAAGACAGGACTTGTCTCGATCCGGTAAATGTCATTCCAAGGGTACGAGTTTTTGGGGCAGTTTCCATCCCAATAAGAAACCCACATTGGTGGTAAACTACCGCCCGTTTTTTTTGTTGAGGAAGATCATGTTGAACCGAAGTTTAAAGCCAATCTTAGGCATAGCTGTAGCTGCTATGAGTGTTAGTACCATGCCCCTGTTTGCGAGTTGTGGAGCCGCCTCTTGCACCTTGAACACCGACTGGAGTGCGCAAGGCGTATGGACACAAGCCGGCAGCCGGCTGGATTTGCGTTACGAATATATCGATCAAGACCAGGTGTTGAGCGGGGATGATGCCGAAGACCCAGCACTGGCGCATCATCAGGAGCACGGCACGCTGAATCAAAATCTACTTGCCGCATACGACTACACCTTTAATGATACCTATGGTTTAAGCGTGGCTGCGCCTTTGGTGTCCCGCGATCACACGCATTTTCACAAGAATCACCATAACCCCAACCAATTAGATGCCCAGACGTGGGATTTTACCCGCGTTGGCGACATTCGGATTGCTGGCCGTATGCAGCTCTCCTCAGCGCTTCGTTTGCAAGAAGCCTTTGGCCTGACCCTCGGTCTAAAATTACCGACCGGTGAGTTTGACGTAGCCAACCGCCAAGGCAAATTGGCCGAGCGCAGCTTACAACCTGGCACGGGCACAACAGACGCTATAGTCGGTGCCTATTTTCGCCAGCAGTTGCCGAGCTATAAGAGCCAATGGTTTGCACAAACTCAGCTGCTGACACCGCTAAACGAACGCGATGGGTTTCGCCCCGGCCAGCAACTTTCGCTCGATCTAGGCCTAAGGCACACGGTCACGCCCCACCTGCATTTGATGACGCAACTTAACTACAACCATCGCAGCCGCGACAGTGGCGCAGAGGCAGAGCCCGAAGACAGCGGCGGCTCAGCGCTGCTATTGAGCCCCGGCCTGAGCTATGAGCTGACGCAAGAAATCCAGCTCTACGGCTTTCTTCACCACCGCCTGAATCAAGAGGTTAACGGCAATCAGCTGAGCAGTAAAAACAGCTTTGTGGTCGGGTTAAGTACGCGCCTTTAGTCGCCCGATAACCTCGGGGGGGAATAATTCCGCTAGAATCCCCCCATGCAAATTCGCTTCTTAACCAGCCTGACCCAAGCTCCTGCAGCGCAGTGGAATGCGCTCTGCGGGCCGTTTTACCCCTTTTGCCGCCATGAATTCCTGCACGCGTTGGAGGCTAGCGGCAGTATCGGTGATGGAACGGGCTGGCAAACGCAGCATTTGGTGGTTTACGAGGGCGATGAATTACTGGCCGCTATGCCACTCTACCTAAAAACGCACTCCTACGGCGAATACGTATTTGATTGGAGCTGGGCAGATGCCTATAAACGCCACGGTTTGAACTATTACCCCAAACTCATTAGCGCAATTCCGTTCACACCCTGCGCAGGTACACGTTTGTTGTTAAGCCCGAGTGTGGATCAAGCGCAATTGTTGCCGGTGATTATCGAAGAAATTAAGCAGCATCTTCACAAACTGGGTGCATCCAGCTGGCATTGTTTATTTCCTTTAGCTGATTCTTCAGAACAGTTAATTTCACAACAAATTCCTCAACGCTTGGGCACCCAATTTCACTGGTTTAATCGCGGCTATAAAACTTGGGAAGATTTTGTAGCTACTATGACATCGCGCAAACGCAAAAGCATTAACAAAGAGCGGCGTACTGTGGCAGAGCAGGGTATTCGTTTTTCTGCATTACGAGCGAATGAGATTCGCGCTGAAGATTGGCAATTGTTCTACCAGTTTTACTGCAACACTTATTTAAAACGCAGCGGGCATACAGGTTATTTGACCGAAGAATTTTTTAATTTACTTCGCCAGACCTTTGCAGAATATTGCTTGATGATTGTGGCGCACAAAGCGGATGAACCTATTGCCGCTGCATTATTTTTTATCGACCGCAAAACAATTTACGGACGCTACTGGGGGTGTTTGGCGGAATACGATTTTTTGCATTTCGAAACCTGCTATTACCAAGGCATTGACTACGCAATAAAACACGGATTAGAACGCTTTGATGGTGGCGCACAAGGCGAACATAAAATTCAGCGCGGCTTTGAACCCATACGCACCTATTCGAACCATTATTTAGTACAGCCTGATTTTCACAATGCGATCGAAAAATTTCTTCAATCAGAAAAAGCATCGGTAGAGCTCTATATGCAAGATGCAAAAACCTATCTGCCGTTTAAATGCAGTGCCGACTCAAGAGAATAATAATGCTCACTAAACTTCACCCTAAAAATATTTTAACCGCGCTCGACGAAATAGATGCAGAAGCGCCATCCTACACCATGAATCGCCCACAAGCCTTACGTCGTGTATTTTCTGTACTTGCCTGCGTATCTGTGTGCTTGTTACTCATGCACTACGGAAAATTTTCCGATAACTTGCGTTACCTTCTACAAACTCTCGCGCAATGGAAAAACTTGCCGACTAATTTTTACATAGAACCATTGCTCAACGCGGGTATTTGGGAGTTATGCGGTTCCCTTTGGTGGACAAGCGTGCTGGCAATCGGCTACGTGCTTTTACCGATGCTATTGATTCGCTATGGATTTAAAGCACGCATTCGCGATTATGGCTGGCAAATAAATTCCGCACCGCAGCATTGGCGAGGCTATCTACTATTACTAAGCCCTATTTTGGTGTTTATTTATTGCGTGAGCTTGGGCAAAGATTTTGTAAATCATTACCCATTTTATTCTCAGGCGAGCAGAAGTTGGGCCGATTTACTCGCGTGGGAATTTCTATATCTCACCCAATTTGTGTGTTTGGAATTTTTCTTCCGCGGCTTCATGCTCAACGCACTGCGCCCCGCCATTGGTGCAAACGCCATTGGGGTAATGTGCGTTCCCTATTTAATGATTCACTTTCCAAAGCTGTGGTTAGAAGCCACAGGCGCAATTTTATTTGGATTGTTTTTAGGCATACTTGCCCTACGCTCACGCTCAATTTGGGGTGGTGTGTTAGTTCATGCGGGTGTTGCACTTACAATGGATATTGCAGCGATTTTGCGCAAGGGAAATTTACCAACGCAGTTTTGGCCGTTTTGACAGTTGGAGTTCGTATGGAAGATGAAAAAGCTAAAAAATCGAAAAATATAATGGGATTTCTTTTTTGCTTGGAAGGAGCTGTTACCGTGTTAATGGTAGTAGGGTTTGCTATTTATAAATACCTGCATCAGGGATAGGAGTTATTCTAGCCCCGTAAACCGGGTTAACCGCAACGCGGTGCAAACCGGATTCTTCTGGCGCCCTGTCGTCAAGAAACAACGGGCGTCAGAGTAAAATTAAATTGAGACTTTCGCTGATCTGCGATACTTTCCGCTTTAATATCACTCAGACCTTAATCCACCATGCTCACCCACTCCGAGTTACAAACACTCGCACAACAATTGCCGCCCTTGAGCTTTAGTGCGCAGGGTAGTGATAGCGGTTGGTTGCAATCAAAGCTCGTACAAACCTATCTTGATGAATACAGTATTAATTTTGCCAAAGAATTTCCGCAACTTGTTCACGGCTTTGGCTCCATTGATGCGGCGGGATTCAACATTGCTGCACATTATTGGTCGCCACAAAATGCGAGTGGAACTTTAGTTGTTGTGCATGGTTACTACGATCATGTCGGTGTGTTTGATCATCCCATTCGCTTTGCGCTTCAACATAATCTTGCAGTAATTGCGTTTGATCTTCCTGGCCATGGATTAAGTAGCGGCGAGCCTGCGGCTATTGATTCGTTTGATCAATATGCGGATGTACTTGCTGAAGTTTTGCAACAAAGTTCGGGTTTTTTGCAAAAGCCTGTGTATGCTTTGGGGCAAAGCACAGGCTGCGCAGTTCTTATGAACTATTTATGGCGTTATGCGGCAACACGAAACGCACTGGAACAATTTGCAAAGATCGCGTTTTGTAGTCCTTTGGTTTTACCGAGAGGTTGGCGTGGCTTGCAAATGGGCAGCGTGGTTTACGCCGTGTTACGACATTTTTTGCGGCAAATTCCGCGCACCTTTAGCCAAAGCTCTCACGATCAGGAATTTAATCGCTTTCTGAAAGAGCAAGATCCCTTGCAAGCACGTACCTTGCCGCTAAGTTGGGTTGGCGCTATGAAGACTTGGCATCAAACTTTACTCAAGCTTCCTTCGATACAAAATAATTGTTTGATAGTGCAGGGCACGGCTGATATGACGGTAGATTGGCAATACAATCTGCCGCTGCTTCAACAAAAATTGTCGCAAGCAAAGATGGTCTACGTAAAAGACGCGGGTCACCAACTTGTTAATGAAAGCCCTGAGTATCGCGATCAGGTTTTTGCAGCCATTGAAAACTATTTCTTCAACTCTTAATCATTAAGGATTTTTTGTGGAATTTATTCATTTAATTATCGATTTTATATTGCATATAGATGTGCATCTCTCAGAGCTCTTTGCGCAATACGGTTTATGGATATATGGGATTTTATTTTTGATTATTTTTTGTGAAACGGGCTTGGTGGTAACACCATTCTTGCCGGGTGATTCATTGTTGTTTGCCACCGGAGCGCTGGTTGCTATAAGTGCAAACAGTGGGCTTGATGTCAACATCATGGCTGGCATAGTCATAGCCGCTGCTGTGCTTGGTAACATTGTTAACTACACTATAGGGCGCTTTTTTGGCGAGCGATTATTCCGTAACCCAGATTCAAAAATATTTCGTCAAGACTATTTAAATCGTGCACGTAATTTTTACGATAAGCACGGTGGCGTTGCCATTATTATGACGCGCTTTATTCCTATCATTCGTACCTTTGCACCTTTTGTCGCGGGTATGAGTGGAATGAAGTATCCCAAATTTATCGCCTACAATATTGTGGGCGCGCTTTTATGGGTGGGAATTTTCCTATACGCCGGTTATCACTTTGGCAATATTCCTAGCGTACGTAAAAACTTCACTTTATTGATTTTCGGTATTTTAGTTGTGTCAGTATTGCCGATTTTTTATGAAGCTTGGAAGGCACATAAAGAAAGCAAAGCATTATCTAACAAATAGTTTATGATTCATACAAACCGCTGCCCAATGCAGCGGTTTTTGTTTTGGGTAAGAACAATTGTAATCAGCATTTTTTACTCAGATTATTTCAAATTCAAACCTAATAAAATTAAAAAGGAGTCAACCACGTGCATCATTTTTCATTTCCTTGTTTAAAGCATCTCATTAGGCGAAAAGCGATTTTTGCGGGAGCTCTGCTTGCCGTTTCCACTTCGCAGGCAAGTCCAGTTGCGGATTCTGCTTGTACAGATTTGCTGCAACACAAATTTCCGGCAACTATGAAGCTTGATCTTCAAAGTGCCAAGCTCAATGAAGCTGAAGCCTTTTGCCAAATTACGGGTAATGTTAATTCGCGTATAGGTATTGACGGAAAACATTACGCCATAGGGTTTGAAATGCGCTTGCCTCTGAACTGGAACGGGCGTTTTGTTTACCAAATGAATGGCGGCAATGACGGCGCGGTAGTTCCTGCTGAAGGTGATGTTTATGAAGGTCGCTCAGCTCGAGCACGGGGTTTTGCAGTCTTGAGCACCAATGCCGGTCACGATGGCAGCGCAGCAGAAAATCAACAATATGGTTTAGCGGCGGGTAATCGTTTTGGTTTAGATCCGCAGGCGCGCGAAGACTATGGTTACAAAACCACAGCGACCATGACGCCTATAGCCCATGAAATTATTAAAACGTTTTACACCAAAGAAGCCGAATACTCATACATCTCAGGATGTTCTAACGGTGGTCGTCACGGTATGGTTGCGGCAAGTCGCTATGGCGATCAATTTGATGGCATCTTAGTGGGCGCTCCCGGTTTTAATTTGCCGAAAGCGGCAGTGCAACATGCGTGGGATGTGCAAAGCACGCAACAAGTTGACCCTAAACTGCATAACGCGTTTAGCCGTGCTGACATGAAGCTGATGGCTGACAAAATCATAGAAGCCTGTGATGGGCTCGATGGTGCGAATGACGGCTTGGTGAACAACATTCGTCAATGTCAAAAAGCGTTTGATATAAATAGTTTGCGTTGCACCGGTGAAAAGAATGCGAGCTGCTTGAGCGAATTACAAACCAAATCCTTCGCGCGCTTAATGAGCGGCCCTCACAATAATAAAGGCAAACAACTTTACAATCACTGGTGGTACGACACCGGCATTGCAGATGAAGGTTGGCGCTTTTGGAAATTTGAAAGCCCAATTCCACCGTGGAATAACAATCCCTTAATTGCGGTAATGGGTGCGGGGTCGCTTGCCTATGTGTTCACAACACCCGCAACCGAAGTTGAAGGTTCGCCGGATAAATTGTTGCAGTTTTTAAGCGCATTTGATTTTGATCGCGATGCATCAAAAATTTACGCAACCCAAGGCGAATTCAAAAAATCGGCGATGGAATTTATGACGCCTCCCGATGTAGAAAACCCTTATTTAAAGACTTTTTATAAACACAAAGGCAAGCTGATTATTTACCAAGGCCAAAGCGACCCGGTATTTTCAACCGTCGATATTGTGGATTGGTATGAACGATTAAATAAAAATTATGGTGGCAAGGCGCAAGACTTTTCACGATTGTTTGTGGTACCGGGCATGAATCATTGTAATGGTGGACCAGCGACGGATCAGTTCGATGGACTTGGCGCATTGGTGAACTGGGTTGAAAAAGGCCAAGCGCCGAATAGCATTTTGGCGAAGGTAAATCCCGAGAATAAATCGCTTCCCGCCACTTGGAGCAAAACCCGCTCAAGACCTTTGTGTCCGTGGCCGAGCGTTGCAACTTATAAATCTGGCGATATCGAATCTGCAGCAAGTTTTGCATGCGTAACTGAGTAATTTCGAATGAAGAAAATAATTGTATGTTTGATGATGGCTGCCGCTGCTAACTGTGCGTGGGCTGCAGATACCAAATCGGTGGATACAAAAAATGCTGTTTCTAATACGGAGCAAATTTTTAAGACCAAACATATTTGGGATGCCAAGGTATTGATTGGCGAAGGCGTTGAGTTAGGTAAAACGAAATACGGCACACGCAGAATGATCCCCATTACAGGCGGTACATTTAAAGGCGCGGATATTGAGGGAACTGTATTGCAAGGCGGCGCCGATTTTCAGGTGACGCGTGCAGATGGCGATACGGAGTTTACCGCGCGTTATATGTTGAAAACCAACGACGGTGTTTTGATTCAAGTGATTAATCGCGCGCTCTATTCGCTCTCAACGTATAAAAAGGGCGCGCCTTATATGCGTTCGGTGTTGGAATTGGAGGCACCGAGTGATAGCCGCTATGCTTATCTTAATCACGCCATCTTTTTAGGAACGCTTGAGGTTCCTCAACTTAAAGAAGGCGAAAAACCTTATGTGATTATTGGTGTGCATCAGTTGTTATAAACAAAAAAGCCGCTGTAAATATTACAGCGGCTTTTTTGTTTAAGAAGTAATAAAAAATTAAAACAACACGCGGCAGCGAATGGTGCCTTCAATGTTCTTCAATTGTTCTAAAGCAACTTCATCGTAAGGTGAGTTGATGTCCACTACCACGTAGCCAACTTTGTCGTTGGTTTGCAGGTATTGCGATGCAATGTTGATGTGGCGGTCGGAGAAGATGTTGTTGATCTTCGACAGAATACCCGGAACGTTGGCGTGCACGTGCAGCAAGCGGTGTGCGTCTGGGTGGCCGGGCAAAGCAACTTCGGGGAAGTTTACTGAGCTGATGGTGGTGCCGTTGTCGGAGTACTTGATCAGCTTTTCTGCCACTTCAATGCCAATGTTCGCTTGGGCTTCCATGGTTGAACCGCCAATGTGCGGAGTCAAAATCACATTGTCTAAACCACGCAATGGCGATACGAATTCGTCGTCGTTCGCTTTTGGTTCTTCGGGGAATACGTCAATGGCTGCGCCTGACAAGTTGCCTGATTTAATCGCCGCCGCGAGCGCATCAATATCCACCACCGTACCGCGTGATGCGTTAATCAAGATCGCGCCCTTTTTCATCAAACCAATTTCGCGTGCGCCAATCATATTTTGCGTTGAAGCGGTTTCAGGAACGTGCAAGCTGATGATGTCTGAGGTCGCCAGTAGCTCGTCCAGCTCGCGAATTTGGTGAGCGTTGCCTAATGGCAATTTGGTAATGGTGTCGTAAAACCGAACGTTCATACCCAAGGATTCAGCGAGTACAGAGGTTTGGCTGCCGATAGAGCCATAACCAATCAAACCTAAAGTTTTGCCGCGAATTTCGTAAGAACCTACCGCCGATTTATCCCAGCCGCCGCGATGGCAAATCGCATTTTTTTGCGGAACATTGCGCAACAACAAAATCGCTTCCGCAATGACCAACTCAGCAACTGAACGTGTGTTGGAGTAGGGCGCGTTGAAAACGGCAACGCCGTGTTCTTGCGCCGCTTTCAAATCCACTTGGTTGGTACCAATGCAGAAGCAACCAGCAGCAACTAATTTGGGTGCGTTTTCAAATACGCGACGAGTGAGTTGCGTGCGTGAGCGTAGACCTACGAAATGGGCATCCTGAATTTTTTCAATGAGCGCGTCTTCGTCCAAAGCAGTTTTGAGGTATTCAATGTTGGTGTAACCCTGATCGTTCAGGACTTGCACGGCGGATTGGTGCACGCCTTCCAGTAATAAAAACTTGATCTTGCTTTTGTCTAAGGACGTTCTGCTCATGGCAACCTCGGAAGTAATGATTCGCAGGGCTGGGGATAACCGGCACGCTGGAATGGGAAAGTAAAAAAATGAAGAGATGAAAAAAATTTGGGCGGCATCATACCACAAAGGTGTGCGACGACGACGGCCTTTAACCCTGCTCAAGACGGTGAACCCCACCCTAACCCTCCCCTTGAAAAGAGGAGGGGACTTGGCTCCTCCCCCTTTCCAAGGGGGAGGTTGGGAGGGGGTTTATCAACTCAAACAAAATTTCCCCATATACACACTTGCCAACTGTATATATCTGTATATACTGTGCATATCGTATATATACAGATTGAGGTGTGCGTGACTGACGAGTTGTTTCTCTCGCAAAACGATAGTCGCCCCATGTACTTGCAAATCATGGAGCAAATTAAACAAAAGGTTCGGGCTGGCGATTGGCCTGCGGGTCAAGCCTTGCCTTCGATTCGGGAACTGAGCGCTTTGACCAAAGTGAGTGTGATTACGGTCAAACGCGCCTACGCCGAGTTGGAAGCCGAGGGCGTGATAGTGACGCAGGCCGGCCGTGGTTCCTTTGTGGCGGATGCACCGGAACTTGGGCGTCGCTTGGAGCAGGACGAAATCCGCAAACTGGCTAATAGCTTTGTTGCCAGTTTGCTTGAGCAGGGCATTCCGCCAACCGACATTTTGGATTTGGTGAGGGCGGCGTTGGACGACCAAAGCCCCACTCGAAATTAGCTATAGCATTGAGGTAATCATGCAAAACGCCATCGAATTTAATCAGGTTTGCAAGCGCTACCCGGAGTTTTATCTGGATAACTTCAACCTTAGCTTGCCCACCGGGCAAATCATGGGGTTAGTGGGTGTGAATGGTGCCGGTAAGTCCACTGCATTGCGTTTGCTCTTGGGTTTGATAAAACCGGATTCAGGCACCGTGGATGTGTTGGGTTATCGCCTGCCACAACACCAAGTACTGGCGAAAAAAGATATTGGTTACACCGCAGAAGATATGCGCTTGTACCGCACACAAAATTTGCGTTGGCATATGCAGTTTATCCAATCGATTTTTCCCTCATGGGATCAGGTGTACGCAGAACACTTGATTAAAAAATTCGACATCAACCCAGATCAAAAAGTGTTGGGTTATTCGCACGGTCAGCGCGTTAAAGCCTGTTTGATTTTGTTGCTAGCGCGCCGCCCGCGCCTGGTCATTTTGGATGAGCCCACCACGGGTTTAGATCCGGTAGCACGTTACGAAGTTTTAAGTGAACTGGCGGAAATTCTGCGCGACGAAAATCGCAGCGTGCTGTTCTCGTCGCACACGACCCAGGACGTAGAACAGCTATCCGATTCAATTACCTTTTTGCACAAAGGCAAAACGCTCGCGTCGCAAGACAAGGAAACTTATATCGAAGGTTGGCGCAGAGTGATGTGCACAGGCAATCTGGCGGATGATTTCAAACTTGAAAATGTTGCTGGCATCAAGAGCAATGGTTCTATACATGAACTCAAAGTAAAAAATTATGATGATTCTATTTTGACTTCACTTGCGGTTAAAGGCTTAAGCGTAACTCAGGTGGATCGCATGTCACTTGAACAAATATTTATTGCCAGCGTTAGGGAGATACAAGCTTATGAATCTCGCAATTAGTCATGCCAATAGAGTGGAGCCGTCCATGACATTTAATTTCCCTGTGATCAAGAAACTGGTTTACAAAGATCTCTACTTGATGAGAAAACTCATTGCTGTTTATGTTGCTGGAATTATTTTAAGTTTGAGCATCATTAGCTTAGGCGAATGGCAATTTTATATGGGTGCTGTTTTGTTTATCAGTATGGTTGTGGGTTTAGGGAATCACCAAATTAGCACTACGCTAATTAGTGAGCGAAAAGAACAAACTATGTCGTTTGTGATGAGTCTCCCCGTATCCCCTGCTGATTATGCCATGGCCAAGTTACTTTCAACCATGACGACCTATTTAATCCCCTGGATTCTCATTACATTGTCTGTCGTGCTAGTCGTTTGGTTAACTGCCTTACCTGATGGCCTAATTCCATTTGCTGTAATTGTCTCGGTGCTAGTGTTACTGAATCACTGTATTACATGGAGTGCAGGCATGGCATGGGAAAACGAGGGTTCAGTACTTGCCGTTATGATTGGACTTAACTGCTTGTTAAATCCGGAACTCTATTTTTTAGTTCGTACTCCTGAAATCTACACTCATATTAATACGCCGGATATTGTATGGACCGGGCTGCCGATAAAAATATTATTGTTGGCTATAGTGGGTATTTTTGCCGTCTTATTCGCTTCCTTTTACTGTCACGCGCGAAAGAAATCGTTCTACTGATCTTCACGGACGTTTAAGCTAAAAATTAAACGTCACCTTCCTACATTTTTATTATAAGGTGGTCTTGTGAACTCCACGGATGACGCTCGCCCGCAAGTTGCACAACAAGATATATCAGCTCTAGGTAAGCGCTTATATTTTATGGATAACCTACGTGCGCTAGCCATGATGGCAGGCGTGGTATTCCACGCGAGTTTGGCTCATAGCATCATGCTACAAAATATATGGCCATCGGCAAATGCTGAGCGATCATCTATCGTAGATATGCTCGCGTGGTTTCCGCATGTATTTCGCATGCCGCTTTTCTTTTTGATTGCTGGCTTCTTTGCAGCATTGATAGTTAATAAACGGGGCATTGGTGGCCTACTGAAAAACCGAGCCTTGCGAATTCTTTTGCCGCTCGTTATTTTTCTTCCGCTCTGTATGTGGGCAGTTATTTCAAGTTTGTTGCATGCGGCTGGCAGTGTAGAGCATAAATCCGCAGTCTTGAGCATGGTGGCATATGCTATGGCCAACCCCGGCTCTCCGCCACCGCCACCCACCACTATGCATTTATGGTTTTTATATAATCTGGTGTTTTTCTATATCTTAACCTGGGTGTTTTATTTGTTTGATGGCTTGCGTGTTCGAAATTTCTTTTCGCAGTTAAGCCCATGGATATTTATTCTTGCGCTTTCGTTGTTAGTTTTTCCTGCGTTAATTTCACAAAGCGCACCTTTTCCGGCGCCAGATAGCTTTTTGCCGCAACTGTGGTCATTTAGATTTTTTGGTTTGTTTTTTATGGTGGGTTATTGGGTTTACAGCGAACCTGATTTTATCGATAAATTCCAACCGCATTGGATGCTCATGTTGGTACTCAGTATTGCCTTGTACGCATTATTTTATTGGCTGATTCCAAAAGAAGTATCCGTGGTGCCTGCACCTGTAGAGATGTGGAAAAAAATAATCATTACTGCGTGCGAATCTTTTATTGCAATTGCCATGACCTTGGTGTGTTTGGTATTGGGTAAAACCTACTTGAATACCCACAACCCTTTTATGCGAATCTCGTCAGACAGTTCTTACTGGATTTATATTATTCACGTGCCCTTGTTGTTCGCTATTCAATATCAACTTATGGATAAAAGTTGGAATCTCTTCGCCAAGTTAGGCATTGCTTTGGGATTAACCTTGATTATCGGACTCGCCAGCTATTTCCTGCTCGTTCGTTGGACGCCGATAGGATGGATGCTCAATGGAAAAAGAAAGAAGAATGATGTGAAATAAAAAAGGGGCTCACCAGAGCCCCAGGGTTACACAGGGTGACGAAGCTTTACTGCATGGAATCAATGTAATGTTCAAAAGTAGGTGTAGCCATTTCGTTATGCGTTTCTTTGAGCTCGATATTGCGTATATCTAAAGAGCTATTATTGAGCGCTTGCAAACGCTTCACAAAATTTAGGTTGGGCATATAGTTTCCTTGGCGCGTACCAGACGTGAAAATAGAAATTTTCTCCGCTTTTTGTTGCGCCAAACTCGCTTTTACTTTTTGTTGTATTTCTGGCGAGTTTGCCCAAAAAGCGCCATCGCTCAAACCGTAAGTGCGGAAATAAGGTGTTGCACTTGTTTCTTGGCTTAACAAAATCTCGCCCAAGGTTCCACCCAGCGATGCACCCCAAAAGAGGCGGTTATTGTTGGTGCGATATTGTTTTTCAATATGCGGAATAATTTCCTCTTTCAAAAAGCGAATATAGTTTTTGGCACCCGGCAACTGGTAATCCGTAGCGCGGCGATCTTCTTGACCCTGCTCTATAGCCACAACAATAAATTCTTTATGGTGAGCTTCTACCGCTTTGTGAAATTCTTTTACCCATTGACCATCGGTTAAATAAAGTACCGGATATTTCTTCCCGGAGTTTTTGTAATTCGGCGGTAAATAAACAGAGTAGGGATACTCAATTTTGGTGTACTTGGATGCATACTTCAAACCATCCGTAAAAGTACCTTCAATTTTGTAGTCGGCGACGGGTATCCAGCGCGAGCTCGTAAAAGTGCCGTTGGCTGTAAAACTATTATTCCCCACGTTCACTTCAAATTGGCCAGTATAAAATTCATTGAAATGTAATTTAATATCGAAGGGCGCACCGTCTGTAAAAGTACCTTGAATGCGTTTGTTAAATGTATCGACTGGAATGAGTTGATAATCGGTAGATTGGTATTCCTTGCCATTGAGCGTGAACTTAGCCACATGCGGATCGCTAAACACCATGGTAATTTTTGCACCTGGTTTTATATCGATTTTATTTTCGTTCGCGCTAATGTTTTGGAAAACAAAATCCATGTTGGAGTGATTTAGTCCCTTTGCCATCATCTCCAAATTGTTGTCGATGGGGTGAAAATTTCCGCCGTGTTTAAAATGAACCGTACCGGCAAGACTGTGGGTTTGAGTTACATCGATTTCAAAGGTGCCGGTAGTTGTCGTTAAATAAGTGAGCTGTGTTTTTACTGTAACTTCTATGGTGGCGTCTTTGGTTGGAATTTTGATGAGCTGCATAATCTCAGCTTGGTTGCCACGGGTGGTGTATTGGTATTCGGAGCCCCAAGAAGAACCGTTGTAATCCCGACCATCGCTAAATACATGTTTGGCAAAAAAATAATTTTTTAAGGTTCCGTCTTGCTGTAAACCTTGTTCTGGTCCGCTAATCAGTTCAGTTTTGTTGATGTCAAATGCAAGCGCAGTACCTTGTAAGTTGGCGGGTGCTGTGACTGAACTTGTGGTAGCGGCAGGTTTTTGGTTTACCTCTCCAGGGTTGCTCTCGCCCGTATTGCTAGCGCAGCCCGCTAAAAAAACTGCAAAAACACTTGTTAGTAATCCAAGGTAATATCTATTGATGAATTTGTTCACATTAGCTCCTTAAGTGAGTGGTTGAGTCTGTATAACTCTTGATTAGATGCACCTTTCAAAAAAATAGATTCAGCCCATGAAAAAAATCCCGCCGGAGCGGGATTTCATTTATTTGCCGTTCACCTTAACGCTTGTTTTCCTTCAGCATCACGTCACGGAAATGTTTGCCAGACATAGTCGGCGTAAAATTCCAGTCGCTAATCAGCTGCGGTGACCAATCAGGATCAAAGCACCAAGCCGTCCAACTAATGCCTTTGCTCGCCATGTAGTCGGTAATGCGTGGGCCATAGCTGCCATCGTCAATCACAGGAATATGAGCGCCTCGATCGGTCGCTAATTGGTAACCAATTTCGGTGGTGATGACCGGATATTTATCCGCCACATAACCCCAATCGCGTTCCCAATTTTTTTCAAAGGGCGCTTTCACTTTCATGGGGTAAGGGTGGCTCACGTAAGCCACGTTTTCTTTTTCGATAGGCGCGGTAGCAACCGGTGTTAAATCGTATGCCCAGTTAAAACCGGCAACCAATGAAATCGCATTGGGGTTGAGCGCTTGAATAATGGTGATGGCTTCTTCGTTAATGGCTTTCCAATCGGCCCAACTCAAAACACCTAACTGACCACCGTACACCGTCGGCTCGTTAAAAATTTCGTACATGGCTACGGCGTTAACAAATTTATAACGCGCCGCAACCGTGCGGAAGAAATCAAAGGTTTCTGGTTTGGTCGTGTAGTAGCTTGGCGTTTGGTACATTTCAGATTTCAAATTGCCGATGGAATGCCAATCGACAATCACATACATACCCAACTCGTTGGCCCATTGAATGCTCTGATCGAGCAGCGGTAAATAACCTTTCTTGCCGCGCTTCTGCCAAGCCGATGGGTGAACAGGAACGCGAACCACATTAGCGCCCCAGCTTTTTATCGTTTCAAACAGTTTGCGATTGAAATGCCCCTGCTTTTCCAGCTTGTCAGGGTCCGCAATATTCACACCGCGGAAAATCACTACCTTGCCTTTGTCATCAACAAACTTATTGCCTTGTACTTTTACCAGCGGCAACTGGGTCGTGATTTTGCTGCTATCAAATGCGGGAATGTCGGTGGCGTTCCACCAACCTTGGGAGTTTTGCCAAGCTTCGGCGTGCTCATCGGCGGCGAAGCTGGCCTGTGCAAAGCACAGCAGCAATGCCGCGGAGATTATGTGTTGGAGTGCTTTCATATTATTGCTCTCTTGTGATTGGGCTACCTTCGATAAAGACCTCTTAAGGATAGATAAACTCCAATTCGGTTGAGCAAGGCTTAACGCTAATTTACATAAATGACTCGGATTATTAGTGCACCCCACCCTTAATAGTTGCTTTTTTTGTCGCCGCTTAAAGCGGAGCAGACTAGGAATTACCAGGCAGGGATACCGAAGCTAGTTTCTAGGTTTATGTTAAGGCTGCCGGTAAGCCAATGCAGATTTACATTTTTATTTGCATCGGCGTAGTTATTGTAGACCCGTGATTAGGCAGCAACTAATCGAGCTTGGGTGTTTAGTTTCCATAGGGATATTAAATGGAACCATAACCAGAGCGGTGCCGGTAAAAAGACGGCGTACATCATGGTGTGATGCGGAGTTAACTCTGGAAGCAGAATAAGTGCAATAGAGGAAGCCACAATTAAAATATCGGCTAAGCCAAAAAGATTGGCGAACAGAACGCGCGAGTTTCCATATAAATTTTTAGAGACTGTAAACGCCGCTGCTAATCCTAAAAATCCTGCCGTAATATGCGTCCAACCATCAATAACACCAAACACAAGTGGTATGTGACCCTGCGCAGCTTGCATTAAAAACCCTGCGCCAAAAAAAACACGAATGCCCTGAAACAATAAGAGTTGTTCCTGCGTTAGTTCAAGCAAGCGGGTGCGGATAGGTTTAATTGAAAATAATAGCGCTCCTACCAAGCCAACACCCGCAAATATAACGAAAAGAAACGCAACACCTGAAATCTGTGGAGAAAATAATAGCTGGTTAGAGAGACCGAGATGCAAAACCACCAACCACAGTAAGAGGCCAAGTCCGATACTCCAAGGCATTTTTCCTTGTTGATTGAGTGATAAAACCCAAAGGGTATACACAATCATAAATATGTCCAACGCAATCGCAGATATTACATAAAAATTAGCTGACATAATCATTCTCCTTATTGTTGGCGTAAACGTCTAAGTGTCACTTGTTCGCCAGCAACACCCCAGTTATCTGTATTGACTTCATCGATAATTACAAAGGTTGTTGCGGGGTTTTTGTTTAAAACGCTCTGCAAGAGTTGGGTTGCACCTGCAATAAGCGCTCGTTTCTGCTCAGGCGTTACCTGTTCATCGGTTATTTTTATATTGACGTATGGCATTCTTTTCTCCCATAAGGTTGTATATACAACAATAAAAGTAAAAAAACTACAGCTTTTGCCCTGCGGTTTTAATTTTACTCACCATTAACTTCAACTCATCTTCATCTAACAAAGCTTGCATTTTTTTATAAAGCTGGTTGCCAATGTCATTCAGTTTGCTTTTTAAGGCTACCGCTTTTTCAGTGGGATAAATGGCTTGCTCTCTTAAGCTTTCTGCCGTAGTGGTTCTGTAGAGATAATTTTCTTCAACCATCTTATCGATGAAGCGGGTGATGGTTGATTTTTCTAAAGAGAGTTCCTGAGCAATTTCTTTTTGTACGAGACCAGGCTTTTCCAAAACGAGCCGCAACAAATAGGCATGCGCAGGCGCAAGCCCAAGTTCGCCATAGGCTTGCGCCCAAAGTTTATCCACCTTTCTTGCAAGTACATTGGTGTTGAAATAGAGGCAGCGATCAAACATGTGAGAACCATCAATAATATGTTGTATGTACAACATATTATTTTATTTGCCCCCTGTGGTCAATTGTTTTAGATAAATCGCTGAAGAGTGGGATTTTAGACGTTGCAGATATTTACCACCGAAATGCACACTTGGTCGTCAATAATCATATATCGCCATTGCACATCCAAATCCAATAACTTCATGCCGTAAATTCGGTCTGGCTCTGGCTGTTGGTATTGCGGGCGCGGGTCTTGTTGCAAGATTTGGCGGATAAGCTCTTCCAGTTGTTTGCCGTAGCTTTGGCAGAAGAGAAGGCATTCGGGTGTGAATATAACCTCAACCCAAGTAGGTGCTGTATTTGCAAACTTATTGATGGCGTTGGGAACTAGATCGACATAAGGTACATAGGGTTTGACATCCAACACCGGCGTGCCGTCCAGCAAATCGACTCCGCTAAGGTTAATCAGGAGTTTTCCGTCGCGTTCTTCAATTCCCTCAAGCTTCACCACTGATAAGCCTATGGGCGATGGACGTGTTGGCGATCGAGTCGCGAACACCCCAAGGCTTTTGTTACCGCCCAGACGAGGCGGTTTTACCTTGGGTTTCCATTCTTCACGCTTGTTGGCGTGAAACACAAATTGAATCCACAGATGACTGCAAGATTCCAAACCTTCCAGTGCGTCGGGGTCATTGTAAGGAGGCAATAATTCCAGTTGGGCGGTGGCGAGAGGTGCCAGCCCGGGTTGTCGGGGAATACCAAATTTCTCTTTGAAACAGGAGTGAATAATCCCTATGGAGGGGAAGTTAAAATTCATGGGCAACCCTGTAATGAACTTAGCTGGTTTTAGTATGCAGCCAGTGGTGTCGATTTTATTTACAGCATATTGTGACGTAATTATCATTTTTTCTGTGAAGTCCTTTTGGGTTCTGGCTCCGTAAAATCCGGCATAAAACCTGCATTGAGGCGCCAGGTACATTTTCATCCATGAAAGGTCTTAATATGTATTTTAAAACGATTAAAAGAATCGCTGCACTGAGTTTGGTAGCAGCGTCAGTTAGCACTAATGCAACCCCGTTAAATGATTACAACTTGATTCTTACTGGCGACTTTAATGTTTCCGGTGGCAGCGGCCATGTTGAAGGCAAAGCTTTCATTGGCGGCAATGTGGTCAATGGTTCAGTTTTCGCTCAGCACATTGATAAAAGCTCAACGGCAGACACAGTTAAGGTGGTTGGCAATTTCACCAGTAACAATGCTATGCATGTAGAGGCTGGTTATGTTGCTTATCAGGGAACATTCTCTGGCCCCACGAATATCTGTAACGGTACAGGTATGGGCCAAAGTGGTTGCTTGAAAAAGGTCACTAATGGTTCCTTGACTGCGGAAAAAAATGCGCTTGTGGCAGAGCTGACCAGTGAATCCAATTACTTCAAAAGCCTCGCAACCTCCGCTAATTTCGCAATTACTGGCGATAGCAATAACAAAACTTTCAAATACACGGGTGCCGCCACTAATTTAGCGGTATTCAACATCGCAGGTTCCGATCTTGCTAACCTGAACTGGTCAGTGGATTTTGGTTCTGCGCTGAATGTATTGATTAATGTAAGCGGGAATGTGTTTAACGCTGGTAACGCGCATGTTAATGGCTTTCAAAACAAAGCGAATAACGTGTTGTGGAACTTCGCGGATGCTACAGCGCTGAACTTTGGTGATTCATGGTACGGTTCGATTTTGGCTTTGAACGCCACTATTAACACCAATTCAAACCTGAATGGTGCTATTGCGGCCAAGTCTTACGTGGGTAACGGTGAAATCCACGATTACCACTGGAATTACACCCCGCCAACTCCACCAAAACCACCTGTTAAGGTGTCCGAGCCTTCAACCTTGTTGTTAAGTTTGTTAGGCATGGGATTGCTACTGGTTGGACGTTTGCGTCGCCAGTAAGTCACAAAAAACCCGGCGCTAGCCGGGTTTTTTATGCGCACTCGTTAATGATTTTTAACCCGAAAAACCTTTTCGGCGAAGCGTAAACAAGCCGACTAGCCCAGTTGCCAAGAGTAATAGGCTGCTGGTTTCGGTGACTTGGGTAGGAGTGGTTACACTTATCGCATTTACGCCCCAATATTCATCATTTACCGGCTGCCCCCAGCCCGTGTAAGAAAATATCAGTTCATTTGCCCCCGCCAGTAAATTCAGAGGTAGCCAAATTTGGGTTAATCCACCCATCCAGGTCACTTGCCGTGAGTCGTGGATATTGTCGGTAGCCCCGTAGGTCGTGGTGGTAGCAGTACCGCCGTTGGGGTTGAACAATACCGTGTTTTTTCCGCCACCTCCCATATTGAACGATCCCGTAAAAATTTCGGTACCGTTTAACCAAAGGTGGAAGATGTCGGTGTACTTGTTGTCATAGCCGTCCAGACTGCGATACCCCGCCAACTCAAAGGAGAGATTGGCAGTACCGCTAGGTGCCCAGAAATTCCAGCTAATTTGTCCCGGGGTGGTTTGGTACCCCAAAACACTGAGGTCGTCCGTAATGACCGTGGCATGGCTCACGCCAGAAAAGAGCGCAATCATGGTAAAAAACGCAACAGCTACCTTACTTGAGACACGTTTCATTATTTCATCCTCGAATTGAATGTTGAGATTCGCAAGCCTACTCTCGTGGCCAAAACCAGCGCTCCGCAGAACGCTTAGCCATGCTGGCTACCTCGCACACAGAAAATCAGAGAAGATGAGGGGGCCAACCTCGAAAGGTTCACTAGCGTGGCACTCGCCCTGTGGGGGATCGGTGCGCTACAGAACACATGCGAGAGTTGTTTAATCGGAGGATTTTGTGGGTTACATAGGCGAATCCCCAACGAAATGAGCCGCTAACTGGTTGGCTGAGATCTGGAGCGTTTTGGTTAAACACCATCCCTACTTATGCAAGGATGGGGTCAGCGGGATTAGTGGCTGAAGTGACTGATTTGGCGCTCTAGCTCCCGAGCAACATCTGTCAGTTCTGTAGCAACATGGTTTGATTTTTGAGCATTGTTAGCGGCACTTTCAACCAGTCCTACAACGCGAACCACATTTTTATTGATCTCTTCAGCCGCATAACTTTGTTCTTCTGCGGCTGTCGCGATTTGGGTGTTCATCAAATGAATACGCGCTACTGCCTCGGTAATCGCGTGAATGGTCTGGCCTGCTTGGGCAGCCATGTCGCGGGTATTTTGGGTTTTCGTTTGGCTGACTTTCATGGCGTTCATCGCCTTGCTTGCACCCTGTTGTACTGCTTCGATAATAAGTTGAATTTCAGCAGTGGATTCTTGGGTACGTTTAGCAAGCGCGCGTACCTCATCGGCTACTACCGCAAAGCCGCGCCCCTGTTCGCCGGCGCGCGCCGCTTCAATCGCTGCGTTAAGTGCTAACAAGTTAGTTTGTTCAGCCACGTTCTTAATAACATCCAGCACTCCTCCAATACGACCTGTCTCTGCTTCAAGCTGAGTCATGGCGGTGCTTACGTTATCCACCTCTTGATTCAGTTGCTGAATAGCGGCAATGGTGTTGTCCATCATTTGAACGCTTTTGCGCGCGTGTTCGTCGGCCTCTTGCGCCGCACCTGCCGCACTTGAGGCGTTATTAGCAACCTCTTGAACGGTGGAGGTCATCTCGTTGATGGCGGCCGCGACTTGGTCTGTCGATTTATGGCTGTGCTCTGTATCGACAGAAATCGCATGGGCTACGTCGGTAATTCTCTGTGAGGACGTATTTAAAGTGCGTGAAGATGACTGAACCGCATTAATGACTGCGGTAAGCGCATCCTGCATGCGGTCAATATTGCGATTGAGGTCACCCAATTCGCCTTGCTGGTTCAAGCGTAAGCGAGTCTTAAAATGTCCTTGGCCGAGTAATTCCAAATGATTAATTACGGCTGCTAATGGTTTCACAACGCTGGCTTTCAAGGTAATAAGTACAAGCGCAATAATCCCAATACCAAAGACAATCACAAGGAGTTGTGACCAAAACACCACATGTGCACTGCTCGACTCGAGTTCAGTGTTAGTTGCCGTTCCTTTCTCATGAATAAAACTGGCACAGTCGCTTAATATTTTGCTGGGTCCGCGATCAATCCCGGTGACGGCTTTGTCGCCCGCGCTCGGATCAAAATCTGCCGCTTTGAATGCACTCAGGCCAGCTTCGTACTTAGGGTAAGCAGCCGCGTGCTCGCGCAAAAATTCCTGTAAGAGCTTTTTGCTGTCGTCAGCGGGCAGCTTGCTAAGAAGATTTTCGCCCTTAGTCTGTATTTCTTTTTGGAGCGATGAAAATTGATCCCAATACTTTTGTAATTTCTCGGGGTCTTTGCCGCGCAGAAGCACATTTTTCCATTCCTGAACCTGAATTTTGTAGGTGAGGTTCAGCAGGTTGATGTCGCGTTCGAATTCAATGTTATTAGAGATGAGGTTATGGTATTCGTTGATGTGTGATTTCAACTGAAATACTGCAATGCTTGCGACCAGCAAAAGCAGACCCACACCTCCGCCCACCAATATGGTTAGACGCGATTGCACACTGGAAAATAAATCCTTCATAGCTATACCTAAAATTAAAATGCAGACTTCGAGTATAGTCAGGATTGGTCAAATTTCAGCTTGTAAGCATGAAACTTAGGATGAAAGATTGTGTAGCAGAGATTTTGTAACAAAACTGTCATAAAGCAGATTCGGAAAATGGAATCTGCTTTAATTCAAAGGCACATCAAGCCGTAATGGTTTTAACGCCTTCGCTAGTACCAAGTAGTAAAACATCAGCTGGTTTTGCGGCAAACAAACCATTGGTAACCACGCCGGTAATTTGGTTAATGGTGTTCTCTAAACCCACTGGGTCAGTGATTTGCAAATTGTGTACATCCAGAATCACATTGCCGTTATCCGTCACCACGCCTTCGCGATAGACGGGGGCACCGCCTAATTTCACGAGCTCGCGCGCAACGTATGAGCGGGCCATAGGAATAACTTCTACCGGCAGCGGGAATTTACCCAAGACATCCACCCATTTGCTGCCGTCGGCAATACACACAAACTCTTTGGAAATAGCGCGCACAATTTTCTCGCGGGTAAGGGCTGCGCCACCGCCTTTAATCAAATGCAGTTGCGCGTTGCTCTCGTCCGCGCCATCCACGTAAACCACCAACTCGCTTACGGAGTTGCAATCCAAAACCTCAATGCCCAGCTTTTTTAAGCGCTCGGCAGAAGCATCGGAACTGGCGACGGCACCCGCAAATTTGGTTTTGATGGTGCCGAGGTAATCAATAAAAAAATTCGCCGTAGAGCCAGTACCCACGCCAATAATGGAATCGTTAAATAATTTGGGGGTGATGTAATCAACCGCTGCGCGCGCGACAGCTTGTTTTAGTTCGTCTTGGGTCATGACCGAGTCCTCTCTTTGAATGCGCGCATTATACGGAAAATCGCCCTCAACGCGCGTTTTGAGTAAAGCCCGCAAATTGTTTACTATGCGGGTCACTTTAACGCCATGAATCTTTTGAAATCCTATGCCTGAATCTTACATAAAACGCATCCTCAACGCCCGCATCTACGATCTCGCGGTAGAAACGCCGCTTGACGAAGCGCGCCTGCTATCCGCACGTACCGGCAACAAAGTCTTGCTTAAACGTGAAGACCTGCAACCCGTGTTCTCGTTCAAATTGCGCGGCGCTTACAACAAGCTGCAACAACTCAGCGAAGAAGAGCGCAACCGCGGCGTAATTTGCGCCTCCGCGGGTAACCACGCGCAAGGTGTTGCGCTCGGCTCGCAGCACCTCGGTATTAAAGCCACCATCGTAATGCCGCGTACTACACCGGCGATTAAGGTGGATGCGGTAAAAGCGCGCGGCGCAAAAGTCGTGTTGCATGGCGATAGTTACGACGAAGCCTCTGCGCACGCCAAAAAGCTGATGGAAGAAAAAGGCCTTACCTATATTCACCCGTTCGATGACCCGGACGTGATCGCCGGCCAAGGCACCATCGGCATGGAAATTTTGCGCCAGTACCCCGGCAAAATCGACGCGATCTTTATCGCCGTTGGCGGTGGCGGCTTAGCTGCAGGCATAGGCGCTTACATAAAATATGTTCGCCCGGAAACCAAAATTATCGCCGTGGAATCTGACGAGTCTGCGTGCTTGTTCGCGGCTATGGAAAAGAAAAAACGTGTTGTGCTTCCGCAAGTGGGTATTTTTGCGGACGGTATTGCGGTGGCGCAAATCGGCGAAGAAACCTTCCGCGTGTTACGCAAGGTTGTGGATGAATGCATCACCGTCACCACCGATGAAATTTGCGCAGGCATTAAAGATATTTTTGAAGACACGCGTTCTATTGCCGAACCTGCAGGCGCAACCGGCATCGCTGGTTTGAAAAAATACGTGGAGAAATATGGCATCACCGGTCAAACACTGGTGGCAATTGACTGCGGCGCAAATATTAATTTTGATCGCTTGCGTTACATCAGCGAGCGCACCGAAAGCGGTGAACAACGCGAAGCCATTTTGGCGGTAACTATTCCAGAGCGCCCCGGTGCTTACAAAGATTTTTGCAAAGCCTTGGGCAAACGCAACATCACGGAATTTAATTACCGCTACGCTGACACCAAAGACGCCAAAATTTTTGTAGGTATTCAAGTAGCTCCCGGCGGCAAAGCGCGCGAGGAATTAATTGCGGAATTAAAAGGCCAAGGTTACGAGCTTGTCGATATGACCGACAACGAACTCGCCAAATTGCACATTCGTCATTTGGTCGGCGGCCACGCACCACAAATCACGGACGAAGTGTTATACCGCTTCGAATTCCCAGAGCGCCCCGGTGCGTTAATGACGTTCCTCAATAAAGTGGCAGGCCGCTGGAATATTTCTTTGTTCCACTACCGCAACCACGGCTCCGCGGCCGCGCGCGTGTTGGTGGGAATGCAAGTGCCTAAAAAAGATTACGCGGAATTAAAAGTCTTTTTAAATGATTTGAATTATCCCTATTGGGATGAAACCAAAAATGAGGCATATAAGTTTTTTTTGGGGTAGATGAGTGACGAAAAGGCGCAACGAGAGTTGCGCCTTTTTATTGTGTATAAAAATTAGATTTATTTCGCCTGCTGGCGAAACAAAAACTCAATCAACATACTAATCAAATCTATGAAAATTAAACTCAACCAAATCATCGCCTCCCTCAGCATTCTACTCATAACTTTCTTCTGCACCCACGCCTTCCTCTCAAACGCATCTTCCGCAAAAGGCGAATACATAAACCTCGGCGACATCACCATGTACGTCGAACAACAGGGTAAAGGCGAGCCGATAATTTTCTTGCATGGCGGAATGGGCAGTGCAAATTCCTGGGTTGACCAAGTTGCATTTTTTTCAAAAAACTATCGCGTGATTACGCCAGAGAGTCGCGGGCAAGGTCGCACGAGTGATGCAAATGTTCCGCTGACGTATCACCTCATGGCGGAAGATACGATTCGCCTGATGGATGCTTTGAAAATTCAGTCCGCCTATATCGTGGGTTGGAGTGACGGTGGAAATATTGGAATCGATATGGCGATTCACCATCCAAGCCGCGTGAAAAAATTGGTTGCTTACGGAGCCAACATCAACCCGAATGGATTGCAGCAGCATTTCCTAAACTATTTACAAACCGTTAAGCCAGAAAAAATGCAGCGTGATAACGGTAGCGATTATTTAGCGCTTTCAAAAACGCCAGAGCATCTTCCTGTCATGGCCGAAAAAATTCGCGTGATGTGGCTGGCAGAACCCAAATTCACTGCGCAGGAGTTGGGTTCCATTTCAGCTCCTACCTTAGTAATGGACGGCCAGCAAGAAGAACTGATTCGCCCCGATCACGCCGCTGAAATTGCGCGCGCTATTCCCAGGGCAAAATTGGTGATGCTGCCTAACGTTGGTCATTACGGCACCTTCAAGACGCCGCAGCAATGGAATTCTGCAGTCGAAAGCTTCCTTAAGGCGGATCAAAGTTCTGCGAAGTGAGCATCAATGCACAAAATTGATGCAATTTGGCGTTTTATCCTTCAAATTCATAGACCGACTGTATCTTTTTTGTACAGCTGAGTTATGCTTGCCCTCCCGCTCACACCCCTGTGTGCGGCTGACGTTGGAGCCAGTCTGGCTCTTCTAACAATAACGATGCGTCAACAGTGTAATCCCAAGGTGAACCCATGAAGCTCGATATTATTTCATCCGTTGTAGTGGTGTTTTGTTTGTGCGTTTGCATCACGCTTGCCTCAGAGGCTAAAACCTTTTTTAGCAGTAAGAGTGAGCATGTTGTAGTTGCTAAGGCGCCTTGATTTCTCCGTTGCCAAGGAGTTGGCAACATCTCACTTCATTTGACTTTAATCAGCTCTTTATCGCTCACAACCCCAAATAGCGGAATATCCCAATCGGCCATTTCCAAGCTCTCCATTTCCTGACACGCGTGGGCGAGTCCTAACAAATAGGGCTTGGTTTTCTTTCCTTTGTGAAAGGCGAAGGTGCGATCGTAAAAGCCGCCACCCATGCCCAACCGGCCACCTTTGCGGTCGAATCCCACCAGCGGTAAAAGCACCACATCAAGCAATTTGGCGGGTAGTTTTCGCTCTTGGCGGTGATCTGGCTCGGGAATACCAAAGCGATTGGGTTTTAGAGGAGTTTCTGGCGTGTACTCTAGGAACCACAGCTCGCCTTCGCGGGTTGGGTGCAAGACTGGCAGGTAAGTTTGCTTGCCCATTTTCCATAGTTGATGGGCTATAGGTTGCGGATTCAGTTCGCCGTCCGCCGCCATATAAAGCGCGACGTGCTGTGCCCGCAAGAATTGCGGAAGCTTCATCAAATGCCGCAACGCCCAAGCCGATGCCGCTTCTTGTTGAGTTGTATTCAACGCATTTCGGCGCGCACGTAATTCTTTGCGTAAGGTTTGGCGGTAATCTGGGTTGGTCATAGGAAGTCACGCTGATTGAATTGGGGAACATTCTAATTCAGCTGAGCGAGTGAGTAACCCTGAAATGAGCGTTTGGGAAATTGGATGATTTTATTCGAAGGCGCGTGATGCAAGGACGCATCACCATTTGCGCGAGCAAATGCGAGAGCGAAAAAACAAGCAAACCCACGCGTTTGCGCCAGTTTTTGTTGCTCGACAAATTAAAAAGTCATGGATGACTTTTTAATTAAATGAAAGAACCCCGAAAATGCCGCTACCAAGCTGGCCTTGAACCCATAGGTTCAAGGAGGTAGCACCTGTGGTTCTTAAGGCTTTCCGTCAGGCGGACATGCACACCAAACACAACGAGACACCACCAGTTTTGTGGAAATCGGCTCAAGGACTTGTCGGTTTGCAAACATTCCAGGGCGGAGGCCAGTATAACCCAGAGTCCCCCGCTGCTCGCAAATGATATTAAGCTTGGGTCATATAACCATTTAGAAAAAATTAGTCTTATAAACGGCTGGACAGGAAACAAAAACGCGCTAATTGGCGCGATAAAAATCACATTGCGGAAAGCCTGATCGCTTGGGTTAAAAAGTGATTCAAAAAATAATTAGCGCTTTTCTTCCATCAATCCAACGAGATTTCCATCGAAGTCGCGCAAAAAGCCAATCCAGAGTTCGTGATCGGGCATCTTGGCTGCGAGCTGAGGTGCACGCTCAGGTGTGGCACCGCGGGCGACAAAATCCGCAAAGCTCTTTTCTACATTTTCGTTTTTGAAATAAAGTGTTGAGTTTGCTCCAACAGCTCCGGCACCTTGTGGCGTGCTGAGCATAATGCGCACAGAGCCGGCGGCGAGGAATGCGAGGTTCGGGCCGGCACTAAATAGAAACTCCAAGCCGAGGATGTCGCGGTAAAATCCCAAAGCTTTTTCCACATCGCTAACGGTAATGGCGATTTGCCCTATATCCGATACCGGCATATATCCCTCCCAGAAACAAAAACGCCTGCGTTTGCAGGCGTTTTAGGTGATTTAGTTGCCCGAGAGGGCGCGTTCAATTTTATCGCTTAAGCGCTGCAAGTCGGCTTTGTCGGTTGCTGATCCAGCAGCTGCGGGATTTGCCGATTTGGCTTGAAGTAATTCATGGCTCAGGTTGAGCGCTGCCATAACGGCAATGCGCTCCAAACCTATTACTGCGCCGGAACCGCGAATGGCTTTCATGCGTTCGTCCAGTAGCTGGGCAGATTCAATCAGCGCCTGACGCTCTTCGCGCGGGCAGGCCACTTGGTATTCTTTATCGAGGATTTTTACAAAAACGGTTTCGTTAGCCACGGCGATTTCTCGGTAATTATTCGGTATCTAGACTTTTGAGATGGGTAATCATGGCTTCTACGCGACTACGCGCCAGCTCGTTCTTTTCAATCAAGCGCACGCGCTCTTGCTGCCATGCGCTTTCGCGCGCTTTCAGCTCAGCATTTTCCTGCTGTAACCGGCTGGTGAGCAGAATCAAGCGGTCGAGCTTGGTTTCCAAGGAGAGTAAGAGTTCGTCAGACATGATGTTTGGTGACCAATATCAAGGCAAATGTACGTAGGTCAGTCACTATATTGCGGGACTTGGCGAGGGTCAATCGCCCTAGTGCCTTAGGGATGGGTTTTAAAGTAATTTCGAGGACTGATCGAAAATTCGGCGTCACAGGCTTCAGGTGGGTGAATTGCGGCGCGAGAAAAGCAAAGGGCATCGTGGTAGCATTCTTCTTCTACTTATTGAACGGCTTTTCCTCTCATGACTGAACAATCGCTCTCCCCCGAAATTACCTTCTTAAACTTCGACGACTTCTGCAACCTGATCGCTCCATTGGGCGCTATTACCAGCCCCTCGGAACTGCATGGATTATTGTGCGGAAAATTAAGCGGGGGTGCGGAGCTGAGCGAAGTCCGTTGGTTGTTAGACGCCGTAGAATTTTTGGATTTCACTCAAGCGCCCGATGAACGCGTGCGTGAAGCGCTGACCAATTTGTACCACACGAGTTTGCAGCAATTGCGCGATGGTTTTGGTTTAAAGCTTATGTTGCCGGATGACGATACCGATCTCAGCCAACGCACGGCAACGCTCGGCCAATGGTGCTACGGATTTTTAACTGGATTCGGTTCAGCGGGGAATACCAAGCGCGAATTAACCGAAGAAGCTGAAGATGGCTTGCGCGACCTCGCCGCAATTTCGCAAATCGCCGTGGAAGATGGCGATGACTCCGATGAAGCCGACTATATGGAAGTAAGCGAATACGTTCGCCAAATTGCAGCTTCCTTATTTTTGGAATACGGAGCGCAAACTAATAAAGCATCCAGCGATGCAATTGCAGCGCCTATTTCTAACCAGATTCACTAGAACAAAATTGTTGTAGCATTCCGTTAAATCAATTTTGAGTTACATCGTCGAAAAATAGGGAGTCGTCATCCTCGCGTAGCGGGGATCCAGCTCTTAAAATTATCGATACAGAACAAAAGCTTGATCCCCGCTGCGCGAGGATGACGATTCCCTGATTAATTTTTACTAGCGGGAACGTTTGATGATCTAGACAAGAGAAATTAGAGAACCGCTATGAGAATCAGCAAACAAGAATTCACTCGTCGTCGTAAAGCGCTCATGACGATGATGGAACCCAACAGTATCGCTATTGTGCCCGCCGCGCCGGAGCGCACACGCAGCCGCGATACGGAACATCACTATCGCCAAGACAGTGATTTGTTTTATCTCTCTGGTTTTGCTGAACCGCAGGCAGTACTTGTGTTGATTCCTGGCCGCGAACACGGCGAATACGTTTTATTTGTGCGCGAGCGTAACCGTGAACGTGAAATTTGGGATGGCTACCGCGCGGGTCCTGAAGGCGCGATTAACGAATACGATGCAGACGATTCATTTCCCATCGACGACATCGACGATATTTTGCCGGGCTTGATCGAAGGCCGCGAGCGCGTCTACTACGCCATGGGCAAGGACAGCGAATTCGATAAACAAGTGATGGATTGGGTGAATACCATTCGCGCAAAAGTTCGCTCAGGCGCAACACCACCGGGCGAATTTTTAGACCTCAGTCATTTCCTCAACGAATTGCGTTTATACAAAAGTGCCGCCGAATTGCGTGTGATGAAAGAAGCCGGCGAAATCTCTGCGCGCGCTCACGTTCGCGCTATGAAATTTTGCAAACCCGGCGTAATGGAATATCAACTCGAAGCTGAAATCATGCACGAATTCCAAATGGCAGGTGCGCGTTTTGCTGCCTACAACACCATCGTCGGCGGTGGAAAAAATGGCTGCATACTTCACTACATTGAAAATTCTGCACAATTAAAAAGTGGCGATTTGGTTTTGATTGATGCCGGTTGTGAGTTGGAAAGCTACGCTGCAGATATCACCCGAACTTTCCCCGTGAGCGGAAAATTTTCGCCCGAACAAAAAGCGCTTTACGAAATTTGTTTGCAAGCCCAACTTGAAGCCATTGCTGTTGCCAAACCGGGTAATCATTGGAACGACCCACACGAAACGACGGTACGTGTTATTACCGAAGGTTTAGTGAAGATTGGTTTGTTGGAAGGTGATGTAGACGAACTGATAAAAACCGAAGCCTACAAAGAATTTTATATGCACCGCGCCGGTCACTGGTTGGGCATGGATGTACACGACGTTGGCGACTACAAAGTTGGCGGCGAATGGCGTGTGCTCGAACCGGGCATGGTGATGACCGTAGAACCTGGCATTTACGTCGCGCCCGATAACGAACGCGTTGCGAAAAAATGGCGCGGTATTGGTATTCGCATCGAAGACGATGTCGTCATCACCAAAGACGGCAATGAAGTTTTGACGAAAGATGTACCCAAAACAATTGCTGATATTGAAGCATTGATGGCGTAAAACCGCGTCTGAACGAGCCTCCTGCCCAAAGAGATCGGGAGGCTGTAATCTCGCCCCTTCAATTATGTAGTCAAATTGTGATCAATTTGTCATTTGGCACTTGCGTCAACGCAAAGATCCCTTTGATGTGACTTGTTATGCTCCATCGATATAACTATATCGACCGGATCATTCATATGAGTAAGTTTTGGCGCTGTAGCGGTTTTGCTCGTAACCAAGCCTCTTTAGGTGGATTTTTACTGTTTCTCTTTACTTTGTCGGGTTGCGGTGGGGGCGGCGGAGGCGAAACAACTTTCAATGCGCCAGCCAGCAGCGTCGCGGCAACCAATACAACTGCGGTTTCAATGCAGTCACTTTCCAGCGTTTCTAGCTCCAAATCAGCGCTGAGTTCGGTCTCAGTTAGCTCATCTGCGGTAAGCGCGTCTAGTACACCAAGTTCTCAGGTCTCGTCAGCTATTGTGGTCTCAAGTTCGCCCAGTTCCGTAACAGCGTCCTCCGCTGGCCAGACGTCGTCGGCGGCTTCGCTTTTATCCTCTGTGAACTCAACGTCTAGTCAGATTAACAGCTCAGGGTCTGTCAGATCTTCTTCCTCATCTGCTGTGAATGCGAGTTCGTTTTCATCGGCATCCAGCGTGATAAGTTCAGCGAGTTCGGTTGCAAAAATCCTTATGCCTATCGAGGTTATAGGCACGCCGGGTACGGTCAAAAGTGCCGATTTTGTGCTCACGGGCGATGTAGGAACAGCAACTCATTTGTGGCTACAAACTCATCGGCTAACCTGGCGGGAGGATGGTGAATTTGCGATGATTTTCAATGGTTCGGTTCGCCCCGGCTCAAAAGGTAGCGTGCGGTTAAACAATGGACCTTGGTTGGGTCTGTCTAACGCGACTGTGACCTGCGAAGCCCATGAGGCAGCCTACGGTTGTTTGAATGGCACTTACGCTTCTGTGCGTTTGCGCGTGCCCCTGAGTGCTTTGGGAGAACCCGGTTTAAAAGCAGGCATCAATCACATCGAGTTCAGGTTTGATGCAACCGATGGCATTAGTAGTGGTTGGCGAGTCTTGGCTTTTATGGTCAAGGGCACCTTGGGAGACCAAATAGCTGCTAACAGTTTTGTGTCCGATAATCCCGATACTTGGGTTGCACCCAAGCCTTTGCCCAGCGATGTCGCTGAGGGGAAACAGCTATGGGAATCCGCCAACCTAACGGATTTAGGTTTTTCCAATAGTCGCCACGCTATTAATGGCAAATGTAAAAGTTGTCACGCTCGCGACGGTTTCGACTTGGCCTATTTTAACTACTCCAATCTTTCCATTGTTGAGCGCGCCAAATTTCACGGTTTGAGTCAGGATCAGGGGGAAAAAATCGCGTCCTACATTCGCTCTCTGGACATCCATCTGCCTTCGGGGTACAGCAAGAAAGACGCGGGAAGACCTTGGAATCCACCCTATCAGCCCGGCTCCGGTTTGGATGCTAAACCGGTTGAGTTGTGGGCTGCGGGAGCAGGGCTCTCCGCAGTGCTGGAAAACGACACCGTCATGAAAGCCTATATGTTTCCCAATGGTGAATACAATGCGGCGATTTTGGGAGCGCGCGGCTTTTTAAATCCCCGGGAGATGCCGCAAGCCTTCCAGCTACCGGATTGGAATACGTGGGTGCCGACAACGGCATTGGAAGACATGGTTGTTGATCCTAGCAAGGTAGTTGCATTTGCAGGCGATACGCCACCGCCGGATAACGAACTCAATCCCTTGGATATGCTTAAAGTCGCAATTCAGTGGCTTGATAAGTACCGCTACACCAACATGGAGACAGACGACTGGTATATGCGCTGGGGCTTGTTTTTGATTCACCGTTGGGGAACCTCCAAGTGGCCGAATGCAAACCCCGGAATACCAGGTACTCTCCTCAGCCAGTCAGATCCAGTCGCGCGCGCTCGACAGGGGCTTGCGTTCAATGCGTGGTACGGAATGCGCATGTGGGAGCTAATGAAAAAGTACAAGCTGGAAGACGTAGCCACTCGTTCAGGCCTGAACCTCGCAGAGACCACAACAGATCCGGTTCGAGGTACGGTTAATACGGGTTCAGCCACGCGCGGACTTCCGCAGAACTATCGTAGCTGGCCAATGCCTCATCGCACCTTGTTTGAACTCGCCCCGCACTTTGTGGGCCCCAACGGGCCCACCTACGGCAACTTCGTATTTTCCAAGCCCGGCGAATATTTAACGACAGCCTGGTACACCTTGGAGCAAATAGTAAATGGTGGTTGGCACTCGGGTTCAGCGGGGATTGATTGGAACTACCATCCGCAGCATCTAGCTGGAATGCATTCGGGTGGGACTGGGTATTATAAGGATGGCCCAATGCATCCCTATCGCTGGGCTTGGTCTGTACTTTGGCTTTATCAAACCCGTCCCACAGATTGGGCACCCAACTATTTCGCAGGATGCACCTGCGGCTTCATGCAACGTCAGATCGGATTGGGATTAGATGTCCCTTTTATGGACGAAGCCGAGGCTGCTGGCCAGATAACAACAGCTGAACGCAAGCAACTTCAGGAGGCCTTGGCGCTCGCCTTCCTTGGCACAGTTGAGCGCTACACACCGAACCAGTGGACGCGTCGAGTGGCAGACGACGCAGCACACCTAGACTCCTCCACCTTTGAAACTGTGAATTACGCACCCCGGTATAACCCGCTAAATTCCTACGATTTGCCTGAACGCGGCTATCAAGCGGACGCTTACTACTTGCGTATCAAGACACTTAAAGATCGCAACTACCTCACTGCTTCAACCCTAAATCGCTTGGTTAATTGGGGAGCAAGTATTTGGCCGAAGGGGGAGTGGGAGTTGTTGCGGCCTTGATGAGGCGGGAAAAAGGTGGCTCAAGGGGTGCATTTTCGTATTCCGGAAGCACTCCCAAATTTGATGGGCTCTTTTCGCTGACACCAGATTCTGTTTTGTGGGAGGGTTTGATTTAAGTCGAGCTTGCCCTAAATATCGACAACCCTGATGAACCCCACCGCCTTAATGGGATACTATGAGCTATTGATAATCACTCTACTCTTCTCATGCCTGATTTAATTTCCTTCGACATCGCTATCATCGGCGGCGGCATGGTGGGCGCAAGCCTTGCGCTTTTGCTCGCTCGCCAAAATCCCGCGTGGCAAATTGCATTGCTTGATGCGCAACCTTTCTCTGATTCAGACACACAACATTTCCAACCCAGTTTTGATTCGCGCTCCACGGCAATTGCTTACGGTAGCGTAGAAATTTTGCAAGATTTGGGGGTGTGGCAAAGCTTATCGCAACATGCCACGGCAATCTCTCAAGTACATGTGAGTGATGCTGGTCATTTTATGGGTGGTTTGATTGATGCGAATACTTATGGCTTAAATGCTGTGGGCTACG
This sequence comes from Cellvibrio sp., assembly GCF_046347455.1. Taxonomy (GTDB): domain Bacteria; phylum Pseudomonadota; class Gammaproteobacteria; order Pseudomonadales; family Cellvibrionaceae; genus Cellvibrio. Next base: position 242,030 of record NZ_JAXMGC010000004.1, read on the forward strand.
TGATTCCCAACGCATGGATTGGCCGTGTGTTGTTAGGTGAATTGCACAACTACACCAACATTCGTTTATTTGCGCCTGTTCAAGTTCAATCCATTAAGCCGCGACAATTGGGTGCGTTGCTGTTGGTAAAAAGTGGCGAAGATATTGTTGAACTGCAAACAAAATTGGCGGTAGTGGCTGACGGTGGTGATTCACCGCTGCGCAGAGCTTTAGGTATTGATTCTCAAATCAAAGATTATGGGCAAACCGCCATCATTACGAACGTGAGTTACAGCGAGCCACACAAAGGCGTTGCCTACGAACGCTTCACGGCGCAAGGCCCGCTTGCTCTTTTGCCCTTGGGTGAAAAAGCATCTGCAAAAGAATCTGCATTGGTATTAACGCTTCCGCGCGATACTGCACACGAAATTGCCGAATTAAATGATGCGGAATTTTTACATCACTTGCAGGCACGATTTGGTAATCGTTTAGGTCGCTTCCTAAAAGTTGGCAAGCGCCATGTGTACGATTTAAAACTGGTCACGGCGACTGAGCAAATTCGTTCCCACATAGTTCTCGTGGGTAACGCTGCGCATTTTCTTCATCCCGTTGCGGGCCAAGGCTTTAATTTATCGCTACGCGACTGCCAATGTTTGGTGGATGCGTTGATGACGGGCGAGGCTTCTGGAAAATCTTTAGGCGAACTCAGCGTGCTGCAAGACTATTTAGATCGCCAAGCCTTGGATCAGCAAATCACTATTGAGTTTAGCGATAAGTTGGTACGTCTTTTTTCAAGCGCATCATTGCCGTTAATTGCCTTGCGTCATTTAGGCTTTGTTGGTTTGGATTTAATGCCCTCGGTGAAAACACGCTTTGCGGCGCAAACCATGGGAACGGCAGGCCGAGCTTACATATCTCCTTAAAATTAAACGATTCGATTTAAGTCGTCCGACTTTACGATGCCTTATCCAATGTTAGAAGGTGCCCAATGGCAGAAGATTCAGATGAAAAATTCTATGATCGCGCAGACGCGCATATTCGTCTGGCGAATGAACAACTAACCGATATCGCACGCGGCAGAGTAAGCGGATCATTAATGTTTGCTGCTGCTCGCTATAACGCCTGGGTTAGTGCGACTGACTTGCAATCGAGCCAGGAATTGAAAAATCGCAGAGATGAATTGATCAATTACTTTGTTGGCCAATATAAATCCATGTTGGAACACAATATCGACAACTATATTGCGCATTTTGATGACTACATGAATGCTGCGAAAAAATCTTAAACTCTTAGCGAATCATAACGGCAAATAATAGATGGCAACTGCAGATTACGACATAGCAATTATTGGCGCGGGTCTCGTCGGTGCGAGTTTGGCCTGTACTATTGCCCGACATTCTGACGCTCATAGTCTCCGCATAGCCTTGGTTGAAGCGAGTGTTGATCAGCAGGCATTTAATGGCGAAGAATTTGACCCACGTGTTGTTGCGCTCACGCAAGCATCGCAAAATTTATTGGATGCGATTGGTGTCTGGGATGAAATAGCGAACACTCGCGTTTGCGCTTACCGTGATATGCACGTGTGGGACGGCGAGGGTACCGCAGAAATTCATTTTGATTGCGCGGAAGTTCGCACGAATTACCTAGGGCACATTGTCGAAAATTCTGTTGTGCTAAACGCCTTGCGGAAAAAAGTAGCTCAATACACAAATATCACCCTTATCCAACCGGCGCGCGTGACATCTCTGGTTAATGGCAGTTGCGTGCAAGTTGCTTTGGATAATGGCGAACTCATTAATACTAAATTACTAATTGCCGCAGATGGCGCACAATCTAAAGTGCGTGAAATTGCCGAGTTTGAAACCCGCGAATGGGAATATGGCCACAAAGCGATTGTTACGACTGTACAAACCGAATTACCTCACCAAGCAACAGCATGGCAACGTTTTATGCGGACAGGACCTCTTGCATTTCTACCGCTTTCTTCTGTTAATGGAAAACACTTTTGCTCCATTGTTTGGTCAGCAGAAACAGAATTGGCTGAAGACTTGATGCAATTGAATGATGAAGAATTTCGCACACGTCTTGGTGTGGCTTTTGAGCATCGCTTAGGAAAAATTTTGCGCGCCGATAAACGCTTTGCGTTTGGTTTGCGTCAACGCCATGCAAAAACCTATATTCAACCGCACATAGCCTTAGTTGGAGATGCTGCGCACAATATTCATCCATTAGCAGGCCAAGGTGTTAACTTGGGTTTGTTAGATGTTGCGGCTTTGTCGCAAGAAATTCATCGCGCGCTTGAGCGAAAAATTCCCCTGAATGATTTTTCCATTCTCCGTCGTTATCAACGCCAGCGCTTGGCAGGCAATTTAGTGATGATGAGTGCAATGGAAGCTTTCAAACGTTTATTTGGTAGCCAGTCGCTAATGATTACCTGGTTACGCAATACCGGTATGCGTCAACTCAACTCTTTAGCGGAGTTGAAAAAAATCATCATTAAAGCTGCTATGGGCTTGTCTTAATTTTTTGGATTTAAAATGACATTTGCAGAAATTGTTTCTATAGCTCCCTTTGAATGGAAAGCCATTCTCACTTCGCTTGCGTGTGGGACGATCATCGGTCTTGAACGTCAGCTGCGCGGCAAGCCGGTAGGTATTCGTACATCGGCATTAATTGTTTTGGGCACCTATATTTTTATCGCGGCATCTATGTTGGTGTCTAACGCAACCACGACCGATCCATCGCGAATCATCGGGCAGGTCATTACAGGCATAGGTTTTCTCGGCGCAGGTGTCATGCTGGCGCGTGATGGCATGGTGTGGGGCGTGACCTCTGCTGCAACCATTTGGGCTTTGGCGTCCATCGGTGTTTGTATCGCCATTGGTTACGATGTTATTGCGATCAAGCTTTCGCTTGTGGTGGTTTTTGTTCTGGCGGGTGTGGATACCATGGAGGATTATTCGCAGGCGCTCACGCGTGGTGTACATAAGAAATATCACGATTGGTTTGAAAAACAGAGTGATGGCGACAAGCCATCGTAAACATTGGTGTAAAAAAGTAACACTTATTCGTTGGATAACACGATGTCAAAAACCTTAAAAGTCGCAAACACTCTACGCTGGATATTGCTCGCATTCCTCGTAATGTCCGTTGCAGGATTTTTATCATTTGGAAATATTTACGGCTTATTCTTGGCGTCTGTTACCGCATTAATTGCATTTGGTGTCTATAAAAATCACCCTTTGGGTTATTTTGCAGCAGCAGCCTGGGGTTTAGCTGCGTTTCAATTGGCTAAACAAGGCTATGAATTTCAAGACATTAAGCGTTTTGCGATGACTGCCGGTTTTGTTGTAATACCCGTAGCACTCTTTTTGCACGAAGTTCTTGCCAGAAAAAGAGGCAGCAGTGCGCAAAAAAGTGTCAAAAATGAAACCGATAACCGCAATATGCCCGAGTAAAATGTGTGCTCCTTACACAAATTTGCGATATTGCGGAATTTAGCGCATAACTGCTTGAACTCATGTTTCACAAGTGCTTTAATTTTGAACTGCTGCAGATTGAGATTCGCCCCAAGAAAAACGCTTTTGTAAGACAACCGCTTGCTCAAGACACTTGGACGTACCACGACCTGAGCAATAGCTTTATTAACAAGCTATTTCACTCTGGCTTTTAGTAAAGTCGGTTATTTTGTTCGGTCAGCTTCGCTGACGTTTTATAGTAAGACGAGGAAAGTATGTCAGATTTAGTCTCTGGTGTTGTTAAGTGGTTCAACGACGATAAAGGCTACGGTTTTATTGAGCGTGAAGGCGGTGCAGACGTATTCGTTCACTTCCGTGCAATCAACGGCAGCGGTCGTAAAACCTTGAAAGAAGGTCAAAAAGTGACTTTCGAAGTGACCGCTGGTCAAAAAGGTCCGCAAGCGGAAAACGTAACTCCTCTCTAATGAGATGAGTTGTGAAACAAAGGGCGATTGAGCAATCAATCGCCCTTTGTTGTTTATAGCCACAAAATTTCGGGTACGCTTTTTAGGCGCACTTGAAGTCCAGGGTTCCCACCCCACCTCAATGACTTCTTACTACACATAGCTCATTCCCATGTATTTTGATATCACCTCTATTTTGTGGTTAACCGTTTTTGCCGTGGTTATCTTCTATTGGATTCACGCAGTTCGCAGCAAAGAAATTGCCGTTAAAGCAGCCGAAAAGCACTGCGAATTTATGCAGGTTCAATTTCTGGATCAAACTGTATTTCTAAAGAAACTCAATTTCAAACGCTACGGTGACGGCCGTTTGGGATTTATGCGTGAATATTATTTTGAATTTACCGTGAGCGGCGAAGATCGCTACTTTGGGCGCGTATTTATGCTGGGCAATCGTGTTGAAAGCGTAAATCTTGATCCACATCGTATTCACTAATTTTAATCAGGTATTGCTGTGGATCTTATCGATAAAATTATTTTTGTTTCAAAAAAGCTCGTTATGGAAAACGGAAAAGTATATTTCGACAATTATTTTGTGCGGACTAAAGCGATTAACGAAGAAGCGTTGGTTGTCGTTAAAGCCAATGGCGAAGAAGAAAATCTACCACTCGACCAAGACTTCTATGAGCAAGCTGAACCTGGTTTATATGAGTTAGATGATGGGACTCAATGTGAAGACCCGGACTATATTGCTGAGTTTCTGATTTTTGAAAATGACGAGACCTACGAAAAATTCAAAGATGATTATTAAGTAGAACAAACATGAGCGAAGAAAAGTTCCCAATCGAAAAAGTCGGCGGCTGGATAACTAAATCGTCAAACGTAGCCTACGAAAACCCTTGGCTAAAAGTTTCCCATGAAGAAGTTGTAACACCCAAAGGTACAGATGGTATTTATGGGGTCGTACATTTTAAAAATACCGCAATTGGTGTACTACCTATAGATGAAGAAGGTAATACGTGGTTGGTGAAACAGAGTCGTTACTCGCTTAATCAATACACATGGGAAATCCCTGAGGGCGGTTGTCCGCATGGCGAAGAACCTGCAAATGCAGCGCGCCGTGAACTCGAAGAAGAAGTCGGATTAAAGGCGGCGGAGATTACCGAATTGATGCGTATGCATTTATCCAATTCGGTAACCGATGAATTGGCAATTATATTTGTGGCTAAAGGTTTATCCGCAGGCCAACAAGCGTTGGAATCCACAGAAGATATCGAATATAAAAAGTTACCGCTCCAAGAAGCCATCGCAATGGTGCTGTCCGGCGAAATCACCGATAGCATTTCCGTTGCGGCGCTGTTGCGTTTGGCTTTGGTTACACGACCATAAAATTTGTGAGGCAGGTGCGGAACGCTAGACATTTCTAATCCTGCTGATTTGGCTTAATCAAAGAGAGTAGCCAATTCCATAAGGAATTTTTTCCTAGCATATACCTGTCTAACTGATCCTGATTATAAAAATAGTGCTCAGCATCTTTAAATAATAATTCGCGCTTTAGCATGCGTCGGTTAGGGTTAATGGATTTAATAACACGAGCAGGATTTCCGGCGGCGATGGAATTTGGTGGAATATCTTTTGTAACCACTGCGCCCGCACCTACAACGGAGTTCTCTCCAATCGTCACACCTTTATTAACGATAACGCTCTCGCCCAGCCACACATTATTTTCCAACACTACAGGTTTGGTGCATCTAAAAGGACGTATGCGGTTGTAGATTCCGTGCCAATCACTATCGCTAATATATACGTTGGCCGCGAACATGCAGTTATCTCCGATGCGAATGGAGTGAGCGGCAGAAATACGTACGCCGGGAGAAATCAAACAATAATCACCGATCCTAATTTCACCTGAACGCTGCTTGCTGGGCCAAGTGGTAAAGCGAATGCAATTATCTGGCGCGGCGATAATTTGCGCGTAATGGCCAATATGAATATTGCGGCCAAAAATCACCAGATGACGAGGATGCCCAATATCCAAACCTTCGCCCACGCTATCAAATTGCGGTGCGATAAAACGCCGCACATAAAAGCGGTTAACCGCTGAATAGATGCGTTTTACAAAGTAAGGCGTGTTATTACGGCGCATGAAAGAATTCGCAGCGAGGTTGTTGGTGAGTAAGTCTGTTAGAATGATGGCTTCATTATGCTTGAGACTCGCCATGCTGCCAAATGCACTAGATCTTCCGTTGGATATAGAATCGGTTAAAGGCTTTTTAGACGCGGAAGAGGCGCTGGCGCTTTATCATCACGCCGTTTCAGCAGCAGCGCGCGGCCCGCTGTTAGAAGTAGGCAGCTATTGCGGTAAATCGACTGTCTATTTAGGCACAGCCTGTAAGCAGCAGAACAGTGTTTTATTTGCGGTTGATCATCATCGCGGTAGTGAAGAACATCAATTAGGTCAGGAATATCACGATCCAGATTTATTTGATAGCCGTTTTAAAAAAATGGATAGCTTCCCCGAATTCCGCCACACACTGGCGCGCGCAAGTTTGGAAGATGTTGTTATTCCGATTGTTGCACCATCAGCGCTTGCTGCAAAAGTTTGGTCAACGCCGCTTGCCATGGTGTTTATTGATGGCGGCCACAGTATGGAAGCGGCGTTGACAGATTATCGCGCATGGAGTGTTCATGTAATGTGCGGCGGATTCTTGGCCATTCACGATGTGTTTCCAAATCCTGCCGATGGCGGAAGGCCACCGTTTGAAATTTGGAAGCTTGCACAAGAGTCAGGATTGTTTGAGGCATTGCCCTTAGTAAAAAGTTTAGGCGTTTTAAAACGCCTTTGATTTTCGCTTTTGTTCTAAAGTCCCCCTTATGGCTTCGCCGAGCACTGGAATAAAATGGGTGTAAAACAAACAGGAGGTTTGTTTTAGTGACTACGCGACATGGATGTCGCGTCGGAACGACAGCCATTTTATGAAGCGCGCAGGAAAACGAAGACGTAGGGTGCCATTTCTTTTGGCTACTTTTCTTTGGGCAAGCAAAGAAAAGTAGCTCGCCAAGAGGCGAAACACATTTTATAAAACGGCAGAAAAGTTTTTAAATTATTTGGTATGCCTGCCGCAGGCCTCACTTTTCTTTCATGAAAGCCATCCGTGGCTTTCACCCTAACGGGCAGCTGAGCTGTGCAAAATTACTTCCTGTAATTTTGTGCTCTCGCCAAAGAAAAGTAAGCAAAAGAAAAGCGACCCGTCTCGCTCGTGTTTCCTGCGCGTTTCGGAAAATTTAAGTCATAAATTTTCCTGCAATGCTCGGGGCGCTCTCATGGGACAAATGCACCCCGATCACGAGTTGAAGAGGGAGTCGGCATCCTCGCGTAGCGGGGATCCAGCTTTTAAAATTTTCAAACTATTTGAGTTAGCTATGACATCAACAACATTTTCATCTCTTCCACTCTCTGCCGAGATGCTCTCCAATTTGGAATCCCTCGGTTATAACGAGATGACACCCATTCAATCGCAAAGCCTACCAATTATTTTGCAAGGCCAAGACATTATTGCCAAAGCCAAAACCGGTAGTGGAAAAACTGCGGCCTTTGGTATTGGCATTTTGGCGATGCTGGATGTAAAAAAATTTGCCATACAATCATTGGTGCTTTGCCCAACGCGCGAACTTGCTGACCAAGTTGCAAAAGAAATTCGCCGCATTGCGCGTGCTACTCATAACGTTAAAGTACTAACACTTTGTGGCGGTGTTTCAATTGGCCCCCAACTAGGTTCGCTGGAACACGGTGCGCATATTATTGTGGGCACGCCGGGCCGCATTGTTGACCATATTGAAAAAGGTTCGTTAAAGCTCGATAACATAAAGCAGCTTGTTTTAGACGAGGCTGATCGCATGTTGGATATGGGTTTTGCTGATTCGTTAAAAGTTGTATTGAATGCCTGTCCTGCCGAACGACAAACCTTGCTGTTCTCGGCGACTTATCCAGACGAAATAAAAGCCATCAGCGCACACTGCCAAAAAAATCCGCAAGAAGTACACGTTGAATCGGTTCATAGCGATGTGAATATCGAGCAACATTTTTACGAGTTGCGTGAAGGTGAAGCAAAAGATGCCGCTGTACAAAAACTTCTCGCGCATTTCAAACCTCAATCGTCGATTGTGTTTTGCAATACGAAAGTTCAATGCCAGGAAGTATGCGATTTATTGCGCGCTCAGCGCATTAATGCGCTGGCATTGCACGGTGATTTGGAACAACGTGAACGTGATCAGGTTTTAGTACGCTTTGCTAATAAAAGTTGTTCGGTGTTAATTGCAACTGATGTTGCTGCGCGCGGTATTGACGTTAAAGGTTTGGATGCAGTAATTAATGTTGAATTAGCGCATGATAGTGAAGTTCACATTCATCGCATTGGACGAACGGGTCGTGCAGGTGAAAACGGTCTTGCATTAAGTTTGGTTTCACCAAAAGAGTTAGGGCGTTTGAATCGTTTGGAAGATTATTTACAAAAGCCAATCACGCTTGAACAGGTTCCGGAAAATGATGGTGCTATTGGCATAATGCCGGAAATGGTGACTTTAAATATCGATGGCGGTAAGAAAGACAAGGTTCGGCCCGGCGATATCATTGGTGCGCTGACCAAAGATGCAGGCTTACCTTTTGAAAAAATTGGCAAGATCGATATTTTTGAATTTGCTTCTTATGTTGCTGTGCATCAATCTATTGCGAAGCAAGCCTTGCAACACTTGCAAGATGGAAAAATCAAAGGCAGAAAATTCCGCGCGCGTAAGTTGTAATAGGTTTTTAAGATAAGAGATTTGTATGAAAAGGTTTTGGTTTCGTTTGGTGATTATGAGCGGTTGTCTGCTGTCGCTAGTAGCAACTGCTGATAACGCAGAAAAGGCAGCAACAGTCGGTCTTGCTGCTTCGAGCGCGAAACAAAAATCAGGGTCAGAAACTATTATCACCAATGAAGCTGATTATGCGGAACTGGTGCGGGCGAGGGAAAATCAACAAACAACTTCAGCAACATCTTCAACGATAAAGTCGTCTAACAAATCTTCCCAGGCGTCGAGCACATCAAACAAGCCTTAGTGCAGCGTTTTTCCACCGAGTAAAACACGTACGTCTTCTGGCGTGAAATGGTAATGTTTATTGCAGAATTGGCAGTCGATATCAATACTGCCTTTTTCAACTAACAACTCTTCCACTTCTGTTTTACCCAATGCAAGCAGGGCGCTTTCACTTCGCTCACGCGAGCAGCTGCACGCAAATTTAACTTGGGTTGGATCAAATACGCGAACCTGCTGCTCATGGAACAAACGGTAAAGAATTTGTTCGTGATCGAGTTGTAACAATTCTTCTGGCGTAATCGTGTTCGCCAAGGCTTCAATGGTTTCCCATTGGTCGCGGTTTTCTTCTGGCGTTTTTAATTGATGAGGCAGGGCTTGAATTAAAAATCCGCTAGCATGTTCGTTGTCTGCCGCAATCCAAAAACGGGTAGCAAGTTGTTCGGATTGTTGAAAATAATCTTCCAGGCAACCTGCCAAGGTTTCACGCTCAAGCGGAACAATACCTTGGTAGCGCTCCAATTTTCCGCCGAAGTTTTCTGCGCGTTTAGGTTCAATGGTTATCACTAATACGCCGTTGCCTAACAGATCTTGCATGCTGCCGTTGTTCGCCAATTCTTCGCTCAGTTCAACGTCTGGTTTTAAACGCACTATGCCGCGAATATTATTGTGATGATTGCACTCGGCCATGATGGTTGAAATAGCGCCATCGCCGCGCGCTTGCAAAATAATCATGCCATCAAATTTTAGTGTGGAAGACATGAGGCTGATGGCCGCTAAAAATTCGCCCAACAATTTCTGAATAGCAGGTGGGTAATTGTTGTGGCTGAGAATTTCGCGATAGCTCTCACCCAAAGTGACCAGTTCGCCGCGAATATCGCAGTCGTCGAAAATAAAACGGTTTAATAAATCGTTGCTAGGCATAATGAAATTCTTTAAAAATTTAATCGTCTGAATAAAGGTTGATACGCTGAAAACGGTGAATATGTCGGCGTTCGCGCTTGTCCGGTTTGTGATCGCTGGCGATAAAACTACCCATCCCGGCTTTACGCTCTGCGCTGCGCTTTTCGCGTTCCGCTTTGCTCTCTTCGGTTTCTTCGTACAGCAACATGGCTTCCGGTGAGCCGCGGCGTTGGTCAGAAAGCATTTTCACCACCACCACTTTTTCGTCCCAATCCTGACGAATGCTCAGCGTAATACCCACGCTAATTTCTTTCGCCGCTTTTACGCGCTGACCGTCGCAATGCACCTTGCCGCCTTCAATCGCCTGCTTGGCGAGATTGCGGGTTTTAAAAAATCGCGCGGCCCAAAGCCATTTATCCAAGCGGACCTTGGATTCAAGGTAAGGTTTGAACATGTGTTGTCTACTAAAAACTGAATCGGTTAAGCGGGCGGCATAATTTCATCAAAGTGATGAATGGCAGGAAAAGCATCCATGGTGCGTGCTTTTTGGCTGTCGGGCTGGTGAATGCCAATCAAATACTTTATGCCAAAGGTTTTTGCTGACTCCAAGATGCGGGCGGTATCGTCAATAAACAAGGTGCGCGCTGGATCAAAATGTTCGCGTGCTTGCAGCGCGTGCCAGAAAGCCTGCGCTTCCTTGGGCTGATTGAACTCGTGGGAGGAGATAATGATATCCAAATCTTTATCGATTTCAGTCACATCGAGTTTTAGCGACAGGCTCTGTGGGTGGGCGTTGGTCACCAGTAGGCATTTTTTGTGGTGTTTGCGCAGGCGCTTCAGGAACTCTTTTACATGGGGGCGAATCTGGATTTTGTGTTTTACCTCTTCTTTGAGGCTGCGAATATCCACATCCAACTGGCGCGACCAAAATTCCAAGCAATACCACTGCAAAGTGCCTTCGTACTGGCTGATATTTTCGTTCAAACGTTGTGTGGCTGTGGCAAAATCCACCTTGTGAATTTCAGCGTAACGTTTGGGCAAGTGCTCCAGCCAAAAAAAGTTGTCGAAATGGAGGTCGAGTAGAGTGCCATCCATATCCAACAGCACCGTATCTATTTGGTTCCAATCAACAAGCTGCGCGGCCATAAACGTCGTCATCAGTAAAAAGAGGGCAGTATGCCGACAAAACCCGAGATATTAAAGCGCGAAACCGTCATGCGCAGCCGCCTGTTCCGCGCCGACCAAGTGCACTTGCGCTTTAGCAATGGCGAGGAACGCCACTACGAAAAACTGGTGGGCGGTGGTCGTGGCGCGGTTTTAATTGTGCCGCTTTTGAATGACGATACTTTTCTGTTGGTGAAGGAATACGCGGTGGGTTTGGAGGATTACCATCTCGCCTGCCCTAAGGGTGCCATCGACGAAGGCGAAACCCTGTTGGATGCTGCCAACCGCGAGCTGAAGGAAGAGGTTGGCTACGGCGCGCGTAAGCTGACCTTCCTGAAAAAAGTTCATCTCTCTCCTTCGTACATGGAACACGGCATTAACATCGTGATTGCACAGGATTTGTATCCCGAGCGTTTAGAAGGTGATGAGCCAGAACCTATTCAAGTACAAGAGCTACCCATTGCCGACTTGCCCGACTTTTGCCTGCGCGCTGATGTGTGCGAAGGCCGCAGTATCGCTGCCTTGTTTCTTGTACGTGAGTGGCTGGCGAAACCTGAGAATCGTCTATGACGTGCGTGGATCAAGGCTTTACCGAGCAATTGATGGCGATTGCGCGGGTGGCGGGCGATGCGATTTTAGCCATATACAACGCACCTGAAACCGCCAACATCCAAACCAAAAGTGATGATTCCCCGCTGACGGCGGCGGATTTAGCGGCGCACCAGTTGATTGTGCGTGAGCTACCAAAACTGTTGGATGTGCCCATTCTCTCGGAAGAATCCCTCATGCCTTCATTGGCCGAGCGTCAGGCTTGGTCAACCTACTGGTTGGTTGACCCCTTGGATGGCACGAAAGAGTTCATCGCCCGTAACGGGCAGTTCACAGTGAATATTGCCTTGGTTGTAAATTCGGTACCGCGCTTGGGTGTGGTTCATGTGCCGGTAACGGGCGAAACCTATTTAGGTGTCGATAAATCCCTGTCGTCCGGTCAAGAAACCCGGGCAGAGAAATACCTTAACGGCGAGTTTGATCGCGTTTTACAAACCTCATCCATGTCGCAAAAACTAGCCAATCATCAGCCGCTTGGCGTACTGATGAGCCTGCGCCATGGTTCCCCGGAGCAAACCGCTTTAGTTGAGAAGCTGCAACAGTGTTGGCCTGTGCCCTTAAATCCGGTAAACGCCGGCAGTTCCTTAAAGTTCTGCTGGATTGCAGAAGGCCGCGCCGATTTTTACCCACGCCTTGCGCCCACCAGCGAGTGGGATACGGCCGCCGCCCAAGCCGTGCTCACCGCAGCAGGTGGCGCAGTGGTTGAAGCAAACAGCTTTGAACCCTTGCGCTGTAACACCCGCGATAGCCTGCTGAATCCCTTCTTTTTGGCGATGGGCGATGCCAGCTTCGATTGGCGGGCACTTTTATCCTGATTTCTGGTGTTTGTCCAAACGCTCAGATAGGAATAAAGGTTTCCACAACATCCGCCAGAATTTTCACCATCCTCTGGTAAACCCCACAATCTGAACTAGCCTTAAGTGCTGGACGACGTGTTTTTTGTGAAGCCAAAAAGGGCTCGCACGTTGTCATTGAATGGGAACTATCGCGCCGCGCGAGTTTCCGACTATCGGCGAATTATTTAGCCACTGGCACTATGACTAACGGGTATAAAGGACAAGATCCCCAAGTGTTGGAGCAACGCATCCAAGCGCTTGAAGCAGAGGTGAAACGCCTCGAGGAGCGTCTGCGCCATTCAAAAGCCGATGACACGGCCAACCACAAACCCGAGGGCGGTTTGATCCACAACTCCTGGCTCATTCCCTTCGGCCAATACCTGTTGATTGAATCCGATAAAGCCAACATCAACGAAGCGCTTGAGAAACTAGGGCGTTTATTCGATGTGGCCGATTGCAGCCTTTGGCGGCTGACCAACGCGCCTATTACGCCAGAAAATATTACCCCTTCCGCCTGGAGCTGCCATGGTCATTGGCAGCCCAAAAACGCGCCCAAGCTGCAAGAAAATAAGTGGTTGACTGGCATTTGGCGCAAAGATTCCGAGGTTGCCGCCAACCTAAATCGCGGCAAGCCCGTGGCTTTGTTGGCAAATGATCCACATCACGCCGAAGCCACTGAACCTCTGCGTAAAGCGAACATTTTCAGTTCGCTGCTTGTGCCTGTATTGCGCTACAACTTGCTAGAAGGCTTCGTGGTTTTACACCGCAAGGATCCACGCGGATGGTACACGCGCGATCTCGACCGTTTGATGTTTATTGCCACCGCGCTCTTTAATTTATACGACCGCCAACAATTGCTCGCTAAACTGAGCGACCGCGACACGCGCTTCAATTACGCGATTGAAGCGAGTAACGACGGCCTGTGGGATTGGAATATTCGCAGCGGCAAAATTTATTTCAGCCGCAGCTATTTGCGCATGTTGGGTTACTACTACGAAGATTTGCCCGGCAATTTAACTACGCTGCAAGATTATTTTTTGTATAGCGAAGATGCTGAAAAAGTCATGAATCGCTTGTTCGATGCGATTGATGCCAGCGACACTTACGTCAATATGCAATTTCGGATGCAGCACCAAAACGGCAAAATTATTTGGGTGCAATCCAAAATGAAATTTTGCGAACCCGACGAGTCGGGTAGGCCAACACGCTGCGTGGGTATCAATAACAACATCACCGATTTTATTCTCGCCCGCGAAGATTTACTCGCCGCCAAAACCCAAGCGGATATGGCGAACAAAACCAAAAGCGAATTCCTTGCGCGCATGAGCCATGAAATTCGCACGCCCATGAACGCCATTATTGGTTTGGGGTATTTGCTAAAAGACACGGCACTGGACGAGCAACAAAAAAGCTATTTGGGCAGCTTGAATTCCGCCTCTGATTCCCTTCTTCATATCATCAATGAAGTATTGGATTTCTCCAAAATCGATAGCGGAAAAATTATCCTCGAGCAATCCAATTTTGATCTGGATCAGCTATTTGAAAAAATATCCCGGCTGTTTGAAATCAGCGCCAGCAGCAAAGCTATTCGCATTGCTTACGACATCAAGGCAGATGTTCCTCGGTTCTTGCGTGGCGATGCGGCGCGCTTGAGTCAAATTATTGATCAACTCATATCAAACGCGGTGCAGTTTTCCGCATCCGCCGAAGTCGTGGTGGGCGTGAGCTTGCGCGAAGCCAATGCGAAATTTATAGAGCTTGAATTCAGCGTCACTGATTTTGGAAGAGGCATGAGCCCGGATCGCCTGACCAGTATTAATGAAAGTTTGAAAAACCATGTAACCATTAGCGACTCTGGCAGTCTACGTTTTGGTTTGGGAATTTGCGATAACCTCGTGCAGCTCATGAATGGCAAAATGCACATTGAAAGCGCTCCCGGCCAAGGTTGCCGAGTCACCTTTAACGCTCGCTTCGACCACAGTCATTTAGGTTCTCGTCTTTTGGGTAAACGTTCGCGCGAGCTAAAAAATATTCGCGTATTAATTGTGGATGATAATAACGTTGCGCGTACGGTAATGGCTAGCACTGCACGAAGCATTGGTCTTGCGGTTGAGGATGTTGAAAATGCCGAGCAAGCGCTAGAAAAAATCAATCAAGCTAACATGGCAGAACAACCATTTCACTTTGTGTTAATGGATTACCGCATGCCAGCAATGGATGGCGTAGAAGCTGCGGCCCTTATTAAGAAAAATGCTGCGCTGACTTTTAGTCCCCACGTGATCTTGGTATCGGCTTACCATCGCGACGAAATTCCCAATACCGATAATCTTGCGCTTAATATTGATGAATTTTTAAGTAAACCTGTTAGCGAGGCGCGCTTGCTGGAAACCATCAGCAATATCATCGGTAAAGATTCACATCTACAAACGATTAGCGCACTCAATCTGGACACATCTGAACAAGATGAATTCCTACAAGCCAAGCGTGTATTAGTAGCGGAAGATAATCTTGTTAACCAGCAAGTCGTTCGCGGCGTGCTCAGAAAGAAAGCCATGCTGGTGACTGTCGTTAATAACGGCCTTGAAGCTGTTGACGCTATCAAACATAGCCAAGAAGGTTTTGATTTGGTGTTAATGGATTTGGAAATGCCGGAGATGGATGGCATTACCGCTACGCAAAAAATTCGCTGCGAGTTGGAAAGTAACATTCCTATTATTGCGCTTACTGCGCAGGCCATGCGTGGTGATCGTGAGCGTTGCATTGCTGCGGGTATGAATGCCTACCTCTCTAAACCCATCAATCCTGAATTGCTCTACAAAACCATTGCAGAGCAACTTAAAGTGCAATCCTTGGAAAACGACGAAAGTTCCCATTAACCTTTTAATAGCTTGCCATCAACTACTGCGGATTATTTTATTTTGCACGCTGATACATCCACAAATGATTCGATAGATGAGGGAATAGATCGAAAGCAACTCAGTAAAGTTAAGCAATCGTTTATTCAGCTTAACCAAATTCGCTATGAGCGTACACTCGCGGCGCTATCGGAGCGTCAGCAACAATTTCTTATTTTACTGCCGCTGGTATTCCACGTTAATCACCCCATGCTACCGGGTTATGTGAGCCATACAACACCCGCTGGCGTGCAAGCCTATGCTCCCAGTAAAGATGATATTCGGTTAGCAAAGACGGTAGCGCGTAGCTTTAATTACCAGCGCGATTTAGTTGATAAAAGTGAAGCCATTGAAGCGCTGTTTGTAATGGGAAGTTTGGGCACCATCGCTCATGCGGATAACAGTGATATAGACGTTTGGGTTTGCCATTCCGCGGAATTAACCAAAGCTGGCATTGCGGAGTTACAAGAAAAATGCAATGCACTTACACGTTGGGCAGAATCCATTCATATAGAAGCGCATTTCTTTTTAATGGAAGCAGATAAATTTCGGCAAGGCCAGCACAGCTTATTAACTAGCGAATCCAGCGGAACCGCGCAACACTTTTTATTACTAGATGAATTTTATCGCACAGCCGTTTGGTTAGCGGGCCGCTTGCCATTATGGTGGTTTGTACCCGCTGCTAACGAAAACGAGTATGCGGAATACACACAAAATTTATTGGAGAAACGCTTCTTACGTGCGAATGAATACATTGATTTCGGTGGCGTTCCTGCGATTCCTGCCAACGAATTTATTGGCGCCGGTATTTGGCAGCTTTATAAAGGAATAGACTCTCCCTACAAGTCAGTCTTGAAATTACTTTTGTTGGAGGCTTACGCCAACGATCAATTCAGTGAACCCTTATCCTTGAGTCTCAAACAAAAAATCTATGCGCAACTCGCGCGGCACCAAGCATTAGATGCAGACGAACTTGACGCCTATGTATTGGTTTACCAACGTTTAGAAAATTACCTGCACTCGCAACATCAGGAAGCACGCTTAGAACTCGTGCGGCGCAGCTTTTATTTTAAATCGGGCAAGCAGTTGTCGCGCACCAGCCGCAACGCCGCTAAAGCTTGGCAGCGCGTTTTGTTAGAAAAAATGGTTAAGGCTTGGGGTTGGGGTCAACATCAATTAACCATGTTGGATAATCGCGCTTATTGGAAATCTCCACACGTATTGGCAGAGCGAAATTTATTAGCCAACGAATTAAGCCAAGGTTACCGGCTGCTGGTGGATATGAACAAAAATATTTCCAGCGAAGTGGCTATTAGCAGCAATGAATTATTAATTCTCGGCAGAAAATTGCACGCGGCCTTTGAGCGTAAAGCAGGAAAGATCGATTGGATTAACCCCAATATTTCGCAAGATTTAAGTGAAGAAGCGCTTTGTTTTGTGCAAACCCAGGAGGCGGGTGCGCAAATTTGGCACGCCTATCGTGGCAGCCAACAAGATTTTACCTTGCGCAACCAAGCCTCGGAACCCATCAAGCGTTCACGTAATTTTATGGAGCTGCTGCTGTGGTGTTACGGCAACGGAATTTTTACGGCCACCACCAAGCTCGATATAGTTGCGCAGCAATTTTCGCTGCAAACATCGCAGCGGCAACAACTTGTGCAAGTCTTACAACAGTGGTTGCCTTTGCCGATTAAAAAGGTTGAGCATGAAAATTTCATGCAGAATGCGCAGCCCACCAAAATGTTGATGTTGTTTAATCTTGGTGTTGAGCCGCAAGCAGAATTGCATAAAAAAGGTATGCAAATGTTGAGCAGCCAGCGCGATGCTTTTGGCTACAGCGGCATGAAAGAAAACTTGGTGCTTGAAGTACACATCATTCAAGCCAATAGCTGGGGCGAAGTCGTTTGCCGTCATTTTGATTCAGACGCGCTTGTCAATTGCCTATTGCATTATTTACGCGCGCTGCCGCCTGGAAAAAACACCAGCTTGCCAAGCTTAAATGTACGCTGCTTTAGTCTTGGGCAGGGTACGACTATTGAGCAACGCGTGTTGGAGTTGTGGCGCGCCATCATTAGCTGCTTCTATTCAGGTTCGCGCCCACGCAGCACGCGTTTTATTTTTGAAATGGCCGATGAATATTTCGTGCTGCAGTTTGTGCAACATCACGCGCAAATTTTGCGCTTCCAAACTTACGATAAATTGCTGGAGAAACTAGCGCTACCGCAAATGGAATTTAGCCCGGTAGTGGTGGATGCCTATGCATTGCGCGATAAGCCTCTGCGTCTTTTTTGCGATGCGGTAAAAACACCTGCGATTTATTTGTTTTACTACATTGAAAACCAACAGGCGCAGGTCACCATTGTTGATCAGAAGGGCGCGTTTTTTAGCAAAACCTTTCCGCTCTTTAATGCACAAGCTTTATTGCGCCCCTTGTGCAGATTTATTCGCTCAGCAGTAGAACGCCAAGCGCTCGCCTATGAACACAACGATCACGCAATGGATGTCGAGAATCTGCAAGCCATTAAAATTTTTGAGTTGATGGGCGATGCAAAACAAAAAAATGCCTACCTTGAGCCGCGCAACATCGCGCAAGATTTATCGCAAGTGCAGTTCATTAATGTGTGTGCAGTAGCGGAACCCAACGAGAGCGACCAACTCAGTTTTACACTCTATTGCGACGGCAAAGAATTTTCTGCGCTTGAATTTGGCGACGATCTATTTCGTGTTGTGGCCAACTACATATTGGCGCGGCGCAAACACGGCGAAACCTATCCCTGCTACATTACCGATCTGGATCTATCCCTGTGCCGCGAAATCATCGCGCCGCAAACCGGGGTTCAGCTCATCCACTACCTCCATATCAAAACCGACATTGAGCGCCGCCTGAACGAAGCGCTGCAAACCATCGCCAGTAACTAGTTGCCTAAGCTTGCTCGCCAATCCCGACTCGTGGATCATAGCCATTCAAATAACTTGCATTTACTAGGCGACTGGTCTACTCTAATTCCATGACAGAAAACACGCGTGACAAGCTTATCGCCACCAGCATTCAAGTAATGGCGGTGAAGGGCTTTAACAATACCGGCATTGCCGAAATCCTTGCTGAGGTAAAGGTGCCGAAAGGCTCTTTCTACCATTACTTCAAAAGTAAGGATGACTTGGGCTTCGCCATTATTGAGCAGTACGGCCAGCAAATGCGCCAAGGCTTGGAGAATCACCTGGTAACCGCGCAGGGCTCGGCGCTCGGTAAGTTAAAGGGTTATTTCACGCAGATTTTGGAATTTGTTGAAGGAAACTTTTGCGCCTGCAACTGCTTGCTTGGCAACTTGGGGCAAGAACTGGCGATGCAAAACCCCGCCATGCGCGATGCGATTTTTGCCCACTATCGCGGGGTAGAAAAAGTAATTGAAGGCGTATTGCGACAAGCGAAAGCCGAAGGCGAGGTCAGCCAATCTGCCGATGAAGCTGTGCTGGCCAAGATGTTTTTCGCCGCGTGGGAAGGCTGCCTTGTACGTGCGAAGCTGGAGCAATCCGCTCAACCCCTGCGCGAGTTAATTAATTTGTACTTTTCTGTGGTGTTTCCGAGCACCAAGTAAACGAGCAATAAACGATTTATTCACGACCCCACAAGGGTCTTTTTTTGGCAAGAATGTTAGACGACCGGTCTAATATAAATTAAAGGTAAACAAAAATGGCTTATTCAATTCAAGGTAAAACAGTATTAGTAACAGGCACTAACCGTGGTATTGGCGAGGCCTTGGTAAAAGAACTTATCGCCCAAGGCGCAGGCCGCATCTACGCCACCGCCCGCAACCCTGCCACTTTGCAAGCACTGGTCGCCCAAGCGCCGAATCTTGTTGTGCCGGTTCAGTTGGACGTGACTAGCGCCGATAGCATTGCGAAGTTGGCGAAGGAAATCACTTCGCTGGACATCCTCATCAACAACGCAGGCATAGTGAACAGCACCACCTTTTCAGGCGAAGACGCCTTGGCTATCGCAACCGCCGAAATGGCCACCAACTACTTTGGCCCTATCCAACTTACGCAAGCATTGTTACCACTGTTGCACCAAAGCCAAGCGGCGGCCGTGGTGAACATAAGCTCTATTGCGGGCCTTGCTAACTTCCCCTCCGTGGGCCCTTACTCGGCGTCCAAAGCGGCGGTGCATTCATTCACTCAAGGCCTGCGCGCCGAATTACGCAAAGCCAATATTTTTGTCCAAGGCGTTTACCCAGGCCCAGTTGATACAGATATGACCAAAGGTTGGGAAATGGAGAAAGCGACTCCGGCGGAAGTCGCTAAAAATATATTTACCGCATTGCAGAAAGGTGAGGAAGACGTGTATCCGGATGCCTTTGCACGCCAAATGGCAGATGTTTACAACCAAAGCCCCAAGCAGCTTGAGCAACAGTTTGCGGCAACCTTGGGGTAAGAGCTTGATCCCAGGGTTTGTGTAGTGCGGTTACGCCTCTGGCTAAGCTGCGCTACCAAGCTTGCATCTACGCGGCCGGAGGCGTCTAATTGCCCATTCCTACTATTGTCATACTAATGGGCGACTATGAAAAAATCTCTTGGTTATTTGCTGATTCTTGGCGTTGCTGGCTTTCTGAAAACCTCATCGGCCTTTGCAACCAATCCTTTGATTATGGATCAGTTCACTGCTGACCCAACCGCGCGAATCTTCGACGGTAAAATCTACGTTTATCCCTCCCACGACATCAAAGCGCCGCCAGAATACAAAGGCAAACCCGACTGGTTTGTGATGGAGGACTACCACGTTTTCTCGTCAGACAACCTCACCAACTGGAAAGACCACGGCAAAATCCTTTCACAAACCAGCGTTGATTGGACTGATCCCACGGCCTATGCCATGTGGGCACCCGATTGTGTGTTTAAAGATGGAAAATACTATTTCTACTTTCCTGCCATTGCCAAACCAGAAGGCAAAAATGAAGGCGCTGAACCCAAGCGGCCGGAATTCAGAATTGGCGTAGCCGTTTCCGATACACCTTACGGCCCCTTCAAGCCGCTGACGACTTACATTCAAGGCGTAAGGGGAATTGACCCGAACGTACTGATCGACAAAGACGGCACCGCTTATTTGTATTACTCGCAGGGCAAAATTTTCGTTGCCAAGCTCAAGCCCAACATGACTGAGATTGATGGCGAACCACTCACTATCGACAACCTCCCCACCAAAGGTTTGCTGGAAGGCCCCTTTGCTTTTGAGCGCAAGGGCACTTACTACCTGACCTATCCGCATGTGGAAAACAAAATCGAACGTTTGGAATACGCCACTGCCTCTTCACCTATGGGGCCGTTCAAACAAGCCGGTGTAATTCTGGATGAATCTGAAAGCGGCTGCTGGACAGTGCATCATTCTATTCTTGATTGGAAAGGTCAGTCATACCTCTTCTATCACGATAGAGATTTGTCACCCAACTTCGACAAGAACCGCTCAATTCGCGCCGATAAATTATTCTTCAATGCCGATGGCTCAATCCAAAAAGTAAAACCGACATTACGCGGCGTTGGATTGGTGGATGCAAAAAGCGAAATTCAAATTGATCGCTACAGCGAGAAGAGCGCCGAAGGCGTTGCGATTTCGTTTATCGACCAAGCCAACAC
This sequence comes from Cellvibrio sp., assembly GCF_046347455.1. Classification (GTDB taxonomy): domain Bacteria; phylum Pseudomonadota; class Gammaproteobacteria; order Pseudomonadales; family Cellvibrionaceae; genus Cellvibrio. The sequence continues at coordinate 263,035 of NZ_JAXMGC010000004.1, forward strand.
ACACGCAGGTTGGAAAACATCCTTTAACGCAGCCAATTCATGGGTGAGATTCAACGAAGTAGACTTTGGTCGCGGTGCGCAAAAATCCGTTAAAGTACGCGCAAAATCGGGCACCAGCGGCACACTCGAAATCCATTTGGATAAACAAGATGGTCCATTGCTCGGGCGCGTGAAAATTGACGATGCAACCGATTGGAAAATTTCGAGCGCTACCGCCAAGAAAATTCCAAAAGGCGTGCATGATATTTTCGTTACTCAAACCAGTGGCGATGCTGTTGAGGTGGATTGGGTAAGTTTTAAATAAATTCATCTGAAAAAGTTAAAAAACTATTGGGGTCAGAACAATTAAAGAGCGAAATTTTTCATACTCTGAAGAGTTCGCAATTTAATTTGCTCTGGCCCCAATTATTTTTTCTCCAACTATTTTTAATAGTCCATTGAATAGGAGCTTCAATGAAATACTTACTATTCGCTATATTTTTTGCCCAACTTGCATTCGCGGAAGCAGGTGATAAAGAACATTTCCTAAAATCATGGGAAGAAATGCAATCAAAAAGCGGAGCCTTTGAAACTTTTACAAAAGTGTCGGATTCAGAATACAACGTAAAATTTAAAACCATTCCTTATGAAGGCACATTAAAGATTTTGGTGAGTGATGTACAAGAGAGCCCTTCATACGGCAATGCCGATGGGTTCAGCAAAATGGGATATGTAGAAGTTGATTTGCCGGGCGCGCCGGCTGACTTAACGGAAAAATACAGCCGCACCTATTATAAATGGGCGCAGAACAATACGCTTTATTACAACTCAAAAACCGCAACCTGGGTGGATGCCACCGAGTACAGCAAATCATTTAAAAATAAAGAAGGAAGTTTTGGATTCAAACTGTGGACCTCAGTTCTTGAATACTGGAGCTACATACTTATTTTAATTGTGCTCTATTTTTTGTGGTCAACCATTGTAAACAACCTCCGCACAAAAAATGCTTTAAAAAACCAAGAAGAAGCCATTAAAAAATCCTTGCAACTCAGTGAACAATCGCTACAAATTCAGAGCCAAGCAATTCAATCTTCGAGTGAGGCTCACCAAAGAACGAATGAGTTATTGGGTGAAATTCTTGAGGAATTAAAAAAGCGGTGAGGGGAAACTGGAGTCTGAGTAAAATTAAAAGCGAATTTTTTATTTTGACGGATTCTCGATTAATTTTACTCTGACCCACAATTGTTGTTATGTAATGCTTATCACTGACACTTTAGTCGACACAAGATTTCCGTGTCTACGCTTTTGAACGTTCGGCCTCTACACCCAGAATATGCGTCTGGTATAAATTTTACGTCCTGATCCTCTTTTAAACCTAGGCAAGGTGTCACTGCAAAATAAGCGGTATTCGCAATGACAAAAACCGCTGAATCGCTGGAAACAGCTTGAATTTTATACGTCGAACCAACTATCGCGCCTCCGCCAATAATACAAGATTGAAAGCCTCCCCTCGCAGCTCCATCACCTCGCATGCTGTCTCCGGCGTTTAAGTTGGCAAGGATGCAGGGATCAGGTCTGGTTTCATTGATCATCGATGCGGATGCATAGTAGTGTGCCGCCTTCTTTCCATCATTAAGCTCTTTCTGAGAAGGAACGAATGGAATCCCCGGAACAATTAAGAGGCCGGAATCAATCATTGTAATTACTTTTTTAACCTCGATAAGCTCAGGTGCTGAGAGTGAGCTGTATAACTTCGTGTTCGTGGCAACTGCTCTATAGTTGTTAATGCCCCTTTCTAGGTCAGCGTACGAACTCGCGGACATTGAAATAAAAAATATAAAACGTAAAATCCTCTTCATGACGCAACTCCATAATCATGTGCATAACGTAACATTGAACAAAATACTTTACGTTGAGGTTTGATACAACAATGAGTGCAAAAAATGCTAAACGCGAATTGTGAATAATGCATCCACTTGAAAACTCTTTACGAATAATATCTTCTAAGCATTTTCTCGATAGCAATAACCCACGCAAGCAAATACAAAAAGCAAATGAAAATCAGAGGTGTTTTGAATTTTGGTATCTTCAGCTCTCGGGTCATTCAATTGCTCGAATTCGTCGAGAGAGAAAGCGCAGCTTTTTCGGCGTCGCTTTAGCGCAAGGCTGATAACGCCCGCACTTTCAGTATCATGGGTGTTGCGTTCCGTAGCAAATTGTATGCAACTTGTTAATCATCGCCCTAAAGCCAAGAACCCCCCAAATGACACAACCATGTACAGTAACTTCACGGTAAGGATTACCATCATGTTGCCTTTACGCCGTTAACGTTTTGGACCCCATGAAAAAACAGGTAGGCGGCCAAACGCCTACCAAGCGACGATAAGCCGCGAGAAAACCGCAAGTAAACCTGAACAGTCCAAACTTTCTTCTCCCTGCTGCCTAGTATGCTTGTGGCAAAACGACGCTATTTAACACTCGCTGGCACAACGGTTTGATTCGGTTGAAAGACTCATATACCTTGGCCTCCTCGCCTTCCGGCCCAACCGCTTGACACATAATGCCAACTGCTTTTCCTCGAAAGAAGAATTGGTAAATTAATGCTTCCTGATGCGTTTTCATTCCAGCTCGCTCAAGAGACATAGAAGTTTGAACCCACCAACCGGTTTGATTTTCCAATGTAAAATTACCAGAGGCGACATAAGTAGAACCGTTAGGAACAGACTCTTTTACCTCACCTGACTTGACGAAATCCTCTAGCTCCTTTTTCGTTGGGCTATAACCCTGCGCATCTCGGATATCGAGATGTATGATTTCTAGGCCAGTTCCATTTTCACTCACCCACTTTTGAACGATATGCGGCCGCTCGCCCTCTTCCCTAGCCCAAGAACGCGGCAATTGTAAATTTAACTTGATTCCCTGGGACTTACCCATCCCGTTAGTTTCATAGCGTTGCCGAAAGCCGTCTGCGAACTCAGCCGCAGGATTAGTCGTGTATCTCAGAGCCAATAAATACTCCAGAACCGGACTTTCTATATCCCCTTTAGATCTGCCTTTCACTTGCTCAAGAAAGCTGAGCGCGCTTTCTTTTGTGATTTGCTGGCGCCCGATAGTTTCCTTGAGTTTAGTTAGCAAATCGGCTTTCGTTTCCTGGAACAGCCTTTCTCCCATAGCTTGTTTAAGTTGTGTTTCCAGCTTGACTTTAATGTCGGGATACGTCGATCCAAACTGAGCACCTGCCAACTCAACACGCACGGTTAAGTCAGGGAACTCCTTTGTTATTCGCGACAAAGAATATTCTTGTCCTAGAACGAAACCGTATGCCTGTGCCATTCCCTTTACCGATGTGGGATTTAAGTTCATTGCAAAGCATGCGGTCGAATATGAAAGCAGCGCAAGCAGAATTAACACCCACCGCTGAACTCGTTGCGGCGCGCCGATTACTTCAGCAACTTGAGTAGTGGACATCATGTTCTGTAGTTCTTTAAAGAAAAACCATTAGAGACTAAATTACCCATATAACTAGCCCTCCCTGAATCCATAGCAGTTTAAAGAATGCAAATAAATTTCTTTCATTGTTAATTATTGCTTTCTAACTCCGAACTAAGCGGTAGTTTTTAAGTTTCGACCTTACTAAATACTTGCACACGCAAAATCAGAGAATTGCGACTTAAAATATACAAGCAGTAAACTATTGCTTGAGTGACTTGTGTGTTATATTTTGGGACACATAATTTTTAGGGCTTTGCTGCATAAGCTTGCCACGAATAGATTTTGAGGGAAAGTTATATGTTAAAATATGGATTCTTAATTTCACTGCTGTTTGTTAATGATTATTCTTTTGCCGATTCGGAGATTGAAATCTCAAAAACAGAAATTGTCCCCAATAAAGGATGGGACGAATACGACCGCACGTCTCCAAAATATTTCCTAAAAGCACGAATATTTAATAATTCAGCGCAACCGTTGACGGGCTACAGCGGTGTCTTAACTTTTTCAGATTGCGAAAAAAACGGTAAGTGTGTTGTTATTGGCACACAACCAATTGTGGATGGCACGGATGCAGGCGATGTAACCCTCCAATGGATTGGCTCTACGGGGGCAATACCACCGAACCAAGCCCGTGATTTTGCTCGGCCAATTTATAATTTGCCGTTAGCATCAGGTTCTTTGAGATATAGCATTACCATTAGCCCAAGCTTTGGGGCGAGATATACTATATCTGAGGCGATATCGAGAGAGTCACAAAAAAGGTTCGATAAATGCAACGAATATTATGCACTGCCTATTTACGAGCGAGTGCTTAAAAAATCTCCCGGATGCTGAGGGAACGCGCAGCGTTGATAAATGAGTTAATGGGTAGTAGTGATTTATTTATAACCAATCGCTAATATCGGCCTACCTTGGTTTAAAAATCCAATTTTTCTTTTCAATGCAATCTCAAGCTGCGCTCTAAATTTTTCAGAGCCTAAAACTTGATTTGCTGAAAGCGATTCGCGAATTAAGTATTTGTTTTGCGGCAATTAGTTTTCTCGAAAAACTCAGGCTTCGTCATTAATTTGTTCTTACTCGATCATCTTTTTCAAATGCTAATCGCTAGCGCTCACGCAAACTCTCTGACGCATGGCTCATCAACGGATCAAGGAAGTTTTCAATCGCTCTGCGCTGCGTGGTTTTGATTTCAATTGTGATGGCCATACCAACTGATAATTTGATATTGTTATAATCTACAGAAATTGCGCTCTTATTCAGGCGTACTCTCGTGGCAAAAACGAGCCCCAGCTTTTCATCTTTAATAGCATCCGATGAGACTGAAATAACTTCGCCTTTTACGGTGCCGTATTTGGTAAAATAAAATGTTTCAACCTTCACTTCCGCTTGCTGGCCTTTGCGAACGAAGCCAATATCCTGATGTATAAAACTCAGCCCTATCCAATCCACCGTCATCTCCCTTTCCGCCACTTGTCCTTGACCATCCACCACGCGGATATTGTGATTACCTGAATCACTCGGGCGATAGGCCAGCTCTAAATTAACTATCCGCCCAACAACCGCCGTTCCAATAAAGCCTGCATATCTCTGCGGCCATCCGCGATGAGATAAATTAATATTTTCCCGCCGTAAACACGATATATCACACGATAAGGTTTGAAATAGATTTGGCGGTATTCGCGCATACCTATGTTTAGCAATTCTTTGGGATAGGTTCCGCGTTCGGGGCTTTCGCTAAGTGTATTAATTTTTTCTTGCAGCTGATCGAGGAGTCTATTGGCTTTTTGAGCAGAGTCTTGCTCGGCAATGTAATCATAAATGGCTAATAAATCGCGCTCTGCACTTTGGGTAAAATAAATGGGAAGTGACATTAATCCTGCACACTCCGGTTGCGAATTTTACTGAACACGTCTTGTGCAGGCGCAACCTTCCCTGCTTCCAATTCTTGATTACCCAACGCCAATATTTTCAGCAATGCCAAGGTTTCTTGGGTGTCTTTATAGCTGTTAACGTCCTGTAAAACTGCTTTGGCTTCACCGTTTTGGGTGATGATTAATGGCTCGCGGTTTTCAGCAAGAGTTGATAGCACCTCTGCGGCATTCGCTTTGAGATAACTGACGGGTTTGATTTGCGATGAGAAGTTCATTGATGGCTCCACAGAAGACTAAATTTGGTCTTTTATTAGTCTAGGTGTGTTCGGTTGTATTAGCAATCCATGCAGCACCGTAGGGCGTATTTAAAGCGAAGCATAATAAGCCATTTACAAGGCAAAATTTTTTGGCGTACCACGCTTCGCTTTAGGTACACCCTACGTATAAAACCTCACTCCCCAATCCAATCCACCGTCATCTCCCTTTCTGCCACTTGCCCTTGATCATCCACCACGCGGATATTGTGAATACCCGAATCACTTGGGCGATAGGCCAGTGCGGTGAGCGGGTCGCTACTGCCGATGTAGCGGTTGTCGTCGAACCAGAAAAGGGTGCGGACTTGGGCGGCGGCTTTGGCTTGTAGGGGGATGGTGACCTCAGGCTGGCTGGTGCGCAGTTGGTAGGCAACGTGGCGCACGGGCGATGTGATTTCCGGCGCTTGGGTTTGGAAACCCTGTTGGCATTTGGGTGGGCTGCGGCGGGGTAGGCCGGCTTGGCGAAAGAGCTTTTGCATATCGCTGCTCCAGAATTCCATCACTTCCATGCGGACTTGATCGGCTGCATAAGGCGGGCAGAGTGGTTGGCCGGTTTTCAGGCTGATGGCCACAGGCTGGTGAAGCTGGCTGACTTTAATGGGCGATTTACCCGGAATGTACCAAGTCTTGTGGGTCATGGGGCACCAGGCATTGGGCAGGTCGCCGCTGGCGCTGCAAACGGATACTTGGCTTACGCCTTTGGGTGGAATCGGCGGTGCGATGCTGCTGGGCTTGTTGAGGTAAAGCCCATCGGCAATGCGAAAGAACAGGGGCGCGGCGGCATCTACTCCCACAAAGGCGGGGTTGCCGCGGCTATCGAAATTGCCAATCCACACCGCCAATACATAAGGTCCAACCACTCCGACCGACCACGCATCGCGAAAGCCCCAAGAGGTTCCGGTTTTCCACGCAACCGGCCAGCCGGATTTCAGGTTGTAGGCCGAGTCGTCGCCGGGGCGCGGGTTGTGGCTAAGCATATCCAGCGCTATAAAACTGGCTTCCGGCGAAATCAAGGCTGTGCCTTCGCTGGCTTTTTGGGGGTGCGCGCTGCTGTGCAGGTATTGCACGGGTTTGAGCTTGCCGCCGCGCGCGAGCATGGCGTAAAGGCCGGTGAGTTCTTCCATAGTCACCTCGCCGCCGCCCAGCACTAGCGCCAGCCCGTAATATTTTTCGCTTTTGAGTTGGGATACGCCCGCCATGGTTAAAAAGCTGTAGAGGCTGGGGGAATGCAGCTGGCTCGCCGTCCACACGGCGGGAATGTTGCGGGAATGGATGAGTGCATCCTGAGCGGTAATGGGGCCGCGAAATTGGCCGTCAAAATTCTCGGGTGTGTAGGGGCCAAAATCCGTCGGCGCGTCTTTCAAAATACTGGCGGGGTGGAGAATGCCCTGATCCATCGCCAGCGCGTAAATAAAGGGTTTGAGGATTGAGCCGGGCGAGCGCTTGGCGGTCACTCCATTCACTTGGCCATCAATCTCTGTATTGAAGTAATTGGCCGAGCCTAGCCACGCCTTAACTTCCATGCTCTTTGGGTCGATAAGGAGCGCGGCCGCGTTTTGGATTCCTTTGCTGCCAACTTCCTGCAAATACTGGCGGGTTTGCCGTTCCACAATGGTTTGCAAATTCAGGTTCAGGCTGGTACGAACTTGCGCCGAGTCGCTGCCTTTAATGAGGTTGGCTTGCTGCTGAAGCATGTCCACAAAATGGGGCGCGCGGAAGGGTAAATCCTTGATGGCGTGAAAGCGCACCGGCAAATGGGCAAGGCGGGTTTGGGTTTCGTCCAGCGAATAGTATTCCAACCAACGCTTGAGCAGGCGCTCCTTAGGCGCATTAAGGGCGGCTTGCATGGCCTTGGTTCCGGCGCGGCGGTTGGGTTGCTGCGGAATAATCGCGAGCGTTAAAGCCTCTGAAATACTCAGCTGCTTGGCAGTTTTGCCAAAGTAAATCAGGCTGGCGGCACCCGCGCCCTGAACGTTGCTGCCGTAGGGCGCCAAATTCAGGTAGGCCTCCAAAATCTCCCGCTTGCTGTAGCGCAGCTCCAACCACACCGCCCGCGCCATTTGCTCAAACTTACCTGCAGGTGTTTTGGTATTTAGGCTGTAAAACAAACGCGCCAGCTGCATGCTGATGGTAGAGCCGCCTTGCTGTTGCCCGCCGCTGTAGGTGCGAAAAGCGGCGCGCGCTACCGCTTGCGGGTTCACCCCCAAGTGCCAGTAAAACCAGCGGTCTTCATAAAGTAAAACGGCTTTGGGGAGTTGCGGGGAAATATCGCTAAGCGGTGTCCACACGCGGTATTGGTCATCGCTCGCCAAGGTCAGCCGCAGCAGCTCACCATTTTCTGCCAAAAAGGCTTGGGAACTTGGGATTTGTTGGGCGAGGCTGGGGCGCGGCCAGCACCGGATTGCCGCGAGTAACACGGCAATCACGGTGAGGGCGATAAGACAAAAGCGAAAGCATCGGGATAGCGTCATAGAGCCCAAGGTCTTATGGGCTAAAGATCAGCCGCTAAAATCTTAAGCTTCGAGCGCACTTTATCCGCGAATTTATCGTAGGACGAACCGAGCAGTTGTTTCAGCTCGGGCTCGGTGATGTAGTTAATCTTGCGGCGGTATTCGCGTTTTATTTGCTGGCCCTTCACCCAGCGATCATCCATGCCTTCCAAATCGCGCACTTGCAGTGCAATGGCGCCCGGGTAAGCGAGTTTGTGTTCTTCGAGTCGTTCCTGATGGCGGCCAACCAGTTCAGCGACCGATGCGGTTTCAGGCACTTTTTCGATATAAATCGGCGGGCCGTATTCAAACGGAGACACGCTGAAATACTGGGTGTTGACGTAATCGCCGTTGGAAAACTGGCTGACGCATTCCACAAGCGAGTTGACCTTAAACAGCGACCGCAAGACTTTCCATTTGCCGGTCATGAATAAAAACAGCATGGCGATGGGGCTGATTTTTTTTGGCTTCATGCAAAAGGCGGCAACGCCCATTTCGCCCGCTTCGTCGGCAAAAAAGGTGAGCAGCACTTGGCGGCCAAGCATCATGCGCAGACCTTCCGCTTCGGCATCGGCCACATGCACCAAACCGAGCGCTTCCAGTTCTCTCTTGGTTTTGGCGATAAATTTTTGCTGATAGGGCGGGTAATCTTTGGGGTCTACTTCAATCAGGTTGGGCGCGGGTTCGTTGGCCACATTGAGGATTTGCGCCGCTATATTGGTGGCGATGTTGTCCATGGGGTCGTCAGACAAGCGCTCTTCCAACGCTTCGCTCACCGATTTGCCGCCGCGCACGGCATTGGCGGCGCTCAAAAGTGCTTGGGCCACATTATCTTCTTCCTGAGTGCGTTCTTTACCGTCGTTGGCGATGGCGGCTTCCAGCAATTGCGCCATTTGTTCGCGCTCACCGCCGCCATCGTTTTCTGAACGGGCGCGGCGTTCCAGAATAATCGAACGGTAAGGATCATCTTCCGCCACGTTGGCGAGTACCTTGTCGTAAGCGGCGAGCGCTTCGTCAAAGCGGCCTAAATCGTGGAGGATGGAGGCCACGCGCAACCCAAAGCGATGCTCGCCGGTGAGTTGGTAGCAGGTGTGAAAATCTGACAGCGCCAGCTCCATTTGGTCGCGCTTGTAACGCATGCCAGAAAAAGTGCTGACGATATTGATGGAATTGGTCGCTTCGCCTTCTTGCACAATCGCGCTGCCCAACAAGCTATTGCCGCGATCTTCCAGCAAATCGACGCGATGAGGTGCCAGCGCAACAGCGCGGTTGAGCAGTTGGTTAGCCTTGGCGACATGGGTATTGCCTTCGTGGCCACGCAGCAAGCCAGACAACATATAAAGTGCATCCACCGCGTTGGGGTCGATGCTGAGAATCTTATAAAGGCGTTGCTCGATCAGGTTAAACCGCGCGTGTTCGCTCAGAGCTTCCTCTTCATCCAGCTCTTGCTCGTCGCTGTCATCCTCATCGCGCTGGTAGAAATCCAGCTGCACTTGCATGATAAGCGCGGGCACAAAATCCTCACGTAAACTCAATACTTTGGCCAAGGCAACGCGCGCCTCCGCAAACCGCTCCAGCTTTTCCAACACCTTAGCGTGGTGCCAGCGCAGGGCGAAGGATTGCGGGTAGGTCACCATCAGCTTCTTCAAACTATGCAGCGCATAGTTGTAGTTGCCTTCTTGGTAGGCCTTTTTAAAGTTTTCAAATTCTGGATCTTGCAAAGACATGGTCGTGTCCTTAAGAGGCGTTGAGTTATTAGAATCCCTTGGTTTGGCGCTGTTTTTCCGTCACTGACGACGACAATTCTCGTCTGCACTCTCCGGCAGACGAGAAATTGACTAAAAGAATGCACAGAAAGATGTGCATAGAAGGTTACGTGCAAACCTACGGCTTCACAACCTTAAACTTGCTGGCTTTGCCAAGTGGTTGGCAGCCTTGCTAGCGGGTTCAATCTGCCGAAGGCCATTGCTGCGCATCGTGCAATACGCGCAAAACCTGAATCTCATTCAACTGGCGATAAACCACCAAAAATGGAATGCCATCAATAACAAGTTCGCGGGTGTTCTTTACACGGCCAATACGGCCAGCTTTAGGATGATTAATGAGCACGAGTTCAGTAACGTTTATTATTTTCAGGACAAGATCAATCGCAACAATAGGGCTGTTTTCTTTGGTGATATAAGCTTCAATCGAGTCTAAGTCCTTAACTGCTAAATCAGTCCATTTGATTTGCACGCTTCGCTTCCCACTTGGCTTTGAGGTCTGCGTGATCCGTCAGCTTGCCTTGATCCGCCGCTTCTACGCCTTTGTTCACCTGATTCATAAACCAGGTTTCCCGCTCTACGTATTGCTTGATGGCTTGTGCCATTAGCCATGCGCGGGGACGATCCATCGCTTCAGCCATTTGCGTGATGCTGGCGAGAGTCTCGTCATCTAACCGAACTGAAGTTGCTTTAAGAGTCATCGAGGTTCTCCAAGAATCTTTGTGATGCTCAAGTCTAGGATTCTGTTGATTAAAGGGCAACCCCCTCCTAACCTCCCCCTTGAGAAGGGGGAGGAACACCATCCAATAGCTTTAAGGCTTCACAACCTTAAACTTGCTGGCGAGGCTGCGTGCGAACAAGTTGGGTTCGTACATGGCCTCGGCGTAGGCGGCCGGGGTTTGGTAGGAACCTGTATTGGTGGCGCGCACGCGGTAGGTGAAGGTCACCATATCTTTGGTGAGGTGGCCGTAAACTACTACGCGGTCGTCACGCAAATCGGCGAAGGCGGCTTGCCAGGTAGACTGGCCGGGTTCGCCGCTAAAGCCTGGGATGTAATTCACTGCAGGCGCGGCATCGGCAGCTGCTGGCTCGGGTTCAGCAACATTTGCCGACTCGTCGCCCTCTGCTTCACCCTCAGCACCTTCGCCTTCCAGATTTTCATCGCCTTCGCTGGCTGCGGGTTCTTCGTTTTGCGGATTAGCGCGCTCGGGGGTTGGCAGCACTACGCGGTTAATCACGGGTTCTACGCCGCCGGGCAATAAATCCACCACGGCCACTTGGCTGAGGAAGGATTTATCCACGGTGCGCAAACGCAGGCGAACCAAAAATTCCTCGCCCACTTTGATTTGCTCCAGCGGCTTGCCGGTGACATCCAAGTATTCGCGCTGAATCTCCAGGCCCTGTTTAACCTCTGGCAAGCTTGCGCTTTGCTGGTCGAAGCCGCTTTCTACCATGCTGTAGAACAGCGGCAGCTTGGTGTCTTGATTCAGCTGCACGCCTTTGATGTTTTGCGGGATATCAGCTTTTTGCAGCAAACCAGCCGACGCCGCCAATGCTTGCAGACTGTCATTCGCCAAAATGCTGCTGAGTTTCACCGGAAGTTTCGCCTGACTAGTGGCCACTTCGCCGTATTGGGTTAAAGCCAGCAATAAATAGGCGGAACTCAGGCTGTTGTATTCCTTGTTGGTGATGCGTTGGCCCATGTCGTCCAGTACCGTGGCGGGCAGCTTATCCAGCAGCTCGGGGAAGTGCTTGGCGTAGAGGTACAACAACTGCGATGAATGGCTCAGGGCGTTGTAGTAGCCATCGCTATCGTAAAGCGTGTTTTTCCACGGCACGGCTTTCAAGGTCTTTTGTGCAAGATCGGTTTGTTGCAACAAGCGCTGGCTAGCCGCTACGTAGGCTGCGGTGATATCCGTTGGCCATTCTTTCTCATAACGTGCTTTCAGCTCTTGCTGCAAACCGCTCAATTGGCTGCCGGTTTGAACGCCCAAGCGGCTGAGCAAGTAGATGGCGTAAGCGCGTTGGCGCATATCATCCATGCTGTTGCCCCAGGGTTGCGCCATGCGGTTGAGCCATTGTTGCGAGCGCGAGAAGAGTTCGTTGGGAACCTGCTGGTTGCGTTCGCGCGCTTCGATCATATATTGCATCGCCCACAGAGACGGCCAATTGGCCACCACGGTACTGGCAGACCAAAGCCCGAAAGCACCTTCCTCGTTTTGGCGGCTTTGCAGGGTTTGAATAACCCCCGCCACAGAACCCTTGCCTTTAATTTGGCCCAAGTCCGGGTGCTGGCTAAACAGCAACGCGGGCAAGCCCATACTCACCAATTGCTCGGTGCAGGAATAGGGGTAATCGTTGAGGTACTGCTGCAAACCGCTCGCCCACGCCAGCGGCGTGTAGGCCGCTGTGACGTTCACGGTGCGGAAGGGGTCGTAAAGTTTGCGTGTGAGCAACAGCTGCTTTTTATCGCTCTCGGTGCGACCGGTGCTAATTGCCGTGCGGAAAGGCGCGGCGGGGCGCACGCTCAAGCCTTCCTCCAGCTGTGCTTTTGCAGCACCGGTCGACGCAATAAACACCAAACTCGCGGCTCCGGGGGTGTCCTTGGCGCGAATATGGAAGCTGCCTTGGCCTTCTTTGCCCGCGGCTATATCCAAGCTCTGTTTGGCATCGCCCACCACTTCAATATTGGGAGAGGTTTTCAGGGTGATATCCACTTTGCCCGAACTCGCTTTCAGGTTATTGGCGAGGCCAAAACTCACATCCACTTCATCGCCGGGCGCCAGCATAACCGGCACGTTGGGGGTGATGATCAGGTCGCCGCGAACCTCGGCTCCGCCTTCGGTAACGCCAATGCTGTCGTGGTCAACGGACACGGCGTAGAGATGCAACTTGCCGTTGAAGTAATCCGGCACTTTGTAGCTCACTTTGGTGCCGGAGGGCGATACATCCACCAAGCCGGACCAATAAACCGCTGGCGCTTTGCGTTTGTTTTTGAAGGGGTTGAGGTTGCGGCCAAGCGCGCCGTCGCCATCTCCACCGGGGGCAGAGGCTTTCAGCAATTGGCTGAACTCCGGCAAGATCAAATCCAAAATTTGGCTGGAATCCACCTCCAAACGGCTCTTTTGGAAGAAGAAGCTGAGCGGGTCTGGCGTTTTATAGCGCGCGACTTGGAGAATGCCTTCGTCCACCGCGTAGATAACGGCTTGGCTGGCGCGCGGCGCTTGCAGCTCCAAATCCAAGGTTTCGCCCGGTTTTACTAATTCTGGCGCTTTAAGCGTAAGCACTTGGGTGCGCGGCGCGAGCGACATTTTGAACGGCAAAGCGCCGTAGGAAAGCGGGCTGGTAAAGACTTCTTCCGAATTCAGCGAACGCACAAACTGCACGGTCACATAGCCGTTGCCTTCAAAGTTGGCGGGAACGGTGATGTGCTGAACGGAGCTGGTTGTGTCGGTTTTAAACCATTGGTGCGCGTAAACCTTGTCGCGCTCGAGGGTGATCAAACCCGCACCGGTATAAGGTGCTTGGATGGAAACCTCAATGCTATCGCCGGGCGAGTACTCGGTTTTATTGAGCTTGAGCTGCAACTCGGCGCTGCGTTCCAGCGAGCGGCTGAGGTTGCCTTGGCCAATGACCGAGTAGCTTAAACGGTTGAGTTCCTGGCCTTCGGCATTGCGCAATACCAAGGCGAAATCACCCGGTTCGTCAGTGGGCAAGGCGATCTCGCTACCTTTTGCCGCGAGGCTTTGTGGTTGTGAGTTACGCAAGGTTTCTTTCAAACGCGATTGGTATCTATAGGTGCCGTCGTTTTGCTTCATCAATACCGACACATATTTGCGTTGCACCCATTCCAGCGTTAAACCGTCCACTTGCTGGCCTTTTAGCTCGGGGTTGAGCGCAATCCATTGGCTGGATTGTTTGCTGGATTTGGTGATAAAGCTCAGGTCAGCATCCGTCTTTTTCACGCCGACTAAATAGGCAGAACTGGAGACGAGCAAGTCGCTCACCGCCGCCACATTGCGGCCACCTTCCGGCTCAAAAACGCGAGCGAGAATAGAAAGACGATAGGTGGCTTTGGCAAACCGGTTGAGGTTTAGATCAAAGGTTGCCTTGCCTTGGTCGTCGGTTTTTCCATCCGGTAAGGCTTGTTCAGAACCTTCGTTAAACTTGTTGGGGTCGTAGAATTTGTAATCCGCGTAGCCCGCAAAGCTGGGCACGGTGGGTGACAAAGTCATAGAAGCGGTTACGCGTCGATTGGTGGCGGGCGTACCAAACAGGTTCATGGCCAACACGCTGGCGCGAACTTTATCCGGATTGAGCCAGCCGGTGACGGGTTGCTCTGACAGACTTGCGGTGACCTTGAGGCGATCTGGCTCAAACTCCTGAACCTTAATAGTGGTGCTGCCCAGCATGCGGTCGCGGTAGCCGCTTTTCACCAAGTAAACCATGGCGCTATAGGTACCGGTGGGCGCGCTGACCGATGGCTTCCAACTGAATTCGTTAAAGCCGGTCGCCTTGGCGCTAAAGGCTTGGCGATAGGCCTGCATCCCGCGTGGATCAAGGATTTCCAGCTCCAGTGGTACGCCTTCAAGGGAGTTTTTCCAATCCTGCGTGCGCACAATATTGCCCAAATGCACTTCTTCACCCGGGCGATACAAACCACGGTCGCTAAAGATATAACTGCTCAAGGTATTAGGGTCGGTATTGGTATCCACGCCGCCCGTGTCGAAACGCGAGAAATTCAGGCGGCGGCCATAGTTGTTGTAAGGCAGGAAGGACAAGTCATCGCCATAGTGGGCCAAGATCATGAGCGGCGTTTTTTCACGGCGGTATTGTTCAGAGATTTTGGGCAATTCCACTTTACCGCTGGCGTCGGTGGTGCGGGTTTCCAAGGCAAGGCCGTTACGGCCAATCAACTCCACTTTTGCACCGGCAACAGGTTCGCCTTTAGCGATGGATTGCACGTACACGTTCTGACTGCCGTCTTTATTGGTCTTCACTAAAATGCCGAGGTCAGTGACCAGCAAGAGGCGGCCGTCGCGGTTATCGGTGTCGCTGTAGTCTTTGCGGTCTTGCGAGCCTTTTTTGTTGGCATCATTCAACGACAAGCCTTTGGAGCGAACTAAAAAGATGCCGAGCTTGGATTGGCCGGGGCTGTCTGATTTAAAGTAGCCGCTCAAATCCAGATTGTCGTAAACCGGCTTGCCGGGCGTGTTGCCCAAGGTGGGGCGAACCTCAGCAAAACGTTCAACAATGCGGTCTTCTTGCCATGCGTCGTATTCGCTGGGAATAGTTAAATCGCCGCCAGTTTGCGCGAGCAATTGATGCAATTGGTTGGGCAGTAATCGACCTACTTCTAATTCCACCGCATCCAACGCGCGGCTTACAAAACCAATTTTGCGCTCGCCGCCCAAGCCAAGAATAGAACCTTCACCCAACAATTTGAGCGAGGCTTCGTAAGGCCTAACTTGGAAGGTTTCGGTACTTGCCTTGGCAGATTGGGTGCCGCCCACGGCGACAATTCCGGGGGCAACTTCCACATAAACATAACGGCCAACGGGCGCTTTGAATTGATAGCTGTGGAGCGCTTGTTGGGAATCATCGCTGGGTAATAAATTCAGCGGTAAAGGTTCAGCAGCGGCAAGAATTTTTTGATCTACGTAATCGCTGCGCCAGTTAAATGGCCACTTGCGTGAACCTTGCATTTTTTCGTCGGGATGAAATTCCGGCAGCACCCAGGCTTTGATTTTTTTATCCAGACTCGCGTCGGTTACAGGCGCATTGCTGTTAAAAATCAACACTTGCTCCGGTTCCAACTTTTCGTTGTCCGCCAAAATCATTCCAAAATTATTGAAACGCAAACTGTAACGACCGGGAATGGTGATATTGCTGCTCAGGTCTTCGCTGGTACCGTCGCCACCACGGCTGGCGTGAATGCCTTTCTTCACCGTGAGGGTCATGGGGGTGTCTTCGCGCGGCAAACTTAAACTGTGCGAATGAATGTAAGCGTTGAGTTTGAGCTTGTCGTAATTAACGGTAAAGCCGGTGGAATCATCGCTTAAACCCAAAAATGCAGCGTCTTTGGCGAGTGAAAGCTGAATGTGTTTTTCAAATTCTTCCGCATTAACGCTGTGGCTGAAATGAACTGTGGCGACCAGTTTTTTCAGTGCGGGGTCAGTAGGGTCTTGGTAAAACTGGTTCTGAGCAATTTGCGCAGCGAAAGGCGCAGTTTTAAATTCGTAATCGTATTTTTCCAAGCGCACTTGCGATGCCAGGAATTTTTGTTTGGCGAGACTCAACTCAAATTTTTGACCCACGGGCCAATCGGCAGCAGGCGTGAAGACGAGCTTGCGATCGTTCTCCCACACCCATTGGCCGGCGATTTTCGGTTTTAGGTTAATGCCTTTGGTTGCGGGTTTTCCAACGGCTTCCAAAGGCGCGACTGATTGATCGCACTTAAGCACCAGCGGATGAATTTTTTGTTTGTCGTCAACATAAGTTGTTAAGGCAGGCGCGTTAACTTCGCATTGCGGATAAACGGGTTTGGGTTGGTGTTTATACCATTGATAGCCGTAAAGCCCGCCAGCGGCGAGCACCACTAAACCGGCGAGGCTTGCTGCGCTGGTTTTAGGTTTGCTTTTTACGGCAGTGCCAGCACGTGCAAGATGATTACCACTCCAACGCATCCACGGCGGCAAGTTCCATTGCATTTCACCAAAAAGCCCGCGCGCCAGCCATTTCAGCGCCGCTATACTTTTTTTCCATCCTTGAACTATTGCGGCACCCACTGCCGCCAATCTTGTTGCCGCCATAAAACCCACCCTGGATGTAGAAGTTGAGCGGCGATTGTAGCAGGCGGCATTTTTTAAAATGAGTGGCAATAAGTCGCAAACTGCAAAAAATGTTTAGCGATTGCTATTCCTCTTTTGTATTGTCAAAACCAAAACCTTCAATGCGATAACCCTTGGCTTTTAGTTTTGCTATCACACTTTCTTTTTTAAGCATTTCGGCTGTGCCTATAACCGCAAAGCTCACCGCGTTGTTGGTTAAGGCCTCATCAATCTTTGCAAACCATTCGGCTTCCACTTTTGCGGGCAAGTCTTTTACGCCTTCTTCTTCGGCAAAGGAGGATTTCATAAACGCGTCAAAGCATTCGCTGCTCGGGTCGGTAATTGGCAAGCTGGCGAGCGCGTTAAGATCACCTGTTGCCCAAGCGTTTGCTCGCAACTTCATGGTGTCCAAATCAGTGGAAAGGTGATCCACCATTTTGGTAAAACAACTTAAGTCATCCATTTCGGTTTGTTTGAAATGTTTTAGGGTTTGTCGTGGTTTGTCCACAGTGAATTCGTAGGTGGGGACGGTAATCTTTACCTTGTGTTTTTTGGCAAGTTCCTGAACGCGCTTGGTCACTATGTCCTCATTATCAAAACCCGCTTTCTTTTGTGCTTGTTCCATTAACTCATGGCCAGCAAAAATGGGGCGGTATTTTTCGATGGCTTTATCTTTGCCGATATATTTTTCTTTAAGTACAAGCCAACGGCTGTAAACATCCGCCGGGACTTTTTCTTCCAAGCTCATTCCGTCTGGGCTTTTTTTAATACCGATTAAAGATGGCAATAAAGTAAGTTGACTGAAAAATCCCACTTTCGCGTGCGCGGAAGGTTGTAAAAAAACTTCCTGTGAATTGGCGATAGCATCTTCCGCTTGTTGCGAACGCCACTGAAGTTTATTCGGCAATGGATAAAAAGTTCCCAATACCCAGAGCAGGTGATCTCCCTTATAAACTTTCCATAAAGTCGGACCGGGTTGCTCACCAACAATTAGTATTTCATCGACAGCATCAGTTGCACCGGTTGTATCAGTAGATGGGGCAGGAGCAGCCTCAGTAGTGGCACTGGCAAGTTCAATCGACAAACAAACAGCCAAGCTCAACATCAATAGAAAGCAGCGCATAAAATCCCTTAATAAGAATAATGATGCTGTTGGATGTTGTAGGGGGAGAAAAAGTTGCAGGCCGATGAATTATTTTTAACGGCGTGATTAAATCTGATAAGTAAGCTAGGAAGAAAAAATATGATTTAAAATTCTAATCAGGAAAGCCGAAGCTTTCCTGAGCGTGCACATTAGAATGTGTAGGTTGCACCAACTGTGAATGAACTCAGGTCCATATCACCAAACTTGACGTAGTCAGCGCGCAAAGCAAACTTCTCGTTTACTTTATAAGCTGCGCCAACACCATAGGTCGCTTTGTTTTCAGAATCAGAGACTCCTACAGGCACTGTAATACCTAGAGCACTGCCTGTGCCTTTTGAATCGATTGAAACATGGGCGTAACCTAAACGACCATAGATATCAAATTTTTCAGACAAAGGTAATTTAGCGAGAGCGCTGAGGCTATATGCAGTTACATCGACAGAAGCGTCAACATCAATGTAACCGACGCTCGGCTCGTACACAGAATCAGAAATACCAAAACCGCCGAGATCGTGATAAGCCAATTCAAAGCTGAAAGTGCTGTTAAGGTTGTAACCAAGGCCGAGTGCCAATGCGTTATCAGTTTCGCTAATATCACCAGAAAATTTCGACTGACCAACATCGCCAAACACGTACAGGCCATCAGCAGCAGCTGGGAGGGATACGGCGGCTACTAAACCTAAAACTAAAGCGTGCTTTCTCATAAAAACTCCATTATGCAATAAAATCCCTGCTCCAATAGCAGGCCGTGCAGCCTATATGTAGTATAGGATTAATGCCATGTTTGATAAAAATTAACGGATTCATTTGATGCTGAGGCTGGGTTGATTCTGGCTTACCCCAGCCTAACTCGACTCAATTATTGATATTTAAGGTTTATTTGATAACGGGGCTATTACATTCATGCCCTATGTGGGCTTGATACTCACGAGCGCTTGCCTGACTTATCCTTGTACATTTCCATATCGGCATGATTCATAAGTTGTTCAAACGTGTCGCCGTGTTGCGGAAATATAGAAACACCTATGGCACATTCTGCTTTTAGATAGATGTTCCCTATATTGACGGGCAAGGAAACGGCGTGGCGTATTTTCGCCACAATTGTAGGAATAGCTAATTCGCTTTCAATATCGTTAAGGATAATGGCAAATTCATCGCCGCCCAAACGTGCGACAACGTCGCCCTCACGTACAGCGCGTCGCATTTTAGCGGCCACTGATTTGAGAACTTTATCGCCAGCGCTGTGACCGTATTCATCGTTAATTTCTTTGAACTTGTTGAGATCGACAAACAAAAAACCAAGCTTTTGGTTTACCTCGCGGGCACCGGCAACCGATGAGCGCAATTTGGTTTCAAAATAATTTCTGTTAAATACCAATGTAAGGCTATCGTAATTAGCACGGAACTCAATTTTTTGTATGTGATCTCTGTGTTCGGTAATATCTTGAATGGTACCAATGTAGCCGGTCACTTTTTCTTTTTCGTCTTTAATGGCCCTGCCTTCCATTTGTAGCCATATGATTTTCCGGTCAGGTTTACAATACATAAACTGCAACCAAAAACGGTGCGAGCCATTTTTTGCATGGTTCCATTCTTTGTGAGCGTTTGCGTTTTCACTTTCAGGAACAGCATTAGTCCAGTGGATGTTAAGCAGCTCGTGTTCTTCCAGTCCAAGTATTTGCGAGCACTTTTCGTTTAAAAATCCCCAGCAGCCATTTTCATCCAATTCAAACAGACCAACAGGCGCGTGTCGAGTTAGTTCGCGAAAGCGCAATTCATTTTTTCGCAAATGCTCTTGCACCAGAGATAAACGCTGTACGTCAATTTTTGATTGACGGGCTTGTTGGCGCAAATATTCCTCGCGTTTTACAACGTCTGTTACATCGCGAACCAACAGCAAGCAATGATGTTCACCGAACTCAGAAGAGAAAGGCGTGATCTCAACGGATTGTTTAATGAGTACTGGTTCACCACCTGTGTAGTCATATAAGGGCAGTGGGTTGGGGTGTAATGTGTGGGATAAGACGCTTGCCATACCTAAGTGAATGGCTTCGTTTACTGCGAAAGATAGCCGTAGATCCAGCAAACCGCCGAACAGCGAGCCGAGGTGCTTATTTAGCGCTTCTTCATTCGTTAGTCTTGAGTGTTGCTCAATCCATTTATTCCAAACAACAATTTTTTGCTGTTGGTTAACAACAATCACTCCCAGATTGATGACATTGAGAAGCTGATCATTCATAAAATTCACGATGCTTAATTGCCGCTGATTTGAAAGGCTTTTCTAACTTCACCCATAAAGCGCTGAATGGAATTTACGTCCATAATAAAAAGCACAAGTCCCGAAATATTTTTGGATGAGAGCGACATACCAATTCGAGCCACCAAAAACATATCGTTCATTTCATAGTTGTCCAGTACCTCTGATGTATCGGAAACGGTGACATCGGGCAGCGTACCGGTCATACGGTTATTAAATAAATTGGCGAGGCTGCCCATGCAGCCATTCATGATGATATTACCTATTTCAGCCAGAGTATCTTGCTCAAGCTCGGTGATATGTTCAATAGGCGTACTATCGCCAAGCATACGTCTAACAAGTTCCAAGGTGCCTTGTTCGGGAAACAGTAAAAGGGTATTGGTTTTAAAATCAGACGTTGATTCAAATTGTTGTTTTATCGCACACAAGCGGTTGCTGCCTTGAAGATGCAATTGTTCTAATAATAATGCACGGGACAGAATTTCAACGGTGGGCACAGAAATAAGAATGTCTTCGCGCACCATTTCAGAAAACATGGCCGCTGCTTCACCTAGGGATAAATTGAAAGTCTCAGCGAGCGCATCTAGTTCTAATTCAGAAAATTTCATGTCTTAGCCTCGGGGCAACAGTTGCAAGATTTCTTTCAGTACGCGTTCGGAGACAGGCTTTTTAAAAAAGTGAACGCTATTTCGCTCTGCTTCCAGCCGCGTAGACTCCTGAATGTTTGCCGTGAGCAGCGCACGCACTGTCGCGGGAGAAATATCTGCGATTTTAGTTGCCAGCTCAAGACCGGTTATGCCGGGCATATTCATATCTAAAATTGCAATGGCAGGCTTGGACGATTCAAGTAGCTTGAGCGCTTCATCGCCGTTACTAGCTTCGAGTATGCGAGCGTTCGGCAGTTCGTTTTTAATAATGGCGAGAATCAACATGCGAGATGCCCGGCTGTCATCTACAACAAGAATTTCAGTGTTATTCATAGTAATCTCAAATAAGCAGGGGGGGTGTTGTCGTCATTGTGGTTTTAAGCTCCTACCAACTTATAGGAGCTTAACTTGCAAAGAACCCACAAAATATAGTTTGTGAAACGTAAATAGCAAGCTTTGGTAGTTTCGTAGCTAGCCAAAAGTACGGTTGAATTAATTCAGTTGTGCCAGTGAATTTTCGGCATTCGCAAGCACAGCTTTCAGGCTATCAATTTGAATTGGCTTGGTGGTAAAGGCGTTCATGCCAGCCGAAAAGGCGCGTTCACTGTCTTCCTTCTGCGCACCGGCGGTGAGAGCGATAATCCAGGGACGGGTGTTTTTTTGCGTTTGTTGGCGAATGAACCTAGCGGCGGTGTAACCATCCATGCGCAACATTTGAATATCCATAAAAATAATATCGAAGTCGATTGTCTTGCAAAGTTCAACGGCTTCTTCACCATCGGCAACAGCAGAAAAATTGGTGTAGCCCAATTTTTTTAACATCATACCAATGACCATTTGGTTAACCGTGTTGTCTTCAACAATAAGTATGCGCGTGCTATTCGTG
The DNA here is from genome assembly GCF_046347455.1 of Cellvibrio sp. Classification (GTDB taxonomy): domain Bacteria; phylum Pseudomonadota; class Gammaproteobacteria; order Pseudomonadales; family Cellvibrionaceae; genus Cellvibrio. The sequence goes on from NZ_JAXMGC010000004.1 coordinate 284,707, forward strand.
GTCAGTTGATCAATGTGTTGGGGTTTGGATATAGGACAAACGCCCGTTCTACCTACAGCTTGGGCAACGGTTTTATGCAGTATGCTGTTGCGAACCGGCTTTAACAGGCAGGCGTCCACATGATGCATTTCCTCGCGCTGTGTTGTGGCGCTGCTAAGGATAACGATGGGCTTATCCTGCATATGTGGTAATTGCTTTATTTTTTTTGCCAGATCGCAACCGTTGGTTTTAGGCATGCAGAAATCCAGCAACACAAGATCATACTCGTGGCCGAAGGCGAGGTTTTCCAAGGTAGTTTCGGGTGAATGAAAGGCCGCGGGCAGCATACCCCACTGAATAACCGTGTTGGCCAGCACCTTTCGGTTAGTCGCGTTGTCGTCAACAATTAAAACACGAAGCCCCTTGAGATCGACTTTTTCACTTGGGTTGCTGCCATCCCAATCGGTAACTTCAAAATCCAAAGTGATTCGCACAAAAAATGTTGTTCCTACGCCGAGCTCACTTTCAAACCAAATTTCTCCGTCCATTTGTTCGACAATTTTCTTGCAAATGACCAAACCTAAACCCGTTCCACCAAATTTGCGGGTAATGCTGTTATCGGCTTGGGTGAAAGCATTAAACAGATTACTTTTGTTTTCATCTGAAATACCTATGCCGGTATCTTTTACGCGAATCAACAAACCGCAGCGATGTGCTGAGCTATCCATGTTTGAAAGCGAAACTTCAATAAAGACTTCGCCCTGGCTGGTGAATTTAATGGCGTTGCCTACCAAGTTGTTAATAATCTGGCGAATGCGGGTTGCATCGCCATTCAGTGTGAGAGGGACATCAGCTTCAATAAAATAATTTAGCTCCAACAATTTGTCGGCAGCTTGCTTGCTGAATAATTCGATGCAATCTTCAATGAGCAAACGCAGTTGAAATGGGGAATGTTCAAGATTAATTTTCCCCGCTTCGATTTTTGAGTAATCCAAAATATCGTTAATCAACACCAGCAAACTTTCACCGGATGTTTGAATTGTGTGGAGAAGTTGTTCTTGCTCGCTGTTTAAAGGTGTCGATGCCAGAAGCGATGCGCAGCCAATAACACCGTTCATGGGCGTGCGAATTTCGTGGCTCATGACCGCGAGAAATGAACTTTTGGCTTTGGCCGCTTGTTCGGCCTCTAGTTTGGCGCTTTCCAGTGCCATTTGGGTTTTCACGAGTTCGGTAATATCACGCGTCAATCCCACCATGCCCACAACTTGGTTGCGGTCGTTATAAAGCGGAACTTTTTTTGCGTCCACATAAGTGAATGAACCGTCGGGTTGTAAGTGGCGTTCTTGCTCGTGAAGCGCGATACCCGTGCGCATCATTTCCTGTTCTTGTTCAAACAATGTCTGCGCAAGTTCATGGGAAAATGCGCCAGATGTTAAATCTGATTTTCCAATTGCATCTTCAAGGCGCTTGAAACCATGCATGTCTAGCCAGGCTCTATTCCCACCCCTGAAAATTGAGTTGCGATCTTTAAAATAAAATACGTCGGGCAAATGATCTTGCAGATACAAAAAATAATTTGCGTCTTCAACTGCGCGTACTTTTTCTTGGTGGCTCTCGGTTATATCCGTGATGAGTCCACATATTGCAGGGGAAGCGGAATTATCGACCGGAGTGACGTGCATGAGCATCCATAAAGGGGCGCCCGGCTTAGCCACCCACGCAAACTCCAGATGTGATTCACGGTGAGTAGCGATCGCTTGGATCAGGGCATCTTCCACGCGGCCTCTGTCGGCCTCGGCAATACATTTCAGTAGAAGGTTAGCGTCAGCTAACACGGATTCGGGAGTGATACTTGCGAAGCGGCTGATACAATCGTTACAAAAACTAAAGGCCAGCTTTCCTTGCGAGGAAAGTTGAGCACTGAAAACAATTGAAGGCAGTGAATTAAGGAAGTCCATTGCTCAAGCTCGTGTAGGCCACCGCTTAAGCATAGAGGATCATTCGCCGATTTCCACATGGGTGGTCAAGCTTGAGCGAGGAGTTATTTTACCCGCTCCTGCAATCTCTACTGAAATGCCAATGAACCTTCTTGCGAAGCCTTGGGTTTCAGCCGAGCCCGTGCCTTCAACACTAATTGCTTCAGTTGATGCAGTCCTTCTGTCCATGTTCCTAAGTTGGATTCGCTATTGATGTGGCCAACACGTTTTATGCGCAGATAATCTGCACCCCAAAGTAGTGCCCAGTAAGCGGCTTTGGCTTCGGTCATCCAAGGGTCATCGCTGCTGGCAATTAACTTTGCCGTAACGGGTAAAAAATCCTGCGGAAGCTTATCGGCTATTCCAAATTTGTTGGGATCGGCAGGTGCAACCAAAAATAAAGCGGCGATCTTCTCGGGAAACTCAGCCGCAATTGACGCGCTCGCCAAGGTGCCAAAGCTGTGCGCAATCAACACGGCAGGTTTATCCAGCTTGTCGAGTTCCGCTTTTATCCCCGCTCTCCATGCATCCAAATCGGGTGTGGCCCAATCATTCACAGTAATGCGTTTGCTGTTGGGCAAGCGCGCCTGCCACAGGCTCTGCCAATGGAATTCATCGCTATTGCGCAAGCCGGGCACTATGACTACCGGAAAGTTTTCAACTGCGCTGAGCAGGCGATCTGTTGGTGAATAAGTCATGTGTATGAACTCCAAATATGAGTTGGAGGGCAGCTTAGAGGCTTTTGAAGCAGGCGAAAAATAATCGTTTTTTATGAGCTTATTCCAAAAATGTACGAGTTTCGAAAGTTATAAGCTAATGAATAAACGGTATTTTTAGAATTAAAAAACGCTGATTAGTATGGCGACCGTCGCAAGGCAACAGGCTGGGTATACGTTTTGAACCAGCGAGTTGGACTTGATTTTAAGATTGCGAGGTAGAGATGTCTAACCATCAACATGAATCTTTATCACATCAGCATTCCGCTGTGGATGAAGAAGTAGTTGCTGAAATTAAACGGCAGTTAGCACACATCCAATACGGCTCATTGGAAATATCCGTTCACAATGGCCAAGTCGTGCAGTTGGAAAGGCGAGAGAAAAAGCGCTGGGGCAAAGGAGAAAACTCTAAATAACCACGCATTTAACAAACATTGATTAGAACACACATTTAAAAAGCACTGACCGGACAACTGGAAGTGACAAATTAATTTTTGGAGCTTTTAGCATGTCAGTACAACAAAAAAATTCAGTCGCACGAACTGCGAAATTCGCGCTTAAATTATTACCCTTTGCCCTGGGCGCTTTAGTATCAAGCCACGCGTCAGCAGGTTTTCCAACACTTTATGGAAAAGTTTTCCTGACTGCGAATGTGTATGATTTTGAAAAAAATAACTTCGCGTTAACCGCTGCCAATGCAACTACTTACAAACATGTGGGCGCAACCGGTGTAAGCACAGAATTAGATTCAACTGCTGTTGAAAGCACGGGCTCACGTATTGGTATTCAAGGTGACTTCGGTGCAGCAAATGATTTAACGGTTTTCTACCGTATTGAATACGGAATTGACGTTGATAACGGCGCCAACAGCAATGGCCGCGAATTAACGCAACGTAACGTATTCGGTGGTGTTCGCGGTGACTGGGGCCAAGTATTGGTTGGTAAAAACGATACCCCTTTGAAGACTCTGCAAACCACCAGCGTTCTGCGTACCGATGTAGATCGTTTTAATGATTATCCACTGGCGGATATTGGTACTTACATTGCGGGTGAAAACCGTCCAGATAACGTTATTCAATACACTTCTCCGATTTTGTTGGGCGGCTTGGAAATTAACCTTGCCGCTATTCAGGCCGAAGAAACCGGTGTAGATGCCACTCCGGCAGCCACTACCGCAGTTCCGAAACCAACTCCCAACCCACAAAACGATAATGGCTTTGCAACCGGCAAATCTTTGTCTGTCGTGTACGGAAAGGCAAAGTGGTACGTAGGTGCCGCTTATGAAAGCAACGTTGCTACCGCTGATACTCTACGTTTAGCCGGTGAATATACCTTTGGCACAGTGAAGCTTGGCGGCTTTTACCAAACTTCTGAGCGCCACGAAGATTTCGACACCATCGGTGGTTTGACCTCAACATTTGTGGGTTCAGCCGGTACTACTTTAGGCGCACAAAATGGTTTGAACCCATTGGCTGAATGGGATGGCGCTGCAGGCACTGCGTACAAAAAACAAGACGCTGTAATTGTTAATGGCCAATGGAAAATTGCTGGCCCATGGACAGCCAAATTCCAAGTCGGTAAAGCAACCAGCACACCGAGTGCTGCATTCAAAGATGTAAAAACCGATGCAGCTGCGGTAGGTGTGGATTACGCCTTAAGTGATGCGGCGCGTTTGTTCACTTACTACGCCAGACTTAAAACAAAGGGCGATGAAGCAATCAACACAGTTGCGAGCGTTGATAAAACCTTTGCCGTTGGTTTGGATTTCAAATTTTAATTTCGGTTAGGCTTTGCATCGGGTGATTTCGCCCGGTGCAGCAATCTAAACAAAGGTCATTCTTTAGGAACACATACCATGAATGCAATTAAGAAATTAGCGATTGTTGCAAGTGCATTGCTGCTCTCCAGCGGAGCCATCGCGAAAGAAGTAAAACTGTTAAACGTATCCTACGACCCAACGCGTGAGCTTTACCGCGAGTACAACACCGCGTTCAGCAAATACTGGCAAGCCAAGACCGGCGACACGGTAAAAGTTGAACAATCACATGGTGGCTCTGGTGCGCAATCCCGTGCGGTTATTGATGGCCTGCAAGCGGACGTGGTGACTTTTGCACTCGCTGGAGATATCGACCCACTCTATAAATTTGGAAAATTAATTCCAGAAGATTGGCAAACTCGCTTACCACAAAGCAGCGCACCTTATACATCGACTATCGTTTTTTTGGTACGCAAGGGCAACCCAAAACAAATTAAAGATTGGGATGATCTCATCAAGAAAAATGTTGAGGTGATTACACCAAACCCTAAAACCTCTGGTGGTGCACGTTGGAACTATTTGGCAGCATGGGGCTTTGCAAAGAAAAAATTTGGTTCTGACCAAGCTGCGCAAGACTTCGTGAAAAAGCTTTTTAAAAACGTACCTGTATTGGATTCGGGGGCACGCGGTGCTACGACTACGTTCGTTCAGCGTCAAATTGGTGATGTGTTGCTTACCTGGGAAAATGAAGCCTTTTTAGCCGTGAACGAATTAGGTGCAGATAAAGTTGAAATTGTTGTTCCCTCGGTTTCAATTTTGGCGGAAGCCTCAATCACAGTAGTTGATAAATACGCAGACGCACACGGCACTCGCCAAGTTGCAGAAGAGTATTTGAAATATCTCTACACCAAAGAAGGCCAAAACATTATTGCCAAAAACTACTACCGTCCACGTGATAAAGAAGTTTTGGCTGCCTACGGTAGCAAGTTCCCTAAAATTGAACTCTTTACAATTGAAGACTTTGGTGGCTGGAAAAAAGCGCAACCAGAACACTTTGGTGATGGTGGAATCTTCGACAAAATTTATCAATAAGCCGTAAAAAAATCGCTCGCAGTTGTGCGAGCGATTTTCATCACAACTAAAAATTTCCAGCAAAAGTTACCTGACCACAGGTACTGACGAGATTTAGAAATGAGTGTCTCAACATCAATTGAACCGCTACCACAACACGCGGTTTCTAAAAAACAGCCCTGGCTACAAAAATCTGTACTGCCGGGTTTTGGTTTGTCTTTAGGGTTTGGAACCCTCTACGCGAGCCTTATTGTTTTTATCCCACTCGTTGCATTGGTTTTAAAGAGCTTTGAAATGCCGCTCGAGCAATTGTGGGACGTAGTCACCAATCGCCGAGCCTTGGCAAGTTATCGCTTAACCTTTGGCGCATCGCTTATAGGTGCAACGATTAATTTATTCTTCGGTTTAATTGTTGCTTGGGTCTTGGTGCGCTACACATTTCCGGGCAAACGTATTGTTGATGCGATTGTCGATTTACCTTTTGCGTTGCCCACCGCAGTAGCGGGCATCGCACTTACCGCGATTTATGCTCCTACAGGCTTGGTTGGAAAATATTTCGCATTATTAGATATCAAAATCGCCTACACATGGATCGGCGTAACTATTGCGCTGACGTTTATTGGATTGCCTTTTGTGGTGCGAACAGTTCAACCGGTATTGGCCGATTTAGAAGCTGAAGTAGAAGAAGCCGCCGCAAGCTTAGGTGCAAATCGGTGGCAAACGTTTAAATACATTATTTTCCCCGCACTTTTGCCGTCGCTGTTAACTGGCTTCGCCTTGTCATTTGCGCGTGCTATTGGCGAGTACGGTTCAGTTGTCTTTATTAGCGGCAACATGCCATACCGCACCGAAATTACACCGCTATTAATTATGACCAAGCTGGAACAATTTGATTACGCAGGCGCGGCTGCCTTAGGTAGTGTGATGCTTTTGTTCTCTTTCATTCTGTTATTGCTGATTAACTTGCTCCAGCACTGGAGCCATAAGAGAACCGGAGGCTAATCATGGGCGGTATTGTTTCAAATTTGCATAGCTCAAGCGCACAGCGCGTACAAGGCGCCACTACTGAAGCTCCATGGATTCGCTACAGTTTAATAGCTACTTCGCTCATTTTTTTAACGCTTTTTTTAATTTTGCCCTTAGTAGTCGTTTTTGTTGAAGCTTTTAGTAAAGGTGCTGGAGTTTATTTTGCGGCCATTACCGAGCCTGAGGCAGCACATGCGATCAAACTGACATTAATTGCGGCCGCTATCGCTGTGCCCTGTAATGTTATTTTTGGTTTGGCCGCTAGTTGGGCCATCGCGAAATTTCAATTTCGCGGTAAACAACTTGCTATCACCTTAATTGATTTGCCCTTTGCAGTTTCACCGGTGATTGCGGGTTTGATTTACATGTTGTTATTTGGTGCGCAAGGATTTTTTGGTCACTGGCTAATGGATCATGACATTCGCATTATGTTTGCTGTACCTGGCATTGTGTTAGCAACCGTATTCATTACTTTTCCTTTTATTGCCCGTGAGTTAATTCCCTTGATGCAAGAGCAAGGTAAAGAGCAAGAAGAAGCTGCAATTACGTTGGGTGCAAGTGGATGGAAAATGTTTTTCCGCGTAACCCTTCCTTCTATTAAATGGGGTTTGCTCTACGGAATCATTTTGTGTAACGCGCGCGCCATGGGTGAGTTTGGCGCAGTGAGTGTGGTGAGCGGAAAAATTCGCGGCCAAACCAACACCATGCCTTTGCATATTGAAATTCTATACAACGAATATCAGTTCGCTGCCGCATTCGCCGTTGCTTCTTTGTTGGCTTTGTTGGCACTGGTGACATTGGTGTTGAAAAGTGCGCTGGAGTGGAAGGCAGCGCGTGAGCATGAATTAGCAGTTAGGACAGCGCAGGCGCAGTAGTTTATTTGAGGCAGGTTTCGCCTGCTGGCGAGTTACTTTTCTTTGCTTGTCCAAAGAAAAGTAACCAAAAGAAAAGGACACCCTTCTCGTTCCTGTTTCCTGCGCGCTTCGGAAAATTCACGCCGTGGTGACGCGACATCTTTGTCGCGGCACCACTAAAACAAACGTCCTGTTTGTTTTGCGCAAATTTTCCTCCAGTGCTCGGGGAACTCGCAAGGGGCCCGTTTGGTGCCAATAGACAGAATTCGTTTCTAAATTTTTTTTGAGAAAGCATTATGAGCATTGAAGTTCGTAACCTACATAAAACCTTCGGCAACTTTACCGCGCTGAACAACGTATCCTTGGATTTTCCGACGGGCGAATTAGTCGCTTTGCTTGGCCCTTCTGGCTGCGGAAAAACAACACTGCTGCGCATTATTGCCGGATTGGAAAATCCCGATAACGGCAGCGTTCTTTTCCACGGCGAAGATGCAACCGATGTACACGTGCGTGAACGTAACGTCGGCTTTGTATTTCAACATTATGCGTTGTTTCGTCACATGACTGTATTTGACAACGTCGCCTTCGGCTTGAGTGTTCGTCCTAAAGAGACACGTCCAAGTAAACAAGAAATCAAAAAACGTGTGCACGAATTGTTAGAACTTGTGCAACTTGATTGGTTGGCAGATCGTTACCCGCATCAATTGTCGGGCGGTCAACGTCAGCGTATTGCCTTGGCACGCGCACTTGCGGTTGAACCAAAAGTATTGTTGCTCGACGAACCTTTCGGCGCGCTCGATGCAAAAGTGCGGAAAGATTTGCGCCGTTGGTTGCGCCGTTTGCACGATGAATTGCACATCACCTCAATCTTCGTGACTCACGATCAAGAAGAGGCGATGGAAGTGGCGGATCGCATTGTTGTGTTGAACAAAGGCAAGATCGAACAAATCGGCTCACCGGATGACATTTATAACAATCCGGCCAGTCCCTTTGTTTACGATTTTATCGGCCAAGTTAATTTATTCCACAGCCGTGTTGAAAATGGTTGGGCGCATATTGGTGAGTATAAATTACCTGCGCCGGAATTTAGCGGGGTTAATAATCGCTCGGCCGTCGCTTATGTAAGACCGCACGATATCGAATTGACGCAAGACAATCACGAAGGTGCTATTCCCGCCACTGTGTCACATGTCAGCACCGCCGGTTCAGTGTTGCGCATCGAACTCAAAAATGATTTGAGTGATGATGTCATTCATGTGGAGCTGCCGCGCTCACATGAACGATCCTTGGATTTAAGTGTTGGTGCCCATGTATTTGCACGTCCAACCAATTCCAAGGTGTTTTTACAAAGCTAAGGTCGGCTTGGAGCTGTACGCGAGGGGCTAGTGACTGGGTTGCTAGCCTTTTCTTTTGCCTGCCATTTGGTGGGCGCTTAAAAGTTTTCCAATATTGGTGAATTTATAGTCTAGGCTTAAGCATACACCGCTGTAGCTTTTCGCCAGCGTAATAACCTAAACAATAAACACGCTCAAGGATTCACTCATGTTTGGCTTTAATAACCACGAACTCATTGCAGCACGGGAAGAAATTTCTACCTTGCGCCGCGCCCTTAATAACCGCGATTCCGAACTGATGGAGGCTACCCAAGAGCTGGAACGCCTTCGCGCTTCGGTCAATGAAGACAAAGCTGAGTTGCACAGAGTGAAGGATTTATTAGTACAACTACAGTCGATGGGCGATTCCATTACTGCTATTCAGAGCAGCCTGGGTGGGTTCGCTACCAACATGCGCGAGGAAAAAGATCGTGCGGCGGAAATGCAAACAGCATCATCTAGCTGCAGTTCGGCTGTGGGTTTAATATCTGGCCATTTGGGCAAGCTTGCAACGGATTCGCAAGTGTCTGCAACTCGTGTGGGCGAGTTGGATAGCCGCGCGCAACAAATTAGCGGCATCGTCAATTTGATTAAAGGTGTTGCCGATCAAACCAACTTGCTTGCGTTAAACGCAGCGATTGAAGCCGCGCGTGCAGGTGAGCAGGGGCGTGGCTTTGCGGTAGTGGCAGATGAAGTTCGCAGCCTTGCACAACGCACCGCGCAAGCAACCGGTGAAATTTCGGCATTAGTCAGTCAAATGCGCGAAGACAGCGCAGCAAGCCGTGAGCAAATTGTTTCCTTTGCAGTACAAGCAGAATCCTTTAGCAGTGACGGTGCCGAAGCTGCAAAGACCATTAGCCATATTTTGGAAATGGCAAAAGTATCTGAACGCACAACGTCAGCTGCATCCGTACGCAGCATGTGTGAAGTCGCCAAGGTAGATCACATTCTTTATAAATTTCGCGTGTATCGCGTGCTCTTTGGTTTATCTAACGAGAGCTTGCATGAGTTTACGGATCACACCAGTTGTCGCTTAGGTAAATGGTATAGCGAAGGTGAAGGTCGTGAGCATTCGCACTTGGGCGGCTACAAAGAAATGGATGAGCCGCATCAAGCGTTTCATCGCGAAGCGCGCTTAGCGCTCGAAGCTCATAATCGCGGCGATATGGATTCTGCCACACATGCCATCAAGCGTATGGAATCTGCCGGTACGCGCGTGTTGGACGCTTTGGAGCGTATGGCGCACTCCGCTGAAATTTCGTTCCACCAACATTGATTTACTTCTGCAAAAGCCCGTGCTCCTGAAAAGTTGCGCGGGCTTTTTTATGTCCGTGTTAAAAAAGCCACAAAAAAAATAATTGTCGCCAAATCCTTGTTTTCGCTGATTTATGTTCGTTGACGAACGATATAGTCTTAACGCCTTGATTAAGATCTAGGCAGTATCTGAAGACCGACCTCATATCCAAAGTTTGGCTGGAGGAAAAATGGAACATCGTTATGTGGTTGAATACACGCTAGATGGCCAAAAAGAATCTCTCGAAATCATTACCGATTCGGAAACACTCACGCGGGAAGAAGCGCAAAAGCGCGTTTTTGCTGCGGCGAAGCCTTATGGAAAAACGGATATTGAAAATATCCAAATCGTGAGTGTGCACAGCGCCAAGGTGATAGATACAGATCCGGAGACTTCCGCCAGCGAATGAATGGTCAAACTGTTTTAGCCTTTTTGAGATTGATATTTGTCAGGCAAGTATTAACTGGACATAAAAAAGCCCGCGTAACTGATTAGCTACGCGGGCTTTTTTATTCAATCACTTATTGTATCTGCGCTAATTTCACTTTGGCGCGTTCGCCCGCTTCACCACCGGCAGCAGCGACTTGCTCATAGTAAGCACGCGCTGTGCCGCGGTCGCCTTTGGCTAAAGCAATATCGCCTAATTGTTCACTGGCTTCCTGCGTTGGTAGCAATTTTTGGCTTGCGATTAAATCGCGTTCTGCAAAATTGCGATTGCCCAATTCTTTATAAGCCATACCGCGGTAAATGTATGGGCGGAAGAAATTAGGGTTTGCTGCAATCGCTTTATCCAACGCGGGAATGGCTTCTTTGTTTTGATCTTTTTGCAGTAGCAGTTTTCCTTTCAATTCCCAAAAGAGATTTTCTTTGGGCTGTTGCTGAATGGAGTTATCTACTAAAGAAAGCGCCTTATCGTATTGTTTGGCCTTGGCGGCTTTAATGGCGTCTTGGTAGCCGGTATAAGCATCCTTATCTTTTTTGAGCTGTGCGAGTGCGCGTTGGAATGCGTCTTTATTGCGAGTGCCACCTTTTGGATACTTCGCCACTTCAGCACGGTTTGCGGAAACGCGATCTCGTGATGGTGGATGGCTCGCAAATAAACCTTCTACCCAGCTGGGTTCTTGTTTCTCCATCATGCGCACAAATAATTCTTGTAGTTCAACCGCTGCCTGTGGATCGTAACCGGCTTTTTGCATGTACTTAATGCCGTAAATATCTGATTGGGTTTCGTGGTCGCGGGAATATTTTGCGTTCCATGCGGTAGCGCCCACAGCCAATGCACCTACAGCAAGTGCCCCGTATTCCGGCTTTTTGTTGGCGATGGCAACGCCTGCGAGCAAAGCACCTGCACCCACAACCATTTGTTGTGATTTGGCGCTAGCGCCATGGCGCGCTGCGGCGTGAACAATTTCGTGGCCTAACACAGCGGCCAATTGCGCCTCATCCTCCAGCTGCACAATCAAGCCGCGGTTAATCGCGAGCTTACCACCGGGCATGGCCCAGGCATTGGGAACATCGTTATTCAGCACCACAAATTCATAGGGGAGGTTGGGCATATCGCTTACGGCGGCAAGTTTTTTACCCACTTGATTAACGTAGGCGGTTAAACCGGGGTCAACCACATATTGCCCGCCTTGAGATTGCTGGCTGGGAACATAGTTTTGGGTTCCGGTGGCTATGTCTTGCGCAACGGAATCGAAAATCATTTCTTGCTTGCCTGTAACAGGATTCACCGCACAGCCCGCTAAGCTCATGGCTAGCAATGCACCTGCAGACAATCGAATTAGGTGTTTCATAGTGCCTCCTTTATGAGTCTGTATCTCGGATATAATGCCACATCCGCAAGAGAACATGAGAAACCCCATGAAAGCGCTTCAAGTTATTGAGTTATTTGCAGGTTTAGGCGCAAACGGCCAGCCGATTGTTGAAAAAATGCATGTCCGCGAATTGGAAAATAACCAGCTTCAGCTGGTGAAATCCCCCGCGTTTGTGAAAGGGCTCGCTAGCGGTGATGTGATTCGCTGCGATGTTCCTAATCAGGAATTCGAAATAGTCCAACGCAGCGGTAACCTCAGCGTGCGCGTGTTTAGTAAGGATAACATCAGCATCCTAGCTGATTCCCTCACCGCTGAAATTGAAAAGCTGGGCGGTGATCTCGATGTCGAAACCCCGCGTATGTTGGTCTACTCCGTTCATGTGAGTTGCGGCTTCAGCGTTATTGAAGATTTGCTCAACCAATTCATCGGCAAAGATGGCCGCAGCGCGTGGATGTACGGCAACGTCTACGATCCCATCGACGGCCAAACCCCACTGAATTGGTGGCAAGACATTTTAAAACCCGAATAATCGCCCTAACGACTGAAGCTCATATGCTGTTATTGATCTCCCCCGCTAAAACGCTCGACTTTGAAACGCCTGCGCCCACCACGGAATTCACCCAAGCGGACTTTCTCAAGCAATCTAAACAACTTGTTAGCGAGTTGCGCGTGTTGGCGCCGCAGGATATTTCTAAGCTGATGAGCATTAGCGACAAGCTGGGCGTGTTGAACTTTGATCGCTTTGCTAGTTGGAAAACGCCCTTTAAACCCACGAATGCCAAGCAGGCCGTATATGCGTTTCAAGGCGATGTGTACACGGGCATGCAGGCCGAAACTTTCTCGCAAGACGACATTCAATTTGCGCAACAGCACCTGCGCATCCTGTCTGGCCTTTATGGATTGTTGCGCCCGCTGGATTTAATTCAAGCCTATCGTTTGGAAATGGGCACCGGCTTTGCCAACTCGCGCGGCAAAAATCTCTATGAGTTTTGGGGCGATAGTATTACGGCGGCCGCGAACAAGCAGTTGAAGGAAATATCCTCGTCGATTGTGATCAACCTCGCGTCTAACGAGTACTTTAGCGCGATCAAGCCTAAATCTTTAAAAGCAGAGATTATTACGCCCGTCTTTAAAGATCAAAAGAACGGCCAGTACAAAATCATCAGCTTCTTCGCTAAGAAGGCGCGCGGCATGATGAGCGCCTACATCATTCAAAACCGCATCACCGAGCCAGAAGCCATTAAGCATTTCAATGTAGCCGGTTACGCGTTTGAACCCTCGCAATCGAGCGAGCGCGAATGGGTTTTTATCCGCGATGAAATCCCAAGTTAGCCGGGATTGTTTGTTACTAATTTATTAAAAAAATTTTCTAAATTTTTTTCTTTATATTCCTAAAATCTCAACTAAGCTTCGCTTATTAAAAAATTCATTCTTAGAAGTTTGTTGCTTTCAATGAGCCAAGGACATTAAAGTTCTCGTTGATTTTTTGCACACCACCATACAATAACAACCTATAAAGTCAGGAACACTATGACGGTAAGTAGTAGCTTTTTACTGAGTGCAGTGGAAAGTATGAGCCAAGTGGCTCCGGTGTCTTACCGCCGTATCTTTAACGGCTACGGCATTTACCATCAGGGTGTGCAGTTCGCTATTGTTATTCACGATCATCTTTACTTCCGCGCGGATGACTACTCGCGCAGTCTCTACATCGCCAAACGCATGACCGCCTTCTTGCCATCTACCATTGAAACTGGCGAATCTAATTTTTTCCAAGTGCCCGAAGAAGTTCTCAACCAACCCGATGAGCTGATCTTTTGGATGCGCATTGCCGTTGAAGCCGCCCAAGGCGGATACTCTCTGGAAGATGACGAACCCGACAGTATTAGTATTCCGGTGCGTCACCTGAAGGTTCGCTAAGTTTTAGTCGCCCTCTTTCGAGGCAAAATCCCCTATCTGAGCTAGGCTAAAGAGATCACCTAAAGGATCTCTTTTCAATGGCCTTGAAAATTCTAGTCGCCGACGATGCCACCTTCATTCGCGACATGATCAAAAAGCAATTGCGCGATCGCATCCCCGGCGTAGAAATTTTTGACGCAGCCGATGGCGCTCGTGCTCTAGCGCTATTTCGTCAAAACGACATAGATTTGGTGCTCTCAGATTGGGAAATGCCTTTGATGACGGGTGAGGAATTCCTGCGCAACGTTCGTAGCTCACCCAATGGCGCCAAAACCCCCTTTGTGATGATCAGCAGCCGCGGTGACCGCGACCATATCGTAAAAGCTATTCATTCTGGTGTTTCCGACTATCTCTCCAAACCTTTTTCACCGGACGAATTGCTACGTAAAGTCAGCAAACAACTGCGCGCCATCGGCAAAATGCCTACCGCCAGCGCGCCACGCGCGGCGACCCAAGGCATAGCGGCCGCGTCAATTGATGTGCTCACTGGCGGCCGCGCTGAAGCGCCCGCACCCAAGTCGGCTGCCGCCAACTCAAGCGCTGCCTTGCTTACCGGCTCTTCCCCCCTTGTCCAAAAGCCAGTAGCCGTAAAAACACCGCCAAAGGCGAAAGCCCAATTACGCTTTTCTGATCACCGCATTTTCGAGTGCACCATCCGCGAAATGTCGCTACAACTCATGAGCTGTACATTTGAGCGCACAGATAAATTGCCCATGCTATTTGAACAAACCGTGGTAGATATCGACATGGGCGAGGACAAAGGGCTGGCGCGCGTAAACGCCTACGTACACAGCCTAACAGCCGGTGAAAACCGTGCAGATTCCAACATCATCAAAATGGTAATTCGTTTTGTTGATAACGATGCGGATAAGTTTGAAGTTTTGTCGAAATTTATTGCGCAGATGTAATAAAGCGACGAGCTAGTTGCTCGCCGCTTCAATCTCTTCAGTAATCAGCAACCAATTTTCTTCTGTTGTTTCCAACTCTTGTTGTAGTTTGGCTTGGTCCAATAACAGCTGCTGCAAAGTCGCTTTATTTTTATCGTCGTAAATACTCGTGTCGCTGAGTTGGGTTTCTATGTCCGCCAGTTTGGTTTGGAGTTTTTCCATTTGGCTTTCTAGATTTTTCAGCTTATTGGTTAGCGGCTTTAATTGTTGGCGCTGCGCAGCGGACTGCTGGCGCTGGGCTTTTTTATCCACTTTGTTTTCGTTAACGGGTGCGTATTTTTCTTCAGCGGCAGCTTGGGCTTGGCGCTGTTGCAGCAACCATTTGTAATAGTCTTCCAGGTCGCCATCGAACTCGCTGACTTTGCCATCGGCCACCAGCAAAAATTCGTTTACGGTGTTGCGCAGCAAATGACGATCATGCGAAACGATAATGATCGCGCCTTCAAAATCTTGTAGCGCCATGGTCAATGCTTGGCGCATTTCCAAATCGAGATGGTTTGTCGGTTCGTCAAGCAATAAAACATTTGGCTTTTCCCACGCGATAATTGCCAATGCAAGACGCGCTTTTTCACCGCCGGAAAAATGTGTGATGGGTTCAAACGCGCGGTCGCCGTGGAAATCAAAACTGCCGAGGAAGTCGCGAATTTCTTGTTCACGCGCCGTGGGCGACAAGCGTTGAATGTGTAACGCGGCAGACGCGTTAATATCAAGCGCTTCTAATTGATGCTGCGCAAAGTAACCGAGCTTGAAATGCTCTCCATTAATACGCTCACCCGCGAGTAGCTGCAAAGAACCGGCAAGGGTTTTTACCAAGCTCGATTTGCCTGCACCGTTGGGGCCAAGCAAACCTATGCGCGTTTCTGCGCGGATTGCGAGCTCAACTTTATCGAGAATAACTTTTTCACCGTAACCGATTTTGGCGCCGCTGATATGTACCAGTGGAACCGACATTTTGTCGGAGCAGGTGAAGGTAAATGTGAACGGTGAATCCACATGCGCTGCGGAAATTTTTTCCATGCGCTCTAATTCTTTAATACGACTTTGCGCCTGGCGAGCTTTGGTCGCCTGCGCGCGGAAACGGCGAATGTAGTTTTCAACGTGAGCAATGCGCGCTTGTTGCTTCTCGTAACTCGCTTGTTGCTGCGCAAGTTTTTCGGCGCGCTGGCGTTCGTAGGCAGAATAGTTGCCGCTGTAGTTATCGAGTTTTTGCCGTTCAATACAAACGATACGGTCAACAATGTTGTCGAGAAAATCGCGGTCGTGCGAAATAATAATGAGCGTACCGGCGTAACGTTTGAGCCATTCTTCCAGCCAGAGCGTTGCGTCCAAATCCAAGTGGTTGGTGGGTTCGTCGAGCAGCAATAAATCGGACGGACACATAAGCGCTTGCGCGAGGTTTAAACGAATGCGCCAGCCGCCGGAAAAATCCGTCACGGGGCGTGTATCATCGCCCGCGCTAAATCCCAAACCATTTAAGAGTTGTTGTGCACGCGCCGGAGCGGAATAGGCGTGGATATTTTCCATATCGCTATACAGGTGCGCTAACTTTTCACCATCACTTCCGGCCGCTGCAATCTCGTGCTCGAGACGACGCAACTCGCTATCGCCATCCAGCACATAATCAAGCGCGCTGCGCGAGGTGTGGCCAACCTCTTGTGCCATGTGGGCAATGCGCCATTGCTTGGGAATATCGAGAGTACCCGTATCGCTCGCGAGTTTGCCAAGCAACATTTGGAAGAGGGTAGATTTACCCGTGCCGTTGCCGCCAATCAAACCGATTTTTTGGCCGGGGTAAATGGTGAGATCGGCGGAATCCAACAGAAATTTGGGGCCGCGTTGCAGTGAGATATTTTGTAATTGAATCATGGCGCGCATGCTAGCAGACTGCGGGGCTGATGAATAAGCCTAATCTGTGCGGACTCGATAATTTGTAATATAATATGCACTTACAACAATAATGCTTGAGGCCATCCCTATGCATACATTTTTCAATCCCTTCGTTAGCCGTGTTGCGCGCGGATTTATGTATTCCGCGTTGGTTTGCACGGTCGGCTTTGGTTCCTTCAACGCGGCAGCAGATACAGCCGTAAAAATATCGGTCGATCCCAGTCAGGAAGGCCCCGTCATTAACCGCCATATTTTCGGCCAATTTGCAGAGCACTTGGGGCGCGGCGTCTATGAGGGCGTTTGGGTTGGCCCGGATTCCAAGATTCCAAACACTCGCGGCATTCGTAAAGACGTGGTCGCCGCCCTAAAAGCCCTTAAAGTGCCTAACGTAAGGTGGCCGGGCGGTTGCTTTGCGGATGAATATCACTGGCGCGATGGCATAGGCAAACCCGAAGACAGACGCAGCCGTATTAACGCGAGCTGGGCGGGTCGGCCTGAACCCAACTCCTTCGGTACCCATGAATATTTTGATTTCATCCAACAGATTGGAGCAGATGCCTTTATCTCTGCGAACGTTGGTTCGGGCACCGTACAAGAAGCTGCTGACTGGCTGGAATATTTAACAGCGCAAGATTCCACTTTAGCGAAAGAGCGCGCGGCCAACGGCCACCCCGAACCCTACGAAGTGGCGTTTTGGGGAATAGGCAATGAAGTTTGGGGTTGCGGTGGGCCTTTCACGGCTGAGGAATACGTGACCAAGTTGAAACAGTTTTCTAACTTCAGCACCAACCACAACAAAAAAATGCCAACCCAGCAAGTCTCCGTGGGGCCCGATGGCGATGGTTACCCCGAATATGCGGAAGTGGTAATGAATGCCTGGAGCAAAAAAACCTGGGCTTGGAATATTGATGCACTTTCGTTACATCGTTACACCCGCAATGGATGGCCGCCCAATATTCCAGCCGTTGGTTTTAATGAAAAACAATATGCCAGCGTGATTAAAGAAACTCTGGTCATGAATGATTTTATTAACACCAATATCGCGATTATGGATAAATATGATCCGCAGAAAAAAGTCGGCATTATGGTGGATGAATGGGGCACATGGTACGCGCCAACCAAAGGTACTGATCCTGGTTATTTAGAGCAAGAAAATTCGCAACGTGATGCAATCATCGCCGCGTTGAATTTTAATATTTTTGCTCGTCATGCTGAACGCGTACGCGGCGCAAACATCGCGCAAATGATTAATGTGCTGCAAGCTATGATTATCACTGACAAAGAAAAAATGGTGTTAACGCCGACCTATCACGCATTCCGTATGTACGTACCTTTCCAAAATGCGGTAAGGCTAAAAACCAATTACGATCAAGGCGTTTATAAAGAGGGTGATGTCAGTGTGCCGCGCATTGATGCGATTTCTGCACGCGATGCACAAGGCCGTATTTTAGTCGCGGTGACCAATATCGACCCCAAGCAGTCTGTTGATATTGATCTCTCATTGATTGGCAAAACCATCGCCGGTGCAGAAGCGGAAATATTACAAGCGCCCACAATGGATGCGGTAAATACCTTTGCCAAACCTGACGTAGTGTCGCCGAAAAATTTGCCGGTTAAATCTGCCGATGGCCAATTAAAATTCCGCCTAGCACCGCAATCGGTCAGCGTAATTACCATCAAAAGCCGCTAAATAACGAGGATAAATTGGTTAACCGGAATTCAGCCAACACATCAACACTGTGGGACTTCGCCTTAGCGCTCTACGCGCAACCGCAAGTCCCCGACACCTGTTTGCAGTTGCAAGATGAATACAACGCGAATGTGTGTTTGGTGTTAGCTATGTGCTGGTTGGATGCGCGGCAACATCCGCTGAGTGATCGGGGTTTTTCAAACCTAAAGTTGCACATTTCTGGCTGGACGACACAGATTGTTGAGACCTTGCGACGCATCCGCAGGCAACTCAAATCACCCATCGATTCTTTTGTACAAGATGAAACGCAAGCGCAGCTGCGTAATCTTGTTAAACAAGCAGAACTCTTGGCCGAAAAAAAATTGTTGGAAGAAATTGAGCGCTGGGTGGACGAGAATTCGCAGGCGAAGGACCCAATAACAGCCTCAAACCTAGAGCGTTATATGCGTGAGTTAAATGCGCCGCTAAGCTTGGTTTTTGCTTTGCGCAATTGACACGTTAAAAAGGAAATAAAAAAGGCGCGCTAGAAGTGATTTTCTAGCGCGCCTTTTTTATTGAGGTTTATTCATTAATTGGCTTGTCCAGATTTTCGTCCTGCGCGCTTTCTTCGGGAGCGATTTCGGCGGGCGGAACAACCTGGGTTTCTACTACAACATCTTTACCTGTTTCACTCGCAGCAGGTTCTGCGCTTGTACCTTCAGGCGTATTCTCGGTTGTGATGTGAGCGGGCAAGCTCGCGTGTGTAGGTTCGAGATCTTTAGGTTCTATCACCTGTGTTTGCGCTTCTGTTTCCGCAGGAGCAGCTACTTCAGCTGATGCAACTTTTTTAGCGCGCGGCTGTTTTGCAACTGGCTTTTTAGCCACAGGTGCTTTTGCTTTAGGTTTTGCTGCTGCGCTCGCTTTTGCGCTTACATCTTGAGTGGCTTCAGCTGGCTGCTCGGCTTTAGTCGTTGCTTGCTTTGTATTCTTCTCAGCTTTTTTGGCATCCTTTTTAATTTGCTTGGCGGCTTTCTTGTCATCCTTTGCTTTTTGCTTTTCGTTTTTCTTGTCTTCTTTCGCTTGTTTCTTTGCTTCCTTTTTATCTTCTTTCATCACCTTTTTTTCTTTCTTGGTGAGTTTGATTTTTTTGCCGGGTTTTTTGCCAGCGAGTACTTGAGCCACTTCTTCAGCAGCATCCTTCACGGCTTTGGCTGCATTAAATTGCTCTTGCGCGGCAGCTAATAGATTTTCTTGTTCGGCCAGTGCGGCCTTTGCCAGATTCAAACGATTTTGTGCAGCGGCAGTAGCGCTCCCTTTGGCAACAAGGTCTTTCACTTTCGCCTGCGCAGCTGTTGCGCGTTTTTGCGCACTAACAAAGGCTTTTTCAGCGGCAGCGTATTGACTCGAACGCGCTTTTTCCAATGCGGCGGTGATCTTGGCGATTTGGTTTTCGATGTGAGTAATGGTGAGCGTGGGTGCCATAGTAAAATCCTGCTAATACATGAGAATAAAGGGCAAAAGTCATGAGCCAGTGTAGTGTGATGGACTGCGAAAAAGTATGACATTCAGGTGACAATTTGATGGGCATAGCCAAGCCTGATGATCTTTTCGTTTGGTTGCCGGTTAAGGACGGCAATCGTCCACCTAGTTTGCATAACTTTTTATCGGCTGCTAAATAAGGCTTTTTTTTGGGTTTTCAAGAACTAAGTAGCAAGTCTTGTGTCTCAGGCGCTCATGAGTTTTGCGGGCAGTCGTTAAATCGTCCTAATCCGTGAAAAAGTGGGCAAAATACCGCACAATTTTAGTGTTTTGGTATACCATTGGCGCCCGTTAGGGCTGTTACACCCGTGGTATAGCTGCAGGTTGCCCATCACGTGCTTGGCTTAGATTGTTCGGGCAAACATGAGCCAATATTCCTTTAAAAATGTAATCCACTAGGGTGCAAAATGATCAACAAAAAATTAGCAATTATCGGTTTAATGGCTTCTGCAGCCTTGGTTACCGGCTGTAAAGATGATGCCAAAAAGCAAGCGCCAAAATTGGACACGCTTGAGCAAAAAGTTAGCTACTTGATCGGCCAAAATATCGGTAACGGTATTAAGCAAAACAACATCGCTTTGGATCAAGATTCTTTCCTCTTGGGTTTGAACGATGCCAAAAACGGTCTGAACCCAGCTGACCAAGCAAAACTGGCCGAACTGAAAGCTAAAGCACCAGAATCTTTGAGCAAAGAAGAAAAGGCTGAATTGGATAAGCTGAGCGCTTCTGCTCCTCGCATCTCTCAAGAAGATGCTGAGAAAATCATGAAAGAATTCCAAGAAAACATGATGAAGAAGAAAGAAGAAGAAGCTAAAAAATTAGCTGACACCAACAAAGCTGCTGGTGAGAAATTCTTGGCTGAAAACAAAACCAAAGAAGGTGTAAAAACCACCGAATCTGGTTTGCAGTACAAAGTGATCACCGAAGGTACCGGTGTTAAGCCAAAAGCAACTGACACCGTTAAAGTTCACTACACCGGTAAATTGTTAGACGGTAAAGTGTTTGACAGCTCTGTACAACGTGGCGAGCCAGTTGAATTCCCAGTAAGCGGCGTGATTGCTGGTTGGGTTGAGGCTTTGCAATTGATGCCACAAGGTTCCAAGTGGGAAGTGTACATTCCAGCTGGTTTGGCTTACGGCGACCAAGGTAACCAAGCTATTCCACCAGCGTCTACCTTGATTTTTGAAGTGGAATTGTTAGAAGTGAAATCTGCCGCTGCCGCAGAAGAAAAACCAGCTGCTAAACCAGCTAAAAAATAAGTTGATTTGATTAGCTTTGAAAGAAACCCGCTTCGGCGGGTTTTTTTATGCTTGGAAATGATGACGGCTCCCTTCTACTTCATCTTTTCGAGTATTGGCTCAATACCCACATTTGATAGAAGTTGGGCTGTGGAAAACCCAATAAAAAACCCGCACGCGGCGGGTTCTTCGCAATCAGTTTGGTTTTAGCGCTTAGCCATTTACCAAATCTTTGTGCTTGGTGTGCAATACCGAAATCATGCGGTCTTCTGCACTGAAACGAATTTCCAAGGTTTCGCCCAGTTGTGATAAATCGCTATCGAGACTGCTGAGATCGTCGGTTTCCAAATACTTGTCGTTAAAGTCGAGTAATTTTTCGGTGGTGCCATCAACGATAGTGAACAAGCGACCGGCTTCTTGCAGGGCTTCTTCATCGTCAAATTCGCGGCCTTCTTTAATCAGTTGGTCGTAAATTTCAAAGTGGCCGGCGGAAACATAATCCACCAAAATTTGGCACAGGTTACGCAGTTTTTCTCCACGCACTTCTTCGCTTTGATCGGCGCTGCCTACATCGCAGTACTGCACCAACATATCTTGGCGCTCTTGCAACCAGCGGTCGATGATGATGCTCACACCACCCCAGCGTTCTTTAGCGTTTTGGCAATTTTCTAACATGCTCAGTATTCCTGATTACTGCTTGATTATCGGATTTGGTTTAGGTGTGCCTTTAGGCTTATGGCCTGCACGACTGACGCTTGATGCTGAATCGCCAAGGGCGCTTTCCGGTTAAAAGCGCGGGTTTGCATCACAGGTAAGGCGACACAATAGGCGATCTTGCAAAACGCATCAACTGGCTTTTTGCATTTTTAGGCCGCGAACGATTTGCCATAGATTGATAAGCGCAAAGATTGCAAAGGCAATCAACGACCATTTTGGCAAGCTTAAGCCCAGGATTTTATCCACGTGCGCGCAGCTGCCATCGCCTTGTAGCAGGAGTTTCATGGCTTCCATAAAGGGAAAGACTTCAAACATATAGGCCAAGCCCGGGCCGCAGGCGGGAACCTGGTCGGCAGGTAAACTTTGCAGCCACACTTGATGTTGGGCGAAGTAACCGCCGCCAAGGGCGGCAATCAAACCGAGCACTGCATAAACCACGACACCTTTGCCGCGTGGATTGTGAATGGCGGCAATGAGGCCGAGTAAACCTACCAAGTCAAAAAAAGCGCGTTGCGTAATGCACAGCGGGCAGGGTTCCAGCTTCATGACGTGTTCCATATAAACACCGCACAGAATGGTAAAAACACCACCTAAAAAAAGCAGAACATTGGTTTGACGAACGGATGGAAGCTGGCGTGTAAATGGGGGCATAGTGGCCTCTGACTCCAAATGGGGCGCTTATAGTAAGCAAAAAGCGATTAAGAGAGCCAGATGTTTGCGACAAATCGTCTATGCTGTAGATAAACGTTGCCACGGTGGCGACGACCGACGAATTGCAATCTGTTTGCTTGGGAGTTTTCATGAAGTTAGTGCGTAAGCTGGGCTTAGTGGCTGCCTTGGTCGGCAGCAGTTTTTTGCCCATGACGGCTTTTGCCAGCAGTGGCGGTGAGACCTTTAAAGAGGGTGTGAATTACATTGCGATCAAGCCACCCTTGGTGGTGAATTATGGGGGCCCCGGCCGCGTCAAATATATCAAGGCCGAGATGTCTCTGCGTACCGAAGATGCCCACGCGGCAGCCGAAGTTTCCCACCACATGCCCCTGATTCGCGACACCCTGATTATGCTGATCAGCAGTGTGACCGATGAACAAATGGCCAGTGGCGAGGGCAAAGAAAAAATGCGCCTTGAAGCCTTGGCCAAAGTGAATGAAGCTTTGGAGAAAGTGAACAACCCGGGTGGAGAACACGGCGGCGAACATGCTGCTGCCGATGAGCACGCAAAGGCTGACAAAGCAAAAGGCGATAAGAAAAAAGACGAGAAAGCCAAGAAAGAAGAAAAGTCTGAACACGCGGACGAGAAAGATAAAAAGGCTGGCCATGAAGGCCCACCGGTAAGCGATCTGCTATTCGATAACTTGGTGGTTCAAAAGTAAAAACCGGTGCGTGGATCTGACAACAAAAACGCCTCTTGTATCAACAAGGGGCGTTTTGTTTTTCGGGTGTCGCGCAGCTGCAGTTATGGTACTGCTGATAATAGCTAGCCAAGTATTCGCTAAAGGGAATTTGTGGTGACTGTTCCAGCTGGTGTTGTTCGTTGAGCGATTTAATACTCATTAGCTCAAAAGCATCAGCTGTTGCGCAAGCTAACGGGGCGGAGGCAAAAAATTGGCGATGCTGCTCAGCCAGCGCAAGACTGTGTTCAAAGAAACTTTTCCCTTGGCTTTGCATATCTGCCAGCACGCGGGCGGAAGGCGTTAGGGCTGGGTTGCTAAGTTTGGCGAATTGGCGATTTACCGCGGTAATGTAATCTTCGCCGCCGTTCGCCTGATCTAACAGTTTGGCGCAGGCTTGCGAGTTGTGAAGAATTTCTTCAGCCCATTCCTTAAAACTCACTTCCTCGCCGTTGCGCAGCAAGCGTAGTTCCGGGTCGCGTCCAAAGTAGACAATCCGTTTTTGGTTTTCCAGCCACTCGGCGTATTCCTCCAAGGAGGTTTGCGGGCTGTCGCTCAAGAGGCAGGTCAGCAAGAAGGCATCAATCACACGTAATTGCTCAGCGCTTACACCTAAAGGCTCGTAGGGATTCAAATCCACACAGCGCACTTCAATGTATTCCACGCCGCGTAACCGCAAGGCTTGCAGCGCTGTCTCGCCCGATTGAGTTGTGCGCTTGGGGCGAATACTGGAGTAAAACTCGTTTTCAATTTGCAGCAGACTGGTGTTGAGCTGTTGGTAATTGCCTTGTTCGTCTTTCACACCAATAGCTTCATAGGCCGGATGCGGGCGCGTGATAGCACCGCACAGTGTGCTCAGGTAGCTGCTTAGGTTGTTGTAGCACACGAATAATGATTGCTGCGCATCGCTCTGGTAACCCAAATCGCCCATGCGTAGCGAGGTTGCGAAGGGTAGATGCTGGCTGTCATCACCCAGCGGTTGCAGGCGATGTTTACGGCCTTCCACAAAGTTGTTACTCACCGCAGGTGCCGCACCGAAGAGGTAAACCAGCAACCAGAAGTAGCGGCGGAAGTTGCGAATCAACGCAAAGTAACGTTGAGTCTTAAAGGCTTGCAGGTCTTGGGTATCGCCTTCTTGGGTTTGCAGCGCTCGCCAAAAATCGTCTGGCAAGGAGAAGTTGTAGTGAACGCCAGCGATGGTTTGCATACTGCGGCCATAACGATGCCCCAAGCCAATGCGATAAATGGTTTTCATGGTGCCGCTGTTGGATGTGCCGTAACGCGCAACGGGAATTTGTGCATCCGGCGGTAAATGGCTCGGCATGCTCGCGGGCCATAAGCGCTCGCCACTTCGCGCAAGTTCCTGATAGGTGAAGCGATGAATATCGTCCAGCTGCTGCAGCAACGCAGAAATATCGGTAAAAGGTTCGGTAATAAATTCCAGTAAGGATTCGCTGTAATCGGTGGTGATGTGGGGGTGCTTAAGCGCCGATCCTAATCCGAGCGGGTGGTCGGTTTGCGCCAGTTCGCCCTGCGGTGTAATGCGCAAGCTTTCCTTTTCCAGCCCACGCAAAATGCCGCGCAGGCTTTGGTTGGCGGTAGCTTGCGCGAAGGCAGCCAATTGATCGTTATTGATGGAAGGCAAAACCGAACCCCTTGTGATTGTTGTTGGTGGATCGCGAGTGGTGGCTTAGATCAGTGTAGCTTGGGTTTTGTCTTCATCCGCAGCGGGCTCAGCACTAAAGCTCAGCTCTTCCTCGGGCTCATCTTCTACTTCTTCGCCTTGCGCTTCCGGTTCAGCAAATAAATCTTCACCCGCTTTTGGCGGCTTGGGCACTTTGGGGAGCGGGGCGGGCATTATGTCAGCATCAATAACCGGCAGCGCCTTTTCGTCCAAGGCACAAGCAATCACTTTTACGCGTTGCTTGTAGTCTTTGGACGTAATCTCGAACATCTGGTTAACCGCTTCATCTTTATGCGGCGTTTTGAACACGGCGTTGGCGTCGTAACCATCTACCCATTCTTTGCTTTTACCAAAGAAAAGTTTGTCCTGATTTTGCAGAATAAAGGTTTGATTCATAGATTTTGTTCTCTGCACGTTTGTTCATATGGCAAGGAAATGCCAGCACGCAATCAAAGGGCAAAGATTGGGGGCGGGGGAGCAAAACTTCAAGCCTTATACGCAAATTAATGCAGGCGATTTCCCTTGAATCTGAGGGGATAAACTGTTTAGCTAAGAACAACGCAATCGCAAGGCTAGAGATTCGCTTATGTACCAACAAGAACGTGCAGAATTTATTGAATTTTTGCGGAGCGAAAAGCAACTCTCTGTGCACACGCAAACTAATTACGAGCGCGATTTACAAAAATTTGCGGACTCCTGCAAAACTTATTCGTTAACGCAATTGGCCGATATTCGCTCACAACATATTCGCCAAATGGTGGCGCAATTGCATCGCCAAGGTTTGGGTGGAAAAAGTTTATCCCGTTGGTTGTCAGCCATGCGCAGCTTTTTTGCGTTTGCGATTCGAAAAGGCTGGGCAAAAAATAATCCTGCCGATGCAATTCAAGCACCTAAAAGCCCAAAGAAATTACCCAAAACGCTGGATGTTGATCAAACTGCGCAATTTGTAAACGTAGAAGGCGATTCTGTTTTAGCGCTGCGCGATCGCGCCTTGCTGGAATTAATTTATTCATCCGGTTTGCGCTTGGCTGAAGTGGTTGGCTTAAACCTGCACGATGTAGATTTGAGTGATGGAATGGTGACTGTTCTGGGTAAAGGCAATAAAACCCGAATGTTACCCATAGGTAGTCACGCTATTGCGGCACTGATAGACTGGCTATCACACCGAAAAAATTTGCTAAAAGATTCAGCCGAACAGGCAATTTTTATTTCGCAAAAAGGTACGCGCATTACGCACCGCGCTGTGCAGATGCGCATGCAGCAATTGAGCGTGCAGCAGGGAATGGATACGCCAGTGCACCCGCATATGCTGCGCCATTCCTTCGCCAGCCATATGTTGGAGTCTAGTGGTGATTTGCGACTGGTGCAGGAGATGTTGGGTCACGCGAATATTTCTACCACGCAAATTTACACACACTTGGATTTTCAACATCTCGCAAAAGTTTATGACAGTGCGCATCCACGTGCGCAGCGGAAAAAAGAACCACAGGAAAGGCCGGAGTGATCCGGCCATTTTTTTTAATTATTTAGTGGGCGCGGTACCTGCGTGCTTCTCCGTGGTTTTCTTCATTTCCTCAGTCATTTCCTGCTGGATCTTTTGTATCTTGGGGCCAAGGGTTTGCATTTGCGTTTGTACCATAACCATAGAGCCCTGCATTACCTGTGGCATTTTCTTAATCACTGCTTGGCCAGCTTTACTCTTGTAAAATTTGAGCATGCCATCAACTTCCTCTTGCGTGAAAGCATCGCTGTAAATATTGATAAACATAGGCTTCATTTTTTCGAAAGCGAA
Organism: Cellvibrio sp.; assembly: GCF_046347455.1. Classification (GTDB taxonomy): domain Bacteria; phylum Pseudomonadota; class Gammaproteobacteria; order Pseudomonadales; family Cellvibrionaceae; genus Cellvibrio. Next base: position 311,389 of record NZ_JAXMGC010000004.1, read on the forward strand.
CTCTTCTTTAATGACGGCTGACATCTTCGCCAAGTTGCGATCCAGCACCTCTTTTTGTTCCTGAGTGAATTGGCCTTCAGTAGTGGAGCGCTTCGCAGTATCGCTCATCATTCGTTCCATTTGCGGCCATATACCGTCCATTAATTTTTGCGATTCTGTTACTACCAGCAACTCTTCGAGCGAGGCATCGCTTGGCTTTGAATCTGCAAACGCAGTCAGGGAAATCAGACAAAGTCCTGTAATAGCGATTAATTTTTTCATTGATCTTTCCTTTTAATGTTATGTCATTGAATGTAAATAGTTTGAAGCCATAAAAGCCCGCACAGAATAAACCCCGCCGAGCGAAAAATCAGCGGGCTCGCGCACAAATATAATCGTTGAGCGAATAATCGAAAACGGTAAAACCTGTGGTAAATTACCTTTACATTTTCTGGTTGCTTTTTATATGTCTTACTTTTCTACAAGTTCCCACAAGGCTGCGACTCCAATGCCAGCGGTTAACGCAATGCAAACAGGTTCCGGCTTGCGCATTGCATTGCTCGGTTATCGTAGCCATCCTCATGTGGGCGGTCAGGGCATATACCTACACTATTTGAGTAAAGCATTAGTGGAACAGGGCCATAGTGTGGATGTCATTTCAGGCCCGCCTTATCCCGAACTCGACGCTCGCGTGAATTTAATTCAGCTGCCAAGTTTGGATTTATATGCGGTTGAAAATCCCACGCGCGCGTTAGATTTTAAACATTTATTTTGCTTTGCGGATTTTTACGAATGGTGGAGTAAATTAAGTGGCGGTTTCGGTGAGCCTTATTGTTTTGGTCGTCGCCTTGTTCGTTACTTCAAAAAGCACAAACCCCATTACGATATTATCCACGACAATCAGAGCTTGTGTTACGGATTACTCGAATTGCAAAAGCGTGGTGAAAATATAATTGCCACCGTTCACCACCCTATCACACGCGACCGCGATATAGCCTTGCAAGCCGCAACTACAAAAGGCCATAAGTGGCTAATCAATCGTTGGTACAACTTTTTGGTTATGCAAAAAGATGTTGTGCAAAAACTGAATCATGTTGTGACTGTTTCCAAACAATCACAACAAGATATCGCAGAGGCTTTTGAGCGCTCCACAGAAAAAATCAACGTAATTCCTAATGGTATTGATACGGATATTTTTAAGCCGCAACCTCACATCAAACGCAAACAGTGGCAGCTCATTACAACGGCATCTTCAGATCAACCCTTAAAAGGTTTAAGTGTTTTATTAAATGCTTTAGCAATTTTGCGAATCGAGTTTCCACAGCTAAAGCTGGTTGTGATTGGAAAGCTAAAACCAGAGGGCGCAACGGAAAAAGAATTGTATTCGCTTAAACTTATTGAAGCCGTCGATTTTCGATCTGGTATTTCTACGGATGAACTAGTCGCAACTTACGCTGAATCCAAACTCGCCATAGTGCCATCGCTCTACGAGGGTTTTGGATTGCCCGCGGCCGAAGCACTTGCTTGTGGCATTCCGTTAATTTGTAGTGATGGTGGTGCCTTGCCGGAAGTTGTGGGTGATGCAGCTTGCCTTGTCAGAGCGGGCGATGTGAATCAGCTTGCGCAAGCCATTCGCGATTTATTGACCGACGAAGATAGCTGCAACACATTAAGCATTGCAGGTCGTGTTCATAGCTTGCAGCATTTATCCTGGCAAGTGGTGGGCGAGCGCTTTAGCGATTACTATCGCAATATATTAACCAATGCGAGAAGCGCTTAATTGTTGACGATAAATTACAAGCTGCTCGCGTTTAAGGATGGCGATACACTTTTGGATCTGGGTTGTGGGGAAGGACGCCATATTATTCATGCCTGCCTTGAACACAATCTCACTGCGGTAGGCGTGGATTTATCTGCACGGGATTTAAACATTGCGTTGGAGCGTTTTACCCCTTTCGCGAATTACAATCCCCGCAGTGTTTTTTCGCTCCAGCAAGCGGACGCCACCAAACTGCCCTTTGCCGATTGTAGTTTCGATAAAATTATTTGCAGCGAAGTGCTAGAGCACATAGAAAATTACCAAGCGGTTTTAGGCGAAATAAAACGCGTATTAAAACCAAATGGCACTCTGGCGATATCTGTACCCCGTGCATGGCCAGAAAAAATATGTTGGCGCTTGAGTGCGGCTTACCATCAAGTAGAAGGTGGGCATATCCGAATTTTTAACGCAAAAGATTTGCGAGCTAAGGTTGAAGCTATGGGCTTCGTACACACACATCGCTACTGGGCGCATGCCCTTCATTCACCTTTTTGGTGGTTGAAATGTTTGTGGTGGGGTTCGCAAGATAGCTCGCGTATTATCAAACTCTATCATCGCTTACTCGTTTGGGATTTGATGCAAAAGCCATGGATCACCCAAACCGTAGAAAGGATATTGAATCCGATAGTTGGAAAAAGTGTCGTCATGCATTTTATAAAAGCTGATAAATCCCAATGAAAAATTTATTGCTCACCAAAGGATTTTTTCCCGAAAGCCTGTTGCGGCCAACCATAAATTATATTTTGCAAAACCAACTGCCTAATGGTTGTATCCCTTGGTTTAAGGAAGGCAAAGCCGATCCATGGGATCATATCGAAGCAGCTATGGGACTTAGTGTTGGTGGTGAATTAAAAGCAGCGGAGCGCGCCTATTTATGGCTCGCTGCAGAACAATTAGAAGACGGTAGTTGGTGGGCGAATTATTTAGATCATCAACCCGTCGATAAGAATCATCGTGAAACAAATTTTATCGCTTATATAGCAACGGGTGTTTGGCACCATTATTTGATTTCACGCGACAGCGATTTCTTGCAGAAGATGTTTCCCGTTGTTCAAAAAGCCATTGAATTTGTGCTTCGCTATCAGTCGCCCACGGGTGAAATCTATTGGGCAGTAGCGGAAGATGGTAGCGCAAAAAAAGATGCACTCGTCACTGCATGTTCGTCCATCTACAAAAGCCTGCAATGTGCCATTCTCTGTGCGCAGGAATTAAATGCTGATTACGCAGGCTGGTTAAAGGCCTATCAAAAGTTAGGTAACACATTACGTCATCACCCCGAATGTTTTGATCGTACTTGGGAATCCAAAGAACGCTTTTCCATGGATTGGTTTTATCCCGTACTTGCGGGTGTTGTGCAAGCTAAAGCGGCGCAAGAGCGTATTGAATCTCGCTGGCAAATATTTGTTGAAAATAATGTAGGTTGTCGCTGCGTGAGTGATGAACCTTGGGTAACAGTTGCTGAGTCGTGTGAACTAACGCTTGCGTTGCTCGCGGCTGGCGAACATGCAAAAGCTGTCTCGCTATTTAGTTGGTTGCATCAATTTTTGGATGAAGATGGCGGCTACTGGACCGGATACAACTTTCGCGACAAGGTTATTTGGCCACGTGAAAAAACAACTTGGACTGCTGGTGTGATTTTATTAGCCGCCGATGCTTTAACCTCACACACTGCCGCGTCAACCTTATTTGTTGCTCACGCGCAACATTCAGAGTGGCTTCAGCAAATCGAAGCCTAGGTAATTCGAAATATTGGAATAATTTTTATGAACCCAATTCAAATTTCCTGCCCGCATTGCAATGCCATTAATCGTTTACCGCAAGAGCGTTTGGGTGATAAGCCCCAATGTGGAAAATGCAAGAAGCCGTTGTTTTTTGGCAAACCGGTTGAACTGCACCCGGGCAATGTAAATTCAATGTTAGATAAAAATGACATTCCCGTATTGGTGGACTGCTGGGCACCTTGGTGCGGTCCCTGCAAAAGTTTTGCGCCCGTATTTGAACAAGCCGCCGTTCAGTTTGAACCAAAGTTACGCTTGGCGAAGTTGAATACAGAAGCCGTACCGAGTATTGCGCAGCGTTGGTCTATTCGTAGCATTCCCACCTTAATATTGTTTAAGCAGGGCAAAGAAGCTCAGCGTATTTCGGGCGCTATGTCGCTACCGCAATTGCAACAATGGTTGCGTTCTACAGGAATTTAATTTTTTAAATACGAGAAAAATATGACCGAGTTTTTACGCGTACCCTATGAGTTGCTCTGCGAATCCGTGACCGGAGCTATTCACAATGCAGGTGTTAGTTTAGAGCAAGCGAAAATAGAAGCTCAGGTTATGGCCGAGGCAGATTTGCTGGAAGTACCTTCGCATGGTGTACGCATGTTGCCGGGTTTGTTAAGCGCGCTTTCTGAAAATCGTGCTACTGCAAAACCAAAATTTTCCGTAGTCCGTGAGCTTGGTGCTATTTGTGTATTGGATTGCGACAACGGCCCGGGTCGTTACGCATCCATAAAAGCTATGGATGCAGCAGTGCAGCGAGCAAAAAATTTTGGTGTAGGTGTTTGTCTCGCCAGAAACACAACCCATTGGGGTCGCGCTCATGCTTACGCGAGCCATGCAGCGCAGGCAGGTTTTATTGGGTTATGCACAACCAATGCGATTCCCACTATGGCGATTGCGGGTGCGAAAAATCGTGTGATTGGAAATAATCCATTAGCAATTGGAATCCCCAACGAAAATCCCGATACACCCATCGTTTTAGATATGGCCATGAGCCAAGCCGCGGTAGGCAAAGTTAGTACGTGGTTGCGCGAAGGAAAATCAGCGCCGAGCAATTGGGGGATAGATGCGAATGGCAATCCAACATCTGATACCAAAGAAATTTTACAAGGCGCAGTAACTCCCATGGGCGAACATAAAGGCGCGGGCATGGCTGTTATGTTTGAACTCCTCACCGCAGCGCTCGCAGGTTCTGCGTTTACCTTCGATATTCTAGCGCGCGATACCAGTGGCATAGATTCAACGGCCAGCAAAATTTTTATCGCACTTAATGTAGATGCCTTTATTGAACGAAAAGATTTCGATGAACGAGTAACAACTTTTTTAACCTATTTAAAAAACGAAACAACCGATTTCAATTACCCCAGCGAACGCGGATGGGCAGCGCGAGACAAAAATTTAACTGAAGGTGTGCCTCTGCATAGAGAAATTGTGGAGCAGCTAGCGGCGGTAGGAATTAGGTTTTAAATTTAGCAGGGAGTTTTCAATCCCCTCCCCCTAAAAAGAGGAGGGAATGGATACTTCGAATTTTATTTCACAGTTGGTGCAGGTGGTTGCTTTTCAAATTGTGGAATATTGGGGTCGAGATACGCCCACTTGGGTGCTGAAGATGTCCAAATTAACGCATCAATTTTTACATCGCTGGGTTCATCAAGTGTACCCGCACGAATAATTAAAATATGCGGGCGAACTTCCGCTTGACTAAATAAATGCACACCGCACTTGGGGCAAAACTTTCGGTGCATTTTATTACCGCTATCCGCAGTACTTTCAAAATCGCTCAACTCACCGGTAATGCTAACGGCGTCCGTCGCAAAAACCATATTTACGGTTGCGTTGCCCGAGGCAAGATGTTGGCAGGTGCGACACCAGCATGCACGCGTCATTATAGGTTTTGCATTGGATTCGTAGCGGACTGAACCGCAGAGGCAACCGCCTTTTATGTTTTCCATTGTCTAATGTCGAGCCTATGAAGTGTTTGGTAGGGAATCGTACGGGAGGATGAGGGCTCCCTTTTTAGTTGTTATTGAGTTTTTAATTAATTCTCTGTAAACAACTTCCGAGTAAAGCTAACTGTCAAAGGTTTGCTTTCACCTTGCGGTACCACGCTCACTTCAAACCGAATATCTTCTTCATTGGTATGGCGAAACTTGGCAATGTAATAAGTTGCGTCGGGCTCTTTTATTTCCATAAAGTCCAGCTCTTTGACTTGTTGCATTAAGTTAACGGCTTTTACACTCACCTTGGCTGGTAAACCCAAACTTGTGGTTCCGTTTTCAGTTTTGGTGAGGCTGATGTTTACTAACGCAATATCTTTAGCGCGCGTGAGTTTATAAAGGGTCGCCACTTCCGCTGGGATATTTTTGCTGTTGAAGACGTTGTAGTGAACGGTGTAATTGCCAAATTTTTGTGAGGTTTGGATTTCTTTTGTTTGGTTTATTTGCGCGACAGCAAATAGCGAGCTCAGGGTTAACATTAAAAATAAGATTAAATGCTTCATGACGAAAACCTCTTAAAGTATGTATTGGCTTTTTTGAAACGTTAAGGTTATTGAGTTTTACGCATCATTAATATATAGCATGCACTATGATCAGCGTTGAAATCTACGGTACCAGTAACTTCATCTAATACCCAGGGTTGTTGCATTAAGTCCCCAAACAGGCCTAATAGTAAGAATTTTTTCTGCTCGAATAAGCGCATTTCACACATGTTTGCGTTGCAACGAATGGATTCAATTTTTATGTCGGTTGCTAATGGCCGGCTCATTACGAAGTCGGTTAGAAGGCCTTGCATACGTATATCCCAGTCATCTTTACGCTGATTGTTTGTTTCTAAAAAATCTTTGTATTTCTCCTTTAAGCTTTGGTGTGCCTTTTTGAAAGAATCATTAAATGGCTTGGGAATGTTTTGGTCGATTTCTTCATCGCTCAATTGATTCGGTGGTGTGCTTGAAAGACTGTTGGTTGGATCTGGCCCGGTCTCGGCTGAAGCAGCTGTTGATGACGAGCTGCTAGAATTGGATGCTCCGCTTTGTGACGAATGAGCGATGCTGGACTTCGACTCCGTGTCTTTTACTGAGCTGCTTGACTGGATCGAGCCATCGGGAAATTTTATAGCATCAATGTCTAATGTCTTTTCGTCAAGGTTGGATAATTGAGATTGTGCTTGAACGGACACTGTAGAATCTGGTGTGCTGATAAAAGCATGGATACCAAAACCGGCCGCAAATGAAGCTACAAGTGCGGCAATCCAGATTTTATTGCGCATAACTTTCCTTGTTTATTTACTCAAATGATAAATCGCCGTTTCGCCAAACAAATTAGGTAATGCATCTTTTAGCAAATCGCCGCTTTGCTCATTGACCACTTGGCGGTGAATGACTTTGTAATTGCGTTCGCGGCAGAGCACCTCAAAATCTTTGAAGGTACAAAAGTGAATGTTGGGTGTGTCGTACCATTCGTAGGGCAGTAAATCGGACACGGGCATGCGGCCGCGGGTGAATAAATGCAGGCGCGCTTTCCAGTGGCCGAAGTTGGGGAAGGTGACGATACATTCTTTGCCGACGCGCAACATTTCATCTAACACTAAATGTGGGAAGTGAAGTGTTTGTAGCGCTTGTGTCATAAGCACGGTGTCAAAACTATTGTCCGCGAAATTGCCGAGGCCGCGGTCGAGGTTTTGTTCGATAACATTTAAGCCTTTATCGATGCACAAATTAATTTGCTCGGCATCAATTTCCAAACCGTAGCCTTGGGTTTGTTTATTGTCGGCCAAAAATTTTAAGAGCGTGCCATCGCCGCAACCTAAGTCGAGAATGCGGCTGCCTTGTTTGATCCAATGTTGAATTTCGTTTAAATCAATACGCATGTTCGCTTACTCCGTCGCTATGCCTGCGAGATAACGACCAAAAACTTGTTCGTAGCGCTCATTGGGTAAGAGGAAGGCATCGTGGCCGGATTTGGATTCAATTTCGGCGTAGGTGACAGATTTTTGCGCGCCGATTAATGCGCTCACAATTTCGCGCGAGCGTTCAGGTGCAAAGCGCCAATCAGTGCTGAAGGAAATCACTAAAAATTTTGCTTGGGCATTTTTAAATGCTGCGCTGGCATCGTCGCCGTATTCGCGTGCTAAATCGAAATAGTCGAGCGCTTTGGTAATCAACAAATAACTGTTGGCATCAAATTGTTTAGCGAAGTTGCCGCCTTGGTAGCGCAGGTAGCTTTCGATTTGAAATTCAACTTCTTCGTCGGTTCCAATATCAAAACTGCCGCTGCGTAAATCGCGACCAAATTTTTCGCCCATGTCGTAATCCGACAAGTAGGTAATGTGGCCAATCATGCGCGCAACGCCTAAACCGTGGCGCGGTACGGTGTTGTGTTCTTGGTAGCGGCCATCGTGAAAGTTGGGGTCGCTGATAATCGCCTGACGTGCGGTTTCGTTGAACGCAATATTTTGCGCGCTCAATTTCATGGCCGAGGCAATCACCGCGCAGTGGCGAACGCGGTCAGGATATTCCAATGTCCAACGCATGGCTTGCATGCCGCCGAGGCTGCCGCCGATAACCGCAGCCCATACGTCGATGCCGAGTTTATCGGCCAAACGCGCTTGGCTGTGCACCCAATCGCGCACGCGCAGTTTGGGGAAATCGGGCCCCCAGGGTTTGCCGGTTTCGGGGTTGATACTGCTTGGGCCAGTCGAGCCATGGCAGCCGCCAATGTTGTTTAAACTAACGACGAAAAATTTGTTGGTGTCGATAGGTTTGCCGGGGCCGATATAAGAATCCCACCAGCCGGGGCGTTTGTCGCTCATGCTGTGGTAGCCCGCGGCGTGGTGGTGGCCAGAGAGCGCGTGGCAAATCAGCACGGCGTTGCTTTTGTTGGCGTTGAGCTGGCCGTAGGTTTCGTAGACGAGTTGATAGTCGCTCAGGGTTTTACCGCAAGCCAACAGGAGTGGCTCGCTAAAGTGCAAGGTCTGTGGTGTGACAATCCCGACAGAATCGGGTGGTAGCACATCAGGCATGGTGTTCTCTTTATAGATGCGGAAAAGCGGGAGTTAAACGCAAAGCTTAGCCTGCTTTTGTTAGTCGGTGCTGTTATCGCTTGGTGGGCGACGCGCCTTTCACACAGGTTTTGCCTCATTTATCGGCTCTTTCGCCGACTTCTTTCTTAAAATTGTGCGTTACGGTTATGGGGCGCCAGTCTAAAGACGCAGCTTATTAGCTGCAAGTTAAGTCACCTTATATAAGCGCTTTTTGGTGGATAGAGCCCGAGCACGTCTGCATCTTCTCCCTGTGATCTTCTTCACAAAATTTAGTGCTTTGCACAAATTCGGTGCGTATGGGTCAAATTTGAGGCTAGATTTTGCCCAGTTTTGAACCCTTAGAGCAGGTTTATCCCCGTCTTATGACGTATATTTCCACTGGCACATTAAATGCTACGCCTCACCTACCAACTTATGAGGTGTTTGAATGCGCTTTACTTACTTCAAGCTATGTGTGCTTTCCCTATTTCTCGGCTTAGCCGCGGCGCCTTGCTTTGCGCAAGACGCGACCGCTAGCAATGCTTCTTCCGCCATAGTTGCGCCTGACACGGCGGCTCCCGCTTCGGAAGCCGCGCCAGTAGAAGCGACCCCTGCACCTGCAGCGCCTGTTGCTGCTGCGCCCGCCGAAGCCCCGGCTGCTCCGCCCATGACTAAACCTACATTGGTCAGCACCAGCACGATCAGCTCAGGTGATACCGCATGGATGTTGGTCTCTACCGCCTTGGTTTTGTTAATGACCATCCCCGGCGTAGCTCTCTTTTACACAGGTATGGTGCGGAAGAAAAATGTCTTGTCCACTATGGCTCATAGCTTTGCAGCGACCTGCATAGTCTCTATTTTGTGGGTGATTGTGGGTTACAGCATCGCATTTACACCGGGTAAAACCCCGTGGATCGGCGGCTTTGACCGCCTGCTTTTAAACGGCATGGAATACATAAAAGAAACCGGCATGGTCACAGTTCATCACGTGGCGCAAACCATTCCTGAAAGCGTCTTTATGATGTTTCAAATGACCTTTGCCATTATCACCCCCGCCTTGATTACCGGTGCTTTTGCCGAGCGTATGAAGTTCTCTGCTTTGGTTGTGTTTATCGCTCTTTGGTCGCTGTTTGTTTACGCTCCCGTTGCCCATTGGGTATGGGAACCTACAGGCTGGTTGGCTTCCCTTGGGGTGTTGGATTTTGCCGGTGGAACTGTAGTTCACATTAACGCCGGTGTTTCAGGTTTGGTTGCGGCCATCATTGTTGGCCCGCGCTTGGGTTTTGGTCGCGTATCCATGCCACCACACAATTTAATTCTTACGGTGGTCGGCGCGTCCTTGCTCTGGGTAGGTTGGTTCGGTTTCAACGCAGGTTCAGCGGGTGCTGCTGATGGTCGTGCAGGTATGGCCATGTTCACCACTCAATTGGCGACAGCTGCAGCAGCCATGACTTGGATGGCGATTGAATGGTTTAAACGCCGTAAACCGTCTGTATTGGGCATGGTGTCTGGTGCGGTGGCTGGTTTGGTTGCCATTACACCTGCCTCTGGGTTCGTAGGTGTGACAGGAGCTTTCGCGATTGGTATAGCGGCCGGCATCGCCTGTTATTGGGGCGCTACATGGTTGAAATCCACGATGGGTTATGACGACTCTTTGGATGTGTTCGGCGTCCATGCTGTGGGCGGCATAGTCGGTGCGTTACTTACCGGGGTATTCGCGGTCAAGAGCATTGGCGGTGTTGAAGGAAGCCTGGCGGTTCAATCCATCGGTGTCGCCACTACTGTGATTTATGCGAGCTTGGTAACTAGCGTTATTTTGATTTTTATTGACAAAATTATTGGCTTGCGCGTGGACATGGATGAAGAAAACGAGGGCCTTGATATAGAGCAGCACGGGGAACAAGTCCTATGAATTCATCCGTAGAAGAATTGGAAAGCCAGGCTTTTGGTTTGATGGGACGCCTGCACGTGCAACTTCGCCGCGAGATAGGACGTGTGACCGATATCAAATACATGAGCACCAACCCGGAATACTGCCTGCACGTACTGGAGTTGGCGAACTCAACGTCAAATGCCGATTTGCAGACTATGAGCCATAAGCTCGAAGACATTTATTTTGGCGAGGGCGGGTTGTTTGCCGATTCTCCCTTACAGCCACGCCGCATGATGGTAAGTGCGTCTTCTCGAGTCTCCATTCCCGTAGAACACGCGGTGCACGAAGTTATAGAGCCGGAGCCTGAGCAACCTGCTGCTGAATCAGACAAGCACTACGTGGGGCGTTTGCGTTAAGTTTTTTACCGAGGTTTGAGTACCTGAAGTTTTTACCTGTCGTTAGCTGTTAACGAACTCTGTTGGCCGGATTCCAGAACCAAGACTGGATCCGGCCTTTTTTATGTTCAGGATGAACGGTATGCCGCAGGCGCATGGGTGAGTCGAGCGCATGTGAAGCATGCTTCGCGCGAAAACGAACGGCAATCAGCTAGCTGATTGACAGGCCCGCTATGCGGCGCAGGAGTGGCGTCGCTCAGAATGGCGATAAGATAGTCTGGGAGCGTTTTAGGAGGCATTTAACCGTAGCAGTTAATTCGCCCGCGCTGCTTTTCTCGCCTCCATCAAAGACACTACCTGCCCGCTACGAATCTCCGCCAGCTTTTCGCTTGCGTCGCTAACCAGCGGTGCGCTGATAATCTCTTGATACAAAGGTTCCAGTGAACCCAGCGCGGTTTGGAGTTGGTAGATGTTGGTTTGCAAGCTTTCGATTTGCTCGGCGTGGGTGTTGCGTTGGGTTTGCAGCTGGGTCAGGCGCAGCATGTGGGCTTCGAGCAATTGCTTTTGGTACTGGTTGTTGTGAATCAGGGGCGCGAGCGCTTCTTGTAACCATTGAGAAATATGGTCGTTCAATTCCTGATAGGTGTTGCGAACCTCCTGCACCAGCGTGTTGATAAAACGGTTGATCAATGCACCTTTGCGGGTGAGCAAAGTGTTCAACGAGAAGCGGAAATCGTCAGCGCGTTTATGTAGCTGGCGCAGCTGGCGGCGCTGGTTATGAATCTTCAAGAGGTGACGCATGAGTAAGTCGTCGCCCGTCAAATTGTGTTCAGGGCGTTCATAAATGGAGATGAGGACGCGATTGGCGCGCTCAATTTCACGTTCAATGTGTTGCAGGCTGCTGTCCACATCATCAAAGAAATTGCCGATGGCGCGCGCAAGCCCAAGTGTTGTCCAACTTTGGGCGAGGTTGCGGTGCGCGCTGCTGATTTGCTGTTCCAACAAGCCGGAGCTGACGGGCGCGAGCAATGCGACGCGTTGCGATTCCAACAAGCGCTGGCTGGTGCGCAGAGAGAGCGCTTGTTTATGGTATTGGTGATGAGTTTGGCGGATGGTGTCGCGCAGTTGTTGCAAGGTTTCCGCGGCTTCTTGCGGTGCCGCTGCGCGCAGAACGTTGATCTCGGCTTCACAGGCGTTAAGGCGTTGGGCGAGGCTGTTACGCGTGTTGATGATCATTTCATAGCTGTCGCCTACCAGCCTATGGCCAATAATTTGCTGCTGGCTGTGTAAAACCACATCCGCCAGTTTGCGCTCAAGTTGCGGAAAGTTGCTGCGCTCCAACTGGGGCAAATTGCGCCCAACTTTAGCGAGCAAGCCTTGTTTGGCGGAGAGCGCGATCACTTGCTCGGGTGCAAGCTTCAACTGTTGGGCGGTGGTGTGGCGAATTTGCTCTATAGCTGTGTTGACCTCGGCGGGGCTTTGCAAGTCGTCCCACAGACTGTCGATTTTGTTGAGCAACGCGAGTACGGCGGTGCATTGCTCATCGCGCAGGGTTTGCACGTGTTCACGCCAAATGGCCATGTCGCTCGCGGTTACACCAGCGTCGGCAGACATCAAAAATAAAATCGCCTGGGCTTCAGGTAAGGTCTTTAAGGTAAGTTCAGGCTCGTTGCCCAGCGCATTCAGGCCGGGAGTGTCCACAATGCGTAAGCCTTGGCGTAGCAGCGGGTGATCGAGGCTGATAAGGGCGTGGCGCCAAGCCGGTACGGCAACGCGACCTTGATCGTCGCGTTCGCCCAGTTCATCCATCGCGAAGCCGAGTTTGAGTGCATCCGCCGGTGAAACCCACTTGCTGGCCGAAACTTGATTGATGGCTGCGCGGGTTTGCTCATGGTCGCGCGGATCAAAGTTGACCGTCACCCAGTTTTGGGGAATGCGCTTGAACTTTTGCAAGCTGGTATTGGTGCGGCGGGTTTCAATCGGCAGCAAGCGAACGCAATTTACCGGCGTTTGGGCATCCCAAAAAATCTCGGTAGGGCACATGGTGGTGCGCCCGGGTTGGGATGGCAGCAATCGGCGACCACCCTCGGTGTACAAAAGTGCGTTAATTAATTCGGTTTTACCGCGGGAAAACTCGCCCACGCAGGCAATAGTGAAACTGTCGCCGCGCAAGAGGGTGCGGGCTTTTTGAAGCGTGCGCTGTACATCTAGGCTCAGCATTTGGTGGCTTTCGCCCCAAGCTTCAAAACGTTGTAGGCGCTCATCCAACTGGCGCTTCCAACGGTTGTACTGTGTCATTTGGCGATGTAGTGCTCTAACGTCCATAGGAGAGTCGCTCGTTCAATTAAAACGCGGGCTACGGCTTAGAAATGAATGGGCTAAGCCTTTATTGTTGTAATTTCAATTAAAACCGAATTGGCCGGAGCTGGCTAGATCTTGAGCAATTAGTGGTCAATTTAGCTGACTAATGGTGGAGAATGGTGACAATTTGCCAATTCTGTCACCCTTCCGATGTGAATTAGCTTCTCTCTATTGTTTGATGCGTTAACATTGCCGACGTTAATAATTGAAATTATTATATGACAATACTCCGTTGCCAACACAGGAAAATAACATGAATCACAGCTGCAAAATAAAGGGCGCCTCCAAAATAATCGGCGCGCTGGGTTTATTGATGAGTGCCGCGAGTGTATATGCGCTTGATCTGGAGGTTGATGCCAGCAAATCGCTCACCAAAATCCAACCCACTATGTACGGCATTTTCTTCGAAGATATTAACTTTGCAGCCGACGGTGGCCTCTACGCCGAGATGGTAAAAAACCGCTCCTTTGAATTCGATACCCGCATGATGGGTTGGAAAGAACCCAACAGCAGTACCCAAAGTTTTAATGAGCAATCGGGCATTGCCAACATCATTCATACTAGCGACAACAAAACCAACAAAAACTTTGCGCGCATCACTATCAATAACGACAAAGGTTACGAGCTGATTAACGAAGGTTTTCGTGGCATGGGCGTTAAAAAAGGTGAGAAGTACAACCTCAGCTTGAAAGCGGCCAACCACGCTGGTGATATTAAAAAAATTCGCGTGCAGTTGATCGATAAAGACAAAAAAGTCTTGGCTGAGGCAAGCATCAGCCCCAACTCTCCGCAGTGGAAAAATTACTCCGCACAACTGACTGCAAATGCCACCGAAGCCAAAGCACAGTTGAAATTATCTTTTGAAGGTAAAGGCGATATTGATCTGGATATGATTTCGCTTTTCCCGGAAGACACTTGGAAAAATCGCAAAGGTGGTTTGCGTAAAGATTTGGTGCAACTGCTCTATGATTTGAAACCCGGATTCTTGCGTTTCCCTGGCGGCTGTATTGTGGAAGGCCGCACCTTGGCAGAACGTTACCAATGGAAAAAAACCGTAGGTAATGTGGAAGACCGCGAATCTATGATCAACCGTTGGAACAAAGAATTCGCGCACAAACCCGCGCCAGATTATTTCCAATCCTTTGGCTTGGGCTTTTTTGAATATTTCCAATTAGCGGAAGATATTGGTGCCTCGCCGCTGCCTATTTTAAGTTGCGGGATTGCTTGCCAATTCAACACAGGCGAATTGGTTCCCCTCGCTGAACTTGATCCCTACGTGCAAGACGCGCTTGATTTAATTGAATTCGCCAACGGCGATTTAACAACACCATGGGGTAAAGTGCGTGCGGACATGGGTCACCCAAAACCCTTCAATTTAAAAATGATTGGCGTGGGTAACGAGCAATGGGGTTATCAATACATTGAGCGCTTCAAAGTTTTCCAAGCGGCGATAAAAGCCAAGTATCCTGAAATTAAAATCGTATCAGGCGCTGGCCCATTCCCTGAAGGTCCGCATTTCGATTACGCGCAAGCCGAGTTGAAAAAACTGAACGCTGAATTGGTAGATGAACACTATTACAAAGATCCAAAGTGGTTCCGCGAGAACGTAACGCGTTATGACAACTATGATCGCAGCGGCCCCAAAATTTTTGCCGGCGAATTTGCAGCGCAAAGCGTAGCCACCGTAAGCCCAGACAACAAAAACAATTGGGAAACGGCGTTTTCAGAAGCGGCCTTTATGACAGGTTTAGAGCGCAATGCAGATGTGGTTTATTTAACGTCTTACGCACCTTTGCTTGCGCATGTAGACGCATGGCAATGGACGCCAGATTTAATTTGGTTTAACAATTTGGAATCTTACGGTTCTGCCAACTACTACGTGCAAAAATTGTTTTCCAACAATAAGGGAACCGATTTGATTGCAATTACCAACCAAGGCAAGCCTGTAACAGGTCAAAGTAATCTTTTTGCGACCGCAACTAAAGATGAAAACACGCAGGAAGTGATTATTAAGCTGGTTAACACCGATTCAAAACCACAAACGCTGTCTATCAACATTAAAGGTGCACAACTTAAAGGTTCGGGTACATTAACTAAATTGACCAGCGCGAATTTGGACGATCTCAACTCATTTGAGAAGCCCAAAAATATTTACCCAGTGGACACTAAATTTAACGCCAAAGGTGACAAGCTCAGTGTTGAAGCCGGCGCTTACTCGGTGAATGTGTTGAAACTGAAAGTAAAATAAAAACGAGCTTGCGTAAAAATAAAAAGCCACCGAAAGGTGGCTTTTTATTTGCGGGATATTATTAACGCAGGCTAGTCAGTCTTCGCTTTCTGCGGCTTCACGCGCGGCTTTTCGGCGTTCCATTTCCAGGCGTGCATCTTCAATTTCGCGCAGTACCGCATCTATATCAGCCTCTACCGCTGAGTGTTCAAACTTGCCAGTCAGCTTGACGCTGGGGTTTAGCTTTCCGCTTTCGTAAAGCGCCCAAATTTCGTGGGCGTAATCCGTATCGAGTAACTCGGGTGCGAAGCGGCCAAAATAATCTGCCATATTTTTTACATCGCGCTCAAGCATGGTGAACGCGTGGTTGTTTCCTGCGGCATTTACAGCCTGTGGCAAATCGATAATGACAGGCCCTTGCCAGCTCAGTAATACATTGAATTCAGATAAATCGCCATGAACAACACCCGCGCATAGCATGCGCACGACTTCCATCATCATAAATTCATGGTATTCGCGCGCTTGCTCTGGTGTTAAGTCCACATCATTCAAACGCGGAGCGGCATAGCCCTCGGAATCTATGACTAACTCCATCAATAACACGCCATCAAAACAACCAAAGGGTTGTGGCACGCGAACGCCTGCATCTGCTAAACGATACAAGGCTTCTACCTCAGCATTTTGCCAGGCGTTTTCCTGCTCTTTGCGGCCGTAGTTCGAGCCTTTGCTCATGGCGCGGGCGCGGCGCGAGTTGCGTTCGTTGCGCCCTTCTTGATATTTGGTCTGGCTGCGGAAGCTGCGCTTTTCCACATCTTTATACACTTTTGCGCAACGGATTTCGCCAGCAGAGGAAACAACGTAAACGGTGGCTTCTTTGCCGCTTTTCAGTGATCTAAAAACATGGTCGACAAGGCCGTCTTCGATAAGTGGCGCAAGGCTGGGAGGGGTTTTCATGAAGCGGAGTTTCCAGTGTGAACAATGCGGAGCTGTGATTTCAGGTCGGCGGGTTAATTAGGCCTATCATATTGGAGATAGCTGCCTAAAGCTTGGCGATTTTGTATAAAATGACATTTATTCCCGCAAGAGCGACCTTGTCCGCTCAGGGTCACGTCATTTGAGGGTAAGGTTAATGTTTAGAATGTTATTTCGTTTTTGGGTGCGCCGTTTTATTTTTACCTTTAGCGCCGCGCTGATTATGTTATTTGTGTGGAACTACAACCGCTACGGCCTTTCGCAAAACATGCTTATCAACACTTGGATATGGGCGCTGTTAGCGGCGATCGTCTCGTCTTGCTTATCAACCTGGTGGGCTTACACGCGCCAATGCAAGGTGTTAAAAAAATACGAAAATAAATCAGATTCTGAATAATTCTTCGCTAAGGGTAGCATTATTCTATTTTTTCCTTATTTGTTTTTCCCAAGTTCGTCAGCATTCTTGAATGCTGACGATACATCCATCCTCAGGCGATTAATCGCCGTTTATCTGGGTTGCCCGGTGAAGGACCCCGTTTTACTCTCGGTGCCTTGATTGCCGCGCGCTTGATCCTGAATTTGCTGCTCCTGCAAAAACCCTGCTATTGCCGCCATTTCTGCAGATTTTTGAACAGATTGCATGACCGAATCCCCGGCAACTGTCCATTCAACAAAGCGTGGATTGGGTTCGATTTCCGTGCGCATTTCTGCGAGTAAAGCGCTTCGTGCGACACCGGAACTGAGTTTGGCTTGCCAGGTTTTTGCCCACTCCGCCATTTTCGGATCGCGACTGTTGCGTGCCATTAAATCCAAGGTGGCTTCTGTCTCGGGTATCTGTTTTAAATAAGCGTGGCTCAGCGCCGCAACTCTGAGGTAACTGCCGACTTCAGGTGCGAGTGTGCGAGCTTTGATGGCCGCGCTAAAAGTTTCTTCTGTTGGCATTTCGTGCGCGAGAAGACCTGCTTGGAAATACGCGTATTGTGTTTCTGCAGCGGTAGGGTTCAAGCTAATCGCTTTTAAAAGATTGCTTTGTGCTGCTTTTAAATAGGTGGTTTTCTCTTCACCTTGGCTTGTGCCCGCCAAACGAAGTTGTGCTGCGCCTAGTAAATAAAATGCTTCAGCGTTATCACCTTTTGCAATAGAGCTTAAATAAGGCAAGGTGCTTTTCGCATCGCCCCAATTAATTTGAGCGCGGCTTAAAATAGTTTGCGCATAGTCACTAGTGGGATATTTTTTGGCTTCATTTGCAATATTTTGTAAAAGTGATTTTCCGTTATCAGGCGTTGGGCAGGATTTAATCGCGGCGTCAGCCAAGACTAATGTATTGGCAGAAATAGGAAGGCTGCTGAATTGGATATCTTGATTGCCACCGGTTGTTAAATTGAGTTTCAATCCTTCGGCAGATTTGCGTTTGTATTTCCACAAATAGTTGCTGAGTTTTTTAACGGGGAAGCCAAAGCTTTGTTCAAAGGCTTTTGTGCGCTCGGTACCGGCGGCTACTAACTGATTGTAAGCGCGGAAGCGCTGAATATTTTCGTTAGACGATAAAATATAATGCGTAAGTGCCCAGGCGCGCGCCTGAAATTCTAACTTAACGCCAGCTTCGCCGCCAACGTTGTGTCCCTTGGTATCGTTATCGAGCAGAATATCTTTGTAATCCAAACTGTAATAAGTGTTGCCGCCACTGATATACATTAAGTAATCGCGAATACTTTGCGGTGGAATGCCCAATACAGTTTCTTTGTCGGAAAAACGAGTATTCGCAAAATATTGCGCAAAGCCGTCTATGTACCAATTAGGGCTGCGAATATCTGTGTGGCGATACAAAAAATGTCGTGCGTAGGCTTCAAAAATATAAGATAGCCCTTCGTTCTCAGGTTGCTTTTCTAACGGAACATCCGGGTTGGCACCGTAATACATGTGGGTGGCAAAAGCCTGAACGCCTTGAGTGCAACTGTTGTACAAACCAATCGCGTAGGATGGTTGTTCTTTATCGATCTTTTTTAAATCTTTGTAATTAGACTGGTAATAAAGCGTAAGCTTTGGTTCAGATTCAGAAGACGTATTAGGTTTTGCATACAAGCGCAATAGATAGTCGAAGCGCTCTAGTTTGTTAATTAAATGATAAACGTGCTCGCGCTTGGTATCTGAATACACAATAAAGTGTGTGCTTTCAGCGCGAAACCAATCTGAGTCACGTTGCTGACCGTTAATGACGATTTCAGCAACGTCTTTTTGTTTGGATGACGTGAGTGCTGTAGTCTGGGCACTTGTGTTAATCGAAAACACTAAACTGGAAACAGCGATTGAGAGTGGGTAAATAATTCCCTTCATATCCTTACCTTATCGAAATAGATGAAAAGTGAACGTTACATCTTCTAATTGTTGTAGGTTGGCGACATTCGTAGAAATAAAGATACAACGTCGCCGTTATTAAATCATTTTATGGGTTCATACCAAAGACCATAGGCATCGCCTTGTCGAATGAGGAAATAGAATAGGTATGCCGTGAAGAGCATACACAAACCTCCTGCTAAGGCTGCTTGATTAAACAAACCCAGTGCGCAAAAGAGAAAGCCGCTGACATGCGAAATTAACTCTACCCTTTTAGCCGAATCTTTGGTTGGACGAAAGTTAAGAAAATTAAAGAAAAACCAGCATTTAAGCCACAAAGACAACTTGTGCCAGTTATCGGTGTTTTTATCGATCATAAAAATCTCCTGATTCAAGGTTGAAACATCAACTTCCAACACAGCCGCTAGAGATTTAAGTGATTCGATACTCGCTTTATGGCCGCTCTCAATCCGCTGAATGGTTCTAACATTCAAACCAGACATTAAAGCCAACTGTTCTTGAGATAGATGGCGGCTGATACGTAGTTGCTTAAGAATCATTTAAATACTCCAAGGTTGTGAATCATGAGTATTCACTGCTTTTTGTACTGACGGTTACGGCTTTCGCCCGACAATTACCCGACACTTGCCGATTTGCAGCATAGTGTGTCCAAATCATTCGGTAACGTTTTGGGTGTGCGGATGCGTAGGGTTTTTTGGCGCCCCAGTTCGCCTTGTAAAATTTCTATATTGCTCTTGGGTGTTTTAAACAGTTTACTAAACCATTTGATGATGTGTTCGTTGGCTTTGCCATCGACGGGTGGTGCGGTTATTCGGATTTTTAGCCTGTCCCCATGTGCGCCAACAATCTCGTCATTGGCGGCTTTGGGTTGAAAGTGGCAGTGGAGAATTAAATCGTCTCCCTGCCAGCTATAAAAAGTGGTGCTCAATTAAAATCCGAAACCTAAGCCGGGAATCATTCCCACGGATTGCGCGAGGGCAGGTAATACGAAACCGCGAATGATATGAAGCACCATGAAAAAGATAATGGGCGATAAATCCAACACGCCCAGTGGTGGCAAAATTTTGCGGAAGGGCGCCATCACGGGGTCGATAATTTGATTGAGCAAACGCAGCGCAGGATTGTAGCTTTGCGGCGCAACCCAGCTGGCGATGATCATGATGATGGTGCCCCAATAATAGAAAGTCACCAGCAAGCCCAAGAGTGCAACGGCGGCCCACAAAATCACTAAGGCGATATTCACGATACCGTAGCCGGCAATTACAAGCACAACTTCAAACAAAATCGTTTGCAGAATCAGCGCTAACACCAACGCAGCCCAATCGATACCAAAAAATCCCGGAATAATTTTGCGCAGTGGCACCAGTAAAGGATTGGTGTATTTCACCAGCGCTTTGCTCAGCGGGTTGTAATAATCTGCGCGAACAACTTGCGCTAAAAAGCGTAGCAACACCAAGCTCACGTAAAGCGTGCCGAGGGTACTGATAACGTAAATGGCAATTTGAGCCAGTGTTTGCATGATAAAATCTCTTTCGTGAATAACTTATTTGCCCAGCAATTCAGACAACTCAACCGCACGATTGGAACAGGCTGTCATGGCGCGGCTAAACATAGCGCGAATCTGGTCGTTCTCAAAGGAGTTAATCGCCTGCTCGGTAGTTCCCTTGGGCGATGTCACGCGGCGGCGAAGTACAGCCACATCCTCGGCACTTTGCTTGGCTAAGATGGCGGCGCCTAAGGCCGTTTGCAAGGTCAGCTCAGTGGCCGATTCGCGTGAAAGGCCCAATTCCACGCCGGCGTCGATCATGGCTTCCATCACCAGAAAGAAATAAGCGGGGCCTGAACCTGATACGGCGGTGACGGGGTTGATCAAGGCTTCGTCATCCACCCACTGCACAATCCCGACCGCGCCCAAAATGGTGTTCGCCGTGGATTTTTGCGCAGCGCTCACATGGGCGTTGGCAAAGAGACCGCTCGCGCCCACACGCAGTTGGGATGGTGTATTTGGCATACAGCGGACTATGGCTTGGTCGCCACCCAGCCAGCTCGCTATGCTCTCGGTGGTGATACCAGCGGCCAATGAAATGATTAGCGGTTTGTGCGCGAGTGAGTCGGCCAAGCCCTGACAAACTTCTTTAAGCATTTGCGGCTTAACTGCCAGTACAACTACATCTGCCGTGCTGGCCGCCGCTTGGTTATCAGTCGTGACGTTAATGCCATACTCCGCTGCGACTCGATCCAAGGTTTCCTGACGCGGGCCGCTCGCCACGATGTTGATGCGCTTAAAACCCTCGGCCAATAAGCCGCCGATAATGGCTTTCGCCATGTTGCCTGCGCCAATGAAGGCAATTTTGGGAGACGCATTGTTGAGAATAGACATGGTTGATTCCGATTATTTTAAAAAATTAGGCTTTTATTCTAACGCCGAAGATATCTGTACCCACTCTAACCATAGTTGAGCCTTCGGCAATTGCTGCTTCCAAGTCGCCAGACATGCCCATGGATAAGGTATCCACCGCGTAGCCTTGGGCTTTTAACGCTTCTAACGCGTCTTTCAATTTAGCAAAAGCAGCATGCTGTTGCGCGGGTGTGTTGCTGGCCGCTGGAATTGCCATGAGTCCGCGCAATTGCAGGCGTGGAAGCTTGCTTACGGCGGCGGCCAAAGCCGGTAACTCCGCTAAGGTCACGCCTGATTTGGTCGTTTCATCGTCTATATTTACCTGCAAGCACACTTGCGCCGGGGGTAAATTGTCCGGGCGTTGGTCATTTAGGCGCTGCGCGACTTTTTCACGGTCTATACTGTGGATCCAGGCAAAATTTTCAGCAATCGGGCGTGTTTTATTGGATTGGATAGGGCCAATAAAGTGCCATTGGATATCCGGCAGGTGGGTTAATTCTGCTTGCTTCTCCAGCGCCTCTTGCAAATAGTTTTCGCCAAAATCACGCTGCCCGCAGGCGTAAGCCTGTGCTATAGCATCCGCCGGCTGGGTTTTGCTCACCGCGATCAAGCGCACACTTTCGGGCTCTCGCTGAGCGGCAAGGGTTGCTTGGTGAATGCGCGCGGTGACTTTCGCCAGCGCCTCAGCTATGGTGTGATTTATTGACATATGCATAATAACGTGACGAATTTCCACAAACATCCACGCTAGCTGCGCACTCTACATAAAGAGCATCAGCTAACAGAATAAAATAAAGTAGTTCTTACATAAGGTAGCTCTATGGATATCACCGAACTCTTAGCCTTCAGCGCCAAACAAGGCGCGTCCGACTTGCACTTGTCGGCGGGTTTGCCGCCTATGATCCGGGTTGATGGTGACGTTCGCCGCATCAATTTGCCGCCCATGGATCACAAGCAGGTCCATAGCTTGATTTACGACATTATGAATGACCGGCAGCGTAAGGACTACGAAGAATTTCTGGAAACCGACTTTTCGTTTGAAGTACCCGGCGTCGCGCGCTTCCGTGTAAACGCCTTTAACCAAAACCGCGGTGCGGGCGCGGTGTTCCGTACCATTCCTTCGAAAGTATTAACGATGGAAGAATTGGGTATGGGCAACGTGTTCCGCGATATCTGCGCGGTACCGCGTGGATTGGTGTTGGTGACGGGACCGACAGGTTCGGGTAAATCCACCACGCTCGCGGCCATGATTGATTACATCAACGACAACAAATACGAACACGTACTTACGATTGAAGACCCGATCGAATTCGTACACGAATCGAAAAAATGTTTGGTCAACCAGCGTGAAGTTCACCGCGATACCCACGGTTTTAATGAAGCACTTCGCTCCGCACTTCGTGAAGACCCGGACATTATTCTGGTGGGTGAGATGCGTGACCTTGAGACTATTCGCCTCGCATTAACTGCGGCGGAAACGGGTCACTTGGTATTCGGAACCTTGCACACCACCTCAGCGGCAAAAACGATCGACCGTATTGTGGACGTATTCCCTGCGAACGAAAAATCCATGGTGCGCTCAATGCTGTCGGAATCTTTGCAGGCGGTAATTTCGCAAACGCTGATGAAGAAAAATGGTGGCGGCCGTGTGGCGGCGCACGAAATTATGCGGGGTACATCAGCGATTCGTAACTTGATTCGCGAAGATAAAGTTGCGCAAATGTATTCAGCGATTCAAACCGGTGCTTCACTCGGAATGCAGACCATGGATCAGTGTTTGGCCGATTTGGTTGCGCGCCGAATTATCAGTCGCGAAGCGGCGCGCGCCAAAGCAAAAATGCCCGAAAATTTCTAATTATTATCTGCGCTTAATCGCAGCTGTAAAAAACCTATTCACACAAGCAGGCACAGGTTATGGATTTTGATCGTTTGTTGTCACTCATGGTAGAAAAAGGCGCGTCGGATTTATTTATCACCGCCGGTGTTCCACCATCAATGAAATTGCATGGCAAAGTTGTGCCTGTTACTGCCACGCCGCTCGCGCCTGAAAAAGCACGCGAGCTGGTGTTAAGTGTGATGAATGAAAAGCAGCGCAATGAATTTCTGGATAAAAAAGAGCTCAACTTTGCGGTAAGCGCGCGCGGTATAGGTCGCTTCCGTGCCAGTGCATTTTATCAACGCAACTTGGCGGGTATGGTGTTGCGTCGTATCGAAACGAATATTCCCAGAATTGACGATTTAGGTTTGCCGGACATTATTAAAGAACTGGCTATGACTAAACGTGGCCTGATTATTTTTGTGGGCGCAACGGGTACGGGTAAATCAACATCGCTTGCCTCCATGATTGGTCACCGCAACCGCAACTCCAAAGGTCACATTATTTCCATCGAAGACCCGATTGAATTTATCCATCAACACGAAGGTTGCATTATTACGCAACGTGAAGTGGGTATAGATACAGAATCGTTTGAGGTTGCGTTGAAAAATACCTTGCGCCAAGCGCCAGACGTGATTTTGATCGGTGAGGTTCGCTCGCGCGAAACTATGGACCACGCGATTGCATTCGCGGAAACCGGTCACTTGTGTTTGTGTACGCTTCACGCCAACAACGCGAACCAGGCGTTAGACCGCATTATTCATTTTTTCCCGGCCGACCGTCACCGCCAATTGTGGATGGATTTATCGCTCAATTTAAAAGCTATTGTGGCGCAACAATTAATTCCCACACCGGATGGACAGGGTCGCCGTGCCTGTTTGGAAATTTTAATCAATACGCCACTCGCGCAAGATTTAATTCGCAAAGGTCAGGTATCTGATCTAAAAGAATTAATGAAGAAGTCTACCGAGTTGGGTATGCAGACTTTCGATAAAGCCTTGTACGATCTTTACGACAATGGCGAAATCACTTACGAGGATGCGCTTCTCCACGCAGACTCACCCAATGATTTGCGTCTGATGATTAAGCTGGGTTCAGAAACAGACGCCAATTATTTAAATAACGCCGCGGATAGCTTGTCTATCGACAACGATG
Source organism: Cellvibrio sp. (assembly GCF_046347455.1). Taxonomy (GTDB): domain Bacteria; phylum Pseudomonadota; class Gammaproteobacteria; order Pseudomonadales; family Cellvibrionaceae; genus Cellvibrio. The sequence goes on from NZ_JAXMGC010000004.1 coordinate 335,590, forward strand.
ATCGGCATAACCGCGGGAAGATGTTCTAACTATGTAAAGAAAGAGGCAGCTTGATCATGCTGAAAAAAACAATAAGTCTATCAAGTGTTTTAGTTTGCTCTCTTGCAGTCGCTGATGATTCAGCAGAAGTGAAAGCTCTAAAGAAAGGTATGCCACAAGATGTGGCAACTATTATTGGTCGTACCGTTGAGTGCAATTCATGGTTGGGAGAGGACACCAGCAATAAAGCACGCGCGGAAAAAGTGAATCAGGCTTTGCAAAGGTTGCAATGTGATGTGCTTGAAAAAGATCAGGCCAGCATCATAAAAACCTATCAAAATAATTATGAAGTGAAACAACGAATACAAAAAGCGAAAGAAATATTTTAACGGCTTTTGGCTAATTATTTCGCTCCAGCCAACTTTCTAAAATGAGTCGCGCGGCAATCGAATCCACGGGATTATTTTTGTAATCCCGTGAGCCGCCACGGCTCATGACTTCCCCCTTTGCTTCAAAGCTGGTGAGTCGCTCATCCACCATTTCAATTTTTACCCCGAAGCGGCCGTTGAGTCTGTTCGCAAATTTTTTTGCGCGCGCGCTGAGTTCGCTTTCGCTGTCATCCATGTTGAGCGGCAAGCCCACCAGAACAAGATCTGGTTTCCATTCTGCCAAAAGTTTTTCAATCTGCGACCAATCCGGAATGCCATCTTTTGCTTTTAGAGGCGGTAAAGAGCGAGCGGAAGCGGTAATGGTCTGACCGACGGCGACACCAATATTTTTGGTGCCGTAATCAAATGCAAGTAGGGTTTTAATCATTCGGTTTATGCGTGTCCGGCGGTGTTGGAAATTAAATTTACATCAATTCCCAAAGCTTGCGCGGCGGCAGTCCAGCGTTGTTCAAAAGGGGTATCAAAAATAATGTGTTTACTAGCAGGAACTGTGAGCCAAGAGTTAGCGGCAATCTCGGCTTCCAATTGGCCTTCGCCCCAACCGGCGTAACCTAAGGCAACCAAATATTGTTTGGGTCCTTGGCCTTCGGCGAGTGCGCTAATAATATCGCGCGATGCGGTGAGGCTAATTTCCGGTGACACTTTCAGCGTTGAATGCCATTCGGAGTCGCTGCTGTGAATAACAAAGCCGCGTTCCTGTTGAACAGGGCCTCCCGCAACGACGGGTTGATGACCTTGCCCTGCGGCAGCTTTCAAATCCATCTGCGCAAAAATTTCATGCAGCGTCATAGGCATAGGGTTATTAATGACAATTCCCATAGCGCCTTCGCTGGAGTGTTCGCAAATGTAGGTCACGCTGTGGGCAAATGAAGAATCTTGCAAACTCGGCATGGCAATGAGGAAGTGATTGCACAGGCTGCCGGGTACAAGCTCAACGGTATCTATAGAAGTATGTTTTTCGGTCATGACTGGAGTATTGAGGCAAGAGCAGTGGAAAACAAGTAAAACCTGCGATTTGTTATTTATTGGTCGCTGGTAGTGATGTTGTTGGGCTCAAAGCGCACGTAGCGAATAATTTTCAACCGGTCGGTTTGGCGACTGATTTCGGGCGGAAATTTCGCGTAAGGTGCCGCGAGGCGAACGATTTGGCGTGCGGAATCATCCAAAATGCGGCTGCCAGACGAGAGTGCAACTAATACCTCTTCTACGCTGCCGTCAGGGCGAAGGGTCACGCTTAGCATGACGCGGCCAGTAATATTTCTGGCAAGCGCCTCACTGGGATAATTTTTGGTACCAACGCGCTCAAACTTTTCGCTCCATTTGATCAGGTATTCCGCGTCAAAGGATTCTTTGGCAGAGACTGCTGTGAGCGTGCGAATACGAGGGCGTTTGGCATATTCCTGCTTTTGTTTATCCAGCCGCGCCTGAAGGCTGGCAATTTCACTCGTTACGGCTGTTTGGTTTTCCAGCAGGCCTTTGTGCTTCTCTTTTTCCTCTTGCGTGTTTGGGCTTTGCAGTTCGCTTAGCTTGAATTCGCTCAAACCTGTTGTGGTAATGATTTGCTGTTGTTTCTTTTGGGCGGTAGAAGTTTCTGCCACTTGCGGCATGGGGTTTACGTTGCGTACTTGGGTATCGGCAAATTCCGCGTGCTTTTCCGTCGTCAATTGCCGCGCTTTTTCTTCAGTGCCACTGCCTTCCTGATTATGTTGCGCCAGAAAATCCGCCTCTTTAGGTGCTTTGGCAGATTTATGCGTTGCTAAAGTAACCTCGATGGTTTGCGAACCTTTGGAGGCTGGCGGCATTTTGAAGGTCACCCCCAGAATAATCAGCGCATGGATGGCAATCGCCACAAACAGCGTAAAGCTGAGCCGATCGCCAGCATCTACCGGCTTGGCTTGGAACTCTTCCATGTCCATTGCAACGGCTGAACTCACAGGGAATAGTCCGGTTGTGGTTGTTTGCGGCGCGCAATCGCGGCCATTAGCATGTCGCCAATATTAGTGCCGTAGGCTTTGTCGATTTCGCGCGCGCAGGTCGGGCTGGTAACATTGATTTCGGTGAGGTATTCGCCAATCACGTCCAAGCCGACAAACAGCAAGCCTTTTTCACGTAAGGTAGGCGCAACTTGGCTGACAATCCAACGATCCTGATCCGATAGGGGTTGGGCTACGCCTGTACCGCCGGCGGCCAAATTCCCACGGGTTTCACCCTTGGCCGGAATTCGCGCAAGACAATAGGGCACGGGCTCACCATCAATAACCAAAATGCGTTTGTCTCCCTGCGTAATTTCGGGAATATAACGCTGTGCCATGATTGTCTGGGTGCCCATGTTGGTCAGGGTTTCAAGGATCACCCCCACATTGGGGTCGTCTTGCTTGCAGCGGAAAATGCGGCTGCCGCCCATGCCATCTAATGGTTTGAAAATCACATCGCTATGCTGTTGGTGAAATTCACGCAGCTTAGTCGCATCGCGACTTACCAGTACTGGCGGGCAGCATTGGGGAAACTGGGTGGCGAAGACCTTTTCATTGCAATCGCGCAGGCTGCGCGGGTCGTTCACTATCAAAGTACCTTGCTTTTGCGCGGCTTCCAAAATGTAAGTGCTGTACACAAATTCGTTGTCGAATGGTGGGTCCTTTCGCATCAGGACGACATCGAGCTCGGCAAGAGCGCGATCTTCAGATACGCCTAGGCAGAAAAAATCGTCCGGATCGGCGCGCACTGTAAGGCTGCGCATGTGGGCGCGCGCCTCGCCTTGCAACAAATAGAGATCGCTCTGCTCCATGTAAGTCAAGCTCCAACCCCGCGCTTGTGCCGCTAGCAGCAAGGCTAGGGTGGTGTCTTTGTGATACTTGATATTCGCGATGGGGTCCATGACTACGCCGACTGATAGCGTCATTAGAGAATCTCACTGAGGAATTTGCGGTTGTTGAAAATGCGGCCTAAAGTTAAGTCCTAAGAGTCCTTAAAGCAAGGGTGGCGCGCACACTTTTGCGACAGAACCAGAAGTACTTAAAGACAAAACTTGATAACAGATTGCTTATGGTTTCAAGTAGTTATAGCTAAACCTTAAAAACTATGTTAAAAGTTGGTTGCGCGTATGTTTATACTATAATTTTGGGCGCACGATTTCGCTAATCAACCCTGTTACAGCGCAATTCTCCAATATCTGGCGTAACTACGCATGACAAAGGCGCATAACAAAGGCAAAGGTCAGAGAGTATGGACGTAAGTTTAGAAAGCTTGAAAGTAATGGTTATTGACGACAGTAAGACCATTCGCCGAACGGCAGAAACCCTTTTGAAGAAGGCCGGTTGTATGGTGATTACTGCCACCGATGGCTTTGATGCCTTGGCGAAAATTGCCGACAGCCGCCCCGATATTATCTTTGTTGACATTATGATGCCGCGCCTTGACGGCTACCAAACCTGCGCGCTGATCAAGAATAACAGTGAGTTCAAATCTACCCCTGTCATCATGCTATCGAGTAAAGATGGCTTGTTTGACAAGGCTAAAGGCCGAATCGTTGGTTCGGATCAATATCTCACTAAACCTTTTAGTAAAAGCGAACTTCTGGACGCCATTGAAACTCACGTTAAGCACGTGAAAGCCTCCTGATTCAACTGAAGGCATTTGTAAACTCCAAAGGATTATCAACTCTAACACTAACGATTCAACCTGGAGCAGCTATGGCTCGTGTACTCATTATCGACGACTCGCCAACTGAAACTTACAAGTTAACAACCATGCTGGAAAAAAATGGCCACGTAGTGCTCACTGCGGAAAACGGTGAAACCGGCGTTGCTATGGCCGTTAAAGAACGCCCGGATTTGGTATTGATGGATGTGGTTATGCCCGGCCTTAACGGCTTTCAAGCCACTCGCCAACTGTCCAAGTTGCCTGAAACTGCCCATATTCCGGTCATTATAGTAACGACGAAAGATCAACAGACCGATCGCGTGTGGGGTATGCGTCAGGGCGCTAAAGCCTATTTGTCCAAGCCCATTACGCCTGATGTACTTATGTCTGCCATGGCCGAGGTCATGGGTTAAACGTTTCGAGCCTTATTCGAGAGTTTTTAAAGCAACACACAATAACGAAATTCGCAGATCGTCTGGCTTGTGCCTGAATTTATCGCGAATAAGATGGATGCTGTTATGTCAGAACCTCAAGCAGCCTTCGAGGCGCTTCTCGACTTGGCCCAGCGTAGCCGATCCGCTGCGCGCGGTCTGCCAGCACAAACCGATATTCGCCCTCAGTGGAGCGGAATCGGTTTTTCCCTTATGGGCAGCCGCTTTGTCGCGCCTATCGGCGAAGTGTCAGAGATGCTCGAAGTTCCTAACTACACTCACTTACCCGGGGTTCAGCCTTGGGTGAAGGGCGTGGCCAACGTACGTGGCCGCCTCTTACCTATTTTTGATCTCGCTGCTTATTTCGGTGACCGCCTTGTCGGCGGGCGCAAGCAGCGCAGGGTACTCATTTTGGAAACCGAAACGCTCTATTCCGGCCTTATGGTGGATCAGGTTTTCGGTATGCAGCATTTTCCCATGGACGAATACAGCGAGCAGGCGGGAACCGTAGCGGAAAACATATTGCCTTTTGTAACAGGGAGCTATCCTGCTGGCGAGCACGTGTGGTCGCTATTCAGGCCAGCTTTGCTGGCAGAAGATCCGCGTTTTATCAACGCGGCTAAGAGTTAAGGATTGAGATTAAACGTACAGAATTAAAACGAGTGAGTGAGAGATTTCCGGATTTAAGTTCTCGTAGATAAAAATTAAAACGCTGAGTCGGTAGGAGTAATTTTAGATGAAAGCAGATTCCAAAAGTGTTTTTGGTGCTCACAAAACCAACCCGATTGTTTTTTGGTCGGTGATAGTGGGTGGTCTGTCGCTATTCGCATTCTTCGCTTCGTTGGGGATTGTTATTAACGACGGCAACAAAGACCAGAACAACCTTCAGCAAGTTGCTGAATTGCGTGCTCAGGCCTATCGACTTACGTCACTTTCACGTGATGCAACCTCGGGCAGTGAAAAAGCCTTTGGTGAATTGGCGGGCGTGGTATCCAAGATGGATGCATCCTGGAACCAATTATCCTCCAACGAACGCGCCAAGAATGAATTGAAGACACAATTCGATGCCTACGGTGCTATCTGGGGTCGCGCCAAGAACAACGCTCAGGACATTGTGAAAAACAAAGACCTGATCGTAACGCTCAACGGCGTAGGTAAAACCCTGAACGCCAACCTCCCCAGCTTGCAGTCGGAACACCGTAACATTGTGGAAATCCTGCTGGATACCAAAGCGCCCGCTGACCAAGTATCTGACGCCCAGTTGCAATCCTGGATCGCGGAGCGTATCGGTCGTAACGTGGATAAGATGCTCCGCGGTGACGCCGACGCGGCACAGGCCGCCGACCAGTTCAACACCGACGCCAATGTGTATGGTCGTATGTTGCGCGGTATGAAAGAAGGTGACTCCATGATGCACATTTCGCGCGTAACTGATTCTAGCGCGCGTGCGAGTTTGGAAAAAATTACCAAGTTGTTTGAAACTGTAAACAAAAACGTTCAAGAGATGTTTGAGGGTTCTGCAACGCTGTTCCGTGCTCGTCAGGCATCTGATGCCTTGTTGACGGAATCCCCGCAATTACTCCAAGCACTTACTGATACTGCGGATAAGATTAATGATTTGTCGAATTCGCGCCCAGTCAATAAAAATCTTGCTGGTTTCTGTGCGTTTATCTTTATTGTTTCCTTGGCTGTTGTAGGTTTCAGTATGTACCGCAGCGCACAACAACGTGCGGTTACCAACTCCGAAACTAACGAGCGCAACCAAACCGCGATTTTGCGTCTCCTCGACGAACTGGCAGACCTCGCGGACGGTGACCTGACAACAACCGCAACCGTAACCGAAGACTTCACCGGTGCGATTGCGGACTCTATTAACTTCACCATCGACCAGCTGCGTATTCTGGTAGCGCGAATCAACGAAACCGCAGTAAACGTATCCGCTGCTGCGCAAGAAACTCAGCAAACTGCACTTCACCTCGCAGAAGCATCTGAACACCAAGCGCAAGAAATTGCCGGTGCATCCGCTGCGGTAAACGAAATGGCGGTCACCATTGACCAGGTATCTGCAAACGCCGCCGAATCGGCAGCGGTAGCGGAACGAGCGGTATCAATCGCCGGTAACGGCGCCAAAGTGGTACAGAACACCATCAACGGGATGGATACCATTCGCGAGCAGATTCAAGATACTTCTAAGCGTATTAAACGTCTCGGTGAATCGTCACAAGAGATCGGTGATATCGTAAGTTTGATTAACGACATTGCGGACCAAACGAACATCCTCGCACTTAACGCGGCGATTCAAGCATCGATGGCCGGTGACGCGGGCCGCGGGTTCGCGGTGGTAGCGGACGAGGTTCAACGCCTTGCGGAACGTTCAGCTGCTGCAACCAAGCAGATTGAAGCGCTCGTAAAAACCATTCAAAACGATACCAACGAAGCGGTAATTTCGATGGAACAAACCACGTCTGAAGTGGTTCGCGGTGCGCGCCTCGCACAAGACGCGGGTGTGGCACTGGAAGAAATCGAAAACGTATCGACATCGCTTGCGGAATTGATTCAAAACATTTCGAACGCTGCGCGTCAACAAGCCTCGTCTGCGGGTCATATCTCTAACACGATGAACGTTATTCAAGAGATTACCACTCAAACCTCTGCAGGTACTTCTGCAACGGCGCAGTCGATTGGTAACTTGGCTGAAATGGCGCTCGACTTGCGTGAATCCGTAGCGGGCTTCAAGTTGCCAGAAGAAGTCGAGACGGCGGAACATTACGACGTTACGCCCAAGCCAGCTGGCGCAAGTTACGATTTGTCTTCTGATTCCGATATGGAGCTGGACGCCAGCTTGTTGGATGACGACGACATTTATCCGCATCAAGCAAAAGCTTAATCATGCATTGACGCTTACGAGTTGTAAGTGTCGATTAGGTATTTGTTATGGGTTGGTCACTACGCACATTACCGACACTCTCTCTTGAGCAATTTGCCCAATGGTGCAAATTGCTTGAAGAGCGCACTGGCATGCAATTGGTTCCGCAGCACAAAGCACTTTTGGAATCACAAATTTCGTCACGCATGCGCGAGTTAGGTCTTGATGACTATGATGACTACTACCAGCGAGTCACCCAAGGCGCTGCAGGTATGTTGGAATGGACGGTCATCATTGATCGTATTGCGGTGAAAGAAACCAGTTTTTTCCGTCATCGCCCTTCGCTCGAATATGTTCGCAATTACCTGCAAACCAAAATCAACAATCAGTCCCTTACCCAAAGCTTTGATGTGTGGAGCGTGGGTTGTGCAACGGGCGAGGAAGCCTACTCGCTCGCTATGGTCATTAATGACTGCTTTGAGCTAGCCGCGCTCAATCCTTATTACGGTATTACAGCATTTGATCTGAGTATGTCTGCGCTCGCAACTGCTCGCAAAGGGCGTTATGCCAAGCGCAAGATTGAAACGGTAAAGGCAGAAGAATTTAAACGCTATACCAAACAAACAACGGACGGCAATTATGAAATTGTCAGTCGCTTGCGCGAACGTGTGTGTTTCACCCAAGCAAACATTATCAATCACAACAGATTGCCGGGCGTCAAAGTCGATGTGATCTTTTGTCAGAATTTGTTGGTGTATTTCCGTCGCTGGTTGCGCCGAGACATTTTGAATGCGTTCACCGATCATTTAAAACCGGGCGGCATTTTAGTTACGGGTTTGGGTGAAGTTACCGAGTGGGAGCATCCTAAAATGCAAAAGATTACAGCCGACGAAGTACAAGTTTATGTACACGAATAATAAGCGCTGCCCCCAAGCATTCGCAGCCCAAGAATAACGAAGAGGAAAACACCGCATGGCAGATAATCGCAATTTTGCCGCGTTGGATTGGTTAATTCACGAGATCGGCGAAACGCTTAAAGAGGCGCGACAAGCGCTTGAAGCCTACGTCGAGAACCCAAAAGATGTGGTGCGCATTCGCTTTTGTTTAACGCACATTCACCAAGTGCACGGCAGCTTGCAAATGGTGGAATTTTTCGGCGCGGCCATGCTTGCCGAAGAAATGGAAAAATTAACGCAGGCCATGATTCAAGGGGCTGTTGTTAATCCTGCCGAAGCGCAAGAAGTTCTTATGCGCTCTATTCTTCAATTTCCGGTGTATCTCGACCAAGTTAAAGCCACTCGCAAAGATAACCCGCTGGTTGTTTTACCTTTACTGAATGATTTGCGCGCTGTGCGCGGCGAAAGTTTATTAACCGACACCAAATTATTTGTTCCCAATTTGGCGCCTGCGAAAAAAGTCACAGGTACGCGTTCAGCTGCAGCACAAGATAATGTGCAGTTCCAAGCCATGGCGCTTAAGTTGCGCCAAATGTATCAGTACGCCGCTGCTGGTTATATTCGTAACGTCAACAGTGACGAAAATCTTGCATATCTGCAAAAAGTATTTAGCCGTCTGCACAAATTAACTCAAGGCACGGCGCGCAATGCTTTATGGGACATATGCTTGGCGCTTGCCGAAGCGCTGGAAATGGATGCGCTGGAAATTAGCGTGGCGATCAAAAATTTACTTCGCCAGCTCGATAAAGAAATAAAAATTCTTGCAGTGCACGGTACCAAGGCACTTAACTCATACACCAATGACGAGTTAATTAAAAATTTACTTTACTACGTTGCTCGCGCGGGCAAACACGCACCCGGTTTTAATCCAAATTCACACCTGCAACGCGTTTACCAAACTTACCACCTTGACGATGCCTTGATTGAAGGCAAAGAATCAGGTGAAGACGCAACGAGCATTCTGTCATCACCTGATCCCGATGCAATGCGCTCTGTTGTGGATGCGCTTAAAACAGAATTGGACGTTATAAAAAATGCGCTCGATTTATGTTTGGCTGGTGGAGATACCCAAAGCACACTGAACGATGCTCTGCCTGTTGTTAAACGCATTGGCGACACCATGGCGGTGTTGGGGCTCGGCGATTTGCGCAAGCAAATTTTGGAGCAGGGCGCTGCCTTGGAAATGGTAGCTAATTCGGGTAGCCAATTGTCGCAAGATCAGTTGATGTCTATCGCAGGTAAAGTTATCGAAGTTGAAGATGCGCTAGATAATCTTGCGCAACAACAATCAACCGGCTCCGAAGATACTCCAGCAAGCGAAGCCGATATAACACTTTCCCGCGCGAAAGAATCTGTGCTGCGCGAAGCGCGCAATGGTTTGGAGCACGCGAAAGACGCCATTATTGAATACATTGCATCGCAATGGGATCGAGTACATCTGCAAAACGTGCCAGACACTTTGCGCGAAATTCGCGGCGGTTTAGAAATAATGCCTTTACCGCGTGCAGCCAGAATTCTGGGCGCCTGTGCGCGTTATATCGAAGAGCAACTACTCTCGCAAGAAATCACACCCCAGTGGTCATCGCTCGATACGCTTGCTGATGCGATCACGAGTGTTGAATATTATTTAGAGCGGTTGGGTGGCGGCAGCTCTGAAGAAAATGATTTGTTGCTAACAGTTGCAGAGGAAAGTGTCGCGAGCTTGGGTTATGCGGTTGCGAAGGTATCGCGTACCGATTCTTCGTCTCTAGACATGGATACCCTGCGCTCAATATTACCTGCGACAAATATTCACACCACACCTGAAGCTGCGGAAGCGGACGAAGCGAGTTTGGCGGCAGCCTATGCTGCCATTCAAGATCCGACTAATGAAGTTGCAACAGACGCGTCATTGGTTACAGATACTCTTGAACAAACACCAGTTGCTGAGGACGAATTCGCGCAAGCAAGTGAAACTAGCAGCGATGCAGAAACAGCTTCGCAAACAATTGAGGCCCATGAACCACCAAGCTTGTTAAAAAGCGGGGCTCCTTCCATTGGTAACCGTTACTCATCACCCGAAACCACAATTTCGGTATCACCCAGTTTCTTAGGTAAGGTTGAAGTTGCCTTAAATACTGCTTCTGCTGTTGAAATCAACGAACCACAAGAAATCGTTGCGGATCTTGATTTCGTTTCGGCCGCAGATGCCTCTAGCGAGAAAGCCGTTGAAGAGCCGCAGCAAGAACGGGTAGATAGTTCTGTATCTGCAGAAAACGTCTCGGATACTGTTGCAGAAGATGCAACGGAAAGTATCGAGGAATCGTCTGAAACTACAGCAGAAGATGACGACGACAACTATATCGATGACGAAATTATTGAAATTTTTGTTGAAGAAGCAGGCGAAGTTTTAGAAGCAATTGCTGAGTATTTCCCGCGCTGGGCAAAAAATTTCGAAGACGAAAATTCATTAACCGAGTTCCGTCGCGCATTCCACACCTTGAAAGGAAGCGGTCGTATGGTCGGCGCCAACGAAGTTGGCGAGCTCTCTTGGTCGATCGAAAACATGCTTAATCGTGTGATCGACAAGACGATTGAAGCGGGTGAGCCGCACGTTACCATCATTGAAAAAGTGCGCGCTATTTTGCCGGCAATGGTCGAAGCCTTTAGCCAAAAACTACCTAATCCTCATCCGCAATTGAGTGAACATTACCGCGGCCTTGCAGAGTCTTTGGCAAAAGGCATAGTGCCGGATGAATTAGCGTCCGACGCGCAACCCCTTCAAATCGAATCCACCGCAACAGTTGACGATCAACCGGCTGCTATGGCTGCAGATTTTGCTGTGCCGGCAGCGGAATTCGCAGAAGAAATTACTGAAGCTCCGGATGTTGCAGAGCAAATTCTCGATGAACAGTTTACCACCGAGCCCTCTGAGCAGCATTCGGTTGAATTGGCTACAGATTATCTCACCGAAGATGGTTCAGATGATCAAGATGCACAGCTGTGGGATATTTTTGGTGCGGAAGCAGTTACTCATTTGCAAACCTTGCGCGAATTTATCACGCGTATGGAAGAAGAAGCGCCTTGCTATGAACCGCCAAGCGACAGCATTCAGCGCGCATTGCATACGCTGAAAGGTAGTGCGCACATGGCGGAGATTACGCCTATTGCTGAACTCGCGGCACCGCTGGAGAAATTTGTAAAAGAGTTGCGTTCCTATCACGTTGTTCTCAACGACGACATTTTGCAATTGTTGCGTGACGCGGTGACTTATACCGAAACTGGCTTAGCGCAAATTGAAAATGGCGAAGCTGTTGATATTCCGCGCCTGCATCAATTCACCGCGCGCGTTGCTGAGCTGCGTGAAATTCATGTGGCACCTTTGGTGCGTCAACAAGAGTTGGATGAAAACGGTAAGCGTCCGGTAGATCCGGAATTGTTGTCCATCTTTATGGCAGAGGAAATGAATCTGCTGCTAGACGCTGACAAAATCATTGCACAGTGGCAATCGGCGCCCGAAGATGTATCTGTATTGCAGCCCGTATTAGGTGAGCTGCGTAATTTAAATCGCGGTGCCCATCACGCCTATTTGCCTGCTATGGCAAACCTTGGCGAAAAACTTGCGCAAGTTTACACGCAGATTATTGATAAGCGTTTGACCTGCTCTGAACCGCTGTGTCGCGATATTAATTCCGCGCACCTTGCGCTTTTGGACATGGTTGATGCAATTGCTGCAGGTCAAAATTTAACAAATGCGCCAGAATCTATTTTGCAATCCTTGGATGATTTGATCGCAGAAGCGCAATCCTACCCTGATGCCTCGACAGAGGAACCTATTGCTGAACAACTTGCAACGGCAGGTTTTGAAGCGGTTGCGAGCTTGGATGAGCAAGTGGCAGTAGATGCGGAACCTGCCTTGCCGCTAATTGAAGAAGTTGATTACGAAGCGATTGCGGATGATCAGATTGCAACGCTCGAGCTTGCGGAAGACGAGGCGCTCGACGCTGCGGAAAATGCCTTAGCTGATACCCTTGTGGTAGAGCGCATCGCCGCAGATGTTGCAGAGAATGAAGAAGATGCTTCGCTAGATTTGGGCGATCTTGTTGAATTGGATATTGAAGATGTATCCATTTCAGATGACGAGATCATTGCGGCTCTCCCTGTAGCAGAACTCGACGAAGACCAACAACTGCACTCTGAAGCACTCGATTTACAAGAAGCTGATGACGACAGCGAAGAAATAACGCTTGAGTTACCGGCCGCAGAAGCTCACGCAGATGAGACTGACGATTTGGAATTTATTGCGGACGAATCCGCAATGGAATTGCCAATTGAAGAAACCTCTGAAATGGCATCTTCTGGTGACCGGGAAGATCTTGTTGAACCGGAAGAAGTTGCGAAACTTGGCGGTAACGCAGAAGACGATGAAACTTTCGAATACGAAAGTGCGCTGGATAAAATTGTTGAAGAAGAGTCTTTGGCGGACGTTGCCTCTGAGAGTGATATTTCTGAAAGCACTTCTTTGGAAGAAGCATTAGAGCGTGAAGATGCGTTAGAAAATGAAGGTACGTTAGAAAGTTCAGGCGAGCTTGAAGATATTCAGCGTGACGCTATTGCCCCGGTATCTGTACCGCCAGTTGTTACGGCGCAAAAACCACAGGTACCTCAAGCAACAAGAACACCTATATCCAGTTTTGAAGACGATGAAGATTTCGATCCGGAAATCATCGAAATCTTTATTGAAGAAGCGGCTGAATTGTTGGAAGACATAGAGCGCGCCCTCCACGATTGGCAAGAAGATTGGAACAATACTGATTGTGTTGAAGAACTGAAACGTTGCTTGCACACCTTCAAAGGTGGTGCCCGTTTGGCGGGACTGACAGATCTCGGCGATTTGTCGCACGATTTCGAAACCACCTTGATTGAGATGGATGCGGACGCCGAAGTTGATCAAAACTTCTTCAAAACACTCAATAGCTATCAAGACCAGCTCCACAGCGGCGTTAACGATGTTCGTGCGCGCTTGAATGGTGAAATTCCTGACGGCGCTGTTGAGGATTACCTTGAAACAGCGGTTCAATCTGAAGAGGTTCTCGATCAAATTGCCGATGAGCCTGTCTTTGAACCAGTTTCTGAAGATAACCCGCCAGAACCACAGATTGAGTACACCAGACCAAGCTTGGTGGTAGATAACGATCGCCCGAATCTCGGGCTCGGTTCAGAGAAGCCCAATGTACTTACCTTTGCGCCTAAACCAAAACCACCTGCAGCGCCTTTGCCCAAAATTCCCGGTGCGGAATTTGGTGGCGCTCGCCAAGGTTCGGGTGGCCCTGCGCAAGTGCAGCACTTGGCAGCTCGTCGTGCAGGCCCGCAAGAGGTTGTAAAAGTCTCCGCAGAATTGCTTGAAGAATTGGTAAACCTTGCGGGTGAAACTTCCATCAGCCGTGGTCGTATGGAACAGCAGGTCAGTGACTTGGGCGCGTCCATCGAAGAGATGGATGCCACCATCCACCGCTTGCAAGAACAGCTGCGCCGCTTGGATATCGAAACCGAAGCGCAGGTGTTGTTCCGCCAGGAGCAAATGGCTCAGCATGAGCAATTTGACCCGCTGGAAATGGACCGTTATTCGCAATTGCAGCAGCTCTCGCGCTCGCTCATCGAATCCGCGTCTGACTTGATGGACTTGAAATACACTCTCGCGGATAAAACCCGCGATACCGAAACCTTGTTGCTGCAACAATCGCGTATTAACACCGACTTGCAGGAAGGCCTGATGCGTTCGCGCATGGTGCCCTTCTCACGTTTGGTACCGCGCTTGCGCCGTATCGTTCGCCAAGCGGCCGACGAGCTGGGTAAAGAAGTTAATTTCGAATTGGACAATGTGGAAGGTGAACTTGACCGTACTGTGTTGGAACGTATGGTGGCTCCGCTTGAGCACATGCTGCGTAACGCGGTAGACCACGGTATTGAGTCACCCGAGGATCGCTTGGCTTCGGGTAAAGATTCGGTAGGGCGGATCACCTTGAGCTTGGGGCGCGAGGGTGGCGACGTAATGCTCCGCCTCGCGGACGATGGTCGCGGTATTAATCTACAACGCGTGCGCGAAAAAGCGATCGAGCGCGGCTTGATGGCAGCCGATGCACCGCTGAGCGAGCAGGACTTGATGCAATTCATCCTGCACGCCGGTTTCTCTACCGCCGACAAAGTGACTCAAATTTCCGGCCGTGGTGTGGGCATGGACGTGGTGCACTCCGAGATCAAGCAACTCGGCGGCGCCATGTTTATTGACTCCCGTTGGGGCGAGGGCACCGAGTTCACTATTCGCTTGCCATTTACCGTATCGGTAAACCGCGCTTTGATGGTTCAGATTGGCGACGATTTTTACGCCGTTCCGCTCAACACCATCGAAGGTATTGTGCGCGTCAGCCCATTCGAGCTTGAGCACTATTATCAAGATCCAGATGCGCGTTTTGACTACGCCGGTGAAAACTATTTAGTGCGTTACTTGGGTGCCATGTTGGACAGCACTGCGTCGCCCAAGCTGGATGGTCAGTCCTTGCCCTTGCCCGTTATTCTTGTGCGCAGTACAGAAAACACTGTAGCGCTGCAAGTAGATCGCCTGCTGGGCTCGCGCGAGATCGTGGTAAAAACCTTGGGTGCGCAATTCGCATCTGTGCGCGGCGTGTCCGGTGCAACCGTAACGGGTGATGGTAGCGTGGTGGTGATTCTGGATTTGCACGCACTTATCCGCGAACAACTGGCACTTGGCCTCGGTCACGCCATCCTTCTCGACCCAAGTGCGGTCAGCGCTCCAGCGCCTGTGGTTGAAGAAGCCGAGAAGACCATCATGGTGGTGGACGATTCTGTAACCGTACGTAAGGTAACCGGTCGCTTCCTGGAGCGCGAAGGTTTCCGCGTGATCACCGCCAAAGACGGTGTGGAAGCCTTGCAACTCTTGCAAGACCACATCCCGGATGTAATGTTGCTCGATATCGAAATGCCTCGTATGGACGGCTTTGAGGTGGCGAAGAATATTCGTACCAGTTCCCGTTTACGCAATATTCCGATCATTATGATTACGTCGCGCACCGGTGAAAAACACCGTGAGCACGCGTTTGAATTGGGCGTGAACAAGTACATGGGCAAGCCTTATCAGGAAGATTTGTTGTTATCCAACATCAAAGAGCTAATTAAGCTGTAAGCCAGGAGCGGCCGTGACAGGACTTCGCATCGGGATATTGGTGGATAGCCCACTCAAGCAACAGTATCTCGGCAACATGGTCGTGCAGGCGGGTCACTCGATTGGGTTTAGCTATTCACTGGCGTCTGGCGCAACCATGCCAAACGCCGAGCAAGATGTTGATGCCTGGGTTGTGGATGTAGCGGCAGAGGCAGATGATTCGGCTAGCCCAGAGAAAACGCCGCTCCGCATTTTTACGGATGAGCTGCTGGAACAAACGCGTGTCCCTGTGATTGTGAACGACACGGGTGAACCCACGCAGACCAGCGCGGATTACAACAACTGGGTGCGCCGTATGCTTCAGCGCCTTGAGCGCTTGAGTGGCGATGTGAATTTACAAGCCGAAGCCGTAGCGAGTGAAGTCTGGGTTTTGGCGGCATCCACCGGCGGGCCTGCAGCGGTAAAAGATTTTTTGAAGCAACTGCCACCCGCGTTGAACATCGCGTTTGTCTACGTTCAACACATAGACTCCGGCCAAGCCGAAACGCTGGTTAAAATGATGGGCAGTGTGGGGCATTACGCGGTGAGTATTGCCAAACAAGGTTCTGTGTTAAGTGAAAACACGGTCACGCTAGTCACCGCTGATCGTAGCCTTAGCATTCACGATAACGGCACTTTGGTGGTGGGTAAAAATCCTTGGGTAGGCTTTTATTCGCCATCCATTGACCAGGTCACCGCGAATGTTGCGAGGGTGTATCGGCAGCGCAGCGGCATTATTGTATTTTCAGGCATGGGTGATGACGGCGCTGCCAGCTGTCGTTTGATCAAGCAGCAGGGCGGTAAAGTGTGGGTGCAATCGCCCGCGCAATGCACTATTTCCTCCATGCCCGATGCCGCGATTGCGACGGGAACAGTAGGTTTTACCGGCTCGCCAACTGAGTTGGCAGATGCCTTGGGCCGTTTAAAAAGCCCGCAATACAAAAAACATTATTCGTAAAATCTAATAGATTGAGCAATAAAAATAACAGGAGCGCCTCGCATGCGAGCACCCAAACGACTTGAGCAAACCAAAATCCAGGAAGTCGCAAGCCTTTTAATTCCTTTACAAGGCCAAACCATTTTGTTGCCCAACGTGACTGTAGCGGAAATTATTCCCGCAGCGCCCATCCAACATGTTGAAAATGCGCCCTTATGGTACCTAGGTAACTTTCACTGGCGTGAATTAACGGTACCCTTGTTATCCTTGGAAGCTTTGAACGGTGAAGCTACCCCCAACATTCACAACCGCGCGCGCTTTGCGGTCTTAAACACCACAGGTTTACATAGCGATTTACCTTTTATCTCCATTCTCACCCAAGGCTTGCCGCGTTTGGCGCGTGTGAGTGAAGATGAAATTAGTGCGCGTGAAGATGCAGAAAACCGTCGTTATGATTTGATGCATGTGTCATGGGCGGGCGAATACACGCTCATTCCAGACATCACGGCTATGGAACAAACCTTTTTGGATTATTTGCATTCGAATGATTAATTTTCCCCGCCCCAAGTTGCAAATGCTCAATTCGGTTTTGTGTTGTCTATTTGCGATTGTGTTATTGCAAGCTTGTGGCGGTGAGCGCAGTACCCCGTTCAATCCGCAAACCTCTTCCTCCTCCTGTTCTAGCAGTTCCAGTTCGAGTTCCAGCAGCTCGAGCAGTAGCGATATTTTGGAATCGAGTTCAAGCTCCAGTTCATCCAGCGCTAGCAGTTGCTCGAGCTCATCAAGCAGTTCAAGTTCGGTGAGTTCCAGTTCATCGAACAGTTCAAGTTCAGCGAGTGGATCTTCTATCGGCTACACCTTGGTTTGGTCAGGCAGCCAAACCAATAGTTCGATCGAGAAAAAAGAAAAAAATGTTCAATACATTCGCAACAGCGCTGATTTTCATAGCATTGCCAATATCTACGTCGACCGAAATTTGGAAGAACAAAATTTTGAAACCGGGCAAGTCATTTTAGTGGATGACGGCGAGGTAGATAGCTGTGCCGCTCATTTACAGTTCAACGGAACCTTGAACCTAACAGATGTTTCAGATACGAGCGTAAAGATCACGCTAAATTATTTGGAAAAACCCAGCGTGGAAAAATGCACTTCCAGTTTCTCGCGCCCGTTTTCCTTTTATTATGTGAACACGCGAAAGCTGCCGGTATTTGAAGAGAAGATACTTCAATAAGAAAGCTTTTGCGTCTGAATGGGGTCAGAGCAACATTAAATTGAAACCTGATTTAGTTTGATATGCCTTCGCCTTTAATGTTGCTCTGACCCCGTACTACGCTAAAAATCACCCCACAAATACTGCACCAAACTAATCGCCGCTACGGGCGCAGTCTCTGTGCGCAACACGCGCGGCCCAAGTGTCAGGGGGGAAAATCCATTGGTAATTGCTTGCGCAATTTCATCTTCATCCAAACCACCTTCGGGACCAATTAAAAGCGCGACACTTTTCGGGGTTTGTTCCTGCGGTAATTTTTTGCTGTCACGGTGATGCAGCACGAACTTCAGCTCTGCATCGCATTGCTTAATCCATTCAGAATACTCTTGCGGCTCCGCTAATTCAGGCAATAGATTTCGTTGGGATTGTTCGCAGGCGCTAATAATAATTTGCTGCCAGTGCTCCATTTTTTTGTCAGCACGTTCGCCGCCGAGTTTTACTTCGGTGCGCTCTGTCATAAGCGGTGTAATTTTGGTGACGCCAAGTTCTGTGGCTTTTTGCAACACCCAATCCATACGCTCGCCGCGCGATACGCCAATTGCCAACTCAAGTTGCAAATGGGACTGGCGGTTTTCAGGAGTAAATTTTTTTACGCTAACATCCACATGCTTTTTATGCACTGCAGAAATTTCTGCCGTGTATTCGCCACCTTCGCCATTAAATAAAATTAACTCGCGCCCGGCTTGCATGCGCAAAACTTTGCTCAAGTAATGAGACTGTGGTTCGGCCAAGGAGAGAGTGCTGTTTGAAACGAGGGCTTGGCGAGTGAAAATTCTAGGGATGCGCATGATAATTTTATTTTTTGGTGATTAAAGTTGTTTAGGGCGTAATTTTTCACTGCGTCTAACCCCCTCCCAACCTCCCCCTTGAAAAGGTGGAGGGGCTGCACTCCCTGCTTATAGACTTATGCGAATGCGAATCGCGCTTTTTCTGCTGGTGAGAGGTTAAGTGTCAACATTTTAATGTGTTCGAAGCTATGTCAGCTCCTCACCCTTTTCAAGGGGGAGGTTGGGAGGGGGTTAATTCCCGCGCTCAATAATATAAGCCGATAACGCCCGTAAATAATCTGCACTTTCACCAAAGCCCTCTAATGCAGTAACCGCTTGTTGATGCAATTCCCGTGCTTTCGCACGCGCACCATCCAAACCTAAGAGTGCAACATACGTTGGTTTGTTGCGTGCAATATCGGCACCTTGTTGTTTGCCTAAAGTTTGTGTGTCAGCAACCACATCTAAAATATCGTCTTGCACTTGAAAGGCTAAACCAATGGCCGCCGCGTAAGTATCCAGCGCTGTTAATTGCTCCGTAGTTGCGTTTAATGCGGTTGCGCCCATGCTCACACTTGCGCGAATCAATGCACCGGTTTTGTGGCGGTGCATATTTTCTAATTGTGCAAGATTGATGGTTTTATCTACAGCGGCTAAATCAATTGCTTGCCCCAAGACCATTCCTTGCGCGCCGGATGCATTTGCCAATTGGCGAATTAAAGCCACTTGAGTTTTCGCATCTAGGGCGCTGGCTTCACTCAGTAATTCAAACGCAAAGGTTTGCAAAGCATCGCCAGCAAGAATCGCGGTGGCTTCGTTGAAAGCGATATGACAAGTCGGCTTGCCGCGACGCAAATCATCGTCATCCATCGCGGGTAAATCGTCGTGTACCAAACTGTAGGAATGCAAACTTTCCAGCGCGCAAGCAACTCGATTGAGTGTTTCACTTTGCTGCGTAAGCGCGTCGCTATTGATGGCGAGGGCGCTGGCGTAAGCGAGGGTAGGGCGCACGCGCTTGCCGCCGTTGAACAAGCTGTAGCGCATGGCTTCGCGCAATTGCGTGTGGTCATCGCCGAGTGGTAGATAGTGATCCAGCGCTTGATCGACACGCGCGTGGCAACTTGCTAAAAATTCTTTAAATAAACGAGCTTGCGTCATTCATCATCGCTCGCATCAAACTCGGTCAGCACAATTTCGCCTTGCTGTTCCAACAGCAGATTAACTTGCTGCTCGGCTTCGGCCAAACGCGTTTGGCATTCGCGCGTTAATTGGATGCCTGTGGAGAATGCTTGCAGCGATTCTTCCAAGGACAAATCCCCTTGCTCCATTTTATTAACGAGGGCTTCCAGCGCATTGAGCGACTGTTCAAAGTCAGCGGCTTTCTTTTTGGCGGCCATGATAAATCCGTAGCAATTGAAAATGGATGCCGATTATAAACGCCGCCTCCGTTGCTGGCGAACGATTTGATTTGGTCAAAATTTGACCTCGCTTGTGAGATATTTCCTACAAACAATAGCGACATTCGCCACTAGTGGCTGGCATACCAATCCACAATAATGGCGACTTAAGGACGAGCGCATTTCGGAGTAGATGTGACTTAGGAATGAAAGGGAAAATTCATCGTATTTGCTGAAAGGGCGCTGCCCGATTGGTACATCCTGTACAAAAAGCCCCAACGTATCCCCCTGCGTTGGGGCTTTTTCTTTGATATGACTTTTTTGAACGAGTTCGAGCGAAATGCTGCTTATACAATCGGACTTCGAGTCTAGTGTGTAAAACAATCGGGATATGAATGTGGCGCACCTGACTGGATTCGAACCAGCGACCAACGGCTTCGGAAGCCTATCCGGTACTCAGATGCACTTTTGTTTAAGTTGGTATTAATAGTAACTAATTGATTAGCTTTGGAAAAGTAAAAATTGTTTTTCATGTCAATTAACGCCAGTCTAGATCCTTTATGTATTTTTGGTCACCAAATCAAATGGAAAAATGGGGTGCATGCACCCCACCTTTTGACCCGCGGCCTCCTTTAGTTTTCAAGTCTATCTAAAACTTTGTTCATTTTTACTGGCTTTGTGATCAATAAAATACAGCCCACTTTACTTCGCATTGTGTATGTAAGCGGGCGGCTCATCATTTGATTGGTCGGGTGAAATTGGTTTCAATACACCATTCTTAACAAAGAGGTCGTCAAGAGTGTCCCCAGGTATGATCGGCTTGTTGCTAGGAGCTGGCCGCATACCATCGCAGATAAAACGCTTAATGAGCTGTTCAACACTAATACCGCGCTCGTCGGCCATGACCTTCATTTTATCTACGATGGTTTCTCTGTCGGAAAATTCGATGTGATAGACCGTCATCTCTAACCCTCCTATGGTGTTCATTGTTGCTTGACCCTAAACATGTCTCGTCAAACTCTAAAGGCTACATGTAGTTGAGCCAAATGTTCCTTCAGTGATGTGTTGTGCATTTTATGCCTTAACTTTTATTGAGGTCATCCAGCGCCTGAGGCGACAGAATAATTTTCCTCTTCTTTTGCAGCTTTACCACCGTAGGGTCAAAGTTTTGCATGATGTCTTGATGATTTTCAGTCAGCCAAGATGTTGCGTGTGCGATCTCCTGTTGCAGATGTTCATTAAGGGTGGTGTATTCGCTCATCAAGGGTTGGCAGTCAGATAAGAAATGCCGCCATCGGATTTGCTTAAGCGTTTCAGCATTGCTAAAAATGAAAAACCGATGCGGGTCGTTGTCCCAATTCTTGTCTTGCGTATAAACAGCGGGTGGTGATTGGTTAAAGGTTTCGCTCAGTTCAAGCCAGCGTTGTTGTTGGTATCCATGCCAGCGTTTTCTCAGTTCATCGAGTTGGCCTTCTTGGCCGTTGGCATCCAGTTTCATATCCCATAAAAAACCACCTTTTTCTGCTTTGCCGTTGTCGGCGCCGTCAATGTATTCATGGGGAATCAGTTGATCAATCAAATCGTTTCCGGCTGATTCAATTTCATCGACAAAATGCGTAGCGAGTGAGGTTAGGGTTGCGTAATAAAACTGGTCGTTGATCAGCAATCTTGCCCAGGATGGATGCCGCCAAGCATAGTAATTGATGCCTTCGTAATGCGGGAATTCGCGGCGATTAGCATCCTCCTGAAACAGGTAGTCATCGTAGTTGTAATCATAAAGCGTTGAAAAATCTAATAGGCTTTTGCCATCAGCCATGGATTCATTCAGGTAGATAAAGTCTTCACCAATGCCGGTGGTGATCAGGCTGGCCCAATTGAGTGGGTTGAGTTGCGTCAGAGGGAGATCGCGCCAAATGGCATCGACTTGATCAAGCGAGCATTGAATGCCAAGTAGGCCATCTAGCAATGTTCGCTGTACTCGATTGCGAGCATCATCATTCATGGTGGCGCGGAAGTATTCTTGTTGTTCGGCTGGCCACGAAAAATACAGTGAGTCGGCGGCTATGAGTGCTCTTTGGGCGATAGCAATAATCTTTGCTTTATCAATCGAGATTAGCGGGTAGGGGGTGTCGGTAGTATCCATAAATCTATTGTAAGTACAGTCAGTAAAAAAGCAATTTCGTGTTGTGTCGATAATGATCCCTGCCGCCAACTTCAGAGGGCCAGCTAACATACAGAAATGGCGGAATTGTAAGCGCCTGACGATTGTTATTTACGTCTTTTGTCGCTTCTTCCAATTTTCAAATTCAGAGGGCCGTAAACCGTAACGAGATAAAACACCTTCATGTAGGCGACGCAACTCTTCAATGATAAGTGCTTGTACATTGGCGCAGTCCGCCTCCGGCACACTCTTTTCAACTGTATCTTTAATGCACGCTAAGGCATCACTATCGGGGTGGGTGACGATAGTGTGGACGGTACTTTTGATTAGCTCTCGCCATAGTAAGCGCGCAGGGTCAGGCTCCGCTAAATCTTGTTTGATGGCAATGTACTCTTGCGTTGAGCGTTCGTATGCCCACACGTAAAGATCGCGTAATAACTCCACGCGCGTTAATTCATAGACCCCCAGTATGGCGCGACTATAGGCTTGTTCGGGAACATCCAAAAAGGTGAGCGGACAAAGATTCGCGCGAAATAATGGGAGATTGGCGGCTAAGCGCGAGGTGCGTTTATTAATATCGGCAAATGGCTGTAAATAGGGTAGATGAACCATCATGAAAAATGATTGCTCAAAGGGATCTGTTATTTGATTGGCTTTGTTAAGCAAAACGTCGAGAGTATTTTGCAGCTGCTGCGATGTTGATAATGGGCGGTAGACGCTTTTGCCAATATCCACCGCGTGCATTCTGATGCGACCTTCATCGGCGGGGTTGGGTAAAAGGTTTTCGGAGAGTGCGCTGTGTAAGTTCATTAAGCTGAAATGATTGAGCTCAACAGTATCAATATTCTCTACCAGCAATTCAATCGCTGTTTTATGATTCAGGATCATTTGTGTTTCAAGGGTTGCTTTGCCCTTTGCGGTTTTTCCATGCTCAATGAGTTCAAGGGTGTCCAGCCGTGAATAGGTGTTCCCTTCCAAATGGCTTGATGCCCAGGATAAATCAATCAATAGTCTATTTAATATGGCGCGGCTGTGGGTGCCGGCTGGCGCAGTTTCTTGTGTCGTTCGACCCATCTTATGAAGTTGGCTACGTAGAGATGGGGATAAGTAGTAGGTCTTATTGGGTTTGTAGGAGTCTAGAAATTCGACTTGGTAGCCAACGGGTTTTCTGGCGGCAAGCGGCTGATTGATATAATCAACTATATCCTTGCTATCCGTAGAGAGTGGAATGTAGCTAGGGAATTCATCCGAGCCGGTGGCGACCTCACCCACGGAGTTTATGGCGTAATAACGACGCGCACGCCCTTCTCCAGTCGCGATAATCGTGCCTTCGGCAATTAATTGGCTGATCAGGCGTTGGGCGGTTCGGCGGGCAATACTAGGGTGCGCTGCAAGTAGTTCGAGTAACGAAACACCATTCGATGTTTCAATACTACTGAGTAGCTGCGATGTTGTTGTCATGGGTGTAGGCGCCATTATGGATGCATGGCGCAATTGTGGCGCAGTTTCATAAACTGCGCCACTGATTTGGCGCAGTTTTAAGGGCTGATCTTGTGAATGTTTTAATAAAGCGAATATGTTTTTGAAAAGACGGTGGTATTGATTGACCATCATATGGTTTAAATTAACCAAGAGTTGGTCTTTGAGGGTGGGAGTTATGTTTGTACTAAACGGTGTGGTGCGAGTAGAACGCCAACAATTGGATTTTAGCTCCACGACTATTGCAGAGCTGGCCGCTAAAGTTACGCAATATTTGCAGCGGTGTGGAGTTGATGTGGCCTTTTTATGAATAGCAAAGATAAAATTAGCCACGTTGCTTTCGACCTCTTCGGCACCCTGATTAAATTTGGTGTGCAACACCATCCTTTTAGGCAGCTTCTTAAATGGGCTCGCGAAAATGGCCGGCAAGTTCTGCCTGATGATGCTCGAACAGTAATGACAATTAACGGTAGCGTTGATGCCATTAGCTACGGGCTAGGCATCAACCCTCCGCGTGAATTGGTACAAAAAATCGAATCGCAAATCGAAGATGAACTGTCGAGCCTTTCTCTATTTGATGATGTCATTCCAACGCTTAACGCCTTGCAATTTCGCGGCATAAGAATCGGGCTTTGCTCGAACTTAGCTCAACCCTATGGTGCGGTCATTGGCAGGCTGCTAGCTGACTTCGATCTAGAGCAATTTCTTAGTTATGAGTTGGGTGCGATCAAACCCGAAGCTCAAATATACGCATCGATATTAGATCGCTTTAATTGTGAGCCTAAGCAGTGTCTATTTATCGGCGATACATTTGAAGCTGATTATGCTGGCCCAACAGCGGTGGGCATGAAGGCGCTCCACCTAACGCGAAGTGGTGTGGCCCAACCACATCAAATTAGCTCACTGGGTGATGTGTTAGCGTATTTGGATGGAGACAACCGATAAGAGAAAATTACGATAGTTTTAAACGTTCGTAAGCCATCACAAATTTTTCTTGTACTTCAGTTTCAACCGCAAACTCTCTGGCTTGGCGGCACGCAGTAATAGCATCAGCAGCCGTGTAACCATGATCCATCAAGATTAGTGCAGCAACAGTGCCCGTTCGCCCAAAGCCACCTTTGCAATGAATAAGTATTTTCCCTTTGCTGGCCAGCAAGGTTTTGAATTCATGTCTTAGCGTTAGCCAATGGTTCAGCCAAGCATCGTCTGGTGCGCACTTGTCGGGAATGGGTAAATTGAACCACTTAAAATGTTCTTGGTATACCGCAGGTAAATTGCGTACTTCCAGCTCGTCATACTCAAAACCTTCAAGCAATGATATAACAGCAGTAGCGCCCCAAGCTTGTACTGATTCAATATCAAGAGTCACATCTCTATCCCAGGACCCGGTCAAGGCATTTGGTTGCTTTTTACCGGGGCAAAAAGTTAGCCCAAGTTCACCATTTGATACTGAGATGGTATTAATAATTAAAGGGTGGCTTATGCTCGTTCTTGCCATTGTTTGTTTCATTGCGCTTCCGATACAAATAGTGAGTCAATTAGGTCTAAAGCCTTTATACATCTATGTTTCCACCCTAATTTGCGAAAATCTTTAATTTCGGTTGGAAAGTCAGCATTGGCGCAGGTTTAGGCCTCTTCTCCCGCTCCAAATGACCGTAAAAAGGTATAACGGTCTCCGCCTTTCTTGGGTCGATAAAGTGCGGCAATACGACCTCTTCCACTCTCAGGCAGGCCTTCACCCACCTCTTCAAGCAGTTCATCAACGGGGAACTTGCGACGGAAGGATTTCTTTTCCAATTGGGTTCCCAGGAGTTCTTCATAGGTTTGTTGCAGTTGAGTTAGGGTAAAGGGAGCATTTAACACATACATGGGTAGTGCTGTATAACCCGCCTTTGCGCGCAAACGCTCTCTTGCGTGTGCAATAAGATCTGCGTGATCAAAAGCCAATGTTTGTTTGAGTGCTGTATCAACTGGCCACCAACGGGCATCAACAACGGCATGGATAAACTCTGCCGTAGGTGCATAGGGAATCAGTGCCATGTATAACGACGTAACAGACCAACCTCTTGGGTCACGGTTAGGATTACCAACTGTTGTGACCTGTTCCAAATGTGGTGCTTTAACACCGGTCTTCTCGACTAGCTTTCGTAAAGCAGTAGCGTGAAGATCCTTATCTTGCTTTTGATTGATAAAACCACCCGGCAAAGACCATCGCCCCTTTTGTGGATATTCACCACGTTCGACCATCAATACATGTAGCTTGCCATCCAATAGCGTAAAAATGGCCACATCTACCGATACCAAGGGCACGTCGTAGTCATGGATGTTGTAGTGCTTTAGATACTCTTTTTCGGAGCTATACATGGCAATGGTTGTTCTCGAAAGGAAGATTAAAAAGAGATTAAAAAATAGCTTGCCAATTAAGTGGCATTTAGCCAATAATAATTCCAGTCAGCACACATAGCAAGTTAATTGCAGTGCTGGCAATTAATAGTGGCGAGATAGACTTGCCACTTTCACCATCAGCAAGGGTCTTGCGATATGAACAAACCATTCGACTTTACCGTTTTTATCGGTCGCTTCCAGCCATTCCATGCTGGCCACTTAAAAGTGGTGCAGGAAGGCCTTAAACAAGCCGACAAACTTATTCTCTTAATAGGTTCTGCGTGGCAGCCACGTAATACCCGCAACCCATGGACGCATCAAGAGCGCGAAGAAATGGTTCGTGCCTGTTTAAGCGAAGCTGATAATGCGCGCCTGCTTTGCCTGCCTTTAATGGACGTGCCATACAACGATGAAATTTGGGTTCGCAATGTGCAATCTACCGTAAACGGTCTGGTAACCGCCCATTACACAACCCCTCATCGTGCCGCAAAAATTGCCTTGATTGGTCATAAAAAAGATCAAACAGGTTTTTACCTAAATCTGTTTCCACAATGGCACAGCATCAGTATTGAAAATCACAGAGCGATCAGCGCCACGCCGGTGAGAGAAGGTTATTTCATTGATAATGCCGAGCAAGTCATTACGAGCATGGTAGATACTGAAGTACTCCCAAAAGCTGTAGCAAATTATTTGTTGAGCTTTGCAAAAGAAAATAACGGTTACGCGCAAGTGCGTGACGAAATCCTGTTTATTAAGAAATATCAGGAAGCGTGGAAGGTGGCACCTTATGCGCCAACCTTTGTCACAGTGGATTCAATAGTTATTCAATCTGGCCACGTACTTTTAATAGAGCGCAAAGCAAATCCGGGTAAAGGTCTGTGGGCATTGCCCGGTGGGTTTTTAGATCAGGGTGAGCGAGTGCTTGATGCCTGTTTACGAGAACTGCGTGAAGAAACAAAGTTGAAAGTTCCAACCCCTGTGTTGAAAGGTTCTATAAAGCGTCAGGCGGTTTACGATGATCCACATCGTTCAGCACGTGGTCGTACTGTTACTCATGCGTTTTATATTGAGTTGGAACCCAATGCGGAATTACCAAAAGTAAAAGGTGGTGATGATGCAAAACATGCGCGTTGGGTACCACTAAGTGAATTAGATCCCCAACTTATGTTTGAAGACCATTATTTTATTATTCAGGATATGTTAGGAGCGGTTTAACGTATGAAACTAAGATTTGAAAATATTTTTGAGGCGGTTATTGATGATCCTGTCCGTGCAAAAGAAGTTCAGAACAGGGCAAATCTGATCTCTGCTGTACGGGATATAGTGACTGCCTGTCAGTGGAATCAAGAAGAAAAGATCAGCGTCACTATTGATGAAAGTACCATTGTGATCAGTCGTGCGGGGCTGAAACCAAAGTACACCTGAGCAGAGCTGCTTGGAGCGGGTGATGAAAAATGATCGTGCTTTATTGCTTAATGATATTTAGTTCGGAAAGCTGCGGCGAACAGCTGCTTTGTGCCCAAAGCGGACCTTGAAATGGATGCGTATCGTTGGTTGGCTTACATACGCTGATTTGCAAAGTTGAACGTGCGTGTTAAGTACCCTTAATTGAATTAGTCCCTCGGCTTATGTTTGAAGATCATTATTGTATTCTTCCGGAAATATTTGGAGCGGTTTAATGTTCTCGGTTAGTCATTGCAAGAAAGTGCATTTTGGTAATCGTTATGAGTAGTCTATTAAGAGTTGGTGATCAAGTAATTCATTTTAAGCATGGGGATGGTTTAATAGTACGCCTATTGACTGAGGGTATAGTCGAGGTGCAATTTGGTAAATCATTCAAATATGTGCAGGAAAGCAGTCTAACTTCAAAAAATTGGTTAGAACGAGAGCAAAGGAAAAATAATGAGCGCAAGCAAAAAGAATCTGAAAGACAGAAAAAAATTGCTGCCGAAGATAAAAAACGACACCAAAGAAATCACGTCATCGCTCTGTTAGAAAGATTCAGTTTTTCGACTGCATTTTCTTTCTATCAAGGGCATTGCAGCGAATGGTGGTCGACTGAAGAATACGTGGCTCTTGAATCAAGCTTCAAGGAAAAACAAAGGAAAATATTGCAAAGAGACGCAATCTTGATCGAGATTCG
Source organism: Cellvibrio sp. (assembly GCF_046347455.1). GTDB lineage: Bacteria > Pseudomonadota > Gammaproteobacteria > Pseudomonadales > Cellvibrionaceae > Cellvibrio. The sequence goes on from NZ_JAXMGC010000004.1 coordinate 363,647, forward strand.
TAGCCGATTTGTAAATGACTTTCTGGGGGCGGTCCCTTTTTTTAAATCCGTATCGTCAGACTTGATCAGTGAACAAGAATTCGAGTCAGAAAAACTATCTTTTGTAAAAAATTGGATTTCAGCCAATACGCCAAGTAGAGGCGGTATGAAGCAATTGCCTGATGACGAGCAGATCAAGGCCATAGCTTCCGTAAATGGGCACATACAAGTAATTGCTCGTGCGGGTAGTGGTAAGACCACTACACTTGTCAATCGCACTTTTTTCTTGCTTAAGCATTGCCGAGTTAAACCTTCCGAAATTCTAATACTCGCATTCAATAAGAAAGCCGCTCTCGAAGTACGTAAAAGATTATTGGTGCTAATTGATGCAAGTGCTGAAGCAGCCGTTAATGATGAAGTTATTAGCCGCGTCAAAACCTCTCATAGAAGAAAGCCTATAGAGAAGGATGAGATTGAGGCCGGTGCAATCGAAAGTGTTGCCGCAAATTTAAATGTAACTTTACCGCATATTATGACATTTCATGCGCTGGCCTATGCAATTGTGCACCCAGATGAAAGTATTTTGTACGATGGAGCCGAAAGTGACTCGCAATCTTTAAGTGGAACATTTCAAAAAGTGATTGATGATCGCTTGAGAGATCCCCTCTCACGAGAAGAAATTCGAGAGCTGATGCTTGCCCATTTTCGAGAAGATTGGGATCGAATTGTCGAGGGGCGGCATGACTTCAGCAGAGATGAGTTTTTAAAATTTCGAAGATCTCTACAGGATGAAAGTATTGGTGGTGATTATGTGAAGTCTTCTGGCGAAAAGCTTATCGCCGATTTTTTGTTTGAGCACGACATTGCATACAAATATGAGAATAATCATTCTTGGGGTGGCATTAACTATCGGCCTGATTTTACAATTTTCCTCACTGCCAAAAGCGGCATTATTATTGAATATTTCGGGCTTAAAGGGGAATTGGATTATGATGAAGAATCAGACAGGAAGCGTGAGTATTGGAGGACTAAACCACATTGGACTCTGATGGAATTCACACCTAAGGATATCGCATCCGTGGGCCCCGCTGCATTTTTAGAAAAATTGAAGTTCAACCTAGAGCAGAAAGGTATTAAATGTACGCGATTATCTGAAGACGAAATTTGGAGTCGCGTTAAAGACAGAGCAATCGACAGGTTCACGAAAGCGTCTGTTCGTTTTGTAGGCCGATGCCGCATGGATTCGCTAACTCCTGGCGAGTTAAAAATTCGCATTGCGAGCTACAAGCCTATTTCTCAAGGTGAGGGTATGTTTCTTAACATATTGCAGAGTCTTTACACTGCTTACCTTAATCGATTGTCGGCTACCGGCGAATTGGACTTTAATGGTCTTATGCAGCGAGCAGGAGAGCTTGTTAGTAGTGGTGTAACCAACTTCATGCGAAAATCGGGAGGAGGAGATTTGGCTTCGCTAAGGTATATATGTGTAGATGAATTCCAAGATTTTTCTGATCTGTTTTATAGACTACTTGTCTCTATCAGGAAGTTTAATTCACGGGTCGAGCTGTTTTGTGTTGGTGATGATTGGCAGGCAATCAATGGGTTTGCTGGCTCTGACTTAAGATTCTTTAATCATTTTGAAAAACACATTGGAAGCTCGAGGCAGCTGTATATTTCTACCAATTATCGATCATCGCGCTCTATTGTTGATATTGGCAATAATCTGATGACAGGCTTGGGGATTCCCGCACGCGCGCATAAACAAGTTCCTGGAATGGTGATAATTTCAGATTTAGATCAGTTTGAACCCTCGAATGTCGAGAAAGAGCGTCATTCTGGGGACATTGTTACTCCCGCTGTGTTGAGGCTAATTGGCAAAGCTCTAGCAGATGACATGGATGTAGTTTTGCTTTGTCGTACAAATGAATTGTATTGGTCTGTAAATTATTCAAACCAAGAAGCAGCCAATAATCGTGGCATTCAAAGATACCTCGAATTAGTAAGGTCATTTTTCCCAGATGGTCTGAAAGAACGAATTACTATTTCTACCGCACACAAATATAAAGGGCTAGAAAAGCCAATGGTGATCCTGCTCGACTTGGTAGCTAGAAGGTACCCCCTTAGGCATCCTGACTGGGTTTTTTCTAGAATTCTAGGTGACAGTCCAGAAAAAAAAGTTGAAGAAGAGCGGCGTCTACTCTACGTGGCGCTGACACGTGCAATAGATAAATTGGTAATCATTACTGAAGGCAGAAGTAAATCTCCATTTCTTGCAGAGCTGGAGTCTAAGGTGTCTTTATCTGCAATCAATTGGGATGAGTACCCCGCTAGAAAGGGAGCTACGTCCCGCTTAGTTGTTAAAGTTGGTAATCTCAAGGGGCGTGGCGGTGCGCCTACATTTGCAATAAAAGATCTTTTGAAGGCGTCGGGGTATAAGTATCAGTCACAGAGCTGGGCAAAGGGCTTTCCTGAAGAGGGGTTTCACATAGAAAAAGTTAAATCAGAACTTTGGTGTGCCTCAGCGGATGGTGTGGATGTGCAGGTGCTTGATGAGATGGACGTATTGGTTGCAAGGTTTGTAATTCATGACAGGCAATGGGGCACTGTTTTTAATAAATTAGTGTGTAGTAAAGGTTCGGATTCAAGCGAGGCAAATGGTTAAAGGTTTATTCGATATTCTATGCCACGCTAAAAAAGTTTGAGAGAACACTTAGCTAAAGTTTTAAATTTTGATCGGGAATTTCGGATCCGTTCCATGACTTTTGCGACATTCAAGTGTATTAAAGCGTTAATAATTGTATTTAGAAAAATCAAGGGTTTTAAATGACTACACAGGTAATGGAAAAAATTTTGTACCAAGGGGAGACGCTTGAGATGTACACGACCCCTCTTGAGGACTACTTTGCTCAGATGGAAAACAGACCACAATTCATGCCGCCAGCTTCGTGCCTGTGGCGTGGTTATGTTGGTAAATGGGAGATTTCAAATGACCAACTTTTTCTATTAGATTTTGGATCGACCCTGGAAGACGGAACTGAAGTCTCTATGAGAACTTACTTCCTAGAATCAACTGATAGAGTTTTCGCTCAATGGTATTCGGGTCAGCTTCACGTCGTATCTGGCAAGTTGCTTGGGCATATCCATATTTTTCGCCCCATATTTGAACGCGATATTTTCATCGATGTAAAGCAAGGATTAGTGGTAGCAACAAAAGTTGTTCATAACAAAAAAGAAGATTGGAGTGAAAAGCAATGGAATCCTTTTGGGTGATCTTTTAATTCGCCACCAAAGTGAGCTAAAGGAAAAGCAAAATCAATTGGATGTCCGCTTTGGAGTAAAAACCAGGGCTGATAATACAATCCTGACTTTCTGGTTATGGCCGAAGTAGCCGGGCTACGTTTCCCAGAGCATTATCGAATTTAATGAGCGGTTGAAAATTTACTCAAGGTTGTTATCCTAGCTTAACTTTTGATTTCGGGCATTGCCCAGCAAGAAAGATGGTCGCCCGCCTGGTTTGGAGCAGAGTCCCACAGGCGGCCCCGACCAACCCTCCTATCCGTCAGCTTTTGGCCGATGCTGTTGAAAAACTCGATAATTCTATCAAGCCAATTGACACACGCCCAATACGATAAAGTTGATGTGCAAACTATTTAATGAACTCTTGAGGGAGAGTCATGGACAGTTGAAATTTTAATGGTGGCAACTGTACAAAACTTAAGGCGATTAACAAGTTTATGGACTTTCAGTTACTGCGGTCGAGGGCGACGCCGAAATTCTCGTTAGGCGGAGTTAGCGTTTTGTCAGTCATCATTAGCAGTTTTCTTTGATCTATCAATGCAAGCAAAGCCACAGTGAAACATTGCTCGCAAAGATCCAAATGATAAGCTTTCCCATCTTGTTTCGAGCCATAGCCCCACCTAGCGCTGAGCTCTCCGCCTTCTTCATATGATTGACCTGCGATATCCAATGTTAATGTCTGTTCGCAAACGTCGCAGACACGACCTACTACAACCTCAACTAGCTTTTTTCTTCTCACCTTCATTACGAATCCTCAAGTTAGTACAGCGAAGTCAAAGGAATTAGCTCCGCAGACGTTTGACAGATAATTCCTTATTTCTACAAGCCCACTTAAACCATTCAATGCGACGAAGGCCGCAGGCGTTCCGTTAAATGCTTTGTTTTGTTGGCTTATCCACTGATAGGCAAGGTTTTGTTGTTCAGGAAATATATGCGTAGGTATTAGTGTATCCCTAGAAGATGTCCTTCATACTCAGCTACCCCCAATGAAGCTGAAATAGGTAAGCCCAACTGGTAATCATTAAAATCATTTGGTAAGCCGGACTTTGATAACTCATGAGCGAAGCTCCACTGCCGCATAAAAATATCGTGTATCTTCGGAGAGGATTATTGACCTCTGCAGGTAATAATATAATCCTTCATGCGTTGTCTGCCAAACGAAACGTTTCCCCTGCGCTTCTAATCTCCTTAATTCAAGCAGTTTTCAAAAAGTGGTTCCTGACAATTCATATTTATAGAAAATTTATTGTCCCAATTTAGCCATCGATGGTTTTGGGGCGCTGGACATCTATATAATTGATGCTCCGATTTGCTTAATGAAGCATCCGCTTTTTGCAATACGTTATTGCAAGCTTATCAAATTCCTCTGGATCTATTCCTGAAATCACTTCCCTTTACCCGGTGCTTGAGCTTTCTGCCGCGAAACAAACTAAATTCTTGGTTGACATCGTCAAACAATCTCTCTTGATGCCCGCAGATCTAATTTTGGTAGAAGTATGTTATTGCTGCTCATTGTGACCCATTGATTTATGGGCGCGGGCTTTTGACAAAATATAGTGGCATTTTGACAACATACCTATTGACATTAAGGTGGCTATTTGCCACTATATATCCATGGAAGCAAAAACTGCTTCCAAAAAGTTAATACAAACCCTAAAACAACACTGGATAGACCGGTGTTTAACCCTGATGATTGGAGGATTTCCATCATGCAAAACTTGATTCTTAATACTGACTCTTACAAAACCTCTCACTTTGTTCAGTACCCAGAAGGCGCTGAATACGTCTCTAGCTATATTGAATCTCGCGGTGGCGTTTACCCTACAACCGTATTCTTTGGCTTGCAGATGTTTATCAAACAATACCTGACCAAACCTATTACCTTGGCGGATATTGATGAGGCAGACGAAATCTGTGCATTGCATGGTGTTCCCTTCAATCGTAAGGGTTGGTTGCACATTCTGAATGCTCACAATGGTTTTTTGCCTTTACACATTGAAGCTGTACCAGAGGGTACTGTAGTACCAACAGGTAATGTATTGGTTCAAGTTATTAACACTGATCCAACTTGCGCTTGGTTAACCAGCTATATAGAAACAGCTTTGTTGCGCGCGATTTGGTATCCAACAACTGTCGCGACTGTATCTAAAACTTGTCACACCATCATTGCCCGTTACTTGGAAGAAACTGCTGATAACCTAAATGGTTTGCCATTCAAACTTCATGACTTTGGTGCTCGCGGCGCAAGCTCTGAAGAAACTACAGCTATCGGTTCTTTAGCGCACTTGGTTAACTTTCTGGGTACCGACAGCTTCTCTGGTCTGTTGGCAGCGCGCCGCTACTACGGTGCAAACATGGCTGGGTTCTCTATCCCAGCAGCTGAGCACAGCACCATCACTAGCTGGGGTCGTGATGGAGAAACTGCTGCTTACGCCAATATGCTGAAGCAATTTGGTGGCAAAGATAAATTAGTTGCCGTAGTCAGCGATTCTTACGATATCTGGAATGCTATCGACAACCTGTGGGGTGGTGAATTAAAAACCCAGGTTGAAAACACTGGCGGTACTTTGGTTATTCGCCCTGATTCTGGCGAACCCGTTGAAATTGTCCCTGAAGCCATTGAACGCTTGATGGCTAAATTTGGTTACACCACTAACACCAAGGGCTACAAAGTATTACCTGCTTGTGTGCGTTTGATTCAAGGTGATGGTGTTTGTGCCGCTGCTATAGAAGCCATTTTGGCTGAGATGAAAAAACGCGGCTTGAGCGCCGATAACGTGGCTTTTGGTATGGGCGGCGAGCTGCTGCAAAAAGTGAATCGTGATACGCAAAGGTTTGCGATGAAAGCATCTGCCATTTGCATTAAGGGTGAATGGAGAGATGTGTACAAAGACCCTATCACTGACCAAGGCAAGCGTTCTAAAAAAGGTCGTTTGGCATTAACTAAAGAAGACGGTCAATTCAAAACGGTACAACGTAATACAATCACCGCCGAAGATAATCAATTAGTGACGGTATTTAATAACGGCCAAGTGGTCACTGAATACACATTAGATCAAGTTCGCCAACAGGCCCTTAAGGCTTAATTATCAACAAGGAGAAAACCATGTTTAACATTGGCTATTACAAAGCAGAACCTACCACCTATGTGGTTCGCTATCACAAAGGATCCATTAAGCAGCAAGGCGTTGGCTTATCATTTTTCTACTTTGCTCCAAGTACATCTTTAGTGGCGATTCCTATCGCCAGCCAAGATGCGCCTTTCATGCTGAAGGAAACCACAGCTGACTTTCAGGAGGTGACCATTCAGGGTCAGTTGGTGTATCGCGTTGCCGATGCGCCTCGCTTGGCGGGCATGATGAACTTTTCATTGGCCGACAATGCAAAAGATTACGCATCGAAGGATCCTGATAAGCTTTCAAACCGTATTTTAAATTTGGTTCAAGTGTTAATGCGTGCAGAGATTCAACAGATGCCTCTGCGCAATGCACTGACCGCATCACGTAGTCTCGTGGAAAAAGTGAGAGAGCAATTAAAACACTCGGATGTTCTTGTGTCATTAGGTGTAGAAGTGGTGGATCTCGCCATTCAAGCGCTTCGTCCTGCGCCAGAAACGTCTCGTGCGTTAGAGGCCTCTGTACGTGAATCATTATTACGTGAAGCAGACGAAGCAACCTATGCACGCCGTAATGCTGCTATTGAGCAAGAGCGTGCGATCAAAGAAAACGAATTGCGTACCGAGCTGGCAATAGAAGCTAAAACCCGCGAACTACGGGAAAGCAAAATGGAAGCTGAGCGTTCTGTTAAAGAAAAAGAGCGCTTAATTCGTAAAGAAGAAATGGACGCCCAAGTGAGTCTGGAAACCAAACGCCAAGAGTTGGTGGATCTTGCTACCGGCAATGAGCGGAAGCAAGGTGAAGCTAAGGCTTACACTGTCGAAAAAATGATGGAAGCCTTAAACAAAATAGATCCTAAATTGTTTGAAGCTATTGCAGCAGGTGGTATGGAGCCAGACGTGATTATTGCACAAGCGTTCAAAAGCTTGGCGACTAATGCGGGCAACATAGGGCAACTGAATATTACACCTGACTTCCTCGGTGGCTTGCTGCAAAGGGATTAGTCATGGAGCGCTTATCTGAACGAAAAATTATTCTCATCCACCGCGAAACGCGGTTGGATGGTTTGATACGCAGGCATAATACCCGTGATCAAGCGGGTTTCTATATCAAAAGCCGTGGCGATAATTTTGCGGATTATCTAGATGAAGATCGCGAGCTAAAACTCGCCCTCTCTGAAATTGAAAGTGTCCTAAAAATTTATGGACGCGTGCAAGTATTAGAGCGCAGCTTTTTACCTAACTTTTTGTTTGGTCCAGATGATCTTGTCGTAGTTGCTGGTCAGGATGGATTAGTGGCAAATACGCTGAAATATCTAAAAGGCCAGCCGTTAATCGCTATCAATCCTGCACCGCAGAGGTTTGATGGTAAGCTGTTACCATTTAAGTTGGCTGATATAAATACCATATTGAATGCCGTGCTAAATAACCGCTTCTCGGCAAAAGCTGTGACCATGGCGCAAGCAGAATTGAACGATGGCCAAACTTTGCTGGCTGTGAATGATTTATATATCGGCCCCAAACTACCAATATCCGCGCGCTACGAATTGGAATACAACGGGCAACGTGAAGTGCAATCTTCATCGGGTGTGTTGATATCGACCGGCCTTGGTTCTACAGGTTGGTTGCGCAGCTTGGTGACCGGCGCAACAGCTATCTCTAAGTCGCAATCACATCAACAATACGAAATGCCATGGGATTCTCGTCAGCTATGTTATTGCGTGCGTGAACCGTTCCCATCACAGACCACTGGTACATCGTTGGTGTTTGGCAAGATTGAACCATCACAACATTTTTCACTTACATCGCGTATGGCTGAAGGCGGAATCATTTTCTCGGACGGAATTGTGGACGATGCAATTGAGTTTAACTCAGGCACTATCGCGAATATTGCTATAGCAAAGATACAAGGGAAGCTTGTTTCAAGCTAACCGATATATAGTTGAGTGCTTGTATCAATATCGGGGGTTGAACAAGTTGAAAATTTGATGTAGATTTCAGTGGCCTCGAAAAGCTGGGGTGCGGTAGCTAGCCGTGCAGTTGAATTAGCATTCAAATAGTTTATGCGTCGCGCGTAAACACATCTGGTGAAAGCCAAAAAAGCAAAGCAGTTTTTATTGTTTTGCATGCGAGCTTAGCTCGTAACATCTAAGCGTTACCTACGCTATAAATCCGTCAAAAATTCACCGGCTATTTTAGCATTGCTTTTTTTGCCCTGAATTGTCATTCCTTCATTCTTATGGCGTCAATTAAGCTACGTGCTCGGATGCATGCCTATCTATTTATGAATTAAAACTGAGCCGTGTTTGAGCCACAAAAAATATGCTTTTGCTTTTGAAAATATATAAGCGTGGTTGTGAAAATTGAATTTAGTTATTTAGTGGTAACGTTGTGGAAATTAATGAATTAAAAATCAGAGTAAAACTGGTGGATGCGAATCGATTCAGCGCAGCCGCTAGCTACCATAATGAAAAATTATACGAATCCTATTGTCAGCTGAAATTTCAAGTGGGTTTAGAGGGCCTATCGGCTTGGCCAAAAGAATTGCTATCAGTCATTGCCATTAAGAATCCGGTGCTTACGGTGAAGCGGGAGGGTGGTTGGGACGTTTTGGGTGGTCTCTTTAGTTTGTTTTTGGCAAATGAAAATCTGATTGAGTCTGTTCCAATTTATGAAATTGAATCGCCGAGTGAGGAGCTAATTGAATTAATCGAGGCTTCTGAGTTGTGGCAACCACTTTGCTTTCAGCTTGACTCAAAAATCGGTTTGGCTAGCGTATTAAGCGCAGAAAAAATAATAGGTGATAACTGGTTGGATAAAAAATATGCAGAAGAAATTTCGCATATACGGTCAATAGCAAAAATTTCGGGGAAAACAAGAGATGCAGTTCGTCATCAGATGAGGAATTTTAAAAAACATGAAAGCAAATAATTTCGAAGAGCTATATGGATTTTCATTGTTGCCAGAAAATATGAGATTTACCCTCATAAACTATGGCGAGTACATTGTATCAGCGGATTCCCTTATAAATGACATGCACAAGCAGTTTTCAGATATCGATTTGGCTTGCGCTGAGCTTGATAGCTCTACTGGTTCTCATGTTAATAGAGATGGGATGCTGGCGCATATGCAAGACCGAGAAATCATCGAAAAAACATTGGTCCCAGCAATGTTAGCAACAAAAATACAGCGGATTAGTATTGAGCATTTAGATTTTCAGCAGTTACAGGCGTTTGTGTATTGGGCCTCTAAAATTATAAATGACAAAAATGGCGCAAACATTGTAGGTGAGGCTGCTAGGGAGGTGCGCCTGATGGCTGTTAGTCCGCATCGTGCGAAATTTTGGAAATATTTTAGTAGGGAAGAAACTGGGTTTTCAGGATTTAAAAATAAGCTTAATGAATTTCAAGATCTTGAAAAATTTAGAGGGATTCGCATTAACCGTATAATGCGGTTAATTCAACTTGTAGATGAGCTAATTAACCCAAAGGAAAAAAGTGAGGGTAAAAGAAAAAAATCATCTGTTTCAAAAATGTTAAAGATTATTAAATCAGCTAATAGGATCATGGATGATGATTTTCGGGTAAGTAATATCTGTGAAGTAGCCAGAGATAATCAACAAGAAAGAACCGGTATACAGATTGATCAAGTCAGGAAATTGATAAACATCGAACCAATTAAAAGCTCTCAGATTGATCGCGATAGAGCACTAAAGAGTACTCAAGCAAAAGCAATAGCTAACGATTTTTCGATGCGAGAAATTCTTCCTCCTGCACGCTACGGTGGTTTAACAAAGGATGAAGTAAAATTCTTGGTTGAAAAAATTTATCAGGAGGTCGAGCGAAAAAATATTGCCTATGTTGTTATCGCAATAATGTTGTTTTTTGGTAGAGATGCTAAAACGGCTATAAACATATTATTTCGCAAAAAAGATGAGCTAATGAATGATGTGCTTTGGCAGCCAAAAAAATTGTGTGCAATAAAATATACAATGCGCTTCCCTATTATAAAGTCATCGTTGTATGAGGATCTGAATCTGTCAGATATAGGTGATAGTTTGCTATTGCCTCTGCCGATGTGGCTAAATGATATCGTAAGTTTAAAGGAATATAAGATGGCGTATAAAAATACTGACCTCATGGCTGCTGTTGAGTCAGCAATTAAGGCATTAAATATTCATGAAAATATTCGCTTTACAAAAACTGCGATATCGAATGTTGCGTTTGAATGGTTGCGTCGCACAGGCGTATCGGAAAGCAATATTTTATGGATTATAGGTGGAACGCCTCAAGAATACGCGAGCTTGTATTACTATTCCACGTCAGAATTTATTCTTCGAGAGATTCATAAAAATTATTTAGATACATTGGGGCGCCTATCTGGCGTTGAGATGGCACCTATTCAAATAGTCGATAGTAATAAAATTTTGGGGAGTCGCATTACGCTCTCTCTTGAAAAGGTTAGATCTATTGCAACTAAAGTCTTAGGGGAAGAGGTTGTACTTGAAAATCGCACCAAAGAAAGCATAGTGGAATTCCATAATAAATTTCTGTGGCGGTGCTATTTTATATTTTCTATTTTTTCAGCGCATAGAGCGGTTAATAATCCATTTCAGAGTATTTTAGATTTTGATTGTTATAGCAAATCCTTGTGGATAAGTGACAAAGATAATCGTAGTGCTCAATCTTCGAGGGTAATCCCTCTTGCTGATGTTGTCGTTGAACAATATCAGAATTTAATTGCGCATTATGAAAAGCTTGCCAGGTGGCTTAGGCCGATCGACAAATTACTATCTCAGCAGGTTGAGGCAATACTGGAAGGTGAGAAAGGGGTATTCTTTTTAAGTTGGATTTATTTGGATCGTTTGGAGGGGGTGAGTACGGGTAAGATCCAAGCTCATTTTGAAAAAATGTATTGCCTTCCCGCCAATTGGCAGCGCCATTTTTTGAGGCAGTATTTAAGTGTTAAAAATCACTCGCAGGATCAGATTAATGCATTTATGGGGCACGCAAACTTTGGGCGAGAGTCACATGGGCGATGGAGCTCCTATAGCTCTGAGTCATCGGGGCATATAAGGGCGTCGTTAAACTGGCTTGCAAAAGAACTACAAATTAACAGCATAAAAGGACTTGGTTAATATGAGTCGGGAAAATCGAAATAAGGCGAAAATTGAAAAAGAACGACAAGTAACAGAGCTTATAGATGAATTGTATTTTAACCACTTCAATTTTCTAAAGGCAGGAAATATTGACGAAACTAAGTATGAGTTTGCCGTACTAGGTTTTAAAAAAGATCTTGAAAATACAGATTTAACCGCGACGGACTACCGGCGTGCTATGCAGCGCTTAGAGAAAACCATACATGCAGGCAATATAAACAACGGATGGAATTTGCCCTTGCCTGCAGTTCCTATTGCAGTACGTCGTCATAATCAAACACGCCAACAAAATTGGTTTTTAGCTGCGCGTGAAGCGGGTGAGCTAGCTAATAGTTTCCAGAATTTTCTTGAGGCCAGATCATTGGATTCGTTGCCGGAAGACGATCTTTTGGTTTGTTTGGTTTTGGCTAGCTTATTTAATTCTGGAATTTGGCAGTCCAAGGTATTAATTAGTTTTTTAAGATCCGTGGGGGAAAAGCCACATTTTACAGCCCAATTGGTAATGGGTGAGGCTGTCGTTCTGAGAGATGTATTAGTTGATGCCGTTAATATTCATACCGTTGGTGATGATAACGGCAGCTATTTAGTACATCGCTGTTTCCCCGATGCATTTACATTGTGTGTTTTAAGATGCTTAAGCACTTCTAAGCACAAACTAAGTATTTGCAAGCTCTTAAAGAACGCCACTGAAAAAGCAATATTAAAAAATATCACGTATTTCTGTAAAAAATATGGATTTATAACATTCAAAAAAATCACCACGTTAAAGAAGTTGTGTTCGGCTGGTCTTGTTTATGCTGAAAAAGTATCAGATATATCATCAGCAATTTATGAAGCTGCCGCCGGAAATACCATGACAGCAGAATTACCGTCTTCATACTGGGGTGAATTTGTTGGGGACGGTGCAGTGCAGGAAAATTTGGAGATCTTGCGTGAAAATATCGAAAATGATTTCACGAAAAATTCATCTAAAAAATCTCTACATACATCAAGTGTCAGTATTGTTCAGTCATTAAATCAATTGCGTTCTGCGTTTGTTGTTAAAAACACCAAGAAAAAACTTACTTCGATGGCGGTAATTGAGGCGCTTTCTCAAATCAACACCCAATATTGGTGCGAGGCGCTACACTGCTTACATGCGTGGCTTTTGAAGATGCTACATCCCACACGAGGGCTTAAAGTCAGTTCAGTTCGACGCTACTTTTCAGAAGTGACGAGTGAATGGGTATTCCATACCGAAAGTGCAGATTTAGCATCATTGGATGAAAACGATTTCGCTCAAATATACCGCACGATTTTAGAGGCTGTTACCAATGACCAGCGGCGTAATTACAAGGCGCGGTGCTTGCAGGAGCTGCATGATTTTGGGGTGAAACACTATAATTGGCCGGTGCTCACAGAAGAGTTGTGTCATCACACGAGATCTTCGCAGTATGTGAATGCGGGGTATATAAGTAATCAATTGTACATGCGCATACTTGCGGCCATCGCTAATGATCAGCAATTGGACGCAAGTCAAAAGGCCTCGATTAAATTAATGGTCATATTGGCCTATCGCACAGGGCTTAGAGTAGGTGAGCTAGTAAAATTACGATTATGTGATGTTGAAGACTCAAGTGTGCGAACAATATTTATTGTTAATAATAAAATAGGCAATAATAAATCCATATCTGCTCGGCGTAAGCTCCCCCTCCTTTATCTGTTGCATCCCGATGAGTTTAAACTATTTAATAACTGGTGCGGGGAGCGATCTGCATTAGCGATTTATGTGGACGAACCACTTTTTCCCGCCAAGGAAATTACACGGGAGCCATTTAATCAACAAAAACTTTCAAGATACGTCAATAGTGTTATGCGTTCACTGTGCCCGCACTTGAATCATACCTTCCATCATTTTAGGCACTCATGCCTATCAAATTTTCAGTTTTTAGTTGAGCGTGAGTATGAAATTCTTTCGCGGTTGGCAAATCTAGATGTTAGGCAGTTAACGGCATTGTCACAAAAAGTTATTGCACATCCTAGTTGCGCAATTGAGCGGTATTGGGCATTGGCGCAATTTGCTGGGCATGCCTGCCCAAGTACATCTTTTAGAAACTACTTGCATTTTAACCAATGGATTTTATCCTTAAAAATTGCAACTCAAACGACATCTTTGTCTAAAGAGCTGTGCAAAAATATCTTGAACTATAGTTCTAAAAAAGTAACTAGGAGATTTATAGATAATGGGAGCAAGGTTGTTTTCTACTCAGCGCTCAATCAACATGTCACTTCGCTTTTCCCTCTAAATGACATAAAGCAGATGCCTGAAACAATTGATAATAATAGTTTGGGTATTGGTGTTAGGCGAACCACTAACATTATGACTACTTATAAAGTGCTTGAGCAGTATCAACAGGATATTTCAATAGAGACATTATCAATCCGGTTCAATTGGCCTACTGAAAAAATACAAAGATGGGTAGATGTTGCACGAGCAATCGCGAATTTAAAAACTAGGGAGGGTGGTCTCAGAATGGTTAAAGAAAAGACCGAAAGGATATCTGGCGGTTTGTTATTACCGGCTACACTTGCAGATCATGAAGAGGAAAAATATTTAGAGGAAACGGTATGCAATTTAAGAGATCGCGTCAAAAATGATAAAGGTGCATTGAAAAATATTCACTGGGCTTTGCTGTATTATTTAAGACATAGTCTTATTACAAATACAGGTATTGGTTTTACGGAAAGGACTGCTTTTTGTCGATTCGTGGATAGCTTCATGCCTGCAATAAAGCCAGAGTATTGGCGGGTGATTTCAAATGGACGTACAAGCAATTCAATTTTGACGGATAAAAACTATGCCGCAATTCGCGAAGCTGTAGACGTTTTCATGTCTTGTACGCTCTATTTACGTCATCCTAAAGAGGCATCACTGATTGCAAAAGATAACGGCTTCGAAAAATATACATCACAGATATTGCGTTTTTTTATGCACATGACAGCGATTAGAATGTTGTCAGTCGATGATGTCAGCCCGAACTATTCAATACTGTCTGAGGCTGTCAGCGATACATGATATTTGATCCAGCCAATATGTCTTTAATGAAATATCTTTGACTTCATGAGGCTTCAAAAACACTATCAAGTCGCGCAGTATTTCCAGTTGTTGGAGTTGTAGGGCGGCGAGCAGGGTATCAAAATTTACATTGACGTTATTTGTTGTTACGTGTTGGCAGTTGGCGGATAGATTTTTCACACACTTCGCACTGATATAGCGTCGGTTATTTTCTCCTAGCTTATAATCTAAGTAGTTTTTCGCCATTCTGCGGTAGAGTGTTTTTTTACTGCATTTTAATAGCGTTGCTGCTTGGCTCATGGTGAGCCAAGTGTTGTCCCAATGTGTCATGATTTTGTCTCACTTTTCGAGTTTGGCTCGCTTCTTTAAATGCTTTAATTAAAGGGTCCCAACGCGTCCCACATTCTGTCCCGGATAATTCGCTGAATCATTCGTTAATAAGTTTTCCAAGCGCTTTTTCAAGTTGATCCAAAATTGATTTATTAGTCCCATTCTCTAAGTCAGTTTTTTGAAGCTGCACCAAGGTCCAGTTAGTTAATGCATCATTGTTATTGTTTTCCATGCCTGTCCCAACTAAAAAGACGAAATTTGATTCAAGCGGGTTGATGTACATCTTGCGCATGAGTGCCGTTACAATATTTTTACAAAGCCTTATCTGTGTTCTTTTTTGCTTTTCTGTCTTAAGAAGTTGCATTACGTCGATATTCATTTTTTACTCCTGTGTATAAGTTTTTGGCACTTTGCTTTGCTCTTCCAGCAAGCGTTCAAAAGCTGAACCATCTTGCCGTGTCAGGTTGGGTACGTATCGTGAATACACGCGAAATAGCATTTCTGTTGTGCTGTGTCCCATTTGATTTGCGATCCATTCTGGGCTTTCGCCTGCGGCCAGCCATAAAGTTGCAGCTGTATGGCGGGTTTGATACGGGCGACGTTTTTCAAGATTTAAATGGCGCAGAAGTGGATACCAAACGCGCGCTGAAATGTTTTTGTTGTCGACTGGGCCGCCTGTGTTGTTGCAAAAGACATAGACTGAATGTTTTTTGCTAGTTTCTTCTTGTTTTTTTAGTGCCTCATAAACCATTTGACTCATTGCGATGCTGCGGTAGGAGCCATCTGTTTTTGTTGGAACAATTTTCCCAAGTACCAGTGCTTGATGTACTTGAATTTGACGGCGTTCAAAGTCAATATTGCGCCAAACCAGTCCATCAATTTCGCCCGTGCGCATACCGCTAAAAAATCTTACCGTGTAATAATTTTTAAAGTCAGTACGAACCTTCTCTAGAATTAAAAGCACTTCTTCTAGAGTAAAAGGTTCAATATCTGACCGTGCGACACGCAACTGTTTCATCTGAGGCCACTGTAAAGAAAAACTAAAACGCGTTGCTGCCTCGGTAAGAATCATCCGTAAGACCATTAAAATTTTATTGATGCGAGTGTTAGATATCTTTCCATTTTTTCCGGGCAATTTAGCTAAATCGGAACGAAACTCCAAAATCATGGATGGTGTTAATTCATTGATGGGAGTTCTGCCAAAGCGTGGAATTAGATGAACATTCACAATGCAACGTTGGGTGCGTTTGTGGCTTTCACGCCACTCAATTTCTTTTTCTAGGAGCCATTTTTCCGCAAATGACTCGACTAGCGGCACTCCAGCTTTGCGTTCAGCTATTGCCAACGTCTGTTCGCGTAACTCAATGACCTTTCTTGATGTTGGAAAATATTGCTCATAATTAAATGTGCCTAGGGTAATTTCGGCTTCTATCCGATCTAAAATTTGCTTCAGCCGTTTACGATTTGCTGGTGTATCGTCTAATTTTGTTTGCTCGCGGCAACGTTGCCCGAGATAACGAAAATCAATCGTTAAACGATTATTTCTAGTGTTTATGCTTCCCATATAGCCTCCTACATCACACCGAGCATGAGCGTGTTGATAGCGGGTGCATGGAACATATCGTTTTCGATTTTTTCCCAAATATAAAGAATCTTACGGCCACCGAATGGGCGAATGTAATGAACCCCTTCCAGCAACACTGAGTCCTTCAAGCAATCGCGAATCGTGCGAGCGTCATACTTAATTCGAGCAGACAGTTCTTGAGTGGTAAGGTAGGTGTGTGACATATCTTCAAGCCTCTTGTAGAATAAAAGATGCGTCCATGAATCAAAATGATCTCCTGAAGATCATAATAACCCACAAAAGATCTATTGCAAGCTATTTTGCTCTGCTAAAGATCAAAAAGGTCTTTTAGAGATGATTAAATGCCATTTGTCGCGTATTTTGGGAGAGAAGAAACTCAAGATTGCGGATGTCGCTAGGGATACAGGAATAAATAGAGGAACGATTACGCGGCTTTATCAAGAAACTGCGGTGCGCGTTGAGTTTGATGTTCTGGAGCAGCTTTGCCTTTATTTAGGTTGCGAGGTAGGGGAGTTGCTAGAGTTGCCGGACACGTCAGACAAAGGTATTTAACGCTAAATTGCCCTCAAAGCTTCTACCGCTTTTAAGTCTCTCATTTGAGT
The DNA here is from genome assembly GCF_046347455.1 of Cellvibrio sp. GTDB lineage: Bacteria > Pseudomonadota > Gammaproteobacteria > Pseudomonadales > Cellvibrionaceae > Cellvibrio. The sequence continues at coordinate 380,768 of NZ_JAXMGC010000004.1, forward strand.
GGTGAAACTGATGAATGATCAACGGTGTATTTGTGTGTTTTTAATTCTCATGAGTTTCGCCATTAAAATAACGGTCTGGCACTGAATAGATGCCTTAATAGTCATTAATCGGTGAATTTGGGCACTTAGGCCGTTGGTCATTTTTTGATGTTTTTTGAACGCGTGTTGCTCATGCCAAAAAAATCGTGGTCACCAAATGGTCACCGTTTGGTCACCGAGCAAAAATCAGTGCGAGGAAAAGAGAGCTAAGTCATTGAAAAATATGGCGCACCTGACTGGATTCGAACCAGCGACCAACGGCTTCGGAAACCGCTACTCTATCCAACTGAGCTACAGGTGCGTAAAAATGAGAGGCCGCGATTCTACTGATCCGCGGCCTTTGCGTCTATTTATTGTGGCTGATTTATGCTGCTTTCTGGTCTTCTGCCAAATCTGTGATGTTAAGGGTTTTGGTGATGTTTACCGATCCCAAGCTTTGGCTGATGGTGCCGAATTGGAAATCTTCAATCATGCGTTCCAAACGAGGCAGGCAGCGCTTTAGGTTGGTGTAGTGACGGAAGTTGCTAAACCAGCTGGCGTTAGGCACGCGTGGTTGGTCTGGGTCGATTTCCCAAGGATGCAGGTAAAAAATTTGCGGTTTGGTTTGATTGAGGCTCGCGCGCTCAAATAGCCAGCGCGATAGCGCATAGGGATATTGGCGGAAGTAGCCACCGCCTGCCGCCGGAACCGATTGGCCAAATACTTTTGCGGTAGTGAGTGGGAATTCAGTCAGTACGGCGCCATTGGTAGTGATGATTTTGTAGGGCTCTTCAGGGCTGCCGGGAATACCATAGTTATCGTGGCGCGTCGGAAATATGCTTGAATCCCACGTAAAGCCAAGTTCGGCCAAGGTATCCAGCGCCCACAATGATTTGCGGGTGATTGAGTAACTGGCAGCGCGGTAGCCGACCACCGGCGCTTGGCCTAAATCTTCCAGAATTTGTTTGGATTTGCCGGTTTCCTCGCGGAATACCTTCTGGTCTTGCTTGTAAATTAGCTGATGGCTGTAACCGTGCGAAGCAATTTCATGGCCTTGCGCGCGAATGGTTTTGACCAGTTCGGGGTATCGCTCGGCCACCCAACCCAAAATAAAGAAGGTGATTTTGATATCGGCATCTGCAAAAAGCTGAAGAAGTCTGTGGGTATTCGCTTCCACACGGCAAGGCCATTGATCCCATTCTTCTTGCTTGATGACTTTATTAAATGCCGCGACGTGGAAGTAGTCTTCCACATCGACGGTCATGGCATGGGTTAGGCTCATGCGAAACTCCTTGTGTCGTGAGAGTTAAACCTTGTAGTAATCTCTGTACCACTTCACGAAGTTTTCTACGCCCACTTCAATAGGGGTGCTTGGCTGGTAGTCTACGTCTTCAATCAATGCATCGACATTGGCGTAGGTATCGGGGACATCGCCCGGTTGGAGCGGCAATAAATTCTTAATTGCCTTCTTGCCCAAACAGTTTTCAAGAACCTCGATGTAACGGAGTAGTTCTACCGGGTTGTTACTGCCGATGTTGTAGATACGGTAAGGACCTTTTGAAGTGGCTGGATCAGGCTTATCGCCGGACCAATTTGAATTGGGCTGAGCGACTTTGTCCAGCGTGCGTGTTACTCCTTCCACGATATCATCTATGTATGTGAAGTCTCTGCGGTGGTTACCGTAGTTAAATACGTCAATAGGTTCGCCAGCCAGAATCTTCTTGGTAAAAATGAACAGCGCCATATCGGGGCGACCCCAAGGGCCGTACACCGTAAAGAAACGAAGACCTGTGGTGGGTATGTTGAAGAGATGGCTGTAAGTGTGAGCCATCAGCTCATTCGCTTTCTTGCTTGCTGCGTAAAGGCTTACAGGGTGATCCACATTATTGTGAACAGAGAAGGGCATTGCGGTGTTCGCGCCGTACACAGAACTGCTGGACGCGTAAACCAAATTCTCTGTACCGAAATGACGGCAGCCTTCCAGAATGTTTAAGAATCCAGTGATGTTTGCGTCTATATAAGCATGCGGATTAATCAATGAATAACGCACACCTGCTTGCGCTGCAAGGTTGACGACGCGGTCTGGCTTGTGGGTTTTAAACACATTGTCGATAGCGGCCTTGTCTTCGAGGTTGCAACGAATATCAGTAAAACCGCTATTGGCAGTCAGGTAAGATAAGCGGTCTTTCTTAATTTGCACATCGTAATAATCGTTTAAGTTGTCGATACCGACTACTTCATCGCCACGAGCAAGCAGGCGTTTGGCAAGGGTTGATCCTATAAAACCGGCAGTTCCTGTGATTAAAACTTTCATTGATAAATCCTGTAATTACAAGCGCGCGTCTACGGCGTCTTTGGGAAGAATATGTTTTACATCGAAAAGTACATGGTTGGATTTACCCAGCGCACGTATGGCTTCTGAGCCCATTTCACGAAATGCGTTGTGGCCAACGCATAGGATGATTGCATCGTAGCTGCCCGCTTGCGGCTCTTTGATGAGATCCAAGCCGTATTCGTGCTGAGCTTCCGCGGCATCTGCCCATGGGTCGTAAACACTGACGTTGGCGTTGTAGTTGCGCAGCTCGTTAATGATGTCGATAACGCGGGTATTGCGTAGGTCAGGGCAGTTCTCTTTGAAGGTCAGCCCCATAATTAAAATATTGGAATCAACCACGTGGCACTTGCGTTGAGTCATCATTTTGACGACTGACTCGGCGATGAAAATGCCCATATTGTCGTTAATACGACGGCCAGCCAGTATCACCTCAGGGTTATAACCGACTTGTTGCGCCTTGTGTGTGAGGTAGTAAGGGTCGACGCTAATACAGTGTCCACCGACTAATCCCGGGCGGAAAGGCAAAAAGTTCCATTTAGTGCCCGCCGCTTCAAGTACTTCCAGTGTGTCGATATTTAAGCGCTTGAATATGAGAGAGAGTTCATTAATGAGGGCGATATTAATGTCGCGTTGAGTGTTCTCGATAACCTTTGCTGCTTCAGCAACTTTAATGCTGCTGGCTTTGTGTGTACCTACTACCACAATTTTTCGATAGAGCTGGTCAACGTACTCGGCCACTTCAGGGGTAGACCCCGAAGTAATTTTAGTGATGTTGTGAACTCTATGCTGTTTATCGCCGGGGTTAATACGCTCCGGGCTATAGCCCGCATAAAAATCCTTGTTAAACACCAAGCCTGAGATTTTCTCAATGATGGGGACGCACACTTCTTCGGTGCATCCCGGGTAAACGGTCGATTCGAAGACGACTATTGCGTTCTTGCCGATGACCCTGCCCAAGAGTGCTGAGGCCTTTTCAAGTGGGGTCAGGTCGGGTTGCTTGCTGTCGTTGATGGGGGTGGGGACTGTAACTATGTAGACATCCGCACCTTTAATATCTGCTTCTTGAGTGGTGTAACTCAATAGCGAGGCGGCGGCCAGTTCTTCGGCATTTAATTCGAGGGTGTGATCCACGCCCTGACCTAGGGCATCTACACGAGACTGATTGATGTCGAAACCGATGGTTCTAATTTGCTTACCAAATTCAACCGCGAGAGGCAGGCCCACATAGCCTAAGCCAATGATGCAAACCTTGGGATTGCTGGCGAACATAACTAATTCCTTAACATTGGAGGGTATCCAGAAGGGACGATAAACTACCACAAACCCCGAAAAAATTATAAAAAAAAAGCCAAGAACATGCCATTTGCTGCAAAAAAAACGAGTACTTCGGGGTTCCTTGCAGATTTAGATGATTGGAGGTCGAATGTTTGTAACAAAACTCGTTATAATGCCGAGCTTTGCCTCGTCTTAAATCTAATGACCCAATAAAGTCAACAACTTAGTACGTGAAGGATCCGGATTTGTCGTATATACGCCTCAACAAACACTATGTGCATCTTCCTTATTTATACCTTGGTATTGTGGAAGCTGTTTTGCTCGTGCTTGCGGCATGGATATCGCAGAGTTTTCTAAAGCCAGGCTCAGGTGATGCGAATGCCTTGGGATTAGCTCCATTTGAGTGGCCACCGCTATTGGTTTTCTCTCTCGTGCTGAGCTGCTGCACGCTTTCCATGGGGGTATACCTTGCGATGGTGCGTGAAGGCTTTCGTAGTATGGTTTTGCGCACCGTAGTCAGCTTTTTCTTTTTGGGAAGTCTAAGTCTCTATTTTCTAGAATTGATCCTGCCCCAGAACTTTTTACCTAAGGGCTTTATTTTTTTCGGCGTAATTTTAAGCACTCTTGCTGTCATAGTGGCTCGCACAATTTTCATGCTGTTTGTCGATACTGCCAAACTTAAGCGCAGAGTTGTCATTTATGGTGCTGGGGTGCGGGCCAAAAAATTGATGGATGAAATTGAGCCAGAAATCAATGTTTTGGGTGTTGAGGTTGTGGGGTGTGTGCCAAATGCAAATGAACAAGAGCATGTTAACGAGAACATTATTCTGCCGTACCCTAATGATTGGCTGGATTTTGTAAAAAAGTCTCATATATCGGAAATCGTTGTTTCTCCTGACGAACGTCGCCGCGCTCAGGGCGACTCTGCTTTTCCCCTAAATGATTTCCTTGATTGTAAGCTTGCCGGCATACCCGCTTGCGATGCTTTAAGTTTTTGTGAGCGCGAGTTGGGAAAAATTGACATCACCATCTTGCAACCTAGCTGGATGCTTTATTCGGACGGTTTTAAATACTCCAAAAGACGTCTTATGGCGAAGCGCCTTTTCGACTTAATTCTTGCCTCAGCGTTTTTCCTTGTGCTTTGGCCGTTTATGTTATTGACTGCTATAGCGGTAAAGTTAGAAAGCCCTGGGCCAATTCTGTATCATCAGGTTCGAGTGGGGTTGAACGGACGCCATTTTCGTATCTACAAGTTTCGCAGCATGCGTCAAGATGCTGAAAAAAATGGAGCCGTGTGGGCACAGAAAAATGATTCTCGTGTTACCAAAGTGGGGGCCTTTATCCGCAACACTAGATTAGATGAATTACCCCAGCTCTATAATGTGCTCGCCGGCAGCATGAGCTTCGTAGGGCCGCGCCCTGAGCGCCCCGAGTTTGTTACCGACCTCTCGCAACAAATCCCATTTTATGACACTCGGCATAAAGTAAAACCGGGTCTGATGGGCTGGGCGCAATTGAAGTATCCCTACGGAGCTTCTGTTGAGGACGCTAAGAATAAGCTGCAATACGATTTATATTACACCAAAAATCACAGCTTCCTGATGGATATGCTCATCATGATTCAGACTGTTGAAATTATTTTATTGGGCAAAGGTGTCCATTAACTGGATTTATCAAGGAGTCGCTTTATGAAAAAGTTTGCGTGGTTGAGTTTGGTATTTTTCAGTGTAGTGCTCGCTGCATGCAGTAGCTCTAAGAAAGTGGTCGCACCTGCTGTTGGTGATAGAGGAGTGCTTGAAGAATATCGAATAGGTGTTGGTGACGCGCTCCAAATTAATGTATGGCGAAACCCCGAATTATCAACGTCCGTTCCTGTGCGTCCAGATGGAAAGATATCCTTGCCTTTAATTGGCGACATTATGGCTGCAAATCTTACAGCAACACAGCTTTCCAATAACATAGTCGCAGGCCTTGAGAATTTTGTTAGAAATCCGCAAGTGACGGTTATTATTACCAACCCAAGCAGTTCAGATTTTCAGCGGCGGGTGAGAATTACTGGTGCGGTCAATAGTCCGCAGTCATTGCCGTATCGTGATGGAATGACCGTGCTTGATCTTGTATTGCTCGCTGGCGGTCCGAATCAATTTGCTGCGGCAAATAAAGCTAAGCTTTATCGTAAGGTTAACGGCGAAACAAAAGTCTATCCCATCTATTTGTCAGATTTGATTGAAAACGGAAAAGTTGAAACTAACTATCCGCTTCAGCCTTCAGATATTGTTACCGTTCCAGAACGTTCCTTTTAATCTAGAGATTTTTCATGGACAAGGTTTATTTAAGAGATTTGCTGTGGGCAATCAAAGCGGAACTTATTAAGTTTCGCTTTTGGGTGGTCACTTTATTTGTTGTCGTGAGTTTCTTGGTTCTTGCGATTGGAGCTTTCAAGCCTAAAACTTATGCAACAAGTGCAATGTTGGTAGTTGATGTAACTAATATTATTGAGCCTTTGATGAAAGGCCAAGCGGAAGTCACTAAGGTTGACCGTTCCGAGCAAGCGCGAGAGGTGATCTATACTCGCGGGATTATGGAAGCAGTTGGTAAGGAGTTGAAGCTAATTACCAAAGATACCTCGCCTGAAGATCAAGATAGGATTATCAAGACTATTCGATCTGGATTGGAAGTTAAGCCTGAAAAAAGTAATTATTTCAGAATTGCTTACAACGCAAATGACCCAGACGTTTCCTTTGAAACATTGAATGCGTTCGTAAATGTTTTTATTCGTGATACCCAAAGAAGAAAAAATGAAGAAAGCCAGGGAGCATACAAATTTATTGATGCACAGGTTCAAACATATAAGCATCAGTTGGAGACGGCTGAAGAAAAACTAAAAGAATTTAATTCAAAAAATGTCGATGGAAATAGCGACTCGGTGAATGCGAGAATCAATCAGCTCCGGTCGGATATTGAATCTCTTAAAATAACAATTGAAGAATCACAAGCAAGAGTTAATACCTTGCAGCAACAATTGGGTAGCGAGGGACAATATCAGCAGGCAAAAGGTCAGGTTGATGAGATCAAGCTACGTAGACAAAGTTTAACGGAGCAGTTGGAGCGTCTGCTTTCAACTTATCAAGAAGGTTATCCGGATATTGTCAATATACGTGCACAAATTGCTGAGCTTGATGCCATTATTGAAAAGCGTAAATCATCAGGCGAAGTATACGGCGGCTCAGAAAAATCGCTTAACCCTCTCTATGAAGAGCTTCGTAAGCAGCTGTCTGTTGCTGATGTTGATCTCAAAGCACAGCGTCGCAGGATGGAATCGCTGCTAGGGTTGCAAGCACTGGAGCGCAGCCGTGCTGAGCGTGTTGCAGCTAATCAAGCCGAATATTCCGAACTGACACGTGATTATCAAGTTACCCAAAAGGTGTATAACGACTTAGTGGCTCGTAAGGAAAATGCACGCATCTCTATGACCCTCGATCAAGAAGGGCAAGGCATCAGTTATCGCATCCAGGAGCCTGCCGTTTTTCCGCTCAAGCCCGTTGGAATCGGATTTATTATTTTTGCCATTTTGGGACCAATACTAGGTGTATTGGTGCCTGTTTTGCTCGTCATAGCCTATGTGATTTTAGATCCACATCTGCGTTCAGCAAGAGCCTTACAAAAGCAATTGCCACCTGAAATCGAAATGCTAGGAGTTATTCCACACTACAACTCGCCTATAGGTGAGCGACTATTGAAGCGCGATATGATTTCGATTTTCGCAATAGCAGGCGTTGGTATGATTCTATATGTAACGCTTGCCGTCTACTGGCAAGTCCTACACGGTTAAGGTGACGGTATGGATAACAAAGATCAAAATCTAAGACAATTGATTGAAAGCATTGATGACGAGTTGGTAGAAAACACCGCTAACCCAGTGCAGGCAGCTGTACAGGAACATCGCAAACGCGAGCAGATTAAAAATATGGCGATACCTGCTTTGTGGACTCAAGACGAACTATACGAGAAGAAGGTTGTTTTCACGGGTATGCGCCAGCGCGATTTGTTAAACGCATTTCGTGAAATACGTATAAAACTGTTACAAAAAAGCAAATCAGATAACATCGTAGTATTGGTTGCCTCGGTCAGCAATGAGGGTGGTTCGAGTTTTGTAGGTTTCAATTTAGCTGCCACGTTTGCGTTAGATCAACAAAAAACGGCGCTATATGTAGACTGTAATCCTTATTCTTCATCAGCGGAACGCTTTGTCGTAACGCCTGTGGAAATGGGGCTCACTCATTACCTCACTGACTTCTCCATTCCTCTAAAACGTATTATCTATCCAAGTGGCATTGAGCGTCTTAGAGTAATTCCTTCCGGCGGATCAAGTGAGTCTGCGGCGGAATTTTTTAACTCCAAGCGCATGGAAGTGTTAGTTCAGGAAATAAAAAATCGCTATCCAGATAGATTCATCGTTTTGGATGCTCCGGCAATTCAGCAATCGACAGAAGCGCGAATTCTTGCGCAATACTGTGATCATGCGGTGTTGGTTGTTCCCTTCGGGAAGGCCGTCACTGATGAAGTTCTTGCGGGTGTGGATGCTGTGGGCAAAGACAAATTTGCAGGCCTAGTCTTCAACAATTAAATGTTTGCTGATTCATGAAGGATGGTGAAAATGAGATCTGCTAAATTATTCGTGTGCTCTATAGCTTTGCTGCCCGCCGCATGCGCGCAGGCATTAGCTGAAAAGCAAGATTTCTTTAATCTCAAGATTTCAGCAGATTACGGTAATTCAGATAACGCCACGCTTGTCTCGGACCAAGAGCCACGGTTCAGCGAGAGGCAGGGATTGTATACAGCGTTAGCAGGCATTCGCTATAACAACGACTGGAGTAACCTTTCTTCAAACTACCGTCTACAACGAGAAACTTTTGAGCGTGATTCCCAGCCCAATCTTACAGAATTCGAAGGGCGCACTCAGTTAATATTCGGAAATGATTTTTATCCTTTAGGTTTGACCCTTAGCCATGATCGTAGAGCAATGCTAAATGCTCCCGATGCAATCGACCTTACCAGCAATCGAGACACTCGAGATATTGTAAGTGTTGCTCCATCTGTCAAGGCAAGAATAGGCGATGCTGATGCGCTTATGATTATGGGAAGTTACACGGATATATCTTACAAAGAGGATGAGTTCAGACAGTCTGAGCAACAAGGTGGCCAACTTGCTTGGATTCATGGGATTAGTAAAACTGATCAGTTCCAAGTAGATCTTCAACAAATTGAAACGACTTTTGATAAGGTTTCCTCTGCTAACTATAAATTGCAGACAGCAAGTGCCGGATACGGCGTAGCACTTAAACGGCTCAAATACTCATTGAGAGTCGGCTATAACAAGGCAATCTCTGAATCATCGAACAAGGATTTTGCAAGTCCAGTATATCAATTTGAATCTTCTTATGATTCCGGCTTCAATATATTTTCTTTATCTCTGTCTCAAACTATAACGGATTCTTCGTCAATCGGTGGAGCTGGTTCTTTGGATAATTTTAGCCCGGGGGCGAGTGTTCCATCTTCCAAGGGTGTTGGTTTGGATTTAATTAATTTGCGCAATGCAACCTTGGCTTGGACCACGGAAGCCATATGTGAGCGATGCAGCTTTGGTGTAAATGCTAGTCAAATGAAACAGGACTACAAAGATCTTAGGGAGGATGGTGACGAGTACAGCTTAAGTGCCCACTTGTCTTATAAGCTTTCGCGCGCATCCTCCGTCAAATTGTCTACAAGTCATCGTGAGCGAAAGTTCTCGGACACTGCAGTCCGAGCAGGTTTTGATGCCGATATCACAAGAATTAGTTTAGGTCACGATTTAATGGGCGGTTTTCAGCTAGAGCTTTATGCACAGCAGGAAAAAAGGTCATCGAAAATAAGTTCGCAGAATTACAAAGAAAACATCGCTGGCGTAAAAGTTACTTACGATTTCAAATAGAAAAAATTTGGTGCTGAGAGAAAATGAATAAAATATATGACTATGGTGTAAAGAAGAAAAACATGGAACTTAAAGATTATTTTAAAAGATTGCTCATCATTTTCAGTTTGGCGGTTGGCTTAAGTGCGGTCGGCTGCAGCGATAAAAAAGGCGTAGATAAAGAAGCCGCTGCGAGACACGTGACCTCAGCGGCTACATATTTTGGTCAGGGCCAATTTCACGCTGCCATGCTAGAGGCTAGAAATGCCGTACAGAATGATCCAAACAATGCAAACGGCTTTGTTATGTTAGGCAAAATCTATAATGCTTTAGGCTCTTTTGATTCAGCACAAAAAACACTTGAGCCTATACAGAAAAAATTACCTGAAGTTTCGCTGGATCTCGCAGAGAGCTACTTAAATAACAATAAATACCGTTCGGTCATAAATGTTTTAAGTTCCTATGTGCCTGAATCTAGTCAACCCGAGCAAATCATTCGGCGGTTAACCTATTTATGTCAAAGTTATGTACGTTTAGGCGATAAGCAGGCCTATGAAAAGTCGCTCGCGGAGCTCAAAAAGTTACCCAACAATGAAAATGACGTATTAGTAATCGAATCAGAATATTTGATTTCTCAAGGCCAAAAAGAGGCCGCTGCGGCAAAGCTCGATCTTCTGGCCAAAAGTAACAATTTGAACGCAAAAACATATCTTCTCTTAGGAAACTTCGCGCTTCAAAATAATGAGCAAGCTAAAGCTGAAGACTTTTTCACCAAAGCACTTGGCTTGTTACCGAATACAGATGTAATGACACTTGAGCGCCGTATTGTTTTGACACAGTTGACTGAAGTGTTGATTCTGCAAGGCAGAACCAGTGAGGCATATAGATACCAAAAAATATTGGCTGACGCGAATCCCGAAGGTAAAGCAGCTCAGCAAAAATATAGCGATGCTATGGAATTGTACCGTCAGGGAAAATTTTCCGATGCAGAAAAGCTCTTGGAAGAAATCAGAGATCAATTTCCGCAAGATAAGAATAGTGCAATGCTTCTCGGCCTAGTGCAGTTTCAACGAGGACAAGACGAACAAGCTATTGAATTGTTCGACAAATATATAGACACAGAAACGGCGTCATCGACTTTAATCCAAACGGCTGCCTTGGCAAAGTTTCGCGTCAAGAGAACCGATGAAGCAATTGATATGCTCAAAAAAGCTGTTGAAGGCCAACCTAATAATGCTGATATTTTGGCAACATACGGTCTTGCCTTGTTGGATGTGGACCCAACGAGTGATGAAGGCCAAAAAGCACTTGAAAAGAGTTTGGCAATTAGTCCGGAAAAACATAGATTGCGCCTTGCATTGGCAAAGCGGCATTACGCGATGAAGAATGATGAGCAAGGACTAGCGCAATTGCGGACTGCTTATCGTGCAGCTCCCATTGATTTTGTTGTTCAAGAGTCATATTTCAAGGCACTAATGCAAGCGGGCAAGAATGAAGAGTTGAAATCGGAAATTGCAAACTTCCAAAAAGACAATCCCGGCTCTGGTCGTTCGGCTTTCATTGAAGGGTGGTACAAATTAGTTATTAAAGATTATGTTGGTGCACAGGTTGCATTTGAAAAAGCTTTGTCTGTAAAAGATAACAATGAAAGAGTTATGGCGTTTACTGGCTTGGCTGAACTCTATCAAATGCAAAATCAACCGCAAAAAGCGATTAACACTTGGCAAACGCTATTAAAAGAAGACCCTACACAAATACCGGTCTACGCAAAATGGTATGCCTTAATGCGTGAATTAAAACGTACACCGGAAGCAGTATCTTTTTTAACAGATCTAGATGCAAAGGCTGACAAGTGGCAACCATCCGCGGTGCTCGCACAGATTCTTCAGGAGCAGCAGCAAACTTCTGAAGCTGTAAAATATATTGAGCATGCTCTTGAGCGTAGCGGAAGAGCAGAAAACGTTAAGCAATTGGCAGCAAATATGTACCATACTAATGGCCTGCAATTGCTAGCGCAAAATAAGCCGGCAGAAGCAAAGACCTCCATGCTGAAGGCGCTTAACTTTTTTCCCGAAAACCCTCAATATTTGTCCAGCCTTATACAACTGGAAATTAATCAGAAAAACATTCCCGAAGCACAAAAATTGTTAGATCAATTTGCACGCACTGCTGAAAACGAATATGTCCGACTCTATCTTCAGGGCGTAATACGTTTTGCGGAAGATAAAAAAGAAGAAGGTTTGGATTTGTATCGTAAATCCTGGGCATTGCAACCCTCAGAGCTTGTTGGTGAAATGCTGCTCAATTATTACGATAAAAACCAACAAAAAGCTGAAGCTATTGCTCATTTGAATGATTGGAGCAAGAAGTTACCTAAGAGCTATCGTGCTGCACTTCTGCAAGCGGTAAATGCCCAGAATGATAAAAAAGCAGATGAAGCTATGAAGTGGTATGAAAAAGCGATTGAAATTGAGCCAAACTCACCTATCGCATTAAACAATTTGGCGTGGATGTATTACGAAAGAAAAAATTCACGCGCAATCGAATTAGCAAAAAAGGCTGCACAGTTAGCCCCTAACTCAGGTGAAGTTTTGGACACCTATGGTTGGATTCTCGTTGAAAATGGTCAAATAGCTGAGGGTGTAGAAGTTCTTGAGCGAGCTGCAGCGCTGGCAAAAGACAACAAGGAAATTGCCGAGCATTTAAAGGCAGCTAAAGTTAAAAAGTAACACGTAAATTAATATGAGCAAAAATGGCTCCGCAATTGGAGCCATTTTTATTTCAGCTGGCTCGAAAAAATGGCACCTGAATGTGGATAACAACTCATTAAGCAGATCACCAAGTGTGTTTAGGACTGAGGCTTGGGTTCAGGCTTGGATAGATATTTGGGGCAGTAATCCGAATATTGAGCTGATAGATTTAGGCGGAAGGAAAAATCCGCTCGAGCATGTATATGTGGAAAAAACGTTCGTCAAAAAAATCCTTCCGGTCACTCGCCTTCATTTGGCGGGTGTGGGCTGTTCTAGCGTTTCAACACCAAGGTCTGAATATAATGATATTCAGGCGTTAGCTTCTTTGTATGGGGCTACAGATTCTTTGGGAAAAAATCTGGCATATATCAATTGGCAAGAATTTCTATTGCAAGATTATATCGACGACTCGTATAACAAAAGCTTGACGGAGGAGTTGGCCAAGAACCTAGGTGCAAGTGTTTATGTGCGGAAGACCGAACCGGCTTATCACGTATGTGCTGAAAACTTTGATCATTATTTAGCGTCTTTGGGGGGTAGCACTCGGCTCAAGTATTTTAACCGTCGCGAGCGTTTAATGTCTCACGGCGAAATTGAACAAAGACAGTACTCGTTACATGAGTGTGTCGCATTCTTCAGGTTATTAAACGAGTTTCATATTCGTCGATGGGGAAAGCCGTGTTATTCGCAAGATTCGCAAGATTTTATGCGGAATTTTCAAGAGCGACTATTGCTGCTTGGCGGGCAACCTATTATGGAAGCCCTTTTAGTGAACGGAGAAGTAGTATCAGTAATATTTGACATAGTATGGCTAGGGAAACGTTACAATTTCCAATCTGGGTTCGCAGAAAACCGCTACCCCAAAATAGCACTCGGTGCTTTGCATTTGGGTTATTCAATTGAATCTGCTGTGAAAAATAACCAAGTTTATGATTTTATGGCGGGCTGTGGAAAGAACGCTAATTACAAAGCGAATATTGCCAATAGCTTCACCCAAATTAAAACCATTTCATTGCAGCGTTCTTATATGAAAACTGCAAGAAATCTGTATGAGCTATTCAGTAATCAATAATTATCCTGCTGCTGAAAATTTTTAATCACGATTTTGAAAGAGAACCAAATGAGTTCCACTGGCAAGTTAATTCTTAGGGGTGCAAGCCTCAACGTAATCAAAACAATTGTTGGCATTCTCGCTGGTTTTTTCATGATGCCATTTCTTATTAATAACCTAGGTAATCATCTTTATGGTTTGTGGGTAAGTATTGGCAGCATTGCGGGTGCTTATTATTTATTGGATATGGGGTTTTCGCAGGCAGTGACACGCTACGTCGCTAAATGTATTCATCAACAAGATTATGTTGGTGCAAACAAAGTTATTAACACTTCGTTAGCAATATATAGTGCTTTAGCTGGCGTAATTGTGTTAATAGCATTTTTGATCGCAGGTTTCGCTGCACAATATTTCGTAAAAGATCAAGAAGACTTAAGACTTGTTCAAATTTTAATTATTATCACAGGAATGGCCTTAGCATTTGAGTTTCCATCGAAAGCTTTCCCAGGAATTTTAAATGCGTATATGCGTTATGACACAACCGCCATCGTGTCTATTTGTAAAACGCTGGTTGATGTTGCGCTCGTAGTGTTGCTATTGAAAGCCGGCTACAGTTTGATTGCAATGGTTAGCATTTATTTTTTAACAAGTATCGCGAGTACCATATTCTATATTTACTATTGTAATAGTTTGTTTCGACAAATTGAATATAGTCGTGAAAATGTCAACCTGACCACAACGAAGGAAATGTTCCATTTT